>CALVIN010000001.1 GCA_944330115.1 uncultured Clostridia bacterium
GCTGTAGTTAATAAACTGTATAATTGAATAGACATAGTAGAATGATGTTGAATTTTTGCCGAAAAATTCAACATCGGTAAAAAAATCGGACGTTGAACTCAGTTCAACATTGGTAATGAATGTTGAACTAATGTTGAACTGAGAGCCCGTTCAACCCTATGGTTGAGAAATTTAACAAGAAAAGTGGTTTTGGAAAATTTCCAAAACCACTTTATTTTGTTATTTAATTGAGTTAAAACACAATATCTTGTGTGTCTTACTTGCTCATGCCTTCCTGAACGGCAACTGCAACGGCAACGGTAGCGCCGACCATAGGGTTGTTGCCCATGCCGATGAGGCCCATCATTTCAACGTGCGCGGGAACGGAGGAGGAACCTGCGAACTGCGCGTCGGAGTGCATTCTGCCCATCGTATCGGTCATGCCGTAGCTTGCGGGGCCTGCAGCCATGTTGTCGGGGTGCAGCGTTCTGCCCGTGCCGCCGCCCGATGCAACCGAGAAGTACTTTCTGCCGTTCTCGTTGCACCACTTCTTGTAGGTGCCTGCAACGGGATGCTGGAAGCGGGTGGGGTTGGTGGAGTTGCCGGTGATGGAAACGGATACGTTCTCAAGCTGCATTATCGCAACGCCTTCGGGAACGGAGTCTGCGCCGTAGCACTTTACCTTTGCGCGGCTGCCCTCGGAGAAGGCCACCGTATCGGTAACTTTAACGGTCTCGGTGTAGGGATCGAACTGCGTGCGCACATAGGTGAAGCCGTTTATGCGCGAAATTATATAAGCTGCGTCCTTGCCCAGGCCGTTGAGTATAACGCGGAGGGGCTTTACGCGCACCTTGTTCGCGTTTTCGGCGATCTTTATGGCGCCTTCGGCTGCCGCGAAAGATTCGTGTCCTGCAAGGAAGCAGAAGCAATCGGTATCTTCGTGCAGGAGCATTGCGCCGAGGTTGCCGTGGCCGAGGCCGACCTTTCTGTTCTCTGCAACAGAGCCGGGGATGCAGAAGCTCTGAAGGCCTACGCCTATTGCGGCGGCTGCGTCAACGGCCTTGGTGCAGCCCTTCTTTATGGCGATGGCCGCGCCTACGGTGTATGCCCAAACGGCGTTGTCGAAGCATATGGGCTGGGTACCGCGGACTATCTTTTCGCAGTCAACGCCCTTCGAAAGGCAGATATCCCTGCATTCCTCGATGCTGTTTATGCCGTATTCTTTAAGCACGGAGAGAATTTTGTCGACTCTCCTCTCATATCCTTCAAAAAGTGCCATAATTAGTCAACCTCCTTGTCCGTTCTGGGGTCGATATGCTTTACGGCGCCCTGTTCCTTGGTGTATCTGCCGTAAGTGCCTATTGATTTCTCATACGCCTCGTTGGGGGTAAGGCCCTTCTTTATAAAGTCGGTCATCTTGCCGAGCGAAACGAACTTATAGCCGCAAACTTCGTTGTTCTTATCGAGCGCTATCGAAAGCACGTAGCCCTCTGCCATCTCAAGGTATCTGACGCCCTTGAGCTTGGTGCCGTACATGGTGCCCACCTGAGATCTGAGGCCCTTGCCCAGGTCCTCAAGGCCCGCGCCTATAACGAGGCCGTCGTCGGAGAAGGCAGACTGCGTCCTGCCGTAAACTATCTGCAGGAACAATTCGCGCATGGCGGTGTTTATCGCGTCGCAAACGAGGTCGGTGTTCAGCGCTTCAAGTATGGTCTTGCCGGGAAGTATTTCTGCGGCCATGGCGGCGGAATGGGTCATGCCTGAGCAGCCGATGGTTTCAACGAGCGCCTCCTGAATAACGCCGTCTTTAACGTTGAGCGTAAGTTTGCAGGCGCCCTGCTGGGGAGCGCACCAGCCCACGCCGTGGGTAAGACCTTTGATATCCTTGATTTCCTTTGCCTGGATCCACTGCCCTTCTTCGGGAATGGGGGCGGGGCCGTGTTCGAATCTGCCCGAAACGCCCTTGGCAACACAAATCATATTTTCAACGTCTTTTGAATATTGCATTTTGTGTTCCTCCGTTTAAAAATTCGCCGCGGCGCCAAAACCTTACGAAATTTCCGCCGCTTGTTTTCCGTAAGCGATTATACCACAAAAAAACGCGATAATCAATATTTTAAGAGCGATAAAATGTGCACATTGTGTAAAAAATTTTTAAAAAGTGCGGTGCGCGCCTTTAGTTTACAGGCGCGCACCGCTCAGCATGTTTTTTTAATTTAATTAATTGACGCATAGCCCGTCTGCTCTATAAGGTACTGCCCCTGCGGGGAGAGTATCCAGTCTATAAATTCTGCGATCACGCCCTCGGGCTCGCCGTTCGTCACGGCGTAGACCTCCGCGATAAACGGGTAGTCGCCGCTTCGTATATTTTCGTCGGTGGGCGCATATCCGTCTATGGAGAGCAGTTTTGTGTCCTGGTTGGGGTACATGGTCTGCGCAAAGTAGCGATAGGAATACCCAATCGCGGGCTGCACGCCGTCGTGCCATACCGAAACCTGCTGCATAAGGCTGTTGCTGCCGTCTATAGCCCAGTCGGGCAGCGGCTGCGGCGCGAGCACGGGTAAGTCCTTCATTACTATGTTGTTCAGCCCCGCCTCGCTGCCCGAAACTTCAGGGCGGCGGAAGGCTATTATCTGCCCGCCTTCCTCCCAGCCGAGCGTGCGCCACATGGCCGTCTTGCCCGTGTATATGTTGTATATCTGCTGTGTGGTCAGGTTTTCTATCGGGTTGCTTGCGCCCACTATGAACACAAACGCCTCCTTTGCAATTGGCGTCAAAACGAGCTCCACGCCCGCTTCTTCTGCCGCCGCGCGCTGGCTTGCCGAGGGCGCAGCGCAGAACACTATGTCGGCCTCGCCCGAGATTATGTCCTCATACGCAACTTTCGTGTTGTTGCAGCGCACCGCGTCGGGAGAATAGTCGCTCTCCTCATACACGGCCTGCGCAAACGCCGCATACACGGGGTACAGTGCGATCGCCCCGTCAAGCACGGGCAGGTCGCCCTCTAAATGCAGGGTGGCTTCCTCGTTCAGGCTCGCCGCCAGCGTGCCCTCCTTAAAGGGTTCGTACACGCTTATGTCGGGGCTGTCGCCCTCTGTGCTGTAACCGTAGTTTATCCACCAGTTGCCGCGCAGGGCGTTGGGGTATAATATGGCTGTCAGCGCAACAAACACGGCTAAAACTATGGCAAAAGGCGCGCTCTTTTTGCCGTGTTTCATCCATATCAGTATCGTGCACCCGCCCGCAAACAGCAGTGCGAAGGCTATGGGCAGCGCGCCGATAACGTTGTCTACCTGCGACCATTGCGTAAAATAGTCAAATTCGTTCAAAACTACGGCGGCAACGGCAAACGCCGCCACGGTGCCCGCAATGCGCGCGCATAATATAAGGGCATGCTTCAATTTAACGCTCATCTCTGCACCTCACATCAGCGTGATTACTATCACGTCAAGGCTGAACAGAAGTATGACTATCGCCACGGCAAGCGGTGGGATAATTATATCGATTATCGCCGTAACAAATCCGCCCGCGCTGCAGTTCTTTCTGCCCTGCGCCAGCGTGGCGATGCCTGCAGTGATGCCGAATACCGGGCATGCGACGGCTGCGAGCACCATTATCAGGCCGAACATCTGCATTGCGGGGAGCAACAGCGACGCTCCGCCCAGCAGAGCGAGCGGCACGCATATAGCCTCGGCAATGATGCCCCAGTATGGCAAAAAGCTGTATTTCGGGTGGCGTTTCACGTATTTATCGCGCGCTATGACTATTGCCAGCGTTATCACGGGTATTGCCAACAATACCGTAAGGACCAAAGTGAACGGATCGCGCAAAATCAGGGTCACCAGCCCGAAAAATGCGACCAGCGCCCCGCACACTATCAGCGCAACAGTTTTGCCGCCAAGTTTGCGTTTTGTTTTTTGTGGCGCCTGCTCCGCGCCTGCGGGCTTTTCGTCAATGCTGTGCTCTTCGGGCGGAGCTTCCGCCCTCTCGTCCATGTCGTTTTTCATAGTTTTGCCCCCTTTTTTATTTTAAATCTGCGATTATGTATTATAATTACAAGTAAGCGCTTCAATTTAACGCTCATATCCGCCTCACATAAACGTGATGACTATCACACCCTGGCTGATCAGCAGGATAGGTATTATCACGGCAAGAGGAGGGAGAGCTATGTCGATTATCGCCGTAACAAATCCGCCCGTGCTGCATTCCTTCCTTTTTTGAGTAATAGCGACGATTCCTGCCACCATTCCGAATACAGGGCAGAAAAATGCAACCAATAATATAAAAAAGCCCAATGATGTTGTCAGATAGGAAGTTTCGATGCTAAGCAGAGCCAGCGGAACGCACGCTGCCTCGGCAATGATGCCCCAGTAGGGCAAAAAGCTGCGCAGATGCAGGCGTTTTTTCATTTTTTCGCGCGCAATTATAAACAGCAGGATAATTGCCGGCACAAGAAGTATCAGCGCAAGCATGAGCGTGTCTGTGCTTCTTGTAAATATGGTGGTAATACATAAAACTGCGGCGAGCGCCAGGCTGCCCGCGCCCCACAAGGGCCCGCTGCGCACGGCGGCGCCGCCGATAATCAGCGCCAGGCCGAATATGCAAATCAGCGCGGCCCATATTGCCTTTGCCTTGGTGTTGCGCCTTTTTTCGCTTTGTTCCATGTCGTTTTGCGGCTTGCTGCCGCGTTCGCCGTATGCGCCGCTCTTGTCGTATTCATCCATAAGGGCCTCCTTCTTGCGTCATTTTTTATTATATTATAAACCATGCCTGCCTTAAAATCAATATCAAGGTTGTTGCAAAGTGCGTACACGCGTGTTACATTGTGTTTTTTTGCCCTATTGCCGCGTTTTATTTGCCGTGCGGGCGCATATTGTTACATAGTCGCAATATTCTGCAAAATTTTCGCATACCGCCCAAAACTTTGTGTTTACATATCGCAGAAATGTATTATAATTATATTGTATTATAATGCCGTCGGCATATAATAAATTCTGCGGCAAAATACAAAAGTGCAAAGGGAGGTATATCGCAGGCCATGCTCTGTCAGCGCTGTAAAAAAAATCAGGCTACCGTAAACCACGTCGAAGAGATAAACGGCAAAAAGATAGGCTATAATCTCTGCCGCGCGTGCTACACAGAGCTGTTCGGCTCGATAAATTCGGCGGCCGGCAACGATATGCTCTCCGGCCTCATTGCTCAGCCCGCAAGGCGGCGCATGAGCAACTGCCCGGTGTGCGGAATGGCATATTCCGATTTCGAGCGCACGGGGCTTCTGGGCTGCGCTACCTGCTACGACGTGTTCAAAGAGGAGCTCATGCCGTATATCGAGCGCATCCAGGGCAAAGTGGTGCACGTAGGCAAAGTGGGACAGGACGCCCGCGAGCAGGACCTTACGCGCAAACTTTCCCGCCTGCAGGAGGAGCTCGAGCTCGCCGTGCGCGAGCGGCGCTATCCAGATGCCGAGCGCATAAATTTAAAGATATCAGAGGTGAGAAAACTCATGTCTGACGGGGAGGGGAAATGAGCATAGCAAACGACGGCACCATAATCTCCACGCGCATACGCCTTGCCAGAAATTTGGAGGGCTATCCCTTTCCATCGCATTTAAAGGACGAAAAACAGGCAAAGGAGATAATAAGGCTGGTTTCCTCCGGCCTCAACCGTCTCGACGACTTCGTCTTGTACTATATGGACGCCATCTCCGACGACAAGGCCAACTTTTTAAAGGAAAATCACCTCATAAGTCCCGCCCTTCTCGAGCGCAGGCGCTACAGCGCCGCCCTCATAAACGGCGATCAGAGCATATCGGTGATGATAAACGAGGAGGACCACCTGCGCGAACAGTGCATAGTAAAGGGCCTCAGGCTCGCCGGTGCATACAGGCAGCTCTCCGAGATAGACAGCAAAATAGGCCGCTCAATTAAGTTTGCCTACGATGAACAGCTCGGCTATCTCACCGCCTGTCCCACAAACCTGGGCACGGGGCTGCGCGCCTCGGTAATGCTCTTTCTTCCCGCGGTAACAATAAACGGCAAACTGCGCGAGGTGGTGTGCTCGATCATAGTAAACCACGGCCACACCGTGCGCGGAGTGTACGGCGAGGGCAGCGAGGCCGAGGGCTATACCTATCAGATAAGCAACGAGGTAACTTTGGGGCACTCTGAGGAGGAGATAATCTCTCAGGTAGACGCCACCGCCCGCAAAATACGCGCGATAGAACTCGCCGAGCGCGAAAGGCTCAAAAACGGGCCCTCCCGCCTTGCTGTAAAGGATAAGTGCATGCGCGCATACGGCATAATAACAAACTGCGTGGTGCTCTCCTCGGGCGAGCTCGCCTCGCTCGCGGCCGACGTAAAGCTGGGCGCCTGCCTGGGCTATATCCCCATTGCCAACGTCAGCGCCATCGACGACCTCGTCATGAGCATGCAGCCATATAACCTGAACAGCGCCGCCGGGCGCGAGCTTTCGCCCGATGAGCGCGACGTATACCGCGCCAAACACGTATCAGACTATATAACGCGCCTCGTTGCGCAGGGTGCGCGGAGATAAGGCGCGGCATGCGCAAAAAATGCCGTTGAAAATATTTTTTGCAAATAAAATAAATTATTTTTATTTATCGGCATGCGTCTTGCAAATCCGGCGTCTGTTTAAAAGGGCGGCACATATGCCGCATGCAACGCGCTTTTGCAAGCGTAAAAACACAAAAAAATTAAAATAAAAATCAAAAATAAATTTAAAAATATAAAATATTTTATTTATTCCTGATTTTTTATATGGATCCGGGTTTAAATAAAAGGAAAAAGCTGTGTGCGCGGCTTGCCGTGCATATTTATTGAAGGCTCCGCATTTTTGCGGGGAGCAAAGGAGGAAAACAGAATGGAAGACTACGGCAAATTCACCTCTAATCTTCTTGAAGTGATCGATAAGGCTCAGAGCGCCGCGGCGCTGTACGGCAGCAGCTATATCGGCAGCGAGCACATAGTGTTCGCCATGCTCAACACGCCCGAATGTACGGCATGCAAGGTCATGAATATGTTTGGCGTGCAGGAGCCTGCCTACCGCGCATACTTCGCTCAGTCTATCGACCGCGACTCAAATATAAAGGGCTTCACGCCCAGAACGAAGCACATGCTCATCCAGGCTGTGGAAATAGCAGTGCGCGTGGGCGGCGATGACGCACTCGCGGGCACCGAGCATATGCTGTATGCCGTGATGAGCGAGCCCAACTGCCTCGCCATGGCAATATTCAAGGCGCTCGGCATAAACATAAGCCGTCTTGCGGCCAAGCTCGAAGTCGTCCTTCAGGACGGCCTCTCCGAGGATGAGCCGTCAAACGACGGCATGGGTTCGTTCACCGCCTTCTTCAGAGTGGTAAACAACGGCGAAAAGCCCCGTCAGGCGCAGCGTCCCGCCAACAAGAGCGAATCTCTCGGCGAGATCGAAAAGTACGGCACCAACCTCACGCAGAAGGCGCGCGAGGGCAAGATCGACCCCGTGATAGGCAGAAAGAAGGAGATCGACAAGATAATTCAGGTACTCTCGCGCCGCACAAAAAACAACCCCGTGCTCATAGGCGAGCCGGGCGTCGGTAAGTCGGCGGTGGTAGAGGGGCTGGCGCAGGCAATAGTTAATAACCAGGTGCCCGACCTTCTCAAAAACAAGATAGTGTTCTCACTCGACCTTGCAAGCATGGTAGCGGGCTCCAAGTACCGCGGCGACTTCGAAGAGAGGCTCAAAAACGCCATAAACGAAATCAAGGCCAGCGGCAACATAATTCTGTTCATAGATGAAATTCACCAGCTCGTGGGCGCGGGCTCCACAAGCGACGGCAATATGGACGCCGCAAATATATTAAAGCCCATGCTCGCCCGCGGCGAATTGCAGACGATAGGCGCCACCACGCTCGAGGAGTACCGCAAGTATATCGAAAAGGACGCCGCTCTCGAGCGCCGCTTCACCCCCGTTCAGGTGGATGAGCCCTCGGTCGAGGACACCATAGAGATACTGCGCGGCCTGCGCGACAAGTACGAGGCGCACCACAAGGTGGTAATAACCGACGAGGCTATAATCGCCGCCGCAACGCTTTCCGACAGGTATATAACCGACAGGTACCTCCCCGATAAGGCGATCGACCTCATCGACGAGGCTGCCTCCCGCGCAAGGCTGAACAGCTACAATACCCCCGCCGCCGTAAAGGAGCTCGAAGATAAGTTAAAGAGGCTCTCGCAGGAGAAGCAGAAGGCCGCCAAGGACGAAAATTACGGCCTGGCGCAAAAGCTGCTCGAGGAGATGAACGGCGTTCAGCAGGAGATAGCGGCCGCCAAAAAGGACTGGAAGGGCGGCTCCAATACCAATGCCGCCAGCATCGGCTCCGATGAGATCGCCCAGATAGTCAGCGGCTGGACGGGCGTTCCCGTAACCAAACTCACCGAGGCCGAGAGCGAAAAACTGTTGCATCTCGAAGAGAATCTTCACAAGCGCATAATCGGCCAGGATGAGGCCGTGTCTGCCGTGGCGCGTGCCATTCGCCGCGCAAGGGCGGGGCTCAACGAGCCCAATAAACCCATCGGCTCCTTCATATTCGTCGGCCCCACGGGCGTGGGCAAGACCGACCTTGCCAAGGCGCTCGCCGAGTGCATGTTCGGCGACGAAAAGCTGATGGTAAGGCTGGATATGTCGGAGTTCATGGAAAAGCATACGGTATCCAAGCTCATCGGCGCGCCTCCGGGATATGTAGGGTACGACGATAACAACGGCGGCCAGCTCACCGAAAAGATAAGGCGCAAGCCCTACAGCGTGGTGCTCTTCGACGAGATCGAAAAGGCCCACCCCGACGTGTTCAACATTCTCTTGCAGATACTCGACGACGGCAGGCTTACCGACAGTAAGGGCAGGGTGATAAACTTCAAGAACACCATAATCATCATGACGTCCAACGTCGGCGCCGGCCAGATAAAAAAGATGTCTAACTTCGGCTTCCGCACCGAGGACGACGACGGCTACGTCGACATGCGCGAAAACATCATGGACGCCCTGCGCGAACAGTTCAAGCCCGAGTTTTTGAACAGGCTCGACGACATAATAATCTTCCGCAAGCTCACCCGCGAAGAGCAGGGCAAGATATGCGAAAAGATAATCGAGGGCCTCTCCGAAAAGCTCAAGGTGAAGAATATCACTCTCAATATCACGCGTGCCGCCATGGATAAGCTGCTTGAAGAGGGCTACAGCGAGGAGTACGGCGCAAGGCCGATGAAGAGGGTGGTGCAAAAGCGCATAGAGGACAGACTGTCCGACGAGATCCTCTCCGGCCACGTCCGCCCCGGCGAGCTCGTCACCGTCGATTCGGACGGCGAGGGCGGCTTTGCCTTCAAGGCCGAAAAGCGGGCGGTAGACTGAGCGTATTTGCATAATGTATGACCTTGAACGGCCGGCAAACCCCGTTCGTTGGCGCATATGTGCGGCCCGATTCAAATTACAGCGCCGCATATCCACCGCGCGCCGGGCAAAAATTTACAATATAAAACGCGGCATAAAAGCCGTTATTCCGGGCGCGGGCACTTTGTAAGTGCCCGCGCCCCTTTTGCCGCTTTTTTTACCTTTTTATATCAACAATTTTTATGTGTTGCCGTAATTTTTTGCCGCACGCACGGGCAAACGGCGTTTACAATTCCGTCCTTTCGTGCTAAAATGAACATATAAATACTTATCACGTATGAAGAAGAGAATATGAGTTTTCACAATTTGTTTTTTAAGGGGATAGATTTTTGCTACGAAGGGCGCCAGAACAGGCGGCGGTGCACAAAATTTACGGGCGTGCAGTTCAGCGTGATATCGGATATAGTGTACGATAGTTCCGCTCCCTCGGTCTGCCGCCTCGATATCTGCAAACTGAGAGGAGCGGAGGGGCTGCCCGTAATATTTTACCTGCACGGCGGCGGCTTCGAGGCGGGCGATAAGCACCACCGCCGCGCGCTCGCGCGCTGGTTTGCTACCTTGGGCTATGCCGTGGTAAACGTAAACTACGGCCTCGCGCCCGGGTGCAGGTTCCCCGCGCAGCACCGTCAGATAGCCTCCGCGCTCTGCTGGCTGCATCAAAACGCCGCAAACTACGGGCTCGATATCTCGCGCATCGTCGTCGCGGGCGACAGCGCGGGCGCCTACTATGCCTCATTCCTCGCCTGCCTTGCGGCGCAGCCTGAGCTCTGCCAAAAACTCGGTGTGCGCGCACCCGTAAAGTTCGGCGCGGCACTCTTGAATTGCGGCGTGTACGATATGCACCTCTTGGCCACGCAAAAGATGCTCTTCAACCTCGGCAAATATGTGTTTTGCGATACTACGGGCGCCTCGCCCGCGGGGATTGCAAAATATGAGTGGAGGGAGCTGTGCGATATCCCTTCGCTCGTCACGCCCGATTTCCCGCCCTGCATGGTGATATATTCCTGCAAGGATATCCTCTGCAAAAATCAGCACACAAAGCTTTTGCCCGCGCTGCGCGCAAACGGCGTCCCCTTCCGCGAATTTTCTTCGGTAAAACTGCGCGATAATCACTGTTTTTCGCTCATGTGGATGGGCAGGGCGGCAAAACTCGCAAACGCGGCCATCGCCGATTTTTTAACTAAATTCAAAAACGGCGAACAGCCCGTGTGATGTAACCGGGCGGCCATCGTAATTCGTCTTGTAAATAATTGCATCTTGCGCAATATGGCGGGGCGGGCAAAATTTTGCCCGCCCCGCCGCATATATATTTTGCCTTTTCAGGGCGGCATATCTGCCCGTTTTTAAGCGTAAAAGGCCGCCTCTGCCCGCTTTTAGGCACAAAACCGCCGTTGTGCCGCGCGGCGGCCATACCACAATATGTTGTGGTTGTTAAAAATTTACAAAACAAAATACGGAAAAACCCTTGACATTTGGCCAATACTGTTGTTATAATCTTATCGTAAGTTAAAGCTCTGCCGTAACTGACGAATTTGCGGAAAAAACCGCAGGGGAACGGCGGGGCGTAAGGTTTTATGTCGTTCGTCTGGGCAGTTGGCATACCGCGGTTTTTGCGCGGCATGGCAAACCGCCTTTTTTTGACCTGTTTTAAGGCGGGCGGCATTTGCTTTGCAACGGCATACGGTTGAACGTAAGGTCTATGTTTCTATGGTGGGTAGGATACATTCGTTTGAAAGTTTCGGCACGGTCGACGGCCCGGGCATAAGGTTCGTGATATTCATGCAGGGCTGTCCGCTCCGCTGCAAATACTGCCACAATCCCGACAGCTGGGTGTTTTCGGGCGGCACGGAGTACGAGCCGCAGGCCGTCGCGCAGAACGCCCTGCGCTACAAGCGCTATTGGCGGGGCGGGGGCGGCGTCACCGTCTCCGGCGGCGAGCCCCTGATGCAGATCGACTTCGTTATCGAACTCTTCAAAATTTTAAAGGAGGAGGGCGTGCACACCGCGGTCGATACCTCGGGCATCACGTTCGAGCCGAAAAGCGAGGAAAGCTTAAATAAGCATACCGAACTTTTAAAGTATGCCGATCTCTTTTTGCTCGACATCAAGCATATAGATGCGCAGATGTGCAAGTCGCTCACGGGTGCAGATAATAAAAACGAGCTGGCGTTTGCAAAATTCCTCTCTGAAAACGGCAAGGATATATGGATACGCCACGTGCTCGTCCCCGGCATCACCGACGACGACGGCTATTTAAAGCGCACGCGCGAGTTTATCGATACCTTAAAAACGGTGAAGCGCGTGGAGGTGCTGCCCTACCACACCATGGGCGAGGTAAAGTATAAAAACCTCGGCATAAACTATCCCCTCGCAGGCGTAAAACCGCCCGAAAAGGAGCGCGTTCAAAACGCCAAAAACATACTCGGCGCCATATGATATCACAGTATGATGTTTGCGGCTAAAATCAAATTGCCCCGCAATATGGCGCAAATACCGTTCATTTATAGGGCATAAAAACTTTTGTATCATGGAAGAAAAAGATATTTTAAACGGCATATGTCTTGTGGAGATAGGCGGAGAGTCGTGCGCGGGCTGCCACGCGCTCATGCCCGAAGCCCGCGAGGCCGCCAAAAAGGCAGATATACCCTTTTATTACTTTGATGCGGCTGAGGCTGCCGCTTTAATCGAAAGGTGGCAGGTGCAAACGGTGCCCTCGCTGTATCTTACCGACTGCGGCGTGCCCTTTGCAAGCTGCCGCGGCTATCAACCTCAGGAAATACTCGGATATTGGATAGAATACAAAATACAGGAGCATAAAAATGGCAAGTGATAAGTTTGAAAACCGCCCCGAATGGGAGGGCTTCGTCCCCGGCAAATGGTGCGACGACGAGGTGAACGTGCGCGACTTCATTCAGCGCAACTACACTCCCTACGAGGGCGACGACAGCTTCCTTGAGCCGGCCACGGAGGCCACCAAAAAGCTGTGGGACGATATCCTCGAACTCTCTAAAAAGGAGCGCGAGGCGGGCGGCGTGTTGAATGCCGATACCTCCATAGTTTCCACGCTCACCTCTCACGGCGCGGGCTATATCGATAAGGACCTCGAAAAGATAGTCGGCCTGCAGACCGACGAGCCCTTCAAGCGCTCTCTGCAGCCCTTCGGCGGCATAAAGATGGCAGAGCAGGCGCTAAATATGTATGGCTATGAAATAGATCCAAAGGTAAAGGAGATATTCACCAAATACCGCAAGACGCACAACGACGGCGTGTATGACGTATACACCCCCGAAATGCGCCTCGCCCGCCGCGCACACATACTCACCGGCCTGCCCGATACCTACGGCCGCGGCAGGATAGTGGGCGACTACCGCCGCGTGGCTCTCTACGGCACCGACTACCTCGTCGCCTGCAAGGAGCGCGATAAGCTCAACATGAACGGCGATATGACGCCCGACAAGGTGCGCGACAGGGAGGAGCTCTCCGAGCAGATAAAGGCGCTCAAAAACCTCGCCAAGATGGCGGCAATGTACGGCAAGGATATCACACGCCCCGCCGCCAATGCGGAGGAGGCCGTGCAGTGGCTGTATTTCGGCTACCTCGGCGCGGTAAAGGAGCAGAACGGCGCCGCCATGTCGATAGGCCGCAACTCCACCTTCCTCGATATCTATATCGAGCGCGACTTAAAGCGCGGCACTCTCACCGAGCTCGAGGCGCAGGAGATAATCGACCAGTTCATAATGAAGCTGCGCATAGTAAAGTTCATGCGCATAAAGGAATATAACGAGCTGTTCTCGGGCGATCCCACGTGGGTCACCGAATCTATCGGCGGCATGGGGGTGGACGGCAGAACGCTCGTCACCAAAAACTCCTTCCGCGTGCTGCACACGCTCGAAAATTTAGGCCCCGCGCCCGAACCCAACCTCACCGTGCTGTGGTCAACGCGCCTGCCCTCAAACTTTAAAAAGTACTGCGCAAAGGTCTCGATAGATACTTCGGCAATTCAGTACGAGAGCGACGACCTCATGCGCCCCGAAATGGGCGACGACTATTGCATAGCCTGCTGCGTAAGCTGCATGCGTGTCGGCAAGGATATGCAGTTCTTCGGCGCGCGCGCCAACCTTGCAAAGTGCCTGCTCTACGCCCTCAACGGCGGCGCTGACGAGCTTTTAAAGGATAAGGCCACCGGCAAGCCACTGCAGGTATCCCCCAGGTTCATGCCCGTGCTCGGTGACGACGCCCTCGACTTCGACGACGTAATGGCAAAGCTCGAGCAGATGATGGACTGGCTGGCGGGGCTGTATGTAAACACGCTCAACGTCATCCACTACATGCACGATAAATACTGCTACGAGGCGCTTGAAATGGCGCTGCACGATACCGAAGTGAGAAGGTTCTTCGCCACGGGCGTCGCAGGCCTCTCGTGCGCGGCCGATTCGCTCTCCGCAATAAAGTATGCAAAGGTATATCCCATCCGCAACGAGTTCGGCATCATAACCGACTTCAAGATAGAGGGCGACTACCCCAAGTACGGCAACAACGACGACCGCGTCGATCAGCTCGCCGTATGGCTGGTAAAGACCTTTATGACCAAGATAAAGAGTCACACTACCTACCGCGGCAGCGTTCCCACGATGAGCGTTTTAACGATAACGTCAAACGTGGTATACGGCAAAAATACGGGCAACACGCCCGACGGCCGCAGGGCGGGCCAGCCCCTCGCGCCCGGCGCAAACCCCATGCACGGCCGCGATAAAAACGGCGCCCTCGCCTCGCTCGAATCGGTGGCAAAGCTGCCCTACGAATACTCGCGCGACGGCATATCAAACACCTTCTCGGTGACGCCCGCATCTCTCGGCAAAAACTGAATTGCCCCGCACATATCCCGCAACCATTGCGGTTTTGCGCAGCGCCGCCCTCTCGTCTCCCCTGAATGGGAGGTGGCACGGCAATGCCGTGACAGAAGGGTTAAAGCTCTACCGCAAAAAATTTGCGAAATTAAAAATAAATAACGTCGCAAGGCGGGTTTCCCGCCGCCGCAGGCCACTATTTGCTGCGGTCAGCAGGCTCACTTGAGGTGAATTCGCGCGACTATACGCTTCGTGGGCCCTTAAAAGTCGCGCGAAGAGGAACTTAGTTCCTCAAACTCACGAAAAATGCCGTGCGCGGCCGCACGGGATTTTTGTGAATAAAATTAAAACTTATAAAAGGAGTATATATCATGGAAAAGTCCGACAGAGTAGATAACCTTGTAAATATGATCGACGCATATGTAGAGGACGGCGGCCACCACCTCAACGTAAACGTGTTCAACCGCGAAACGCTCCTCGATGCGCAGGCTCACCCCGAAAAGTACCCCCAGCTCACGGTAAGGGTATCGGGCTATGCCGTCAACTTCAACAAGCTCACCAAGGAGCAGCAGGACGACGTCATCTCCAGGACCATACACGAGTCCCTCTGACAAATTAAGTTAAAAACTTAAAATTTCATGCATTTTTAAATCGAGTTATCGGCATAAAAATGCAAAATATGCGCCGAGCGCCCATAGCCAAAAGCTGCGGGCGCCCGGCGCTTAAAAATCAAATTGCCCCGCACATATGCCGCAACTATCGCGGTTTTGTGCACCGATTTTATTCCCTTTTCACGCGTGCAACGTTTACATTGTCGTGCTGCCTGTCGCGCAGGCTCTTCACGGGGTGCTCCTCGTCCTGATAGCGGTAGTCCTTGCCGAACGTCTTTATGGCCTTTTCAATCACCAGGTGCGAGGGCGTCTTTGCCCCGTCCGCTAAAAATTTCTCCTGGAAGGTGAAGTAGCGGAAGTCGTCGGGCAGCCGCTTCAGCTCGGAATATCCCTCGCCGTTCATCGTAAGCGTTATCGTCTCCTTGAGCACCTTCCGTATATATTCCTTATTCGAGCCGAGTTTAAGTAGCTGCGGAAATTCCCCGCAATTTTTTGCGTGAATATGCTTTCGTTCGCGCATATCCCCGCCCGAATTGCCCTCGGCGCCCGCACTTTCTCCCGCACCTGCGCCCGCGCCGGCGCCGCCTATCACCTCTTCATACGACTTGTGCTCATACTTTTTAAGCATCTCCGCCGCCGTTTTCAGGTGCGAAACTTCCATTTTAAAGTGCTCCAGCCATATGCGTTTTATATTCTCGTCGCTCTCGTCCTCATACATAGAGTAATACAGCCAGCACTCGGTGTATTCATGCATCACCCACATCTCCAGCCAGGTGGCGTTGGGGTCTTTAAGGCTCTCATACTGCGTCACGTGCGCCTCTTCGATCATGGCTATCTCGGCATACAGCCTGCGCCCCAAGTCGTTTTTATACCACTGCGCAATGTTCATGTAATAGTTCATCGTCTGCTGTTCGGCGGCGGTGATGGTGTTCACCACCAGCTTGCTGTAAAGGTCTGCCGTCCTGCAATTTATGTGCGGCTTCACCTCGTCGGCGGGGTAGCGGTGTTCGGCGATAGTCGGCCGCCCGGGCATAATTTCGGTAAATTTCCCCACCAGCGCGTCGGCGTCGACCCCCTTGTCCATCTTCAAAAGGTTGGCAAAGCGGTACAGGTGGTCAAAGTCCTCCAAAAGCGCAAAATTGAGCGCCTTGATATTGTTTTCGTCCTTCTCGTGCCGCGCGAGCGCGGCGGTAAGGTCTATCGCAAGCTGCTCATATCCCACGGTAGTCTCCAAAATGCTCTCGTTTATGGGCTTAAGGCAGCTTATGCGCTTCTGCTGCTGTTGCTCCTGCCTGCGCACCACGGCGAGCGCCTGCTTTATCTCGGGCACGTCGCAGTGCCGCGCGAATTGGTGCATGAACCATGCCGATTCAAACTCGGTGCCGTTCATAAGTATCACGCGCGTCTTCGTGTAAGGCGAGGTATGCTCCTTGTTATAGCTCTTCGGGTACATTTTTTTCAGCGGTAAAAAGTTGTTGTCGAGCGATCTGCATCTTTCGGTAAAAGGGTTCATAAAAAAATTCCTCCGCAAGAGTAATTGCCCACCGCGGCTCTTTTTAATCAATTTTTGCATTTTTTATTGAGAGCGAAGCCCGCGGCGGGTGCGCATTTGCGCCCCCGCCGCGGGCTTCATATACCGACACATATGCCTCCCCTTCGAGGCACCCACCAAATATACCTCCCCTTCGAGCGGGAGGTGCCCCTGCCGCACCGTAGTGCGGCAGGGGCGGAGGGGTTTCACCTGCAAATAAACAGCGGCGGTACTACACCGCACGCCGCGCGAGACGGTGTCACGCAGAGCGTGCCGGAAGGGTTAACGCTCCGCCGCCAACAAAACCGTGCCGCAATCATATTGCAAATATATATTAGCAAAAAATTGCCTTAAATACCATATTTTGTATAGTTTTATTTGACATTTGAGCGAGCGTATTATATACTTTTCATACAACTGATTAAAGTTTATCTCAACTTCACAAGTTCAATATAACTTTAATATTCGGGATATATTTTCAAGGATATACAAGGAGATACAAATTATGATTTATACTGTGGGTGAAGCCGCCGAAATGCTCGGCGTAGCGCCGTCGGCGCTCAGATATTACGATAAAGAGGGGCTGCTGCCCTTTGTGGAGCGCTCGAGCGGCGGAATGAGAATGTTTAAAGAGAGCGACATCGAGTGGCTCAAACTTATCGGCTGTTTAAAGGCGACCGGCATGCCGATAAAGGGCATAAAGCGGTTTATCGATTGCACCCTGCGCGGCGACGAGAGCATCGGCGAGCGGCTCGATATTAAACGAGCAGCGCAAAAACGTCGTAAAGCAGATCGAGGAGCTTGAGGAACATCTCGAGATGATCGATTACAAGGTATGGTACTACACAAAGGCGAAAGAGGCCGGCACCACGGCAGTTCTTGCCGGGCTGAGCGATAGCGAAGTCCCCGAAAAATTCCTTAAATTCTGCAAAAAAAGCTGAATATCGCTCCTTCGCCGCCCCTGAATGGCAAAGCCCGACGCCCCTTGCCGTCCCTGTAGGGAAGGTGCCCCTGCCGCACCACGGCGCGGCAGGGGCGGAAGGGTTTTTTGCACCATAACCAACGGCGGGGGAGGAACGCCGCGCCATTCTCACAAAAATTTTTTGTTTGCCGTTTAAAATGAAGTTTATATTAAATATGACTTCACAAAGCTGTGTTCAATCACGGCTGTGATCGGGCGCAAAAGCGGAAAGCGTAAGGCGGCAAATGTGTGGTCAGATGTGCATATTTAGCATTATACCGCATATTATATACGCGTCACATACGCGCGTGCACCCGTGCAATGCGCGCGCACGCGCGCACAATAATAACATAATATAAGTTTCACCTCCCCTTCGAGGCGAAGCGCTTTCCCTGCAAATAAACAGCGGTGGAGGGGTTTCACTCGCTGCTCAATGTTACTCTTGCCGTCCCTGTAGGGAAGGTGCCCCTGCCGCACCACGGCGCGGCAGGGGCGGAAGGGTTTTCATAAGTAATTATATATCGGATAAGGAGGGCGCGCGGTGCCTGATATCTCTCTCGTCTCCCCTCAAAGGGGAGATGCCGCAGTTGCGCCGTGGCGCAACTGCGGCAGAAGGGTTAAATTGCACGTAGCGCTCCCTCAAAATTCCGCCCGATAACGCGGCCTCGCCCGCGCAAAAAACTTGCAAACCATCTTTTTTTGTGAGCACTCGGTGAAAATGAAACAATAAATTTTATTAAAACAGTTGACAAGCCCCACTAAATGATATAAAATGATTAGCGACAAGGAAAATTTAGGGATATGTTTTGCCATTTTATAATAAATGCCGCAAAGCGTAAGCGCCTTAAAAGCTTTCCTTGGCGCGAAAGCGTAACAAATCTTGCGGGGAGGTATTGTAAAGGAGAATTATAATTGAGTTATTTCGGATCCTTTGCAGGGTCCACCACGGGTGCGATATTTCGTGCCCGCGCAGGCATTTAAAAAAATGTCTGCCACACCGTCCTCGGCTCAACCGGCCCCGTGGCGGTCATCAAATTCAGGTTAAAATTTTTTAAAAAATAAAGGAGATTTAAAGACTAAGATGTTACAGAAAACAAAGTCAATGCTTATTAAGCTGCTTATGTTGCTGTGCGTCGTATGCTGCGCTGTAGCTCTTGCTTTCGGCCTTGCTGGTTGCTCCGGCAGGACTGTTGAGAGCATGAAGATAGTAGACGGTGAACTCATCGTTTATTATTCCGATGGCACCGAAGAAAACCTCGGCGCCGTTGGCGGCAGCACCGAAACTACCGTATCGATCGTTGGCTTCGATGTCAGCGACGATGGTAGCACCATCACCGTTACTTACAGCGACGGCAAGACGGAAACCTTCCCTCTTGGCGATGGTGAAGATGACACGTGCGAGCACGCAAACATGGAGTATGCTGTTCTTTCTCATGTTGCTAACTGGACCTGCGATATGGGCGGCAAAGTACTCGGCGTATGCGAAGACTGCGGCTATGCAGAGATCATAGACGTAGCACCCGGTGCTCACCTCTATGAGTCCACCGTTGTTCCTCCTACCTGCATGAGCGAGGGCTACACCGTTGATACTTGCGTATACTGCGGCCAGGAGAGCGGCGTTAAGACCGACATCACCCCTGCAACCGGCGAGCATCACTATGCTGAAGAGGGCTTCCAGGTAGCTGATAAGGATAGCACCATCTGCCAGGGCGGCTGGACCGTATATCCTTGCGAATATGGCTGCGGCTTCGTTCGCTTCGAAGAGCTTGCTCCTCAGGGCCACGACGTTGACAAGATCACTCTGGAACAGAAACCTACCGAGGAGAAAGATGGTCGTGCAACTGCATTCTGCAACCGTTGCGGCACTCCGCTCGACGTTAAGCTTCCTATGCTTACCCAGGAAAACCTTTCCAAGTATACATACGAAATAACCGAAGATGAAGTAAACTGCTCCGCAGATATGAATGCTCACTTCACTTATGTTGACAAAGAGACCGGCCTTACCGTTGAATTCGACGGCATCCTTCCCGGCGGCCAGCATAAGCTCAACGGCGAAGCGATCGATACCACCAAGGTTCTTTCTTACAGCGGTCCCGATTCCCTTCCCGAGGGCATGGAGATCGCCGGTAACAGCAACGGCGTTGTAAACTGCACCACCGAAGGCGTGTATGCGGTATTCACCTGCGACGACTGCGGCAGGATAATCGTTGTCAATGTTCGCGTTGACCACACCAAGCCCGCAAATGCAGAAGTTGTTACCGTTACCGATTCTAATCCTTCTGATTCTCAGGCTGCAGCTGCTCTGGAAGCAAACCGCAACAATGTTTACACCTATGCAGCAGCTTGCGGCACGAAGGAAGCTGGTGAAGAAGGCGCACATACCGGCTACGAAGTTTACTACTGCTCCGTTTGCCGTCAGGTTGTAACCGTAACTCTTCCCGTTCCCGCGCACACCTGGACCTATGAGGCAAAGGAAGGCACCGAGGGCAACGAGAAAGTTCTCAATGTTACTCAGACCTGCTCCATTTGCGGCGAAATCAAATACACTACTCTTAAAGACTACACCGTAACCAGGGTTGAAGCTACCTGCCAGGAAGAAGGTTCTGTAACCTACACCGGCACCGTTGACGGCAAGACCGTTACCATAGTTGAACCCATAACCGAAACCTTCCACGTTCATGCAACCTATGGTCCCATGGATGACAGCAAGGTTTGGAGCGTAGTTGACTATCCCGAGATCGAGATCTCCGGTAACTCCGTTCCCAACAGCTGCAAAGATGGCGATGTTCAGGGCGTATTCTACTGCACCGAGTGCGACCAGCCCATCGTTCTTCAGATGGCTTATCCTCACACCGAGCCCGTTGGCACGGATGGTAAGGTAGTTGAAGTAGAAAAAGATTCTATTGCGGATGCAAAGACTGCAGCTGCAGAAGATAAGACCAAGGTTTATGTTGTTGACGCTACCTGCGATACCGACGGCGCAAGAATTTACTACTGCACCGTTTGCGGCGAACTTCAGGAAGAAACCATCAAGGCTACCGGCCATAATTGGAAGGCAACCCTTACTCAGGATCCTACTGATAAAACTTGGGACTACGTTGTTAAGTGCGAAAAGTGCGATACTGTAAGTGCTGACTCCGTATATAACATTCCTGAAGATCAGGTAGAGGTTATCGGCACCACCGTTTCCAGCTGCGAAGAGCCCGCAACTACCACCTATCGCTATACCCCTGAAAAGGGCGATCCTATAACCGTTGTCGTTGAAGGCGAAAAGGCTATGCATACCCTTAACGGCCAGCTGATCGATGACAACCCCGCAATCTTCTATGATCCTGCCGAGTACGAAGGCATCACTCCTTCCGGCAACTTCCCTCTTACTTGCGATACCCCGGGCGGCAAGGGCGTGTTCTACTGCGATGTTTGCGGCCTTCCCATCGTTGTAAGCATCAGGGATGCACATACTGCACCTGCTACCGTTGCTACTGAATTCCCCGATGGTGTTAGCCTTACTTGGGATAATGTATGCGCAAGTGACGCTATAGAAGCTGTATTCGCGGGCGACACTACCGGCCTTAGCCAGAGCGTATACTACAGCGAAGCTGCTACCTGCACCGAGGGCGGTAGGTATCTCTATCACTGCTCCGTATGCAACCAGTGGATCTGCGGCAGCACCAAGGCTACCGGTCATGATTACAGCTATCAGGGTTACACTTGGGACGAGGCTAGCCTTACCTTCACCCTTACCTTCAGCTGCACCAACACCGGCTGCACCGCAACGGCTACCCAGATAAAGCTTACTCCTTTCAAGCAGGACGGCAACGTTCTCACTCTTGATAAGGCTTACACCCTTGTATCCTTCACCGAGCCTACTCACAACACCTATGGTAACTTCACCGTTAAGTACACCGTAAAGGCTGCTAACTTCAGCAATAATGAAGTTGCTACTAACTTCTCGCTTGAAGTAACTCTCAGCGGCGGCCTTTCCCGCAAGACTGTTGGTGAAACCGGTTATCATTGGCACATCGTAGTACCTACCGATCCCGTAACCCCCGTTGATCCCGACGAACCTTTCGATTGGAATGCGGTCAACAACCCCGAGGGCAACTACTACTGGTTCGTAGATACTACCGATCCTAAGACCGAAGTTGTAACTCGCACCTACTATGTAGCTGTTGAGTGCAAAGACTGCGGCGAGATCTATGTTCTCGAAGTTAAGGAAGTAAAGGGTGACGAAATCCCCGAAAGCGATCTTCCTTGCTATGCATGGGCTGTTGCAGCCGACAATGCAGCTGCAGAAGAAACTCCTTCCGAGGAAGCTCCTGCAACCGAAGAAGCTGCATAAGTTACAGCAAAGCCAAGGTTTTTTAAATCAACCTATTGCTCTTTCTATCCTCCCCATTCAGGCGGACTTAAAATTCACCTGATCAGAGCTGAACTTAAAATTCATTCTCTCTGAGTTGAACTGCAAATTCACTCTCTCGGAGGGGAGGGTAGTAAAGGGTTTCTAAAAAAATCGCACGCCGCACTTCGCGGTGCGGTTTGCAAAAAAATAATGTTCCACCTGCGGGCGCCATAATCCTTACAATGAACTCCCCGGTGTCCCGCAGGCTGGCAACATTTTAACTTGCCCACATACTATATAACTCACTTTATATTTTTTTCCAACGCAAGGGGCGTGGCGGCAAATATTGCATTTGCCGCCACGCTTCTTTTTATGCCATTACCTCCCACAAAAGCAGTCCCACCCACCCGCCCATATATACTTCCCCTTTGAGTGAAGCCCCCAACAATACCTCCCCTTCGAGGGGAGCACCCCCAACTATACCTCCCCTTTGAGGGGAGGGTAGGGAGGGGTTCCACATACTAAACTAAATGCGGCGTAACTACTTTACAAAAAATTTAATTTATTTTGTTCGCTACTTGTAGCCCATAAATTTTTATTGTATAATAATTATAGTGGAGGATGAAATGGGCATTAAATATACCGGCGATTACAAAAAATTTGCAAGAGAGCTGCGTAAAAAGATGACTAAAGAGGAATTTAAGCTGTGGTATAATTTTTTACGCGAATATCCAATTAAATTCTATCGGCAGAGAGTAATCAGTGGATATATAGTAGATTTTTATTGTGCCAAACTTAAACTTGCAATCGAAATTGATGGTTCGCAGCACTGTGAAGATGAGCACGAGGCAAGCGATAAAATGCGCGACGATCGATTAAAAGCTGTCGGCATAACGGTTGTGCGAATTCAAAATACGCAGATAAATCAAAATTTTAGTGGAGTTTGTGAATATTTACAGCTTGTATTTGACAATCTTGAAAAACAATAGATTTTGCTTATGAAACCCCACCTTTAATTCCTCCCCTCAAAGGGGAGGTATATATGGCACCCACCCACCCGCCCGTATATGCGCCCTTGGCGCGGATAGTGGTGGAGGCACTTCAAAATTACTTCAAATAAAAAATTAAGCTGCCAAATATGGCTTGACTTTGCCGCTCAGTTTTATTATAATAGATGTTGCTTATGCGTAATAAGCAATGCATATATTAAATATGCGGATATGGTGCGGGCAGACGCGCTATATAATTTAATGCGGATATGGCGGAATTGGCAGACGCGCAGGTTTCAGGTTCCTGTGGGCGACCGTGCAGGTTCAACTCCTGTTATCCGCACCAAAATAGAGGAGGTGAGTTTTTCTCACCGCCTCTATTTTGGTAATCGACAAATAACATAACAGGAGTTGAGGGTGGAGGCGTGAGCGAGAGCGAACGGTTTGCGTGCGGGCAATATCAATAGCGAAGCACATAACGCAAACTGAAAGGCAGACACCTGCCTTTCACCGGGGCGCGCCGCCAAAGGCGCAACTCCTGTTATCCGCACCAAAATAAAGGCGGTGAGTTTTTCTCACCGCCTCTATTTTGGTAATCGACAAATAACATAACAGGAGTTGAGGGGAGGCAAGCAAGCTCTGCTTGCGCAGGTCGGCGGGCGTGCTGTTCGATTTTAACTGTTTTTTTTACTATATAACAAATATAACCCATTTTAAATTTGCACGTTCATGCGCTTGCCCTATATGCTTTTTTTTGATAAAATCTAATCGATAAAAAAATTACGATATATTTTATCTTCAATCGTACAAAACTATTTTCAGGAGAAATATAATGGAGTTTAAGTTCACTTACGACGTCTGCGACAGCGTTGAAAAGCTCGAAGAGCGCATCAAACAGGTCAGGGCTGCGCAGAAGGTATTTGCAACCTACACGCAGGAACAGGTAGACAAAATCTTCCTCGCTTGCGCAATCGCCGCCAACAAGGCGCGTATCCCGCTTGCAAAGCTCGCCGTCGAAGAGACCGGCATGGGCGTTGTGGAGGATAAGGTCATCAAAAACAACTACGCCGCCGAATACATCTACAACAAGTACAAGTTCACCAAAACTTGCGGCGTGATAGAGGAGGACAAGGCATACGGCTTCAAGAAGATAGCCGAGCCCATCGGCCTCATCTCTGCGGTTATTCCCACCACCAACCCCACGTCTACCGCAATATTCAAAACGCTCATCTGCTTAAAGACGCGCAACGGCGTTATAATCAGCCCGCACCCCCGCGCAAAGAAGAGCACCATCGCGGCTGCGAAGGTAGTTTATGAAGCAGCGGTGGAGGCAGGCGCGCCCGAGGGCATAATCAGCTGGATCGACAGCCCCTCCCTCGAGATGACCAACCTGCTCATGACCGAGTCCGACACCATCCTTGCAACGGGCGGCCCCGGCATGGTAAAGGCTGCATACTCCTCCGGCAAGCCCGCGCTCGGCGTAGGCGCCGGCAATACGCCCGCAATAATCGACGACAGCGCCGACATATTGCTCGCCGTAAGCTCGATAATCCACTCCAAGACCTTCGATAACGGCATGATATGCGCCTCCGAGCAGTCCGTCATCGTGCTCGACAGCATATATGACAAGGTTAAAAAGGAATTCGCCTACCGCGGCTGCTACTTCCTCAACCCTGAAGAGACCGAAAAGGTGCGCAAGACGATAATAATAAACGGCGCGCTCAACGCAAAGATCGTTGGCCAGAAGGCGCACACGATAGCCGCGCTCGCCGGCGTGGAAGTGCCCGAAAGCACCAAAGTCCTAATCGGCGAAGTGGAGTCGGTGGATATCTCCGAGGAGTTCGCTCACGAAAAGCTCTCGCCCGTGCTTGCAATGTACAGGGCAAAGGACTTCGACGACGCCCTCAACAAGGTCGAAAAACTCATCGCCGACGGCGGCTTCGGCCACACCTCCTCGATATACCTCAACGAAAACGTTGCAAAAGACAAGTTCGACAAGTTCTGCGAGCGCATGAAGACCTGCCGCATACTGCTCAACACCCCCTCGTCGCACGGCGGCATAGGCGACCTGTATAACTTCAAGCTTGCGCCTTCCTTAACGCTCGGCTGCGGCTCGTGGGGCGGCAACTCTGTTTCCGAAAACGTCGGCGTAAAGCACCTTTTAAATATAAAATCAGTCGCCGAGAGGAGGGAAAACATGCTTTGGTTCAGAGCGCCTCAGAAGGTTTATATAAAGAAGGGCTGCCTGCCCGTCGCCCTCGACGAATTAAAGACGGTAATGGGCAAAAAGAAGGCGTTTATCGTAACCGACAGCTTCCTCTACAAGAGCGGCTTCACCAAGTGCATAACCGATAAGCTCGACGAAATGGGCATCGCGCACGACACGTTCTTCAACGTAGCGCCCGATCCCACGCTCGCATGCGCTCTCGAGGGCGTTGCCCAGATGCGCAACTTCGAGCCCGACACCATAATCGCCCTCGGCGGCGGCTCGGCAATGGACGCCGGCAAGATAATGTGGGTACTTTACGAGCATCCCGAAGCCGACTTCCTCGACATGGCAATGCGCTTCATCGATATAAGGAAGAGGGTATACACCTTCCCCAAGATGGGCGAAAAGGCATACTTCATCGCCATTCCCACCTCGGCGGGCACCGGCTCGGAGGTAACTCCCTTCGCCGTCATTACCGACGAAAAGACGGGCGTAAAGTATCCCCTTGCCGACTACGAGCTCATGCCCAACATGGCAATAGTTGATACCGACCTGCACATGTCGGCTCCCAAGGGCCTCACGGCTGCCTCGGGTATCGACGCAGTCACCCACGCGCTCGAGGCCTATGCCTCGGTAATGGCCACCGACTACACCGACGGCCTCGCCATTCAGGCGCTCAAAGTAATATTCAAGTATCTTCCCCGCGCCTACGAAAACGGCCAGACCGACGTGGAGGCGAGGGAGAAGATGGCCAACGCCGCAACTATGGCAGGTATGGCGTTCGCAAACGCCTTCCTCGGCGTGTGCCACTCCATGGCTCATAAGCTCGGCGCATTCCATCACCTGCCTCACGGCATAGCAAACGCGCTCATGATCGACGAAGTTCTCCGTTTCAACGCGGCAGAAGCTCCCGCAAAGATGGGCACGTTCAGCCAGTACGATCATCCCAAGACGCTCCGCCGCTATGCGGAGGTTGCCGAAGCCCTCGGCCTCGGCGGCAAGACGGATGAAGATAAGCTCAACAACCTCATCAAGGCCATCGACGAGCTCAAGGCGAAGATAGGCATCAAGAAGACGATAAAGGACTACGGCATCGACGAGGCCGACTTCCTTGCCCGCCTCGACGCGATGGTAGAGCAGGCGTTCGACGACCAGTGCACGGGCGCTAACCCCCGCTATCCTTTGATGAGCGAGATCAAGCAGATGTATCTCAACGCATACTACGGCAAATAAGGAGGAAAAAAATGAGCAACGATAAAATAGTGGCCGAAAGGCCGGGAAAAAAGATATACAGAGAGGGCGACAAGCTTATAAAGACCTTCGACAAGGGCTATTCCAAGGCAGACATCCTCAACGAGGCGCTCAACCAGGCGCGCGTGGAGGAGACCGACCTCAACATACCCAAGATCCAGGCAGTATCGGTAGTTGACGGCTGCTGGTCGATAACCATGGACTACATCGAGGGCCCCACCCTCGAGCAGCTCATGGAGGAAAATCCCGATAAGCTCAGCGACTATCTCGAGCTCTTCGTGAACATCCAGCGCGACATACACTCCAAGCGCGTACCCCTTCTGAACATGCTCATCGAAAAGATGAACAGAAAGATAAGCGCCGCCGACCTCGACGCGACCACCCGCTACGAACTGCACACCAGGCTCTCCGGCATGAAGAGGCACACCAAGCTCTGCCACGGCGACTTCAACCCCAGCAACGTGATAATGGCAAAAGACGGAACGCCCTACATAATCGACTGGGCGCACGCCACTCAGGGCAACGCCGCCGCAGACGTGGCGCGCACCTACCTGCTGTTCTATCTGAACGGCAAAGAGGCCATGGCCGAAAGGTATTTAAAGCTCTTCTGCAAGAAGTCCGATACGGCCATCCAGTACGTTCAGAAGTGGATACCCATCGTTGCGGCGTCCCGCCTCGTGAAGGCTCCCGAAGAGGAAAAGGCCTTCCTCATGCGCTGGATCGACGTAGTGGAATACGAATGATATCCGCCGCTATCCGCGCAGGCAAATGTATATCATGTATAAAAAGCGGCCTGTAAAATTATAAAACATGCCATAATATTTTATAAGGCTTGCCCTAAAAAGCAAGCCTTATTTTGTTGTTTTGCGCGCGTTTATTGTGCTATAATACAGGTGTATGAGCCGGTTGATTTGTTTTACGGCAATAGAATTTGCCGAAGATCCTAACGTCGCGGGCAACAAATATTGGTATGCCTGCCCGTTTGAAGATATAAAAGAGGGTGCCGAGGTAATGGCTCCTCTGGGCAGGCACAACCGCCTGCAAAAGGGCGTCGTGCGCGAAGTGCGGTTTGAAGAGGCTCATAACGCGCCCTATCCCATATACCTCATAAAATACGTAAAAGAGGTCGTAAAGACCAAGGAGTTGTGATATGTACGAAATTAAAACAAAGCGCGTACTCAATCCCACAGTCACCATGATGGATATATACGCGCCGCTCGTTGCAAAAAAGGCTGAGCCCGGGCAGTTCGTCATACTGCGCGTTGATGAAGATGGCGAGAGGATCCCCCTCACCGTCGCCGGGTACGATAGAGAGGCCGGCACCGTTAAAATAATCTTCCAGATAGTGGGCGCCACCACCATGAAGCTCAACCAAAAGGAGGCGGGCGAGTGCCTCGCCGATTTCTGCGGCCCTCTCGGCAGGGCAACGGAGACCGACGGCCTCAAAAAGGTGTGCATAGTGGGCGGCGGCGTGGGCTGCGCCATAGCCCTCCCCGTAGCGCAGAAGCTCCATTCGCTCGGCTGCGAGGTGCACTCGGTGATAGGTTTCAGAAACAAAGATCTTCTCATTCTCGAGGACGAGTTTGCCGCCTGCTCGGATAAGCTCACCGTTATGACCGATGACGGCAGCTACGGCCGCAAGGGCGTAGTCACCGAGCCCTTGAAGGAGGCGCTCGAGGCAGGCGAAAAGTACGACATGGTGATAGCCATCGGCCCCATCGTAATGATGAAGTTCGTGGTGGCCACGGCAAAGCCCTTCGGCGTGCCCGTCACCGTATCGATGAACCCCATAATGATAGACGGCACGGGCATGTGCGGCGGCTGCCGCCTCACCGTCGGCGGAAAGACAAAGTTCGCCTGCGTCGACGGGCCCGACTTCGACGGCTACGAAGTTGACTTCGACGAGGCTATGGAGCGCTCGAGAATGTATTGCGATTTCGAAGCGCACGCAAGGGAAGAGGCGTGCAACCTCTTCAAAAAGGAGGTGCAGTAATATGGCTATCGATCCCAAAAAGCACGCAATGCCCGTTCAGGACGCAAAGGTGCGCGCGCATAACTTCAACGAGGTAGCCTTGGGCTACGACGAAAAGACGGCCGTCGCCGAGGCGCAGAGGTGCTTAAACTGCAAAAACAGGCCCTGCGTTTCGGGCTGCCCCGTAAATATATCCATACCCGAATTTATCTCAAAGGTAAAGACGGGCGAGTTTGAAGAGGCATACAAGATAATCTCCGCCAGCTCTTCGCTGCCCGCCGTATGCGGCAGGGTATGCCCCCAGGAGACGCAGTGCGAGAGTAAGTGCACCCTCGGCATCAAGTTCGAGCCCGTCGGCATAGGCAGGCTTGAGCGCTTCGTTGCCGACTATCACAACAAAAATTTCAAGGGCATAACTTCCGTGCCCGTATCCAACGGCCACAAAGTCGCCGTAATAGGTTCCGGCCCCTCAGGCCTCACCTGCGCGGGCGACCTTGCAAAGAAGGGCTATAAGGTGAGCGTGTTCGAGGCGCTGCACACCGCGGGCGGCGTGCTCGTGTACGGCATACCCGAGTTCAGGCTCCCCAAGGCCATAGTAAAGGAGGAGGTCGACGCCTTAAAGCAGTACGGCGTAGAGGTAGATACCAACGTCGTAATAGGCAAAACGCTCACCGTCGACGAGCTGTTCGAAATGGGCTACGAGGCGGTGTTCATCGGCTCGGGCGCGGGCCTTCCCCGCTTCATGGGCATCCCCGGCGAGAGCTTGAAGGGCGTGTATTCGGCAAACGAATTCTTAACGCGCAGCAACCTCATGAAGGCCTATAAAGAGGGCTCTGATACGCCCATAATGCACGCAAAGCATGTGGCTGTAGTGGGCGGCGGCAACGTCGCCATGGACGCGGCGCGCACGGCTCTAAGGTTGGGCGCAGAGAGCGTACATATAATCTACCGCCGCTCCATGGAGGAGATCCCCGCCCGCCGCGAGGAGGTTGAGCACGCAGAGGAGGAGGGCATCGTGTTCGATATCCTCCGCAACCCCGTCGAGATACTCGGCTACCACAACCCCGACGACAGGCGCGACCCCAAAAACGGCTTCGTTACGGGCGTAAAGGTGATAAAGTGCGAGCTCGGCGAGCCCGACGAGCAGGGCAGGCGCCGCCCCGTCGAGATTCCCGGCAGCGAGTACGTGATAGACGTCGACTGCGTGATAATGGCGATAGGCACCAGCCCCAACCCGCTCATCAAAAACACCACGGCCGGACTCGAAGTAAACCGCCGCGGCGGCATAATAGTTGAAGAGGCCACCGGCAAGACGAGCAAAGAGGGCGTATATGCGGGCGGCGACGCCGTAACGGGCGCGGCCACCGTAATACTCGCCATGGGCGCGGGCAAAACGGCGGCAAAGGCCATAGATGAATATATTCAGTCCAAGTAAGGCATAATAATTCAAGGGCAATAAATAAAAGCGCCCGCCGTGCAACGGCGGGCGCAAATCATATATATGTGAGGTGTAAGATGCAGCTGCAACAGGTATTTTCGCAGGCGGAGCAAATAATTATAAGCAATGAAGGGGAGAGGGAGGTCTACCCCGCGGGCAGCGCGCCCTTCAAAGATATTTGCGCCCGCTGGAGCGCCATGCTTTCAAATTCCATAGTCATGCCCGCATACGGCGTCAGCCTCGATAATATCACGCGCGAGGCGGTAAAGAAGGGAGTGTGGGCGGAGTTTGTATTTTTTAAACAGCTCAAAATAAACGAGCTGCCCTTCGAGCGGCTGCTCGTGGAAGTAAAGCCCGGCTATATGGGCTTCAACGTCATCCGCTATAATAGCGATGGCGGCTACGCCGGCAGGTGCTTCTATATCGACCTCGGCGGCACAGATATGGCGGATATGTATGAATATCTCAAATCATTAAAATAAAAAGTAAAAACGGCAATAAAAAGCTCCGCATATTGCAGCGGAGTTTTTTCATTTTCAATTATTTCCCTCGGTGGCGATGGCGCAAACAGCCCGCTGCCGCGGCATACCGCCTTTGCTCGGTACTATGTCAGGCATTTTTTACCGAATTTTTGTATTCCTCTATGGCATGCGCAAGCTGGTCGGGGCAGGAGGTGCCGTTGCGGCAGAGCACGCCCTTCAAAAGGCTCTCCACCTCGTCGATATCCCTTCCCTCGCACAGTTTGGCCACTCCCTGGGTATTTCCGGTGCAGCCGCCTGCAAATTTAACGTTGTGAATTTTGTTGTCTGCGTCTACGTCAAAGGTTATCTTGCGGGAACACGTCCCCTTTGTAATGTAAGAAAACATAAGTCAGTCTGAAAGGTTTTCGTATATAACAGCGTATAGATCGGAAGCCTTTTCCTCCCATTTTTTATATATTTTATTGGCCGTCTTTCTGTCGGGCACAACAAATTTCAGTTCCAGAATGGGCTGCACGGGTGCGAGTATCTTCAAATACACGGTGTACGTTCCGTCCTTGTTCTGGTAGTAGTCCGAGCGGCACTCCTGCTTGTTGCGGTAGCGCGAGCTGTTCTTTTTAACAAACTGCGATATCTCCTCGCGCACGCTCTTGGGTATCTTTATATAAAAGTTTGCCAGCGTCTCCCGTCCGTCGGGTGTGATGGTATATAGCGTGTCCTCGTCCTCGTTGACTATGCAGATAAAGTTGTCGTCCAAAAGTTTGTGGATGACGTTCACGCAGTCCATATACCCCATCCAGTCGTTGGAGGAGGAGCACATGTCCACTATCGTCCTCTCCGAAATGGCGCTCTCCATCTTATCGAACACAAAGAGTATTATTAACTTGTTTATAGAAGTTTCCCCGGTGTTCAACATAGCTTAAAGATCTCTGCCTCAGTATAAAAAAGTGATATTATTATACATAATTTATAAATTAAAAGCAACTAAATACTCAAAATTTATTTGATTTTGCAAAATATATGGTATACTATTCATATAGGGCGAATTGCGCACATAAAAGTCGGCGCATTTTGCGTATTGCATGGCCGTACAGCGCAGCTTATGGCGCGCGGCGGGCATAAAATTTTTTTCGGGGCGGATAATGAAGAGCGTAAAAGAGCAAGTATCTGAATTTTTAAAAAAGTGCGAGCAGCTTCGGGGCAGCAAGTTCATAATGGCCACCACAAGGGTGAAGGACCTTTTAAAGTGCATAGTAAACAGCCCCGTGCTTTATCAGCTGTTCCAGGAGGCGACTTCCCGCTTCGACTACATCTCTGCCAAGCGCAGGTGCTTTGTCACCACGCACGAGGGCTTCTATAACCGCGGCAGGCTGGTTTTGCCCGAAAATGCCGGCGAGAGGCTTTCGTTCATATTCTGCCTGCTCGTCGAGTTCGACCACGACACTATAAACTTCAACGAGTTTTTGCTCAGATTCTATCCCGAAGACGGCGGCTACTACGCAAGTTTCCGCACCTTCTGCAACGAGGTGATAGTAAGTTTAGAAAATATCGTGCGCGAACTCTTCCGCGATAAACTGCAGCTTCCCGGGCAGGCGCGGGCTGCCGCGCAGGCGGGCGCGGCGCAGGCCAACAAGGGGCGCCCTAAATACGATCCCCGCCACGGCCCCGGCCGCATGTACGAGCCTCACGGCCGCCCCGCGGTAAATTCCTACGGGCCCGCAAGCTTCGGCGCGCCGCAGATGCCTACATACTCGGTGTCGTCCTTCGGTATAGCCATGCCATCAAAGGACGCGCAAAACGCGCAGGGCCTTCAATCGTCGCCCGTGCAGTCTGCGGGCGTGCAGACCGAATTGCCTCCCCGCCCCGTACCCGGCACCGACGTCGGCGAAAAGCTTTCGGCAGTCTCCATGCTCATAGCCTACGAACGCGACGTCATCGGCCGCTCGCTCATGCCGGAGGGTGAAAAGCAGAACGGCCTTGCCATTTTGGACGAGCTCGAGGCCGCCGTGCGCGAGAGCAGGCCGCGCACCGTATACGCCCTCTTGAGGGGGTATGAATATTACTCCGCCTGCCACAACAACTTTTCGCAGCTCTCCATAATGCTGCGCTCAACTCTCGGGGGTAAATGATATGAAGTTAGAAGAGCAAAAACTTTCGCAAAAAACGCTGTACGAAGGCAAGGTGATAACCGTCTGGCTGTGCGACGCAAAGCTGCCCAACGGGCACGTCTCCTTAAGGGAGGTGGTGCACCACTCTGGCGGCGCGGCCGTACTCTTAGTGAACGGCAGCAAGGTGCTGTTAGAGCGGCAGTTCCGCTTTCCCTACAACAAGACGATATGGGAGATCCCCGCGGGCAAGCTCAACAAGGGCGAGGACCCCAAGGACGCCGCCGTGCGCGAGCTGGAGGAGGAGACGGGCTACCGCGCCGAAAAGCTCGAGCACCTAATCGATATATACCCCTCGCCCGGCTACACAGATGAGATAATCTACATATACCTCGCCGACTGTGCAAACATGGTCGGCCGCCACCTCGACGAGGACGAGTTCATAAACGCTCAGTTTGTGGAGCTCGGCGAGGTCGAGCGCATGATAGAGTGCGGCGAAATAAACGACGCCAAAACCGTAGCCGCCGTCTATAAATATCTCCGCCGTATATCAAAAAATTAAAGCAGTATAGCTTGTGTTTTAACCCCTCCGAGGCTCACTTGGCGTTTGCCTCACCTCCCCTCAAAGGGGAGGCGCGTAAGGTACCCGCCCACCCGGTTTTACATCTCCTTCGGGGGAGAAGCTATACCGCAAAAATCACCTCCCCTTCGAGGGAATATCCCCTAATTCACCTCCCCTTCGAGGGGAGGTGGCGCGCGAAGTATAACGGAGCGAGACGGAGGGGTTTCATTGCGACTATAATACAATGCTCGCACAATGAGACGGGCAGGGAAGGGTTTCACGCGGCGCAGCCGCTCTCCCGTCTCCCCTGAAGGGGAGATGTCATAGTTGCGCCATACCGCAACTATGACAGAAGGGTTAAAAACACACACTTAAATAACTACAATAAAAAAATATGGCCGCGGCGCGCAAATTTTGCGCGCCGCGGCCCTCTATATTCACCAATTTTCTCCTGTATACGCAATTTAAAGTGTGTTTATACGGCGTTCACCGCGCCGGCAAACAGCGTGGTGCCGTAACTGTTCAAAAGGACGAACCCGAACGCCCTGTCGGCTACAAAGTCGATATCAACTTCGGTATATTCCTCGGGATCGGCCGAGGTCGCGCCCACGTCTATCACGGTCACGGCCGCGCCCTCTATGCCCCGCCTTGTCACTTCAAGTTTGGCTATGTGCTTTGCCGAGCGGCAGCAGGCGCTCTCATCGCCGCCGAGTATGTTCGAAAGGTTTGCGCCGTTCACGCTGTCAAACAGCTCAACGATGCCCATATTCTTTAAAATATCCTTTGCCTCGATGTTGCCCTCAGCGTCAAATGCGGGGAATATGCAGCGCGTGTTATAGCGTATCATGTTCTCCTCGTCTATGCCGTAATAGTCGGCGCTCTTGGCGGCGGCAATGTTTTCCGCCGTCATCACCTCGCTCACCGAATACCCCTCGTTTGGCAGTATAAACATTATTTCAAAGCCCGCGTTTGTCCTAGTGTAGCAGGAGGTGAAGTTCTCACCATCATAGGGGCGCACGGCAATGTATTTGCCCTTCATCAGCTGCATATCAGTCACGCTGCCGTCGCCGTTTTCAAAGGCGTAGCTCTCTTCCGTGAGCGCCAGCTCATCGCCGTACATGTTCCATATGTCCTTTATATACAGCGCGTTGATAAGCGCAAAATAGGTGTCTTCGTCCAGCTTGAAGTCATTGTCTATCAGCCCGTTGGTGTGTTCCTTAACGAAGTGCCGCACGGCAAGGTTGGCCTGCTCGTTGTCGCCGGCAAAGTCGGCGGAGTAGGAGTACGCCCCGTAACTTTGCGCAAGGCTGTTCACGCCTTCCTGCAATATGGGCGCGCCCTCGGCAAGCCATACCGAGTTGCTCAAAGTGGCCGTGCTGTGCTTTCCGTCGAGCAGCACCGAGCGGTACAAATTCAAAAATTCCGAACTGAGCAGCTCGTAGTCGGCGCTGAGCGCGCCAAGCAGCTCCTCGCGCGTGCTGCCTGCGGCACATTCCGCCGCCATGGCGAGCGCCGAATACATCGATATGGGCGACACAACAAAGTTATCCGCCCCGTCGTCGGCGGCTATCGCGCGGGCGGTAAAGCCGTCTGCAAAGCTCTCTGCGGCCTCTTTAAGCGCCACAAAGCCGTCGCTCGTGCTCTCGGTATATTTGAACGCCGCGGGCTGTTCGGGCGCGCCCAAAAGCGTACTCCTGCCCGTCGCGCAGCCTGCCGCAAATGTAATCGCGGCGGCGCCGGCTATCGCCAGCGCGCATACTAATTTTTTCATAAATTTCCTCCTCATCGCGGGCGCGGCATATATTGCGTCCATACGGGCGCGCTTTTCGCCCCTTCACTTATAAAACAATCTGACGATGGTATTTGTCCACGCTTTTCTAAAAATGTTTAAAATTTACATAAAAATTTATCGTTTGTCCCTGCAATCGTTGCGGAACACCTCGTGCGTGCACGATGAATATAGCAACCTTTCGCCGCAATATAGCGCCAGATCCTGCAATTTTTCAAGGTCGTAGTCGCTCTGATATTGTTTCAGCCACTTCTTTGTGTCGTCGTTCAGCTTAAAGCGGTGCACCTTTGCAAGCGGTCCGCGCGTGCAGTGCCAGCCGAACGTCATGCGCGAGGAGATGAGGTGGGGGAGCAGGGGAGCATACTTTTTATCTTCAAAAATCTTGTCCTCGCCCGCGGCCTCCTTAAACGATTCGGCCTGCTCGCACTGCCGCTCGGCCTGCTCGTAAGATTGGTAGGCGTTCCAGAACAGCACCAGCGGCTCGCTGTATTTGGTATCCTCGCCCACGTGGTCGCAAATAAAGGGGCTTGCGCCCTTCTTCAAGCGGCGGTATTTCACCTTTTTAAGGTGCGCCTTGACCTCCTCGCCTATCTCCTGCCAAAGCTGTTCAAACGGCGGAAGGGCCGCGCGCTTTTTGGCGGAGAGCGCCTCGTATGCCCGCCGCGTTTCGCGCTCGGCAATGGCGCGGCACTCGTTCTGCAAATTTTCCACCTGCTCGTCGCTCATCTTTTCGGGCACGGGGTCGGTATCCACAAGCTCAAATTCGTCCGCCTCGGGGTAAAAGTCCAGCACGCCCGCCATATCGAGAGTGTCAAACGCGCCCTTGGCCTCAAATTGCGCCACGCTGTTATAGTCGCCGCATTTTGTAATAAAAATATGCTTGCCGTCGGCGGCGCCCAGCTGTTCAAGGCGGGCGCACAGCTTATCGAAGTTTGCAAACTGCTCGGTCTCGCCGTCGCAGGTTATTGTGTAGCCCTCCACGGTGATAGAGCTGAAGGTGGTGTCGCTCTTGCCCTTGCCGAAGTTCATTATAAGTTTGGCGTCCAGCTCCGCGGTCTGCCCGTCTTTGCACTTTGCCGCAAGGCTGACCATTCCGTCGAGCAGCTCCTTAACCTTTTTATATTCAACTTTCTCCATGCCGCCCTCCTTATCATATGTTTTTCTGTATTATAACACGGCTTTACGCATTTGGCAAGGGGTCCGCCCAAATGTCGCCCCGCCGCTCTCCTATCTCCCCTTTGAGGGAGCAGCGCCCCACATTTTACCTCCCCTTTGAGCGGGAGCCGCGCCCCACATTTTACCTCCCCTTCGAGGGGAGGAATTAAAGGAGGGGTTTCATTGCGGCGCCGCCGCTCTCTCGTTAAAACAATATCGCCATACGGCATAAGTTTGACAGGCGGCGGCAAAAGATATTATAATATGAAACATGAAGAACATACTTATGATAGCAACGGGCGGCACGATAGCCTCCAAAGAGACGAGCGGCGGCCTTGCGCCCGCAATCTCGTCGGATGAGCTGCTCGCCTGCGTGCCCGAGGTGGCAAAGGCGTGCAACGTGCGCGCCGTTCAGCCCTTCAATCTCGACAGTACCAACGTCTATGCCCCGCATTGGCTTAAAATAGCGCGCATAATCGAGGAAAATTACGCCGATTACGACGGCTTCGTCGTAACGCACGGCACCGACACGATGGCATACACCGCGGCGGCCCTCTCATACCTCGTGCAAAACATTGCAAAGCCGGTAGTGCTCACGGGCTCGCAAAAGTCGGTCTACTCGCGCGATACCGATGCGCGCAAAAACCTTTCGGACGCCTTTTTGTTCTGCGCCGACGGCAACGCCCACGGCGTGCGCATAGTGTTCGACGGCAGCGTAATTTTGGGTACCCGCGCCAAAAAGACGCGCACCCGCTCGTTCAACGCCTTTTCCAGCATAGATTTTCCCGCCATAGCCGTCATGCGCGACGGCAAGCCCTTCTATTATATCGAGGACGCCAAGCCCGTCGGCGGGCCGCGCTTCTATCATGCCTTAAACGAGCGCGTATTTGTGTTGAAGATGATACCCGGGCTAAATGCCGATATCTTCGACTATCTCGACAGCCGCTGCGACGGCCTTGTGATAGAGTCGTTCGGGGCGGGCGGCCTGCCCAACTATCAGAACGACGCCTTCTTCACCCGTCTTGCAAAGTTCGTAGGCGCGGGCAAAACGGCGGTGCTTTCCACCCAGGCCGAGCACGAGGGCAGTTCGCTCGATAAATACGCCGTCGGCCGCAGGCTGCGCGCGTGCGGCAACGTGCTCGAGGCGCGCTGCATGACGCTCGAGGCGGCCGTCACAAAATTGATGTGGATACTTTCGTTTGCAGAGGGGGAGGAGGCCGGAAAGATCTTCAATACCCCCATCGAGCGCGACATCTTTTGAACATACATAAAAATGCGGACCGTTTCAATGCGGCCCGCTTTACAATTTTGTTTAATAAAAAATATACGGCTTGCGCGCCCCGTTTCGGGGCGCGCAAGCCGTATTCATATATTTTAATTTTGTGTATTTTATTTGTCGGCCTGCGCCTCGCTCTCCTTGCGCAGCCGCTCCTTCTCGTCCGATTCGCGCATAAGTTTTTGCAGCCGCTGCATCTTGCGCCAGTTTATAAAGCTGTAGCAGTCGTTCACCAAAAACATGGCAAAGCACACTATCACCGAAAGGTACGAAATATCTTCCAGCGTCGCCAGCACCCACAGTACTATCAGCACAACGTCGTTGGCGGCATACGCAAGCGAAAACCACGGCGTGCGGCGGAATGTGAGGTAGGCAGCGGCAAAGCTCGTCGCCACCGATATGGTGCTCGGTATAAGGTTTGCCGTGTTCAGCGCCCGCAAAATAAAGTAAAATGCCACCGTCACGGCGGCCGTCAGCGCGGCCATAAACGCCCATTCTTTGCCCTTGATGCTGTTTATCGTCACCTGACTGCGCTTGCCCTTAAAGGGGTTTTTAAGCCAGGTTACAAGCGAAACTACCGCCATAGGCAGGGTCATGCCCAGGTAGGTTATCATCTCGCCGTAATAGGCGCATGTGTATGAGATTATGCCGTACAGCACGCCGAACACAATCATCAGCGCCTGCCCCACAGGATTCCCCTTTGCGTTGAATATCAGCGACGCCGCGCCGATGAGCGAGGCTATCAGCGTTAAATAGTTGCTCCTGTCGAATATGGCGAACGAGAGCACTATCAACACTACTGACGATATAAACAGCGCCCACTCGCCCTTTGTAAAGTAGTTTAAAATTTTTTTCATGATACCTCCTTGAGGAGAGTGTGGGGTCTGTTTTTGCCTTTTTGCCGGCGACTGCCGCTTGCCAGAACCTTATGCGGGGCTTGCAATCGTGCCAATATTGCGGCCGCTTGCGCCGCAAAAAAGCAAAAAAAATGTACCCTCTCTTTCATCTTCAAAGACCTAACGACAAAAGAACGGATACTCTCCAATCTACCCGGTGGCAGAAAAAATATTTTATTAGCTTGTCATATTCTATCACAACTCCGCCCGCCGCGCAAGCGTTTTAATGGAGGTATTTGCCGCGCATTAAAAATTTGCCCGCAAAACGGCGATATCTGCACTTTTGCAAAGTACTATGTCACACATAAACGACAATTTTTTGCGTTTTCAGCCGCCTTTTACCGCCGCCACACAGCGGGAGTCCGAACCGTCGTTCGTGCGCGGCACCCTCCTCCCGCCACATACAAAACAGAGGTACCCGAAATGGAGGGGTGGATACTGCCATACCCCGTAAACGGGGCCCCTGTCAGGGCTCCGCCTTGCGGCGGAAGCCCGAACTGTAGGTTCGGTGAAACACCTCCTCCCGCCACATACAGAAAAGGCACTGACGGAGGGGGTGGATACTGCCGTTTCCCTTGCGGGAGCCTCGGCAGGGCTCCGCCTTGCGGCGGAAGCCCGAACTGTGGTTCGGTGAAACACCCCCTCACGCCACATACAAAACAGAGGTACCCATTTCGGGTACCTCTGTTTTGTGGTGGGAGGGGGTGGATTCGAACCACCGAAGTCGGAGACGTCAGATTTACAGTCTGATGCATTTGGCCACTCTGCAACCCGCCCGTATTAAATTTTTACCCCGCCCACATCGGTGGACGGGAATTTGGAGCTGGCGATTGGAATCGAACCCACAACCTGCTGATTACAAATCAGCTGCTCTGCCAGTTGAGCTACGCCAGCATGCGTAGCAAAAAATAATGGTGCCTTGGGGTGGAATCGAACCGCCGACATACGGATTTTCAGTCCGGCGCTCTACCAACTGAGCTACCAAGGCATAGGCCGCATGTCTAGCGGCGATAAAAATTTGGCGACCCGAAACGGGCTCGAACCGTCGACCTCCAGCGTGACAGGCTGGCGCTCTAACCAACTGAGCTATCGGGCCAAATAGGGTGGTGGGCCTTCACGGACTCGAACCGCGGACCAACCGGTTATGAGCCGGTAGCTCTAACCAACTGAGCTAAAGGCCCCCATCGGCGCAATGGGCTTTACCCGAACGCGCTTGTATATAATAATATAATCGCTACCTTTTGTCAAGTGTTTTTTTGCAATTTTTTGCGGCAATATTTAATTTTTTTGTAACGGCCAAAAACGCGGGGCGATCTGCCGCCGCCCGTACGCCGCCCGCGTGCGCCCGTTAAACCGTTAACAAACTTGCGGCATTCATCCGCACCGCCTTTTATGCGTGTAAGGCTGTTAAGCGCCGCCGCCCGGCCGCGCCAAAAAGTTTTGGTCAAAGTTCGGCAAAGTTTGCCATAGTCCCCAAAAATACACAGCCGCTCATATTGTATTATTCATATAAAAGCGGAGCGCAGAGATGTTGTGCGCATCCGTTTTTCGGCGCAGTGGCTGTATCTGCCCGCGCGGGCACTCTGCGCCACAATACAAAGACAAAGACGGGAGCTAAATAAATGACAGTGCAAGGATCGCTCAGCGGGAATACTCTCTATCTGTATTTGAGCGGCGAGATCGACAGCTGCGGCGCAGACAAGGTGCGCAAGGCCTGCGACAAGCTGATAGAGGCGAACATTCAGGCGTCGCGCATAGTATTCAACATGGAAAAGGTCAGCTTTGTCGACTCGGCGGTGATAGGCTTTTTGATGGGGCGGTATAAAAAGGCCATGTCGTTCAACATACCTGTATATATCCAGAACCCGCCGTTCGGCGCCGACAAGCTGCTGTCGCTCAGCGGCATCTACTCCATCATACCCAAAACGAGATAAGGAAGTAATATGAAAGACAACTACCTCAAACTTGAATTTTTATCTCTGCCCGAAAATCAGGCGTTTGCGCGCGACGCGGTGGCGGCCTTCTGCCTGCCGCTCAACCCCACGCTCTCGCAGCTCTCCGACGTAAAGACCGCCGTATCCGAGGCGGTGACCAACTGCACGGTGCACGCATACCGCGGCACGAGCGGCATTATAACGGTTGAGTGCCGCACCGAGGGCGGGCAGCTACATATTAAGATCGGCGACAAGGGCGCGGGCATTGCCGACGTAAACGCCGCCATCCAGCCCTTTTTCACCACCATGCCCTCCGACGAACGCTCGGGCATGGGATTTACCATAATGCAGACTTTCATGGACGAATTTTCCGTGCAGTCGAAGGTGGGGGAGGGGACGCTGGTCTGTATGTCAAAACGCTTTGAACCGGAAGTCGAGAATGCTTGATGTAAGTGCCACCAACCAACTCATACGCGCCGCCAAGTCGGGCGACAACGCCGCCAAGGAGAGGCTGCTCACCGAAAACGCAAACTTAATAAAATCTATCGTGCGCCGCTACCTCAACAAGGGTGTGGAGTACGATGATCTGTACCAGCTCGCCGGGCTCGGATTGCTTAAAGCCATAAACGGCTTCGACGAGAGCTTCGGCGTGCGATTTTCCACTTATGCCGTGCCCATGATAGCTGGCGAGATAAAGCGCTTCATGCGCGACGACGGCAGCATAAAGGTCTCGCGCGCGATAAAGGCCGATGCAAAGGCGATAAACGGCTTTGTGGACGAGTACTCGGCCGCCCACGGCCGCCAGCCTACAATAAAGCAGATTGCCGAGCGCTTTGCCATGCCCGAGAGCCAGGTAGTGTTCACCATGGGCTCGCAGCACATGCCCGTCTCGCTCTCCAGCCAGGGCGAGTACAAGGACGAGGCCACGGGCGAGCTCATCGACCGCCTCCCCTCCGAGGACAGGCAGGACGACATGATAGACTGCATCCAGCTGAAGTCGGCGATAGAGGAGCTCGACGAGCGCGACAAAAAGGTGATAATGCTGCGCTACTTCCGCGACATGACGCAGAGCGAGGTAGCGGCCTACCTCGGCGTGTCGCAGGTGCAGGTCTCGCGCATAGAGAGCAGGATACTCGGCCGCTTCAAAAAGCAGCTCGCAAACTGATTTTCGCTCGCAATTTTGGTATTGACGGAGTTTGCATGGTACTATGCGTGGCATAAATGCGGCAGTTTGCGGCGCGCGGGGCGCGGTATAATATATATAATATAGGCGGTATAATATATATAATATAGTAAGTAAAGCGGCGCAATGCCGCTTGTTTTTTGTTGTTGCAATATTGCAAAAGAAGTGATACAATATAACTTATAAATACATACCCGAGAAGAGGTAAATTGAGATGTTGAATGAAAGGTGTGTAAAACTCGGCAAAGTGCGCTCGGTGATACGCGAGCTGTTCGAGTACGGCAACGCGCGCAAGGCGCAGATAGGGGAGGACAAGGTGTTCGATTTCTCCCTCGGTAACCCCAGCGTTCCCCCTCCCGCGCAGTTTGACGAGGTGCTTTCAGACCTCATAAAAAATTCCGACCCAGTGTCGCTTCACGGCTACACGTCCGCACCCGGCGCCCCCGACGTGCGCGCCGCCGTGGCAAACTATATAAATAATACCTTCGGCGATCATGTGGAGCTGTGCGACATATACATGACGTGCGGCGCGGCCGCTGCCATAACCATAACGCTGTGCGCGCTGTGCAACCCGGGCGACGAGGTGCTCACCTTCGTGCCCTACTTCCCCGAATACGAGGTATTCGCAGGCCAGGCGGGCGCAAAGCTGGTGCCCGTAAAAACGGAGGAGGGCACCTTCGATATTGATATAGGCGCATTCAGGCGCGCTCTCTCCCCCGCAACAAAGGCGGTTATAATAAACTCGCCAAACAACCCCAGCGGCGTGGTGTATTCAAAGGAGAGCATACGTCAGCTATGCGCCGCCTTGGAGGAGCACTCAAGGGCGCTCGGCTCGCCCGTATATCTGATCTCCGACGAGCCCTACCGCGAGCTCGTGTACGGCGGCGAGGAGGTGCCCTATGTAATGGACTACTACAAAAACAGCGTAGTGTGCTATTCCTTTTCAAAGAGCCTCTCTGTCCCCGGCGAGCGCATAGGCTACATCGCCGTAAACAAGGAGGCGGAGGAGCGGGAGGACGTATTCGCCGCCGTTTGCGGCGCGGGCAGGTCGCTCGGCTATGTGTGCGCGCCCTCCCTTCTGCAGCGCGTATGCGCAAGGCTCCTCGGCAAAACTTCGGATATTTCGGTATACGAACGCAACCGCGACCGTCTCTGTGCGGCGCTGGAGGAGTACGGCTATAAGGTAGTCCGTCCGCAGGGCGCATTCTATCTGTTCGTTCAATCGCTTGAACGGGACGCCGAGGCCTTCTCACAGCGTGCAAAGCTGTTTGAGCTTCTGCTCGTTCCGGGCGACGGATTCGGCTGCGAGGGTTACGTGCGCATCTCCTACTGCGTTTCGCCCGACATGATAGAGCGCTCCCTCCCCGCGTTCAGGGCGCTTGCCGAAAGCTACGGGATAATAAAATAAAAGCTGCGCGGGCCGGGTATGCCTGCCGCGGGTGCCGCGTGGTTATGCCATGGCCCGCCGTTATACCGCTATTTTGCCGCGGCGGGAAGCGGCGGAATATGATATTGTATATAGTAACACAAGCACTCAACTTGCATGCTTTTTGCATGCGGACCGCCGCATTTTGCGGCAATGCGCGTTTTCGCCCCAAAAATGTTGAAAAAATGGAATTTTTTATAAGTTTCATAATTTTTTCAAGAATTTTTCGCGGTAATGTGCTACCCTCTACATAATGATTATTGCACAACGGATACGAGAACTCAGAGCGGAAAATCACCTGACGCAAGCTCAGCTCGCAAAGATGGTGGGATGCAGCCAGCCGATGATAGTTCTTTGGGAAAAGGAGGTATGCGAACCAACGGCTTCCGCCATCGTGCGGCTTGCCGAAGCCCTCGGCTGCTCATGCAACTACCTGCTCGGATATGACGGCTATTGATGTCGCATTCGGGTACTTTTGCTGAAGTGATCAGGTTGCGCAGGCCGTATTTTTGCGGCCGACGTTTTTTTCGACTGTTTTTTCGCAAAGGAAAAACTTGTACTGCGCCTTAAAGCGTGCTTCATTTGAGCCGCCGGCGCGATGACGCGTGCGCCAAAATTTTGTGCGCCGCAGTAAAATTGCATTACTTATGCTAAAAAAATGCGCCCGCCGCGGCTTTTGCCGCGGCGGGCGCATTCCCTTTTTTTAATTTAATTTAATTTTTTTTAATTTAATTTAATTTAATTGGTATCGTACTTTTGCAGCCTCTTTTTTATCGAGCGTATGTTCTCCTTCACGCACCTCGGCGAGGCCCCGCCGTATGAGGTGCGCGCGTCGGCGCAGTTCTTTGCAAGCACCGTTTCGCATATGTCCACGTCAAAGTGCTTGTCGAAGCTCTGATACTCTTCTATCGTCATGTTCTGCAGCGTCCTGCCCTCGGCTATGCACCAGCGCACTATCCTGCCGGTCACCGAGTGCGCCGTGCGGAAAGGCACGCCCTTCTTTGCAAGGTAGTCGGCAACGTCGGTCGCGCAGGCAAATTCGGCCTCGGCGGCCTTTTTCATTCTGTTCCCTTTCAGCGATATGTTGTCGATGAGCTCGGCCATTATATTCAGGCAGGAGGTGAGCTGCTTTTCTGCGTCGAAGAAGCCCTCTTTGTCCTCCTGCAGGTCCTTGTTATAGGCAAGCGGTATGCCCTTTAAGGTGGTGAGTATGGCCATAAGGTGGCCGTATATCCTGCCCGTCTTGCCGCGCATAAGCTCTGGAATGTCGGGGTTTTTCTTCTGGGGCATTATCGAAGAGCCGGTGGAGTAGGCGTCGGGTATCTCAATAAAGCCGAATTCCTCGGTGGAGTACAGTATAAGGTCCTCGCACAGCCTCGAAAGATGGCTCATCGTCATAGAGGCGTCGAACAGGTATTCGGCCACAAAGTCGCGGTCGGATACGCCGTCGAGCGAGTTTTCGCACGGCCTGTCAAAGTCTAAAAGCGCCGCCGTCATGTTTCTGTCGATGGGGTAGGAGGTGCCCGCCAGCGCGCCGCTGCCCAGCGGCATCACGTTCATGCGCTTGCGCGAGGCAAAAAATCTGTCGATGTCGCGCATGAACATCTCTGCATATGCGTTAAAAAAGTGCCCCGCGCATATGGGCTGCGCCTTCCTCAAATGGGTGTAGCCGGGCATTACGTATTTAAGGCCCGATTCCGCCCTGTCTGTAAGGCTCTCCACAAGCCCTTTTAGCGAGCGTATGGCCCTGTCGGTCGAGTTGCGCACATACAGCCTGAAGTCGGTCGCCACCTGGTCGTTGCGCGAGCGTGCGGTGTGCAGCTTTTTGCCGCTTTCGCCTATCCTTGCCACCAGCTCGTTCTCCACAAAGGAGTGTATGTCCTCGGCGTCCTTTATCTCTATGGCGCCCGCCTCAATGTCGGCGTATATGGCCTCCAGCCCGCCGCATATCTCGTCGCACTCCGCCTCTGATATTATGCCGCACTTGCCAAGCATTCTGGCATGCGCAACGGAGGCGGTGATGTCTTCCCTCCACAATTTTTTGTCGAAGGGGAGCGAGTCGTTAAAGTCGTCGGCGTCCTTTGCGGTGGGCGCGTCAAATCTTCCTTGCCACAGTTTCATAACAAATCATCCTCTAATTAAATTGACTTATTTGCCGTTTTAAACTAAAATATAATGTAAGGCGAACTCTCGCCTCTATATACCTTTCAATAATTATAACTTAAAAATCGCAATTAAGCAAGCGTATTTTTTTTGCACGGTGTTCATTTTATGATAATTTTGGGTATCGATCCCGGCCTCGCTACCATGGGCTACGGCGTTATAGAAAAAAAGCCCAACGGCGACGCCGTCGCGGTAGACTACGGCGTTGTGCTCACTCCAAAGGACGAGTCGCTTCCCGTCCGCCTCGCCATGCTCGAAGAGGGGCTCAATAAGGTGCTTAATAAGTTCAAGCCCGCCGAAATAGCGGTGGAGGAGCTGTTCTTTTCAAAAAACATAACCACAGGCATACCCGTCGCCCACGCGCGCGGCGTTATACTGCTCACCGCCATAAAGTTCTGCGGCAGGCTGTATGAATACACGCCCATGCAGATAAAGCAGGCGCTCACCGGCTACGGCAGGGCCGACAAGGTGCAGATGATGCACGTCGTCACAGCTCTCTTGCACTTTTCAAAGATACCCCGCCCCGACGACGCCGCCGACGCCCTCGCCGTCGCGCTCTGCCACGCGCATACCTCGCGCTTCGGCAAACTGTTCGGCATAGGTTAAATAACTTAAAGCAGCCGCCATTGTTTCCCCTCAAAAGGGGTGAATGAAGTAATACCTTCTCTAAAAGGGCAATACAATATTATTTATCTCCCCTTTGAGTGATATGTAAAAATAATGTACCTCCCCTTCGAAGGGCGATACAAAAAATAATTCACCTCCCCTCGAAGGGGAGGTGTCACGAAGTGACGGAGGGGTTTCACTTGCTCGTCTTTGCAGCGGGCGGCGAAACAGCGGCTACGTCTTGCCGTCCCTGAATGGAAGGTGGTTTTGCCGCCGCTGCGGCAAAACCGGAAGGGTTTATATGTGTGGCGCAAAGCGGCGCCGATGGAATTAGTTTTATGATTGGATATTTAAAGGGTAAAATTTTATCGCTCTCCGAAGATACCGCGCTCATCGAAACGGGCGGGGTGGGCTATGAAGTGCTGTGCTCCGCCTCGGCGCTCGCCTCTCTCTCGGGCAAGAGCGAGGGGGAGGTATACACCTATCTTCAGGTGCGCGACGACGGCATAAGCCTGTTCGGCTTCTCCTCTCCCGCAGAAAAGAATATGTTTTTAAAGCTCGTGTCGGTCTCGGGCGTGGGGCCCAAGATGGGCATAGCCGTGCTCTCTGGCATGGATATAAATTCGCTCGCCGTGGCGATAGCCTCGTCAGACGTTAAAAAGCTCAGCACGGTAAAGGGGCTCGGCAAAAAGACGGCCGAGCGCATAATACTCGAACTGCGCGAAAAGGTGCAGGCTACTGAGGTGCCCGCGTCAAAGGGCGGCGCGCCCGCAATTCCCGCGGCAAGCGAAGGCGACGAGGACGCGGTAGTGGCCTTGATGTCGCTCGGCTTCACCCGTGCCGAAAGTACCCGCGCCATAGACCGCGCCCACGCTGAGGGCGCCGCTACATTAGAGGACGTCATCCGCGCCGCATTAAAGAGCATGTAAACGCAGCCCATCTTGCCGTCCCTATAGGGAAGGTGATTTTGCCGCTGCTGCGGCAAAACCGGAAGGGTTTATTTCCAAACAAATAATGGCGTAGGCTGAATTTATTTCAGCCGTTAAGCGCAACCGCATTTGCATTGCTTTTTAGGTGGCAGGCAAATTTAGCGGATAAGCGCGAGCAGGGGAACCCCGCGGAAGCGCAATTTTCCAAAACAAATAATGTCGCAAGGCGGGTTCCCCGCCGCCGCAGGACTCAATTTGCGCATACCTGCGCCTCAGCAGGGTGAATTTGCGCAATTATATAATTCGAGGGCGCTTAAGATTGCGCAAAGAGGGGCTGGCCCCTCAAGTCACGGAAATTATCGCTCTCGGCCAGAGCGATAATTTCGTGAGGTATTTTTTTTATGTTTTTCGACGATGAAGAATACGGCGGAGAGGACGACAGGCTGGTAAAGAGTACCAAGGGCGAATACGACGTTGAAGAAAACGTCCTGCGCCCCAAGAGCCTTTCGGACTACGTCGGCCAGGTAAAGGTCAAAGAAAATTTAAACGTATACATGGCTGCTGCCAAAAAGAGGGGGGAGGCGCTCGAACACGTCCTCCTTTACGGCGCGCCCGGCCTCGGCAAAACCACGCTCGCCCACATCATCGCCAACGAGATGGGCGGTCAGTTAAAACTCACATCCGCCCCCGCGATAGAGCGCAGCGGCGACCTTGCCGCCATACTTACCAACCTCAACGACGGCGACGTGCTCTTTATCGACGAGATACACCGTCTCAACCACAGCGTGGAGGAGATACTCTACTCCGCCATGGAGGACTACGCGCTCGACATAATAGTTGGCAAGGGCCCCAGCGCGCGCAACATACGCTTTTCGTTAAAAAAGTTTACTTTGATCGGCGCCACCACAAAGGCGGGCATGATAGCAACTCCCTTGCGAAACCGCTTCGGCATAATCTGCCGTCTTGAGATGTATACCCCCGCCGAGCTCAAGGAGATAGTTTTAAAGAGCGCGGCAAAACTCGGCATAGAGATAGACGACTCCGCCGCGGCCGAAATTTCCAAGCGTTCGCGCGGCACGCCCCGAATTGCCAACAGGCTGTTAAAGCGCGTGCGCGACTTCTCTCAGATACGCGGCGAGGGCAGCGTCACAATTGAGGACGCCCGCTACGCCCTCGGCAGAATGGAGATAGACGACCTCGGCCTCGACGAGACCGACCGCGCCATTCTTCGCGCCATGATAGAAAAGTTCGACGGCAAGCCCGTGGGGCTTGAGACGCTCGCCGCCACGGTAAACGAGGACGCAAACACCATAGAGGACGTGTACGAGCCCTACCTTCTGCAGATGGGCTTCATAGCGCGCACCCCGCGCGGCAGGGTGATACTGCGCGGCGGATACGAACACCTGGGATATAAAATCACCGAGCGGCAGGCCTCGCAGCTCTCGGTATTCGACAAGGACGACAATGACTGAAAATAACGCAACCGAAAATTCCGCCCGCGAGGGCGAAGATACCGCGGCCGAAGCTTCAGACCGCGGCGAAAAGATACTCAACGTAGAGGCGCACGGCGCGCCCACGACGCTCAAAAAGAGCGACTTTTATTACGACCTCCCCGAGGAGCTCATCGCGCAGACCCCCGCCGAGCCGCGCGATTCCTCCCGCCTCTTGGTATATGACAGGGCGACCGACAGGGTGGAGCACCGCATCTTCCGCGACATAAAGGAGTACCTCCGCCCGGGCGACGTGCTCGTGGTAAACAACACCAAGGTGCTGCCCGCGCGCATATTCGCGCACACCGAACACGGCGGCAGGGTAGAGGTGCTGCTGTTAAAGCGCATATCCGCCTTAAAGTGGGAGGTGCTCGTAAAGCCGGGCAAAAAGTGCAGGCCGGGCACTCATCTTACAGTGGACGATAAGCTCTCGCTCACGGTGGAATCGGTCACCGAAAGCGGCGAAAGGATAGTGAACTTCACCTGCGACGGCGTGTTCGAAGAGGCGCTCGCGCGCGTAGGTTCCATGCCCCTGCCGCCCTACATTCACGAAAAGTTAAAGGATAAAAACCGCTATCAGACGGTGTACGCCAAAACCGACGGCTCCGCGGCCGCACCCACGGCGGGACTGCATTTCACGCCCGCCCTGTTGGATGAGATACGCGCCATGGGCGTGGAGATAGCCGAAGTGCTTCTCCATGTAGGCCTGGGCACCTTCCGCCCCGTAAAGGAGGACGCCATCACCGACCACAAGATGCACAGCGAGTATTACGAGGTCGACGGGCGCGCGGCCGAAATAATAAGCCGCGCCAAGCGCGAGGGCAGGCGCGTGATAGCCGTGGGCACAACTTCGGTGCGCACGTTAGAGAGCGCCGCCGCCCCCGACGGCACGATAGAGCACTGCCGCGGCAACACCTCGATATTCATCTACCCGCCCTATAAGTTCAAGTGCGTCGACGCGCTCATAACCAACTTCCACCTGCCCGAAAGCACCCTCATAATGCTCGTAGCCGCCATGGTCGGCAGGGAGAAGATACTTCAGCTGTATAAGACGGCGGTGGGGGAGAGGTATCGGTTCTTTTCCTTCGGCGACGCTATGATGATAGTGTAAAGGGCTCACGAAAATCTCGCGCAGGCCGTGCGCGATATTTTCCGTGAATTTGAGGGGCGCTGCCCCTCTTCGCGCGACCTTAAGGGCCCACGGAGCGTATAGTCGCGCGAATTCACCCTGCTCAGGCGCAGGTATGCGCAAATTGGGGCCTGCTGCGGCGGGAAACCCGCCTTGCGACATTATTTCTTTTAGAAATATTCACCTTATTAGGTACCTCCCCTTCGAGGGGAGGTGGCATATACGAACATCGCGAGTATATGACGGTGGGGTTTCATAAGCGGCGTAGCCGCTCCCTCGTCTCCCCCTGAAGGGGAGGTGGGGTTGCCGCCGTGCAACAAGGCAAGCACGGAAGGGTTAAAAAAACGCAGTTTTCATATTATAATAATCAGGATAAAAAATAGAGTTAAAAATGTCACAAAAATTTTCGTTTGAAGTTCAACATGTCGAAAAGCATACCGGCGCGCGCGCCGGCGTTTTTCATACTCCGCACGGCGACGTGCTCACGCCCGTGTATATGCCCGTAGGCACCCAGGCCACGGTAAAGGGCGTGTTCCCGCGCGACCTTAAGGAGGCGGGCAGCTCTATCGTGCTCTCCAACACCTACCACCTGTATATGCGCCCGGGCGATGAAATTGTCGCCAAGGCGGGCGGCCTGCACAAGTTCATGAATTGGGACGGCCCCATTCTCACCGACAGCGGCGGCTTTCAGGTATTTTCCCTTACAAAGCTAAACAAAATAAAGGAGGAGGGAGTGTATTTCAACTCGCACATCGACGGCTCCCGCCACCTCTTCACGCCCGAAAAGTCGATATCAATACAGCAGAACCTCGGCGCCGACATAATAATGCAGTTCGATCAGTGCAGCGAATACGGCTACACCCACACGCAGGCCGAGGAGGCCATGGAGCTCACCACCCGCTGGCTTGAGCGCTGCGTCGCCGCAAAGACGCGCGAAGATCAGATGCTCTTTCCCATAGTGCAGGGCAATATGTATAAGGACCTGAGGGAGGAGAGCCTGCGCCGCGCCAAACAATACGCCGTGTGCGGCATAGGCATAGGCGGCCTCTCGGTGGGCGAACCCAAGCCGCTCATGTATGAGATAATGGACTTCATGCAGCCCATGCTCCCCGAGGACATGCCACGCTACCTCATGGGCGTCGGCAGCCCCGACTGCCTGATAGAGGGAGTGCGCCGCGGCATAGACATGTTCGACTGCGTGCTCGCCACAAGGATAGCGCGCAACGGCACGGCGCTCACCTCAAAGGGCAAGGTGGTGGTGCGCAACGGCATGTATAAGGAGGACTTCACCCCCTTAGACGACGAGTGCGACTGCTATTGCTGCAAAAACTACACAAAGGCATACCTTCGCCACCTCATCAACGTAGACGAGATGCTGGGCGCAATGCTTTTGAGCTTACACAACATAACTTTCCTTCACAAACTCATGCGCGGCATGCGCGAAGCCATCTTCGCCGACAGCTTAAACGAGTTCGCCGCAGAGTTCTATGCAAAATACGGCGCTGTGTGACGGTTATCGTCGGAAAATTCTGAAAACCGAGTGAAAGTTTGCCTGCCCGCGCATTTTTTCGGGCAAATCGCTTGCAAAAAGCGCGCAAAAACTGTATAGTTATGGTAATCAACAAATTAAGGAGTTTAAAACAAGTATAATGTTAGGCGCATTATTGTCAACTACCGAAACGACTAACGCTAACAGCTGGATAACCTGGGTGATATTCGCGGTATTCATCGTTATCGTCGTTGTATTCTTCGTATTCTCCTCCCGCAGGAACAAGAAAAAGCAGCAGGAGGCCGAGGACCTCATGAACGCCGTAAAGCCCGGCAACAAGGTAAAAACTATCGGCGGCGTGTGCGGAATAGTGGTGGAAGTCGATCCCGAAGAAAACACCTTCGTGCTCGAAACGGGCTCCGAGGCGAGCGGCAAGTGCTACCTTAAGTTCGATAAGCAGGCCATCTACCAGACCGACGCGGTCGTTGAAAAGAAGGACGACAAAAAGGACGAAAAGGGCGATAAGGACGAAAAGGCAGAGGAACCCTTCGAAGAGGCTCCCGCCGAGGAGGCAAAAGCTCCCGCAGAGGAAGTCAAGGCTCCCGAAGAGAAGCCCGAAGAGCCCGAAAAGGCAGATAAAGAGTAAAATTATCATAAAAAGGCTTGCCTCCGCATAGTGTAACTGTGCGGAGGTTATTTTATGCGCGAAAACATATTTCAGATCTTAAAGGCAACGCTCGCCGCGGCGATAGTCTCGCTGCTGTGCGCGCTCATATTCTCCTTTATAATAGGCATATTCTCGCTGCCCGCCGATATAATAAAGCCCGTCAACCAGGTGTTCAAAATACTTGCCATAGCGCTCGGCGGCGTGCTGTTCATACGCGGCGGCAGGGGGCTTTTCAAGGGCGCGATATACGGCGTGTGCGCGGTGCTCGTCACCTACCTCGTCTTTGCAATCATCTCCTCGTCGTTTGCCGTGAGCTGGCTGTTCGTGCTCGAAATAGCGCTCGGCGCCGTCGCGGGAGGCATAAGCGGCGTCATCGGCGTAAATTTAAAGGGCAGGCGGTAAAGTATATGCGTCCGCCCTGCCGAAAATCCTGCAAAATCGCTTGATTTTTCATGCGCATTACCTTATAATATAAAAAAATGACTTGCAAAGGAGAGTACGCGTTATGATCAAAACTATAGCAAAACCTTCCGAAAGAAAGTTCAGCGGCTGCGGCGAATGCAGGAGCACCTGCCAGTCGGCTTGCAAAACGAGCTGCACGGTCGGCAACCAGAGCTGCGAGAGGATAACAAGAGAAGAAAGACCCGATAAAGAAACTAAGTAAATTTTCATACCGGAAATTTTTAAGGAGCAGAAAGTTTCTCTGCTCCTTAAAATATGCCGTCCTTAAATTAGCGCCGGTCGCGGCGCTAAATTTTTCGTGTAAAAAACTTGCCGCGCGGCAATGTGCGGCGGGCGGCGTATGCCGGCTATACACTATTTATTATAATACGGTAACATGATCCACGTCTTTTCATATAAAAATTACAACTACATATACGATACGGGCAGCGCCAGCCTGCACGAGTGCGACGACAAGACTGCCGCCTACTTAAAGGCAGCCGAGCTCGGCCAAAAGCCCGCCCTCTCAAAGGAGGACATAGCGGCGGTATCCGCAGATATTCAAACGCTCAAGGGGGAGGGGCTGCTGTACGCCCCCGAACCCGCGGCCTACCCTGTAAAGTCAAACGAGGTAAAGGCGCTGTGCATACATATCTGCCACGACTGCAACCTGCGCTGCCGCTATTGCTTCGCCGATGAGGGTGCCTACCACTCGAACCGCGAGTTCATGAGCGAGCAGACGGCAAAAAAGGCCATCGACTTCCTAATCGAAAACAGCGGCAACCGCAAGGTGCTCGAGGCCGACTTCTTCGGCGGCGAGCCGCTCATGTGCCTCAACACCATAAAAAACGTGGTGGCGTACGCGCGCGAGCAGGGCGATAAATACGGCAAAAAGTTTTTGTTCACCACCACGACCAACGGCGTGCTGTTGAACGACGACGCGGCCGACTTCTTCAACCGCGAAATGGAGAACGTAGTTCTCTCGCTCGACGGAAGAAAGGAGGTGCACGACGCCATACGAAAGACGGTAAACGGCAAGGGCAGCTTCGATATCTGCTTCAAGAACATCAAAAAGTTCGTTGAGTCGCGCGGGGACAAGAACTATTACGTCCGCGGCACCTTCACGGCAAAAAACCTCGACTTTTCAAACGACGTAATGTTCCTCGCCGAAAGCGGCTTCGACTCCATCTCCATGGAGCCCGTCGTGACCGACATCCCCGACCTTCAGATAAGGGAGGAGCACCTGCCCAAAATTTGCGATGAGTATGAAGCGCTGTGCGAAAAGTACCTCGACGCCTACAAAAACGGCAGAGGCTTCAACTTCTTCCACTTCAACATCGATTTAGAGGGCGGCCCCTGCCTTTCCAAGCGCGTTTCGGCGTGCGGCGCCGGCAACGAATACTTTTCGGTAGTGCCCAACGGCGACATATATCCCTGCCACCAGTTTGCCGGCAACAGCAAATTTTATATGGGCAACGTGTACGAGGGCAAGCTCGACCCCGCAATACGCGGCCAATTCGCCTCGTCCTGCCTGTTTACCCGCAAGCAGTGCGACGGCTGCTTTGCCAAGTTCATATGCAGCGGCGGCTGCAGCGCCAACAACTACAATTTCTGCGGCGACATAGAGCAGCCCTATAAAATAACGTGCGTCATGATGAAAAAGCGCATAGAGTGCGCCATGCACATCCTCGCCGAAAAAAAGCGCCTCGCCGCGGCAAAGCGGTAAGCAACGGTTGCCGTGTGAAATTTTATAATTTCGCTTAAATTTTACCTTAATAAACGGGTAATTGATTGACGGCGCGGGCAAAATCTAATATAATATAGAAGTTAATTTTCGTTTATTTATAAGCGGCGGCAAAACGCTGTGCCGCTTAAACGATAAGGAGAATGCAGATGGGCAAGATAAAATCTGCCGTAATAACCGTCATAGTAGCGCTTGCGACGCTCGCCCTCTTTCTTTTCGGCGTAGTCTCCTGCGACCTTCCCGACGGCGTACACAGGTACAATTCCATACTATCAAACATTCATCTCGGCAGCGAGCTCTCGGGCGACGCCTACACGACCCTTCTTCCCGAGGGCGTTATAACCGCCGAGGAATACGCTTTCACCGTAGCCGAGGAGAGCGATAAGGCCGACGAGTACAGAGATACTTACGTCGCCAGCGAAAGCGGCGCCTACTATGTAGAGCGCGACGTGCTCTCGTCCTACGGCAGCTCCGACGCGGCGGCATTCGCGGCCCTCGCCGAGGACGTGGCGGCCGATGCGGAGATACTCTCTTCAAGGTTTGCCACCAGAAACTATACTTCCTATGCCGTCAGCGTGGTCGACGGCTGCGCCATCCGCGTGGCAGTTCCCACCAACTTCACCTATGCGGCATACACGGGCAGCGACCTCTCGTCGGTATCCGCCGACATAGCCACCGCAACCAGCGCCATAAGCTATCTCACGCTGGGCGGCGAGCTCACTTTAAGGAACACGACCCGCAGCATAGGCTGGACCGACAGCGTAACTTCCGCTCAGGCGGGCGACGAGCACGCCACCACGACGTATAACGTCATCGACGCAAGGTACGATATAACCGACATAATCTCCGGCATATCCTACTATTCGCTGGGCGGCTCCTATGCGGTAAAGGTCGACCTTACGTCAACGGGAGAGGACGAGATATCCCGCGCCACCGCGGCCATCGCCTCCTCCGACGACACATACATTCGCTTCTATGTGGGCGAGACCAGCGTCATCAACCTCACCTGTGAGAGCCAGATGACGGGCAGCTCCTTCTATATTCAGGTCAGCGACGAAGAGACGGCGCGCAACTATGCGTCTGTTCTCGGCTCCGTCGCTCAGGGCGACGCCCTCAACTGCGTATACAGCTACGACGAAGTCATCTACGGCACGTCCTCTTCGGGCATGAATGCCGCAATGTTCACGGCGATAGCCGCGCTCGTAATATTCGTTGCGCTCGCGGTATTTGCAATAGCGCGCTATAAAAAGCTCGGCCTCATGTTCGCGCTCATGGCGCTGCTCTTCTCGTCGGCGATGATAGCCGTCATCTATCTCGTGGGCGTAACGCTCACCATAGCCGGCGTGTTCACCGCGCTTCTCACCTTCGCGCTGTTCGCCGTATCCAACTTCTGGACGTATGAATCTGTCCGCAGCGAAACGTTGCTCGGCAAAACAATACAGGCCTCGGTAAAGCAGGGCTACAAAAACCTGCTCTCCGCGCTGCTCGAAGTGCACATAGTCATTCTCGTTATATCGGTGATGCTCGCGCTCATCGGCGTCGGCGAAGTTGCCGCATGCGGCCTCATCCTTCTCATCGGAACTGTCGCTTCCTACGTGCTCTACTGGTTCTCAAGGTTCATGTGGTACGTAACGATGTCGCCCGCTCGCGATAAATACAAATTCTGCGGTTACAGCAGGGAGGCGATCGAAGACTATGAATAAGCTCAATGTTTCCTCCAAAATGCATCTCTTTATCGCCATATCGGCAATACTCGTGGCTATCGGCCTTGCGGTCGGCCTCGTGTGCCAGTTCGTCGCCGGCGGCTTCTTCAACTCCGGCGCGGGCTATGCCTCCTATAAGGCGGTAATAGTCGACTATTCCATGCCCACCACCGAGGACGAGGTGATGGAGATATGCGAGGGCGCGTTCAGCGCCAACGGCGTAGATTACTACAGCTTCCAGACCGCCGAAACTTCGGGCGGCAACGAGGTAGAGTTCAGGTTCACGACCTCTGCCGATACCGCCGCACTGAAGGCTGCGGCAGAGAGCATCAGCTCGGAGATAGGCATCGAAAGCGACCTTCTCGGCTATGCCAAATACTCCGAATACACCGGCGAGTTCGGCGGCACGACCGATATGATGTATGCGGGCATAGCGCTCGCCGCGGCGGTGGTGTTCCAGTTCATCTACTTTGCAATAAGATATAAGTTCACGATGGCGATAGCCGCCTTCGTGGCAGACCTTCACAATCTGCTCATATTCTATGCGCTGCTTGCCATAACGCGAGTGCAGGTATCCGTTTCGGTGGTTGCCCTCTCCGTGCTCGTCGTGCTCCTCACGATGATCTGCTGCGGCATACTCTTCGGCAAGATGCGCAAAAACTTCAGGCAGGACAGCTACAAGGCGATGTCCTCGTTCGAGCAGGTCGATGCAGCCTCTCGCGAGAGCCTCAAGCCCGTAACGCTCATAAACGTCGTTCTCGCCTCGGCGTTCGTGCTCGTGCTCATCTTCGGCCTGTTTGCAGGCGCCGGCATATACGGCCTGTTCATGCCCTGCGCATGCGGAGTAATGGCGGTGGCGGCTTGCCAGTACGGCACGCTGTTCTTCACGCCCTCTGTATATTCCCGCATGAAGCTGCGCGCCGATAAGCACGCGGCAAGCAAAGTGTCGAAGTACAGCGGCGCAAAAAAAGCGGCCAAGTCTGCCGAATAATCATAAAAAAGTAAGGCGAGGCTGCAACCTCGCCTTTTTTGCTTATTTTACCCCATTCCCGCCCGCCGCAAGGCGGCGCTGCACGGCGCAAGGCGGATATCAATACAGACGCAATGAAGAGAATACTACCGGAATTTGAATTTTCCGAGCAGCAGCGGCGCGAAATTTCCGCCCTCGCCTCGGCATGCAATTTAACGTATACGTCCGCTTCCATACTCTACGGCAGGGGCGTAAACACGCCGGAAAAGGCGGAGGCGTTCATCCACCCCTCTAAAGCTCACTTTATAAACCCGCTCAAAATGCGGGGCATGAAGGAGGCGTGCGAGCTTATAAAGCGCGCCCGCGACGAGGAGTGGGACGTGCTCGTCTACGGCGACTACGACGCCGACGGCGTGTGTGCGGCCACCATAATGGGCGGCGCCCTTGCCGACTTCGGCGTGAACGCGCGCGTGTTCGTGCCCGAGCGTAAAAACGGCTACGGCGTCACCGTTTCGGCCATAGACGAGATATTCGAGGACTTCTTCCCCGAACTTGTGATAACCGTCGACTGCGGCATCTCCAACGCCGAAGAGGTGGAGTATTTAAAGGAGAGCGGCTGCGAGGTGATAGTCACTGACCACCACGAGCTGCCCGAAAACATACCGGACTGCATCTGCATAAACCCCAAATTCAACGACGGCTACCCGTACGATAACTTATGCGGCGCGGGCGTGGCATTCAAAGTGGCCTGCGCTTTAAACGGCAAGCCTGCGTATAAATATCTCGACTTCGCTGCGCTCGCCACCGTGGCAGACAGCGTTCCCCTCACGGGCGAAAACCGCGACATAGTGGCGGAGGGGCTTAAACTTATAAACAGCTCCCCGCGCAAGTGCTTTTCAAATTTCTTAAACAAATCGCAGGATGGGGCGGACGCGCACACGCTGGCGTTCACCATAGCCCCCAAAATAAATGCCGCGGGGCGCATGGGTCACGCCGCGGCTGCGTTGAAGTTATTTACCGAAACTGACGAAAAGGCGGTGTTCGACCTCTCGGCGCTGCTCACCTCCTACAACCAGGAGCGGCAGTTGAAGTGCGACGAGCTCTACTCCCAGGCCAAGGCCAAGCTCGCGCTGCGCGGCGCCTACGGCAGGGTGATAATGCTGTGGGACGAAAGCTGGAACTCCGGCTTCGTCGGTATAGTCGCCGCACGCCTCGCAGAGGAATACGGCAGGCCGGTAATACTCTTTGTAAACAACAACGGCACGCTCAAGGGCTCGGCCCGCAGCATAGAGGGCGTAAATATATTCGAGGCCTTAAAGGCCTGCTCTGAATTCATCTCCGAGTTCGGCGGCCACTCCCAGGCAGCGGGCGTAAACGTCACCGAAGAGAACTTTGCCCTGCTGGAGGGCGCGCTCAACGAGTATATGGAGCGCACCTACACGGCCGAGGACTTTATTCCCACCATATACGTCAGCGGCGAGCTCGAGGGTGAAAACGTATCCCGCCTCGCGCACGAGCTCGAAATTTTCGAGCCCTACGGCGTGGGCAACAAGCGCCCGGTGTTTGCCGCAAGCGTGACAGATTGCCGCGTGCGCGCCTTAAAACCTCTTTCGCCCCACCTAACGTTCAAGTGCGGCGGGCTGGAGATGATGTTCTTCGGCGGCGCAAAATATGCCGAAATTTTAAAGTGCCCCGCCCCCAAAACGCTGATATTTGAATACAACATCTCGCGCTTCCGCGGCAGGGAGTATGTCCGCGGCTTCGTGCGCGACGTGATATACGATTCCCAAAGCGGCAACAGCGCTTCCGAATATATCTCGGCAAACGCCGTCCTCCGCGCCTCTCTCGACGAGGTCGACTGCACGCGCGTGTATAAGCGCAGCGCCGAAATAGACGGGATGATGGCGGAGGAGGACTGCGGCTACGGTACGCTGTACGTCGCCGAGGACTATTCCACGCTCGCCCGCTACAAAAATGCAGGCAGATATTTTGCCGATATATTCAACCTCTCGTCAAAGAGCCTGTCAAATTCCGTGCTCGTCGCGCCCCGTCCCGACTGCGACTTTTCGGGTTACCGCCGCGTCGTATGGCTCGACAGGCCGCTGAAAATAGTATTTCCCTCGCTTGCGGGCAAAGAGGTGGCGGTGTGCTCCGATATAAGCGGGCTTGCCCCGCTCCGCGCCATCGATACCTCGCGCACGCACATGTTAAAGATATTTTCATATATACTCTCAAGCGCGGGCACGCTCGAGGGGGCCAATGCCGAGGAGGTGGCGCTCTCCGCGCAGTCGCCCTACACGGCCGCCGAGCTTGTATTTGCCTTAAAGGTATTTGAAGAGCTCGGGCTTATATCCTTTACCGAGGGCCGCGTCGTCGTGTACCGCGGCATAAAGACCGACCTTAAAAATTCGCCCCTCTACGTCTCGGTAACCGATGCCCTCGCCGATTAAAAGGTTTATAAACTGCCTCAAGCGTTTAAAATAAGAGAGAAAGGCAAGCACCCCTTTCCGTTTTAAGGTAAGGTGAGTTTCTGAAAAATACCTCCCCTTTGAGGGGAGCTGTCCTCTCTATCTACCTCCCCTTCGAGGAGAGCTGTCCTCGCTATTTACCTCCCCTTCGAGGGGAGCGGTCCTCTCTATTTACCTCCTCTTCGAGGGGAGCGGTCCTCTCTATTTACCTCCCCTTCGAGGGGAGGGTAGGGTGGGGTTTCACTTGCCGTCCCTTAAGGGAAGGTGGTTTTGCCGCAGCTGCGGCAAAACCGGAAGGGTTTATTCTAAAACCAAAGGGGGAATTGCCCCGATTATATGATATTAGAGCCCCTATAAATCGGGGCAAGGGGGTCGAACAATGCACTTCTGCAAACAGCACACACGCGCTGTTTGCGCATTGTGAGATGAGCGAGGGCAAACGCAAGCCCGAGCGGTGACCGAGCGCGGCGGTACTATACCGCTCGCCGCGCGAGAAGGGCTCCCCAAAAATCACGGAAATTATTCGGCGGTACCAGCCGAAGAATTTCGTGAGTCAGCTATTTTTATTTTATGAAAAGTGTATTAGACAAGATCTACGAAAACTATCCCGAACAAGAGCGGGATCTGCTCCTCTCGGCATACAAGTATGCCGAACAGATGCATGCCAATCAGAAGCGCGCTTCGGGCGAGCCCTACTTCACTCACCCGTGCGCCGTCGCAGAGATACTCATTGATTTAGGCCTCGACGCGCCCACAGTCGCCGCGGCCTTTCTGCATGACGTAATAGAGGACACGCCTGCCACCAAGGACGACATAGTAAACAACTTCGGCGAGGAGATATACACCCTCGTAGACGGCGTCACAAAGCTCGATAAGATCCACTATCAGACGCACGAAGAGGAGGATATCGAAAACTTCCGCAAGATATTCGTCGCCATGGCAAACGACGTGCGCGTAATAATAATAAAACTTGCCGACAGATTGCACAACATGCGCTCGCTCAACTTCCTCTCCGACGAGCGCCAGCAGAGGATCGCCAAGGAAACGCTCGAAATTTACACCCCGCTCGCCGGCCGCCTCGGCATTTCGCAGATGAAGTGCGAGCTCGAGGACCTTTGCCTCAAATATATCGACCCCAAGGCGTATGAATACCTCGTCACCAACATCCACCAAAAGCTCGAAGAGCGCCGCTCGTTCATCGACGCCTGCGTAAAGGAGCTGGAGGAGATACTCGAAGAGAGCGGAATAAAGGGAGAGGTGTTCGGCCGCCCCAAGCACTTCTATTCGATATATAAAAAGATGAAAAACACGGGCAAGACGCTCGATCAGATATACGACCTCTCGGCCGTGCGCGTGCTGGTGAACACCACCGAAGAGTGTTACGAAGTGCTCGGCAAGATCCACAAAAAGTGGAAGCCCGTCCCCGGCAGGATAAAAGACTACATCGCCATGCCCAAGCGCAACATGTATCAGTCGCTGCACACGACGGTAGTCACCGACTTCGGCAAGGTGTTCGAAATTCAGATACGCACCTTCGAAATGCACCACATGGCCGAATACGGTATCGCGGCGCACTGGCGCTATAAAGAGCAGAAGGGCGGGGCAGATACCAACTTCGACCAGCGCCTCGCGTGGATACGCGACGTAATGGACTGGGAGGGCAGCACGGGCAGCGCCAAGGAGTTCGTCGAAAGTTTAAAGACCGACCTCTACACCAACGAACTGCTCGTATTCACCCCGCACGGCAAGGTAATTTCCCTGCCGCTCGAGGCTACGCCCATCGACTTCGCCTACGCCATCCACTCCGAGGTGGGTAACAAGTGCGTGGGCGCAAAGGTGAATTCCAAAATAGTTCCCCTAAATTCCACCCTGCACACGGGCGACGTGGTGGAGATACTCACATCCTCAAGCAGCAAGGGCCCCTCGTGGGACTGGCTAAAGTATGTAAAATCGGGCTCGGCGCGCGCAAAGATCCGCCAATTCTTCAAAAAGGAGATGAAGGAGGAGAACGCCCGCACAGGCAAGAACATGCTCGAGGCCGAGGCAAAGCGCAGGGGATATAACCTCGGCGACCTGCTCACAAACGACGCCTTCGAAAAACTTTCAAGCAAGCTGGTGTTCTCGTCGGTAGACGAGATGTACGCCTCCGTCGGCTACGGCGCCGTCAGCGTAAACCAGATAATATACAAGCTCATTGACTACTACAAAAAGGCCATACCCAAGGAGCCCGGCTCAACGCTCCCCGGAAAGAGCGGCAACGCCTCCGAATCGAGCGTCACCGTGCGCGGCATGGCGGGGCTTATGGTGCGCTTTGCGCGCTGCTGCAACCCCGTCCCCGGCGACGACATAGTTGGCTTCGTCTCTCGCGGCAGGGGCGTTATTGTCCACCGCAAGGACTGCCCCAACTTAAAGGACTACGATCCCGACCGCATACAGCCCGCCCAGTGGACGGCCGATACAGGTTCGGAATTTATAGTGGGCATACGCATAGTCGCCGACGACCACGACGGCCTCGTCGCATTCGTCACGTCGGAGATAGCCGCCATGCACCTCTCGCTCACGCAGATAGTGGGCAGGCTGGATAAGAGCAAGCAGGCGGTGGTGGATATAAACGTCCGCCTCAACAAGCGCTCCGATTTAGATCTTCTCATCAATCATTTAAAGCGTGACAAGCGCGTTATTGACGTATACCGCACCTCGGGCTGATTTTGCCCTTCAAGCGGGCGGCGCGTCTGCGGTATGCCCGCCATTGCATAAAAATAATTCAGGCATAAAGGTTTTTAACTTGCCACGGCAAGCGAAAATATAAAATCACGGTGCAGACGCTCAAAAATATCACCGTCGGCACAGAGAGGAATAAAATCATGAAAGTTTACAAGATCTATCCCACAGGATTTGCAGCCAACTCCTATATCGTCACCGCCGACGACAAAACTGCGGCAGTCATCGACTGCGCCCAGGACCAGGTGTACGACAGGTGCCGCGAACTCGGCTTAAAGCCCGAGGGCGTGCTGCTCACCCACGGTCACTTCGACCACATCGGCGGCTGCGCACGCTTCGCTTCCTACGGCATTCCCATCTATGCCACCGAGGAGGAGGCCGACAATATGTTCGGCGCCGACTATGCCGAGATGACCGATACCGTGATAAAGCGCTTCCCGCTCTATCTTCTCAGCGGCGGCCAGACGATAACCGTCGCCGGCATCGACTTCAAGGTGATATCCACGCCCGGCCATTCCGAGGGCAGCGTGTGCTACCTTGCCGAGGGCTGCCTCTTCTCGGGCGACACCCTCTTCCGTGAAAATGTGGGCAGGACCGACCTCCCCACCGGCAGCTGGCGTCAGCTCTACAACAGCATCAAAAAGCTGTATGCCCTCCCCGGCGACTTCACGGTGTATTGCGGCCACGACGAAGACACCACCCTCAACTACGAGCGTTTGTTCAACCCCTACGTGAAGGGCGACTGATAGCCGCCCCGCGCGGCCTGCGTGGCGCGTAAAGCGCGCAAGGGCGCATACATATATTTTTATGCTCAATACAAACTGTCAGTTTTTAAGCGCAGACATAATGGACGTGCTGCGCCTTTTCGGCGCGGAAAACAGAGATTTCGTCCATACGTTTGCGCGCGAAGGTAAAAATTTTATAAACACGGTGGAGTGCGGCGGTGTGCGCCGCACTTTTGCCGATGAGTGGGACGCAATTGACGAGCTGGAGTTCAAACGCTATGCAAAGCGCTCGGCAAAGCTTGCCTTCTATCTGTATCTCTCCGATGAGAGCGGCGTCACCTTCCCGTGGGGCGCGCTCACGGGCATACGGCCCACCAAAATGGCGTATGCCGAACTTGCCGAGGGGCGTGACTTTGCTCCTCTCTTTAAAAAGCTGTGCGTGAGCGATGCCAATATAAATATCACCCGCCTCGTGCTCGCCGCGCAAAGAGATATTGTGAACAGCAACAGGGGCAGGGGAGAGGATATATTCATAAGCCTTCCGTTCTGCCCCACCAAGTGCGAATACTGCTCGTTCATAACGGCGCCCTTCTGCGCCGTGGAGAGGTATATCGACGACTACATCGCCTGCCTCGAGGAGGAGATAGCCTCATTGCGCGGAATTGTTACCAAGATAAATTCGGTATACATAGGCGGCGGCACGCCCTTCTGCCTTTCCGAAGATCAGCTTTCGCGCGTGTATGCGGCAATATCCGCCCTCGGCATAGGCGGCGCCGAATACACGGTGGAGGCGGGCAGGCCGGATACCTTCACCGAGGAAAAGCTGGCCGTCACCGCGGCGGCGGGCGTAAACCGCATCTGCGTAAACCCGCAGACCTTTTCCGATAGAACGCTCGCTCTCATCGGCCGCAGGCACACGTCCGCGCAGACTCTGCGCGCCTATGAAATGGCGGCAAAATACCCCTTCGATATAAATATCGACCTAATCGCGGGGCTCACCGGCGAAAGCCTTGCCGACTTCGAACACTCGGTAAACACCGCCGTATCCCTTGCGCCCGCAAACATCACCGTGCACTCGCTCTGCTTAAAGTCGGGCTCGCGCTTAAAGGAGCACGTCGGCCGTCTGGAGGTGGAGGGTATAGACGGCATGCTCGCCTTCTCGCGGCAAAAGCTTTCGGAGGCGGGGTACGAGCCCTACTATCTCTACCGCCAGAAGTACCAGGCGGGCAACGGCGAAAATATCGGCTGGTGCAGGCCGGGCAAGCAGTGCGTATACAACATAGGCACCATGGAAGAGATAACTTCCAACATCGCCGTGGGCGCGGGCGCAATATCAAAGCGCGTGTTCGGCGGCGGTGCCCGCATAGAGCGCCTCGCCTCCCCCAAGGATATCCCCACATATTTAAATAAAGTCGGCGAAATAATAAAAAAGAGGGGCGAGCTCTTTTCGCTGTGATATTTTAAAGGCGGCGCATAAAATTATGCCGCCATATGCGCTCAAACGCTTGCTATTTGGCGCAGTATATGCTAAAATAATTTCGTTACGGGTACAACGCGGTACGAATACTCAACGGCCGTCTTTGTTCGCCGCATATCAGATTCCATAGGAGGATAAATTAAATGGAAAAGCAGGAAATAATCGCAAAATTTGCAACCAAGGAAGGCGACACGGGTTCCCCCGAAGTTCAGATAGCCCTCCTCACCGAGAGGATCAACCACCTCAACGACCACCTCAAAGTTCACATTCACGATAATCACTCGCGCAGGGGCCTTCTCAAAATGGTAGGCCGTCGCCGCGGTCTTCTCGACTACCTCAAATCTAAGGATATCGAAAGATACCGCGCCGTTATTGCAGCATTGAACTTAAGGAAGTAATTTCAACGTACAAAAAAGAGCGCTTGTTTTATGCCGCTCTTTTTTTCATAAAAAAACAAAAAAATGTCTGCGGCGGCGGCGCCGCGGGCGCAAGAACAGACAAGGAGTAGTAATTTAATGAAAGCGGAAAGCAAAAAATTCACAATGCAGGTGGGGGGCAGAGACGTCGTAATAGAGACGGGCAAGTATGCCGAACAGGCAAACGGCGCGTGCACTGTCCGCTGCGGCGACACTATGGTGTTGGTCACGGTGTGCATGTCTGAAACTCCCAGAGAGGGCATGGATTTCTTCCCCCTCCAGGTAGACTACGAAGAAAAGATGTATTCCGTCGGCAAGATCCCCGGCGGCTTCAAAAAGCGTGAAGGCAGGGCGAGCGACAAGGCCATCTTAACAGCAAGGCTCATCGACCGTCCCCTTCGTCCCCTCTTCCCCAAGGGGCTGTATAACGACGTAACCGTCGTAGCTCAGGCGCTCTCTGTAGAGCCCGACGTAGCTCCCGAACCCCTCGCAATGATAGGTTCGTCGGTGGCCATCGCCATATCCGATATTCCCTGGGCAGGCCCCACCGGTTCGGTGGTGGTAGGCCTCGTCGACGGCAAATACGTCATCAACCCCGACCTCGCCCAGCGCCACGCAAGCGCCATTCACTTAAATCTTGCCGGCACGCGCGACGCCATCCTCATGATAGAGGCGGGCGCAAACGAGGTCTCCAACGACGAGATGGTCGGCGCCATCATGTTCGGCCATGAAGAGATCAAAAAGATATGCGCCTTCATCGAGGACGTAATAGTTCCCGCAGTAGGCAAGCCCAAGAGGGAGATGGAGCTCTATCACATTCCCGAGGAGCTCGACAAGACTGTGCGCGAATACGCCTCCGAAAAGATAGATTGGGCAATAGACACCTTCGACAGGCAGGAGAGGGAGGCCCGTCAGGCTCAGGCCGAAAAGGAAGTTTTAGAGCACTTTGCCGATATATATCCCGAAAGCACCCGCGAGATAAAGGACAGCCTCTACTATCTCACAAAAGAGAAGGTGCGCGCAAAGATATTCGATAAGGGCATCCGTCCCGACGGCAGGGGCCTCAAAGACGTGCGCCCCATCTGGTGCGAGAGGAGCGTCCTTCCCCGCGTTCACGGTTCCGCCGTATTCACCCGCGGCCAGACGCAGACGCTCACCACCTGCACGCTTGCAATGCTCTCCGAAAAGCAGAAGCTCGAGGGCCTCGACGACGAGACGAGCAAGAGGTATATGCACCAGTACAACTTCCCCGGCTACTGCACGGGCGAAGCTAAGGCTCTCCGCAGCCCCGGCAGGCGCGAGATAGGCCACGGCGCACTTGCAGAGCGCGCTCTCATTCCCGTACTTCCCTCCGAGGACGAGTTCCCCTATGCAATAAGGGTGGTAAACGACATTCTCTCCTCCAACGGTTCCTCCTCGATGGCATCGGTATGCGGCTCCACCATGGCGCTCATGGATGCGGGCGTTCCCATCAAGGCGCCCGTTGCCGGCGTTGCAATGGGCCTCATCAAAAACCAGGAGACGGGCGAGTTCAAAGTGCTCACCGATATCCAGGGCCTCGAGGACTTCCTCGGCGATATGGACTTCAAAGTTGCGGGCACCGTAAAGGGCATAACCGCAATTCAGATGGATATAAAAATTAAGGGCATCTCCGAGGAGATAATGCACACCGCCATCAACCAGGCAAACGAGGGCAGGCTGTTCATACTCAACAAGATGCTCGAGTGCGTGCCCGAAGTTGCTCCCGCGCTCTCTGTATATGCTCCCAAGATCCTCGCCTTCGAGATCGACCCCGAAAAGATCGGCGACGTCATCGGCAAGCAGGGCTGCGTGATAAAGAAGATAATGGAGGAGACGGGCACGGATATCGACTTCAACGACGACGATTCCGGCCGCGGCTACATCTCCACGACCGGCCCCATCGAAAATGCCGAAAAGGCAAAGGCGATAATCCTCTCGATAGCACACGATCCCGAAGTCGGCGACATGTTCGTAGGCACGGTAGTGCGCATCCTCACCTTCGGTGCATTCGTAGAGTTTGCTCCCGGTAAAGACGGCATGATCCACATCTCCAAGCTGTCCGACAAGCGCGTTGACAAGGTAGAGGACGTGGTAAACATCGGCGACGTCGTAAAGGTAGAGATAATCAAGATAGGCGAAAAGGGCATCGACTTAAAGTTGCTCGAAAAGCTCTCTTAAATCATAAACTCTTAAATATGCGCGCGCCCTCCCCAAAACGGGAGGGCGCGCTTTTGTATTGCTTGCGCCGCGCAAACTTTTATTTTGTCCGCGGCGCACTGCGGCGGAGGGGCGGGCGCAATACTTTGCGCCCGCCCCTTAAGGAGATCGTAAAGACGGCATTTTTTCTGCCGGTATATCCGCTGTTTTTATGCGGCAAAGTTTTGCCCGCATTATCGCCCCGCGCCCTTATTTTATATAAGATATCGGCGTTTATGCCACGCATAGTACTTGACGATTTGCCGCATGCACGGCATTTGCCGCCCGAGTCGGCCGCCGCAAAATGCAGGCAAAACGGTGCTGATTTTAATACAAAGGAGCGCTGATTTTTATACATGGTCTAACAAAAATAGCTCACCGAACCCGCAAATATGGCGTAGGCTATCTGCCTGCGGTATTCCGCCGTGTTCAAAAGCGCCTCGTCCTCGGCGTTGGATAAAAACCCGCACTCCACTATCACAGAAGGCGCGTAGGTGCACCGCAGCATGTAATAGTCGCCCGCAAGCGGGCTGTGCTCTGCCGTGCCCTCCATGGCATTCAGGCTGTTTTGTATGCACGCCGCAAGTTTTTTGCTGCTCTGGCTGTCGGGCGAAAAGAATACCTGCGCGCCCCGCCGCGCCCCGTCAAAGTAGAAGTTCTGGTGCACCGATATCACCATATCGGCGCCGCTCTCCTCGATGATCTCTCTGCGCCGCTGCATATCCCTCAGCTTAAAGCCGCTCGTCGGCAGGCCGTACAGCCCCGCCTGGCTCTTACGCGTCAGCACGGCGCAAAAGCCCGCCCCGTCAAAAAAGTCGCGCAGGCGGTAGGCTATCGCAAGGTTTATCTCGCTCTCCTTAACGCCGCTCACCTTGCCGCGCACTCCGGCGTCGATGCCGCCGTGCCCCGCGTCTATCACCACCACGGACATGGGCGCGGTATTTGCGCTCGCTATGTGCGCCGCCGTGCCCGCCGCCGCGCTTATTATTATCACCGCCGCCATAAATGCGGCGGCGCTCCTTTTAAGGGTAAACAATTTCACGCTATATACTACTGTTTATTTGATTTTTTTATGACTTGGTGGTATACTTAAAAGGTATAATATGTTCAAAAATAACGGTGTGATGGCGGCGGAGAGCGCCAAAAATTTAAGCCCCGTAACGCTCGCATTCGTGGGCGACGCGGTGTATTCGCTGTACGTGCGCGAGGAACTCGTATTATCTGCCGACTTCAAGGCGGGCGAGCTAAATAAACTTTCGGCGCAAAAGGTGTCGGCGCACGGCCAGAGCGAATTGACGGAGCGCCTTATGCCTCTCTTTTCGGAGGAGGAGGCCGAAATTTTCCGCCGCGGAAGAAACGCCAAAAAGACCGCCCGCGCCAAGCACGCCAGCGTGGCCGAATACAACCGCTCTACGGGATTCGAGGCGGTGCTCGGCTATCTGTACCTTACCGGGCAGTACAAGCGCATAGAATTTTTATTGAAGGAAAGCAATGAAAACTGAGGGCAGAAACGCCGTATTGGAGCTCATAAAAAGCGGCAAACAGATAGAAAAAATAGTTATGGAGCGCAACCCTCAGGGCTCGCTCGCGCGGATATTTGCCGAGGCGCGCCGCGCAGGCATACGCGTGCAGTTTGCCGACGGCAAGGCGCTCGAAAGGCTCAGCGAGGGCGGCCACCACCAGGGCGTAATAGCCTTCGCCGCCGACTATGAGTATTGCGACTTGGAGGACATAATCGAAGCCAAGGGGCAAGACGGCGGCTTCGTTATACTGTGCGACGGCATAGAGGACGTGCACAACTTAGGCGCCATAATAAGGGTGGCGGAGTGCGCCGGGGCCGACGGCGTGGTGATACCGGCGGTAAAGTCGGCAAGCGTTACAGAGGCGGTGGTGCGCATATCTGCTGGCGCTGCAAACCATATGCGCGTTGCAAAGGTGCCCTCGTTGAACGCCGCCATAGATAAATTAAAAAACAGCGGCTATTGGGTATATGCCCTCGAGGCCGACGGGCAGAGCATCTACAAGGCCGATCTTTCGGGCAACGTGGGGCTGGTCATCGGCGGCGAAGACAGCGGGGTAAGGCGCCTCACGCGCGAAAAGTGCGACGGCGTGCTGTCCCTTCCGCTGCGCGGCAAGGTAAATTCCCTCAACGCCTCGGTGGCGCTCGGCATAGCCGCATACGAAGTGGTGAGATGCAGATCGAAAGACTGAGCGACGAGCGCCTCGCCGAGCTGTCGCAGTCGGGCGATAAAAACGCCACCGAGCAGCTCCTAAAGCGCTATAAAAACGTCGTACTCTCCGTCGCGCGCAGGTTTTTTCTGTCGGGCGGGGAGACGGAGGACCTCGTGCAGGAGGGCATGTGCGGGCTGTATTCGGCCATCGGCAGCTATTCCGAGGGCAAGTGCAGGTCGGGCTTTTCCACCTATGCCCTGCGCTGCATACGCAACCGCATAATCGACGCGGTAAAGGCCACCACGGGCGCAAAGCACTCGGCGCTAAACAATTTTCTGCCCATAGTAGAGGTGGGCGAGGAGCTCTATTCCTCCCCGCAGAACCCCGAGGACGAGCTTATAAAGCGCGAAAACAGGCGCGAGTTTTTGCAGAAGATAAGCAAAAATCTCTCCTCCTTCGAGTTCAAAGTCACGGTAATGTATATGAACGGCCTCACCATGGCAGAGATGTCGTCCGCCACGGGCAAGCCGGTGAAGAGCATCGATAACGCCCTTCAGCGCGCCAAGCGCAAGCTGGTAAAATTGCTCAATTGAGCGCTGCGGCATCGTGTGCATTTTGCGCAGTACTATGTCACGCATAACTGCCGTTTTTTAGTTGACTTTCCGTGCTTTTTGCGTAAAATCTGCGCCCTTACGGCGCTATACATAATATTTTAAGATAAGTTATAAGGCAAATTTTTGCAGTAATTTCAGCCCGCCCGGCGGGCGAATGCGGAGCGGCATATGGCATATCTCGCGTTTTACAGAATGTTCAGGCCCGACACCCTCGATAAAGTGGTGCGGCAGGAGCATATAGTAAAAATTTTAAAAAACCAGATAGAGAGCGGTAAGATAGGGCATGCATATCTGTTTTGCGGCCCGCGCGGCACGGGCAAGACGTCCGTCGCCAAAATTTTTGCGCGCGCCATAAACTGCGAACACCCCGTAAACGGCTCGCCGTGCGGCGTATGCCCCACCTGCAGGGCGCTTGCCGAGGGCAGCAATCTCGACATCTCCGAAATAGACGCCGCCTCCAACAACGGCGTGGACGAGATGCGCGACCTGCGCGAAAAGGTGCAATACCCTCCCGTTGCGGGCAAATACAAGGTGTATATAATCGACGAGGTGCACATGCTCACGGCGTCGGCGTTCAACGCCGTATTAAAGACGCTCGAAGAGCCCCCCGAGCACGCGGTGTTCATACTCGCCACCACTGAGCCGCAAAAGATACCCGCAACCATTCTCTCGCGCTGCATGCGCTTCGATTTTAAGCTCATTCCCCAGCACGATTTAGAGGGGCTTTTGAAGGGCATACTCAAAAAGATTGGCAAGGAGTATGAGGACGAGGCCGTCGCCGCCATAGCCCGTGCGGGCGCAGGCAGCGCGCGCGATACTCTCTCCATAGCCGATATGTGCGTATCCTACTCGGCTGGCAAACTGACCTATGCCGACGTAAACGCCGTTTTGGGCAGCGCCGACTTCTTTAAAATAGCCGATGCCGTGCGCCTCATTCTCTCCGAAGACGCCGGCGGCGCACTCTCCGCCGCGGAGGAGATTTTTGCGGGCGGCAAGAGCGCGGGTGTGTTCGTAAAGGACATCTTAAGCTTTTTAAACAGCGTCGCCGTCGCAAAGATGTGCAAGAACGCCGAACAGATATTAAATTTGCCCGAGGAGATGTTCTCGGCGGTGGTGGCGATAGCCCGGACCGACGGGCACAAGATACTGCGCGCAACCGAGGTGTTCGTGCGTGCCGAAAGCGACATGCGCTACGCAGCCGATCCGCGCGTCGTGCTCGAAACGGCCATATTGCGCTGCACGCTGCCCTCGGCCGACTACGATATAGACAGTTTGATAGCGCGCGTCTCGGCGCTCGAAAAAAAGCTTGCCGAGGGCAACTTTACGGCGGCGCGGCCTCAGGAATCGCCCCGTCCCGCGACGCATGAAGAGCAGTCAAAGCCCGAAAGGGCGCAGGAGCAGGCATCGCGGCCTGCGGGGGGTGGCTATTCCCGCCCCGCAGAGGTGCAGACCGACTTTTTGAATAGAAGCGGCGGCAGGGCCACGGCGTTCTACGCGCCCGAGCGCCCCGCGCAGGCGGCTCAAACGCAGACGGCCAAGCCGCAGTCAAAGCCGCCCCTTACCGAGATCGACGACGACCCCTTCAAAGAGCAAGATACGGCAAAGCCCCCCGCAGCCATGCCTTCGCAGCCCGCGCAGCAGGGCAGGGGAGGGGTGCTGGCAAGCCTTCTGAGGGCGCTTCGCACCACGCACAAAAATGCCGTGCTCTTCACGCTGTGCTCCGACCTCGGCTGCGAACAGCAGGGCAGCAAGGCGGTGTTCACCACCGATAACGAAACGGTGCACCGCGCCATGACCAGGCAAGACAATGCCAAATTGCTCTCGGAGATACTCTCGGAGTGCGGCGTCACTGAGTACGAGGTGAAGCTCGTCAAAAAGGACGATTCGCTCACCCGCGCGCTCAACGTGTTAAAGAGCAATTTCGGCGGCACGGATATAGATATAAAGTAAGCGCCCCGCGCATATCGTAATTTTACTGCAGGGCTGTAAACAGCGGCGCGGCAAGCGGCCGCAATAACAAATAAGGAGTGATCAAAAATGGCAGGTTTTCGTGGCGGAATGAACGGAGGTATGAACAACCTCGTAAAGCAGGCCCAAAAGATACAGGAACAGATGCAGGCCGCCGAAAAGGAGCTTGAAGAGCTCGAGGTAGTGGGCCTTTCGGGCGGCGGCGAAGAGGGCGACGAAACGGTCGTCATCTACATGAACGGCAAAAAAGTGATAAACGGCGTAGAGTTCGGCAGCAAGATCTCGCAGATGATCGACCTCACCGACGAGGAAGACGTCGAAATGCTCGAGGATCTCATTCTCGCGGCCATAAACGACGGCTACAAAAAGGCCGACGAGCTCTACGAGCAGAAGATGGGCAAATTCGGCAGCGCAAGTTTGCCGGGATTTATGTGATAGAGTTCACAAATTTTTTGCGCGGGCCGCGCGAGGAGCGAAGGCGACGACACTCTGCCGAGGGTCCGCGCGAAGCGTGGAAACGGCAGATGGTGTTATTCCGTGAGGTTTTGCCGCATTGGTACCTCCCCTTCGAGGGGAGGAATTAAAGGTGGGGTTTCAGGCGGCGCAGCCGCTCTCTCGTCTCCCCTACAGGGGAGGTGTCGCGGCATAGCCGTGACGGAAGGGTTAGTGTAGCTTAATTCTCCAAAAATCACGAAAATTATTCGGCGGCACCAGCCGAAGAATTTTGTGAACTGTTTTCTATGGATATTTTTATCGAGCCGATAGGAAGGCTCATCAATCAATTTACAAAACTTCCGGGCGTCGGAAAAAAGACGGCGCAGCGGTATGCATACAAGATAATCAACATGAGCGCGGAGGAGGCAGCGGAGTTTGCCGCCGCCATAACCGATGCAAAGCGAAAGGTAAAATATTGCAAAATTTGCGGCAACTTTACCGAAAACGACGTGTGCGACATCTGCCGCACGCGCGATAAGTCTACCATTTGCGTGGTAAAGGAGCCCAAAGACGTCATCGCGCTCGAAAAGCTGCACGAGTATAAGGGCGTGTATCACGTTCTTCACGGCGTTATCAACCCCATGGAGGGCGTGGGTCCCAACGACATACGCATAAAGGAGCTCTTGGCGCGCATCGACGACGGCGTAAAGGAGGTCATCATGGCCACCAACCCCGACGTGGAGGGCGAGGCCACGGCAATGTATATCGCCCGCCTCTTAAAGCCTCTCGGCGTAAACGTCACAAGGCTGGCGCACGGCATACCCATCGGCAGCGAGATAGAGTACACCGACGACGTTACCCTCTCGCGCGCACTCATGGAGCGCAAGTCGATATAGCGCCTTTTGCGCACAACTCAAAAAAATATAAGCGCCCCTTCGGCGCGATAAAAAAGTTCATATGGCGCCGCACGGCGCCTTTAAAATAAACACAGGCGGTCAAAAATGAAAATTTCCGTTCTCGGCTGCGGCAGGTGGGGCTCGTTCATAGCCTGGTACCAGTCGGCCATAAAGGGCAACGAGGTGATAAGCTGGGGGCCCGAAGGCGACTACTCGTACGAGGTGCTCAAAAACACGGGCAAAAACGAATACGTCGAACTCGACGGCAGGATAAAGCTCACCTGCGATTTGGAGTACGCCCTCAAAAGCAGCGACATAATAATAATTTCGATAAGTTCGCAGGGGCTGCGCGGCTTCATGCAGCGCATAATAAAGTACCCCGTGCACGATAAAGTATTTGTATTGTGCATGAAGGGCATAGAGGAGTCCACGGGCAAGCGCCTCTCGCAGGTGCTCACCGAAAGCGGCATCTCGCCCGATAAAATTGCCGTATGGGTGGGCCCCGGGCACATTCAGGCCTTTGTGAAGGGCATACCCAACTGCATGGTAATAGATTCGGCAAACGACAGTTTAAAGCGCTACCTTGCCGATAATTTCAAGAGCAACCTCATCCGCTTCTACTACGGCAACGACCTCATAGGCACCGAGATAGGCGCGGCGGCCAAAAACGTGATGGGCATTGCCGCGGGCATACTCGACGGCAGCGGCTATGTGAGTTTAAAGGGCCCGCTCATGTCGCGCGGGGCGTACGAGGTGGGTAGCCTCATAAAGGCGATGGGCGGCAACTTTATGTCGGCATACGGCCTTGCGCATCTCGGCGACTACGAAACGACGCTCTTTTCCGAGTATTCGCACAACCGCCGCTACGGCGAGATGATGGCAAAGGGGCAGAAGTTCGATAAACTTGCCGAGGGCGTTATGACTGCCAAGGCGATGAAAAAGATGGGCGAAGCTCACGGCGTGGAACTGCCCATAACCGAAGCGGTGTACGAGGCCTGCTTTTTATCGCACGCGTTTGAAAGCGGCGACGGCGCAAAGGAGTGCATGAATATCATCTTAAAGCTCTTCGACCGCGCCACCAAGAGTGAATTTTAATATTTGAACAAACGGGCGGTATTTGTGCATTTTGTACAAATACCGCCCGTTTTTATTGATATTGCTGTTATAGTAGTTTATAATGTAAGAGCAATAAAGCAGATTTGTTTTAAGGCTTACAAAACGAAAAGGAAAAAAGAATATGTCAAAGAGAATAAAGCTGTTTACAGCATGCGTAGCCTTTCTTGCTATATGTATTATCTCTGCTCTATCCGGCTGTTCTTTAGAACTTACATTGAAGCGTGGCGCAATGAATAGGATCCCGGTTGAAGCAGACTATCTGCTCGGTTATGATAGCGGCATTTCTGTAGACGGAAAATTTATTTATTATGACGACGTGGTCGATAAAGCGCTTAAAGACGACGGTGTAACAATAAAAAACGCTGAAAGTGAAATTGACGGGGTTTATTCTTCCGGCAAAGTGTTTTTTTCTTATGATTATCATTGCACGGATGTGCAGGCTGAGGACGACAGGGACAGCTATATTCGGGTAAAAAGCTGTACGGGTTATATAGATTTATCTGACGAATCGGTGAGCTTCTTGCGTTTTATTGAGGGGAAAAAGAAATATAATAAAGATTCTTTGTTGCAATCGGTCAATCTCGGCGATCATGTTATTTTCTATAAAGAAGACGACTTTATAGACGTAGTCGGTGTTGAAACGGGAGATTTTATAAGCTACGACATATCTATGTATCCGTCACACAAATTTTTCAGCACAGCTGCCGTATTTTATGACAAGAACGAAATTCTGGCGATCGATGGCGGGAAGAAGTCAGTAATTCCTTATCCCGCCGATGCAAATCAACTATCCTGTCTTTCATATGGCTGGCTTCTTTATGGTAGATATGTTTCAGACGAATTAAAGTTGGCCGCTATAAATATTTATACGGGTGAATGTGCGGATGAAGATAAGATTGCTCTTTTAAATGAAGAGTATGGCTATTTCAACGAATACTATGATCTGGTTCCGATAGGAGACGGACTGTATAAGTATTATTCAATTAACCATTATATTCAAATCATGGACAGTGAGTACAATGTACTCTTTGAATTGACGCCCGATTATATGCGGCAACACAATGCGGCATTTGCCAGGGTAGAAAAATTGTTTAACAGTGAATTAGATTTCGGCCAGGTATTTGTTCAAGATAAAACGGTGTATTTTTCGGTCGGGAAATATGTCCCGTTTGGCAGATTTCATCTGGATGCAACCTATACGCTATGTTTCCGTTGGGATCTAAAAGGAGTCCCTCAATATATCGGATATATGCCGGCAGTTACGCCGTTCAGATTTGTCATACCAGCCTGATATTGCAAACAATTATAAAAAATTTTTATTGTTTTACAAAAAAAGTCAAAAATTTGCAGCCGCATATAATGGGTTGCAAATTTTTTGTTACAGATTTATAATATAGCTTGAAATTTATCTGTAAAAAAGGGAATTTATGGTAAGAAACGATTTACGAAATGTTGCAATAATCGCGCACGTCGACCACGGCAAGACTACCCTCGTCGACGCAATGCTCAAGCAGAGCCACGCCTTCAGGGACAACCAGGCGGTGGAGGAGAGGGTCATGGACTCCAACGCGCTCGAGCGTGAGCGCGGAATAACCATACTTGCCAAAAATACGTCCGTCCACTACAACGGCGTTAAGATAAACATTGTCGATACCCCGGGCCACGCAGACTTCTCGGGCGAGGTAGAGAGGGTAATGATGATGGTAAACGGCGTGCTCGTTTTGGTTGACGCCGCCGAGGGCCCCATGCCCCAGACGAGGTTCGTCGTGCAGAAGGCGCTCGAGATGGGCCACAGACTGATAATCGTCGTAAACAAGATCGACCGTCCCGACGCCCGCCTTAATGAGGTGCAAGACGAAATACTCGAGCTACTTATGGAGCTCGACGCCTCCGACGACCAGCTCATGAGTCCCGTCGTATGGTGCTCGGGCCGCAACGGCACTGCAACGCTCGATTTAAACACTCCCGGCAAGGACCTTACGCCGCTGTTCGATACCATAATTTCACATATTCAGCCCATGGAGGTGGACGAAAAGGGCGGCGCGCAGCTGCTCGTCTCCTCTATCGACTACAACGACTACGTCGGCCGCATAGGCATAGGCAGGATAGAGCGCGGCGAGATTTTGCAGGGACAGTCGGTGGTTGTCACCAACTACAACAACCAGCAGATGAAACTCCCCGGAAAGATAGTAAACCTCTATCAGATAGAGGGGCTCAACCGCGTTCCCTGCGAAAGGGCGGTCGCGGGCGACATAGTATGCTTCTCCGGCCTTGAAAAGATAAACATAGGCGACACGGTGTGCTCGCCCGACTGCGTAGAGGCGCACAAGTTCGTAAAGATATCCGAGCCCACCGTGGAGATGACCTTCTCGGTAAACGATTCGCCCTTTGCCGGCAAAGAGGGCAAGTGGGTGACCACCCGCCATCTCCGCGACAGGCTGTTCCGCGAGCTTTTAAAGGACGTATCCCTCCGCGTGGAGGAGACCGAGTCGGCCGACAGCTACCGCGTATGCGGCAGGGGCGAGATGCACCTTTCAATACTGATAGAAAACATGCGCCGCGAGGGCTATGAATTCCAGGTATCCACCCCGCGCGTGCTCTTCAAAGATATAAACGGCGTAAAGTGCGAGCCAATGGAGTGCCTCATCGTCGACGTGCCCGATGAATACACGGGCGCCGTGTTCCAGAGCATGGGCGAAAGGAAGGGCGAGCTTCTTCACATGAGCGCAGTCGGCAGCCGCACCAGGCTGGAGTTCATCATTCCCGCGCGCGGCCTGTTCGGCTACAAGAGCGAGTTCCTCACCTCCACAAAGGGCGAGGGCGTGTTCTCCTCGGTATTTTTCGAGTATCAGCCCTACAAGGGCGAGTTCTCGCGCAGGAGCACCGGCTCTCTCGTCGCGTTCGAAACGGGCGAGGCGGTGACATACGGCCTCTACAACGCGCAGGGGCGCGGTACGCTGTTCATCGGCCCCGGCACGCAGGTGTATGAGGGCATGGTAATAGGCGAGAGCCCCAAGGGCGAGGATATAAACGTAAACGTCTGCAAAACCAAGCACCTCACCAACACGCGCTCCTCGTCGAGCGACGACGCGCTCAGGCTGATAACGCCCAAAAAGATGAGCCTTGAAGAGTGCCTCGAATTTATCGCAGATGACGAGCTTCTGGAGATAACCCCCAAAAATATCCGCATACGCAAGCGTATACTCGATTCCGAGCTTCGCGCCAAGGCCGCGGCCAAGATACGCAAGGGCCTTGCGTAAGTTTTCGCGCAATGCGCTCCGTCATAAAATATCATATTCAAGCATATATAGATACTGCCGCTCGCGGCAGTATTTTTTATGCGGAGGAGTTGTTTTGGAGGGTAAAAGCGCGGCTGTTGCCGCTCATTCGGTCACGATAGACGATTGCAAAAAATTTTCGGCCACCGCCATAGAGAGCGTCGACAGCTTTTCGCCGTCGCAGATAGTGTTGAGCTACCCGGGCGGTCGCATAACGGTGAGCGGCAACGGGCTTAAAATTGTGACCTTTTCAAAGGGCAGCGGTGCCTTTTCGGCGACGGGCACGGTGACGGGCATAAAGTACTCGGCAAGGGGCATAAAGCTCGCGCAGCGCCTCTTTAAATAATTTGCCGCGGCGCAGGTCTTTTTTGGCAGTGGAGGGGGAGGAGGTGCCGTCACAGATAAAAATTTTTTTGATATGCCTTGCATGCGGCGTGTTGAGCGGCGTCGTGTATGACTTTTTATATATAATAAGGCGCGCCCTCTCGGGCAAAAGTTTTGCATGCGCCGACGATATAAATGCAAGCGCGGCCAATAAGGATGCGGGCGCTCCGCGCTCAGATCTGCGCGCCGCCCGCGCACGTGCGCGCGCCTTTATAGTTACGGCCGTGTGCGACATTTTATATGCCCTCGCGCTCTCGCTTATGTTCGTCTGCGCGTCGGTTACATTCTGTTTTCCCGATGTGCGGCTGTATATGTTTGCTGCCGTCGCGTTGGGGTTTGTGCTTTATATCAAAAGTTTTCACAGAACAGTTGCTTTTTTTACAAATAGGCTGTATAATAAAATCGGTAGAATTGTAAAGGTCGGCAAACGCGGCAAAAATCGCGCCCGCAAGTGCCGTAAAACAAATAAATTTGCTTTTAAAGAGGTAAATGAATGAATCAACAAAAGCGCAATCGTCTTGTAGCCGCAGGCACCGTAACGGTAGTCCTGCTGCTCGTGGTGCTCGTTGCCATTATGATCTATCAGCTCGTCGTAATAGTTCAGCTGAGCAACCGCAGGCAGGAGCTCATCGACGAGATCGAAAAATACAGCACCGAGATGGACAACTATGAAGATCTCATCGACTATTACGAAGATTACGACGCGCTCTATCAGCTCGCCGTAAAGTACGACATAATAGGCTGATCTTGCCGCCTTTGGCGGTATTTCATGTTGTCGCGCCTGTGTGCGCTTTAAAAAATTTGCCATGCGGCACGGCCGCAAAAAGGTATGTATGAAAATTTCGGTAATAGACGTAGGTTCAAATTCCGTTCGCCTGATGGTAATGGCGGACGGAAAAACTTTATATAAGCAGTTGGATACGACGCGCCTTTCCGAGGGGCTCGCGGCGAGCGGCCGCTTAAAGCCCGAGGCGATAGAGCGCACCGCGCGCGCCGTGCAGCTGTTTGCGGCTGCGGCCGAACTCAACGGCGCCGGCACTCCTTATGTATTTGCAACGGCGGCCGTTCGCTCCTCGTCGAACGGGGCAGACTTCACCGCGCGCGTAAAACAGCTCACGGGCATAGAGGTAGACGTTCTCAGCGGCGAAGAGGAGGCGGCCTGCGGCATAGCGGGCGCCCTTCGCGGCGCAGACGGCGGCATAATCGACCTCGGCGGCGCCAGCACGGAGATAATACTTCAAAGGGGCGGCAAGGTCGAATATTCCAACAGCGTAAACATAGGCACCGTGCGCCTGTTTGATATGGCGGGGCAGAACAGGGCCGCTTTGCAGGCGGCAATAGAGGATGCGCTTGCGCAGTACGGCGATCTCTCCTTAAAGGGGTGGGATATGTACGGCATCGGCGGCACGGCGACCAGCCTCGCCGCGCTCTCGCTCGGGCTGGAAAAGTACGATCCCGCAATAGTCAACGGCACCCGCCTCACCGCAGAAAAACTCGGCTCGCTTGCAGAAAAGCTTCTCTCTCTCACCGTTGAAGAGCGCAAGGCGCTGCGCGGAATGGACGTGCGCCGCGCCGACGTAATAGCGGGCGGCTGCCTTCTTCTGTACAACATACTGTCCCGCTTCGGCGCGGACTTCATCACCGTTTCCGAAAGCGACAATTTAGAGGGCTACGCCATAATAAAGGGGCTGGCAAAGTGAGGCACGTCATAACGGCCGCGGCGGCCGTTCTGGCGCTTGCGGCGGCCGCCCTCGGCAGTTGGGGCATATATATCGCGACGGGCGCGTGGTGGAGCATAGTAATAAACATAGTGCTCTCCGTCCTCTTTTTCCCGGTCGCCTCCCTCTTGCACGAGCTCGGCCATAAGCTGTTTGGCGCCTTTTCCGGCATGAAGGTGCGGCTCGGCAGGTTTACTATCTTTGCTCCGTCGAGCTGCCAAATAATGCCCAAGAGCGCAAAAAACGTCGGGCGCGCCTTTGTTGTAACGGCGTGCGGCGGCCTTGCGGTAAACTTTATTCTGGCCGCGGCGGGCCTCGTGCCGCTTTGCTTCGGCTTTGCGTATCTGTCCTTTCTCGCGCCCTCGTCGGTCTATCTGTTTGTCATAAACGCGCTGCCCACTCGTGATACTGATATGAGCTTTATAGTATCCGCGGCAAAAAACACGGCGGAGTGGCAGGTATTACTGTGCGCGCTCACAATACAGGGCACGATAGCTTCGGGCACGCCCATAGCCGACATCCCGGAGGATATGTTCTTCTCCGTGCCGCAGGTGGCGGAGGACGAGCCTGCGTTTATAATGCTTGTCTCTCTCCGCGCCGACTATTTTGCGGCGAGGGGAGATGAGGCAAACGCCAAAAAGTGGGGCGAAAGGGCGCGGCTTTTGCAGGAAGAGTATATGTGATAAAATTGTTTAATATATAGCGTGGCGGCGGCCGCAGAATTTTTCTGCGGCCGCCGCCCCTTTTGTCTATTAAATTTGCCAAGCGCCCTTCAGCTTATTCTATACAGCCTTCCAAGGCAGTTGGGGCACAGCCCGCCGCAGCTCTTTGCGCACTCTGCGCATACATGGTTGCCGCAAACGGGGCACTCATACCCATCCTCGACCGCAAAATTGCCGCACAAAAAACTCCCGTATTTTTCCGTCATAAAACACCTTCCAACTATGCTTCAATAGTATGTGCAAAAGCGCCCTTTATATGTCTTAAAAAGGGGCAAAACGGCCCGCCTAAAATAGCAAAACACCCGCCAAAAGTTGACAGCCATTATATAATATGGTATAATATAAGGGTAAATTTACATCACCCAAAAAGTAATTTTTTTCAAGAGGTATTTTTTCATGCCCGATAAAGTTCAGAACAATTACGACGCCAACAGTCTCGTCGCGCTCAAGGGCCTCGAACCCGTGCGCGAAAACCCGGGAATGTATATCGGCACCACCGATGAAAAGGGCCTTCACGGCCTTGTAAGGGAGGTCATCGATAACTCTATCGACGAGGCCCTCGCAGGTTACTGCGACCTCGTGGAGGTCACCTTAACTGCCGACGGCTCGTGCGTGGTAAAGGATAACGGACGCGGCATACCCACCGGCATAAACGAGCAGGAGGGCATAAGCGGCGTCGAGCTCGCGCTCACCAACCTCAACGCGGGCGGCAAATTCGGCGGCGGCAACAAGCACGGCGGCTATAAAATATCGTCGGGCCTGCACGGCGTTGGCGTATCCTGCGTAAACGCGCTCGCCGATACCCTCATTGCCGAAGTGTGCCAAAACGGCCACAAATACAGGCAGGTATATCACTGCGGCGTGCCCGAAGAGCCCTTAAAGATAGTGGGCGACACTAACGAAACGGGCACTTTGATATCCTTCCATCCCGACGCTACGGTATTTGAAACGGTGGAGTTCAACTACGAAACGCTCAAAACGCTGCTGCGCGAGCTCTCATACCTCAACAAGGGCCTCACGCTCACGCTCACCGACCTGCGCGGCGAAAAGCCCCGCACCGATAAGTTCTGCTACGAGGGCGGCGTCGTGCACTTTATCGAGGATATAAACAAGGGCAAGCAGGTGCTCTTTGAAAAACCCGTATATTTTGAAGATTCCGAGGGCGACGATAAGTTTTTGGAGATAGCCATTCAGTATAACGACGGCTATTCCGAGCAGATCTTCCCCTTCTCAAACAATATCCGTCAGCCCGACGGCGGCACCCACTTAGAGGGCTTCAAGTCGGCGCTCACCAAGGTCATAAACGACGCCGGCCACCGCCTCAACGTGCTCAAAGAGAACGATAAGCTCGCCGGCGAGGACGTGCGCGAGGGCATAACGGCGGTAGTTTCGGTAAAGATCGCCGACGCCCAGTACGAGAGCCAGACAAAGGCAAAACTGTGCTCGACGTATGTGCGCGGCTTCGTATATAAGGCCACGGTGGAAAAGTTCGGCACCTATCTCGAGGAGCACCCCGCCGAGGCAAAAGAGCTTGTAATGCGCTGCCTCACCGCACAGCGCGCGCGCGACGCCGCCCGCCTTGCCAGGGAAGAGACGCGCCGCAAGGGCATTTTGGAGAGCACCAAGCTCCCCGGCAAACTTGCCGACTGCTCTGATAAGCGCCCCGAACTCTGCGAGATATACATCGTCGAGGGCGACTCCGCGGGCGGCACGGCCAAGCAGGGGCGCGACAGGCGCTTCCAGGCCATACTTCCGCTGCGCGGCAAGATACTCAACGTCGAAAAGGTGCGCATCAACCGCGTGCTCGAAAACGAGGAGATAAAGGCCATGATAACGGCCTTCGGCTGCGGTATTCAGGAGAACTTCGACGAGAGCAAGCTCCGCTACGACAGAATAATAATCATGACCGATGCCGATGTCGACGGCAGCCATATCCGCATACTGCTTCTCACATTCTTCTTCCGCTATATGCGCCCGCTCGTCGAAAACGGCCACGTATATGCCGCCCAGCCGCCCCTCTACAAGGTGTCGGGCAAGGGCATACCCGATACCTATCTCTACGACGACAAGGCGCTCGAGGACTTCCGTAACAGCTACGACGGCAAGTTCGAGCTTCAGCGCTATAAGGGCCTCGGCGAGATGAACAAGGAGCAGCTGTGGGAGACCACCATGGACCCCGCCAAGCGCACGCTCGTGCGCATAAACGTAGAGGACGCCGTAGAGGCCGACAAAATGTTTGCCCTGCTCATGGGCGAGCAGCCCGAACTTAGGCGCAAGTTTATCGAAGAGAACGCAAAGCTCGTCGAAGAGCTGGACGTATAAGGAGTTAGTATGGCAAAAAAAGAGACCAGCCCCGAGCTTACCGAAGAGTTCAAAAAAACTCTCTCAATGACAAAGATGCTCGACGTAGAGGTGGACGAGGAGCTCAAGCGCTCGTTCATAGCCTACGCCATGGCGGTAAACGTATCGCGCGCCATTCCCGATGTGCGCGACGGCTTAAAGCCCGTTCACCGCAGAATACTCTATTCCATGCACGAGCTGGGGCTGTATAACGATAAGCCCTTCCGTAAGTGCGCGCGTATCGTCGGCGACTGCCTCGGTAAATATCACCCCCATGGTGACAGATCGGTATACGACGCGCTCGTGCGCCTCGCGCAGGATTTCTCTATAAATTTCCCCCTCATCGAGGGCCACGGCAACTTCGGCTCTGTCGACGGCGATCCCCCCGCGGCGATGAGGTATACCGAGGCGAGGCTCTCAAAGCTCGCCGCCGAAATGCTGCGCGACCTCGATAAAGAGACGGTAGATTTCTACCCCACGTTCGACGACACGGGCATGCAGCCCTCCGTACTGCCTTCGCGCTTCCCTAACATGCTTGTAAACGGCTCCGACGGCATTGCCGTGGGCATGGCAACCAACATACCGCCCCACAACCTCGGCGAGGTGATAGACGGCGTTATAGCCATGATAGATAAGCCCGACATCGACGTCGACGAGCTCATGCAGTATATCCCCGCCCCCGACTTCCCCACGGGCGCCATGATAATGGGGCGCAGCGGCATACGCAAGGCCTACCGCACGGGGCGCGGCAACATAATCATCCGCTCCAAGTGCGAGATTGAGGAGTATCAGAGCGGCAACCAAACGCGCTCGCGCATAATCGTCACCGAAATACCCTATCAGGTAAACAAGGCCAAACTTATCGAAACTATAGCCGACCTCGTAAAAGATAAGCGCATAGAGGGCATCTCCGATATCCGCGAAGAGTCCGACCGCGACGGCATGCGCATAGTCATCGAAATCAAAAAGGACGCCAACGCGCAGGTCGTTTTAAATCTTTTATACAAGCACACCAACCTTCAGGTGTCTGACGGCATAATAATGCTCGCCCTCGTCGATGGTACGCCCAAGGTGCTCAACTTAAAGGAGTGCATCTATTACTACCTCGAGCACCAAAAGGACATAATCACCCGCAGAACAAAGTTCGACCTCAACAAAACGGAGGAGCGCGCTCACATACTGCGCGGCCTGATGATAGCCCAGGCCAGCATAGACGAGGTAGTGGAGGTATGCAAGACTGCGCGCGACAAGACCGACTGCGTCGAAAAGCTGATGGCCAACTTCGTCTTAGACGAGCGCCAGGCCAACGCCGTGGCCGAACTCAGGCTCTACAGGTTGTCCCACCTCGAGGTGGATAAGATAGCCGACGAGCTCAACGAGCTCGAAAGGCAGATAGCCGACTTCAAGGATATCCTCGCCAACGAGAGCCGCGTGCTCGAAATAATACGCGCCGACCTTCTTGACATAAAAAAGAGGTACCCCTCCGAAAGAAAGACGGAGATCGCCGTCGACTACGGCGAGATAGAGGACGCCGACCTCATTCCCGTGGAGAACGTCGTAATATCGCTCACCCACTCGGGATATGTAAAGAGGCTGCCCGTCACCGAATACAAGGCCCAGCACCGCGGCGGCATGGGCGTCACCGCCCACAAGCCCAAGGACGAGGACTTTGTAGAGAGCATGTTCATATCGTCCACGCACGATAACGTGCTGCTCTTCTCCAGCTTCGGCAAGGTATATTCCATAAAGGCGTACGAAATACCCGAAGCCGCCCGCACGGCGCGCGGCAGGGCGATAGTAAACATCGTGCGCATCGCCCAGGGCGAAAAGATAACCTCCATGATACCCGTAAAGGAGGGGGCGGAGGGCTACATAGCCTTTGCCACCCGCGCGGGCCTCATCAAAAAGACGTCGATAGAGGAGTTCGCGCACATAAACAAAAACGGCAAGATAGCAATAAAACTTGCCGAGGGCGACGAGCTCATCTCCGTGCAGTACACGAGCGGCAGCGACGAGCTGATGATAGCCTCGTCAGAAGGCAAGTGCATACGCTTTAATGAGAGCGACGTGCGCGCCATGGGCAGGGATACCGCGGGCGTGCGCGCCATGAAGCTCAACGAGGGCGATAAACTCGTCGATATGCTCGTCGTGGACGAGAGCAAGGATATCCTCACGGTAACTTCCAACGGCTACGGCAAGCGCACGGCCGTCGAGGAATACCGCGTTCAGGGCAGGGCAGGCAAGGGCATAAAGGCCGGCGTATTCAACGAGTCCACCGGCAAGCTCGTAAACATGAAGCAGGTCACCGACGATGACGACGTAATGATAATTTCCGATACCGGCGTGATAATAAGGATGCACTGTTCGGATATCTCGCGCATAGGCCGCGCCACACGCGGCGTCCGCCTAATGAAGCTCAAAGAGGGCGCGGTGGCCACCGTCGCCGTTACCGAAAAGGACGACGAGGCCGAAGTGGCCGCTCCCGAAGAGCCCTCCGCAGACGACGTCGCCGAGCAGCCCGAATCTGATTCGTAAAGCATGCGCCGGGCGGCAAAAAATCGGCAAAACAGCGCATCTTTTTTCAGATAAAAGTAATACCGCCGCGCGGCAAACCGGGCGCCGCCCTCTGCTGAAATATTAGCTCCCGTGCGGTAAAAATTGCCGTATTTTTGATACATGGTCCGCTCATTTTGCAATTTCACGCAATAGTAAATGTAGTATAATGCAAGCGATAAATGCAGTATAAATCAAGCGCCGCGGCTTTCAGCCGCGGCGCCTTTACGCTTCGCAATATGGCAGATGCTTTACAATTACTTTGAGTGCAACACCACCAACATTTACCTCCCATTCGAGGGGAGGTGTCTCGTCTGCTTCTATGCAGGCGGGACAGAGGGGTTTCATGCGGCGCAGCCGTCCTCGTCTCCCCTATAGGGGAGATGTCGCATTGCGCTGCAGCGCAATGCGACAGAAGTGTTTGCTTTAATGTAAGTAATCAACACTTTATATAGAGCTCAAAGCCTGCCGCAAACTGCGGCAGGCTTTGAGCTTTGTGAAGAATTAAATGAAGATAGAATAAGCGTTTATAATAAATGCCGGCACAAGTATTTCCCGCGCCCGTTCACCTCGCCTGCGCCTTCTGCGCGGGCTTTTTCTCCTTGCCGGTGGAGGAGGGCATTATTATCTCCATCAGCCGTATGAGCGCCGAGGAGAGCGGGAAGGCCGCCTCTATCACGACTACTATCACAAGCACCTTTGCATAGTCCCATTCAAGGTTGCCCCAGCCGGTGAACAGCTGTTCGCCCAGCCACGGCACGCAGTAGCACACTATGGCTATTGCAAGGTTGCATAAAAACAGTATGGCGCGGTAGCCGTTGAATGGCTGGCACACGCGGAAGAGCATCACAAGCCCGCTGAACGTCATGGCTATCATGCTCATGGCGATGTAGTGCCCCCCGAATTCCTCCTTGTCGAACACCTGCGTCAAATACATGGCCATAACGCACAGTATCATCAGCACGCCGCCGGCGACCGCCCTGCTTATAACGTGCGTTATAAACTTGCCCTGCACGCGCGCGTTGTTGGGCTGCAGCGAGAGGAAGAAGGAGGGTATGCCTATCACGCACACCTCCAAAAGCAGCATGTTCTTTGGCATAAAGGGATATACCATGCCGGGTATAATAAGGCACAGCGCCGCCAGCAGTGCGGTGAACAGCGTCTTCATAAGGTATAGCGAGGACGAGTTCTTTATGTTGTTTATAACGCGCCTGCCCTCGGCAACTATCTTGGGCATGGAGTTGAAGTTGTTGTCCATAAGCACAAGGTGGCTTACGTTTCTCGCCGCCTCACTGCCCGAGGCCACCGATATCGCGCAGTCGGCCTCCTTAAGCGCGAGTATGTCGTTCACGCCGTCGCCCGTCATGGCAACAGTGTTCCCCTCCGACTTTATCGTGCGCACGAGTATGGCCTTCTGCTCGGGCGTCACCCTGCCGAACACCGTGTATTTGTTGGCTACGTTCTCCACCTCGCTGTCGTTGAGCCCTTCCAGCGAGATATATTTATCTGCCTGCGCGATGCCCGCGCGCCTCGCCACTTCCGAAACGGTGACGGGGTTGTCGCCCGAAATAACTTTAACGGCCACGTCGTTCTCGCGGAACCACTTAATAGTTTCTATCGCGTCCTCGCGGATGTTGTCGGCTATGGATATAACGGCCACTGGGCGCAGTATTGCGGGCAGCTTTTCGCCCACGATGGGGGTGGCGGAGTGCGCCAGCACGAGCACCCTCATGCCCAGCTGCGCATACTGCTTTATTATTCGCTCCACTTTTGAAGGCAGCGGTTTAAGCACAAATTCGGGCGCACCGAACACAAACGTGCCCGCCTCGTCAAAGGTCACCGCCGAAAGTTTCCTCTTTGAGGAGAAGGGTATCTTTGTAACGGCGCTCAGCTTGTCGCTGTGGCCGAAGTGGTTGAACAGCGCTATCGAGGTCTGGTTGTTGTCGTCGAGCGCCGAGAGCATCGACCCCATTATGTCTTTGAGCGAAAGGTCGCCCACGGTGTTCAAAATTATGCAGTCGTTTACCTTCATCCTGCCGTCGGTTATCGTGCCCGTCTTGTCAAGGCAGAGCACGTTCACGCGCGCCAGCATCTCCAGAGAGTAGAGGTCCTGCACAAGGGTGTTGTGCTTTGCAAGCCGTATCACGCCCACGGCCAGCGCCACCGATGTCAGCAGCAGCATACCCGAAGGTATCATGCCTATCACCACCGTGCAGGTGCGCTGTATGGCGTAGTTGACCTGCTTCGAAAAGAGCCAGTCGGCCACGTTTTCCGAGCCGGGCACGCCCTCGTAATAGGTGTTATACATCTTAAAGAATATGCCTATCGCGATGGGTATTATCAGCACGCCGATGACCTTTATTATCCACTTGGTGCTGTTCATCAGCTCGGAGTTGGGGCGCTTATATTTCTTGGCCTTGGATGTAAGTTTTTGCAGGTAGGTCTCCTTGCCCACCTTTTCCACGCGGAACTTGCCGCTGCCGCTCGATATAAAGCTGCCGGCATACAGTATGTCGCCGGGCTGTTTCTTCACAGAAACGCTCTCGCCGGTGAGCAGCGATTCGTTCACCTCAACGGCGCCCTCGGCGAGTATGCAGTCGGCTGGCACCTGGTTGCCCAGCTCCAAAATGAGCACGTCGTCGAGCACTATCTCCGAAAGGGGTATCTCCGTCACCTCGCCGTCGCGCACGGCTTTGGCGGTGTTTGCCGCCATAAGCGAAAGTTTATCTATGGAGAGTTTCGAGCGTATCTCCTGTATTATGCCTATAACTATGTTGGCGGTAGTTATGAATATTACGAGGTAGTTGGTGAGCCCCTGCGTGTTTGCTATTATCAGCGCTATGAACGCCAGAAGGCAGAGCAGGTTGAAAAATGTGCAGATATTGCCCGCAAAGATGCTCGCATACGACTTGGAATACTTCTTGTTGGTGTCGTTGAACAAAAATTGCGAAAATCTCGTCTGCACCTGGGCGGTGGTAAGGCCGCGATCAAGCTCGGGCGAATACCTCTCTACGTGCGTATTTATTTTATTTTTGGGGTGGCGGCGGAAGTACTTTATCAGCTTATCCTTGTCGAACTCCCCGTCCGAAGAGGCGTACGCCCGCATGCGCTCGGCATTTTCTGTCGCAACTGCAGGCGGCTCCGCGGCTTCTTCCGGCTCGTCGCTTTCGCCCGGCTTTGTCTGGCTTTCGTCGGCAGCCGCGGCTTCTTCGGGCTTGCTCTCCTCTGCGGGCAGATCAGCCGCAGCTTCGGCGCTTGCGGCGCTTTCAGCGTTTTCGGCAACGTTTTCGGCATTTTCGACAGCGTTTTCGGCTATATCCCGAGCCTGCTCTTCGGCAGGTTCTGCCTGCTTTCCGTCCGCGGGGGAATTTTCAATTTTTGCCGTCCCTCGTCTGAAATATATCTTGCTCATAATTTCCTTAAAATTCCCGCCCGCACGGCTTATCTTTCTGCCGCCAGCGCGCGGTAATATTATGTTTAAAGTATATCACACCATGTGATTTTTTTCAACATTATAGCGCGAATTTGCCTATTTTAATTGCTTTTGCATTGCGTTTGGTTTATAATTTAAGCATAATTCATAAATGAGATACAAGCAATTTGCAGGAGAGTAATTTTCGTATGATAGACATCAATCTCATCAGGGAAAATCCCGACCTCGTAAGAGAGAATATAAAAAAGAAGTTCCAGGATAAAAAGCTTCCGCTCGTCGACGAAGTTATCGCGCTCGACGCCGAAAAGCGCACCCTCCAGCGCGAGGGCGATGAAAGGCGCGCAAAGCGCAACTCGCTCTCCAAGAGCATAGGCGCCCTCATAAAGGAGGGCAAGCGCGACGAGGCCGAAAGGGTAAAGGAAGAGGTAAAGGCCAACAACGACCGCATCGCCGTAATAGAGGCGCGCGCCTCCGAAATTGACGTTCAGCTCAAAAAGGACATGATGGCCATTCCCAACATCATCGCGCCCGACGTGCCCATCGGCAAGGACGACAGCGAGAATGTGCAGTGGAACACATATCTTGAGGCAAAGGAAAAGCCCTTCGAGGTTCCCTATCACGTTGATATTTTGGAGCGCCTCTGCGGCATCGATCTCGACAGCGCCCGCCGCACCTCGGGCAACGGCTTCTATTATCTCATAGGCGACGTAGCCCGCCTTCATTCCGCCGTGCTCACCTACGCGCGCGACTTCATGATAGATAAGGGCTTCACCTATGTGATACCTCCCTTCATGATCCGCAGCGACGTCGTCTCGGGCGTTATGAGCTTTGAAGAGATGGACGGCATGATGTATAAGATAGAGGGCGAGGACCTGTATCTTATCGGTACATCCGAGCACTCCATGATAGGCCGCTTCATGAACACCACATTAGAAGAAAGCAAGCTTCCGCTCACGCTCACGTCCTATTCGCCCTGCTTCCGCAAGGAAAAGGGCGCCCACGGCATAGAGGAGCGCGGCATCTACCGCATACACCAGTTCGAAAAGCAGGAGATGATTGTGGTGTGCAGGCCGGAAGAGAGCGACTATTGGTATGAAAAACTGTGGTCATACACCGTAGAGCTCTTCGTATCCATGGGCATCCCCGTGCGCACGCTCGTGTGCTGTTCGGGCGACCTCGCCGACCTCAAATACCGCAGCCTCGACGTAGAGGCGTGGAGCCCCCGCCAGAAAAAGTATTTCGAGGTGGGCAGCTGCTCCAACCTCACCGACGCGCAGGCGCGCAGGCTGGGCATAAAGTTCAAAAATTCCAAGACGGGCAAAAACGAATACGCCCACACGCTCAACAACACCGTGGTGGCTCCTCCCAGAATGCTCATCGCCTTCCTCGAAAATCACCTGCAGGAGGACGGCAGCGTATTCATTCCCGAGGTGCTCCGCAAGTACATGGGCGGCAAGGACAGGATAGTTCCCGTAAAGTAATTTAAAGTAATTTTACCAAAGGCAAAAAGTTTTAAGGCGCCGCGGCGCGTGCCGTGCGCGCAAAAAGGCAGTTTATGGCAGTAAGAAGGGCTCAAAAGTGGGATATCCCCGCAATATTGATGCTGCTCGACCAGGTGAACGAGGTGCACGCCGAGGCCAGGCCCGACATATTCAACAGGTGCACAAAATACACCGCCGCGCAGCTCGAAGATATCATTTCCGATATAAACAGGCCGCTCTTTGTGTATGACGAGGACGACGCCGTGCTCGGCTATGCAATGTGCAAGTTTGTGGTGCACAGCGGCGAGCAGCTGCTTGCCGACATAAAGACGCTGTATATCGACGACATCTGCGTCGACGAGGGCGCGCGCGGCAGGGGCATAGGCACCGCGCTCTATAAATACGCCGCAGGTTTTGCAAAGAATAGCGGCTGCTATAACATAACGCTCACCGTGTGGGCGTGCAATCCCGCTGCGGAGGCCTTCTATAAAAAGCTCGGCCTCGTTCCGCAGAGGACCATGATGGAACAGATATTGTAATTTTTACGGGCGGCTGCACACAGCCGCCTTAAATTATATTTGCGGCAGGCAAATTTATGCGCGCGTCCGCAAAAGTTGTTTACGGTCAACTCTTGATATTTTATTACAGTTGTGCTATAATTTTTTCGGTATATTATAATTTATAGTATAGTTATAGTGTAAGTAAAAACATACAAACAATACACATCTGCTTTAAACGCTATTCAGATTTTGCACATAATGGCCAATATTTATGAATCTAGTTTTTTTTGATATCGAATGTGCGAGCGTATATAAGACCTCGGCAAAGATATGCGCTTTCGGCTACGTCGCATGCGACGAAAATTTCAACATAACTGAAAAGGAAGATATCCTCATCAACCCCAAGGGCGCCTTTCATCTCACCGATTCCAAGGGCGAACACGGGCTGGTGTTGCCGTATAAATATGCCGACTTCAAAAAATACCCCGATTTCCGCGCCGCATATCCCAAAATAAAGGCGCTGCTCGAAGATAAAAACAACATAGTGGCGGGGCACGCCACCTATAACGACGTAAACTATCTCAATTTAGAGACGCGCCGCTTTTCGCTGCCCTCCTTCAATTTTGAATTTTCCGATACGCAGCTGCTGTATATGACGATGACGGGCGGCTATTCCCGCCAGTACGGGCTGGAGTATATCGCCAAGGACTTGGGCATCGATTTCACTCCCCACCGCGCCGCCGACGACGCATATGCCACCATGCGCATAGCCGAGGCGATGTGCCGCGCCAACGGGTGCGATTTTACGGGCCTCGAAAGGCTGTTCTGCCTCACGCGCGGAAAGATAGAAAATTACGGCATAACCAAGCCCGTCACCGCGGGCTTTTACGAATATTCCGAAAGCCAGCGCGCAGCAAAAGAAGAGCGCTCGCGCGCACGCAGAGATTTTTATATATATCTCTCGCGCAAAAAGCGCCGCCACGAGGGCAAATTAAAGGGACTTGTGTTCAACTTTTCCCGCTGCATAGAGGACGACCTCGCGCTATCCGAGCCGCTGCTCGATAAAATTTATGCGGCAGGCGGCACATACACCCAAAAGCTCAACCGCTGCAACATATATGTCTCCCCCGTCGGCGACGAGAGCACTCGCACGCGCTCTGCCGCCCTGCGCGAGGGGCTTAAAATGATAACGCTCGAAGAGTTTGAGGAGATGCTCAATGAATGACGACAACGCAAAAGGCGGCCTTTCAGGCGGCGCAATAAACATCAACGACCTTCCGCCCGAATTCCTTTCGCGCATGCGCGGCTGCCTGCAGGAGGAGTACGGCGCCTTTTTGCTCTCGTACGGCCTCCCCGCCGCGCGCGGCATACGCGTAAACACGCTCAAAATTTCGGTGGAGGAGTTCAAAAAGATATCGCCCTTCGCCTTAGAGCCCGTGCCGTGGTGCGACTGCGGCTTTTATATCACCGATGAAAAGCCGGGCAAATACATAGAGCACGCCGCGGGCCTGTATTACGTTCAGGAGCCCTCGGCAATGTGCGCCGCGCCCCTTCTCAAAGATATTCGCGGCAAGGCCGTGCTCGACCTCTGCTCCGCCCCGGGCGGCAAGGGCACGCAGCTCGCCGCGCAGATGGGCTATGACGGCGTGATATTTTTGAACGAAATAAACTTCTCGCGCGGCAAGATACTCTCGCAAAACGTCGAGCGCATGGGCATCACCAATGCGGTGGTCACCGTCGCCCCGCCCGTAAAACTTGCCGCCGCCTATCCCGCCTGCTTCGACGCCGTCCTCGTCGATGCGCCCTGCTCGGGCGAGGGAATGTTCAAAAAGGAGGAGGCGGCCATCTCCGAGTGGAGCGAACACAACGTCGCCATGTGCGCCGCGCGGCAGGCAAAGATACTTGCCGACGCCGATACGCTGTTAAAGGCGGGCGGCAGCCTCGTGTATTCCACCTGCACCTTCTCAGAGGAGGAGGACGAGCGCCAGGTAGAGCGCTTTTTAAGGGAGTACCCCAACTATTCGCTCGTATCCATGCACAAACTGTATCCTCACCGCGTGCGCGGAGAGGGGCACTTCGCCGCCCTGTTAAAAAAGAACGAGGGCGAAATCGGCTCGTTCAGCCAGGCGCGCCCCGCCCATTGCCGCAGCGAGCAGGCCTATCTCGAATTCGAGCGGCAGTTTTTGAATATAAGGCTGGGCAACATCTGCACGGTGGGAGATACTCTCTATTCCATGCCATCGGGCGTGCCGCAGATAACCGTTCAGTCGCTGCGCGCGGGCATCAAGCTGGGCGACGTGACCTCCAACAGGTTCGTGCCGTCGCACTCCCTCGCCATGTGCCTGCAGCCGGGCGACGCCGACTTCGCCGAGCTGAGCGAAGAGGACGCAAAGGCATACCTTTCGGGCCTTACTTTCCGCTGCGAGGGCAGCGGTTGGAGGGTGGCCGCCTACAAGGGGCACCCGCTCGGCTGGATAAAGGTTAGCGGCGGCGTGGCAAAAAACCACTACCCCAAGGGTCTGAGAATGACGTTTTAACAGATATTTTATAAGATAATTAAGGAGCGGGCGCACGATCGTGCGCCCGCTCTCATGTCATGTAAATTTGTTTGCGGCAATATTTTTTTACAGCGCCCTTATGCTCTCAACCGGTCTGCGCTTTGCAATGGCGTATACGGGCAGGAAGGTAGAGATGAACGACGTCACGACGGCTATCGCCAGCATTACCAGCCACGAAAGCGGTCCGAACACGAATATCGTCACGCCTATGTCGTAGGCGACCACGTTGTTCAGCAGTATGCAGCCCGCAAAACTTGCTATCATCGCCAGCGCATAGCATATCAGCGTTATTATCGCCGATTCCGAGAAGAATATCTTGAACACGTCCGAGCTCTTCGCGCCCACAGCGCGCAATATGCCTATCTCCTTCTTTTTGCAGGATATCGAAACGGAGATAAAGTTGAACAGCAGCAGCATAGAGAATACCGCCATAACTACGCCTATCCACAGGAATACGCTGCTCAGCACGTCTATCACGCCGTTTACCGAGTTCAGGTCTGAACTTATCCCGGTGTTAAGAAGATAATATGTGTCGTCACCGCCGCGCACATTTTCGCCCTCGAGCAGCGCATGCAGGGCGGAGTTCTCCGGCATGGGCAGATATATTGCAGAATATATCGCGTCCGCGGGGAAGGTGTAGTTTGTTTTTGTAACATATGTGACAGTGCCGCCGTTTTCGTCCGCCAAGACACACAGTTTGTCGTAGTCGGCAGGGGAGAAGTAGAATATATAGTTATATTCATCGGCTCCGTAGTAGTATGCGGCTATCTCATAGTCGCCCGCCTTCTGCATGGTGCCGTCGAACCAGAATGACGCGTCATACCACCCGTCGAGCGCATACTCATTTAAAAAGTCATTCAAAATGACTATGGCCTCTTCTATCTGTTCGTCGGTGGCAGCCGTCTGCCCTATATCTTCATAGTAATATTGGCCGTACGCCGCCGTGTAAAAGGCGTTCGATATCTTATTATACAGCTCATCTGTCTGCGCGGTGTCGTCCGCGTTTGCATACATATTTCTGAACAGCTCGTCGAGCTTGTATTCAATGGCGCGCAGCGGCAGCATTATCTCGCCGTCTTTAAGCACGCCGTCCGTCCTTCCGTCCAGGAACGATACGTTCTGCGGCCCCGGGCCGCCAGCGGGATATTTGTATATCTCGTTCGCGCTGAGGTCATACTTTGTCTGCTCGTTTTCAGAACAAACGAGCGGCATGCTCAGGTCGGTGGTGTCGTAGCCCGGGCCGCTGTAGTCGGTGTCTTTGAATTGCGCCTTGTGCGCCTTATAAAAGCCGTCGGAAACGAGCATCACTCTGTAACTGCCGTCATTCAGCTCGGATGAGATCTGCTGCCTCAGTTGAATTATCTCTTCGGCGGTGACTGCCTCTCCGTTGTCAAGGAGGGGATCGTATTTATCCGGCAAGTCGTTTTCATATACGCCCGCAACAGTCAGTTCGGCGTCGCCCACTATCAGCGTCTTGCCCACTATGTCGTCGTAACTCTCCACAATAACTTCCTCGCCCTCGGGCGTGGTGAGCCCGCCTTCTTTTATGGCGTTGAAGATATACGAAGATATAATAACGTCGTCGTCCCCGAGCTCTGTTGAGCCTGCGAGTATGTCGTCCGCCCAGGCGTCCCTGTCGAATGTGGCAAACTCCGATACATCTGCCCGGTAATACTCGCCCGATGTGGGGCCTACATTCATTATAGTGTAGCTTCTGGTCCCGCCCGCATAGTTGAATGCGCCCAGCGCCTTGCCGCCGTAATCTTGCCTCATTTCATTGAGGTCGTCCTCTGTAAAGTTGGCGGAATTTGAGCTGTCGTAGCTGTATAGTTGCCCGCCGCTGTTGTATGATTCGTATGTATAGCTATAATTTTTGCGCAGGCGGAGGGAGGTAATGTCCGATGCGGCATAGGTGCGGTAGGCCGTTTCCACGGGGTCGTAAAATGTCAGCGTAGAAACGAGGCCGAACATGGTAAAGGCTATGAAAGAGAGCAGAATGGTAAAGAACAGCCTGAACGGCTTTACTTTAAGGCTGCTCGCGCCCATCTTCACGGCGTGCCTCATCGGCATGTGCGAGCGGATAAACTTGCTCTCTTCGGGCGCATATTGCTTTCTCTCTATGTCGTCCTCCGTCGTCGCGCGGAATATCTCCATAGCGCCGCTGTCGTCTATCTTCGCAACCCTTTTAAAGTCGTCTACCTGCCGCTCCCCGCATGAAATTATCAGGTCGCCATTGGATGACTTTATAAATTCGTTTATCTTGTTCAGGTCGCCCTGCGTAAGCTGCGCGCCGCTCCTTACAGTTATGGTGTCGCCGCCTATAAATGTAAGGTTGTCGCTCGCGGCGGTGCCGCTCACCTTGGTCTTGGTTACGTCCGAAATCACCTTGCCGTCTTTCAGCTCGATTATCCTGTCGCCGTATTGCTCGGCCAACTCTCTGTCGTGCGATACCACTATCACGAGCTTGTCGCGCGAGAGCTTTTTAATGGTGTCGAATACCTGCCTGCCCGTCGCCGAGTCGAGCGCGCCCGTCGGTTCGTCGGCCATGATTATCTCGGGGTTTTTCACAAGGGCACGCGCTATCGCCACGCGCTGTTTTTGCCCGCCCGAAAGCGTGTTTGGCTTGCGCTTGCCGAGGGAGGCGAGGTCTACCTGCTCCAGAATTTCCTGCACGCGCGCCCTGTCTTTGCTCTTGCCCTGCAGTTCGAGCGCGATTGCTATGTTCTCCTCAACAGTAAACTCGTTTAAAATGTTGTATTCCTGAAATACAAACCCCACAAACGTGTTGCGGTAGCTGTCGAAGTCTGAAGGGGAGAAGTCCCTTGAGCTCCTGCCCTTTATTATAATTTCGCCCGAGTCCGGCGCGTCCAGGCCGCCGCAGATGTTCAAAAGCGTGCTCTTGCCGCTGCCCGACTTGCCGAGGATGAACACCATGCCGCTCTCTTCAAATGAAAGCGACACGCCGTCGAGCGCGCGCACCGTCGCGCCGCCCTTGGTTTTGTAGACCTTGACCAGGTCCTTTACTTCAAGCATTTTTCCGCTCCTTATATCAATTTTTTTGACGCCTTACCTTTCGTCTACCTGCATTATATACCGCGATGTGTGCCGTGTCAACGGCGGAGAGACATATAGCTGTCCCGCTTTTGTCCCGTTTTTGTTCATCGGCGCTTTTTTGCGTATATTTGCGCCTTTTTTGCCGAAAAACGGCGTTTTTTTGCAATGAGACGGGCGCGGAAAAACTTTCCGCGCCCAACTGAAAAATATATAAAAAATAATATCCGTTTTAATATTTTTAATATTTTAATTTAATTTTTTTATAAAATAGCACCTCCGCGTTTTGCGGAGGTGCCATTTATTTTACCCGGAAGGGTTTATTCTTTGTTTTCGCCGTCGCTCTCTTCGCCGTTCTCTGCGTTAGCTTCGGGTTCTGCGGGAGCTTCCGCGCCGGCTTCGGGCTCCGCGGGTTCTGCCTGCTCTGCGGGAACTTCTGCGGGTGCGGCGTTTTCGGTTGCGCCCTCGGCAGCCTCGCCCTCTTCAACGGCAGACTCGGTTATGCCGAGCTTGCGGATATAGTGCTTGCGCTTGCCTGCATACACGTTCTTCACAAAGGTCTTCTTGCGCTTTCTCTTCTTGAGCAGATCCCTTACGAATATCGAGATGAGCGTGAATATCAGCGCTACCGCAAGTATTATCGAAACTACAAGCAGCCATACGTTGGTGTCGCTCTCGGTGGTCGTATCGGTATCCTCGTCGTCATCGGTGGAGGAGGAACCTATCTCAACGGTAACATCGGTAGCCGAGTAGTCTACAAACACGTTCACGGCATTGTGCACGTTGTCGTTCACGCTGAGGTAAACGAGCGTCTCGGAGTAGTCGTCGGCTGTGTAGTCATAGCCCGTCTCGCCTTCCTCTGCGGTGTCGGCATTGAAGGGAACGTAGCCCGCGTCGTCATACAGCGAGTAGGTGTAGTACATAGCGCTGTAATTTGCGGGGCGCTGACTCTCGGAGAGGTCGCCGCTCGCCACAAACTCGTCAAACTTGCCTTCGTAGTAGTTGATGTTCTCTTCCGAGCTGTCTATCGCGCCTTCTGCAAGCAGGCCCTCGCTTCTGAACAGTTCGATGTATCTGTCGATTATCTCGCTCTCGTAAGCCGATGCAAGCGTTCCGTAGGAATCTTCGCTCGTGGTCACGTTGCTGTGGTCGAACATCACATAGCTGCCGGGCACGCTGCCGTCGTTGTTTACGGTGTATCTGCCGCCGTTTGCGGTCACGCCGCTCGTCTCCCTCGCGCCGCTCCACAGCTCTAAGCTGTACGATACCGACTGGTCGCCGGTGTGCACGTAGAAGGTTACGGTCTGCCACTTGTCGGCAACGTAATTGCCGTTTGCGTCATAGCCGAGTTCGGATACATCGGCATTTTCGGGGCTGGCGCCGCCGAAGAGCACGCCGTTTGCGTCGTACCTTGCGTCGACGGAGGCATACAGCTGCTTTGCGCTGCCGGTATTGTCATACCTGAGGTCTGCGCCGCCGTTCTCGCTGCCTATAACAAAGTTGGATACGGGTTCGGAGTAGGTGAGCGTAGCGTTGCCGTCGCTGTCGGTTGTGGTGATCATGTAGCGGTATTCGCCGTTCTCATACCTGAACACTCTCGTGTTCGAGCCGTCTGCCGCAACGAGGTAGTGGGGAGCCTGATCGCCCGTGCCGCTCGCCGCGTCGGATGCGCTCATATAATATATGGTATCTGGATCGAGATCCTCGAATGCCGTAGGCTGGCTCTCGCCCGCCGCGTAGTATTCAACGCTCTCGTCGTAGTACTCGCGCGAGTAGTTGTAGAGGTTGGCGAACAGGTTGCCCTCGCTGTCCTCATACAGACCGTCGTTGCGGATATAGTAAACTATATGGTCGCGCGCGTCATACTTGTCGTCGTTATAGTCTGGCTCGCTGTCGAGTACGTTGCCGAGGCTGTCGTACCAGAAGCTGTAGCCGGGAAGGTTGAAGGTGGAAACGGATGTGCGGTCGCCGTTTTCGGTGAGGTATACATATGCCACCGCGCCGGCGCTCGCCTTTACCTTAACGCTTATCGCCTGATAGCTTGCCGAAGATACGGTGGTTGCCGAGCTTGCCAGGAAGCCGTAGTTCATAGCCGCCGTGCCGCTCTCTGCAAATACCTTTACGGTGTTTACTATCAGCATGGGCTGAATTGTGTCGGAGCCGAATATCTCGCTCCAAACCTGAGCCGCCCTCTCGGCAGCCGTTATGCTCGAAAGGCTGAGGCCCTTGCTGTCGAGCAGCTCCTGCAGCCATACATAGGTGGAGGAGTTCTCCTGCGCCGCCTGAATGTAGGAGTAGAAGTAGTCCTGATTTACAAGGCCGGCGTTCTCGTTGTTGTTGCGCTTGTCGTAGCCGCTTGCGTCTATCTCCTCTTTATAGGCGACGGAAGCGCTCGCGCCGTATGCGCCGTTGTAGGAGGAGGGACGGGAGATGTTGTTCTCAATGTTGTTGTTCAGGGCGCCGTAAACGTTGTCCATGTAGCTGTTTTCGCGGTTATCGGTGCTCGAGAACGAGAAGCTTGCGGCGTAGGTGCCGGTGGAGGCGAGGTCGAATACCTCTTCTTCCACGCTGAACGTCTGAATGTTGGTCACGGCCGCCCAGCCCGACTTGTATGCCGCCGAGGTGGTGCCGTTTATCGTGGTGTTGCCGAAGCTGAAGTCTATCTTGAATGTCTTGCTCTCTTCGAGGGGGTTCTCCACAAAGAAGAAGCACTGCAGCCAGCCGTCGTAGATGTCCTCCTCGTCGCCCACGTCAAAGGTGATGTCGGTCGTGTCTACGGTGAGGGTGGAAGTTATCGTGTCGTCGTCGGCGTCGTAGATCTTCACCGTGGCGGCGGTGTAGCCGCTCATGTCGGAGGTCTTTATCCACATCGAAACTATCTTGTGTTCGCCGGCCTCAAGGGTGAAGCTGTCGCCGCTGCCCGATATCTGCGAGGTATATGCCGCGCCGCGCGCCGAAAGGAGCACGAGCGCCGTGGTGTCGGAATCGGCACCGGGGAGGTTTTCGGCATTGCCGAGCGCATTCTGCACGAGCGAGGCATACTTGCCCACCGCCGCGCTGTTTGCCGAGAGCTGCTGCGAAAGTCCGCCCAGGGTGAACGCGCCTATAAAGTCGTCGGAAGTGTTTATATCCAGGCCGTGGTTCATGTGAACGCTGCCCTTATCCGCCGCACTCACGTTTATGAGCGAGGGGTCGGAGGAGGAGGTGACGTAGTTGTCGGCGTCCTTGGTGAGCGATGCCGAAACGGTGCCGCTCGCAAGCGCGCTGTCCGTCCTCTCTTCGCGGCAGGCAAGGTCTATAAGGAAGTTCCTGCCGTAGCCGTCGGCGAAGTCGGCCCTGTTTTTAAAGCTGTCGTAGCTGAATACCTTTTCGTCGTCGCTGTCGGTTATCGTGCAAACGGTGTCGCTGTCGTCGTGCGCGGCTGCGTCAACAAGGTATCCCTCGTCCATGGCGGCTGCATAGTTTTCGCTCTTGTCCATGTCGGAGTAGAGCGTGCAGGTGATGTCGTCGAAGAAGGCGTAGCCCTCGAGCACTCTCGAGTAGTCGCCGCTGTCGTCCGCTCTGCCCAGGCCCACTTCAACCGAAATGGTGCTCGTGGCAAAGTCGCAGCCCTGAACGAATATGGTGTACTGCACCCAGCCGTTGTTTTCGGTAACGCCGGCCGTGTTGATGGAGTCGATATAGAATGCGTCGACGGAGGTGGAGCCTACCGTCTGAGTTACCGATATGAATGCACCAAGCCCCTCGGTGGGCACCTCGCCGTTTCTGTTATAAACAAGGTTTGAGGTCTTCACCCAAACGCTTATCTCTGCCGCGGTGTTGGGCTCAAGCGTTATCGTGCTCGAAGAGCTGTAAGTCTGCGCGGTGCCGTAGCGGTAGTCGAGGTTCCTGTAGTTGTGCACCATCAGCACGTGGCTTTCATAGGGTTCTTCAAGGTCCTCGTCTGTGTAGTAGTTGCCGTCGTCGTCGGTATACAGCGTTACGGTCTCGCCGTTCTCGTCGACGTACGACGCCGTGTTGCCCGCGCCGTCGGTTATCACGTTGTGGGTGAGGGGATTGTCTATGAGCGCCTTGTCCTCGTCGGTCGCGTCGTCGTCGAGCGCCGCGCGGGGATTTGCATAGGGTATGTCGCGCTCCCTCATCCCGTTGTAGTCTACATAGAGGTCTTCATAGTCGTCGTCATCGGAGTCGAGTGCGGCGTTGGCCTCCAGCCTGTCGGCAAGGTCGTCGGCGGAAATTTTTGCCCAGCCGCTTGCGCTCGTGTCGATGATGCCGTTCATCGAGTAGTTCGTGTTGCCCGATGCAGAAACTGACCAGTTGTTTGGCGTATATATAATATGAGTTTTATCGTCGCTGTCGCTGAAGAACTCAAAATTGCCGTTTAAAATGGTCTGAGTATCCGTGGGGGAGGTAGTGGTCTCCTTCTCGTCATCGTCGTCCTCAACGGTGCACGCCGCGGCAAGGCCGAGCGAAACCGCCATAACGCCCGATAACAGAGCTATAGAGAGTTTCCTCATTCCGGATCTTAAGTGATATTTCTTTTTATACATATAACACCTGCAATTATTTATAGTAAAGCAAAAACTTTAAAAACCGTACTATGATATTTTAATATAAAAGGTGATTATAAGCAAGCAATTTTCCGACGGTTTAAATGAAAAAACAGTTAAATTTATTTAAATTGCGCAAACTTTATTGCAGAGAGCGCCCCTTCGGGCGCGCGGAGGTAACATGGGCGGTTTAAATGCAAGGGTAAAGGCCATGCTGTCGGGCGCGGCGGTGGGCATAGCCAACGGACTGTTCGGCGGAGGCGGCGGAATGATAGCTGTGCCGCTGCTTTCGGGCGCCATGAATTTTCAGGAAAAGGCCGCCCACGCCACGGCGATACTCATAATCGCCCCCGTAAGTTTTGCGGGCGCGATAGCCTATATAATATCGGGCTATGCCGCGCTCAACGTAATAATACCCGCAGCCGTCGGCATGACGGCGGGCGGAGCTTTGGGCGCGCTGCTGTTGAACAAACTGCCGCTCTCGGCGGTAAAAATAATCTTCGTAGCCGTAATGTTCGCCGCAGGCATAAGAATGATCTTGCCGTAACGCCGCTTTCTCATCTCCCCTTCAGGGGAGGTGGCGCAGTTGCGCCAAAGCCGCAACTGTGGTGGAAGGGTTAAAATGCCGCAAATCGTTCAATACCGGCTGCAAAGGGGGATATATGGGCTTTATAATAATAATGTTGCTCGCGCTGTGCGCGGGGCTGCTCGGCGGGATGGGAATGGGCGGCGGCACAATACTCATTCCCGCGCTCACCATATTTTTGGGCATAGAGCAGCACGCAGCGCAGGCGGCAAACCTTCTCGCCTTCCTGCCCATGGCGCTCATCAGCTTAAAAATACATTCGGGCAACGGGCTTATAAAGGCGCGCGGCGCGCTGTGGATAATAATTCCCGCCGTCGCGCTCTCCCTGGGCGGGGCGTTCCTCGCGGCATACACACCGTCGGCGCTGCTCAGGCGAATGTTCGGCGCCTTTCTCATAGCGCTGGCAATAAAGCAGGCGTTCGATGTGTATAATTCCATAAAGGAGCAAAATGCGCAAAAAAAGGGCGGGTGAGGCCGTCCTTTTTTTGCGCCGCTATTTATCATCGCTTTATATCGTTTGGCGCCCTGCGCCATAAATTTTACCCACGCTCAAATGCGCGTTTTTTTGCGCTTCAGCTTGCCCAGCCTGCGCTTTATGGCGTTCTTTGCGGGGTCGAGCGAGTATGTGCCGAACAGCAGGAAGGCTGCGGCAATAAATGCGGCAACGGCAATTCCTCCCGCCGTCAGCGCGGCAAAGGGGGCAAGGTTGTTCTCCAATATCCCCATCAGCAGCCTGCCGAAGGCGCAGCTCATGGCGCACGCCGCCGCGCCGCGCAGCGTATAGCCCAAGATCTTCACGCCCGGGCACAGCTTTTTAAGCAGCCGCATGTTGAGTATGCAGGTAATAACATAGCTCGCCGCCAGGCCGACTACATACGAATACACCCCTATAAACGGCGTGAGCGCCGCAATGCAGGCAAGCGTGGCCGCCGCCCCGCAGAAGTAGTATACAAGGGTGGCCTTCTCCCTGTTCATGGAGTTGAGTATGGTGTTTGTTATCATCGAAAGGCACATGGGCAGCAGCATAAAGCAGCCGTTTTTTACTATTTCGCCGCTCAAGCTGTCCGAAAAGAGCACCTCGCCCGCCGTATTCCCCAGCGCAAACAGCACGGGTATGAGCGCAAAGGCTATCAGCACGGCGGCCTTCAACGATTTTTCCACGTCGGCGCGCAGCAGGTCGGCGCGGTTTTTATAAAAGTTTTCCGAAAGTTCGGGCGCAAGCACCACGGCAATGCTGCCTATCAGCGAGGAGGGTATGAACAGTATGGGCACGGCCATGCCCGCCGCCACGCCGTAAAGGCTCACGGCCTCACTGTCGGTAAGTCCGCACATCTTCACCAGCAAAAAGGGCATCAGCACTGCAACGAGCGAGTTCATCAGCGAGGTAGAGGTGCGCATTGCCGTCACGGGCAGCGAGGAGGAGAGCAGCGGCTTCAACTGCCCCTTCGGGCTTACGAGCTTGCCTCCCTTTTTAAAGTACCAAAAGAGAGATACGGCAAATGAGAATATATACGATATGAACACCGCCATCGCCGCCCTGCGCGCGCCGTCCTCGGCACCCGCCGCCCCCGCGACGAGCACGCAGCCTAATATCACCATCAGCGCGTCCTCGGCCAGCTCTATCAGCGAGTAGGGCATAAACTGCCTGTCGCCCCAGAATGCGCCGCGCATCACCGAGTATACCGAAGTTATTATAAGCCCGGGCAGCATTATCAGAAATACGTCCAGGCACCTCCCGTCGGAGAACAGCAGGCCGAATATCTTTTGTCCGCCGAAGATGAGCGCCACGGCGGGCACGGTGAAAATCAGCGTGCTCACGATGCCCGCCGTCACCACGGCGTTGCGCCCCGCGGTGTTGCCCAGCGCGTTCTGCTTTGTTATCAGGCGCGAAACGGTGACGGGCACGCCCGAGGAGGCGGCCGTAAGCAGCACCGAAAATACCGAGAGCGCTATCTGATATATCCCCAGCCCCTCGGCGCCTATCATGCGCGAAAGCGCTATTCTGTAAAAAAAGCTCAGGCTCTTCTCCACCGTCGAAAAAAAGGTGACCTGCGCCGTCGTCTTGTAAATACTTGTCATCAACAATATTCTACAATTTGCGCGCCCCGATTATGTGTGCAAACCGCCCGTATTTCCGCTATATTTTTTAATTATAGTATCAAAACGCCGCCCTGCGGCATAAAATATAGCGATGTACGAGCTAAAACTTGCAAGACCGCGGCTGTACCGCGTAAAGCGCGGGCAGACCCCGCGCGAAATTTCCGATGCGTTTTGCTGCCCCGTGCCCGAGGACGCGGAGGAGGGGGACATCATTTTGCTGCCTCAAGGGCGGTATGTGCAATACCGCGCGGGCGTGGGCGAAAGCTACGCCTCCATAGCCGCAAAATTCGGCATGGCGGAGGAGGAGCTCAAAGAGCTCAACGGGGGCAGGGCGGTGTATCCCACCTGCCGCGTGCTCGTCCCTGAGGCAGAGGGGCATTGACGGCGCAAAATTTAATTTTACCGGGTAAGCCTCTGCCTGCACAGTAAATAAAAAGGCGGCAAAATCATATAATAGACTATAAAAATAACACTCTACAAAAATCTGCCGCGCCGCGGGCGCAGAGTGCCATGGCAAGTTATGGCCGCCGGGCGGCGCGCTCCCAAATAAAGACGGAGGTCAAAGATGTCATTTTTTTCCAATTTTCAGTCGGATAAGTGTCCCGGCGCCATAAGCGGGAACCCGCTCAACGGATTGTGTGAAAAAGTGTGCATTCAGGCACAAAAGATATTCGATGCCTGCATCAAGCAGATCCAGCTTGAAAATTACACTCTCACCCTCACCGAGCTGCCGTCCGACGTTACATACCCCCTGACTTTCATAAGCGCAAAGTCTGTCACCTCGGCGGGCACCATCTCGGCGCTCACCGTCGAAAGGCTTGCCGATAAGCCTGGCTGCGCACGCGTGCAGGCCACTGTGAGCATACCGGTGGAGGTGCTCTTCACCGACGCAAACGGCACCGAGGGCACCGCGCAGTCGGTGATAACGGTAAAGCAGGATGTGCTCCTGTTCGTCCCCGCTCCCTCGATAATGCCCTATAAGGTGACGGCGGAGGTGAGCGCGGTTTGCGCCGAGGGCACCTTCAACGAGGGTGAAAACACCTTTACGGTAAACGCCTGCATAACCATAATCTTAAAGATAGCCATAGATGTGGAGATACTTCTCCCCAGCTACGGCTACTGCGCCATCCCTCCCGCCCAGGACTACTCGCAGGAGGTATGTGCGGGCTTCTTCGAGCTGCCGCTCTATCCCCAGGGCAACATAAAGCAGAAGTAAATGCCCGCCCGATCAGTATAACGGCATACGGTCGCATAAATAAATTCTCCTTATAAAAAAGCGGGCGCGCGCCGGAAAGGCGCGCGCCCGCAACTTGCGTTTAAAAACACATATATCAAATTTTATTGTCAAAATATCGGCATTTTGCTAATATATATTTACGTTAAAATTATTTATATGCAAAGTTTTATTTACTGTAATTGTGCCGTTCTTTAAGTTTTAGCACACATCAAAATTCGTTGTTCAGTTTTTTCGCATAGTAAAAAATGAACTCTGTTATCGTGGGTATGCCCTTTGCCGACTTTATCCTTGCGGTGTAGTTGGCTTTCAGTTCCTCCTCGCTCGTGGAGTTCCACGCGCGGTTTATGGCGTTCTGCATGGCGCGTTCAACGCTGTTTCCCGTCTTGCCGTATTTCTGGCTGACCACGTTGCACACGTGCTGCACGGGCTGCTTCATTATTATGCTTATGGCGTCGATGAGATATCTGTAGCCTATCGACTTCGAGCTTATGCCTATCTTGTCGAGCTCGTTGGATATCCTGCGCTGTACGCGCCTCTCGGCCATCTCGTCGGTGGGGCGTTCCTCGCCGTAGCCTTCCTTTGCCTTGCGTGCAGAAATTATCGGCGCGGTTATCTTCAAAAAGCTTATCGCGTCCTCTGCAACGTTCGTGCATGTGCTCTTTTTCATAATGAAGTCTGCGCCGCATTCTTTAACGGCCTTGCCGCCGGGCGCCGAATCGTCGGCTACGGCGAGCACAAAGGGAGGGCGGGCAATGTCGGCCGTTTTAAGTTTTTTCAAAAAGTCGACGATGTCGCTGTCCTCTTTTTCTCCTATGCCCACGATTATCGCGTCGGGGCGTGCGTCGAATACATATTGCATCGCGCGGGTTGGATTGTTAGTGACTCCTGCAAGCGTAAAATTGTCGGCGTTTTTTGCAATCTCGCCTATCATTTCTTTGCAGTTTGCAGGGTCGCTTTCAATCAGAAGTAATGTTAGCTTTTCACTCATAATAAAACCTCTGTCTGCTGATTTGTCTGTCTTGTTTTGGCTCTATCTTACCACATAAAAATCAATAAAACAATACTTAATTACTATAATAATATTTGTTTTGAAATATTCAGCGTCTGCCGTCGCCTTATTTATACGCGCGCGTGCGCGTACATATCTGTTACGTAAATACCCGCATTTTTTCACTTGAATTCCGTCGTCCGTCAACTTGCGGCAACGCCGCCGCATTTTATCCGGTACCCTCATGCTCCGCCCAATTTTGTATAACTTTTTGGCCGTTATTTTAATTTTGCGCCCCGTTTGCCGTCAAAACTTTAAAAAAAGTACTTTCAAAATTGCGCGCCGTATGATATCATTATATAGATATGAATATATTTTCCATAAGCGATCTGCACCTCTCCGGCGTAAACCCCAAGCCCATGAACATCTTTGGTGAGGGGTGGGAGGGGCACTTCGAAAAAATCTGTTCCGACTGGCGCGAAAAGGTGACGGCCGAAGATATTGTGCTCATCTGCGGCGACATAAGCTGGGGCATCACGCTGGAAGAGGGGCTGTTCGATATAAACCGCCTTGCACCCCTTCCGGGCAAAAAGGTGTTCATCCGCGGCAACCACGACTATTGGTGGAACGGCATAACCAAACTGCGCGACAGGGCGCCCGACGATACCTTCTTCTTTCTGCAAAACGACTGCGTAAAATTTGAAAACGTGGTGATATGCGGTTCGCGCGGGTGGACGTGCCCGGGCAGTCCCGACTACACCGAGCAGGACAACAAGATATACCTGCGCGAGGCCGAGCGCTTTAAATTGTGTTTTGAAAAGGCAAACAAGCTGCGCGGCGAGGGCGATATGCTCATCGCCATGATACACTACCCACCCTACAGTTTAAAAAACGGGCAGACGCTGTTCACGCAGCTGTTTGAAGAGAACAAGGTCAACATAGCCGTATTCGGCCACCTGCACGGCGACACCTATTTCCCGTTCAGGAGCACCAAAAACGGGGTGGAGTACGTCCTCACCTCGTGCGACAAAGTCGGGTTCAAATTACAGAAAATATGCTGAGTGCTCGCGATTATCAGAAGCACCGTCATTACCTCCCCTCGAGCGGGAGGTGGCGCTCCTCGCAAAGCGCGTCGCGCTGCGCGCCCGTTTTTTCCTGAGCTAAATTTTTGATATTTGCTTTACTTTGCGGCGCGGCTATGTTATAATTGTTGCCGATAACAACAATATGCCGCGCGGCCGTCGCCGTCCGTTTTTCGGCGGGGCGCTCTGCCGCGGCAAACAAGAGATACACTATGGCGGCGTTTTGCAGTGAGGAGTGCGACATATCCGGGCGCGCTTTAAATTTAATGCAGCTTACTTGGCGGATTGACCGTTCGGTTCGGCTTATTTTATTGCCTTGAACCGCGCGGAATACCCGCTTTTTTTGTGTAAAAAGGGGCGCTCTGTGCGCATTTTGCCCCTGCAACACGGCTTGCCGTTACAACAAGGAAGAAAAAAGAGGTTTTTATGCTTTCAAAAAAAGACTTGCTCGGACTTTACGACACCCCGGCGGAGGAGATCGTTGAAATTTTAGACAGGGCCGCCGAGATGAAGGCCCTCCTTCTCGAGGGTAAAAAGGCCGAAAACACGCTCCGCGGAACGGCGCTCATCACGCTTTTCTACGAAAACAGCACCCGCACGCGCACCTCGTTCGAGCTCGCAGGCAAATATCTCGGCGCGGCTGAGGTAAACATCTCGGCGTCGTCGAGCTCCGTTCAGAAGGGCGAAACGCTCATCGATACGGGCAAGACGCTCGACGCCATGAAGATAGACTACATCGCAATACGCCACCCCCTCGCGGGCGCGCCCAAACTGCTCGCCGAAAACGTGCACGCCTCGGTGATAAACGCGGGCGACGGCATGAACGAGCACCCCACGCAGGCGCTGCTCGATATGTTCTCCATGCGCGAAAAATTCGGCAGGATAGCCGGGCTCAAAGTTGCCATTTTGGGCGACATTAAGCACAGCCGCGTGGCAAAGTCCAACCTCTTCGGTTTAAAAAAGCTGGGCGCGGACGTGTTTATGTACGCTCCCCAAACGCTCATGCCCATGGAGATCGAAAAGCTGGGCGCGCACGTCTGCTCCACGATGGAGGAGGCGATAGAGGGCGCTCACTGCGTGATGGGGCTGAGGATCCAGCTCGAGCGCCAGAAGGGCGGTCTGTTCCCCTCGCTTTCGGAATACAGCAAATTTTACGGCGTAAAGGACGGCATGCTCGCCCTCGCCGATAAAGACGCGATAATAATGCACCCCGGCCCCGTGAACAGGGGCATAGAGCTCACCCCGTCGCTCATCGACGGCGGCAGCAGCGTCATATGCGAGCAGGTCACCAACGGCCTTTCGGTGAGAATGGCCGTGCTTTCCCTCCTCAGGGAATACAGGGAGAAGAACTTATGAAATATGTTATAAAGAACGGTTCCGTCGTATTTTGTGACGGTGTAAAGAGGTGCGACATCCTCGTTGAGGACGGCAAAATTGCCAGACTTGCCGAAAATATAGATGCCGACTGCGAAGTGCTCGATGCCGAAGGGCTCCATGTGTTCCCCGGCCTTATAGATATGCACGTTCATCTGCGCGAACCCGGCTTTGAGGGCAAGGAAGATATAGCAAGCGGCTCAAGGGCCGCGGTGGCTGGCGGCTTCACGCAGGTATGCTGCATGCCAAACACCAACCCCGTGTGCGACAACGCCGTGGTGGTCACCTATATAAAATACCGCGCCGAACAGGTGGGCCTTTGCAAGGTGCACCCCATAGGCAGCATAACCAAGGGTGAAAAGGGCGATGAGCTCGCCGAAATAGGCAAGATGGCCGAGGCGGGCGCCGTGGCCATCTCCGACGACGGCCGCTCGGTCATGGATTCAAAGATAATGCGCCTTGCCATGGAATATGCGCACGGCTTCAACTTAAAGTGCCTCTGCCACTGCGAGGACGAAAACCTCGTCGACGGCGGGGTGGTCAACGAGGGGCTCAACTCCACGATAACCGGCCTTAAAGGCAGCATACGCGCCGCCGAGGACATAATGATAGCGCGCGAGATAGCTCTCTCCGAGAGCCTGGATATCCCCGTGCACATCTGCCACGTGTCCACATACAGCGGCGTTGAAATAATACGCAGCGCCAAGGCGCGCGGCGTAAAGGTCACCGCCGAGAGCTGCCCGCACTACTTCTGGCTGACCGACGACGTGATAACGGGCTTTAACACCTTCACAAAGGTCAACCCGCCCATAAGGGAGGAGCGCGACAGGCTGGCTGTGATAGAGGGCCTCAAAGACGGCACGCTCGACTGCATAGTCACCGACCACGCCCCCCACAGCAGCAAGGACAAGGAGGTGGAGTATTCGCTCGCCGCGTTCGGCATAAGCGGGATAGAGACGAGCTTCTCGCTCTCCTACACCAAGCTCGTAAAGGAGGGCAACTTCTCATTAAGCGAACTTGCCGACAGAATGAGCGCCGCGCCGGCGCGCATACTCGGCCTTGAGGGCGGCGAAATAAGGGAGGGCGGCGTGGCCGACCTCACCATAGCCGACCTTGCCGCAAAGTATGTGATAGACGGCGAAAAGTTCCTCTCCAAGGGCAAGAACACGCCCTTCAACGGGCAGGAAGTTTACGGCAGGATAGCCTATACCATAGTAGACGGCGCCGTTAAGTATTCTGCAAACTGAAAACGCGCTTGCGCGTCCGTATCGCTGTGCGCGCGGCGCGCATATAAATAAACTGAAATTTTTAGCTTAGTAATTTAAGGAGCGGATATGATAGATAAACTTATAAAAAAGATAATAGATATGCAGAACCCCACCTGCGTGGGGCTGGATACCAGCTTCGACTACCTGCCCGACAACATGCGCGAAGACATGGCCACATTCGAGGGCGCGTCGGAGGCCATCACCGAGTTCAACATGAACATCGTCGATAAGATAAGCGACATTGTCCCCGCAATAAAGGTGCAGGTCGCCTATTACGAGATGTATGGCTACGAAGGACTCAAAGCCTTCAACTACACTATAAACTATGCGCTCGGCAGGGGCATGATAGTTATCGCCGACTGCAAGCGCAACGACATAGGCTCCACCGCGGGCTGCTATGCCACGGCATACCTCGGCCGCACCAAGATAAACGAAAAGAAGATGCGCGCCTTCCCCGCCGACATGCTCACGATAAACGGCTACCTCGGCACCGACGGCGTGGCGCCCTTCGTCGAGGAGTGCAAGGCGTGCAACAAGGGCGCCTTCGTGCTCGTAAAAACATCCAACCCCTCGAGCGGTGAGATCCAGGATCTCAAACTCGAGAACGGCCAGAAGGTGTATGAGCGCATGGGCGAGCTCGTATCCGAGTGGGGCAAGGACCTTGTGGGCCACTTCGGCTACTCCGATATAGGCGCGGTGGTGGGCGCAACCTACCCCGAGCAGGGCGCCGAGCTCCGCAAGCAGCTCCCTCACACCTTCTTCCTTATCCCCGGCTACGGCGCGCAGGGCGGCTCTGCCGAGGGCATCAAGGGCTGCTTCGACGAGCGCGGCCTCGGCGGCATAGTAAACAATTCGCGCGGCATAATCTGCGCCTACCGCAAGCCCCGGTACAGCGGCATGACCTATTGGGAGGCTGCACGCGCCGCCTGCCTCGACATGAGGGAAGACTTAAGGCGCGCCATCGGCAAGATGGGCTGAGCCATACGGCACAATAAATAAAATAAAAATTGCCGCAAAGTGGCGGCGCAAAAAGATATATAATGAAAGAATTACTTGCAACGGTAAAAGATAACAGAGAGATAGCAAAGGATATATGGGCGATAACGCTCACGCTGCCCGAACCGTGCGGCGGGATACGCGGCGGGCAGTTTGCCAACCTCTCCGTGGGCGACAGCGCCTTCCTCTTAAAGAGGCCGCTCGGCATATGCTCGGCAAAGGGCAATGATATAACGTTCTGCTACCAGCTGAAGGGCGAGGGCACGCACAGGATAGCGGCTGCCGAACGCGGCGACAAGCTCTCGGTGCTGCTGCCCCTCGGCAACGGCTTTGACCTCGGCGAAGCAAAAAATATCGCCGTGGTGGGAGGCGGCGTGGGCATATTCCCGCTTGCCGCCGTAATAGAGGAGCACGCGGGCGATAAAAACTTCTTCTCATACGTAGGCTTCCGCGGCAAAGAGTACGCCTGCCTTACCGAAAGGTTCAAAGCGGGCGGCGCGCTCACCATCGCCACCGACGACGGCAGCATGGGCTTCCACGGCAACGCCGTGCAGGCATTTTTGAACGACTATAAAAATATCTCGCCCGACCTTATAATCTCCTGCGGCCCTCCCGTAATGCTCCGCGCTTTGAAGGGCGCGCTCAAAGAGCGCAAAATTTCTACAAAGTGCCTCGTCTCCTTGGAGGAGCGCATGGGCTGCGGCATAGGCGCCTGCCTTGTGTGCGTATGTAAAAAGACCGACGGGCACAACGCCCGCGTATGCAAGGACGGCCCCGTATTTGACATTAACGAGGTGGAGCTGTGAGCAATTTATCGGTAAACATCTGCGGCGTGCACTTTTCCAATCCCGTGATAGCCGCAAGCGGCACCTTCGGCTTCGGCAGGGAGTATAACGAACTCTACGACATCTCAAAAGTCGGCGGCGTCAGCACAAAGGGGCTCACTCTCGAACCGCGCACGGGCAACCCCGTGCCCAGAATAGCCGAGGGCAAGTCGGTGATACTCAACGCCGTCGGCCTGCAAAATCCGGGCGTGGAGGAATTTATAAAGAACGACCTCGAGTGGCTTAAGGGCAAGACGACGGTGATAGCCAACGTCGCCGGCAGAACGCTTGAAGATTACGAGGGTATCTGCGCCCGCCTCGACGGTCTCGTCGATATGATAGAGCTCAACATCTCCTGTCCGAACGTGCGCGCCGGCGGCATGGCGCTCGGCATAAAGCCGCAGAACGTGGAGGAGGTCACAAGGCTCACCAAGGCGCAGCTCAAAAAGACGCCCCTTATAGTAAAGCTTTCGCCAAACGTTGAGAGCATCGCGGTAAACGCTCAGGCGGCCGAAAGGGGCGGGGCCGACTGCATCTCGCTCATAAATACGCTCACCGGAATGGTGGTGGATATCGAGCGCCGCAGGCCTGTGATAGCCAACAACACGGGCGGCGTTTCGGGCGCGGGCATAATGCCCATAGCCCTGCGCATGGTGTATGAGGCGGCTCACGCCGTAAACATCCCCGTCATAGGCATGGGCGGAATTACGAGCGGCAAAGACGCGATAGCCTTTATGATGGCGGGCGCTCGCGCCGTGCAGGTGGGCACGGCAAACTTCACAAATGCCTACGCCATACCCAATATCGTCGATGAGATGAATTGCTGGCTGAAAAGTCACGGCATTTCCGACGTCAACGAGATAGTCAATACATTACAGCTAAACTGATAAGGAGAAGATCATGCAACTCAACTACAAACAGCGCTTTATAAAATTCATGGTAGAAAACGGCGTGCTCACCTTCGGCGAGTTCACGCTCAAGAGCGGCCGCAAGGCGCCCTACTTTATCAATACGGGCAACTACAAGACGGGCGCGCAGCTTGCCCGCCTCGGCGAATACTATGCCGAGTGTATAATCGACAACAATATCGAGGGCGAAACGCTCGTCGGCCCCGCCTACAAGGGCATCCCCCTTGCCGTCACCACCGCGGTGGCGCTGTGGGACAAGCACCACAAGGACATGGGCTACTGCTTCGACAGAAAGGAGGTAAAGGACCACGGCGAGGGCGGCCTCTTTGTGGGTAAGCAGCTCAAAGACGGCGAAAAGGTCATACTCGTCGAGGACGTAATGACGTCTGGCAAGGCCCTGCGCGAAATGCTCCCCAAGCTTGCTCAGGCGGCAAAGGTGGAGGTTGCGGGCATGGTCATAAGCGTTGACAGGCAGGAGAAGGCGCTCAATTCCGACCTCTCCGCCGTGCAGGAGGCCTATAAGGAATTCGGCATAAAGGTATATTCCATCGTCACCATGCAGGACATCATCTCCGCGATAGAGGAGGGTATAATCGAGGGCAGGGAATACCTCGACAAGATGAAGGAATACCGCTCGGTATACGGCGCTTAAAATTAAGGCGGTGCGGCGCGCATAATGTCGCACTCCGCGCGTATAGGCGCAATAAGCCCGCCCAAATTTGAGTTTTTGTCAATTTGCATAGTACTATGTCACACATAAAGGCCCGATTTTGCGCTGTTTGCAAAGTCGGGCCATTTAAATTTATCAGAACACGTCGAATACATATCCGTTCTCTTTATAGTAGCGTATTATCCTTCTCGTCGCCTCGGGCGTAAAGGTCTTGCTCGTTGAGTCGTGCGAAAGGAGCACCACGTTGTTGCAGTCGGCGCTCGTCGCCACCGCCGAAAGGTATAGGCTCTCGGCGCTCTCCGGTTCCGCCTCGGCGTCGCGCGTGCTGGCGTTCCAGTCAACGTATCTTAGCCCGTGCTCGGTCACGGCGGTAATAAGCTCGCCCCTCAGCCCGTACGAACCTCCCGGGAAGCGATAAACCTCCGCCCGTCTGCCCGTTATGTTTTCTATCAGGTCGTTGCATCTGTCTATGTCGGCGATCAGGCTTTCGGGCGAGCGGTATATGTCGCGGTAGCGGTGGGTGTACGAATGTACTGCCACGGTGTGCCCCTCGTCAAATTCCCGCCGCACAAGTCCTCGCCTTATTTCGGCCTGCGCGCCTATGATAAAAAAGGTTGCCTTCACGTCCTCGTCTTTAAGCACGTCCAGAATCTTGGGCGTTATTCTGTCGCTCGGCCCGTCGTCAAAGGTGAGATACACCGTCTTTTTCACTGTCTCGCGCTCGTCGGCGCGCGCAAACGAAAAGGCCGTAGGCTGCATTAAAAGGCTGTTGGCAAGCCACATCACGACTATCGCCACGGCAAGTATTGTGGCCGCAGCTGCAAAATACCTCTTGTTCATATTATAAGGTTGCGCAAACGTCCGCATTTTACAAGCAAAATTCCGGTGCAAAAATTTTTTGTGCGCGCGCGTTTAAAATTTTTATCTCGGCACATACTGCTTGCATAGGGAGTGGGGCACACCGCCCATCCCTTTCAAGGAGGTATTTTTATGAGATTGAACAGCGGTGACTACGCTCCCCGCAGCGGCTCCTACAAGGTAGTCGATGCGCAGGGCAAAACTGTGAACACCATCTATATTGCGGAGGGCGAAACCATGCCTCCCACGCAGACGAGCGGCTGCCACTACGAATTCTGCGGCGAAGAGTAAGCTTGCTGTCACTTTGCGCCGCGCTCTGCCTTTGCGGTGCAAAAATTTTACCATACCGAAAAATTAAATAATGCACATATGAATATAGTTTAAGGGCGGGAGAAACTTAAAATTTCTCCCGCCGTATTTTTGCGCAAGTCACACCGCGCAGTGCGGTCGCCCCGCCGTGCTATCGTAAATATTTATGTTGTCAATACATACGAATATTAACTTTGGTTAATTTATTTTGCTCAAATGCTTGACAAAGGCGGGCGGCTTTCATATAATATATAGTGTAGTTCGCATATGCGAACTAACTTCGCGGCAGGCAAAATTTGCCGCAGATAAACTTTACGGCGGCTTTCGCCGATACATACGCGGGCACGCAGCGTTGCCCGTGCAGAGAGGTATACATGAGCCAGACAGAACTTTCACTCGGCGCGCATTGCGGCATAACCTTTGCCGGAATAAAGGCGGGCAGCCTTGTGAATATAAAGAGGGAGTGCATGGGCTGCCTTAAAAGGTATGTCCGCCACTTCACAAGGCGCGGCTTTAAGTTTGTCGTGTTAAAGGCGGGCGAGCGCATGCTGCTCTACGTCTATAACCGCGCGCAGCTCAATAAAATACTCTCAAATTCGCAAGTGCGCGAATTTTTGCGCGGGCAGGGCTATGAATACGATACAGCCGGGCAGGCGGTGGCCATATTAAAGGGCCGCATGCGCGGCGAAAGTTTCCCGCACGAGATTGGCGTATTTCTCGACTACCCCCTCGAGGACGTGTTGGGTTTCATTGCAAACAATGCCGAGGGCGCAAAATTCACCGGCTATTGGAAGGTGTATGCCGATGAAGAGAAAAAGAGGGGGCTGTTTGCCAGGTACGACAGGTGCACTTCGCGCATACTCTCCCGCATGACGGGCGGTTGCTCGCTCGAAAACATCTTCAATTCCCCGCTTGGCGAAGGTGCGGCGTATTAAGTCAACGGCATATCTGCATGCCGCAGTTTTTTGCGGAGTGTAGTTTGGCCGCATGGCAGGCGCGCGCTTCAATATAAATTATTATATAAAGGAGATTGGTATGAAAATAAATATCGTCTATTGGTCGGGCACGGGTAATACTCAGATGATGGCCGAGGCCATAGCAGAGGGCGCAAAGGGCGCGGGCGCAGATGTGACCGTCATCCCCGTATCCGAGGCCGACGCCTCCGCAGCCGATGCCGACGTAGTCATCCTCGGCTGCCCCGCGATGGGGGCGGAGTCGCTCGAAGATTCCGAGTTCGAGCCCTTCTATGAATCGGTAAAGGACAAGTTCTCGGGCAAAAAGGTGGCGCTCTTCGGCTCCTACGATTGGGGCGACGGCGAGTGGATGCGCACCTGGCAGGCAGATGCTGAGGGCGCGGGCGCCGTTATGGTGGCCGACGGCCTCATCGTAAACAACACTCCCGACGATTCCGGCCTTGCCGATTGCCGTGCGCTCGGCGAAAAGGCCGCTTCATAAAACTTTTTTATAAAAAAGTCGCCCCAAAAGGCGGCTGCAAAAGCAATTACGTTAGCCATTTCTTTTAATTTTCCTTAAAGCGATACCTCCATAAAAAGTATAAAAGCGGAGCGGACAAAATTTGTCCGCTCCGCTTTGCCGTATAAGCACTTGCGGCCGCAATTCTACTTAATTTTTTGTAATGCGCTTTTATTTGCAAAATATGCGCAAAAAGTAATATTCAAACGCTTGATTGAATAAAATAACGCTGTTATAATAACTGTGTTATCTAATATTGCGGACGTGGTATAATGAAGGTAAAGGACGAAAGTATAACCGAAAAGTTGCTCCAATGCGCCAAGGCTGAGTTTTTAGAGCGCGGCTTTGCCGAAAGTTCCATGCGCACCATTGCCGAGCGCGCGGGCGTCACGACGGGCATGCTCTACAGCCGCTTTGCCGATAAGGGCGAGATCTTCCGCGAGCTGGTAAAGGGTCCCGCCGAGGAGCTGTATAACTTTTTTGTGGGAGTGCAGGAGGAGTTTGCGGGCTACCGCCCGAGTATCAGCGCCGCGAGATGCACCCTTACGTCGCTCGAAAGATCGACCGCATGGTGGATATCATCTACGACAATTTCGACGCCTTCAAACTTATAATCTGCAAGAGCGGCGGCACGAGCTACGAGTATTACGTCGACAAGATGATCGACGTCGAAACGCAGAGCACCTTCCGCTTTATCGACGCCGTGCGCGCGGCGGGCTATGTTATTGCCGATATCCGCAAAGACCTCGCACACATGCTCGCAAGCGCCATGTTCAACGGCATGTTCGAGGTGGTGATGCACGACCTCTCGCGTGAGGACGCGCGGCAATACATCTTAAAATTGCAGGAATTTTTCAACGCCGGCTGGGATAAACTTCTCGGCCTGTAAAAGGGGGGGAGCGCCGCTCCCCTCATTTAAAGGGGTATAGTTCGCTTATGCGAACCGCATTGTGCGCAGTTTTTATTTGCCCCGCGCCGTATTTGCAACTCTGCGCGGCACATATTTGACGCAGCGCCGTATTTTCGGCATTTTTATTTGTATCATAGTTCGCTTATGCGAACCACTTAATAAATTTTTAAAGGAGACATCTATGTCAAACGGAAAAAAGAAGGGGAGTAACCTCTCCGTGCTTATGGGCTATGCCGGCCGCCACAGATTTCTCACCTACAGTTCGTGGGTGCTGTCGGGCATATCCGCCCTTATGGCGCTCGCGCCGTTCATCTTCGTATGGCTGATAATACGCGACGTAATAAATGCCGGCGGCGACTTTTCGTCGGCAAACAACATCGTGTTTTACGGCTGGATGGCGGTAGGCAGCGCGCTGCTGTCTATGTTCGTCTACTTCGGCGGGCTGATGTGCTCGCACATATCGGCCTTCCGCGTGGCAAGCAACATGCGCAAGCGCACCATGCGCCACATAGCATCGCTGCCCGTCGGCTTTATGAACGGCCTCGGCAGCGGCAGGGTGCGCCGTATCGTCAACGAATCGAGCGGCGCCACCGAAACTTACCTTGCGCACCAGCTGCCCGACATGGTGGGCGCGATCATAACGCCCGTCGCCATGCTCGTGCTGCTGCTCGTGTTCGACTGGCGCCTGGGGCTTTTGAGCCTCATTCCATCTGTGCTCGGCTTTATTATAATGTCGCGCATGACGGGCAAGGATATGCAGCTCAAAATGAAGGAGTATCAGAGCGCGCTCGAGGATATGAACAACGAGGCGGTGGAGTATGTGCGCGGCGTGCCCGTGGTAAAGACCTTCGGCCAGACGGTATTCTCCTTCAAGCGCTTCAAGCGCTCGATAGATGAATACGGCAAGTGGGTTATAGCCTACACAAAGAGCCTCATGTGGCCGATGATAGCCTTTACCACGGCGATAAACTGCGTGTTCGTGCCACTCATAATCGCCGCGCTGTGCTTCACGGCGGGCGGAGTGCAGCCGCAGTTTTTGTTAAATCTAATATTTTACATAATCTTCACGCCCATAATTTCGGTCACGCTGATGAAGGTCATGTATATGAGCGAAAACAACATGATAGTGGGCGACGCGATAGAGCGCGTAAACGGCTTGCTGGCAATTCAGCCCCTGCCCGAGCCGTCCTCCCCCAAACGGCCGCAGGATAACTCCATATCCTTTGAAAATGTCACCTTCGCCTACGACGGCGCCGAAAAGAACGCGCTCGACGGCGTAACTTTCAATGTGGAGGCTGGGCAGACGGTGGCTCTCGTAGGCCCTTCGGGCGGCGGCAAAACGACGGCGGCCGGGCTTGTAGTGCGGTTCTGGGACGTGAATGGCGGCAGGGTGTGCCTGGGCGGCGTGGACGTAAAGGACATATCCCACAAAACTCTCAACCAAAGCGTCGCCTATGTATTTCAGGACAGCCGCCTTTTAAAGACGTCCATATTCGAAAACGTGCGCCTCGGCAAGCCGGAAGCCTCGCGCGAGGAGGTGCTGCGCGCCCTGCACGAAGCGCAGTGCGACGACATTATCGCCAAATTCCCGCAGGGCATCGACACGGTGATAGGTTCAAAGGGAGTGTACCTCTCGGGCGGCGAGCAGCAGCGCATTGCAATAGCGTGCGTAATGCTGAAGGACGCCCCGGTGCTCGTGCTGGACGAGGCCACGGCGTTCGCCGATCCCGAAAATGAGTCGGCCGTGCAGCGCGCCTTCGAGCGGCTGGCAAGGGGCAAGACTGTAATAATGATAGCCCACCGCCTCACCACCGTGCAGAACGCCGATATGATATACGTGCTCAAAGAGGGGCGCGTCGCCGAAAGCGGCACCCACTCTCAGCTCATGCAAAAAGCGGGCATATATCACGAAATGTACGATGAATACACAACATCTATCAGCTGGAAGGTAGGAGGTGCAAAATGCTGAACTATATAATGAACAGATATGCACTCTCGCGGCAAGGCGCAAAGGACCTAATTTTTGCAACAATTTCGTGCGTGGTGCACAACATAATGCTCATGATGCCCGTAAGCCTTCTGTATATGCTCGTCAGCGAGCTTATTGAGGGGGTAGTGCCGCAGTCACATTTGTGGATATATATCGTCGGCATGGTCGCCGCCGTGCTTTTAATAATGTTTTCATACCGCTGGCAATACGGCGCCACCTTCTTCGCCACATACAAAGAGAGCGCCGTGCGCCGCATAACTCTCGCCGAAAAGCTGCGCAAACTGCCGCTCTCCTTCTTCGGCAAGTGCGACCTCTCCGACCTCACCACTACGATAATGGCGGACAGCGCCACGCTGGAGACGGCTTTCTCCCATTGGGTGCCCGAATTTTTCGGCTCGATGATATCAACGGTAATAGTGGCGGCGTGCCTGTTCATCTTCGACTGGCGCATGGCGCTTGCGGCATTCTGGGTACTGCCCGTGTCTCTGTGCATCGTCGCCTTTTCGGGGAAGGTGCAAAACTACTTCTCACGCAGGCAAAACGAGGCAAAGCTTGCCGTCGCCGACGGCATACAGGAGTGCCTCGAAACCATGCGCGACTTAAAGAGCAACAACGCCGAAGAGGAGTACCTCAACGGGCTCGATAAAAAGATAGATAAGCTCGAGGGCAGGATGATAAGGGCAGAGCTCGGCCTCGCCGTATTTGTAATGCCGGCAAGCATGATATTAAAGCTCGGCATAGGCACCGTAGCCCTCGTTGGCAGCATACTGCTTGCAAACGGCTCGCTCACCGTGCTTACATTCTTCATGTTCCTGCTCGTCGTGTCTCGCCTGTACGACCCCCTCGGCTCGTCGCTGCAAAACCTCGCGGCGATAATCTCCACCAATATCCCCATAGAGCGCATGCGCGAGATCGAAAATTACCCCGTCCAGCCGGGCGCCGCCGAACTTAAAACCAACGGCTACGACATTGCGTTCAACAATGTATCCTTTGCCTATAACTCGGGCGAAGTAGTTTTAAGCGACGTGTCGTTCACGGCAAAGCAGGGCGAGGTTACGGCGCTCATCGGCCCCTCGGGCGGCGGTAAAAGCACGGCTGCAAAACTTGCGGCGCGCTTCTGGGACGTAAACGGCGGCAAAATAACGCTCGGCGGCACGGATATAACCTCCGTCGATCCCGAAAAGCTGCTTGCCGCCTATTCGATAGTATTCCAGGACGTCACCCTCTTCAACAACACGGTAATGGAAAATATCCGCATCGGCAAAAAGGACGCCACCGACGAAGAGGTGCTTGCCGCCGCGCGCGAGGCGCAGTGCGACGAGTTTGTCGAAAGGCTGCCAAACGGCTACAACACCATGATAGGCGAAAACGGCTCTTCGCTCTCGGGCGGCGAGCGTCAGCGCATATCGATAGCCCGCGCCCTCTTAAAGGACGCGCCCGTAATACTCTTGGACGAGGCGACGGCCTCCCTCGACGCGGAGAACGAAACTAAGATACAGCGCGCCATCTCCCGCCTGGTAAAGGGCAAAACGGTGCTAATAATAGCCCACCGCATGCGCACGGTAGAGGGGGCGGATAAATTGGTGCTGTTAAAAGAGAGTAGGGTTGCCGAGCAGGGCACGCCAAAAGAGCTTGCCGCCGCAGGCGGGCTGTATGCCGAAATGTGCCGCCTTCAGCAGCAGTCGGGCGAGTGGAAGATATAACAAAAGGCTTCTTTCCTGCGCAAATTTTAAAAACTTTTATACAGTATTTATATAGTCAAGACCACCCGTTTTACGGGTGGTCTTGACTATATTTTTGCAGTATATTGCCAAATTGTAACAGTAAAAAGGTTCAAAACGCCCAAAAAATAGCAAATACGGGCGCATATGCCGCAAAACTGCGGGGTACTGCGCATGCGCCGCTTGCGCGTGCGGCAGATGTCTGCTATAATACAGTCATGACTCAAAGTTCAAATCAAGGGGTTTACATCGGCTTTTTAAGCGGCAATCAGCTCAAAATAATAGCCTGCATAACCATGCTCATCGACCATATCGGGTGGATATTGCTCCCGGATATCGCCGTCCTGCGCATTATAGGCCGCATCTCCATGCCGCTGTTTGCCTTCACCTTCGGCGAGGGGTGTTTCTACACGCGCCGCAAGGGCGCGCACTTTGCCGCCGTGCTGCTGTTGGGGCTCGTTACGAGCGCCGCCATGTCGTATGTGATGGGCAGGCCGTACGGCAACATACTCATCACGTTCTCCTTTTCCTGTCTTGTGATATACTCCCTCGAGTGGCTAAAGCGCAGCGCCTTCGGGCGCAAGGGTAGTTACATCGCCCTGTCTTCGGCGGCGCTTATACTGTCGCTTGCGGCGGCGGTGTGGTTATGCTGTTTTTCGCCCGTCGATGTGGACTACGGCATCGCCGGCGTGCTGCTGCCCGTGTGCGTGCGGCTGTTCGACTTCCGCTCATACGGCGCGGCCGCGGGCAGTCTCTTGGCTGAGTGCTACAACCTCGCCACCGTGCTGTTGCCCTTTCTCGTATGCCTCGTCGCGCTCTCTGCAATATACGGCGCAACGCAGGCGTTCGGGCTTATCTCGCTGCTCTTCATAATGGCATACAGCGGCAGGCGGGGCAAGCGCAAGTTAAAGGCGCTCTTTTATATCTTCTATCCCGCGCACCTTGTGCTCCTCGCGGGCATATATCTCATACTCGATCCATCATACCTCACAACATTGTTTTAAATAAAATCTTCAATAAAAATGGCCCGAGGGCGCGCAAAACCGCGCGCCCTCGGGCCAAAAAAATATTTTACCGTAAAAAAAGCGCCGCTTGCAAGCGGTGCTTTTTATATTCAGCAGGTCTTATTTTATAAGTTTAAACACGTCCTCGAAGGGCTTTCTGTCCTTTGTGCGCACGGGGTAGCCCTCCTCGGCGTGGCCCACGGCTATCACGAGCGGGAACTTCGAACCCTCGGGCTCGCCCAAAAATTTGGCTATCTTCTTTTCGTCGCGTATGCCAAGTATGCAGGTCTGCAGCCCCATGTCCTCGGCGGCCAGCGTTATGTACGCCGTCAAAAGGCCTATGTCGTTGCCCGAAAAGTCGGCAAACGTGTATATTTCCGAAATTTTTTCGGCCAGCTTGCCGCGGTTGAGCTCTATGGCTATAAAGGCGGGGCAGGCGCTCGTCCATTTGTTTGCGCCGAACATCTGCACGCAGGGCGCAAATTCCTTTGCCTTTTCGCCGTTTACGGCAAACATTTTCCACGGCTGCGAATTTTTTGCCGATGGCGCAAGCGCACCCATGCGGCATATCTTTTCAAGCTCCTCGTCGGTAACGGGCTTGTCGCAATACTTCCTCGTGGACTGCCTCTTTAAAAACAACTGTTCAAGTTCCATCATCTTCACCTCTTAATTTAATGTATTTATGTGTATAACAATGCCGCGGGCGGGCGGTCTCGCCCGCCCGCGGCGGCTCAATTAAACAAACTCAAAATTTCAGCCGTAAATTCAGCTGTTCTTTATCTCTTTAACAAGCGCCTCAACCTTGGAGATAGAGCGCTCCGCCGCGTCGGCGACGTTCTCCTTTGTAAAGCCGAAGTACTCAAACAGCTGTTTTGCGGGGCCGGAGGTGCCAAACGTCTTCATGCACACAACTTCGCCGCAGTCGCCGCTGTATTGGTACCATGCAAAGTGCGAGGCCGCTTCAACGCACACGCGCGCCCTCACGTTGTGGGGCAGCACGCTCTCCTTGTATTCGGCGCTCTGCTTTTCAAATTCCTCCATGCAGGGCATGGATACAACGCGCACCTTTTTGCCCTTGCCTTCGAGTATATCCCTCGCGCCCATGCACAGTTCCACTTCCGAGCCCGTGCCTATGAGTATTACATCGGGCGTGCCCTCGCAGTCGCTTAAAACATACGCGCCGCGCAGCGCCTTAAGTCCCGTGCCGGGGTACTGCGGCAGGTTCTGCCTGGTGAGTATTATGGCCGTGGGGCTGCTGCCCGAGAGGGCGGAGACGTATGCCGCCGCCGTCTCTCTGCCGTCGCAGGGGCGGAACACCTTTAAGTTGGGTATCGAGCGCAGCGATATAAGCTGCTCCATGGGCTGATGGGTGGGGCCGTCCTCGCCTACGCCTATCGAGTCGTGCGTCATAACGTATATCACGGGTATGTTCATCAGCGCGCTCATGCGTATGCCCGCCTTCATATAGTCTGCAAAGGAGAAGAAGGTGGAGCAAAGCGCCTGCAGTCCGCCGTGCAGCTGTATGCCGTTGCATATGGCCGCCATGGCGTGCTCGCGTATGCCGTAGTGTATGTTGCGTCCCAGTCTGTTCTCGGGTGAAAAATATCCCGCGCCCTTAAGTTCGGTTTTGGTGGAGGGGGCAAGGTCGGCCGAGCCCGACATTATGTTTGCCATCACAGGCGAAATTTTGGCAAGTACCTTTCCGCCGCTCGCGCGGGTAGCTTCGGGCTTGTCAAATTCAAACAGCCCCTCGATGTTCTTTATGTCGGGGTGGGTGCCGTGCATGAACTGCTTATACAGCGCGGCAAACACGGGGTATGCCTTTTCGTAGCGGTCAAACAGATCGTTCCACTCGCGCTCGTATTTAAGTTTGGAGTCGGCTATCTTCTTGCAGTACTCCTTTACGTCGGCGGGCACGGTGAAGGGTTGCTCAGTCCAGCCGAAGAATTCCTTTGTCTTTGCAAGGTTCTCCTCGCCCATGGGCGCGCCGTGCACGTCGGCAGAGTCGGCAAGGGGAGAGCCGTAGCCTATCACCGTCTGGCAGATGATGAGTGAGGGGCGCTTCAGGTCGCTCTGTGCGCGCTTTATGGCTGCCTTCAATGCAAAAAGGTTGTTGGCGTCGCTCACGCGTATCACCTGCCAGCCCTGCGCCGCGAATCTGGTGGGTATATCCTCGTCGAAGGTGCCGTCTATTTTGCCCTCGATGGTAACATTGTTTCTGTCGTATAAAAGTATGAGCTTTCCCAGCTTCTGGGTGCCCGCAAACGAGCAGGCCTCATAGCCGATGCCCTCTTCAAGGCAGCCGTCGCCGCACAGGCAGTAGGTGAAGTGGTCCACTATATTATAGCCGGGCTTGTTGAAGCGCGCCGCAAGATGCGCCTCGGCTACCGCCATGCCCACGGCGTTGGCAAGTCCCTGGCCGAGGGGGCCGGTAGAGGTCTCAACGCCCTCCGTCTTGCCGTATTCGGGGTGGCCGGGCGTTTTGGAACCGAGCTGACGGAAATTTTTGATGTCGTCCATCGTAACGTTGAAGCCGAAGAGGTGCAGAAGGCTGTAGAGCAGCATCGAGCCGTGCCCTGCCGAGAGCACGAACCTGTCGCGGTTGTCCCAGTCGGGGTTTTTATAGCTGAATCTCAAAAAGTCGCTGTATAGTTCAAAGCCGATAGGCGCCGCGCCTATGCAGATGCCGGGGTGGCCCGAATTTGCCTTCTGAATGGCCTCCGCCGAAAGAATCCTTATTGTGTCTACGCTTTTCTGCTGAACAGACATCGTAAAATCTCCTTTTTAATGCGTATATCTTTTGCCCGCGCCGCTCCTTTGGCGGGGCGCTTTTCATTCTATTTGTTTAGCCTTGCGGTATTCTGCCCGCATCGGCGCGCAAAACGCCATATATATAAATATGTAACGGTAAATTTATTTCTGCCGCACCGTCTCTGCCGTCTGCGCGGCCAGATCAGTCCTCTATGAACTTAATAAGGGGAGTGCAGTCGACTTTGTCAAACTTGCTTATTATCTTATAAAGCGCCGCCGCCATCTTCTTGCAGCCGCCCTTTGCGCTGCTCTCGGTGTTTATCGGCAGCACGGCCTCGTGCAGGCTCATTCTTATAAGCAGCCAGCCGTCGCCGCAGCCCTCTTCAAAGTTGAGTCTCACGCCCTCATAGTTGTTGGGCGCCAGGCAGGCGCCGTTAACATTGCCCGCCTCGCTCTGCACGGCCTGCAAAACCTTCAAGCCGTATTCGCGGAAGTCGTCGCAGTTTATCTGCAGCCTTATTTCGGCAGCCTCCGCGGGCTCCTCTAAATCCTTTATAAGATCGGCAAGGCGCTCGCCCTTTTTGAGCTGATCGTAGAGTATTATAAGTATCTCTGTGACGAGATATGCGCCGTCGTCCAAAAAGTAGTTGTCTTTGAACGCGCAGTGGCCGGAAGTTTCCACGGCGAGGGGGGAATATTCGCCTTCCTCATTTAGCCGCTTGCACTCGTCGATGACGTTTCTGTAGCCGCGCATATAGCGGTGGTGGCGTCCTCCGCGCTCCTCGATGAATTTTGTAAGCCCGTCGCTCGTCACGGAGTCGGTAACTATAGTGCCGGGGCGCTTTTGCAGCAGCTTTGCCGAAATCAGCGCTATCAGCCTGTTGCGGTTTATCTCCTCGCCCTTTCTGTCTACCGCTCCCGCGCGGTCGACGTCGGTGTCGAATATTATGCCCAGGTCGGCCTTGTTTTTAAGCACGGCCTCCTTCAATGTCGCAATGGCGCCCTTGTCTTCGGGGTTGGGCGCGTGATGGGGGAAGGTGCCGTCGGGCTCAAGGTACAAGCTGCCCTCGGTGTCGGCGCCCAGCGGCTTCAAAACTTTGTCGGTAAAAAATCCGCCCGCGCCGTTGCCCGCGTCAACTATTACCTTCTTCCCTTCAAGGGGGCGTTCGCACCCGCAGGCGCTCCTCACGCGGTCTGCAAGCTGCGCGCTGTATTCGTCCATAAAGTAATCTTCATGCACGCTGCCGCTGCCGTTCAAAAAGTCGCCTTTTGCCGCGATGTTCAGTATCTCGTCCACGTCGCCGCCCTCAAGGCCGCCTTCGGGCGTAAAAAATTTAAGCCCGTTCCTGTCTGCGGGCAGGTGCGAGGCCGTAATCATTACCGAGCCGTCGTATCCGCGCGCCCTGTCCTGCAGGATCATAAACATGGAGGGGGTAGAGGAGAGCCCGGTGTAAAACACCTGTGCGCCGCTCCTTTCGGCGCCCCTTTCAAAGGCGGCAACAAGTTCGGCAGCCGTTATGCGGCTGTCGTTGCCGAGTGCTATTTTAAGGGTATCCTTGCCCGTCTTGTCAGCCAGCCAGGTGCAGAATGCGCGCGCTATCAGCTCAACCGCCTCGCAGGTAAGCGTAACCTTCCTGCCGAGCAGCGGCGAGGCCACGCCGCGCACGTCTGTCCCGCTCTTAAGTTTTTTGATATCCGAATTAGTCATAAGCTATTATATTATACATTTTTGGCCGCACAAACACAAGTATATTGACCTAAAAATCTCGCCCGCGCCCAAAATCTTTTTGGTGCGTTTTTATATCCTGCCGCAAAACATTTGCCGTGCACGCGGCAGTGTGGTATAATCTTAAAAGCGTAAAATCATTCAGAGGTAATTTCAGATGGCAAACGACAATCAGTTTGTAAATCAGATAGCAGATATAGAGAGCGACTTTCCCCAGTGGTACACCGACGTGGTGTTAAAGACCAAGCTCGTCGACTACGGCCCCGTAAAGGGCACCATGGTCATCCGTCCCTACGGCTACGCCATATGGGAGAACATCCAGCGCGAACTCGACAGGCGCTTCAAAGAGACGGGGCACGAAAACGCCTACTTCCCCATGCTAATTCCCATGAGCTTCCTCACCAAGGAGAAGGAGCATGTAGAGGGCTTCGCCCCCGAAGTCGCCGTGGTAACTCACGCGGGCGGCGAAGAGCTCGCCGAGCCCCTCGTCATCCGTCCCACTTCCGAAACTATAATAGGCAACATGTATTCCAAATGGCTTCAGTCCTACCGCGACCTGCCCATACTCATCAACCAGTGGGCAAACGTAATGCGCTGGGAAAAGACCACCCGCCCGTTTTTGCGCACCTCCGAGTTCTTGTGGCAGGAGGGTCACACCGTGCACGCCACCGAGGAGGAGGCGCTCGAAGAGACCAAAAAGATGCTGGCAGTCTATAAGGAGTTTGCCGAAAATTGCCTTGCAATTCCCGTAATAACCGGACAGAAGACCGAAAAAGAGAAGTTCGCGGGCGCTGTTGCCACCTTCGGTATGGAGGCCATGATGCACGACGGCAAGTCTCTTCAGGCGGGCACCTCGCACTACCTCGGCCAGAACTTCTCTAAGGCGTTCGAAATAAAGTTTTTGGATAAAGACGGCTCGCTCAAATACGGCTATACTACCAGCTGGGGCGTATCTACAAGGCTCATCGGCGCTATAATAATGGCACACGGCGATCAGCGCGGCCTGTCGCTTCCCCCCGTTGTGGCGCCCATTCAGGTGGTAATCGTACCCATCGCCGCAAAAAAGGCGGGCGTAATGGAAAAGTGCGCGCAGGTAAAGGCAATGTTGGAGGAGGCGGGCGTGCGCGTAAAGCTCGACGACTCAGATAACTCCCCCGGTTGGAAGTTCAACGAGTGGGAGATGAAGGGCGTGCCCCTGAGGATAGAGCTCGGCCCCCGCGACATAGAGGCGGGCAAGGCGCTCATCTTCCGCCGCGATAAGCTCGAAAAGTGCGAGTGTCCTCTCGAGGGCATAGTATCCTCGGTAAAGGAGCTCTTAAAAACCGTGCAGGCCGACATGCTCGAGGCCGCAAGAGAGAGGAGAGATAAGCGCATCGTCTATGCTACCGACATGGCGGGCATCTTAAAGGGCGTCGAGGGCGGCAACTTCGTAAAGGCCGGCTGGTGCGGCTGCCGCGAGTGCGAAGATAAAATCAAGGCCGAAACGGCGGCCACCGCAAGGGTGTATGCCGAGGGCGAAAGCGCCGAAAAGTGCGCCGTGTGCGGCAAAAAGGCCGAGCACGTCGTAATATTTGCCCGCGCTTACTAATAAAACTATGCAAAATACCTGCAATATGGTATATAATAGTCAATAAAACTTTGCAATTATATTATATCAGATATATAAATTTATATTTGCAAAATATGGCGGCGGCGCAATTTTTGCGCCGCCGCCTGTCATATATCCGGCCGCCTGACTGCATCTGCATGTGCCCTTTTGCCACGCTTTTTATTTTTTGTGCCGCTTTTGTAATTTTCTTGATATTGACAAGAGAGCCAATATATAATATAATTAAAGCAGAAGAATGTAAGTGTGTAGCTTGTCAAACTATGAGCTGCCGCGGGTAATATAATGCGCGGCGCGTAAAACAGCAGGTCAAAGGCATGGAGTGAAGAAATGAAAAAGTCGTTAAAGTTATTGTTTGCATTTGCGGCGGCAACGCCGCTCATATTGTCCGCGGCGGCCATGTCGGCATGCGCAAGCGGGCGCCCTCCCATAGCCGATAACAAGTTTTCGCAAATCGCCACCGAGGAGCAGCTTGCCAAGGCGCGCTCATGCCTTGCGTCTACCGATCTTTCCGAGCTCTTCGGGGAGGACTTCGCTACATCGGGCTATTCGGCGCGGCTGTATGCCGAGGGCGAGTATGATATGGAAGTATACACCGAAAGTGCCGAAAATTCTGCCGGCATAACGGTATGGTCGGATATCAAAGCCGACCATATAGTAGATTTATCGCAGGGCACGGGCGGGCTGTCAGGCCGCGGCACCGGCAGCGTAAATTACAGTGCGGGCAGCAAATTTCATGGCACTACCGCAGAGGACGGCGGCGAGATCGCAATGACGGCCTTGCTCGTGGGCAACTCTTACAGCGACGACGACTATTTCTATGTCGACGGCAACGTGACTTCTAACCTCGGCGCCCTCACCGTTTCGTATGAAAAGGCCAAACTCGCGGCCGATGATACATTCCCGCAGCTGTTCATGAATCTTGTGTACCCTTCGTCGGATATCTATGTAAACCTCGGCATGTTCTCCGATATTCTCGACGTAGAGGGAGTAACGGTATATGCCGACAGCTCGTCCACTCTCAAATTAAAGGCCACAATCAATGTGCAGTCGTGGGCGACTGAAAACGCGTCTTTGCTGTTGTACTACGCCAACCTTGCGGGAATAAATATTACCTTCCAACAGATAGTCGACAACACAAATTTCGGTAACTACGACTATTATATGGAGTTTGACGGGGATACGGGCGAGGTTCTCGCGCTCGGCTTAGATTGCAACGTCGATTTCAATATTTCGGGCGAAAACGAAGGCGTGATGTACGGCGTAAGCTATCTTATCGATGCCGAAAGCTGGTTCTCCAAGAGCGACCGTTCGGCGGGCGAACTTCCCTCCGATCTCGATGACTATGTAGGCCTGTAAGCAATGGTGCCAGCAGGCGGTAAAGCAATCGTACCTGTAAGCCGCAGTACTATGCGGACGATAATAAAACAATGTATAATATGGTGATATGGTAATATGTGGCCGCCGCGAAGTTTCTTCGCGGCGGCATTTAACATATTTTGCACGGCACGGCAATTCTCTCGCCGTCCCTAAAGAGAAGGTGTCGCTATACCATACCATATACCTCCCCTTTGAGGGGAGGTGAGTTGAGCGAAGCGAAACTCGGAGGGGTTTCACCCATACGCAAAATATTTGCAGATATGCGCATACTGTATATATGTGTACCGCAATCACCTACTCACCCAAAAATTTTTACTTCGGGCGCACATTAGACGCCGATACAAACTACTCCGCCGACGTGGTCACCACTCCGCGCGGTTTTTTATTTGAAAATATTGAGTGCCGCCATGCAATAATAGGCGCGGCGATAGTGTCGGGCGGCCGCCCGCTCTTTTTCGATGGCATGAACGAGTGCGGCGTGTGCATGGCGGGGTTAAATTTCGGTTCCGCCCGCTATTTTTCCGAAAGGGAGGGGATGCTCAACCTCGCGCAGTACGAGCTGCTGCCCTACATTCTCGGCAACTGCACAAGCGCCGCCGAGGCCACCGCCGAACTCGGACGCATAAATATCACGACCAAGCGCTTTGCGCCCGATATGCCGCCCGCTCCGCTCCACTGGTTGGTGGCGGACAGAGAGAGCGCTTTCACCGCCGAATGTATGGAGGGCGGCATGCGCATATGCAAAAATACCGTCGGCGTGCTCACCAACGATCCGCCCTTTGCCTGCCATATGCGCGGCCTTTCAAACTACATGCACCTTACCGCCGCGCCGCCGCAAAATTTGTTCGGCGCAGAGGGGGCGGAGGAATACTGCGCCGGCCTGGGCGCCTTCGGCCTGCCTGGCGATATGTCGTCGCCCTCCCGCTTTATACGCGCCGCCTTTGTGCGGGCCAACGCTCCGTCGGGGCTTGCTGGCAATGCCGCCGTCAGTCAGTTTTTTGCCATGCTGTCGGCAGTAGCCGTGCCGTGCGGCGCGTGCAATACAGCGCGCGGTCGGTTTTTCACCCGCTACATGTGCTGCATGGACGCCGCGGAGGGGGTATACTACATCACCCCGCACACCTGCCGTGCGGCCACGGCTGTAAAAATTTCGCGCGGCGACGGGCTCACCGCCTACGCCGTGCACCGCGGCGAATGTATCTTAAAACTCAACTTTTAAGTCAAAATTCCAATTTTAGTGCTAAAAAACGCCCGCTGCCGCCTTAATTTATGCACAGTTTATCTTATGCGCATAATATAAGGTCATAAAGCAAGAAATTTGTTGAAAATCTTGTACAGATGTGCTATATTATAAACAGAGTGCGCTTGCGCGCTCACCCATAAGGCAAATGCCTGAAAACTTTCGGCATCTGCCGTTCTTTTGCACCATAAAACAAGTGCGGCGTCTTTTATAAAATGTATTCCGGAGAAAGCCATGTTACAAAGTGCCATCGGCGGAGCTGAATTTTCCGCCCTCCTTGCTGGCGGCCTGGCAAGTTTAAAGGCCTCTGCAGACGAGATCAACGAACTGAATGTATTTCCCATTCCCGACGGCGACACGGGCGACAATATGGTATCCACCCTCTCGGGCGGAGCCAAGCTCGCCAAGAGCTGCAGCGGCGGCGTGGGAGAGGTGGCCGAGCATGCGGCAAGGGGAATGGTCCTCGGCGCGCGCGGCAATTCGGGCGTAATTCTCTCGCAGATGTTTGCGGGCATCGCGGCAAGCCTTTCGGGCAAGACAAGCGCGTCCGTTCACGACTTCATCGCGGCGTTCGATGCGGGCGTAAAGCAGGCGTATGCCTCGCTCTCCGATCCCGTCGAGGGCACAATGCTCACGGTAATGCGCCTTGCCGCCGACTATGCGCGCGAAAACAGCAACGAAAACACCTCTGTAGAGGAGTATTTTAAACTGTATGAAGAGGGCGCTTCGCGCGCGCTCGAAAATACCCCCAACCTGCTCCCCGTGTTAAAGGAGGCGGGCACGGTCGATTCGGGCGGCGCAGGGCTTTTATGTATAGTGCGCGGCTTTCTCTCCGTGCTCCGCGGCGAATTTTCGGGCGAGGCTCATACAGAGAGCGCCGCTGCCGACGCTCACCCCGCGCCCGACATCTCGCTCTTCACCGAAGACAGCGAGCTTACATACGGCTACTGCACCGAGTTTTTGCTTCGCCTCACGCGCAAAAAGACCAATCTGGACGAGTTCTCGATAGACGACTTCCGCCAAAAGGTATCCTCTCTCGGCAACTCCGTGGTGGCGTTCAGGCAGGGCAGCATAGTAAAGGTGCACGTGCACATAATGGAGCCCTGGCAGGTGCTTCAGCTCGCACAGCGCTACGGCGAGTTCCTCACCGTAAAGATAGAGAATATGAATATCCAGCACAGCGAAGTGCAGCTCAAAAATGCGGGCGCCTCTCAGGCGGAGTTCAAAAAGCGCCCCGCGCACAAGACCTATGGCATAGTGACGGCTGCCGCCGGCGAAGGTATGTGCGCCGCCTTCCGAGAGCTGGGTGCGGATATAATAATCGACTGCGATAAATACGGCTCTCCCTCGGTGGAGCTGTTCGCCAAGGCCATAGAGGCCGCCAATGCCGACTGCGTGTTCGTCCTCCCAGACGATAAAAACGCCGTGGGCGCCGCCGAAGAGGCCGCAAGGCTGTGCTCCCTCGAGGTGCGCGTGCTGCCCACCCACAGCTTCGGCGAGGGGTATGTGGCGCTCTCCGCGCTCGACTGCGAGAGCGGCAACGCCGACGAGATCTTCTCCAACATGAACGATGAGGTATGCCACTCGGCGTGCGGCTCGGTCGCACGCGCCATACGCGACGCAAACATAAGCGGTGTCGACGTAAGCGAAAACGACTACATAGGCATCTCCAACAAAAAGCTGTTGTGCGCCTCTCACGATAAAACGGAGGCGGCTTTAAGCCTTGCCGAAGTGCTTGGCGCGGCCGAACGCGACTTTATAATAGTGTTCTGCGGAGCCGAAGCAACCGCGGAGGATCGCTCGTCGCTGCGCAAAAAGATACAGGATAAATTCCCCTCCGCCGAATATTACGAGATAGACGGCGGCCAAAAGACTTACGACTTTATAATAGTTCTGCAATAAAATTGCATTTTTATTACAAAATCATTTGCCGCATATGCGGCGTGCTAAACACATATATATTAAATAAATGCAAAAATGCGCACGCGCGGCGTGCGCCATACAAAAGTTAAGCGAGGGTTAAAATGAGAGATTTTGTTATAGTAAGCGATTCCTGCTGCGATCTTGACGCGAATTTAAGAAAGAGGTTCGGCATAGAGTACATTCCCATGCGCATAATTTACGGCGAAAAGGACATTCTCGCCAGCCTCGACTGGGAGCAGATAACATCAAAGCAGTTCTACGATCTTATGCGAAACGGCGTGCGCATACATACCGCGCAGATAACCACCGACGAGTATAAGGAGGTATTTACAAAATACCTCTCCGAGGGGCGCGACGTGCTGTATATAGCCTGCTCCTCGGCGCTTTCAAGCTCATACAGAAGCAGCCTCCCCGCCCGCGACGCGGTGAATGCCGCCGCGGCAGAGGGCAAGGTGATATGTATCGACAGCCGCAACGCCTGCTTAGGGCTGGGCATGATATGCATGACGGCCTCCGATCTGCGCGCGGAGGGCAAGTCGATCGACGAGACCGCCGACTATATCGAGGCGCACAAGCAGGAGGTAAACCAGTTCGCCACCGTCGAAAACCTCAACTACTTAAAGCGCGCGGGCAGGGTGAGCACCACCAGCGCGGTGTTCGGCGGGCTCCTTCAGGTAAAGCCCATAATAATCTCCGATGCCGACGGCCAGAACGTCGCCATAGAAAAGGTGAAGGGACGCAAAAATTCCATGGTGCGTCTTGCCGATATGTTCAAAGAGGCCTACCGTGAAAATCCTCACCAGCGCGTGTGCGTTGTGCATGCCGACGCCCCCGAGGCCGCCGAAGAGCTCAAAGCTCTCGTCGTCGAGCGCATGCCCGATAAAAACATCGAGGTGATAACGGCGGGCATAGGCCCCATAATAGGCGCCACCACGGGCCCGGGCACCCTCGGCGTATACAGCTACGGCAAGGAAGTCACCTACCGCGCGTCCGAGGTCAAGTGAAGATGAGGATAGAGTACGAGCCACCCAAAAAACGGCAGCCCGTCTTTGCCTGCTTCAAAGGACTGCTGCGCATCTTTATAAGAAAGGTGCGCGTGGTAACCATCGGCGGGGAGCTTACAGAGCCCTGCCTCTACCTTGCCAACCATGCAAACAAGATGGGCCCGATGATATACAGCATGTTCTTCCCCACATACCACGTAAAGTGGGGCGCAAGCCAGATGCTGGGCAACTACAGGGAGAGGTATAATTACCTGCGCGACGTTTTATATATACAAAAGAACCGCTCGGGTAAGGCGATAGCCTCCTTCAGAGCCTTCTTCGAGGCATTCTTCGCGCCTTTCGTGTATCGCGGCATGAAGCTTCTGCCCACCTATACCGACGGCCGCCTGGCGCACACCGTAAAAAAGACGGTGAACCTGCTCGGCGAGGGGATCTCCATTATGATTTTCCCCGAAAATTCAAACGACGGCTATAAGGAAGAGCCCGAAAGTTTTTTCCCGGGCTTCGTGCTCGTGGCAAAGGGGTATAAAAAGGCATACGGCGAGGATATCCCCATGCGCCCCGTATATTACAACAAAAAGAGAAGGCTCATACTCGTGGGCGAGCCCTGCCGCCTCTCCGACTTCGGTGCCGCCAAAAAGGAGGAGGTGGCCGAAATTTTGCGCAACAATGTAAACGAACTTCACCGCCTCACCGAGAGCGGTAAGTATTGAATTTGCCGTTCCGTGCAGGCCGCAGAGCGCAGGCGCGGCATTTTGTCGAAGCCGCAAAAGCTCCGCCAAAAATTGCAACAACCTGAAAGGCGCCGTATTTTTGGCAGTTTGTTTCTATATAGTTAAAGGTAAAATATAGGCCGCCGCGCGGGCAACATTGCCCGCGCGGCGGCCTGTTTGTTTATTTAAGGTATGTATGTTTATTTAGTTCGCAAAGTCAGCCTCATCTGATGCCACACCGCGCCACCGTGCGATGAGGCGCACACGCCCTCGTCGGCGTAGCCGTACTTTGCATAAAATGTCACAAGTTGCGGCTTGCAGGTGAGCACAAGGCCGAGCCTTCCCTCGCTTCCGGCAAGGCGCTCGAACTCCTTTAAAAGCCGCGCGGCATACCCCTTTCCGCGGAATGGCGGCAGTACGCCCAGGCCGAATATCATCTGCCACCCGCCGTTTTCGTCGTGCAGTGCGGCGTCTTCAAACATGTCGTCGGTGAGGTCTTTTTCCTTCGTCACCGCGCCGTCTATGTATGCGGCAAGTTTGCCGTCCTCAAACAGCAGCAAAAAGTGGCGGGGGAAGGCGGCAAGCCTCTGCGCTATCCTCTCCTCGTTCGCCCGCTCCGCTGTGTTAAAGCACTCCGCCTCGGCAAGTGCAAGCGCGGCGGCGTCGCTTTGCCGTGCGCATCTTATCTCAATTTTATTCATGGCGGTATGATACCACACCTTGCAAAAAATGGCAAGCGGCTTTTTTATGCCGCCCCGTTTCGGGCGGCATTTTTACGGCTGCAAGGCGCGGAGGGCACAGCCGGGCGCCGTAAATTGCGGGTGAGGCCGGGCGGTACGGTACGGCATGGCCGCTCACTTCTTTGCCTCGTCGCTGAATTTTATCTCCCGCGGCTGCGAATAGGTTGCTTTGCTCCGCGCCTTCTTCTTTTCCACAATATAATATACCGGCTGCGGCTCATTCTTCTTCTCTTCCTCGGCGGGCGGCTGTTCGGCTCTGTCCTTTTGCATGCTCTTAAAGCCCTGCACGGCGAGCCTGACCATACAGATGAACACGTAGCAGGCTATATACAGCAATATCAGATATAAAAGTCCTATCGCCTTCATATTAAAAATTCTATCCCGCCGCCGCGCGTATATTTTGCCTTTTGTTGGAGCATAATGAAATAAAAGGTAAATTATGGAATTTCAGAATAACGTATCAAAAGGCAAAGATCGTCCCGCAGACGGCGGCATGGAGGAGGTAAAAACATTCGTGCCCCCTCAGTCGGCAATAATATCCGCGCAGGAGCGGCAGGAGTTCGACGAGTTCAAGCGCCAGAAGCGGGTGGCAGAGGCGCGCGCCATAATAGGCAGAATAGAGCTTTCGGCAAGTTCTGCCACGTTCGAGCGCGCCGCTCTGCGGCGGGCGCTAAAAGAGTGCGAAAAGTTGGGCATAGGCGGCGTATGTCTCGCGCCCTATCTCGTAAGGGCGGCGCGCGGCATGCTCGGCGCACAGTCGCATATAGTTCTGTCCGCCCTCATATCTCCCTGCGGCGGCGTCGATACCACCGATATAAAGGTGAAGCAGGTCAAGCGCGCCCTGCGCGACGGCGCAAAGGCGGTGGAGGTCACCGTGCCCGTCCCCGCCGTAAAGGAGGGCAGTTGGGGGTATGTTAAGCGCGAGCTCAAAAAGCTCAAACGCGCCGCCCGCAAGGCAACGCTGCGCATAAATGTCGAAGCGCCCCTCCTAACCTCGCAGGAGCTCACGCGGCTCATCTCGCTTGTATTGGAAACGGGCATAACCTGTGTTCGCACGGCGGGCGGGCTGTTCGGCAGTGGCGCCGACGAGGAGGACTTAAAACTTTTAAAGGGCGCCGTAAAGGATAAGGCGATAATAAAGGCGGAGGGGGCCGAAGCCCCGGGAAGAATTGCCACGCTGTTTGAATGCGGTGCGCAGATAATCGGCAGCGAGGCGGCCATTCCCGTCGCGCAGGCCGTGCTTGCCGCCGCCGAAAAGTAATTTTTTGCATACAAAAGTCAAAAATCACGGCAAAAACGGTGAATTATATCACGCATAGTACTATGCAATTCGCGCTCTGTAGGGCTTGCTTTCCAAATCAAAACAAAAAATTGCAAACAAGATAAACGAGCTGCCGCCGCGCAAATTTTGCGCGGCGGCAGCCCAAGTTTTTTATTTAGGAGTGTATAATCAAATTTCATGTCGGCCGCATTATCTGCGGCCCTCTTTGCGCCCGGCCGGCGGCCCAAAACAGTTGGCGCAGTCTTTGGCAGAGCGGGAGAGGGTGTTACGCCCTGTTCTCCGCGCGTGCAGCCTTGCCCTCGGCCTTCTTTTCGGCGGGCCTTTCGGCGCCGCGCCTGTCTTTACCCATAAAGAATATTCCCAGCGATCCGGGGCCCACATGTGCGCCGCTCACTATGTCGAAGTACTCAATAACAACGTCGCGCGCGCCCAGCTCTCTCACCATATCGGCAAGCGCAAGCGCCTCTTCCTCGCAGTTGCAGTGGCTTATGGCAACCGTCTGCCCCTCGGGGAAAACGGCGTACGTCTTATAGCAGTCGGCAAGTTCGGCCACCGACTTCTTCCTGCCGCGCACCTTGCCGCACATCGAAATTTTACCGTTTCCGTCGGCCTTTAAAATGGGCTTTATGTTCAGCAGCGTGCCGGCTATCGCCACAGCGCTCGATATTCTTCCGCCCTTTTTAAGATATTTAAGGTCGGCCACGGTGAAGTAAGAGTTCAGCCTGAACTTGTTGTTCTCCAGCCAGGCATAGCAGGTATCAATGTCCTCGCCCATGCCGCGAAGATTTGCCGCGCGCACGGCAAGCAGTCCCTCGCCGAAGCCTGAATTTGCCGAGTCGGATATAAATATCTTTCTCTCGGGGTATTTGCGCCTCAATTCCTCGGCGGCAAGGTTGGCCTGATGGTTTGTGCCGCTTACCTGCGAAGATATGGTTATCATAAGCACGTCGTTGCCCTGCGCAAGCGACTTTTCAAACGTCTCCTTTATCCTGTCCTCCGAAATGAGGGAGGTAGATACATCCGCGCCGCGGCTCATCGCGCCGTAAAACTCCTTAGCCGCCTCCGAAAAGGGCGTGCCGTTATAGCAAATAACTTCCTTTCCGTCGCATGTGCATACATAGGATATAACTTTTATGCCGCAGTCGGCTATCATCTGCTCTGTAAGGTTTGCCGACGAATCTACATATATGTCAAAATTTTTCATTAACATTGTCCTCCTTGATTTTTATTTGGTGTAGTTTATGTAGAATTTTTTGTGTGTGCTGTATTTTTGCCTGCGCGCGCCGTGCTTCGTATTTCCGTATCCTGCGCTTACGCACAATTATTGGCGTCCGTTTTTTTGCGTGCTTCTGTTGTTGCGGTCGCGTTCAATGTCAGCCGCTCAATGCGGCCGCGGCTTTGATAATTCAATAATTTATGCCGCGCTTTTAATTTTGCAATTTTGTATTTTCGCTCTATTTTTTATTTTGCATACTTTGCCTTGTTTTCATAAGTTATTATATACCATACCGCCGCCAAAAACACCCTATTGTTTTGCAATCGGCTCTACGAATAAAAAATCGTACTATACCGCGCGGTAGAGCAACTCTACTGCAAAAATTTCACATTCTACTCACGGTAGAGTTGTATAAATTGCCTTGATTTTATGCATAATTTGTGCTAAAATCATGGTATGTACGAAACCGACGATATAAAAGAGATAATTGCAGAAAATCTTTTGCGCTTTCGCACCAAGGCCAACTTAACGCAGGCGCAGCTCGCCGAGCTGTTGAACTATTCCGATAAGGCCGTGTCGAAGTGGGAGCGGGGTGAGTCCATTCCAGATATCCGCGTGCTCATGCAGATAGCGGGGATATACAACATCACCCTCGACGACCTCGTCAGCCGCCCCAAGGAAAAGGAGGTGAAGCCCGTACTGCACAAGCGTAAAAAGCGGCTCTTGATAACGCTGCTCTCGTTCGCGCTCGTGTGGTTTATCGCCACGGGCATATTCGTCATACTCTGCTATGTGCCAAATTTAAATTACGAGTGGCTGTGCTTTGTTGCGGCGGCGCTCGTTTCCTCTATAGTACTCACCGTATTTTCGGCGCTGTGGGGCAACAGAATAACAAACGCCGTCACGTCCTCGCTCATTCTCTGGTCGTTTGCGGCGCTGCTCTACACGGTGCTCTATCTCTTCACGGCCATTCCCTCGCTGTGGCTGCTCTTTGTGGCGGCATGCCCGTTCGAGGTGCTCATAATACTGTGGTTTGTATTCCGCAAAGTCAAATAATTTTTATGTATCGGCCGTCCGCGGCCGATATTTTTTATACATTTTGTAATTATGTATGCCGCCGCGGCGCATATTTATAATCTATGGCGCACTTTGCCGCGGGCGGCGTAAACAAAAAATTCAATACGGGCGGGCGGTTTTCCCTGCTTTTGCGCATGCTGGGCGGCGGGCTGGCAAGCGCCTGCTTTTGCGCATTCTTCGGCGGTGGAGGGGCGGAGGCCGCCGTATGCTTTATTTCCGGTTCGCTCGGCTGCGCTCTCGGCGGGCTGTTCCCGTCGTCCGAAGGCGCGCTCTGCTCCGCGGCGCGCGCCTTTTTTATCGCCGCGGCGTGCGGCTGTATCTCTCAGCTCGGCTGCCTGCTGTTTTCATATATGGGCATATGCTGCTCTGCGGCGCACGTCGTTGCGGGCAGCATGATAACCAACGTGCCCGGGCTGCGCGTGTTCCTCGCCCTGCGAAAATTTTTCGGCGGCGGGCATAAAAAGGGCGCGCGCGGGCTGCTCTCTGGCATGGCGGCAAGCCTGGCTGTTTCGGCGGGGTATGCGCTCGCCTGCTCGCTCATTCCCGCGGCAAGCGGAGCAGGGGCGGGCTACTGCTTTGCCCTGCGCTGTGTTTTCTGCGCGGTCGGTGCGGCGGGCTTCGCCCTTATGTTCTCGCTCGGCGCCGCGGCTGCCGTCGCGGGCTCGCTGCTCTCCGCCCTGTCGTATTCGGTATACTGCCTGCTGCTCCCGTGCGGCATGTTTTTTTCCTGCCTCGCCGCCTCGTTCGCGTCCGGCATATTTTCCCGCGCGCTTTCGGCTATTTTCGGCTGCCCCGCCGACGACTTCCTCATTCCCGCGCTCATTCCGCTGCTTCCCGGCGCGCCGCTCTTCTATTCGGCATTTCTGCTGTTCGGTGGAGCGGGCGGGCTGTCGCTTTCGTATGCCGCCGACGCCGTCATCTTCTATGCCGCCATGCTGCTCGGAACTTGCCTCTCGTCTTGGTGTTCGTCCTTTTTAAGGCCGCGCATTGCCGCATATACGCGCTTTTCGGCGGCGGGGCGGGCGGCCGCCTGCGGCAGTTGTAAAAAATACAAAAAGCGGCGCAAAAAAGGTTACTAATTCGCGCTCTTCCGTGTTATAATGTCGGTATAGCCGGCATAGCGTATGTTGCATGCGTCCTTCCGCAAAATCTATGGCGGCCATGCTGCATAATACTAAAAATAAAGTTATTCAAAGGTATAAATTTTATGGATCTTAAAAAACTTGCCGCAAGGCTCATTCCCGATGAAAATCTCCCCTCTTTGGAGGAGTGTGAAAAGGCCTATCCTCCCCGCGTTTTAAAGGAGGGGGCTGAGGTAACAAGGCTTGCGCCCTCGCCCACGGGCTTCATTCACCTCGGCAACCTCTACAGCGCGCTTGCCGACGAGCGAACCGCCCACACCACGGGCGGCATATTCTATCTGCGCATAGAGGACACCGACGAAAAGCGCAAGGTAGACGGCGCTGTGGAGTCGGTAATACGCTCCTTAAAGTACTTCGGCATCAACTTCGACGAGGGCGCCGAGATAGAGGGTGAAAACGCCTACGGCCCCTACTACCAGCGCCGCCGCGCGCCCATATACCGCGCCTATGCGAAGGACCTTTTAGAGCGCGGCCTCGCCTATCCATGCTTCTGCACGGAGGAGGAGCTCGACGAGATAAGGCGCGTGCAGACTGAAAATAAGGAGATAACGGGCTACTACGGCAAGTACGCCGTGTGGCGCGATAAGTCGGAGGAGGAAATATACGCCGCTCTGGATAGGGGCCTGCCCTATGTAATAAGGTTGCGCTCGCAGGGCGACGTAAATATAAAGCACGCCTTCCGCGACGCGATAAAGGGCAGCATCACCGTCACCGAAAACGACCAGGACGTGGTAATTTTAAAGTCGGACGGCATACCCACCTATCACTTCGCGCACGCCATCGACGATCACTTCATGCGCACCACGCTTGTAATAAGGGGCGAGGAGTGGCTCTCCAGCCTGCCCATCCACATCGAGCTCTTCAAAGTGCTCGGCTTTTCCCTTCCCCGCTACGGCCACACCTGCTCGCTGATGAAGGTAGACGGCGGCACCAAGCGCAAGCTCTCCAAGCGCAAGGACCCCGAGCTGTCGCTCGATTTCTACCGCGGCGCGGGCTACTATCCGCAGGCGGTAATAAAGTACCTCATGACCATTTTAAACTCCAACTTCGAGGAGTGGTCGGCAAAGAACCTCGAAAAGAGCTATAAAGAGTTCCCCTTCTCCGTTTCAAAGATGGGCAAGAGCGGCGCGCTGTTCGATCTGGATAAGCTCAACGACGTCTCGCGCGACGAGCTCTCTAAGCTCTCTCCCGAGGGCATGTATGAATTTTTGAACGGCTGGGTGCAGGAATTCGGCACCGATGCCGACAGGGCCCACTTCAAAGAGAGGGAGTATATAATAAGCATCCTCGCGCTCATAATGGGTGCGGGGCAGAAGAAGCGCCGCAAGGATATCGAGCGCGCCGGGCAGGGCGTGCGCCTTATGGACTACTTCTTCGACGACATCTTCGCCCCCGCGTATTCCTTCCGCTTCGATAATGATACGGTAAATGCCATGCTCTCTGCCTTTGCGGCAACTTACAGCGAGGACGACGACAATTCGGCCTGGTTTGCAAAGGTAAAGGCGGCCGCGGCGGCCGCAGGCTTCGCCTCTGAAAATGCCGAATACAAGGCCAACCCCTCGGCATACAAGGGCAACGTCTCCGACGCCGCCGAGATAGTGCGCATCGCCATAACGGGCAGCCCCAACTCGCCCGATCTGTGCACGGTGATGAAGATACTCGGGCGCGAGCGCTCGCTTGCGCGCATATCCGCCGCAAAGAGATAAAATATTTTGCCCGCATTGCCGTCAAATGCCGTGCAGGCGTTTTGCGCGGCGGTAAAAATGGTTAAAATATATCTGTAAATAAATTATTACAAAGGTATGAGTTAAACATGGGTCAGATCTTGCTCGAGCTCTGCTTTCTGTTCTTCGTGGGCAGCTGCCTGGGCTGGTGCGTGGAGGTGCTGTTCCGCAGGATATTCACGGCAAAAAAATGGATAAACCCCGGCTTTTTAACGGGCCCCTATCTTCCGCTGTACGGCTTCGGCCTCACGTTTATGTACGGCGTAAGCTTCATTCCCGTGGATACCGGCGCGGAGTGGGCAGATAAGCTCATTCTCATACTCATTGCGGGCGTGCTGCTGACTGCGCTCGAATACGTGGCGGGGCTCATCTTCATAAAGGGCATGAAGATAAAGCTGTGGGACTATTCCAACCGCCCGGGCAACATTCAGGGCATAATCTGCCCGCTCTTTTCGCTCATCTGGACGGCCGCCGCGGCCGTATACATAATCTTCATACACGGCTTTGTCACGGGCTGGGTGGCGTGGTTTGTAAATCACCTCGGCTTCGCCTTCTTCGTGGGGCTGTTCTTCGGCGTGTTCATCGTCGACCTCGCTCACTCGCTCGACCTCTCCGTAAAGATACGCGCCTTCGCAAAGGAGCGCGGCATAGTCGTGGCGTATGAAAAGCTCAAAGAGAGCGTAAAGGAGAGCATAGAGCGCGGAAAGGACAACATAAGGGAGGGGCTGGAGCGCGGAAAGGAGCGTGCCGCCAAAAATATCCGCCGCTCGCGTGAAAGGGCAAAGCGCCGCAGGGCAAGCTTTTTGTTCGCATTCAAGTCGGGCAAGAGCGTGCAGGAGATGCTCTCCGACTATCTCGACAGGGCAAACAGCCAGCGCACCCCTTTAAAATATTCAAAAAAGGGCAAAAACAAGGCCGAAAAGGGCGATGCCGAAAGCTCGTCCGCTCCGTCGGAGGACGAAAAGGACGGTAAGTGACCGCAACGGGCCGCTTTAACGGGGCGTACGGCCGCAGATTTTGCGTATTTTTCACATTTGTTTTATAGTAAGTTTACAAGCGCGCACTATAATTGCTGATATTATTATAATATGGTATATATCTTCTTATAATATGGTATATATCTTCCGCGCCCGCCGCACCGGCCTGCCGCGCCGCACATTCAGGTAAAGAGTTTTTTATTTCAAGGGAATTTTATATATGCTTCAGCTTTGCAACATCAAAAAGGACTACAAGGTAGGCGATTCTACCGTAGCCGCACTAAAGGGCGTAAGCCTTGCCTTCCGCCGCAACGAGTTTGTATCAATACTCGGCGCCTCGGGCTGCGGCAAGACCACCCTTTTGAACATCATCGGCGGCCTCGATCACTACACGTCGGGCGATCTCATCATCGAGGGCATCTCCACAAAGAACTATAACGACGGCGACTGGGATACCTACCGCAACCACCGCATAGGCTTTGTATTCCAGACTTACAACCTCATTCCTCACCAAACCGTTCTGGGCAACGTAGAGCTCGCGCTCACTCTCTCGGGCGTAAGCCCCAAAGAGCGCAAAGAGCGCGCCACCGAGGCCCTCCGCAGGGTGGGGCTGGGCTCAGAGCTCAACAAGCGCCCCAACCAGCTCTCGGGCGGCCAGATGCAGAGGGTGGCGATAGCCCGCGCCCTCGTCAACAACCCCGAGATACTTCTCGCCGACGAGCCCACCGGCGCGCTCGATACAAAGACAAGCGTGCAGATAATGGATCTTATCAAGGAGATCGCGGGCGAGCGCCTCGTAATAATGGTGACGCACAACCCCGAGCTCGCCTATAAGTATTCCTCGAGGATAGTGGAGCTCAAAGACGGCCTCGTCGTGTCGGACAGCGCCCCCTATTCCCCCGAAGAGGAGAAGAAGGAGGCAGAGGAGCACCGCGCCGCGCAAGAGCGGGAGGCGGCCGAAAGGGCGCAGGAAAGAGAGGCAAGCTCTTCTGCTGCAGGCGGCAAAAAGGGCGCGCCCGTATATAAAAAGAAACATTCCTCCATGTCGCTGCTTACGGCGTTTGCGTTGAGCGGCAAAAACCTGCTCACCAAAAAGGGGCGCACGTTAGTTACCGCCATAGCGGGCAGCATAGGCATAATTTCGGTATGCCTCGTGCTCGCGCTCTCCTCGGGCTTCAACAACTACATAGCCAAGACCGAGGAGGATATGCTCTCTTACTACCCCGTAAACGTCACCGAAACCTCGCTCGACCTCACTTCGGCGATGACCAGCTTCATGGACGGTTCAATTCACGCCGACCTGCCCACGGGCGACGAGATAGCCGATAAGGTAATAGTAAACTCCTTCCTCTCCAATCTCGCGCAGGGCATGACTACCTACAACGACCTCACCGAAGGCAACGTTGCAAACGTCAACGGGCAGGATGTGAACTACCTGCAATTCCTCGAGGCCATGCCCGAGGAGCTGTATAACGCCATAACCTACTCATACGGCGTATCCATATCGGCAAACCTGTTCACCGACGTATACATCGGCTCGTCCTCGTCCGAGATGGCCACGCAGTATGTGAATATGTCGCTCGAAAGCCTGCGCAACTACTATACGGCGCTGCTCACCTACAAGTCGGAGGAGTATTCCTCGCTCACGCAGTTCATACCCTTCTTCACGGATGTAGTCAGCGTAATGCCCGGCACTTCCGACCTTTCAGACGAAGCTTACGGCAGCTATGTGCTCTCGCAGTACGACGTGCTCGCCGGCCACTTCCCTCAAAGCACCGACGAGGTGGTGCTGGTAGTAGGCTCCAGCAACGACGTGATAGACTTAACGCTCGTTCAGCTCGGCTTCTTCACCGAGAGCGAGTTCTTAAATCTCTTCATCTCCGCCGACGAGGGCTCCGACATAGTTGTCGACCCCGACGACGTAAAGACGGAGATACCCTTCGACGAAGTCGTCGGCAAGGAATATACCCTCTTCTACAACGACGAGGTGTTTGTTGAAAATCCCACCGGCGTGGGCTATAAATATATCTACAGCGGCTCGCAGCCCATCGGCGAGGAGGGCCTCGGCGAAATAACCTCCGAGCAGGGCCGCACGCTCAAAATAAGCGGCGTTCTCCGCCTAAAGGATGGGCTCACATACGGCTGCCTCTCATCCGGCCTCTGCCTTACCGAGCAGCTCATTCAGGAATACATCGCGCAGAATATGCAGTCGGCCGTCGTCCGCACCCTCAACGAGGCAACGGACGCGTCGATAATAAACACCATAGTCGGCCAGGCCTCCATTCAGACGGGCGGCGAAGGCGGCATAACCATGGGCTACAGTCCCAGGTTCAGCTCCACCTCAACTTCGCTTGAGGAGGTAATACGCGAGCTCGGCGGCAACGACAGGCCTTCGGCGCTCTCCATCTACGCAAAGGATTTCGACAGCAAGAGCGGCCTTCTGGACTATCTCGACGAGTGGAATTCGGCAGTTTCGGCCGCGCGGCAGGACTACGAGGCAAACGGCGCAAATTCGGTGTATGCCGATGAAAACGGCGAGTATATCGGCCCTACCGAGATAAATTATTCCGATACCGTCGGCACTCTGATGGGCATGATGAACACCATACTCAACGCCATAACATATGTGCTCATAGCGTTCACGGCAATATCGCTCGTCGTATCCACGGTAATGATAGGCGTAATAACCTACGTCTCCGTCGTCGAGCGCACCAAGGAGATAGGTATTCTCCGCTCTATCGGCGCGCGCAAGCGCGATATCCGCCACGTGTTCAACGCCGAAACGTTCATCATCGGCCTGTGCGCAGGCCTCATCGGCGTGCTGGTGGCATACCTGCTGCAGCTGCTCATAAACGTCATTCTCACGCCCCTCACGGGCATATCGGGGCTGGCCGCCCTGCCCGTATATCAGGCGGTGATAATGGTGGTCATAAGCGTAGTGCTCACGCTCATATCCGGCCTCATCCCCGCGTCTGCCGCGGCCAAGAAGGACCCCGTGATAGCCCTCCGCACCGAGTGATTTTCTGCAGCAAAGTTATAAATGTAAGTCCGCCGCGCCCGCAAAATGCGGGCGCGGCAATTATATAGTGCGATATTGCGCTCAAAATTTGCGGGCGCGCCGCACAAAGTTGCGCGCATCGTCGCCTTTTGGTTTGCCTTTTTGCGGCAGTATAATGTATAATATTTCCCGTCTATGATCAAAAAACTTTTAGCAATTTCGGCATTTTCACTTATTTCCTGCTCCGCCCTTCTCGGCGGCTGCTCCGTGGGCAACAGCTTCGCCCGCTATTCCCGCTCATACACGTCCTTCGGCACCATTGCGGGGCTCGTCCTCGAGGGCGAGTTTCAAACGGACGAACAGCGCCAGGACGCCAAAGACGTCGGCGCGGGCGTGCTTGAAATACTCACCGATATAGAGGGGGTGTTCAGCACCTCCGTAGCCTCCTCCGACGTGTGCCGCTTCAACGCCGCCGCGGCGGGAGAGACAGTTGAAATAAGCGAGCGCGCCTACACCGTGCTCTCGCTCGCTCTCGATATGTATGAGGAGACGGGCGGCAGTTACAACGCGGGGCTGTATTACTCCGTCGACCTGTACGGCTTCGCCGTCCGCGCCGATAAGGAAGAGATGCCCTACGACAGGCAAGATTTTTCAAAGCAGCTGCCCGACGAGCGCTATGTGCAGGCTTTCAAAGAGCTTTCGGCAAGTTTTAAGGATATCCGGCTCTATTCCGAGGGCGGCAGCTACTATGCGGTAAAGCCGCAGACCGTCGTCGAGGTGGAGGGCAGGCAATACAGCCTCGCAATCGACCTTGGCGGCATAGCAAAGGGCTACGCCGTCGATATCGTCGACAAGTATATAGAGGAGAAGGGCTACACGCGCAGCAACTTTTCGTACGGAATGTCTAGCGTGGCGCTCAACCGCACATATGCCTCCGAAAGCGGCGAGTGGTATGTGACCTATCGCGATCCGCGCGGCGATGTAGACGACTACTACATGGCGGTGAACGCCGCCGATATCGCCCTCTCCACCAGCGGCGACTACGAAAATTATTACGAGATAGAGGGAGTGCGCTACTGCCACATAATCGATCCCGCCACAGGCTCGCCCATACAAAACGGCATGGTGGCCGCCTGCTGCATGGGCGGCACCGCCGCAGAAGACGACGCCCGCACCACGGCAATAATGGCGATGGGGCTCGACGGCGCGCTCGAATATATCAACTCCTCCGCTGTAAAGGAGCAGGGGCTGAAAATTTCCTTCATATATCAGAATTCCGCAGGCGAATACCTGCTTATAACAAACATTCCCGAGGGCGAATACGAGCTTTTGAACGAAAACTACAAGCTCGCAAGCCGCATAGAGGGCGGCAACGTTGTGTTCGACGGCGTGCGTTAAATGCGTTAAAGCGCGCTTAAAAAGGGCGGCCTATGTCACTTAAAAAGGTTGAGCAGGTAAAAAAGGACAGGTTCTTCAAAGTCTGGGACGTCCTCATATACGGCGTGATAGCGGTGATAGTCGCCGCGCTCTTCCTCGTCATCTTTTTAACGGGCGACAGGCGCGCCCTTACGGAGGTGGAGGGGCAGTATAACAACGCGCTCGCCTTTTCATACAACTTCGATTCCGACGAGCTGTATATCGCCCTGCCCCAGAACGTTGCCGAGGCCGAAAATTCAGATGACGGCATAACGCTGATATTCTGCACCGACGGCGGCTCTTTTGAGGAGCCGAGCAGCTATAATATCATATATATCGATAAATCGGCGCGCACCGTCGCCGTGACCGAGAGCGACTGCTCCTCCCGCCGCGACTGCGTTCACACCCCCGCGATAACAAACAACTCGGGCGTGATAGTATGCACGCCGCACTCCCTGCAGATAGTGCCCGCGGGCTTTTCAGATCCCGACGGCGTCTTCCCCGCAGGTTAAAAATACTTTACATCACGGCAAAAAATGTTTTGCGGCACGAAAGCATCACGGCATTTGTAAAATTAAATTATTATAATAAAATGGCAGCGCCTGCGGAATTTTCCGCAGGCGCTGCCATTTTTATATCGCCGTAATTTATAGCTCTAAAAGTTATCTTACAAGTATTATCTTTCTCGGGCACTTCGAAACGCAGGTCAGGCAGCCGGTGCACTTCGTGTAGTCAAATACGGGCAGGTTGTTCACCATTGTTATTGCGCCGTGCGGGCAGCTGCGAGCGCACATGCCGCAGCCTATGCAGCCCACCTTGCACTGCCCCATAACTTCCTTTGCCTTGCAGTGTGAGGAGCACGCCACATAAACGGGCGCCTTGGCGGGTATGCGCTCAATTATGTGCTTGGGGCAGGCGTTTATGCACGCCCCGCACGATATGCACCTTTCAGGCTTTACCTTTGCAAGCCTTCCCTCAACGGTTATGGCCTTTTCGGGGCAAACCGCTGCGCAGTCGCCGCAGCCCAGGCAGGCCGTCTTGCACAGCTTGTTGCCCTGATATAGCGAGTTGCACGCCTTGCAGGTGGGGTTGCCCTTGTATTCAAATGCGTCGGGCGCGTTCAAAGCGCCGCCGTTGCACTTTACTATCGCCACGGTGGGCTCTTCTTCCTTGACTTCTATGCCCAAAAGCTTGGCTATCTCGGCCTTCTTTTCGGGCGAGGTGACGTGGCAGTCCGAAAGGTCGCCCTTGCCGCTCGCAAGCTTCTGCGCAAAGCCGCTGCAGCCCGAACAGCCGCAGCCGCCGCAGTTTGCACCGGCAAGATTTTCAAGTATGGCCGTCACCTTTTCGTCTACGTCCACCTTGAACACCTTTCCCACAACGAGTATGGCTATCACCAGCACGAGGGCTATTCCCGCGAGTATTCCCGCAACTATGCCCACCGTCTTCCATGTTTCGGCGTCTACAGTACCTAATGTAACAAGTAAATTCATAGCGCCCTCCTTAAAGCTGAATATAGCTGAACACGTTGAACGCCATGCAGATTATGCTGGCAGTTATCATGGCTATGGGGAAGCCCTTTATGGCCTTGGGCATCTCGCCGTAGTTGCCTATGCGCTCCCTCAGTCCGCTCATTATTATCATAACGAGTGTAAAGCCCAGGCCCGCGAACACGGCGTATAAAACCGCCCAGCCTGTGTTCATCGCGGCCGCCGCCGTCTGGCCGATTATGCTGCTCATGTCGCCTATCACCAGCTCGCACACGCCCAAAACGGCGCAGTTGGTGGTTATCAGCGGCAGGTATATGCCCATCGCGCTGTAGAGAGGGGGAGAGAGTTTTTCTATCACCTTTTCTATCATCTGCACGAGCGCGGCGATTATAAAGATGAAGAATATTATCTCCAAAAATTCTATGCCGAGCGGCACCATCACATACTCATAGAGGGGGTAGGTGACGGCGGTGGCTATCGCCATTACTATTGTAACGGCCACGCCCATGCCCACGGCGGAATTTGTCTTTTTAGATACGCCCAAAAAGGGGCATATGCCGTATGTGCGCACCGTTATAAAGTTATTCGTGAGCACGGCGGCAAGAACTATAGCTATAAAAGTTCCCATTTACGCCACCTCCTTAACAAGCGATTCGTGCGTGAGCGGCCTGTATTTCCTTTCCCTGCGCACGCGCTCTATCGTGTCCATAACATATACAAACACGGCTATGCATGTGCCATATACGAGGAACGAGCCCGCGGGCGATGCAAACGCGCCTATGGTAAAATCCATTATCTGCAGGCCGAATATCGAGCCGGAGCCCAAAAACTCGCAGATTATACCCATTATGGTGAGCGCCGCCGTAAAGCCGAGGCCGGTGGATACGCCGTCGAGCGCCGATTCTATCACGGTGTGCTTGCTTGCAAACGCCTCGGCCCTGCCCAAGATTATGCAGTTTACCACAATCAGCGCCAAAAAGCCGCCCAGGCTGTCATACAAATCGGGCACGAACTTTTCAAGCACCATGCGCGCAAGGGTTACAAGCGTTGCAATTATAACTATATAGGCGGGTATGCGCACCTCGTTGGGTATCAGCTTTCTCAGCGCCGATATCAGCATGTTGCTCAGCGTGAGTATAACAACGACCGTAAGTCCCATGCCCGCCGCGCTCGAAGCCGAGGATATCAGGCCGAGGGTGGGGCAGGTGCCCAGCACCAACATAAATGTGGGATTTTGAAAAATAAGTCCGTCAAGCGTTATCTTAGCATATTTATTCATTGCGCACCTCCTGCCTGGCCGAGTGCAATATCATAGTTAGCCGCCGCAAACAGCGCCGCGTACGTGCAGAGGAAGTTCGACCTCGTTGCGCCCGTTGTGAGGCTTCCGTCCACGCTTCCGAACGAGCCGTCGTCGTTGAGCGAAAGGAGGGAGAGTATCTCATCCGCGTTCTTGCCTACAAACAAACTGCCGTCCAAAACATTATCTGCCATGAGGTCGCCGTAGTTTTGGTCGGGCATAACGGAGGAGCCGTTGGCCACTATCTTGTAGGCCTTTATTATGCCGCCCTTGCCCACGGTGACGGAGATCTTGAATTGTCCCCATATAAGGCCGTTTGCATTGCTGGCAATAGAGTATGTCACGTCCTCGCCGTTCACGGCAATAGTGGTGTTCTCCATATCTATATAATTTGTATAGATATAGTCGGTCTGTTCGGGTTCGTCGGGCTGCTCGGGGGCTTCGCCCTGCTCGGCATTTTCAAGTGCATACTCATAGTTGGCCGCCGCAAACAGCGCCGCGTATGTGCAGAGGAAGTTTGAGTAAGTGGCGCCCGTCGTAAGATTTCCGTCCACGCTTCCGAATGTGCCGTCCTCATTGAGCGAAAGGAGGGAGAGTATCTCATCCGCGCCCTTGCCTATATACAAGCTGCCGTCCTTTACTTCGGGTGCCATCGAATCTATATAGCTCTGCGAGGTGGAGCCGTTCGTCACAATCTCGTAGGCGGTTATCACGCCGCCTTCGCTAACGGTAATATCTATGGTAAACACTTGTGCTTGGTTTAAACTTGTTGTGGTTATGCTGTAATATACTTCGCTGCCGTTTTTAGAAACGCTGGTGAGGTAGCTGTTTATATAGTTTGTGTAGCTGTAGCCCGCCAGCGGATCGGTCACGGTGTTTTCGGCGAGTTCCTCTCTTGCGAAGGAGAGTGCGGTGTTCACCGCGCCTGCAATGGCCGTGAGTGACATAGTCGCGCCCGTGCCCGACCACGCCGAAACTTCCTCGCCGTTGCTGAACGTGCCTTCAAACTGCTGTAAAACATCGTCCCTGTTCACCTTGCTTATATACGACTGTCCGACGTTGCTCTCTATAACAACTCTGTCAACGCCCTCAACCGAGCCGTCGTTCATCGCAACGACCACCCAGCAGGTGACTGTGCCGCCCGAAAAGCCGCCCGTACCCGTGGCGTTCACAAGGTAGTTGCCGTCGTCCTCTATATAATAGGCGCTGTTGACGCTGCCTCCCGTGTACTGAGTGTTGCGGCTGCCGCGCACGGTTATATTCAGGGTAAACGCGCCCGCCCTGCCGTAGTCGGTGGTAACTATCGTATAGTATATTTCGTCGTCGCCGACTTGCGCTGAGCTGTTTGCAAGGTCAATATACTGCGTATATTCAAGCTCGGCGCCCTCGGCTATCTGCGTGCCTCCGTAAACTGCGTCGTAGTTGGCAAGCGCAAACAGCGCGGCGTAGGTGCACAAAAAGTTGGAGTAGGTCGCGCCCGTGGCTATCACGTTGTCGGCGCCGTCTGCCGAAAGTCCGTTCTCGGGGAACAGCGCCAAAACGCCGCTCGCGTCCTTGCCGACGTACAGCGAGCCGTCCTTGACGTTTTCTGCCATATTGTCTGCAAACGAAGCGGGGGAGGAGCCGTTTACCGTAATGGCATACTCGCTTATCTTGCCGTCTGCGCCTACCGTTATTTCAACGGTGAACGCTCCCGCGCGCGAATAGTCGGTGGTCACCACCGTAAATTTCACCGCGCCAGCATCCGAGGTGTAGCTCGTATTTTCGGTATCTATATATTTGGTGCGCTCAAACGAAGATATATCTTCGCCCGCCGCGGCGCGGCTGTAATTTACCGTTGCAAACAGTGCCGCGTATGTGCACAAAAAGTTCGAGTAAGTCGCGCCCGTAGCAAGAGTGCCGTCGAGGTTGCCCGTCGTAAACTCGCCGTCGGGGTTGAGTACAGAGAGTATGTCGCTCTCCGTCTTGCGCAAAAACATCGAGCCGTCCTTTATCTCATCGGCCATAGAGTCGCCGTAGCCTGCGGTAGAGCCGTCCTCGGCTATCTCAAAGCTCGAAATATTGCGCTCGTTCAGGCTTACTTCCCTTGCCGTAACTTCCTTGCCGTATATGTCCGAAAGCACTCGCTGCAGCCTCTCCTCGTCGGAAACGTAAAACAGGCTGTTGCATATGGTGAGCAGTATGCCCGATATCAGCACTATTGCAAGCAGCACGGCTATGCACTTAAAGGAGGTACTCTTAAAAAAGCCCTTAACGGTAAACGGCTTTTTAGCTTTTCCGTTCTCTTCGCTCATTTTTCGGCCTCCTTGTTCTTCTTTTCCTTAACATATCCAAAAGGCCTGCGCCTTATAAAGTTGTCCAAAAGGGGTACTATCAGGTTCATCACGACTATAACGAAGGATACCACCTCGATGGGCGTCACCTGCCTTAAAACTGCGGTGAGAATGCCGCCGACTGCGTAATAAACTATCTGCGCATACAGCCCTTTGGGCGAGGTGACGTAGTCGGTCATCATAAATATGCCGCCGAACATCAGTCCGCCCGAAAGAATGTAGGGCAAAAAGAGCGTAAAGTCGAAGCCGTTGAGCGCAACCGACATAAGCCCGGCCACGCCGATGTAAAGTACCGGCTGCCACCACTTTATCACGCGCCTTATAACGAGGTATAAATATCCCACTATAAGCGCAAGTTTGCAGGTCTCGCCTATGCAGCCCGCAAGTCCCGTGCCGAGGAAGAGGTCCAAAAGCGACATGGCGTCGGGGTTGCCGTCCTTTAAGGGGCCGGTGAGGTAGGTGGCGCCCGCCGCAACGGTGCCGCCGTCTATCGCGCCGAAGTGCGCCGCCGTGTATGTGGTCATCGCCGTAAAGGAGAGCATCATGAACACCCTGCCCACGGCCGCGGGGTTGGCAATGTTCTTGCCCGTGCCGCCGAACACCATCTTTACCACAACTATGGCAAACACCGCACCTATCGCCGCCTCGTACCAGTGGGTGGCGGGGGAGATGATGAGCGCAAGTATGAGGCCGGTCACTACCGACGTAAAGTCGAACTGACACGCCCACTTCTTGCATACATTCCCCGACTTTGCAAACGCCTGCTTTCTCAGCTCTGCGCGCAGCGCTGTAAGCTGCTTCTGTTCCTCATTATAGGGCTGGCCCTGCTTTTTGAGCTGCCTTATCTTCTTTGCAAGCTCGCGCGTGTCTCTGTTTGCAAAGCGCACGTTCAGGCCGCCCTTTGCTATAAAGAAGTACACGAATTCGGCCAGCACGGCAAACGCCACGCAGGTTATTTCAAGTATCAGCGCGTCGAGTAAAAAGTATACTATGCCGCATATCGCCGCCGGGGCGAGCGCTATCAGCACGTCGAGCATTATCTTCTTTGTGGTGCGCTTGGATTTGATGTGGGGAGGGGTGGATATAACTATCGAGCTGTTCATCATTTGCCTCCTTTTTCGCGCGCACGCACGGCCGCCTTGGTGTTTCTTATGGCCTGAATGAGCGGCCTCTTTGCGGGGCATACATATTCGCACACGCCGCACTCTATGCAATACATCGTGCCGCCCAGCTTTACGGCGTTGTCGATATCCCCCGCAGAGGAGTAGAACGCCGTGTTCATGGGCATGAGGTGCATGGGGCAGTTGTCGGCGCACAGCCCGCAGTTCAGGCAGGCGGTGGGCTCATCTGCGGCTGCCTCCTTCTCGGTAAGCAGCAGCACCCCGCTCGAAGTTTTCTTTATATACAGGTCATAGCTCTTTACGGCGACGCCCGTCATGGGCCCGCCGAGCACCGCCTTTTTGGGGGCCTCGGCCTCGCCGCCGCATTGCTCGACTATATACGAGATGGGCGTGCCCACGGGTACGCAGACGTTGGCGGGGCGGGCTATCGACCTGCCCGAAACGGTGAGTATTGCCTCGCAGTCGGGCTTGCCGAGCTCCACGGCCTCGCACACGGCAAGGCAGGTGGCGGCGTTGTTTACTATAACGCCCGCGTCTGCGGGCAGCTGCCCCAGCTTTACCTTGCGCTTTGTGGCGCTGTAAATGAGCTGCTTTTCACCGCCCATGGGGTATATCTTTCTCAGCGCCACAACTTTTATGTCGTCATACTTTTCAAACGCCTCTATGCAGTCGGGCTTGTTGAGCTCTATGCCTATCATTATGTTTTCAACGCCCAGCGCCTTTGCCATATAGCGCGCGCCGCGCACCACCTCGTCGGTGTGCTCCTTCATTATGCGGTAGTCGCGCGTAAGGTAGGGCTCGCACTCGGCTCCGTTTATAATAAAGGTGTCGACTTTCATCTTGGGCGTAAGTTTAACGGCGGTGGGGAAGCCCGCGCCGCCCAGGCCCACTATGCCTGCGTCGCGCACCCTCTTTACTATCTCCTCGGGCGAGGGGTCTGAAAGAGGGGGGAGATATTGTTCCCTGCCCTCGCCGTCGCCGCGTATTGCAACAAAGGTATCGGTATTGCCGCACTCGTTTGCAAGCGTTTCAATGCCCGTCACCTCGCCGCTTATGCTTGCGAACACGTCGGAAGATATCGCCCCGTCGCCCCGCGCGATAAGCTGGCCCTTGGCCACTTTGTCGCCCGCGCTCACGCAGGGAACTGCCGGCCTTCCCAGCGACTGCGACATGGCGATCTTAACTTCGGGCGGTTCGGGCAGTCTTTCGATGGATGCATCTTTAGAAAGCGACTTGTTGTCGCGTATATGCACTCCGCCGAAAAAGAATGAGCCTTTAACAGCTTTCAAAATTGACCTCCAAAAAAAGTATTTACGCGCGGGGGAGCGCCGCCGCGCCCTCTCGCATCTTTTGCCTGTATTAAAACCTTACTTTAAGGTTATAGCCTTAATTATTCTTTGTTATCTGTGCAGCCTGCGCCGTTTTCTGCGCCGCCCGCTTCGGCATTGCCGCTCTCGGCAGCGGTATTTGCGGCCGCGGCGCTCTTCTGCGCATGTGTATCGTACGCCGCGCGCAAAAATACGCTCTGGGGCACCTTTTTAAATATAAGCGTCACCACCGCGCCCACTATCGCGCCCGAAAGTATGCCGATAAGCGCAAGGTATGGCATGTATGAAAACATCAGCTCCGTGCCCGTTATAAGCACATACACGATGTTCTGCACGATATTGTGCGTCACCGCCGCCGCTATGCTGATTGCCATAACGCTCACCTTGGGATAGGCGGCATACATCAGCACCGCCGAAAGGGCAAGGGAGATCACCCCGCCCGTAAAGCTGAACATAAGCACTGATATGTTCCCCATGAACAGCGAGCCGAGCACTGTGCGCACGGCAACCACAACCAACGCCTCAACGGGTCCGTACAATATGAGCGCCGAGAGGGAGAAGATGTTTGCAAGCCCCATCTTTGCCCCCGGCACAAACAGCGGCGGGAACTGATTTTCGATCACAAACACTATCAGCCCCAGCGCCGAAAACAGCGCCAGCACGGCTATCTTTTTTGCGGGAAAGCGGCTTTTCATATGCAATCATTATAAAACATTTCGGCAATTTAGTAAATATTTATCGCACAGTTTTTTGCCGCAAAAGTTCAATTTTTTTTAAATTTTACCCAAACTTTTACTTATAATAGTGTCGCGTGCACGAAAAAAATCGGGTGTTATGTCACGCATAATACTTCGCATAAACAATAAATGCGGGTGGCCCGCAAGTTTTGCAGGCCGCCCGCGCCGCGCGTATACCGCGCAAAAGATATTTATTTTTATACGCTGCCGCACGATCAGTCGGTAGTCCTCAGCCTGAACGAATATATGTGTTCCAGCTTCTCGCGCACGAAGGGGCGGTATTTCACGCTCGCCGATTCAAACAGCACGTATATCCTGTCCCCGTCCGAGCACATTCCCTCGCTCATGCATGGTATCTCGTAGTCGGCAACAAGGTTTGCGCTGTCGAGGAAGTACACGTCTACGTCCTGGCCGTCTATCTCCAGCCCGTCGCTGTCGTGCGCGGTGGAGCTGTCTAACGAATAGGTGAGTATGTGCGAATTTGTAAGCCCGTAGCTCTGCGAAAGTATTATGCGGTCGCCCGCCTCGTTCATCGCCATGCCCTGGATCTGCCCGGTTATGCTGTATGCCCTGACGGGAACGGAGGGGGTGTTTGTCGTGCCCGAGAAGCGCAGTATTATCGCCGTGTTTTCGTCGCCGGCGGGGGTGGTAAGTCGGTGCTCCAAGTCTGTTTCATAGTTGCCCGCGCGGTAAAATTCGCCCACATAGATATACCCCGAGCGGTAGTAGCAGAACGAGGCGTTGCAATGCGCGTCCCACGACGAAGTGACCTCTACCGAGCCGTTCTCTTCGGCGGTGCTCATCACCTGCGAATAGCTTAAAACATACATCTTTCCGCCGGAAGCTACCCAAACCCTACTCGTGCCGTTGCTTGCCACGCCGCCCATGTGCCCGTCGAAGTCCGAGCCGTCGTCGAGCGTTATCGTCACATAGCCCGTCGGCTGCCCGTCCTCCAGAACGTATATGCGCGAGGGGCTGCCGTCGTTCATATAGCCGCTTATAAACTGCACGTCGTTCGAGCCGTTGCCCAGCCCCTGCGGTATAAAGCCCTCGTCCAGGGCGGGTATGGCGGCCTCCTGCCTGAATCTCGCATCAAAGTCGTCGTATCTGTCGCCCAAATACCACACCATCAAAAATATGCCGAGCGCCGCTATCACGCTGACTATCACGGCTATTGCCGTCACAAGTTTTCCGCCGCGCTTTTTTTCGGGCTGTACGCCTGCGGCGTTCTCTGTATTGCCTTTCAAGGTTAGTTCTCCAAAAAATTTTTTCCTAAATAGTTTAGCAGATTTCACCGCCAAAGGCAATACTTTTTTTGCAAAATGTTTGCGCGCGGCGTGGCGCCTGCCCTCATTGCCCGAAGATGCCGCGCAGTATCAGGCCGAACACAAAGGTGGCCACGGCGCCCAAAAACGCCAGCGCTATTTTAAACATAACGTCGCGCCTGCGCTGCGTCCTGTTCCGTCTGAACGCAAAGCCGCTCTCTTTCAGCGTTATAACATACATTCTCTCGCCCTTTCTTTCTGAGGTTATCAGGTCGAAGTACCCGTCCACCTGCAGCGCAAACAGCATGTCGTCCAAATTCCTGCCGTTCATCTCCGCCTTTTTGGGCAGCAGTGAAAGTATGTCGGAGCGCGAAATAAGGCAGCAGTCGGTGCCGTCGCACAGTTCGTACACGGCCTTCATCACCATATTTTCCCTGCGCGTGAGCATTTCACACCGCCGCAAATATCGCGCATATCACCGCGCTCCCTGCCGCGCCGCCCAAAAAGGCCGCCAGCGCATAAAGTCCCGCGGCAAACAGGTTGAGTTTTTCCTTCACCTCGATAACGGTGGGGGAGGGCTCTCTCTTTTCCGGCTGCGCGGGCTCTGTTATCTGCGTCTTCAAGGCCGCTACGCAGTAGGTGCCCCCGCGCGCGTACTTTAAGTCGATGTACCCCTTGCCCTGCAGTTTTTTAAGCGCGCCCTCTATCTCGCCCGCTGCGCGCCGCTCGCCGTCGGGCAGCGCGTCGGCAAACTCCTCGCCGTCTATTATTGCGTACCCGCCGTCTTTGCAGCAGGCGGTTATCTTGTCGAATACAGCTCTTTCAATGGCTTCCATTTATTATAAAATTGAGCCAATTCCGCCATTTTTATACAGCCCCGCTAAAATGCCCCGCCCGCGCGCAATAAAATTTCGCATAAGATAAGCGGCGGGGCTTTTGTTTCACCCCGCCGCTTAAAAACTTTATATGGTATAAAATTGCACTTCACTTTATCCCTGCTGCAGCGAGGCCCAGATTATGCCGCCTATCATAAAGGCGACGCCGAGCGCCAGCAGAACGCAGCAGGCGATATAAACTGCTTTCGCCCAAAACAGCGGGCGCTTCTTTTGCTGCGTGCGCAGCAGCCCGCATGCCGCTATCTCGCACACTATGCCGCCTATCAGCCCGTAAATCGCAACGGGCGTCACAAGCGAGAGCACATATAAAATTATGCCCAGCCCGCCCGCAACTGCGCCGCACACCGCGTATGCACTCGTTGTGGTCTGCGGCGTTTCGGGTGCTTCGGGCATCTCTTCTATCTTATTTTTTCTCTTATTGCTCATCGTCGCACCTCAGTTCGGCGTGTCCGTCCGGCGCGGCGAGCGCCGTCTTATAGTCTGTATAGGTCACAAACCCCGTCTTTCCGCCCGAAGGCTTCTTCACGAATTTTTTGAATGTGTAGTCCACGGGCACCTTGGCGCCCCCGCGCGCCTCCGAATACCACGCGCATATCTCGGCGGCCGTCTTTATCACGTCGTCGGGCACGTCGCGCCCCTCGGTCATTATGCCCACGTGGGAGGAGTGATAGCGCTGCGCGTGCAGCCACACGTCCCTTTCGGCAAGCCCCTTGGTGAGGCGCTCGTTCTGCATGTTGTTCCTGCCGGCAACTATGGTGAACCCGCCGTATAAATACCTTCTGAAGGGCGCGCGCGGCGTCTCCTTTTTCTTGTTTTTGGGGGTATTTTCGGCCTTTATCACGCCTAGGGTAATAAGTTCGGTCTCGGCCTCCTCAAAGTCGGATATGTCGTCGGCGCCGTCCAGCGAACAGCGTATGCTCTCAAGGTAGGCCTTTTCCTCCTCGGTGTCCCTCTTCTGCACGGCGAGCGCCTCCAGCGTGCGCTTTAGTTTTGCATACCTCTTATAATATTTCTGCGCGTTCTGTGCGGGAGTGAGCTGCGCATCGAGCGCTATCTTCACCTCGGGCATGTTTTCGTCGTAGTAGTTGACCGCCGTCAGACTGTCGTCGCCCTTCTTTATCGCATATATGTTGGCAGTTATCAGCTCGCCCTTCAGCTTCACGTCCTCAATGTCGCGGCACTCGGCAAGCCTGTTCAAAATTATGCCCAGCCTCTTTTCGCACTTCTTTTCTGCCGAGCGCAGCGCCGAATCGAGCTTTCGCTTCTTGTCGTCGAACGCCTTTTTCTTGCATACATAGTCGTAGTATGCCGTCTGCGCCTCCAAAAGGGAGGGGCAGGGCCTCTTTTCGCCGTAAAAGCAGCACACCTTAAAGTCGGAAGGGGAGCCGTTTTTATAGCTTACGCAGGGCGCGTAAAATTTGCCGCCCACATACTCGTATATGTCATTTGCGCCCGCCTTGCCTGCAAATGCTGCCTCTATGTCGAGCGCGGTGGCATAGCTTATGCCCGTTACGTGCGCGGCGATAAAGTCGGCGTCGGCGCCGTCCGTCATTGCCCTTTCAAGCGCCGCAAGGTCGGTGGGGTCGGCCTTGTCCTGCGGTTCGGGCAGCTCGTACTGCGCGCCCGTAAACAGTATGCGCTTTGCGCCGCTCTCCAAAGAGGTGGTCTTCATCGCGCCGAGTATCCTGCCGTTTTCGGTAAGTATTACGTTGCTGTACTTTCCCATTATTTCGCAATACAGCACGCGCTCGGCCCTGTCGAAGTCGCCCGCGCAGTCGAGCGTTATCGCCGCTATCCTCTCAAACCCCGGCTGCGCGACCGATTTTATTACCGCGCCGGTGAGGTGTTTTCTCAGCAGCATGCAAAAAGAGAGCGCCGCCTGCTGCACGTGCGCGCCTCCTTCGGCGATATTCAGCCTGCAATTTTGCGCGTGCGCGCATATTTCAAGTTTAACCGTGCCCTTTTGTGTGTATATAAATAGAGTAAGCTCATCTTTGGCAGGCTGATTTATGCGCGAAACTTTACCTCCGCGCAGCCTCTCGTCGAGCTCGCGTATCACATATCTCAGCGTAAATGCGTCCTGCGGCATACAAAACCTTCTTTGCTAAAATAAAGTACAAATTTGCTGCGGCTTGCGGCCGCCTTTGTCCATTATACAGCAAAGCGGGGCAAAAGTAAATTATTTGCAGGCAAACAGTTTAAAACGCTTTTCAAAAGCAAACTATTGTGTTAAAATATTTTCTACGCGAGATGTATATATAACCAAATTATATATAGCGACGAAAATTTTACTCATGAAAGTTGCCGCCCCGCATGCGGCGGAAATTTTCGTGAAATAAACATATGGAGATATTTCATGAACTACAAAACAGCACCCGCAGAAAAAAGCACAGTAAAAATTTCCATCACCTATTCCAAGGAGGAGTGGGAGGACGCCATAAATAAGGCCTATGCCCGCACGAGGGGCAAATACAGCGTGCCCGGCTTCAGAAAGGGCAAGGCGCCCAAGCCCGTGCTCGAAAATTTCTACGGCAAGGGCGTGTTCTTTGACGAGGCTTTCAATATCCTCTTCTCCGATTCCTATCCCGGCATAATCGACAAGGAAAAGGAAAACTTCACCGTCGTGGGCGATCCCTCGCTCTCCGTCGACGATATCTCCGGCGATAACGGCGTAACGCTCACCGCGACCGTTCCCGTAAAGCCCGATGTTGAGATAGGCGCATATAAAGGTTTAAAAATAAGAAGTTATGAGTATAATGTTACCGACGGGGACGTTGAAAAGGAAGCAAAGAAGATCCTTTTGAGCAAGGCCGAGGACGCGGCTGTCACCGACCGTCCCTGCAAGGGCGGCGATACCGTTAAGATCGACTTCTCGGGCAGCGTAGACGGCGTAAAATTCCCCGGCGGCACGGCAGAGGACTATGACCTCGAGCTCGGCAGCGGCGCATTTATCCCCGGCTTTGAAGAGCAGGTGGAGGGCATGAGCATCGGCGAGGAAAAGAACATCACCGTAAAGTTCCCCGACGACTACCAGGCCGACGACTTAAAGGGCAAGGAGGCCGTGTTCGAGATCAAGCTCAAGGGCATCACCGAAAAGAAGTATCCCGAGCTCACCGATGAATTCGTAAAGGCAAACGCCGGCTGCGAAACGGTGGACGAGTATAAGAATAAGTGCCGCGAAAGGCTCGAGCGCCAGGCTGCATCCAAGAGCCTCAACGAAACGGAGAACAGCATCATAAAGGCTATCTGCGCGACCGCCAAGGCCGAGATCCCCGACGCCATGATAGAGCAGGAGATCGACAAGATGGTCCAGGATTTCACCTACAGGCTCATGTATCAGGGCCTCAAGCTCGACGACTATTTGAAGTATATGGGCGCCACCATGGAGCAGTTCCGCGCGCAGTTCAAGGGCAGCGCGACCGAGCGCGTCATGTCTACGCTGGTCATCGATAAGATAGTCCGCACCGAGAACATCAAGGCCGAGCCTGAAGAGGTAGAGGCCAAGATAGCCGAGCAGGCTCAGTCGGTCGGCAAAACTGCCGAGGAGTATAAGAAGAACCTCGATCCCCGCCAGAGGGAGTATATCGAGAGCGACATCGTCGTAACTAAGCTCTTCGACTTCTTAAAGGCCAACAACGAGCTCTCCGCAGAGGCTCCCGAGGCAGGCGAGCAGAAGTAAGCCCGCCAAAGGCATAACGCTCATGCAGCGCCGCGCGGGCGCCCGGCAACAGCCCGAATGCCGCGCAAAATAAGTATACAAAAAGGAGTATACGCACATGAAAATAAATGAAAGGGGCGCGCTTGTGCCCTATATAGTGGAGCAGACTTCCCGCGGGGAGCGCTCGTATGATATATACAGCCGCCTTCTCGAAGACAGAATAGTTTTCTTGAGCGGCGAGATCGACGACGCCACCGCCAACACGGTAGTCGCCCAGCTCATCTACCTCGAGGCAAAGGATCCCTCAAAGGATATATCGCTCTATATCAACAGCCCCGGCGGCAGCGTTTCGGCGGGCCTCGCCATTTACGACACTATGAACTACGTAAAGTGCGATGTATCCACCATCTGCATAGGCATGGCGGCCTCGATGGGAGCATTCCTGCTCTCGAGCGGCGCAAGGGGCAAGAGGTACGCTCTCCCCAACAGCGAAATAATGATCCATCAGCCTCTCGGCGGGGCGCAGGGTCAGGCGAGCGACATAAAGATAGCCGCCGAGCACATACTCCGCACCAAGCGCAAGCTCAACGAAATACTTGCCGCCAACTGCGGCAGGCCGGTAGAGCAGCTCGAGCGCGACACCGACAGAGATAATTATCTCTCTGCAAACGAGGCCCTTGCATACGGCCTCATCGATAAAGTATTCACTAAGAGGTAAGGTTACGCACCTTTAATTTGCGCGCGCCCGCCGCGCGGCGGGCGCGCGCAAATTTTATATTTTCCCTTACCGCAATATTTTGTACAGCCATACCGCCGCAAATAGTCATCTGCGGCAGGGCGCCGCACAGTTTTTTCATACATAACAGAGTGCGACAGTGCCGGCGCGGGCCGTACATATCGTCTGCGGAGATATCCGCGGGCGAGGAGGTATTATGAAAGAAAAGAGATATTGTTCCTTTTGCGGCAAGCCCGAGGACCTCGTGCGCAAGCTGATAACGGGGCAGAACGGCGCCTGCATATGCGACGAATGCCTTGAGATCGGCTACGACATGATAAAGGAGGAGGGCGGCGGCGATAAGTTCACCCCCGTTCCCTTAAAAAAGCCGGCCGAAATAAAGGCCGAGCTCGATAAGTATATCGTCGGCCAGGACGAGGCAAAAAAAGTGCTCTCCGTCGCGGTATACAACCATTACAAGCGCATAAACAACGCTGCTTCCCCCACGCATAAGGACGACGATATAGAGATAGAAAAGAGCAACATTCTTCTTTTGGGCCCCACGGGCTGCGGCAAAACGCTGCTCGCCCGCACGCTCGCAAAGATACTCAACGTTCCCTTCGCCACCACAGACGCGACCACCCTCACCGAGGCGGGCTACGTCGGCGAGGACGTGGAGAACATACTTTTAAAACTCATTCAAAACGCAGATTATAATATAGAGCGCGCCCAGCGCGGCATCATCTACATCGACGAGATAGATAAGATAGCGCGCAAGGGCGAAAACGTATCCATCACCCGCGACGTCTCGGGCGAGGGCGTGCAGCAGGCGCTTTTAAAAATAATAGAGAGCACCGTGGCAAACGTTCCCCCCCAGGGCGGCAGAAAGCACCCCCAACAGGAGTGCCTGAGGATAGACACTACCGATATCCTCTTCATCTGCGGCGGCGCATTCGTGGGGCTGGATAAGATAGTGCAGAAGCGCAAGGATACGACCTCCCTCGGCTTCGGCGGCCAGGTAAAGCTCTCCGATAACGAGGTATCGTACGAGATGCTCGCCGACGTAAAGCCCCAGGACCTAACAAAATACGGCCTCATACCCGAATTTGTGGGCAGGGTGCCCATAGTGGTAAGCCTGCATCCCCTCGACGAGGACGCGCTCGTAAACATACTCACTCAGCCCAAAAACGCCATAATAAAGCAGTATCAGAAGCTCATCGCTCTCGACGGGGTAAAGCTCACCGTAGAGGACGCCGCCGTGCGCGAGATAGCCAATACCGCCATAAGGTTAAAGACGGGCGCGAGGGGCCTGCGCACCATAATAGAGAGCTTTATGACTCCCGTAATGTATAAGCTCCCCTCCGAGCCCAACGTGGAGGAAGTGATAGTCACCAAAGACTGCGTCACCGACCACGCCGAGCCGAGGATAGTATATAAAAAATCAGCATAAAAAAAGCCCGCGCGCAAGTCATGCCGCGCCGCGGGCTACGGCAAAAATTTCAAGCGGCAATGCCGCCTTTAAAAGGGGAGCGTTGTGCTCCCCTGTTTTTTAACAAAAGGGGAACGCTATGTCAATTAAATACTTCGATGAAATACCCGTTTTGCCCATGCGCGGCAGGGTGATATTCCCCGATACGGTGGTGTCGTTCGATGCCGGCAGGCTTGTTTCGCTCACGGCGATCAAGCGCGCGGCCGACGGCGATATGCGCCTTCTGGTATGCACCCAGCCCGATCCCGAAAAGGAGGAGATAACCGAGGCCGACATCTGCCGCGTGGGGACGGTAGTCAAAATCAAACAGATAACCCGCCTGCCCTCCGACAGCATACGCATACTTGCCGAAGGGCTGTGCCGCGTGCGCGTGCGCAACTTCACCTTCGACGAGTGCTTCCTCGCCGACGGCGACGAAATCAAGCCCGTGCACGGCGACCTCACGCTGGAGGAGGCGTATTTCCGCACCGCTCGCGACATCATGCGCGACATAACTTCCACAGAGAACAGGATCTCAAAGGACAACATCGCCCGCATGGACAGGTGCGGCGATCCCGATGAATATGTAAATATCGCCGCCAGCAGCCTGCCCATACGCGACGACATCAAGCAGAAGATACTTGAGTGCGAAAACGTCACCGAAAGGCTGCGCATACTCGAAAAATGCCTCAACGACGAGCTGGAGATAATGCGCCTCTCGCGCAAGATAAGCGCCGCCGTGCGGCAGAACATAGATAAAAACCAGCGCGAATATTACCTCAGGGAGCAGCTCAAGGCCATACACGCCGAACTGGGCGACGACGAGGACGAGCGCGAGGCCCTCGTGCAGAAGATAAAGCAGAAGGGCATGCCGCAGGAGGTGGAGGAGAAGGCGCTCAAAGAGATATCCCGCATGGATAAAATGTCGTCCTCCTCGCCCGAATACACCGTCATACGCAACTATATCGACTGGCTCCTCGACCTTCCGTGGAAAGAGGAGACGACCGATACCGAGGATTTGAACGACGCAGTAAAGATTCTCAACGAGGACCACTACGGGCTGGAGAAGATAAAGGAAAGAATTACCGAATATCTTGCCGTGCTCAAGCTCACGGGCAGCTTAAAGGCGCCCATTTTGTGCTTTGTAGGCCCTCCTGGCGTGGGCAAAACGTCGATAGCCACGTCGGTGGCAAGGGCGCTCGGCCGCAAGTTCGTGCGCATGAGCCTGGGCGGCGTTAAGGACGAGGCCGAGATCCGCGGCCACCGCCGCACATACGTCGGCGCAATGCCGGGGCGCATAATCTACGGCATCAAAAATGCGGGCACGATAAACCCCGTTTTCCTCCTCGACGAGATAGACAAGCTCTCCTCCGATCTGCGCGGCGATCCCGCCAGCGCCCTTTTGGAGGTGCTCGATCCCGCCCAGAACAACACCTTCCGCGACAGGTATTTAGAGGTGCCCTACGATCTTTCCAAGGTGCTCTTCATAACCACCGCCAACAGCATCGAAACGATACCCGCGCCCCTTCTCGACAGAATGGAGCTCATCGAGATAAGCGGCTACACCGAGGAGGAGAAGCTGCAGATAGCCAACCGCTACCTCATCCCCAAGCGTGTGGAGGCCAACGGCTTAAAGGCGGGCGAACTCACCTTTACCGAGGGAGCGATGCGCGCCATAATAGAGGGCTACACCCGCGAGGCGGGCGTGCGCACGCTTGAACGCACCATCGACGCGGTATGCCGCAAAGTCGCCGTAAAGGTGGCCGAGGGTGAAAAGCCCAAACGCAGGATAACTGCCGAAAGTTTACATTCCCTTCTCGGCGCGGCGCGCTTCAGGCAGGACAAGGATACTCCCCGCCGCGACGAAGTTGGCGCGGCGACGGGGCTTGCATGGACGGCCGTCGGCGGCACCACCCTCACCATAGAGGCCTCGGCAATGCACGGCAAGGGCGAGATACAGCTCACCGGCAAGCTGGGCGACGTAATGAAGGAGAGCGCCCGCGCGGCTATAAGCTATATCCGCTCCAACAGCAAGACATACGGCATCGACGATTCGGCGTTCGACTGCACGGATATACACATTCACGTGCCCGAGGGCGCCACGCCCAAAGACGGCCCCAGCGCGGGCATCACCATGGCAACGGCCATACTCTCGGCATTCACGGGCAAGCCCGTGCGCGGAGATATCGCCATGACGGGCGAAATAACGCTGCTCGGCAACGTGCTGCCCATAGGCGGCTTAAAGGAAAAGGCGCTCGCCGCCTACCGCACGGGCGTAAAAAACGTCATAATTCCCGAGGACAACCAGAAGGACCTCGAAGAGATACCCAAGGGCGTGCGCGACAAAATAAACTTTATCCCCGTAAACAACGTCGGCGCGGTGTTCCACAACGCCATCGTGGGGCTGTAAGGAGTGTGCGCCATGCTTAAAATAGGCGACGTCACATTTATAACGAGCGCGGCCTCAAAGTCGCAGTTCATCGCGTCGGAAAAGCCGATAATAGCTGTGTGCGGCAAGTCCAACGTCGGCAAGTCGAGCTTTATAAACATGCTCGCCAACCGCAAAAAGCTGGCAAGGGTGTCGAAGGACCCCGGCCGCACCCGCCTTGTAAACTACTTCGATTTCGGCGCGTTCATTCTCGCCGATCTGCCCGGCTACGGCTTTGCCAAGGTGTCAAAGGCGGAGAAGGCGCGCTGGGCGCGGCTCATGGAAGATTTCTTTGCCGACCGCAAAAACTGCGCACACGCCTTTTCGCTCGTCGATATCCGCCACGATCCCACCGCCGACGACGTGAACATGGTAAACTTTTTATACGCGGGGCTGATGCCCTTCACTGTGGTGGCCACCAAGGCCGATAAGCTCTCGCGCATGGCGGCAAACAACAACGTAAAAAAGATAGCCGCCGTATTAAAGTGCGGCGCCGGCGACGTAATACTCACCTCCGCGCAGACGCGCCAAGGGCTCGAGCAGGTGCTCGGGCGCATAGAGGGAGTAATAGAGCTGCACTCCCGGCAGAATACGGCCGAGGACGCATCGGAAGAAATATGCGAAGATATATCTGAAGTTTCAGAGGGGAATACAGAGGGAGAATAATGGAAGGGTTCGCAAAGTTTATGGCTTCGCCCGCGGGCATAGCCATATTTGCCGTAGTCGCTTTTGCGGTGCTTGTGCTCATTCTGGCGCTCAACTACCGCTTTTTTGCCAAGGCGCTGTTAGATTTTCTGTTCGGCGTCATATTTGTTATAGTACTCTCGCCGCTCTTTGCGGTGTGCGCAGTCATAGTAAAGAGGCGCGCGGGCAGGGTGCTTGACGAGGAGTGGGTAGTGGGCAAGGGCGGCAAGCCCGTAAAGGTGCATGTCTTTGCCCCCTTCGAGCGCGAAGGTAGGCCGGGTTACATAAGCCGCAGCGCGCTCATGTATCTGCCGCTCCTGTTCGGCGTGCTCTGCGGCAGGCTGTCCATCGTCGGCCCCGTGCCTCTGTCGCTTGCCGACGGCACCCTCCTTTCCGAGGAGTTCGAGCCTCGCTTTGCCGTGCGCCCGGGCATAATTTCCCCCGCCGCCAACGCGTATGCCGTGCGCCCCTCGTACGAGGAGATGTTTGCCGCAGACTGCGAGTATGAAAAGAGGCGTTCGCTGTTCTTCGATATACGCGCGTTCGTAGCGGTGGCGCTGCGCACCGTCCGCGGTGAAAAGGGCAAGTTTTTAGAGCTGGGCAGGGGAGGCTATGGTGCCGAACTGCTTGCTGACGGCAAAATTACCGGGCAGCAGCTCGCCGATGCAAAGAGTTTGGGCGAACAGTCGCTCGGCGACTTCATGCGTTCTTCCAATCGCGTGGGTTGAACGTGCATCATATAAAAAGGTTATAAAAATATAAATTGCGCGGCAGCGCGGAAAAAATTTCCGCGCTGCCGCGCTTCTCATATTATATGCCTGCTATATGTCGCCGCGCCGTTTAAAGCTGCGGCCAAATTCAGCTCTCGATAAAGGGGTGCTCTATGTGCACAACTGCGTTAAATCCGCTCTTTTCGGCTATCTGTTCCTTAATTTTTTTGTTTATCTCGCCGTCGGACAGCTCCATTCCGTAGGGGAATATCGCGTCGAAGTACACGTTGCGTATCTTATCCCAGTTGGCTATGCGCAGGTCGTGCACGGTGGCGTCGGGGTGTATGGCCTTTACAACGCCCTCCACAAGTTCGCGCATCTCCTCGGTGTCGCCGTCCACAACTATGGGGTCCATATGTATCACGGCCTCTATGCCGAACTTCTCGCGTATCTCGCGCTCGATGTGGTCTATAAGTTCGTGCGTGCTCATAAGGTCGCCGTCGGCGGGCACCTCGGCGTGAAAGCTCACTATCGCGCGCCCGGGGCCGTAGTCGTGGTAAATAAGGTCGTGTATGCCGAGTATATTCTCGTGCTCGAGCGCAAGCTTATCTATCGCGTCGGCCAGCTCCTTGCTCATCGGCCTGCCCAAAAGGGGCGCCTGCGTCGCCTTTACCGCGCCCCAGCCCGACTTGAATATGAATATCGCCACTATCACGCCCGCAATGCCGTCTATCGGCCAGTCGGTATACTGCCCCGCTATCAGCGAAATGAGTACCACGCCCGTTGCTATCACGTCGGAGAGCGAGTCGGTGGCGGTGGCGGCTATCGATGCCGAGTTTATGCGCTTTGCTATCTTTCTGTTGAAGTAGAACATCCAGAACTTTACGAGTATGGCGGCAATCAGCACGCCCATCGCCGCATACGAAAATTCGGCGGGCTCGGGCGTGATTATCTTCTCTATCGAGCTCCACGCCAGCTCAAAACCCATAAATATTATCAGCACCGAAACTATCAGTCCGGCCACATACTCTATCCTGCCGTGGCCGAAGGGGTGCTCCTTGTCGGGCTTCTGCCCCGCAAGTTTAAAGCCGGCGAGCGTTATCACCGAGGAGGCGGCGTCGGAAAAGTTGTTTATCGCGTCGGCGATTATGGCCACCGACCCCGCTATTATTCCCACGGTAAGTTTGCCCGCAACGAGCAGTATGTTAAGTATTATTCCCGTTATGCCCGAAAGCAGTCCGCACCGCGTGCGCACCTTTACGTCGTCGGCGCCGCCTTTGGGCACAAACAGCCTTAAAAGCAGTTCGCTCATATCTCTCACCCTCGTAAATTTCAGTTTTTCGTAATTTATATATTATGTATGTCCGTATATTTTATCACGGGCACAAAAAAATGTAAAGCGCGCCCCGCGCCATTTTTATTATCTCAACTCAAAAATTTTGCGTCAAAACGGTTAAGTTTTTTTTGCCGCTATGTTATAATGATTTCGTAACTGCGCAGCATGCGGTCTCATTCTGCGGCCTCGGCCGATCTGTTCCCCGTGCCGCTGCGCCATTCTTCGTTACGCTTGTTGTAAATTATGAAAGTAAAAGAATTTTTTGTTAAACTCGGCAGGCGCATAAAGTCGTGCTTCGGCGTAAAGAGCGCCATATTTTTGCTCGTCTGCCTGCTCCTTTTGGCCGCCGACCTTCTCACCAAGCACTTTGCCGAGTCTGACGGCTGGAGCTTCACCGTCATCCCCGGCTTTATAAGGGTGGTGCATGTGCAGTATAACGACGGCGCCGCGCTCGAATCGTTCAGCGGGGCGGTGCCCTTTCTCATAACGCTCACCTGCATAGCCATACCGGTGTTCATTGCCGTGGTGCTGCTCCTGCCCGAGCGCTTTCCTTTGCTCAAATTCTGCATGTATATGGTAATTGCGGGCGCTGTGGGCAACCTTGTCGACAGAATTGCCTTCGGCCATGTGCGCGACTTTATTGCCATGGACTTCGGCTTTATCAGCTTCGTATGCAACTTTGCCGATATCTGGCTGGTTGTAGGCGTGATAATAATGATAATCGACCTGCTGTTCCTCAACGAGTGGGCGGCATTCCCCCTCACAAAAAAGGCGCGCGCCGCCCAGGCCGAACGTAAGCGCAAAGAGGAGCTCGAAAAGCGCCAAAAGGAGGAGGAGCTCGACATGCTCGCCCCCTATGTGCCCGGATCTGAAACCGATAAAAACAGCGACGGGGACGCCGAAGATAGCGCCGATACAACGGAGGAGGCGAATAAGGCCGACGATATAAAAGAGTCCGCACCCTCCGAAAGTGAGCCCGCATCTTCAAAAACCGATAAGCCGGAAGATAATAACGAGCCAAAAGACAGACCCGAAGATAAAAAAGAGGGCGGCGATGAGTGAGGGCGAGTCGTTCACATTCACGGCAGATGCCGCCTATCCGCGTGCAGACAGCTATTTGAATAGTACTATGCCACACATAACACGCTCCGCATTGAAAAAAATATTCGAAGGCGGCGGCGTTGTCATTAACGGAAAGTCGGCAAAGGCCTCTCAGCGCGTAAAGGAGGGCGACGAGGTAAAAATAACAGTGCCCCCCGCCGAGGAGTATTCCGTCCGCCCCGAGGCGATACCGCTCGACATCGTCTATCAGGACGGCGACATAGCCGTCATAAACAAGCCGCATGGCATGACTGTGCACATGGGCAACGGCAATAAAGACGGCACTCTCGTAAACGCCCTTTTATACAATCTCGATAATCTGAGCGGCATAAACGGCGTCATCAGGCCGGGCATAGTGCATCGCATAGACAAGGATACTTCCGGCCTCCTCGTAGTCGCCAAAAACGACCGTGCCCATCTGTCGCTTTCAGAGCAGATAGCCGAAAAGACTTGCAAGCGCCAATACGTCGCCCTGCTGGAGGGAAACCTCAAGGAGGACGGCGGCACGGTGACGACATATATCGGCCGCGACCCCAAGGACAGGCTCAAAATGGCGGTGGTGCCCGAGGGGCACGGCAAGCTCGCCATAACGGAGTTTGAAGTTTTGGAGCGGTTCGAGGGCTACACGCTCTGCCGTTTCAATTTAAAGACGGGGCGCACCCATCAGATAAGGGTGCACGCAAAATATCTCGGCCACCCCGTGGTGGGCGATCGGGTATACGGCATAAAAAAGCAGAAGTTTGCCCTTTCCGGGCAGCTGCTGCACGCCGAGCGGCTGGAACTTACTCACCCCGTCACGGGCGAGCGCATGGTATTCACCGCGCCCCTGCCCGACTACTTTGTAAACGTACTCAAAAAGTTGAAAAAAATATGACCTGCCCGTTGAAATTTCCGCTGCGCGGTGGTATAATGTGAACTGTGGAAAATGCTCAGGAGGTAATTCTATGGCAGACAACAGCAAAAACAGCAAAAAGACCACAAAGCGCCGCACTACCCACAGGGAGAGTGTCGATATCGTAAAGGTATGCGCATTTTGGGGCATCTTTCTGGCGGCGGCACTATTTATCGCGAGCGGCATACTCAACTTAATAAACGTCAGCTTCACCATCATAAGCATACTCGACCTCATCGCAAAGCTCGCCCTCTTGGTGGCGGTGGCCTTCCCCGCATACAGCTATGTGCGCGGCAAGGGCAAAGTGTGGAAGATAATCTATTGGGTGGCGATGATAATCTACATATTGGGCTGCGTATTCAGCGTCATTCGCCTTTAAAAATAACTATAAAACGGCTTGCTTCAAAGGCAGGCCGTTTTTTCTTTACAAAACGGGCGCAATTAACTATAATATATCTGTATACAAAAATTTTTACGGCAGGTAACAAATGGCTAAACCACTCGTCGCTATAGTCGGCAGACCAAACGTAGGCAAGAGCACCTTCTTCAACAGGGTAGCCGGCAGGAAAATTTCAATAACGGAAGACAGGCCGGGCGTCACGCGCGACCGCCTCTATGCCGACGCCGAGTGGCGGGGGCGCGCCTTCTCGATGGTGGATACGGGCGGCATAGAGATACGCTCGCAGGATACCATGTGGCGCGAAATAAAAAAGCAGGCCGAAGTGGCAATAGATACGGCACAGGTTATCTTATTCTTCGTCGACGGGCGCGAGGGGCTCACCTCCTCCGACTATGACGTGGCCGATATGCTCCGCCGCAGCAAAAAGCCGGTGATCCTCGTCGTCAACAAGGTGGACGAATATTCCGAGGAAAAGATATTCGAGTTTTATTCCCTCGGCCTCGGCGAGCCCTATCCCATATCCTCCGAGCACGGCACGGGCATAGGCGACCTGCTCGACGAGGTAGTCTCCTACTTTGAAAAGATACCCGCCGAAGACGACAACAGCATAAAGATAGCCGTGGTGGGCAAGCCCAACGCAGGCAAGTCGAGCCTCGTAAACAAGCTTCTTGGCTTCGACCGCTCGATAGTCACCGATATCGCCGGCACCACGCGCGACGCGATAGACACCCGCTTCACCGCGCCCGACGGCTCCGACTATACAATAATCGACACGGCGGGCATACGCAAAAAGAGCAAGGTGGAGGACGACGTGGAGTATTACTCGGTAATGCGCGCTTTCGACGCCGTTCGCCGCGCCGACGTGTGCGTGCTCGTGGTAGACAGCACCGAGGGCCTCACCGAGCAGGATACCAAAATAATAGGCTACGTGCACGAGCAGGGCAAGCCCTCGCTCATTCTCATGAACAAGTGGGATCTCGTCGAAAAGGACACAAACACCATAAACACCTTCCAAAACAAGCTCAAGGAAGACCTCAAATTCATGGACTATTTCCGCTCGCTCTACATCTCGGCAAAGACGGGGCAGAGGGTGGATAAGATACTTTCGGCGGTAAAGGAGGTATACGCCAACGCGCACAGGCGCATACAGACGGGCATATTGAACGACGTTATAAGTTCGGCGGTGCGCGCCAACGAGCCGCCCTCCTACAACGGCCGCAGGCTTAAGATATATTACGCCACGCAGGTAGCGGAAGCTCCGCCCTCGTTTGCGCTCTTCGTGAACGACGGCAGGCTGATGCACTTCTCCTACGAGAGGTTTTTAGAGAACACTCTCCGCGCCTCCTTCGATTTTTCGGGCACGCCCATAAAGATACTCACGCGCGACAAAAAGGAAGAGAACTGAGCGGTTAAGGAATTTTAACTATGACGGAATTCTATATATCTGAAAAGTGGTACTATCTTGTAATAGCCGCGGCGGTGTGCTACCTTGTGGGCTGCTTCAACTTCGCGGTGATAATCTCGCAGTTCAAAAACCGCGATATCCGCGGCGTGGGCAGCGGCAACCCGGGCACCATGAATATGATGCGCACCTTCGGCTTAAAGGTGGGCATAATAAACTTCTTCTGCGACGCGTTAAAGGGCGGCCTGCCCGTGCTGGCGGTATATTTTATCTTCCGCAACAGCGTGTTTGCAGGCACAAACGTGAACGTCGCCGACTTCATGCGCTACTTCTGCGGGCTGTTCGTGGTAATAGGCCACATCTTCCCCGTCACGATGAAGTTCAAGGGCGGCAAGGGCATAGCCTCCACGCTCGGCCTCTTTTGGGTGGCGCTCTCGTGCGAGCAGTGGTGGTATGTGTTTATCGGCCTCGGCGTCTGCCTCCTGGTGTTTTTATATATCGCCATATCGGAGTGGGGCTCCATGGGCTCGCTCCTCGGCGTTTCGGCATTCTCAATATGGCAGGCGGTAGAGTTCTTCGTACGCTACAGCGGCGAGATGACCAACGGCTGGGTGATAGCCTGCTTCGCGCTGCTGCTTGCAATAAACCTCTTCACATGGATAGCTCACCACAAAAATCTGTATAAGCTTCTGGGCGGCGAGGAGCACCGCACATCGATAAAGCGCATGATAAACAAAAAACTTAAAAAATCTTCTTAAAACATAAGGGCGGGCGCGGCGGAAATTTTCCGCCGCGCCCGCGCCGATATATAGCTGTTTTTAAATTTTTACGCGTTCTTTTCGTCGTCGTTCGTGCTCGTCTTAGACTTTATCGTGTATTCTATCTTGGGATTTACGTCGAGTATGGCCTGCACGAAGTCCTCGTACCATTCCTCTTTTACCACTATCACTATAAAGTGCTCGTCCTCAAACACCACGGTAAGTTTGTTTGTAGTCCTGTCGAGCATCACCGTGTCGATAGTCTTTATGTCGTAAGAGCTCTTTATAAAGCCGAAGCTCGTCTTTATCGTCTTGCTCTTTTTATCCACCGCATAGTAGGAGGAGATGAGCAGCGATATGAGTATGACTATCAGCGCTATCGTCACTATAAACATCAGAATATATCTTATTATGGTAAAGGTGGGGTTGGCGGTGTCTATGCCGAAGTCTATCACCTGCCACAGCGTTATGGCAAAGCCTGCCACGCTCAGCACGAGTATAACGCCTATCAGCGCGTAGATAAGTTTGGTAAATTTGTACTTAAATATTTTCATGCCATGATTATACAACAAAGCGGCGGCAAAAAGCAAGGTTATTTTGCGCCAAAAGGGCGGCGCGGGCAGTATTTTTGTATGTATTGCCCCGTCTCGCGCGTGCTGAGCCGGAATTTAGTGTTTGTCCTTAAATAAAAATTGCGGCAAATTGCAATTAAGTTGCGGCAAAAACCTTGAACAACGGCGGCGTTTTGTGGTATAATCGAATTTGTAATACAAATCAAAGCTGTAAATATAAATTTTCAAAGGGGTATTCACATGATAAAGCTCATCAAGGGCGGCGTGTATTATATGGAAGACAAGCTCTTCAAAGAGAGCGCCGCATTTATGGTCGAAGAAAAAAAGCGCAGGGCAATCAAGGGCACCATGGCCTATAAGATACTTTCGGCGCACAACAAGGGTGACGACGAAAACCTTAAAATAAAGTTCGACGCCCTCGCCTCGCACGATATCACGTACGTAGGCATAATCCAGACGGCCAAGGCCTCGGGCTTAAAGCAGTTTCCCCTCTCATACACATTAACAAACTGCCACAACTCGCTGTGCGCTGTCGGCGGCACCATAAACGAGGACGACCACGTCTTCGGCCTTTCGGCCGCAAAAAAATATGGCGGCAACTACGTTCCCCCTCACCTTGCGGTAATTCACCAGTACATGAGGGAGGTAGAGGCCAAGTGCGGCGCTATGATACTCGGCTCCGACAGTCACACCCGCTACGGCGCTCTCGGCACGATGGCTGTGGGCGAGGGCGGCCCCGAGCTCGTAAAGCAACTGCTCGGCCAGACTTACGATGTAAAGCGCCCCGAGGTGATAGCCGTATATCTTCGCGGCAAGCCCAAAAAGGGAGTGGGCCCGCAGGACGTCGCGATAGCGCTTGTCGGCGCCACCTTCAAAAAGGGATTTGTGAAGAATAAGGTGCTCGAATTCATCGGCCCCGGCATAAAGAACCTCTCCATGGACTACCGCCTCGGCATCGACGTAATGACCACCGAAACGACCTGTCTTTCGAGCATCTGGGAGACAGACGAAACCACTCGCGAATTCTTCAAAATACACGGCAGGGAGGGCGACTTCAAGGAGCTCCGCCCCGAGCAGCCCGCCTATTACGACGGCGCGGTAGTCATCGACCTCTCGCGCATAGAGCCCATGATAGCTCTGCCTTTCCACCCCTCCAACGCATACACGATAAGGGAGGTCATCGAAAACGCAAAGGATATCCTCGGCGAGGTGCAGGAGCGCGGCAACAAGCTCAAGGGCTCGAATACTTTCCACCTCACCGATAAGATAAAGGACGGCAAAATATATGTCGACCAGGGCATAATCGCAGGCTGCGCGGGCGGTATGTATGAAAATATCGCCGAGGCCGCCGAAATTTTAAAGGGCGGCAGCTGCGGAAACGGCGAGTTCGCTCTCAGCGTATATCCCCAGAGCCAGCCCGTATATAAGTGCCTCGTAGATAACGGCTATGTGTCCACACTGATGGGTGCGGGCGCAATAGTAAAGACGGCGTTCTGCGGCCCCTGTTTCGGCGCGGGCGATACTCCCGCCGATAACGGTCTCTCCATACGCCACACCACGCGCAACTTCGAAAACAGAGAGGGCTCCAAGCTCGGCGAGGGTCAGCTTGCCGCAGTCGCGCTCATGGACGCCCGTTCCATAGCGGCCACCGCCGCAAACGGCGGCGTGCTTACCCCGGGCACAGAGGCCGAATACACCAAAAAGGTCAAAAAGTATTACTTCGACGGCTCCATCTATGAAAAGAGGGTGTACCGCGGCTGGGGAAATCCTCAGCCCGATGCCGAGCTTGTATACGGCAACAACATTGCCGACTGGCCTCAGCAGATCCCCATTGCCAACAGCGTGCTCATGAAGGCGGTATCCGTGCTCACCGATCCCGTGACCACCACCGACGAGCTCATTCCCTCGGGTGAAACGTCGTCATACCGCTCCAACCCCATGAGGCTCGCGCAGTTCGCGCTCTCCCGCAAGGATCCCGGCTATGTTGAAAGGGCAAAGGCTGTTATGGCCGACGAAAAGGTGCGCCGCGAGAGCGGTTCCCTCCCCGAAGAGGTGCTCAAAGAGGTTGGCATCAAGCTCGACGAAAACACCATGTACGGCAGCTGCGTAGTGGCAAGAAAGCCGGGCGACGGTTCGGCGCGCGAACAGGCTGCATCCTGCCAGAGGGTGCTCGGCGGCGTGGCAAACATTGCCTGCGAATACGCCACCAAGCGCTACCGCTCCAACCTCATAAATTGGGGCATGCTGCCCCTCGTGTGCAGGAACTTCGACTATAAGCTCGGCGACTATATCTACATTCAGGATATCGTCGGCCTCCTCAAGGAGGGTGCGGAGGTGGTGCCCGCAAAGCACATCTCGGGCGGCAAAGTAAAAAATATCCAGCTCGAACTCGGCTTCCTCACGCCCGAAGAAAAGCAGATAATTCTTGCCGGCTGCCTTATAAACTACAACAGGCAGAAGGCGGGACTTTGATTTCTCTTTTGTAAAGCAATTATAAATAAAGGTAATGCCGCGTGCGCAAGTTTTGCGCACGCGGCATTTTAAATTATATTTCTCCGTGTGGTGTGTGGGCAATTTGTTGCGCGTTGCGCCTTGCCGCAGTCTCTTTTCTCAGCCTATGGCATTTTTGGGTGCGGCAGGCATGTTCTTCCTTTGGCCGTGCTTTCTCATTTTTCTGCCGCCTGGTTTTGTGTTTCCCTTGTTATCTGTGCCGCTGTCTTGGGCCGATTTTGCAGCTGTGCCGTTTTCCGCACCTTCGTCTGTGTCGTCGTCAGCGGGAGGGGGAGGTATGGGCATCGGCCTGCGTGGTTTAAAGTTGCCGTTCGGCGAAAACAGGCCGAACTTTCTTCTGCCGCTTCCCGTCTTTCCGCCCATCTTGTCGCCGTCGAATTCAAATTTGTCCATGCCGTCGGTGTGTTCGTCGCGCGGCTCATTGTGGCCGTGGCGGTGCCTTCCAAAGCGCCCGCGCCCCTCGCCGATCGCGCCGTCATCTTCATTGCCGTCATGCGCGCCGCCCTCGCCGTTCTGTCTGCAGTCGCAGTCCGTTCCGCAGTTGCAGTTTTCACCGCATTTTCCCTTGCAGTTGCAGTCATCGCCGCAGCCGCAGTCGTAACTTTTTTCGTATGCGCTCAAGGTCGTGTTTCCGCCGCCCGTCTGCCCCTTAGAGCACGCTGCCGCTCCGCAGCAACCCGCGGCTATCGCCGCCGTAAGTAAAATAATTATCAACTTTTTCATATCCGCAGTATGTGAAAGTTAACAAAGGTTATTCAACCGCTTGCCTTTTTTTGTGCGCTGTGCTAAACTAAATATTGCCTGAGCGGAAAGGCGCATGCCTGACTGTAAAGGGGTGAATAGGTTATTTAAGGCGGCGCAAACTGTTCCGCCCCGTCATTCTCCCCGTCCGCTTTCGGCAGGGAGTTTTTTTATGAGCGAAAACAGAGTGGCAGTTATAAGCATAATAGTGGAGGACCGCTCGTCCTCGGCGCAGATAAACGCGCTCCTCTCCGAATATGCCGACTACATCGTCGGCCGCATGGGCGTGCCCTACAAGGCAAAGCATATCTCTGTGATGTGCGTAATAGCCGATGCTCCCGCAGAGGTGCTCAACACCCTCACTGGCAAGATAGGTCAGCTGCACGGCGTTTCGGCAAAGACGCTCATGAGCAAGGTATAGCCCTGTTTTTTATTAAAATCCGGCAATTATATCACGCATAGTACTATGCAATTTGTCCTTTTGCGGCATTTTTGCCGCTCAAACCAAGATCTTTATTTAAAAAGGAGAACATGTATGAATACAAAAAGTTTAAAAACGGCCGTCGTGGCAATACTGTGTGCGGCAACGGCGGCGGTGTGCGGCTTCGGGCTTTCGGCCTGCGATAACGGCCCCGAACCCGGCCCCGACGATACAAACCCCGAAACGCCCGTCGAAGAGAGCTTTTCATATACGGTAGCCATGCCCGACGGCGCTCCCGCGCTTGCGGCTGCGCAGTTAATGATAGAGGACATGCAGTTCGGCGGCGAAGTCAACTATACCGTGGTAAATTCCAACGCCATAGCGGCGCAGGTCTCGGGCGGCGTAGCCGACGTGTGCATACTCCCCGTAAATGCCGCTGTGCAGCTTGCCGGCAGCGGCGAGCAGTATAAACTTCTCGGCACGGTCACGCACGGAAATTTATACATGCTCTCATCAAAACATCCCGATACGCAGATAACTGCGCAAAATTTAAACACGCTCGTCGGCTCCACGGTGGGCTGCATACAGCTCTCGAGCTTCGTCGGCAACGTGTTTAAAATGATACTTGCAAACAACGATATCCCCTATGAAGTGGTGGAGAGCGTCGAGGTCGCCAAGGAGGGAGTGGTAAACCTCATAAACATAGCCGATCCCGCCACAGGCATCTCGCCCGCCGCCGAGTTCGACTACATGGTGGGCGCGGAGCCGGTAGTTACCGCCAAAATAAACGGTTCGGCAAGCGCCGCATCGCCCTTAAAGCTTGTGGGCGACCTGCAGGAGCTCTACGGCGAAGAGGGCTATCCCCAGGCGGTGATGGTGGCTAAGTGCGAAGTGATTAACGAGAGCCCCGAATTTATCGCCGCCCTCACCGAAGCTGTCGGGGACAACGCCGAATGGATAGTTTCGGAGAGCGCTGTTATGTCTGACATAGTAGCTGCCATAAACGCCAATTACGACGGCGCCACAAGTACCCTCACCGAAAAGAATCTGAACGCCACCGTCATCTCGCGCTGCGCGATAGAGTTCGTTCCCGCCTCCGGGTGCAAGCAGGAGGTAACCGATTTTATAACCTCGCTCGAGTCGGTCACCGGCGCGTCGCTCACCCTTTCGGATAACTTCTTCTATATGGGCTAAAGCGCCCCAAGACTATATGTGTTAAAGCGCCAAAGGCGCAGCCGCACCCTGCCTTCCGCAAGGGGGGAGGCGGCGCAAAGCGGTATGTTTTTACCAATGTAAACAGCCGCACTCTGAATGCAAAAACATCTCAAAAATAAAACACGACGGCGGTGGCCAGATTGAAAGCAAAATTTGCCGGCAGGGCGTGCAACTTAATAATTTCGGTGTGCGCCATAGCGGCAATGTGGCTGGTCTGGCTGATTGCCTGGGCCGTCACAGACGACGGCTTTGTCGTGCCGTCGGTAGGCGGCACGCTCTCAAGTCTTGCGTCGCTTCTCGGCACGTCGTCGTTCTGGGCGGCGTTCGGAATGACGCTCGTGCGCTCCGTCATCGCGTGGCTCATATCGCTCGCGCTTGCGGCGGCGCTCTCATCTGTAAGTGCGGCATTTACCGTTGCGCGCAGGTTCATAGCGCCCTTTATCGCCGTGTTCCGCACCGTGCCCACCATGGCGATAACGCTTATGCTGCTCATATGGTCGTCGCCGAGGGTGGCGCCCGCCATTGTCTCTGTGCTCATGGTCTTTCCGCTATCATACAATCAGATGATGGCGGCGTTCGACGGCGCCGACAGCGGCCTTGCGGAAATGGCGATCCTCTACGGAGTGCCGCTCAAAGACAGGCTGTTTAAAATATATATCCCGCAGATGCTTCCGCCCCTTCTCTCGCAGGTGGGCGCAAATCTTTCGCTCACGCTCAAAGTTATGATATCGGCGGAGGTGTTGTGCAGCACTTTCAACTCGCTCGGCGGGCTGATATACCAGTCGAACGTCCTTCTCGATACCGCGCAGATGTTTGCGCTCACGATAAGCGCACTGGTCGCGGGCGGCGTACTCGAGTGGGCGCTCTCCAAGCTCGTAATGCTCACCGATAAATGGACCGGCAGGAGGGGAGGCGCAAAATGATACAATTCAAAAACGTAACAAAAAAATACGGCTCTCTCACCGTATACGAAAATTTTAACCTCGGCATAGAGGAGGGCGAAATAACCTGCATACTCGGCGAGAGCGGCTCGGGCAAGACCACTCTTTTAAACATGCTTGCGGGCGTAACGCCATACAGCGGCACCATCACGCCCAAAAAGAAGGTTTCGTATATCTTCCAGCAACCGCGGCTCGTGTCCAGCCTTACCGTGCGCGGCAACCTGAAGCTCATCTGTAAAGACGATGGCAAGGTTGATGAAATGCTCGCCGCCGTGGGGCTCACCCAAAAGGCGGGGGCGTATCCCGTCGCGCTCTCGGGCGGGCAGGCGCAGCGTGTGTCCATAGCGCGCGCGTTTTTAAACCCCTCCGATCTCATTCTCATGGACGAGCCGTTTTCCTCGCTCGACCTCGCTCTCAAACTCAAGATAGCGCAGCTCTTTCTCGAGCTGTGGAGGGTGGAGGAGCGCACGGCGGTATTCGTAACTCATGACGTCGACGAGGCGGCAATGCTCTCCAACAGGGTGGTGATCTTAAAGAGCGGCAAAGTGGCGGCGGATATGCGCGCCGAGGGCAGCCCTTCGGCCGATCTATACGCTCGCCCCATGCTGCGCAAAAAGCTCATCGATGCGCTCATAAGCAGCGCAAGCTGAACTATAACAATATTATATTACAATTATCAAGCAGCCGCGGTGCGGCGCAGCATTTCCTGCGCCGCACCGCGGCTACCCTTTCTTTCGCGTAACCTTCGAGACCCGCCTTTCACGCGGTCAAAAAAATGTAAAAAACTTCTCTCAAACGTTTTTCTTTATGCCGCGTTTGTGATATAATCGGTTTGTAAAGTAAAATAGGGCGAAAGTTTTTTGTCGCGCATTTTTTGCCTTGCGCACGTTCAGCCGACGATAAAAAATGTGGCGCCCGATTTGAAAGCTACATAAAAAAAGTATATGTTCACGACGGCTATAACGGGCATAAGTATCATAAACAGCAGGTTTTTAAGCCTGTAGCGCATGGCAAACATCGCGCAGTATATGCCTATCGCCCCGCCGAGCAGCGCGGTGAGTATTATCTTTCCGTCGCTGCGGTGCGCGGTCTTTCCGTCGTCGCCCTCGTCGTCGCGCTGCGACCTTATCAGCATCACGGCGTAAAAGTTTACGGCGGCGATATATACGGCCATTATTATATACAACAGCACCATACTTTAAGTATGTTCCAAAAACTTAAGTTTAGCCAAAGGAGGATGGTTTATGGCAAAGGTTGCCGTGCTTATGGGCTCCAAGTCCGATTTTCAGGTAGTAAAACCCGCCGTAAAGGTATTAAAAGATTTCGGCGTGGAGGCAGAGGTGCGCGTCATCTCCGCTCACCGCACGCCGGGCGAGGCGCATGATTTCGCCGCAAACGCAAAGGATAACGGCATAGAGGTAATAATCTGCGCCGCAGGCAAGGCCGCACACCTCGGCGGCGTCATAGCGGCATACACCACGCTCCCCGTGATAGGGCTGCCCGTAAAGACCGACATGATGGGCGGGCTCGACAGCCTCCTTTCGATAGTTCAGATGCCCTCCGGCATACCCGTTGCCACCGTCGGCGTAAACGGCGGCGAAAACGCAGGCCTTCTCGCCCTGCAGATACTCGGCGTAAAGTATCCCGAAATTGCCGAAAAACTCGCGGCATACAAGCAGGCTATGAGGGACAAGATAAACGCCGACGACGCTGCCCTTGCAGCCGAACTCAAAGATATGTAAAAAACTCTACCCGCAAAGCCGCGCGCCTGCGGGTATTTGCGTTATTTAAAGGCAAGCTGTTAAATAAACCGCCTTTAAGTTATTTATAAATGGCGGGTCCCTGCGGGGCGGCTCCCGCGGAGGCAATGCCGCATATTGCTGCAAAGTCCCCGCTATACAAAATCAGGTAAAATAAATTTTTAAGGAGAAAGTTCACATATGGAAAAAAAGGAACAGCTTTACGAAGGCAAGGCAAAGAAGGTATTTGCTACCGAAAACCCCGACTACGTCATCGTGTCGTATAAGGACGACGCCACGGCGTTCAACGGCCAGAAGAAGGGAACCATAGTAGGCAAGGGCGTCATCAACAACAAGATGAGCAACATGCTCATGGCTATGCTCGAAAAGAAGGGCGTGCCCACACACTTCGTCGAGCAGCTCTCCGACAGAGACACCGTCGTTAAAAAGGTGCAGATAGTTCCCTTAGAGGTAATTATAAGAAACGTTGCCGCAGGCAGCTTTTCCAAGCGCTACGGCGTAAAGGAGGGCACCAAGCTCTCAATCCCCACGATAGAATTTTCGTATAAGTGCGACGAGCTCGACGATCCCCTTATCAACGACTATCACGCGCTCGCATTGAACCTTGCCACCGAAAAGGAGATAGCAAGGATAAAGGAGCTCGCGTTCAAGGTGAACGACATCCTCATCGAGTTCTTCAAGCACCTCAACATCGACCTCATCGACTTCAAGCTCGAGTTCGGCCGTTTCCACGGCGAAATAATCCTCGCCGACGAGATCTCTCCCGATACCTGCCGCTTCTGGGAGGCGGGCACCTGGGATACTGAAAAGCACGTCAGCCTCGATAAAGACAGGTTCCGCCGCGACCTCGGCGGCGTCGAGGACGCATACAACGAAGTATTCAAGCGCCTCACCGAGGGAGAGTAAGCGCGGATGGGCGGATTTTTTGGCTCGGTAAAGAGAAGCAGTGCCGTCTTCGACGTCTTCATTGGTACCGACTATCATTCACATCTCGGCACAAAGCGCGGAGGCATGGCGGCGTTTGACCCCGAAATCGGCCTTCAGCGCGAGATACACAATATCGAAAACGCTCCCTTCCGCACCAAGTTCGAGCGCGTTCTGTCCGAAATGCGCGGCAACGCGGCGATAGGCTGCATAAGCGACACCGATCCTCAGCCCCTTTTGATGGTATCGAGGATAGGCAAATACGCCATCAGCACGATAGGCATAATAAACAACGCCGAGGAGCTCACCCGCGAGGTGCTCTCCTACGGCGGCTACTTCGACGCCATGACGGGCAGCAAGGTAAACTCCAACGAGCTCGTCGCGGCGCTCATAAACAGCAAAGATTCCTATGTGGAGGGCATACGCTACGCGCAGGATCGTATAGACGGCACGGCCTCCATACTCATTCTCACCGACCGCGGGACGCTCATCGCCGCAAGGGATAAGGTGGGCAGATTGCCCGTGCAGATAGGCAAGGGGGAGGAGGGCTATTGCGTCTCCTTCGAAAGTTTTGCCTATAAAAAGCTGGGCTATGCCGACTTCCGCGAGCTCGGTCCGGGCGAGATAGTAGAGATAACGGCCGACGGCGTAACGCAGCTCTCGCCTCCCGGCGACAAGATGCGCATCTGCGCCTTCCTTTGGTCGTACTACGGCTACCCCACGTCCTCGTACGAGGGCGTAAACGTCGAGATGATGCGCTGCCGCAACGGCGAAATATTTGCCCGCAACGACGCAAAGACGCACGACGTGCACGAGATTGACTATGTGGGCGGCGTACCCGATTCGGGCACTCCCCATGCCATAGGCTATGCAAACGCCTGCAAGGTACCCTTTGCGCGCCCCTATATAAAGTATACGCCCACCTGGTCGAGGAGCTTCATGCCCGTAAACCAGTCCGAGCGCAACAAAGTTGCAAAGATGAAGCTCATCCCCGTGCACGAACTCATCGACGGCAAGCGCCTTCTGCTTGTGGACGACTCGATAGTGCGCGGCACGCAGCTCAAAGAGACGGTGGAGTTTTTGTATTCCCACGGCGCCAAGGCGGTGCACATGCGCTCTGCCTGCCCGCCCATAATGTACGGCTGCAAATTCCTCAATTTCTCGCGCTCTTCGGGCGACATGGACCTCATCACCCGCCGCACGATGGCCGAGCTCGAGGGCGATAAAGCTCTCGAACACCTCGAGGAATACAGCAATTCAAATACCGAGCGCGGCAGGGCTATGCGCAAGGCCATATGCGATAAATTCAAGTTCGAATCGCTCGAATTCCAGTCGATAGAGGGGCTTATAGAGGCCATAGGCATCGACCCCTGCAAGCTCTGCACCTATTGCTGGACGGGCAAGGAATAAAATGCGGTACGTTTTGTATCGCCTGCTAAACGCAAGTTATTGTCATACGCAAAACAAAATGCGCGTCTGATATCAAATTTTATATGGCTCGGGGCGGCGCGCCCCGCAGCGGTACTGTCACGGAGTTATCAATTTAATGGACGAAATTCATGACGAGATCCACGACGAATGCGGTGTGTTCGGCGTATATTCCTCCGAAAACCGCACCGTCGCACACACAGTGTATTACGGGCTCTACGCACTTCAGCACAGGGGGCAGGAGAGCGGCGGCATAGCCGTCGCCTTTGCCGATAAGATAGTGTATCACAAGGGCATGGGGCTCATTCCCGAGATATTCTCCGAGGAGGAGCTCGAAAGGCTCCCCGAAGGCGACATAGCCATAGGCCACGTGCGCTATTCCACTACGGGCGCAAGCCAGCTTTTAAACGCCCAGCCCGTGGTATTCACAGGCAAGTGCGGCAAAATGGCGCTTGCGCACAACGGCAATCTCACAAACACCAAACAGCTCAGGGAGGAGCTCATCAAGCGCAACGCCGTGTTCCAGACGACCATCGATTCCGAGGTCATGGCGGTGATGATAAACGACCTCTCCGACGGCGACATCTTAAAGGGCGTAAAGAGGGCGTGCCCTCACTTCAAGGGCGCCTATGCGCTCGTCATCATGACGACAGAACAGCTCATCGCCGTGCGTGATCCTTACGGCATACGCCCGCTCTGCATAGGCACCGTCGACGACGACGTGGTGGTGGCCAGCGAGAGCTGCGCGCTCGACGCGGTGGGCGCAAACTTTCTGCGCGACGTAAAGCCGGGCGAGATAGTTGTGATAGATTCAAACGGCATACAGTCGTATATGATGGACGACATACCAAAGGAGAGCCGCATGTGCATCTTCGAGTATGTGTACTTTGCCCGCCCCGACTCTATAATCGACGGCTGCAGCGTATATGCCGCCCGCATTGAGGCGGGCAGGCTGCTTGCCAGGTATTACGGAGTTGAGGCCGATATAGTGGCGGGCGTGCCCGACAGCGCAAACGTCGCCGCGCGCGCCTATGCGGAGGAGAGCGGCATACCCTTTGCCGAGGCCCTCGCAAAGAACAGGTATGTGGGCAGGACGTTCATCCAGCCCGATCAGCGCCAGCGCGAAAATTCCCTCAATGTAAAGATGAACGCCCTGCGCGCCAACATACGCGGCAAGCGCCTCATCATAATAGACGACTCTATCGTGCGCGGCACCACGATGCGAAAGATCGTAAAGATGCTGCGCGACGCGGGTGCAAGCGAAGTGCACGTGCGCGTGTGCTCGCCCATAATAAAGCATCCCTGCCATCTCGGCATAGACTTCCAGACCTATTCACAGCTTATAGGCGCATACAGAAACGAGGAGCAGATATCCGAGATAATCGGCGCCGACAGCGTGCGCTATCTCTCGGTGGAACATCTCGTGGAGTCGTGCAAAAGCGCAAACTTAAACTTCTGCCTCGGTTGCTTTACGGGCAAATACCCCTATCCGATGGAGAGTTACGAAACCGATAAATACAAATTTGAATAAGCGAGGTAAAATTTTATGGCGATATCTTATAAAGACAGCGGCGTAGACGTTGAAAGGGGCTATCAGGCAGTGCGCCTCATGAAGCAGCACGTGCAGTCCACCTATAACGAGCACGTTTTGGGCGACATAGGCTCTTTCGGCGGCTTTTACGAGCTCTCGAAGGGCATGAAGGAACCCGTCCTCGTTGCCGGCACCGACGGCGTGGGCACCAAGCTCAAATATGCCTTCATTGCAGACAAGCACGACACGATAGGCATCGACGCCGTCGCGATGTGCGTGAACGACATAGTCTGCCAGGGCGCAAAGCCGCTCTTTTTCCTCGATTATTTTGCAACGGGCAAGCTCTCGCCCGAAACGGTGGCAACCGTGGTGTCGGGCGTAGCCGAGGGCTGCAGGCAGTCGGGCGCGGCGCTCATCGGCGGCGAAACTGCCGAAATGCCGGGCTTTTATGCCGACGGCGAGTATGATATCGCAGGTTTTGCCGTGGGCATCGTCGATAAAAAGAAAATTATAAACGGCAGCAAGATAAAGCCTGGCGACGTGCTCATCGGCATAAAGTCGAGCGGCATACACTCCAACGGCTATTCGCTCGTGCGCAAGCTCTTCGGCGAGGACAAGGAGACGCTCGAAACTTTCGACGCCCGCCTCGGCGCAAGGCCAATCGACGTGCTGCTCACGCCCACAAAGATATATGTGCGCACCATCTTAAACCTTATCGAAAAGGTAAAGGTAAAGGGCATCGCCCACATCACGGGCGGCGGCTTTATCGAAAATATCCCCCGCATCTTCCCCGAGGGCGTCGGCTGCGAAATACGCACGCGCTCCTACGAGGTGCCTCCCGTATTCAAGTTAATGCAGGAGATGGCGGGTATTTCCGACGAGCAGATATACAACACCTTCAACATGGGCATAGGCATGGTGGTGTGCGTAAACAAGCGCGACGCCGAAAAGACCATGCAGGCGCTCGCCGACGAGGGCGAAGAGTGCGTTCTGCTCGGCAAGACGGTAAAGGGCAGCGGGGTAAAACTTGTAAAATGAAGCGCATAGCCGTATTTGCCTCGGGAGGGGGGACCGACTTTCAGTCGGTCATCGACGCCAACGAAAGGCAGCCTTTCTGTGAGATAGCCGTTCTCATCGCCTCAAAGCACGGCATTGGCGCGATAGACAGGGCTAAAAGGCACGGCATACGCGCCGAAGTCTTTGCAAAGGCCGACTGGCCCGACTTGGAGGAGCTGTATTCCTCGCTCACAAAGCTCTTAAACGAGCTCAAAGTCGACTACATAGTGCTCGCCGGCTGGCTCAAGATAATACCCGAAAGTTTTATAAAACAGTTCGAGGACAGGATAATAAACATTCACCCTTCGCTCATTCCCGCCTTCTGCGGCGGCGGCTTTTACGGGCTGCGCGTGCACAGGGCCGTTATAGAGTACGGCGCAAAGATATCGGGCTGCACGGTGCACTTTGTAAACGAGGTGCCCGACGGCGGCGCGATAATCGCTCAGCGCGCGGTGGACGTGGAGGAGGGCGACACGCCCGAAACTCTGCAGGCGCGCATCTTGGAGGTGGAGCATATGCTGCTTCCTTACTGCGTCAAAAAGCTGTGCGAGGGCAAGATAATAAAGCAGGGCCGCAAAGTCACCGTATTGGACTGAGCGGGCAGAATACCGCAATTTTTAAAAATCTGGCACAAATTTGCCGCAAAAACGGGCAATTATGTTACGTATAGTACTTCGCAAACGGCGTTATAGTACTATACAAACGCCTATTTTGTCGGCTATATACAATAATTTATTTAAAGAGGTTTTAACATGGAGATGAAAAAGAGGGCGCTCGTCAGCGTATCGGATAAGACGGGCATTGTCGATTTTTGCAAGGGACTTGTTGCAAACGGCTTTGAAATAATTTCTACGGGCGGCACGGCAAAGGCGCTCAAAGAGGCGGGAGTAAGCGTTATAGGCATATCCGAAATAACGGGCTTCCCCGAGTGCCTCGACGGCAGGGTAAAGACTCTTCACCCCAACGTGCACGCAGGGCTACTTGCCATGCGCTCCAACCCCGAGCACATGAAGCAGCTCGAGGAGCTGGGCATCAACACCATCGATATTGTGGCGGTAAACCTCTATCCCTTCAAGGCCACCCTTGCGCGCGGCGCCGACTTTGCCGAGTGCATCGAAAATATCGATATCGGCGGCCCCACAATGATAAGGGCTGCCGCTAAAAACTATCAGGACGTTGCGGTCATCGTCGATCCCAATGACTATAACAAGGTGCTCGAAGAGCTCGCCGCGGGCGGCGTAACGCTTGAAACCAAGAAGTATCTGCAGTATAAGGTATTCGCCCACACCGCCGAGTACGACAGCCTCATCTCCAACTATCTCGCCGATCAGCTCGGGATAGAATATCCCGACACCATAACTTTCGCCTACGAAAAGGCGCAGGACCTGCGTTACGGCGAAAATCCTCAGCAGTCGGCCATGTTCTATAACGAGCCGTTCATCCGCAAGGGCTCGCTCTCCTCGGCAAAACAGCTCTGGGGCAAGGAACTCTCATATAACAATATAAACGACGCCAACGGCGCGCTCGAACTGTTAAAGGAGTTCGGCTCTACGCCAGCTGTAGTCGCCTGCAAGCACGCAAACCCCTGCGGCGTGGGCACCGGCAAGGATATATACGAGGCGTACATGCGCGCATATACCTCCGATCCCGTATCGGTGTTCGGCGGCATACTCGCCATAAACGGCACGGTTGACGAAAAGACGGCCGCAGAGATAAACAAGATATTCATTGAAATAGTAATGGCTCCCGCCTACACGGAGGAGGCGCTCAGGATATTGGAGGGCAAAAAGAATATCCGCCTTCTTCAGATAGACGATATCTCCGCCCGCCGCAGCCCGTCTGCACGCGATATGAAAAAGGTTTACGGCGGCCTGTTGGTCCAGCAGTATGACGAGTGCCTCATCAAGGACGAGGACATGAGTCTGTTCACCCGCAAGGCCGAAGTCACCGTGACCACCACGCCCTCGGGCAAGGAAAAGACCGTCTACGGTCTCGGCATAGTTACCGACCGCGTTCCCACCGCCGAAGAGGTGGAGGCAATGATGTTCGCCTGGCGCGTGGTGAAGCACACCAAGTCCAATGCTATAGTTATCGGCAAGCCCGGCCGCACTACGGGCATCGGCATGGGCCAGACCAACCGCATATGGGCGGCACAGCAGGCCATCGAGCATGCCGGCGAAGAGGCAAAGGGCTCCGTTATGGCGTCCGACGCATTCTTCCCCTTCTCCGACTGCGTGGAGGAGTGCGCAAAGGCGGGCATCACCGCAATAATCCAGCCGGGCGGCTCCATTCGCGACAAAGAGTCTGTAGAGGCAGCCAACAAGGCGGGCATCGCCATGGTATTCGTAGGCGAGCGCCATTTCAAACACTAAAAGTATTTTAATATCGCACAATCTATCCCCCCGAGTTGAGGTAGCGTAAGATGCGGCAAATAATTGTCAAAACAAATAGTGCGCAAGGCTGAATTTATTTCAGCTGTAAGGTGCGCACCGAGTACCCGTTCATTGCCAAGCGGTGAAGCCCCTCCGTCGTGCTTCGTTGCACTTCGCACGCCACCTCCCGCTCAAAGGGGATGTAAGCCGAAGGCGAAAGAGGGGTTGTTCTAAATAACTTACGTCGCAAGGCGGGTTTCCCGCCGCCGCAGGACTCAATTTGCGCCGGCAGGCGGCTCATCAAAGGGGGAATTGCCCCGATTATATGATATGTGAGCCCCTAAAATCGGGGCAAGGGGGAGCTGGCTCCCCAAAACTCACGGAAATTGTTCGGCGGCACCAGCCGAACAATTTCGTGAATTCAAATAGCTTATGTCGCAAGGCGGGTTTCCCGCCGCCGCAGGACTCAATTTGCTGCGGTCAGCAGGCTCACTGGAGGTGAATGGCGGCATTTCTAATAATCGTGGGCCCTAAAAAATGCCGCCAGAGGAACTTAGTTCCTCAAACTCACGAAATTTTTTGCGCGCGGCTCGCGCAAAAAATTTGTGAACTATCACGTGGAGTATTTTTATGAATGTATTGGTTATAGGTAACGGCGGCAGAGAGCACGCCATACTTCTCGCTCTCAAAAAGAGCAGCCGCGTCGATAAGCTCTATTGCATGAAGGGCAACGCGGGCACGGCTCAGATCGCCGAAAACGTCGACGTCGACTACATGAACATTCCCGCAGTGGTGGAGTACGCAAAGGCCCACCCCGAGATAGATTATTATGTTGTCGCTCCCGACGATCCCCTTGCGATAGGCCTTGTGGACGCGCTCGAAGATATAGGAAAGCGCTGCTTCGGCCCCCGCAAAAATGCCGCCATAATAGAGGCCAGCAAGGCCTTTTCTAAAAACCTCATGAAAAAGTACGGCATTCCCACGGCCGAGTCGGAGATTTTCGATAACTACGACGCCGCACTCTCCTACATAAGGGAAAAGGGAGCGCCCATAGTTTTAAAGGCCGACGGCCTGGCTCTCGGCAAGGGCGTGCTCGTATGCTCCACTTTAAAAGAGGCGGAGGAGGGTTTGAAGAGCATCATGCTCGACAAGGCCTTCGGCTCCGCGGGCAACAAAGTTGTTATAGAGGAGTGCATGCGCGGCCTCAAATATACCCCCGGCGAGGAGGTCTCGGTACTCTCCTTCACCGACGGCAAGACGATAGTCCCCATGATAACCTCGTGCGACCACAAGCGCGCATTGGACGGCGACAAGGGCCTCAACACGGGCGGCATGGGCACTTTCTCTCCCTGCCCCTTCTGGACGAAGGAGCTCGAGGAGGAGGTAATGAACACCATAATGATCCCCACGATGAACGCCATGAATGCCGAGGGTCGCACCTTTAAGGGCTGCCTCTACTTCGGCCTCATGCGCACCGACAAGGGTATGAAGGTGGTGGAATACAACTCCCGCTTCGGCGATCCCGAAACGCAGGTGGTGCTCCCCATGCTCAAGACCGACCTCATGGACATATTCGAGGCGGTAACCGACGGCAGGCTTTCCGATATAAAGATAGAGTGGGATAAGGGCGCATGCGTGTGCGTCGTGCTCGCCTCGGGCGGCTATCCCGCCCACTACGAAAAGGGCAAGGAGATAACCATAGGCGACGTGGGCGACTGCCAGATAGTGCACGCCGGCACGGCCATAAAGGACGGCAAGCTGGTAACTAACGGCGGCAGGGTGCTCGGCGTTGTTGCAAAGGGCGCCGACGTCGACGAGGCCCGCGCCAAGGCATACGCCGCCGCCAAAAACATAAGCTGGGACGGCATGTATTACCGCAGCGACATAGGCATAAAGTACCGCGAGGGCTGATGCCTCACAATATTTCGGTTTTTTACGCTACTAAAAAATTTGGAGCGCCAGATGATATACAGAGTTTTTGTTGAAAAGAAGGATAATTTACAGGCCAAAAAGGTGATGGACGAGGCCAAGAACCTCCTCGGCATCAATGACATAGAGGATGTCCGCCTGCTCATCCGCTACGACGCGGAGGGCATGAGCGAGGAGGAGTTCGAAGCCGCCATTCCGGGCGTATTCTCCGAGCCCCCCGTCGATAACGTATACCGCGAAGAGGTGACCTTCGGCGAGGGCTATTCGGTGTTTGCCATAGCCTACCTCACCGGCCAGTACGACCAGCGTGCCGACAGCGCCGCTCAGTGCGTTCAGCTGCTCACGCAGAAAGAGAGGCCGCTTATCAAGTGCGCCCGCGTATATGCGGTGAAGGGCGCTTCGGCCGAAGAGGTCGAAAAGCTCAAAAAGCACCTCATAAACCCCGTGGAGAGCGAGGAGGTAGGGCTCGAAAAGCCGGCCACCCTCGTGCACGAGCATATCGAGGCCCCCGACGTTGCAACGGTGGAGGGCTTTACCGCCATGACCGACGGGGATATCGCCGCATACCACAAAAAGATGGGCTTTGCCATGTCGGTGGAGGACCTCGCCTTCGTGCGCGACTACTTCATCTCTGAAAAGCGCGACCCCACCGAGACCGAACTCAAAGTTATAGATACATACTGGTCCGATCACTGCCGTCACACCACGTTTGCGACGGAGATAACGGACGTCGATATAGAGGGCAACAACCCCCGCGTGAAGGAGGCCTACGAGCTGTACGGCAATCTCTTCAGGGAGTTGTATGCCGGCAGGACTGACAAATATCCCTGCCTTATGGACATCGCCACGATAGGCGCCAAAAAGCTCAAAAAAGACGGCAAACTTGCCAACCTCGACGAGAGCGAGGAGATAAACGCCTGCTCGATAAACGTCGACGTAGAGCTCGACGGCAAACCCGAAAAGTATACCGTGATGTTCAAAAACGAGACGCACAACCACCCCACCGAGATAGAGCCCTTCGGCGGCGCGGCGACCTGCCTCGGCGGCGCCATACGCGATCCCCTCTCGGGCAGGACGTACGTGCTACAGTCAATGAGGATCACGGGCGCGGCCGATCCCACCGTCCCGCTCGAAGATACCCTCCCCGGAAAGCTTCCCCAGCGCGTGATAACCACCACGGCCGCGGCGGGCTTCTCGTCATACGGCAACCAGATAGGCCTCGCCACCGGCCAGGTAGACGAGGTGTATCACGACGGCTACAAGGCCAAGAGGCTCGAGACGGGCTTCGTCGTTGCGGGCGCAAAGTCTGATATGATCTACCGCGAGCGTCCCAAGGCGGGCGACGTGATAATTCTTCTGGGCGGCGAAACGGGGCGCGACGGCTGCGGCGGCGCAACTGGCTCTTCCAAGGCGCACGATAAGCAGTCGGTGCAGACGTGCGGCGCAGAGGTGCAGAAGGGCAACGCCCTCACCGAGCGCAAGCTGCAGAGGCTGTTTTTGAACAGGGAGGCCACCCGCAAGATAAAGAAGTGCAACGACTTCGGCGCGGGCGGCGTATCGGTAGCCATAGGCGAACTCTCCGACGGCGTTGAGATAGAGCTCGACCTCGTGCCCAAAAAGTACGAGGGTCTCTCGGGCACCGAGCTCGCCATCTCCGAATCGCAGGAGCGCATGGCGGTAGTGGTGGACGCAAAGGACGTCACCGAGTTCATAAGGCTGGCAGCCGAGGAGAACCTCGCCGCAACGCCTGTCGCAAAGGTGACCGATACAAGGCGCATGCGCATGTTCCACCGCGGCAGGGCGATAGTAGATATCTCGCGCGACTTCCTCGATACCAACGGCGTAAAGCAGCGCACCCCCGCAGAGATAGACGAAAACGTAACCACATTCTTTGATAAAAAGGCAAGCGGCGGCTTTGCTGCCGACCTTGTAAATACACTCTCCGACCTTAACGTATGCTCCAAGAAGGGGCTTTCGGAGACCTTCGACTCGACCATAGGCGCAAAGTCGGTGTATATGCCCTTCGGCGGCAAAAACCAGCTCACTCCCGTCACCGCAATGGCGGCAAAGGTAGTGGGCGGCGAAACGGACGACTGCACCGTGTCGGCATACGGCTACAACCCCAACCTCATGTCGTCGTCGCCGTTCACGGGCGCCATATACTCAATAGTCACCTCCGTTGCAAAGGTAGTGGCGGCGGGCGCAAAGATGGAGGATATCCGCCTCACGCTGCAGGAATTTTTCATGCGTCTGAGGGAGGATAAAAAGCGCTGGGGCGTGCCCCTTTCGGCGCTGCTCGGCGCGCTGTATGCGCAGATAAATCTCGGCCTCGCGGCAATAGGCGGCAAGGACTCGATGAGCGGCAGCTTCGAAGATATCGACGTGCCTCCCACGCTCATCTCCTTTGCGATAGCTCCCGCCAAGGCCTCCGCGCTCATAACCAACGTTCCCGAGCGCGCGGGCGAAAAGCTGTGGCTGCTCCCCATGAAGAAGGACGCAAATTTCGTGCCCGACTTTGAATATCTCAAAAAGCTGTATGCCGCCGTCCACGCGGGCATAGCTTCGGGCGTCATAAAGCACGCCACCGTAATAGAGCAGGGCGGCATAGCTTCGGCTGTCGCAAAGTGCTGCTTCGGCAACGGCCTCGGCTTTGAATTTGCCCTTCCCGAAAGCGAGCTCTTCACCGAGCGCTACGGCGACATAATAGTGTGCGCCGACGATATCTCCTCTCTCGGCGTAGAGGGAGTGTATATCGGCAGCACGGCAAACGACGCATTTGTATGCGGCGGCGAGAGCGTAAGCTATGAAAGCGCCCTCTCGGCATACACCTCAAAGCTCAACGGCGTGTTCCCCGCAACGGCTCCCGCCGAGGGTGATATTCCAAATTGCGACTATGCGGGCGAGGGCAGATATTCGGGCATAGCCATAAAGGCGGCAAAGCCGCGCGTATTCATCCCCGCCTTCCCCGGCACCAACTGCGAGCTCGATACCGAGCGCAAGTTCAGGCTGGCGGGCGCCGATACCGAAATACTCGTAATACGCAACCGCACCCCCCAGGACATAGAGGAGAGCGTTCAGGCGATAATCAGGGCGATAGACCGCGCCAACATAATAGCCTTCCCCGGCGGCTTCTCGGGCGGCGACGAACCCGACGGTTCGGGCAAGTTCATCGCAACGACCTTCAAAAACCCCGCCGTGTCAGAGCGCATAGCCGACCTTCTCGAGCACCGCGACGGCCTCATTCTCGGCATATGCAACGGCTTCCAGGCGCTCATCAAACTCGGCCTCGTGCCCTACGGCAGGGTGAGCCCCCTCACGGCGTCCTCGCCCACGCTCACCTACAACAACATCTCGCGCCACGTATCCACCCTCGTGGATATAAGGGTGGCCTCAGTAAAGAGCCCCTGGCTGGCGGCATGCAAGGTGGGCGAAGTTTACACCGTGCCCGTATCTCACGGCGAGGGCAAGCTCATCGCGCCCCTTGCCGAGCTTGAAAAGATGCGCGCAAACGGGCAGATCGCCACGCAGTACTGTGACGCAAACGGCAGGCCCACCATGGTCAGCCCCTTCAACCCCAACGGCAGCATGTGGGCGATAGAGGGCATAACCTCGCCCGACGGCAGGGTATTCGGCAAGATGGGTCACTCCGAGCGCACGGGCGAAAACCTGTATAAAAACTGCCCCGGCAACTTCGATATGAAGATATTCGAAAGCGGCGTAAAGTACTTCAAATAAATAGCTCAATGCGGCAAAAACGGGCAAAATATCGCCAAAATGCCGCAAAATATGGTTATTCAACCGCAGGTTGTAAAAAACTCAACCTGCGGTTTTGCCATTTCAACCTTTGGTATGTTGTAATTTTCCCCGCGGCGGGTTATATTTTAAGCGTAAACAAAAGCAGCGCAAAAGACGTCGTGCCTGCAACGTTTACAATATTTAAAATATAACGCAAAACATATACGGAGGCGAACATGAAACGCAAAAATTTCCCCGCCGAGCCGTTCCCCTATGACGGTGCCGACGGCGGCATACCGGCTGAAGAGGCTATATCGCAATACCAGAGCAAACAGGTCGAGCGCATGCTCAACGAAGCTCACCTGCGCCAGTGCGCAAATACATTTATGAAAAAAGGAGGCGGCTTATTATGACAACTTTAGGTCAGCGCATAGCATACTATCGCAAGAGGGCAAAACTTACTCAGGAGGAACTCGCCGAAAGGTGCTCGGTCACCCCTCAGGCCGTCTCTAAGTGGGAGAACGACATCTCCGCGCCCGACATCTCTCTCTTTCCCGTGCTCGCAAAGCTCTTCAACGTCACCTGCGACGAGCTGATGGGCGTCGAGCGCGAAACTCCCCAGGTCGTGCCCGAGGAATTCGTCGATCTCTCAAAGATGCTTTTAAAAATAAAAGTACTTTCGTCCGACGGCGACATAGTAAAGCTGAATCTTCCCCTGCAGCTTGCCGAGGTATTCTTAAAAAGTTCAAACATAAACGTCGGAGGCGACGCGCTTAAAAATATCGACTTCGCGCAGATAGTGACTCTCGTAAAGAGCGGCGCCGTGGGAAAACTGATGGAAGTCAAATCGGCCGATGGCGACATTGTGGAGATCTGGGTGGAATGAGGATACATATAAAGACGTCCGAAGGCAAGGTTATCAATATTCCCGTGCCGCTGTCGCTCGCGCTCATGTTCATAAAAAAGGGCGCCCTCAATATCGGCAAGGAGCAGCTCAAAGACGCCGCGGCAGACCCGGCGGAAAATTACGCCGATGAAGAGGTGAAGGCAGCAGAGGCAGAGGAGGATGACGGGAGCTCTTCAGACGACGCAGCCGACAAAGAGGACGCAAAAAAGCTTATAAAGGGGCTCAAAGACGCAAAAAAGCAGTGGGGGCACCTTAAAATAGTAGAGGTGCTCTCCGCCGACGGCGAAGAAGTGGTAATAACGCTGTAACTGCAAAAATTTGCGGCATATCGGCTGCGCGTCAGCTGTTTATTGTGGCGGCAGGCATATGACGGGCTATAAACATATTTTATATATGTATGCAGCGCGCTTTGGCGCGCTGCAGGGCGGGCGGCGCATTGTCTGCGCCGCCCGCCCTGTAATATTTTCAAGCCCGCAGGGTTGGCCGGTCTTTTGCGCATTTAAAATGATAAAATTGCGCGCCCTGCCCTTTACAACCACAATATTTTGTGGTATAATCATTGCATAACAGCTAAAATTACGGCATTAAATGCCGCGCCGTTCCAACAAGGAGGGTTTGTATGAAATGTATGTACTGCGGCTGTGAAGACAGCAAGGTTATCGACAGCCGTTCGGCCGACGAGGGCAGGACGATAAGGAGGAGAAGGGAGTGCCTCGCCTGCGGCCGCCGCTTCACCACCTACGAAACTATCGAAGATACTCCCGTGCTCGTAATAAAGGCCAGCGGCAACCGCCAGGCGTTCGACGCACAGAAGATCAAAAACGGCGTGATCAAGGCGTGCGAAAAGCGCCCCGTGCCCATGGCCAAGATAGACGAGCTCGTCGAAAACGTATCCAAGCAAATATACAACTCCATGGAGCAGGAGGTCTCCTCCAAGGCGATAGGCGAAATGGTGATGAGCGAGCTCAAAAAGATAGACGAGGTGGCGTATGTGCGCTATGCCTGCGTATACCGCTCCTTCAACGATATCTCCAGCTTTATGGCAGAGCTCCAGTCGCTCATGGAGAACAAGAAGGGAGAGGGAAAGTAATTTTCCGCCTGCACGGCATTGCGCCGCGCATCTTTAAGGCGGCCTCTGTTATGTTTATACTGCCGCCGCGGCACACCGCGGCGGTTTTTAACGGGTGTTTATATGACTAAAAAGGTGAATATAGGCGGCGTGCCCGTCGGCGGAGGCGAGCGCGTAAAAATACAGTCGATGTGCACGCTGAAAACTTCGCACATCGATGAAGTGGCCGCCCAGATGGCGGCACTCGAAAAGGCGGGGTGCGACATAGTGCGCGTCTCCGTGCTCGACGAAGAGGACGCCGCCGCCATAACAAAATTAAAGGTGCTCACGCGCATGCCGATAGTCGCCGACATACACTTTTCGGCAAAACTTGCCGTCGCCGCGATAGAGGCGGGGTGCGACAAGGTGCGCATCAACCCCGGCAATATCGGCGGGGAAGACAAGGTAAAGCTCGTTTCAGGCTGCATAAAGTCGCACGGCATAGCCGTGCGCGTAGGCTCAAACACGGGCAGCCTCGAGAAGGAGTTTTTAAATAAATACGGCGTAAGCGAGCGCGCCCTCGTCGAAAGCGCCCTGCACAGCGTGGCCATGCTCGAAAAGTACGGCGTTTCCGATATAGTGATATCTGTAAAGGCCTCTTCCGTGCCGCTCACCTTCGGGGCGTATAAGCTGCTCGCTTCAAAGACTGATTACCCCCTGCACATCGGCGTGACCGAGGCGGGCACTTACGAGAGCGCCCTTATAAAGTCGTCTGCGGCGCTCGGCGCCCTCCTTTTGGAGGGCATAGGCGACACTATGCGCGTATCCATAACGGGCGATCCCGTGCGCGAGATACACGCCGCCAAAAAGATATTGCAGGCCGTGGGCCTCGATAATAACTTTGTAAACGTCATCTCCTGCCCCACCTGCGGCAGGTGCATGTGGGACTCGGCGGGCCTGGCCGAGGAAATTTCGGATAAAGTAAAGGACTGCCAAAAGCCGCTCAAAATAGCCGTGATGGGGTGCGTGGTAAACGGCCCCGGCGAGGCGGCGGAGGCAGATATAGGAATAGCGGGCTCCCGCGAATACTGCGTAATTTTCAAAAAGGGGCAGGTCGTCCGCCGCATACCCGCGCAGGACGCACGGCGGGAGTTTTTAAAGGAGATAGAAGACCTCTTGTATGACTGAAGACATACTGCGCGAAGTCCGCGCCGCAAGCGGGCTTAAAAATGCAATAATGGGCTCGGTGGAGCTGGAGTGGTCCAACTTTGCCGTCACCGTGCGGCTGATAACCGATACGCCCTACACCGACGACGACTATAACAGCGCCTATGCCGCGGTGCGCAAGTACGTGCCCGAAGTGTTCTCGCTCGAGCTCGCCATCTCAAAACTCACGCCCGACTGCGACATGGTAAAGAGGCGCATCGTTTCGGTAATTGCCGAAAAGTTCCCCGCCCTCGCCGCGGTACTCACCCCCGAGGACGACATAACCGTCAGCAAGGAAGACGACGGGTTCAGCTTCACCGTGGCCATATTCGGCGGCAAGGAGAGGGGAGATGCCGTCGTGCATACGATAGAGGCGGAGCTCAAAAAGTGCTATTGCGGCAACTTCCGCGGCTTTGTTGCGGACAACAGGCTGAATGCCGATAAAATAGTAATAGAGCGCGAGGCGGAGGAGGAGAAGTTCGAGGCCCCCGCGCGCACCTTCCCCGTTGAAAACTTTGTGCCGATAGAGAGCGCCGACGCGCCCAAGCGCGCGCTGTATATGGCCGACTTCAACTTTGTGAGCGAAAAAGCTGTGGTGTGCGGCAAGATACTCGATATAACCGAGCGCTCCTACACACGCGCAAACGGCGAGGAGCGCCCCTACTTCAACATAACAATGACCGACGGCACGGGAACCCTGCAGATAACCTCATTTACACGCAAAAAGAGCGAGGAGAAGATAAGGGCTTTAAAGCCGGAGGAGAGCATAGTTTGCAACTGCCGCAGCGAAATGCGCGGCTACGGTCTGCGCTACACGGCCACGGCCATAAACTACGGCACTCCGCCCAAGGACTTCGTGCCCGAGCGCCGCATGTCGCGCCCCGTGCCCAAGGCCTACCACACAATAAAGCCCGAGCCCTTCACCGACTATACTCAGACCGACTTCTTCACAGATACATCCCTTCCCGAGTGCTTCAAAAACACCTCGTTCGTCGTGTTCGACTTGGAGACGACCGGCCTTACGACCATGCCCGTCGCGGGGGAGATGGACGGCATAATAGAGATAGGCGCATACAAGGTGATAGACGGCGAAATCAAGGAGAAGTTCTCCACCTTCGTAAATCCCGAGCGCACCGTGCCGCTCGAGCAACGCATAACCGAGCTCACCGGCATAACCGACGCCATGGTAAAGGCTGCGCCCAGCTATAAGGACGTATTGCCCGACTTCGTAAAGTTCTGCGACGGCAGCGCCCTCGTCGGACACAACGCCATTAGCTTCGACTACAAGTTCATCAATTTCTACTGCACCGAGCTCGGCTTCTGCATAGACTATAAAGTGCTCGATACGCTCATACTCTCGCAGCAGCTTCTGCACCTTTCAAACAACAAACTCAACACCATAGCCGACCATTTCGGCATAACGTTCAACCATCACAGGGCGGAGGACGACGCTCTCGCCACGGCAAAGATATTCATAGAGCTCATAAAAATAAAAAAATCTCTGCCTTAACGCTCATAAAGGTTGCAAAATTATTTTGTTGGTGTTATAATGTATCTAAGCTTATATCTAAGTTAGATTGAGTGCCTGCGCAGGGCACTCAATCTTCGTATAAAGACCATTTTATAGAAATCCTTTTTGCCGTACCCTTCGTGGCGCTGCCTGCAATATCGGTATGCCGCGGCGGGAGCAGGGCAAAAACAGCAGGTGCATTTTCATTTATGAACTTTAAACCTACAGAGGAAATAAAGCAGTTCCTTTCAAACATAGCCGGACCCATGGGTATAGAGGTCGTCGACGTTGAAACAAAGAGCGACGCTCTCACCGTGTTCATCGAAACGGAGGCGGGCGTCGATCTCGACACGTGCGAGAAGTTCCACAACGCCATAATGGACCCCATCGACGAGCTCGATCCCAGCTTCGGTGCGCCCTACACCTTAAACGTATCCAGCCCGGGGCTCGACAGGCCCTTCAAAACGCCCCGCGACTTCGAGCGCAACCTCGGCAAGGAAGTGGAGGTAAAGCTGTACGCTCCATTAAAGGGCAAAAAGTTTTTGGAGGGCGTTCTTACCGCCTTCGACGAGCACTCGGTGACGCTCGATATCGGCGGAAAGGAAGAGAAGATAAATAAAACAAAAATAGCCAAAATAAACAAGGCGATAAAATTCGAATGACTGCCGCGCGGCACAGTCTGCCGCGGCTTGCATACAACACAAAACACAGTTCTCCGCAGAAGGATGCGGCTTTCAATCAAAACAGGAGATTTTAAAATGACTAACAAAGATTTTTTCTTGGCGCTCGATGACTTGGAAAAAGAAAAGGGTATTCCCAAGGAGGTTTTTCTCGAGGCTCTCGAAAACGCCCTCATCTCGGCGTGCAAAAAGCAGTATGCCGGCACAGTCGGCGCGGTGGAGATCAAGCTCAACCCCGATAAGGGCACGCTCGATTTTTACACGGTAAAAACGGTCGTTGACGAAGTTGTCGACCGCGAAAAGGAAATTTCTTTGGAAGACGCCCGCGCGATAAAAAAGAGTGTTAAGGTGGGCGACAAACTCACTGAAAAGTTCGTGCCCAAAGATTTTTCGCGCATCGCGGCGCAGACTGCAAAGCAGGTAATACTTCAGAAGATACACGAGACCGAGCGCGACGCCGCCATGAGCGAGTTTGCCGATAAAGAGGGCGAGCTCCTCGTGGGCGTGATACGCAAAAAGGACCTCAAAAACGTGTATATCGACCTTGGCAAGGGCCAGATAGAGGGCGTGCTTCTGCCCTCCGACCAGGTTCCCGGCGAGGTTTACAACGTAAACGACAAAATAAAGGTGTTCGTCAAAAAGGTAAAGAGCGGATACAACGGCGCGCAGGTGCTCGTAAGCCGCTCCTCTCCCGGGCTGGTAAGAAAGCTCTTCGAGGAGGAGGTACCCGAAATCAAGCAGGGCACCGTGGTGATAAAGGAGATCAGCCGCGAGGCCGGCTCCCGCACCAAGATGGCGATATATTCCGAAGATCCCCGCGTCGACGCGATAGGCGCGTGCGTGGGCAACAAGGGCGCCAGGGTGAACGCGGTAGTTGCCGAGCTCGGCGGCGAAAAGATAGACATAGTTCCCTGGAGCGAGGATCCCCTCGAGTTCATAGCCAAGGCTCTCTCGCCCGCAAAGGTGCTCTCGGTAACTCAGCTCGACGGCGAAAAGACGGCCATGGCCGTCGTTCCCGACGATAAGCTTTCGCTTGCGATAGGCAAGGACGGCCAGAACGCCCGCCTCGCCGTAAGGCTCACCGGCTGGAAGATAGACGTAAAGAGCCGCAGCGCGGCCGAAAAGCTGGGGCTTGCCCCCGCCGAGGAGGGCGAAGGCGAAGAGCCCGCAGAGGAAGATGCCAAAGACTAAAAAACTGCCCCTTCGCATGTGCATAGCCTGCCGCGAGCTCAAAGACAAGCGCGACATGCTGCGCATAGTAAAGAACGCGCAGGGCGAAATATTCATCGACTTCACGTCTAAGGCTGCAGGCAGGGGAGCATACATCTGCAACAACCCCGACTGCGTTAAAAAATTAAAAAAACAGCGGCTCATCAACAAGGTCTTCTCCTGCGAGGTACCCGAAGAGGTGTATACGCGCATAGAGGAGGAGTATTTTGGAAAAGAGAGCTAAGGCGGAAACATACATAAATTTCTGCCTGCGCGCCCGCAAGATAGCGCTCGGTTCGGGCGCCGTCGAATACCTCAAAAAGGGCGCGTACCTCATAATGGTATGTTCCACGGCGTCGCAAAACACATTCAAACTTGCGCAAAAATTTGCGCGCAGGCACTCTTGCCCGCTCATGGTATGCAACTGCGGGCTGGAAAACGCCGTGCATAAGCCCGGCTGCAAGATCGCAGCGGTGACCGATCTTCAGCTTGCAAAGGCTATTTTAGCCGCCGCAGACGAAAATTATGAACTATATGCTGGAGGCATAAACTGATATATGGCAAACAAATACGAGAACGCTGAAAATATAGGAAAGCTGGTATCCGGCGGCACTCTGTCAGAGCTGGGTAAAAAGGTCAACGCGTCCGAAAAGAAGATGTCGGAGATCCTTAAAAAGCTGTCCGATATGGAGAGCGCCATTCAGGCCGCTAAAAAGCAGGAGGAAGAGCGCATAGCTTTGGAGCAGGCCGAAAGGGATAAGGCCGAAAAGGAGGCGGCAAAGGCCGCTCAGGCTGCGGAAGTTCCCGCACCCGAAGAAAAGCCGGCGGCTAAAGCGGAGCCCGAAAAAGCTCCCGCGCCCGCTCCCGCAAAAGAGCCTGCAGCCGAAAAGCCCGCCGAAAAAGCTCCTTCGGAAAAGGCTGCCCCCCAAAAGCAGGCCGTCGCTGAGCAGGCGCCCGAAAAGGCTCCCGCGCCCGAACAGAAGCCTGCCGAAAGGCCCGCTGCACCCGCAGCTTCGGCCTCGCCCGCGGCAAAGGCGCCTCAGCAGCCCGCAGGCCAGCCCGCCCGCAGGCAGGATAACGCTCCCCGTTCTCCTCAGCCCCGCACAAACGGCGGGGCGCAGACCTCCGGCAGACCGAGACAGAACGACAACAGAACGTTCGTAAACAGAGATCAGCGCCCGCCCCGTCCCGGCCAGGGCCCCCGTCAGGGTTCGCCCCGCCCTCAAGGCGCTCAGGGCGCAGGCCGCGCATCCTTTGCACCCCGCCCCGCAGGCGGAGCAAGGCCGGCTGCACCGGCAGCTGCCGCAAAGCCCAATAAAAATTTCGGCCCCGATAAAAAGAAGGGGGGCGACAGAACATACGTCGAAAAGGAGAAGAGGCCTTTAAACAAGCGCTCCCTTCAGCGCCAGCAGGGCGCCAGCGTAGAGGACTTCGACGAGGACAGGGACGTTTACCGCAAGGTACGCACCAAAAAGGCGGTAAAACAGGCAGTCCAGTCGGTGAAGATCGACCACGCCGTCGTAACTACCGACAATATTCCCATCAAGGTGCTCTCCGAAAAATTGGGCGTCACCGCGGTAGAGATAACCAAGCGCCTCTTCAAAGACGGCATAGTCACCACGGTAAACGGCTCTATCGACTATGAGACGGCGTTCATGATAGCCGCCGATCTCGGCATAGAGCTCGAATACAAGCCCGAAAAGACTGCGGAGGAAAAGCTCATCGAAAAGCAGGCCGACACGGTTGAGGAGATCGAAAGCCTCGTTCCCCGCGCGCCCGTCGTAACCGTAATGGGCCACGTCGACCACGGCAAGACCTCCCTGCTTGACTATATAAGAAAGACCAAAGTCACCGAGGGCGAGGCGGGCGGCATAACCCAGCACATAGGCGCCTACTCCGTTTCGGTGGGCGATAAAAAGATAACCTTCCTCGATACCCCCGGCCACGAGGCGTTCACGGCAATGCGTGCGCGCGGCGCCCAGGTGACGGATATCGTAGTTCTCGTCGTGGCCGCCGACGACGGCATAATGCCCCAGACGGTAGAGGCCATAAACCACGCAAAGGCGGCGGAAGTTCCCATCATCGTCGCCGTAAACAAGATGGATAAACCGGGCGCCGACCTCAACAAGGTGATGCAGGACCTCACCAACTACGGCCTTCTTCCCGAGGCGTGGGGCGGCGACACCATCGTATGCCCCGTCTCCGCAAAGACGGGCGAGGGCATCGACGCGCTGCTCGAAAACATACTCACCCTCGCCGAGATGAGGGATCTGCTCGCCAATCCCGAAAGGGAGGCGCGCGGCACCGTAATAGAGGCCAAACTCGATAAGGGCATGGGCCCCATGGCGAGCGTGCTCATTCAGAACGGCACCCTGCACACCGGCGACAACATAATCTCCGGCATGGTCACCGGCCGCGTGCGCGCCATGATAGACGACAAGGGCAGGCAGGTAAAATCTGCGGGTCCCTCCACGGCGGTATCCGTCCTCGGCTTCGAAGACGTGCCCAACGCGGGCGACGCCATCTACGCCGTATCGCAGGAGCTCATGAAGCAGGTCATCGAGGAGAGGAAGAGGAAGGAGAGCGAGTCGCGCATACAGCAGACCTCCAAGATCACCCTCGACGACGTGTTCGGCAAGATAGCCGAAGGCAACATGAAGACGCTCAACCTCATAATAAAGGGCGACGTTCAGGGCTCGGTTGAGGCGGTAAAGCAGGCCGTCGTAAAGCTCTCCAACGACGAAGTGCAGGTTAAGGTAATACACAGCGGCGCGGGCGCGGTCACCGAGACCGACGTCATGCTCGCCGATTCCTCCAACGCCATAATACTTGCGTTCAACGTGCGTCCCGACGCCAAGGCCAAGGCGCTCGCCGAGCGCAGCAAGGTGGATGTGCGCACATACCGCATAATATACGACCTCCTCGACGACGTCGAGGGCGCGCTCAAGGGCATGATAGCTCCCAAGTATCAGGAGATATACATGGGCAAGTGCGAAGTGCGCCAGGTATTCAAGATCACGGGCGTGGGCAATGTAGCCGGCTGCTACGTCACCGACGGCAAGATAGTCCGCGGCGGCAAGCTGCGCATCTACCGCGACAACGTGCTTGTGGTGGAGGGCAACGTGCAGCAGCTCAAGCGCTTTAAAGACGACGTAAAGGAAGTAAGCTACGGCTTTGAGTGCGGCTGCTCGATAGAGGGCTTCAAGGATATAAGGATAGGCGACATCATCGAGTGCTACATCATCCAGGAAGTTCCCGCAAAGTAATAATAGCGGCAGCGCCCACGTGGGCAAAACTGCGGCTGCAATATAAATGATATCAACGGAGTTTATATGAAAGGTTTAAGGGGCGAAAGGCTGGCAAGCGAATTTCAGAAGGCGATCTACGAGATAATATCCCGCAAATTGCGCGACAGGGCGCCCGGCCTTTCGGCAATAATAAGCGTCACGGGCGCAGACGTCGCGCCCGACTTAAAGACGGCAAAGATATACGTGAGCATCTACGACACCTCCGAGGAGCGCAAGATAAGCTCATTCAACACCATAAAAGAGAACGCCGGCTTTATCCGCCACGAGCTTGCCGGAATGCTCCGCATACGCACCGTGCCCGCGCTCACATTCATTTTGGACGGCAGCATGGAGTACGGCGCGCATATCGACGAAATAATCAACAAATTGGACGTAAAACCCGAGGACGATAAACCAGAAAATGACGACTGAAAATCCGGCGGCGGCCGTGGCCGCCCGCCTGAAAACGGCGCAGAGAGCGGTAATATTCTGTCATGCCCGCCCCGACGGCGACGCACTGGGGAGCGGGCTTTCGCTCTGCCTTGCGATGCGCGCCGTGGGCAAGACGGCCGAATTTGTGTGCGAGGACGCCCCTCCCGAAAAGTTCTTTTTCATAGAGGAGATGTCGGAGGTAAAAACTTCGGTCCCCGCGGGCGACTACGACCTGTTCGTGGCCGTCGACTGTGCCGACTGCGCCCGCATGGGCGTGTTTGCGCACGATTTTGCACGCTTCCGCGGCGACACGGTGTGCATAGACCACCACGTTTCCAACAAGGGGTTTGCAAAATACAACTGCGTGCGCGTGTGTTCGGCCACCTGCGAAATAATGCCCGAAATTCTCTCGGCGGCAGGTTTTGCCATAACCGCCCCCATAGCCAACGCGCTCATGCTGGGGCTAATAACCGACAGCGGCACGTTCACCCACAGCGACGTGACCGAGCATACCTTTAACGTGGCGGCGGCCCTCCGCGCCGCGGGCGCCGACGTGAACAGAATAAATTATGAGATGTTCTCCCGCCAGAAAAAGGCGCGCGCCCTGCTCTTTTCAAAGGCGCTCTCAAACATGCGCTTTGCCCTCGACGACAAGCTGGTTTTCATCCTCGTAACGCAGGCCGCCCTCGAAGAGACGGGCGCCGTCCGCAGCATGACCGAGGGCTTTGTAGATTTCCCACTGTCGATCGACGGTGTGGAGGTGGCCATCGCCCTCATGGAGATGAAGAAGGGGCAGTATAAGGCGTCGCTCCGCAGCAAGCGCGCAGACGTAAACGCCGTTGCCTCCGTGTTCGGCGGCGGCGGGCACGTGCTCGCCAGCGGCTGCATGCTGTTCGGCGAGTATGAAGAGGTGATAGAGCGCCTCACCTACGCGGTGTATCAGCATCTATGAGCGGCACGGCTTTCCCCGTAACGGGCTTTATAAACGTAAACAAGGCAAGCGGCGCGTCCTCCGCAAGGGAAGTCGCCGTAATAAAGCGGCTCACGGGCGTGCCCTGCGGGCACCTCGGCACATTAGATCCCATGGCAAGCGGCGTGCTGCCGATAGCGGTGGGCAACGCCACCCGACTTTTCGACTATTTTTTAACCAAGCGCAAGCGCTATATTGCGGAATTTACCTTCGGCATCGCCACCGATACGCTCGACACTACGGGCACGGTGACCGCCGAGTGCGATAAAATACCGGGCGAAGAGGAGATATCAGCCGCCCTCCCGCAGTTCTGCGGCGAGATAATGCAGGTGCCGCCCAACTACAGCGCAAAAAACGTAAACGGCGTGCGCGGCTACATGCTCGCAAGGCAGGGCAGGGAATTTTCTCTCCCGCCCAAAAAGGTGAGCATCGGCGAGTTCAGGCTGCTCGGAAAGTCGGGTGAAAAGACTTTCCGTTTTGAGATAGAGTGCGGCGGCGGCACATACATACGCTCGCTAGCCCGCGATCTTGCTGCAGCTCTCTCCACGTATGCCGCCATGAGCGCGCTCTGCCGCACGGAGAGCGGCGGCTTTAAAATTGAAAATTCGATCGAAACGCAGGCGCTCACCTGCGATAATATATATAACTATCTGATACCCACATACAGCGTGCTGCCCTATCCCAAGGCGGTGCTCTCGGCAAGCGACGAGAGGAAGTATTTAAACGGCCTTTCCGTCGAAACGGCGCTTCCCGCTGGCGAATACTCAGTATTCCTTGCCGAAGGCTGCTTTTACGGAGTGGGCATATCCGACGGCAAAACTTTAAAATCGAGGTTAAAGCTATGTTAGAGATCGTAAATTACAACAGGGACGAATATAATTTTCCCGCCCTCATAGTGCTCGGCTGCTTCGACGCGATACATATCGGCCACGCCGAGCTCTTGAAAAAGGCAAAATTGCAGGCCAAGATAAACGGCCTCGATATGGGCGTAATGATGTTTGCCGAAGGTAAGGGCGGCAGGCAGATATTTACTTTCGAAGAGCGCCTCGCTCTCTTGGAGCAGTACAAAACAAAGTTTGTGCTCAAAATCGACTATACCGAAGATTTTAAAAAGACTACGGCCGCCGAGTTTTTGAGCAACCTCGAAGAGCACATCAATGTAAAGGCCTATATGAGCGGCAAAGATTTCCGCTTCGGCGCAGGGGCAAAGGGCAAGTCGTCCACACTCAAAAACTACGCCGAGGACGAGGAAAACGGCGTGTGGTATATGTCGGTAAAAGACGTCGCCGTCGACGGCGAAAAGGTATCCACCACGCTCATCAAGCAGTATATAGAGAGTGGCATGATACAAAAGGCCAACGCGCTCTTGGGGCGCGAATACTTCGTTTGCGGCGAGGTAAACAAGGGGCACGGCAGGGGCAGGACGCTCGGCTTCCCCACGGCCAACATCGTGTATCCCTCAGATAAGGTGCAGGTAAAGCCCGGCGTCTACGGCGTAGAGGCCGAGATCGACGGCACGGTATATAAGGGCGTTGCAAACTGCGGCCCCCGTCCCACGTTCGGCGAGGACGCCGTCGTGCTCGAAGTATTTTTCGAGGGCCTTTCTGAAGATCTTTACGGCAAGACCATAAAGGTAAAGTTCTTGAATTACATACGCGGCATAGTTAAATTCAACTCCGCCGAAGAACTCTCCGCGCAGATAATGCGCGATAAAGATATGGTGGGCGCGCCCGATAACCTTTCGCAGGACGAGCCCTCGGAGGAGCCCGCTGCAAGTCAACCCGCAGCGGAGGAGGCCCCCGCAGAGCCCGCGGCAGCAGAAATTCCCGCAGAGGAACCCGCAACCGAACAAGCGGATGAGCCTGCCGCTGAACCTGCGGCGGAGGAGACGTCACAGCCCGTTTCTGCGGAAGAGGACGACGTGTGCGATCCCGAGGGGATAGCGGAGCCCGCCGAGGAACCCACGGAGGAGCAGAAGATAGTTTCGCTCGTGGAGGAGGTATTCGGCGGCGAACACGCAGACGACGAAGCCGAAGGCGACGAGCCCGAAATGATATTCGAGGACGAGCCCGAGGAAGATGACGCGGCGGAAGAAGAGACCGAAGACGGTGCGGTGCCCGCAGACGGATCCGCAGAGGAGAATACCCAAAACAATGATTAAGTTCGGCCCCAGCGGCAACAGCCAGAGTTTTTACGACATGGGCTATAAACATACCGAGCAGGCGGCCAGGTATGTAAAGGACTTCGGCCTCGACTGCTTCGAGTATTCCTTCGGCAGGGGCGTGAACATGTCGGAGGGCAAGGCAATTTCCATAGGCGAGGCCTTCGCCTCCGAAAATATCGAAATTTCCGTGCACGCACCCTACTTCATAAACTTTGCAAATCTCTCCGACGAGGCGGCGCAGAAGTCCTACGGCTACGTGCTCGACAGCGCAAAATTTTTAAAGCTGTTCGGCGGCACAAGGCTGGTATTTCACCCCGCCGCGCAGGGCAAGGCCACGAGGGAGGAGGCGATGGCGCGCACCGAGGACCGCATGAAGGTGCTGCGCGACTACATCTATCTGAACGGCTATGAAGACCTGATGTTCTGCCCCGAAGTGATGGGCAAGCTCGCCCAGATAGGCACGCTCGAAGAGATAGTAAGGCTTTGCAAGATAGACCGCGTATACACCCCCTGCGTTGACTTCGGTCACCTCAACTCGCGCGAGCAGGGCAGCCTGAAGACGGTGGACGACTATAAGTCGCGCCTCGAATATATGATATCCGAGCTCGGCTACGACAGGGTAAAAAACTTCCACGTGCATTTTTCAAAGATAATGTACGGCGGCAAAGGCGAGATAAAGCACCTCACTTTTGCCGACGAGGTATACGGCCCCGAGTTCGAGCCGCTGGCCGTCGCCTTAAAGGAGCTCAGGCTTGAGCCCTATATAGTCAGCGAGTCCGACGGCACCCAGGCCGAAGACGCCCGCACGATGAAAGATATTTATAATAAGGTTTGACATATCATACTAATTTTGGTAAAATAATATCAGTAAACGCGCCGCTGCTGCAAAAGGCGGCAAAAATGGCGCAACTGTGCGCATTAAATGCGCAAAAGAAGGCAAATAACATATGATATCAGAGCGTTCTGAAAAAATTTTTAAAGCAGCGGGCGCCGATAAGCTCATAGTAACGGCTCCCGATCTCAGGTTTTATCTCACCGGGTTTGAAAGCTCTGACGGCATGGTGGTCGTCGACGGCAACGGCACCGCGTTCTACACCGACGCGCGCTATCTCGAGGCGGCAAACGCCGCCCTCAATGGCAGCGGTATCGCCGTAAAAGAGCGCCCCCAGGGCGGCTATTCCACGCTTGCCGACGGCACGCAAAAGCTTGCCGTTGCGCTCTCCAAAATTACTGCGGTGGAATACCTCGATTTAAAGGGCAGGGCGGGAGAGATAGTTGACTGCACCCCCGCATTCACCGAGGCAATGGGCGTAAAGGAGGAGTGTGAGATAGAGGCCATAAAGCGCGCCTGCGAGATAACCGACCGTGCTTTCGAGGATATGCTCTCGGCTTTCAAAGAGGGCATGACCGAAAACGACGCTGCGGCGGAACTTGAATATCGCATGCGCAAGTTCGGCGCAAGCGGCACCTCGTTCGACACGATAATGGCGTTCGGCGAGGGGTCATCCGTTCCCCATCACGAGACCGGTTCGCGCAAGCTCAGGTTCGGCGACATAATACTTGTCGACTTCGGCTGCAAGTTCGGCGGCTATTGCTCCGACTGCACGCGCACCTTCCTCTTCGGCGACGACAAAAAGCACGAGGAGTTCAAAAAGGCATATGAAAAGGTGCTTGAGGCACACATGGCAGTAAAGCGCGAAGTTACTTCCGGCATGACGGGCAGCGAGGCCGACGCCGTTGCGCGCAACGTGCTCAAAGAGGCGGGACTCGATAAATACTTTACCCACTCTCTCGGCCACGGCATAGGCATAAACATTCACGAGTTCCCCTGGCTTGCACCCGGCAAAAACAATGTGCTCAAAGACGGCATGGTGTTTTCCGATGAGCCGGGCGTATACTTTGAAGGCGACTTCGGCATACGCATAGAGGACAGCGTTACCTTAAAGGACGGCAAGGTGGTAAGTCTCACCGATTCAAACAAGCAGCTCATCATACTTTAATTTGCCTGCGCGCTCGGCGCGGCAGCTTAAAATCAAGAAAAAATAATTTATAAATTGGAGATATATTATGGCATCTATGTTGGCAGGCGATATACGCAAAGGTTCAACCTTCGAATACAACGGCAAGGGCGTTTACACCGTTACCGAGTTCCAGCACGTTAAGCCCGGCAAGGGCGCGGCCTTCGTAAGGGCTACGCTTAAAAACGTGGTTACCGGCCAGGTTCTTTCCGACGTGACTTTCAACCCCACGGCCAAGCTCGAGACTGCTCAGGTCGAAACGCGCAAAATGACCTATTCCTACACCGACGGCGAGTTCTATTACTTCATGGACCCCGATACCTTCGAAATGACTACCCTCAACTTAAGCCAGGTAGAGGAGGCCTTAAAGTATATCAAGGAGAACGACACCGTTACCATGAAGTTTCTCTCCGGCACGGCATTCTCCGTTGAGCCCGAAAACTTCGTTGAGCTCAAGATAATCGAGTGCGAGCCGGGCGTAAAAGGCAACACCGCCACCAACGCCATGAAGAACGCCAAGGTAGAGACGGGCGCCACCATAAAGGTACCTATGTTCGTCGAAGAGGGCGAAGTTATCCGCATCGATACGCGCACCGGCGAATATATGTCGCGCGTGGGCAAGTAATTTAAGGGCTCATGAAGGCGGTAATTCAAAGGGTAAGGCATACGGCGCTCTCGGTCGAGGGTAAACTCATTTCCGAAATACCTTTCGGCCTTGCCGTGTACCTCGGCATAAAGTCGGGCGACGATAGCGCGCTGCCTGCCGCCATGGCAAAAAAGATAGCCGCGCTGCGCATCTTCGAGGACGCCAACGGCAAGATGAACCTTTCGGTAAGGGACGTCGGCGGCGAGGTGCTGCTCATCTCGCAGTTCACGCTGTATGGCGACTGCTCCCACGGCAACAGGCCGAGCTTTACTCTCGCCGAAAGGCCGGAGCGCGCAAACGAGCTCTACGAGCAGACTGCAGAGGAGCTCAAAGCCCTCGGCGTCACCGTAAAGACGGGCGTGTTCGGCGCAGATATGAAGATCGAGCAGTTCAACGACGGCCCGGTGACTATCATCTACGAGATATAAAAAATTCAGGGCGAGTCACAATTCGCCCTGTTTTGCTGTTATTTGTTATGAAAATAAAATTTTTGGGCACGGCAGCGGCGGAGGGAGTGCCCGCCATGTTCTGCAACTGCGAGAGCTGTAAAAACATACGCCTAATCGGCGGCAGGGAACTGCGCACGCGCACCCAGGTGCTCATCGACGGCGAGCTCTCCATAGATTTCCCGCCCGAGGCGTATGCCCATTCCTTGAAATATGATTTTTGCCTCGCCGGTTTAAGGTATGTGTTCGTCACCCATTCCCACATGGATCACTTTTACGCGCACGACTTTATTCTGCGCGGCTACCGCTACGCGAGCGGCTTTGACGGTCCGCTCAACATATACGGCAACGGCGAGGTGGCGGCGGTTTTTGCCGAGTGTACGCGTAGGGAGATGAAGCCCTCGGTTGCGCCCAATGTAATTATCAATAAAATTTCCGCATGGCAGAGGTATGAGATAGGCGGTTACACTCTTATAACGCTGCCCGCGCGGCACAGCCAAACGGAGGAGGCGCTGCTCTTTTATGTGGAGCGCGGCGGCCGCGGCTATCTGCACATGCACGATACCGCCCTGCCCGATGAGGCTATATATTCATTTTTGCAGAAAAACGGCGCAAAGGCGGCGCTCGTCGCCCTCGACTGCACCTATGCCGACCGCACGGGGATGCCCCGTCCCAGGCACATGAACATCGAGGACTGTGCCGAGGTAATGCGCGCGTTAAAGGCGGCCGGCGTGTGCGACGAGGGCACAAAGTTCGTCATAACGCACTTTTCGCACAACAGCAACCCGCTCACTTCAAGGTTGAAAACGCTTGAAGAAAAATACGGCGTCATCGCCGCATACGACGGAATGGAATTTGATATCTGACTGCGCCAAAGGCGGCAGCCCGCCGCGCGGCGCAAGGTAAGAGGTGTATTTCATGAAGATTTTAAGGCATTTTTTCACGATCACGCACCACCGCATGATGGTGTGCAAATACTGCTTCAAGGCGGGGCTCTATCTTCAGGGACTCACTCACGACCTCTCTAAATACAGCCCTTCGGAGTTCTTCGCGGGGGCAAGATTTTATCAGGGTAACATGAGCCCGCAGGTAAAGGAGAGGGTGGTCCTCGGCTATTCGGCGGCGTGGCTGCACCACAAGGGACGCAACAAGCACCACTTCGAGTATTGGCGCGACATCGACAAAACGGGCAAAAACGCGCCCGTAAAGATGCCTGCAAAATACTTCGGCGAAATGATATGCGACAGAGTGGCCGCAAGCCGCATCTATCTCAAGGATAAATACACCCAGCGCAGCGCGCTCGAATATTTTGAGAACCGCACCGACGTATCCTACATGCATCCCGAAACGGCCGCAGACCTCAGGCAGTTCCTCACCATGATAGCCGAAAAGGGGGAGAAGATCGCCTTCAAGGAGTTAAAGGCTTACATAAAGGACGAGCGCAAGCGCGAAAAGGCCGAAACAAAGGCAAAGATAAAGCAGTATAACAGCGAAAATAAGTAAGATATGCGGCATAATGTCACGCATAGTACTATGTAAATCGGCTTATGTCGCTGATTTATATGATTTTATGTTTATGGGCGGCGCGGGCAAATGCCCGCGCCGCCTCTGCAATAAAAGAATATGGTTACACAAAAAATAATTTAAAAAAAGTATAATTCCGGTTAAAAATTGCTTGTGTAACCTGCCCGCTCTCTGTTATAATATACGGGCAATGGGGTATTAGCTCAGTTGGTAGAGCGCTACACTGGCAGTGTAGAGGTCAGCAGTTCGAATCTGCTATGCTCCACCAAAAAGGCACCGCCACGGCAAAAGCCGTGGCGGTGCCTTTTTGTGATCATAACAGTAAACAGAAATGCCTCGTTCGGGCTTCCGCCATAGGCGGAGCCCTGACAGGGGCCCTTGAAAGGGGTGTGTCAGTATCTGCATTGTTAAACGATCTGCAATGTAAAACGGCAAAAGCCGTGGCGGTGCCTTTTTGTGATCATAACAGTAAACAGAAATGCCTCGTTCGGGCTTCCGCCATAGGCGGAGCCCTGACAGGGGCCCTTGAAAGGTGTGTGTCAGTATCTGCATTGTTAAACGATCTGCAATGTTAAAAGGCAAAAGCCGTGGCGGTGCCTTTTTCCGTCATGTTGTAAGTGCTCATTTGTTTGAGTTTAATATACAAATTGTGAAAATATTTACCTAAAACTGCTTATTTTTTGTAAATATTTCCCGAAATATTGACATATCGCTAAAATTATTTATAATAAAAAATGTGTAAAACAAACATTGGGTTTTGGAGGGTCAAAAGTGTTTAATATTTTCATGACGGCGATAAACGCCATCGTGCCCATCGTGTTGCTCATCCTGCTCGGCTACATATTAAAGCGCATAAAGTTTTTGACGGGCGAGTTTTTAAAGATAGGCAACAAGCTGGTGTTCAATGTCTGCCTGCCGTGCATGCTGTTTTTGAACATCTACAATATCGAGGACTTAACGTCCGTCGATTGGGGGCTGGTTATATATTCGGTGGTCGCCGTAATGGTAATCTTCGGCCTCGGCCTTATAACCTGTATACTCACCACAAAGGATAACCGCCGCCGCGGCGTAATATTGCAGTGCTGCTATCGCAGTAACTTTGCCATCATAGGCATATCGCTTGCCGCCGCGCTCGCTGGCGATGCGGTGGGCGCTGCCGAAACGGTAAACGGCGTTGTCGCTATAATTCAGGCGTTCACTATTCCCATCTTCAATATCCTCGCCGTGATCTCGCTCTCGGTGTTTGTGGGCAAGCCCGAAGCTCAGCTCGATGAAAACGGCATGCTCATAAAGCAGTCGAGCCATACCGACGTAAAAAAGATACTTTTGAATATTGTAAAGAACCCTCTTATAATAGGTATAGTGGTTGGGCTCGTGTTCCTCGGCCTGCGCTATGCCGAAGTCGCCATTTGGGGCAGCCCCGCGCCCTTCACCATAAAGGACGACCTCACCTTTTTATACGACACTCTCGACGATCTCCGCTCGATAGCCACTCCGCTCGCGCTGATAGTGCTCGGCGGACAGTTCGAATTCTCCGCCGTAAAGGGCATGTCGAAGGAGATAATCGTGGGCACGGTGTTCCGTGTGGTAATAGCGCCCGTAATAGGCGTCGGCTGTGCGGTATTGCTCAGTCAGTTTACCGACCTTGTTTCCTTCGGCCAGACGGAATATCCCGCGCTCATCGCGCTCTTCGGAACGCCCGTTGCCGTATCCAGCGCCATCATGGCGGGGGAGATGGGCAACGACGAACAGCTCGCCGGTCAGCTCGTCGTGTGGACGAGCATCAGCTCGATAGTAACGCTGTTCATAACGGTATTCCTGCTTATGTCGTTCGGACTTTTGGCGGTGTGATATGAAGTTGCTTGCGGTAACGGCGCGCAGCGCCTCATTTGTAACAGAAAGTAACACTCCCTATTTTGCTCCGTCGCCATTTGATATAAAGCTCAACGGCGAAGTGGTGCGCGAGCGCGAGGAGAGAAACGTATTTTCGCTCTTTTCGCTGCTGCCGGATATGGAATATACCGTGGAGGCATGCGGGCAAAAATTGCAGTTTAAAACGGCTGCCGAAACCTCCTTTTTGAACGTAGCCGATTTCGGCGCCACGGGCGACCTTTCAAAGGACGACGCCCCCGCATTTTCGGCGGCAATGGCGTGCGCAGAGGAGGGCAGCACGGTGTATGTGCCCGCGGGCGATTACCTGCTAACGCCTGTGTTTTTAAAGAGCGGCGTAACGCTCTACCTTGAAAGGGGCGCACGCCTTGTCGGCGGGACCGACCGCACGCGCTACCCCATACTGCCCGGCGTCACTGGCGAGGGGGCGGGCCGCCGCAACTTCGGCACCTGGCAGGGGGAGGAGGCAAACTGCTTCGCCTCCGTGATAACGGCCATAGATTGTAAAAATATCGCCGTTGTGGGCGAGGGCGAGATCGACGGCAACGCGCTCGCCTCCGATTGGTACCAAAATCACCGCGTGATGCGCATAGCCTGGCGGCCACGCGGGCTGTTCTTCAACCGCTGCAGCGGCATACTCGTGCAGGGTATCACCGTGCACGACACGCCCTCATGGAACGTGCATCCCTATTTTTGCCGCGATGTGAAGCTGTATGACCTCGGCCTGTTCAACACTCCGTCGATGCCCACCACCGACGGCATTGACCCCGATTGCTGCCAAAACGTCGATATCGCAGGTGTGCACATCTCGGTGGGCGACGACTGCATAGCCATAAAGTCGGGCACGCTCGAGCTCGCCCGCCGCTACAAAACGCCCTGCAAAAACATAAGCATAACCGACTGCCTTATGGAGAGCGGCCACGGCGGAGTTGTGTTCGGCTCTGAGAGTTCGGGCGGCATAGAAGACGTACGCGTGGAGCGCTGTCTGTTCCGCGGCACCGAGCGCGGCTTCCGCATAAAGACGCGCCGCGGCAGGGGCAGAGTGGGAGAGATAAGCGGGGTTATCTTTAAGGATATCGTAATGCGCGACGTGGTCACGCCGTTCGTTATAAATATGTATTACAACATGGGCGACAACACCGGCCACACCGAGTATGTGTGGACGACCGAAAAATTGCCCGTCGACGAGCTCACCCCGATAGTGGGAGAGTTTGAGTTTGAAGATATGGAGTGCACGGGCGTGTGCTGCTGTGCGGGCGCCTTCTACGGCCTGCCCGAGGAGCCGATAAAGCGCATAAAGCTGAAGAACGTAAGTTTTTCGTTCAACCCCGACTGCAACCCTTCCTTTCCGGACATGAAAGAGAAGAATACCGCAGTAAAAAACGGCGGGCTGTATTTTCAGTTCACCGACAAGGTGGAGCTTGAAAATGTCACATTCAACGGCGTAGACGGCGAAGAGGTGGTTTGCGACGGCGTAAAAAGCCTGCACAGAAGCTGAATACACAGTACTATGCGTGACATAATGTGCTGTTTTTAACACGATTTTATATTATTTAATGCCAAAAAGCAGCGCCGCGGCAAAAACTGCCGCGGCGCTGCTGCCATATTTTTAATTATCAGCCGATCTCGGCCTTTATCCGCTTTAAAGCGTTCTTCTCGAGGCGCGATACCTGAGCCTGAGATATGCCCACCTGCCCCGATATCTCGGTCTGCGTCTTGCCCTCGAAATAGCGAAGGTAGAGTATGCTCTTTTCGCGCTCGTCCAGCTTTTGCATCGCCTCATAGAGCGCCACTTTCTCCGTCCACACTTCGTCGTTGTTCTTCTCGTCGCATATCTGGTCCATCAAAAGCAGCGTGTCGCCCGCCTTGTTATACACGGGGTCGTAGAGGGAAACCGGGTCGGAGATGGCGTCGAGAGCGTATGCCACTTCCGATACTGCTATGTGCATCTGTTCGGCTATTCTGTCGTATGTCACGCCGTCCTCTTTTTCCTCCAGCTCTTCGCGCACCTTTAAGATGCGGTAGGCCGTGTCGCGTATAGAGCGCGAAACGCGCAGTGAGTTGCCGTCGCGTATAAACCGCTTTATCTCGCCGAGTATCATGGGCACGGCGTAGGTTGAAAATTTAACGCCCACCGAAAGGTCGAAGTTGTCTATCGCCTTTATAAGTCCCACGCAGCCCGCCTGGAATACGTCGTCGGCGTTGGCGTTCTTCGACCAAAACCGCTTTACCAGCGAGAGCACCAGCCTCATGTTGCCAATGATAAACTTGTCGCGCGCGGCGCTGTCGCCCGCCTTCAGCTTTACCATAAGTTCGGTCTGCTCCTTCGGCGTAAGCAGAGGAAGGCCTGCCGTGTTCACTCCGCAAATACTCACTTTCTGTAGCAAATTTCACCTCCGTACTATGTATCCCCGCGGCGCTTGTCCGGCATTTGCGCGTCGTGCCATATGCGGGCCACCTTTCTCGGGCGTATACGGCGCAGACCCTTTGCGGCCCGTTCAGTCCGTTAAATTTATACATGATCGCCTCAATTTTGCATACATCGTTTATTTTAAGTATGTATGATTGCCCCGCGTTTTATTCCTTTGCCGTCAAATATTTTTCGGTGTGACTAAACTGCAGGTTTTAAGTCAATCATAATATAAGGCGTGCTTGCTACGCGGCTGTGCATGTTGCGGCAAACGCTGTGCCGCCGCTGCGCCTGAATTTTGTTTCGCATGTGCCTTATTTTTGTCAAAACTAAAATAGTGCTTGCAATTCTTGACGCGAGATGATATAATGTTATCAGGTTATATTTTGCGTTGAATTAAAAAAATCAAAGTGGAGGTACTTAAACTTTATGTTGACGGCGGACTATATCATTCTCGGCCTGCTCGTCTTGTTTGTGCTTGTCGGTTCCCTCGTCGGGTTCGGCAAGGGGCTCAAATTTTTTACGAGCGGCATATTCGGAATAATCATTTCAGTATTTGTAAGCTATGTCATCTTCGGCCTCGTCCTCAGTTGGGATATCGTCGCCGACCTGCTTGACAGGTTCACAAGCTGGCTGCGCGAGCAGGGCAGCGTGGGCACATTCTTTGCCGATATCCATATCGACATGGTGGTGCTCGCCGTAGTTCTCTTCCTCATCGTGCAGATAGTCAGGATGATAATAGTAAAGATTTTAAAGAGTATTTTCGAAATAAACAATATCTTTATAAAGGTGATAAACAAGATATTCGGCGCGGTATTCTTTGCGGCGGTATTTGTGGTATTGCTTCTGTTCGTATTCCAGATAGTAAGCTGGATAGGCGGCGACACGGCGGCAAACTTCCTCTCGTATTTCGACGGCAGCGCGTTGCTTCTCGATAAGCTGTATCTCAACAACCCGCTCAATTCTTTTTTATCGTAAAATGCAAAATATAGCATGAAGCTTGCGGCGGCGCACTTTTGCGCCGCCGCTTTACTGTATTCAAACATATGTAAACGGCAAAAAGTTGTTTGCCGTGTAACAAAACTTGCCCCTTTTGCATATAATGGCAGTACGCGCTACAGGCGTGGCGGGAGGGGACAATGGAATTTTCGTATGATCAGATAAGGCAGATGGATGTGGTCAGCGTCACCGACGGCAAACACCTCGGCAGGGTGTGCGACCTCGTGTTCAGCTTTCCCGAGGGGAGGGTATGCGGCTTTAACGTTACGGGCGGCAAGGGGTTCAGGCTCACCCGCCCCGATTTTTTCATAGCGCTCAGCGCCATAGTGCGCATAGGCGAGGACGTGATAATAACGGATGCCGACCTCACTCCGCCGCCAAAGGATAAGTGCAAAAAGCCGCTCTGCCGCAGGCCGGGCGCCTGCCGCGCGGAGGACGTAAGGCAAAACGGCGCCCCAAAAGACAGAAGAAGTTACGACGAGTATGAGTAAGTCCGCGGCAAAGCGCCGTTATTTCGTACCCGTAAATTGCCGCTGCGGCTGCAACAAAGTGCAGCCGCGGCTCCTCTATATAGCTCGGTATTTTTACCTTGCCTGCGCGTTTAAACAAGGGGCCTCTTTTCAGCTTTCTTCGCGCGGGCAAGGTTGCAATCTTTGTCACAAAATATTCTCGGGCTTTAGGCGGTAGTTGTCGGGCAGGTTTTGCGCCATCTTTTTAACTATCTCCAAGTTGGCGAGCGCGAGGGGATAGTTTTGCGTGCGTATATACGAAAAGGCCTCGTTTAAGCGGTAGTCTACATAGGAAATGTCGTTGTGCGGAATAAACATCTGCAGTTTGCTTTTTTTGCCCGCCCACATGGTGCGCACGGCGTCGGCGTCGCCGCCCACGGCCGTGCCCTCTTCGACCTTTTCATACAGCGTGTCGACCGCGCCGTAAAATTCGTCGAACTCTTTGGTGAGGTACATATCTACAAATATGAAGAACCCGGCGCACAGCGCTATCGCCGCCAGCGTCAGGCATATCGACCTCACCATCTCTCGCCCGCCTCGATAGAAAGTATTTTATATCTTTCGCCACGCTTCTGAAAGTACACTCTGCCGTTTCCGTCCACAGTCATCACAAGCACCTTCTTCATCTTCACGCCCTGCTCCTTTAAAAAATCTTCGAGCTGCGCCCTCGTTATGCCGCACACCGAAAGGTTGTGCCCGTTAAGCTTGCCGCTGTCGATGAGCGCCACGGCGAGCGAGTTGGTCTTTTGCTCGCGTTCGAGCGCCGAAAAGCCGCCGTTTGCCTCATACAGCCCGTAATACACGTCGTCGAGGTTAAAGTATCCCGCCGCGCGCATGCTCTCTATAAGGTCGCTCACGTCTAAATTATTTTTCTTCAGCTGATATTCGTCGATGCCCTCCTTAGTTATGACTATCGATGGCCTGCCGCATATCACCGCCTTCATCGGTTTGAACCACAGGTCGAGCAGCCATACCACCTGGTGCAGTATAAAAATCGCCACTATCGAAACCACTCCGTACAGCAGGGGAATGGTGGAGTCTGCCATTGGTATGCAGGCAAGCTCGGCTATCAGCAGGGTAATTATAAATTCAAACGGCTGCATCTCGCCTATCTGGCTCTTGCCCATAAGGCGCATCACTACAAGCAGTGTTAAAAATATTATCGCCGTTCGCACAAAAATAAGCGCCATATACAATAAGTATCGCTCAATTGCGGCGCAATATTCCTTGCAAATGACTGCAATAATTCTTGCAAAATCGGGCGGGGTGTGATATACTAACTCAAAGTATCAAAAAGTAACTGCGCAGTCGCGTTAAGTGGTGCCGATAGGACAGTCGGCGCACGAAAGGTAGAACCTGCGGTGGCTGTGCGCGTCCCTCATTTAAGTAAACTTGGGCAGCGCCGTTTTTCGGCCTGTTTTGCTCAGTTAAATTGCGGGCGCATGTTTGTGCGCCCGTTGCTTTTTTAAGGACGCCTTTAAGGGAGTCTTTTTTATTTATGTCACATTCGGCAGCAGATCAGATAGTGGACATGCGCCGCCTCGGCATGCGCTTCGGCACCGAGCGCACGCGCAAGCTTCTGGACCTTCTCAACTCTCCAGATAAAAAACTGAAGATAGTCCACGTTGCGGGCACAAACGGCAAGGGTTCGGTATGCGCCTATCTCACGGCCATACTGCTTGCCGCCGGCAAGAGTGTGGGCACATATACCACGCCCGAGGTGTTCAGCTTTGAAGAGCAGTTCGCGGTGAACGGCGTTCCTTTAAAAAATTGCGAAGATTACCTTGCCAGCGTGCAACTTATTGCCGACGGCATGGAGGATAAGCCCACCGCCTACGAGCGGCAGACGGCCGCGGCATTTTTAATGTTTGCGGAGGAGGGGTGCGAATACGCCGTAATAGAGTGCTGCATGGGCGGCCTGCTCGATACTACCAACGCGGCCGAAGATAAGGCGCTCGCGGTGATAACCTCTATATCACTCGAGCATACCGAATACCTCGGCGGCACGCTCGAAAGCATAGCCCGCCAAAAGGCGGGCATAATAAAGGGCTGCCCCGCCGTGATATCGCAGTGCGTGCCGGAGGAGGTGCGCGGCATATTCTATGAGCTCGGCGCTCGCCTTGCCGATGCACCCTCCGATATGTGCGAAGGGGAGGACGGCACGTATTTTACCTGCGCGGGCACGCGCTACTTTACAAAGCTCGCCGGCTGCCGCCAGCCGTACAACGCCGCAACGGCCATAGCCGCGGCAAAGGTGCTCGGCATCGGAGGCGATGCGATAGCACAAGGCGTCAAAAACGCGCAGATCTTCGGAAGATTGCAAACGATAGCGGCGGGCGGAAAAAGATATATTCTTGACGGCGCGCACAACCCCGAAAGTTTTATTCCGCTCGAAGAGCTCTTAAAGGGAAGGTATTCCGGTATGCGGTGCACGCTGATATACGGCTGCCTGAGCGATAAAGATATAACTTCGGCGCTCTCCCGCCTTGCGGGCTGTGCCGGGCAGGTGATAGCCGTGCAGCCGAAGAGCTACAGGGCGATGGGGTTCGATAAAATAATTTCCGAATGCCGCAGGGCGTTCGGCCATGCGGAGGGCGCTGCCGACGTGCGCGCCGCTCTCGATATGGCGAAGGGTGACATAGTCGCCGTGTGCGGCACGTTCACTATTTTAAAGGAGGCAAGAGATTGGATAGAGAAAGAGCAATAAAGGCGGTGGAGGAGTTCCTCACGGCCGTCGGCGAAGACGTAACGAGGGAGGGGCTCAAGGATACCCCTGCGCGCGTTGCCGATATGTTTGCCGAACTTCTCAGCGGAAATGCGGACGACGCTTCGCGCCACCTCTCAAAGGTGTTCGACGTTCCCTCGGGCGACATGGTTATCGAAAAGGACATAGCCTTTTCCTCCACATGCGAGCATCATCTCATGCCCTTCTTCGGCAAGATGGCCATAGCCTATATCCCCGATAAAAAGGTGGCGGGGCTCTCTAAGCTTGCCCGCACGGTGGAGGTGTATGCAAAGCGCCTGCAGCTCCAGGAGAGGCTCACTTCGCAGGTGGCAGAAGCGGTATATAAATACCTCGGCGCGCGCGGCGTCATAGTACTATGCGTGGCAGAGCACACCTGCATGACCTGCCGCGGGGTCAAAAAATTCGGCTCAAAGACGGTAACTTACAGCATCGCCGGCGACTTCCCCGCCGAAAAGGTGACAGAGGTAATGGCCCTCTTAAAGTGACCTTGTTTTAATGTTTCAAGCGACCATGTATGCGTTTTACGGCTGCCGCTCGGGCCGCCGCAGGCATAATATGGCATTTGTGTATTTATTTTTATGATAATAGGCAACAAAAATTTCCCGTGCGGGACGCACGTCATGGCAATAATCAACCTCACGCCCGACAGCTTTTTTGCGGGCAGCAGGCAGACGGCCGACAGCGCGCTGTTTGCGGCAGAGAGGGCGATAGAGGAGGGCGCAGAGGTGCTCGATATAGGCGCGCAGTCCACCCGCCCCGGCTACACCGAGGTGAGCGCCGAGGAGGAGATCTCCCGCTTTATCGGCCCGCTCACGCAAATAAAAAAGCGCTTCGATATCCCCGTCTCGGTGGATACCTACTTTTCGCTCTCGGCGCGCGCCGCCCTCGACGCGGGCGCGGACATGATAAACGACGTGTGGGGACTCACGCACGATGACGACATGGCCTCGGCGATAGCTTCCTACGGCGCGTCCGTCTGTATAATGCACAACGCGCGCACGCCCCTTTCGGGCGACATCTGGCCGCAGATAGAGGGCTTTTTAAGGCGCTCCGCCGCCCTCGCCGAAAGTGCTGGCATAGGCAAAGACAGGATATGTCTCGACGGCGGCATAGGCTTCGCCAAGTCGCGCGGGCAGAACTTTGAGCTGCTCAACAATTACGAGCGCCTCGCCTCTCTCGGCTATCCGCTGCTTCTGGGCGTCAGCCGCAAGTCGATGTTCGGCGGCCTTCCCGAGGAAAGGCTTGCGCTCACGGTAGAGGCCACCCGCCTCGCCTGCGAAAAGGGGGTGCTCTTCGTGCGGGTGCACGACGTAAAGGAAAATGTGGCCGCCATACGCGGCGCAGGCAAGTAACGCGCATGCCGCGCTCAAAAATAAATCATGCAATACTTTGCGGCCGCAGAAGCGCAGGCCGGCAATACGGAGAAAAAAATGGGAAAGGTTATAATCAAAAAACTCAAAATAAAGACCTGCCACGGCGTCAACGACTTTGAAAAGCGCCAGCCGCAGCTCTTTGAATTTTCGGCAGAGGTGACTTGCGACTTCTACGAGGCCGCCCAAAACGACGAGATCGCGCAGACGATAAACTACTCCACGGTATGCAAAATAATCACCGCTGTCGCCACGCAAAACGTGTTCAACCTCATCGAAACGCTGGCAAGCCGCTGCGCCGAGGCCATACTCGATAACTTCCCCAAGGCTACCGCCGTAAAGGTGCGCGTCGAAAAGCCCCAGGCCCCCGTAAGGGCAAAGTTCAAAACGATGGCGGCGGAGGCAGAGCTTAAGCGCGTCACCGCCTATCTCTCGCTCGGCTCGAGCATGGGCGACAGAAAGGCCTACCTCGATTTTGCCGTAAAGGAGCTCGCCGCAACGCGCGGTATAACTGTAAAAAAGGTTTCGTCATATATGGAGAGCGAGCCCTACGGCGGAGTGGCGCACAACAAATTTTTGAACGCCTGCGTGGAGGTAAACACATACCTTCCGCCCCGCGCGCTGCTGTTTGAAATACACCGCATAGAGGCGGCGGGCGAGCGCAGCCGCACCCTCCGCTGGGACGACAGAACGCTCGACATCGACATCATATTTTACGGCCGCGAGGTGATCTGCGAAGACGGCCTCACCGTCCCGCATGCCGACTATGCAAACCGCCCGTTCGTAACAGAGCCGTTAAAAGAGATAGCCCCCGACTTCATCTGCCCCGCTACGGGTATGAGAGTTAAAGACATTTTGCCCTCTCCCTGCGGCGGGGAAGAGGCTTAAAGAGGGCGCTCTGCGGCCTGCCGCGAATTTTGCTTTTGCTGATTTTTGATATTTTTTATCGTTTTGCCGTTCAAAGTTAAAAAAAATTTGCTTTTTTATAAAAACCTCTCATTTTATTTATGTGCAAACTGCATAAAAATTTTCAAAAAATCTATACAAAAAGCCGATGATATGATATAATTCGGTTAGCTTGGGGTGGTATTATAAAAGGCACAAAAAGCTTCGTCCGCACTTTAACGGACGCCGTGATCTGGCAGCGGCGTTCTTTTGTTTGCCGCTTCGGCTGAATTTATTACTGTTTTTAATTGTACCATCCAATATATGAGGAAACAATTACTCGTGTGGCAATGCGTGCGGTTAATCGGGTTTTAGGAGTGATTTGTTTTGGAAAAGATAGGAATTATTGATTTAGGATCCAATTCTGCCAGGCTCGTCATCGTCAACCTCTTTCAGGAGGGATATTTCATGGTCGTGGACGAGCTCAAAGAGAGCGTCCGCCTCGGGCAGGATATGGAGCGCGACGGCTTTTTAAAGCCTCAGCGCGTTGCGGAAACTATAAAAACGCTCAAAATGTTCCGCAAGTTGTGCGACGCAAGCGGAGTGAGCAGAATAATAACGGTGGCTACCGAGGCTGTGCGCAAGGCAAAAAACCAGCGCAGCTTTCTCGATGAGATACAGGCCAACTGCGGGCTTAAAATAAAGGTGCTCTCTGCAGAGGAAGAGGCCACTTTGGTGTATCGCGGCGTAATTAACACCATGGATATCCCCAAGGGCATAATTTTGGAGATAGGCGGCGGATCCACCAAGATCGTATACTACAACAGGCGCAACATGCTCAACTATGCCACGCTGCCCTTCGGTTCGGTGACGCTCACCGATCTCTTCTCGCGCGACGGCTCGAAGCCCGAGGAGCAGGCAGCCAAGATAGAGGAATTTTTCACCGAAAAGCTCAAAGAGGTTGAGTGGCTCAAGGAGGTCGATCCCGACGTTCAGATGATAGGCGTGGGCGGTTCTTTCCGCAACCTCTTCAAGATAAACAAGATGGTGCATAAGTACCCTCTCGACACGGTGCACAACTACAACATGCTCACCGAAGATTTCCTGCCCCTTTACGATATGATAAAGGTGCTCGATCTCGATAAAAAGAAGAAGATAAAGGGTCTCTCTGCCCAGCGTGCCGACATACTTCCCGCGGCTCTCGCCGTGATAAGGGCGTTCGTCGGCTATATGCATGTCGAAAACTTCACCATCTCGGGCGCAGGCCTGCGCGAGGGCATAATGTTCAACCAGGCGCTGCCTTCTACGATCGAAAAGCCCATATCCGACGTGCTCACCTACTCTCTCACCACGCTCGTGAAGTGGTACGACTGCGACGAACACCACGTCGAACACGTCGTAAATTTAAGCATACAGCTCTTCAAGCAGCTCCGCGTTCTGCACAAGTTCCCCCGCCAGTACCTCAAGGTGCTCAAAGTGGCGGCCACCCTGCACGACTGCGGCATGCGCATAAAGTATTACAACCATCAGCGCCACAGCTGGTACATGATCTTAAACGTCAACCTCTACGGCGTTACCCACAGGGAGATAGTGCTTGCGGCGTTCACCGCGTGCTGCCACAAGAAGGAAGATATCAACCCGCTCGATTGGGCGCGCTTTAAGGATATCCTCCGCGAGGACGATATCGAAATAGTAAAGCGCCTCGGCGTTATGCTCCGCATAGCCGAAAGCTTAGACAGAAGCATGTCGGGCTGCATAAAGGGCATAAACTGCGATATCCTCGGTGATTCCGTGATAATGAAGACGGAGGTGGAGGGCGACGCAAGCCTCGAAATACGCGACGCGATGGCCGCGGGCGCGGAATTCAAAAAGTCCTTCCACAAAAATCTCGAAATTTTGTAATTATATCAGGTAAAGGGATAATGCCGCTGCTGGCGGCATTATTTGTTGAAGCGTATGCAGTATGTTCTCGCAAGTGCCTCCCCGCGGCGCAGGGAGCTTCTGTCACAAATCGTTGACCAATTCATCGTCGATCCCGCCCGCTGCGGCGAGGAGGTGAACATTTCTCTCTTTCCCGAAGATATGGCCTGCGCCATCGCCGAAAGAAAGTGCGACGAGGTGTTTTACCGCCATACGGGCAGCACGGTGATAGGGTGCGACACGATAGTGGTGTTGGGGGGCGAAGTGCTCGGCAAGCCCAAAGATAAAGACGACGCCGCCGCTACGTTGAGGCGGCTCTCGGGCAAGACGCACTACGTCATCACGGGCGTATGCGTGCGCAACAAATATAAAAAACTTTTAAAGTATGATAAAACGGAGGTTAAGTTCAACTTGCTTTCCGAGGCTTTCATCAAGCTGTATGTCGACAGCGGCTCCCCGCTCGACAAGGCCGGAAGCTACGGGATCCAAGACGGCGGGCTGGTCCGCGAGTATTACGGAAGTTACAGCAACGTAGTGGGGCTGCCCGTTGCCCTTGTGAGCAACATGCTGAAAGAAGTACAGGAAATATGATAAAACTTGCTATCGATTTAGGTTCATGGGTAACTAAAATTTATAAGGCAGGGTGCGGCGTAGTGCTCGCCGAGCCTACCTGCGCTGCAATAGAGCAGCTCCCCGGCGCACAGAGATACAATATAAAATCTCTCGGCGAAAGGGCGCGCGCCCTCTCGGGGAAGGCGGCTCAGAACACCCACATAATCAATCCGGTGACCGACGGCGACATCGTGCATCCCGATATAGCCGCCGACCTTCTGAGCTATTTTCTTGCGGAGATAGAGATAACTCCCCGCAAGGCGCGCAGCACCGAGGTGATATTCGTGCTCCCCTGCGGCTCCAAGCCCGATTTAAAGCGCAAATACCTGCGCCTTGCCGACGACTGCAACATTGGCAAGGTATACTTCACGCAGACGCCCATAGCCGCCGTGCTCGGCCACAATGTGCCCCTCGGCGACTCCACGCCCGTGTTCAGCGTCGATATAGGCTACGGCCTCACCAATATAGCCGCCTTCTCTCTCGACGGAGTGATTGCCGGCATGAGCATGAATCTGGGCGGCGGAAACATCGACGTGCACATAATCGACTACATGGCCGAGAACTATAACCTCAACATAGGCGCGCTCACGGCCGAGCGAATCAAAAACACCGTGGGCAGTTTCTTCCCCGGCGACGACAAGGTGATGATGGTGGACGGCAGGGACGCCTCTACCGGCGCTCCCGCGACGGTGATGGTGCGCACCTCAAACATATATGAGGTGTTGGCGCTCTATGTCGACAAGATAATAGAGTATGTGTCGCTCATCATTTCAAAACTTCCCTCCGAGGTATCGTCGGCTATAATCCACAGCGGCGTGTTCCTCTCGGGCGGCCTCTGCAAGATGGACGGCATAGCCGAGTATTTTTCGGAGAGGCTGGGCATAACCATAAACACCTTCGACGAGCCTCAGCTTGCCGCCGTCATTGGTGCGGGCACGATAATTTCGAGCGAACACTTTATAACCAAGGCCGCAACTCAGAACTGACATGGCTTGCGGCGCAATAATGCGGTATTTTGCCGCGGAGAAGTTTTCTCCGCGGCATGATTTTTGCCATAATAAGATCTATATGGCAAGTTTTCGGGCGGATAATGCGTCCTTTTGCGCGTTATGCGGCGATATAAGCATATATATGCCGTTTGTAATAATAAAACATGACAAATTATTGACAAACGTGCCGCATAATGATAAAATTATTGAGGTAGTGCATTTTATGACGCATGCGCGCGGCATAAATAAAAAAAGCGGCGCGGCGCGTACTGCCTGCGCACGGGGCGTTTCATGCCGCTGTGCATTGCTGCAATATATACGGAGACTATGAAATGATAGAAGTAAAGGAGATAAGTTTAAGCGATAAAAGGGGCAAAAAGAAGTTTTTTAAATTTCTTATCGACCTGTATAAGGGCAACCAATACGCGGCGCCCAATTTCTATTTCGACGAATTTGCCGAATTCGATCCCGCCGTAAACGATGCCTTCCGCTTTGCCGACTGCAGGATGTTCCTTGCGTACAAAGACGGAAAGGTGGCGGGCAGGATAGCCGGCATATGGCACCGCGGCGCCAACGAAAAGTTCGGCAAAAATGAGCTGCGCTTTACCCGCTTCGACGTGATAGACGACTTCGAGGTCACAAAGGCGCTGTTTGCCAAACTCTTTGCCTGGGCAAAGGAGCTCGGCATGGAGGAGATAATAGGCCCCATCAGCTTTTCCGACCTCAACGAGGAGGGCATGCTGATAGACGGGTTCGACAAGGAGGCCTCATACATAGAGCTCTACAACTACCCGTACTATGTAGAGCATATGGAAAAGCTTGGCGCATACAAGGTGGTCGACTGGACGAGTTACGAGATAGAGGTGCCCAAGGAGCGCGACCCGCGCGCGCAGCGCATAGCCGATGCGCTCAAGGAAAAGTATAACTTCCGCACCATCGACATGGGCTACCTCTTCAAGCACGACAGGGCCGAGTTCGACAGGTACGCCATGAAGTGCCTCGATGTTTTAGACGAGGCCTTTGCGCCCCTCTTCGGCACCAGCCCCATAAACGAGAAGCAGAAGAGGAGGGAGCTCGAATCGATAAAACAGGTATTCGTTCCCGAGCTTGCCAGCGCCGTCGTGGACGAAAACGACGACGTGGTGGTATACGGCTTCATGATGCCCCGCATAAGCGTGGCCATGCGCAAGGGCAAGGGGCACATCTTCCCGTTCGGGTTCATTCCCTTCATAAAGGCCATGAGCCATATCGAGCGCGCCGACATGATGAGCGTGGGCGTCACCGCAAAATACGCCAACACTGGCGCCGTAGCCATAATAATAGACAACTGCCTGCAGGGACTGATAAAGCTGGGCGTCAAATATCTCGAAACCGGTCCCGAGCTTGAGGAGAACAGGCACATCCAGCAGCTTTGGCAAAAGTGGAATCCCAAACTCATAAAAACGCGCCGCTGCTGGGGACTCAAAGTTTAAAACATAAAAAAAGCGCCTTAAAGGCGCCCCGTAAAATTCAAAATTAAAGGGCCGGAGCTTGCCGCTCCGGCCCTCTTTGTCTTTTGTATATACTTTTTACTTGGCGTATTTGAGCTGCGCGTTGTATTTGCGTATCTGCTTCTTTATGGGGAACGCCCAGAATATTGACGTAAGCCAGAGCACTATGTAGCATGCGCCGCTTATCCAGGTGAGGGTGGAGAGCGTCTGCAGTATGGGCACTACCGTCGCCGCAACGTCGGCCGCTACCGCCGTGAGTATTGCAGGCGCAACGAGGGGAACTATGCCGAAGATCAGGCAGGGCAGCCAGCCGAACAGCTTTACATACCACATTGCGAATGCCTTGTTCTTGGTGAAGATATGTACAAGTGCGAACAGCGCGAGTACTATCCACAGCGCCGCAAAGAACAGCATCACGACCGAGATGACTTTAAGCGAGATAACGGCTATGTCGATAACTCTGTTGAGCTCTTCCGAATCGCCCGATGTGGCCGAATCTAACAGATAGCCCACAAGGTCTTCATAGTTGGTGAATACCTGGTCGCCTTCCGTATTGCCCGTTTCGTCGCTCGCGGCAGCCGGCATGGCGCCCGTCCTTGCGGGAGCAGAGGCGGTAGGGGACGATGAGCTGCCGTTTACAAGATACTTGGAGGCCAGCACGCATATGCACGATTCAAGCGAGAAGCTGCCGTCGCCGGTGTTGGCAACGGTGGTGTCGTAAGCGTCGCGTATCGCGTCGATTATCTGATCGCGCACGTCGTCGCTCACAACGTCGGTGCCGAGCTGGTTCTGTATTTCGTCGGCAACGCCGGTAATCACGTTGTCGATGCTTGCGCTGTCGGTCGCCGTTTCAAGTTCCTTGAACTTGTCTACGATAACTTCGGGCTCCTCAACGTCGGGTATCTCGAGGTCGGGGTTGTTCTCCTTTATCGTTTCCATCATTACGGGCAGGCCCACGTCAACGATGAGCTCGTCCGAAGATTCGGAGAGAGCGCCTGCCACCGTTTCGGTGAGGTACTGCTTTACGTCGCCCGAAAATGACATTTCAAAGAGGCCTAACGTCGTCACCGAAACTTCGGGGCCGAGGCTCTTTGCTACCGAGGTAACTACTTTGTTGTAGTCAAGTCCCGTATCGTCATCCGTGCCGTCGCTGTCGTCTGTAAATGCGCTTACGAATACGCTCGGGTCAGACATATCTATCGTGACCACGGGTGCAAATAGCAAAGACAGCGCCGCCACAAGCGATATTATCACCACAAATATGTTGAGCGGGATAAGACTTCTCTGTTTGCGTTTGATTTTGTCGAGAAGCTCGTCGCGGCTTCCTTCAAAACTACTCATGAATAACTCCTTTATATAATTTGTACTGTTTTTTTGCTGCGGCCGTGTTCTTCCTTAGCAGCGAATATATAATAACTCAAACGGTAAAAGAAGTCAAGGTGACGACCCGTATTGTATACGACATTGCCTCATATTTTAAAAATTTGTCGCAAATTGAAAAAATCGTGCGCCCTGCCGCCTTCAGCGCCCTCTTTTTTCTTGCTAAACAGGGCGCAATTTTATATAATTATTGTTGAAAATCTATCATTCAAGGCAGTTTACGGCATAAAAGCATGAAAGAACCCAGTAAATTTATCCGCAATTTTTGCATAATAGCCCATATCGACCACGGCAAGAGCACGCTTGCCGACAGAATAATGGAGCTCACCGGCCAGGTATCCGAGCGCGACATGGAGGACCAGCTCCTCGACTCGATGGACATCGAGCGCGAGCGCGGCATAACCATAAAGCTCACCCCCGTGCGCATGTTCTATTCCGCCGACGACGGCAACGAATATATCTTCAACCTCATAGATACTCCGGGGCACGTCGACTTTACTTACGAGGTGTCGCGTTCGCTCGCCGCGTGCGAGGGCGCCGTGCTCGTCGTCGACGCGTCGCAGGGCATAGAGGCGCAGACGCTTGCAAACGTATATCTCGCATTGGAGAACGACCTCGAAATACTGCCCGTGATAAATAAGATAGACCTTCCATCCGCCCGTCCCGACGAGGCCAAAAAGGAGATAGAGGAGGTGATAGGCCTCGACGCCTCGTACGCTCCGCTCGTTTCGGCAAAGGAGGGCATCAACATAAAAGAAGTGCTCGAAGATATAGTAAAGTACTTCCCCGCGCCGCAGGGCGATGTCGACGCCCCCCTAAAGGCGCTCATATTCGACAGCTATTACGACAATTACAAGGGTGTAATTCTCTTCGTCCGCATGAAGGACGGCGCCGTGAAGGTGGGCGATAAAATAAAGACCTTCCGCTCCGACAAGGTGTATGAAGTCACCGAAGTGGGCGTGTTTGCTCCCGGACTCTATCCCAAGAGCGGCCTTGCCGCGGGGGAGGTAGGCTATATCGCCGCCTCCATAAAGAGCATACAGGACGTCGCCGTGGGTGATACCGTGATAAATGCCGATGATCCCGCCGCCGAGCCGCTGCCCGGTTATAAAAAGGTGCAGCCCGTGGTGTTCTGCGGCATTTACCCACTCGACGGCAGCAAGTTCAACGACCTGAAGGAGGCGCTCATAAAGCTAAAGCTCAACGACGCCTCGCTCGTGTTCGAGCCCGACAATTCCGTGGCTCTCGGCTTCGGCTTCCGCTGCGGCTTTTTGGGGCTGCTGCACATGGAGATAATACAGGAGCGCATAGAGCGCGAGTTCTCGCTCGACATAATAACCACCGCGCCCTCGGTAAGTTACAAGGTGGTAAAGACGGACGGCACCGAGCTGTTTATAGATAACCCCTCACACCTGCCGCCCCAGTCGGAGATAGACCACATGGAGGAGCCCATAGTAAAGGTGGATATATTCTCCCCGCCCGACTATCTCGGCCCCATAATGGACCTCTGCCGCGAAAAGCGCGGCGTGTTCAAAGAGATGAACTATCTCGACGCCAACCGCGTTCAGCTGATATATGAAATGCCGCTCAACGAGATCATTTTCGATTTCTTCGATTCTGTCAAGTCGCGCACGCGCGGCTATGCGAGCTTCGACTACGAGCTCATCGGCTACACTACGAGCAAGCTCGTAAAGCTCGATATCCTCTTGAACGGCGAGGCGTGCGACGCTCTCTCCATGATAGTGCACGAAGATTCGGCATACACGCGCGGAAGAACGCTCTGCGAAAATCTGAAGGACGCCATTCCCCGCCAACTGTTTGAAATACCCGTTCAGGCGGCGATAGGCGGCAAGATAATCGCGCGCGAAACGGTAAAGGCGATGCGCAAAGACGTGCTCGCCAAGTGTTACGGCGGCGACATAACGCGCAAAAAGAAGCTGCTCGAAAAGCAGAAAGAGGGCAAAAAGCGCATGCGCACGATAGGCAGCGTAGAGGTGCCCTCCGAAGTATTCATGCAGATATTAAAGACAAATAAGGACTGACGTGCGGGGCGTACCAAACCCGCATAGGGCGGCGCGCCGCCCGATAAAATTATGGCCGAAGGTTTTTTTGAAAGAGTTTACGAAGTGGTAAAAAATGTTCCGCGCGGCAAGGTGACGACGTATGGCGACGTGGCCAGATTGTGCGGCAATCCGCGCATGGCCCGCCAGGTGGGCTGGGCGCTGCATACCAATCCGCAGCCGGGCGTGATACCCTGCCACAGGGTGGTGTTTGCAAACGGCTCGGTGTGTACGGGCTTCGCCTTCGGCGGAAAGGACGTCCAGCGCGCCATGCTGCGCGCCGAGGGCGTGGAAGTTTCCGACGATTATAAGGTAGACCTTAAAAAATACCGCTGGGAGATATGATGGCAGGCATATACGTTCACATACCCTTTTGCAAGAGCAAGTGCTCATATTGCGACTTCACTTCCTTCCCCGATAAGCTGTGCTATGCAGAGAGCTACATGGCGTGCGTATACAGGGAGATGAGTTTCCGCTGCAAGGAGCTCAAGGACTACAATTTCGATACGCTTTATATAGGGGGCGGCACGCCCTCGGTGATAGACGAGAGCTATATAGGCATGCTCGTCGCCTCGGCGCGCAAAAATTTCAATCTGTCAAAGAGCGCCGAGATAACTATCGAAATAAACCCCGGCACGGTGACGCGCGACAAGATAGATTTCTATAAAAAGTGCGGCATAAACAGATTTTCCGTCGGCCTCCAGTCGGCGATTGACAGTCAGCTCGAGGATATAGGCAGAATACACACCGCCAAAGATTTTGCCGACTGCGCCGCACTTTTAAAGGGCGAAAATTTCAACGCCGACGTAATGATAGGCCTCAAAGGGCAGAAGGCGGAGGACGTTATATACACCATAGATTTTGCCGTAAAGGCGGGTGCCAGCCACATCTCAATGTATGCGCTCACGCCCGAGGACGGCACGCCCATATACACAGACTATCTCAACGGCGAGTTGCCCGACGGCGACGAGGTCGCAGCCCTCTATGACGCGGGCTATAAGCATTTAAAGGAGCTCGGCTTTATCCGCTACGAGGTGTCCAACTTCTGCAGGCGGGGAAAGGAGAGCAGGCACAATTTAAACTATTGGCACAGAGGGGAATACATAGGCTTCGGCGTATCGGCCTCATCGTGCATAAATAACGTGCGCTTTACAAATACTTTCGACCTCGACGAATACTTCAAGTGCATATTCACCGAGCATCTCCCCGTGATAACTTCTGAGGAGATAGACAAGGAGGGGCAGAAGTTTGAGTTCATCATGCTCGCCCTGCGCACCGCCGAGGGGCTGGATGCCTTCGAGTATAAAAAGCTGTTCGGCAGCGATTTCTTAGAAGAGCACAAAAACGCGCTCAAAAAAGTGGCGCGCTACCTCGATATCGATGGCGACAGCGTGAAGATAAAGGACGAGTATCTTTTTGTGCAGAACAGTATAATAATAGAGTTTTTGGAAAGCTGATATGAGTGAAAAATATACCTTGCGCCGCGCAACTTCGGCCGATATTCCGGAGATAGAGAGCATATTTAATGCTGCACGCGCCTTTATGGCGTCGCAAAACAACCCGCAGTGGCAGGACGGCTATCCCTATGCCGACGTGGTGAAGAGCGCCGTGGATGGCGGCAATTTCAGGGTGCTCGAGATAGGAGGCAAGGCTGCCGCCGTGTTTTCGGTATTCGAGGGCGACGAGGAGTACGACGACATCTGTGGCGAGTGGCTCACGGGAAAAGAGCGCCGCTATATCGCCGCGCACACCCTCGCCGTATCGCCCGACTTCCGCGGAATGGGGCTTGCGCGCGCCGCCATAAGGGAGGCCGAAAGGGAGGCAAAAGAGCGCGGTTTTATCAGCGTCCGCATGGATACGCACACAAAAAATGCGCCGATGCGCAGCCTGCTGCTTTCCGAAGGCTTCACCCTCTGCGGCAACATGACAGTCCCCGGGAGGGAGAGCTTTATCTGCTTTGAAAAGTTGGTATAATTTTTATACGGTAAAAAGAGCAAGTGCCGCCGAGTCAACTCGGCGGCGCTTGCTGCTTAAAAAGCCAAATAAGGAGTTTTGCATAGTACTATGCGTGGCATAATCGTCGGTATTTTATATATTTTTCGGTAAAAATCTGCTCATCTGTGCATGAATGCACGGCGCCTATATTCTATGCTCGCGTTCGGCTATTATCCTGCCCGAAGTCCCGTCTACAAGATAGGCGTGAATATTGCCGTCGCGGCCGCACACGCCCACATAGTAGTAGCAGCTTTCGTCGTATATCAGCCGCACGAATATCTCGCCCTCGAACACGCCGTTTACCGTCATGTTTTCAAACAGGGCGGCGTCGTGCTCGGTCACGCATTTCAGCGCCTGCTCGCAGGTTAGCGTGTTTTCGCCCGCAACTTTTATAAGGGTGTAGTCGTTGCTCTCTCCTCCGCGCGAAAGTGTGAGAGCTATTTCGTCGCCCTCGGCCTCGCCGCCGTAGCTCAGATACCAGTACCCCTTCACCGAAAGGTAGCTCATCTCCCCTCCGGAGATGTCCTCGCCCGAAACTTCCACCTTGTCGTAGCTCTGCGCAAGGGTGGCGTATATCTCCACAAGTCCGCCCGTCTGCCCCTTTATGCCGTCGGCTAAAAAGGGCGTTTCTTTCTGCGAGCAATATATCTTTATGCTCTCGCCGTCGTCCTCATACATATATATGGCATATCTCATCTCGGAAATGTAATCTGTATAGTCGGTCTGCCTTGAGCATCCGCCTGCCGTACCTGCAGCTATTGCCGCGGCGATCACCGCCGCTGCCGTTATCATTTTTCTCATACTATAAAATATAATGGCACTTCGCCTTTTATGAATGTTTTTCAAACACTTGCATTTTGCCGTACTCTGTGATAAAATAAAAAAAATAACAATCATAGCTCATAAAAGCGGTGCACGCGCACGGTTGGCGGTAGTCGCAAGCTCTTCGCGCGGCCTGCATTCTGTTTTATATAATTTTTAATAATATGTCTTTGGGAAAGATCATGATCAAATCGGCGCTCGTCACCCTCGCCGTGGTGGTGGGATGCGTTGTCGCCATTTTTGCAATACTCAGTCTCGGCTTCCCGCGCACGATGTGCGGCTGGTGTGAACAGTTCGGCAACTACGGCTTTGCGGTAAGGTACGCTTCGCTCTATTATTCATATACGGGCAACGTTGAAGACCTCGGCCGCTGCGTTGACGACAGCATCCTCTCGGAGTCGGACGGCGATATAATCGAATACGCAGCTCAGCTCGTCGATCACGCGGAGTTTGCTTCCTATTGCGTTCAGCGCGACGAGGAGGTAAACGAAAGTATTTCGGGCGAAGAAAGTTTCGACGGTTTAGTCTTCAGCTACAGGCAGTATGTGTTCGGCGCGCTCGCGTCGTCGTATTATTACACGGGAGAGGAAGAGCTCGCCGTGGGAACGGCGGTAAGTGCTCTCGACCCGGGCGTCGACAGAGCGGCCTTTTCACCTTCGGCCTATAACGGCGATATTTCGGGCTTTCCCGTCAACAACGCCCTCGGTTCGCTCGCCTTGAAGGTGCTGAACAGCCGCGACAGTCAAACTGCGGCAATAGTGCTCGACGTGTTTGGCGACGTTACGCCTGAGAACATGGAAGAGGCGGAGTATCTCATCACGCTCACGGCCGCCCTTCAGGTGCTTGTTGAGGCGTGATGTTTTAAGGCTTTTAAAAAAGCAAATATTAAAGGCAGAGACGCAAATTTTTAATGCGGCGTTCGCCGCGGTATCGTGCGGCGGGCGCCGCGCTTTACTTAGCTGAATTGTATAAGGTTATCAAGGTTTAAATTTACACATTTATATAATTTTTGAACAGGAGATGGACTAATGAGTAAAATTGTCAAAGAAGCATTGACTTTCGACGACGTGCTGCTTATCCCCGCGGCTTCGGACGTATTGCCCTCTACGGTAGATCTGAGCACAGAGCTTGCGCCCGGGATCAAACTTAATATCCCCCTCGTGAGCGCGGCTATGGATACCGTAACCGAGAGCAAGCTGGCGATCGCCATGGCAAGGGAGGGCGGCGTAGGCATAATTCACAAGAATATGTCTATCGAAGAGCAGGCCTCGCAGGTCGATAAGGTAAAGAGGAGCGAGCACGGCGTTATAACCGATCCCTTCTTCCTCACCCCGGAGGAGCCCGTAAAGGCGGCCGTTGCCCTTATGGAAAAATACCGCATAAGCGGCGTTCCCATCACGGAGAACGGCAAACTTGTAGGTATCCTCACCAACAGGGACCTTCGCTTCGAGACAGATTTCGAGCAGCCCATTTACAATGTGATGACGAAGGAGAACCTCGTCACCGCTCCCGAGGGTACCTCGCTCGAAGAGGCGCAGAAGATACTCGGCAAGCACAGGATCGAAAAGCTGCCTATTGTAGATAAAAACGGCAACTTAAAGGGCCTCATCACCATAAAGGATATCGAAAAGGCCATTCAATACCCCAACAGCGCAAAGGACGTAAACGGCAGGCTGCTTGCAGGCGCCGCGATAGGCGATTCGCCCGACGTGTTAGACAGGGTGGCGGCGCTCGTCGCCTCCAAGGTCGATATCGTCGTGCTCGACTCGGCGCACGGCCACAACTCGCGCATCATCGCTGCCGTATCCAAGGTCAAAAAGGCCTTCCCCGATCTTCCCCTCGTTGCGGGCAACGTCGTAACGGCAGAGGCCACCAAGGCCCTCATCGATGCGGGCGCCGACGTGGTAAAGGTAGGTATGGGTCCCGGCTCTATCTGCACCACCCGCATAGTTGCCGGCATAGGCATGCCCCAGCTCACCGCCGTTATGGACTGCGCAGAGCAGGCCGATAAGATGGGCAAAAAGGTCATCGCCGACGGCGGCATAAAGTATTCGGGCGATATAGTAAAGGCCATAGGCGCAGGCGGCGCGGCCGTAATGATAGGCTCGCTCTTTGCAGGCACCACCGAGTCGCCCGGCGAGCTCGAGATATATCAGGGCAGGTCGTTCAAGTCCTACCGCGGCATGGGTTCGCTTCCCGCAATGGCTCAGGGCGGCAAGGACAGGTACTTCCAGTCCAACAACAAAAAGTTCGTTCCCGAAGGCGTTGAGGGCAGAGTTCCCTACAGGGGCGCTCTCGCCGATATAATCTATCAGCTCATGGGCGGCCTGCGCGCAGGCATGGGCTACACCGGTATGCACAACATTGATGAGCTCCGCAAGAACGCAAGGTTCGTAAAGATGACGTCGGCTTCGCTCACCGAGTCGCACCCTCACGACATAAGCATCACCAAAGAGGCTCCCAACTACTCTCCCAAGAACTAAAGTTTAAAAAGAACAGTTTTTCAGGCGGAAGTAAATATTTTGCTTCCGCCGTAAAATATTTAAAGCAAATTTTTTTGCAAAACTGCTCATTTTACCATATTCCCGCCCGTGCAGGCGATCAGGCTTTTAAGTTGCATTTCGGCTGCGGCAGCGGCGGCGCAAATACCATAAAAAAATATATAAGGACTTACATATGCAGCGCGAAAGAGTTTTGGTACTCGACTTCGGCGGTCAGTACAATCAGTTGATAGCAAGGCGCGTGCGCGAGCAGAACGTATACTGCGACCTCGTGCCGTGCGACATGACTATCGAAAAGATAAAGCAATATGCCCCCATAGGCATAATTTTTACGGGCGGCCCCAACAGCGTATACGACGAGGAGAGCCCCAAGGTGGATAAGGCCATATTCGGGCTCGGCATACCCGTGCTCGGCATCTGCTACGGCTGCCAGCTCACAGCATACCTTTTGGGCGGCGTGGTAGAGCGCGCCTCAACTTCTGAATACGGCAAGGCGGAGGTATACACGAAGAGCAGCCCTCTCACCGAGGGCGTGCCCGAAACTTCGGTGTGCTGGATGAGCCATACCGACAGAATAACCCGCCTTCCCGATGGCTTCGACATGATAGCCCACTCCGATAACTGCCCGTTCGCCGCGTTCGGAAACGAGGAGCGCAAGATATACGGCGTGCAGTTCCACCCCGAGGTGCAGCACACCGAATACGGCACCCGTATGCTTCGCAACTTTCTCTACAACGTGTGCGGCGCTCACGGCGACTGGACTATGTCTGGCTTCGTTTCCGAAAAGGTGAAGGAGCTCAAAGAGAAGATAGGCGATAAAAAGGTGCTCTGCGCCATGTCGGGCGGCGTCGATTCGGCCGTTGCGGCAACGCTCATACACAGGGCGGTTGGCGATCAGCTCACCTGCGTGTTCGTCGATCACGGCCTCCTCAGAAAGTACGAGGCCGACGAGGTAATGAAGGTATTTAAAGACGGCCTCGGCATGAACCTCATAAAGGTGGACGACGGCGCCATATTCCTCGAAAAGCTCAAGGGCGTCTCCGATCCCGAAACAAAGCGCAAAATAATAGGCGAGCAGTTCATCCGCTCGTTTGAAAAGATATCCAAGGAGATAGGCGCAGTCGACTACCTCGTGCAGGGCACGATATATCCCGACGTCATTGAGAGCGGCAAGGGCAAGTCGGCCGTAATAAAGAGCCACCACAACGTGGGCGGCCTTCCCTCGGTAGTTGACTTCAAAGAGATAATCGAGCCCCTCCGCGACCTCTTCAAAGACGAGGTGCGCAAAGTCGGCTTCGAGCTCGGCCTGCCCAAAAACGTGGTAATGCGCCAGCCATTCCCCGGTCCCGGCCTTGCCATACGCATAATGGGCGAAGTCACCGAAGAAAAGCTGGAAACGCTGCGCGATTCCGACTATATCCTGCGCGAAGAGATTGCCAAGGCCGGCCTTGACGACAAGATATGGCAGTATTTCACCGTTATAACCAACAGCAAAACGGTGGGCGTACAGGGCGACTTCCGCACATACGAAAACGTCATCGCCATCCGTGCCGTGACCTCCGTCGACGCCATGACTGCCGACTGGGCGCGCATCCCCTACGACGTCTTGGAGATAATTTCCAACCGCATAGTAAACGAGGTAAAACACGCCAACAGGATAGTGTATGATATAACTTCCAAGCCCCCCGCAACCATAGAGTGGGAATAAAAAGGTTCACAAAAATTTAGCTCTGGCCGAGAGCTAAATTTTTCGTGAGTTTGAGGGGCCAGCCCCTCTTTGCGCAATTGTAAAGGCCCACAAAGTGTATAATTGCGCAAATTCACCCTTGTTGAGCCCGCTTTTGCGGCAAATTGTGTCGCGCCGGCGCAGGGAAACCCTGCTTGCGCAAGTCATTCACTTAGAACTTCAGCTTCGTACTATTGCGTTTATAAAACAGTTCACGCAAATCTTTTTGCTTCGCAAAAATCTTTGCCGTGAGGGTAGCGGTCGTAAAATGGCTTAACGGCTGAACTAAATTCAGCCTGCCATTTTAAACGCAGATGGTATCTATTCTTATTAGTAGAATTATAATTTATGTATAATGTACTTGTGCACGGACTTGGGCAGGACGAAACTTCCTGGGATGAGGTCAAAAAAGCTCTCAATGATTTTGATTTTGAAACTCCAAGCCTCTACAAACTGCTTAAAGGTAAAAAGGCTGACTACATAAATCTGTATGCGGCATTCAAAGATTACTTAAACGGCTTCGACGGAAAGCTCAATCTATGCGGGCTTTCGCTCGGCGGCATTCTGGCTTTGAATTATGCCAAGGAATATCCCCAAAAACTCAATTCCTTGATTTTGATAGGCACACCGCATAAGATCCCGAAATTTTTGTTTATGCTGCAGGGGTTGGCTTTCCGCATGGTAAAAAAGGAGGCGTTTGAAGAGCTTGGCACCAATAAAAAATCGTTTATCGGGCTGGTCAAATCGATGTCTTCGCTCGATATAATGAAAGGTGCTGAAAAAGTCTGCTGCCCGACGACTCTCTGTTGCGGTGAAAGTGATAAGGCCAATATAAACAGCCTTGAACCTCTGCATGCGGCGATAGAGGGCAGCGTGGTTACTCTCATCAAAGATTCCAGGCATGAGGTAAATATTGACAACCCCTCCGGGCTTGCCGAACTTATAAATAGCTTATGGTTCGCTGGCGGGAAATAAAGGTATAATATGACTGCTCAACGGATGTGGGAGGAGTTCCTTTCGCTCAAAAAAATTGATGACTGCGGGTATGAAGCCTGGCAGTTCGGCGATTCGCCCGACGAGCTCGCCGCACTTGTAAAAAGCGGTATAAAGCGCGCCACGGCGAGCGCATACGAGCTGTATGCCTTCGATGGCGAAGCTCTGCCGAAGCCTGGCGAATACAGTGTGATCTTAAATTCGCATGACGAGGCTGTGTGTGTTATAAAGACCACGGCCGTTGAGGTGGTGAGGTTTTGCGACGTTGCCGAGGAGTTCGCCTTTAAAGAGGGCGAGGGCGACAGGTCGCTCGCCTATTGGAAGAAGGTGCACGAGCGCTTTTTTACCGAACAGCTCAAAGAGGCCGGCCTTGAATTTTCGCCCGAAATGAAGGTGGATTGCGGGCAGTTCGAGCTAGTATATGCACCGCAGCTGTAGGGCGAAAACTTAACAAAATATGCGCCGCAACGGCGCCGCAAATAACAAAATAATATAATTATAGTAAGAGCGCCGCCCGCGCGGGTAATAGCCCGCGCGGGCGGCAAAATAGAAAGGTGGCAGTTTATGACATATGAAACGATAAACTTTACTTTAAAGGACGGCCGCAGCGCCGTGCTTCGCAGCCCCAAAAAAGAAGATGCCGATGGGCTCCTTTCGTTTATCCGTGCCGCCGCGGGGCAGACGCCATACCTGTTGATGAGTTCAGAAGAGGCGTGGCGCATAACCAAAGAGAGGGAAGAGGCATTTATTGCAAATGCCATATCATCGCCCGATATGCTCATGCTCGTGTGCGAGGTCGGGGGTGAGATAGCGGGCAACTGCCAGATAACGTTCAAGAGTACGGCCAAGGTGCGCCACAGGGCGGAGATAGGCATAGGGCTGGTAAAAAAGTTCTGGAACCTCGGTATAGGCACCGCAATGATGAACGAACTTATCCGCGCGGCGCGCTCAAACCGCTGGACCGAGCAGGTGGAGCTTTCGTTCATCGAGGGCAATTCCCGCGCCCGCGCACTCTACGAAAAGGTGGGCTTCCGCATTACAGCCGTCCAGCCCGATGCCATAAAGCTCGCCGACGGCACCTATCTCAATGAATATTTTATGACAAAAAAACTTTAACGCGGAGGTAACATTATGGACTACAGAGTATTTTTTGACAAGATAATCGCCCGCATAGACAAGGGCGAGGAGATCTGCGCGCAGCTTAAAGTGATATGCGAGAGGGAGGGCATAGGCCTTGCCTCTGTTTCGGCGATAGGCGCCGTGGGGGCATTCACCGTGGGCGTATTCGAGCCGCACACCAAGCAGTACAAGGCAAACACCTTCGAGGGCGACTATGAGATAGTTTCTCTCTCGGGCACCGTGACCGAGCTCGACGGCAAGTTCTATTCGCACCTGCACATGAGCGCAGGCGACAACGATGGCAAGGTGTTCGGCGGGCATCTCAATTCTGCCACGGTTTCGGCCACCTGCGAAATGGTGATAGAGGTGATAGACGGCCGCGTCGACAGAAAGTTTTCCGACGAGATTGGCCTCAATCTTCTGGAATTTTGAGCGCGCACCGTGAGTAAGTCAACTGCGTGCCAATTTTAAAATGTCGGCCGCGCCGCTTTTAAAATATATATTAAAAAAACAGTATTATATAATATGGTAGATATCGAACAGCTTATGAGCGACCTCGGCTTTCGGCCGATAGGCGAACAGAACGGAATAATCAAGCGGGTGAAGGGGGTGCTTTCAAACTCCAAACCCAACCCGCAGAAGCTCTTTGTTGCGGAGGGCATATGGCTCACCTCCATGTGCTATAAGTTCGGCACGCACATAGAGTGCCTTATTGTCTGCCCCGAGCACGTGCGCACGCCCGAAATTGCCGAGCTGATAAAAAACCTCTCCGGGCGCACGCCGGACAGGTTTTCCGTTTCGGCAAAGACATATGAAAAGATATCCGAAAAGGGCCAGCCCGACGGCATAATGGCGCTTGCCGCCCTCCCGCAGTGGGATATCGCAAAGTTCGCTCCGCCCCAAAAGGCGGTGATACTTGTGATAGACGGCGTGGAAATACCGGGCAATGCGGGCACCATGCTGCGCATGGCCGACGGCGCTGGTGCGGACGGCGTGTTTTTCTGCAACCGCAAGGTGCGCATGACCCACCCCAAGCTGATAAAGTCGAGCCAGGGCGCAATACTCACCGTGCCCACGTTCGAGTTTGCCTCCGTCGCCGAGTGCAGGGCGTGGCTGAAAAGGCACGGCTTCACCGTATATCTCGCCGATACGCGCGCTCCGCACTTCTATTACGACGAGCCGTTCGGTAAAAATACCGCGCTCATCGTGGGCAGCGAACGCTATGGCATCGCGCGCGAGTGGTACGAGGAGGACTATGAGATGATAGCCATTCCCATGCTCGGCAAGTGCGACAGCCTGAATGTGGGCGTCGCCGCAACCGTGCTCACATACGAGGCCTGCGTCAAAAATAAGCTGAAGGGCTAAAACAGTATATTATAAGTTATATTTGCAAGAATTGCCAATTTTTCAAAGTTTTATTTGCGTATAATTTGATATATTGTAAAGTTATATTGTAATTTTATGGCGGCGGCGCGCAAGTTTGCGCGCCGCCGCTTTTTTGCGCTTTCAGGCGCTTGATATAACCGTCGCTTCCTGTTTTTGGCTGATATATCCGCTGCATATGCACATATGAAATACAGCCGCACGTGGTCTTAATATTCTGCCGTTCATATCGTTTAAATTGCTTGGCGTATAACTTGCAATGGTGGGGCGTTTGTATTGCCGTTCGGATGTCAAATAAAAATGGGGTATTGATTTTTTTTTGCAGACGTGTTAAAATAAAATATCTAAACTTTGCGGTAAGCGCAAAAAACGGGGCTGGCATGGCAGATATTAAAAAAATTAAAAAGATCATAGACCCGCATAAAGAGCCTGATAAGCAGTTCTTTTTAGACCTTCTCGACGACGAAAAGCAGGAAGCCTACGAGCGCGAACACATCGACGCAGTCATGTTTATGCTGCGCTATATCTATATAAACAAGCTTAAATCGGCTATCAAAGAGGCGCAGGACGAAATTTCTGCGCTCGTCGCCGATCCCGATTATGACGCGGAGAGTTATAAGAGGGTAATGGCTTTGAAGGCTGAGATAGCGCGCCGCCGCGCGCAGATCGATACCTATAAACCGTATTTCGACGAGCCCTATTTTGCCCGTATGGACGTTGTGGACGACAAGGACGGCTACAACAGCTACTATATCGGCAAGCGCGGCGACGAGGGGCTGGAGATAGTAGACTGGCGCGCGCCCCTTGCGCGCAGGTACTACCAGAAGAGCCGCGTTACATTCAAGATAAACGATTTCAACTACAAACTCGTTTTGCGCCGCGCGCTGCGTACCAAGAGCGGCAAGGTGGTGGACATGCAGAACGAGTATCTCTCGGTAAAGGACTACCTTTCAAAGGAGGAGATAGCAGGGCGCGACGAGGAGATAATCTTCGATCCCTTCTTGCGCGAGATAATAAAGAGCCGCAAGGAAAAGAGCGGCATAACCGACATAATCGACACCATCCAGGAGAGGCAGTACGAGATAATAACCTTGCCCGAAGACAGCCGCTTTGTCGTTCAGGGCATTGCGGGCAGCGGCAAAACTATGATAATGCTGCACAGGCTGTCGTATATTATGTATAACAACGAGGGCGTGAAGCCGCGCGACGTGCTTGTGATAACGCCGTCCGATTCATTTAATGCCTTCATCGACGAGCTCTCCACCGTTTTGGAGCTCGAAAAGGTAAAGACGAGCACTATAGAGAGGTATTTTGCCGCGCTGCTCTCCGGTCAGGGCATAGACGTGGAGGATAAGGTGGAGCGCACCGAGCGCCCGCCCGAGAGCTACCTTGCCTATATCTATTCCCCGTCGTTTATATCCGACGTCGATAAAAAGCTGGCGAAGATATACGACGGAGTGCACGGCATGTTCTCCTCGCCCGAGTGCGCCGAAATGACGCGCGAAATTCTTAAGAGGTGCGCCTCTCAGACGGCTCTCTATGAGCGCATAAAAAATGCCGGCCTCAGGGTGCGCCGCTGCGTTCTCGGCGAAATAAAGGAGAAGGCAGAGGGAGGCCTGTACTACACAAAGCCCTTCCGCAAGCTGTTCAACTGTGTATCCGACGTCGCCGAGTTTTTAAGCCTCGGAGAGAGCGACGAGCGCGTGAATTCCTACGGCTATTTCTATCGCCAGCTGCTCTCATTCTACAAGTCTGTGCGCCACATTCGCCGCCACGCCGAAAAGATATGTTCGGATGCCGTCGCCGACCTCACCACCCTCGACGGCATAGTCGACAAGGAGATCTCCGACCTCATGCGGTACAAGATGAACGTCGGCGGCAACGAGGTTCTCACCTATTCAGAGCGCATAGAAAAGCGCAGGGAATTAAAGCGCGAAATAGCTGCCAACATAGGCTATGTGCGCGAAATAGCCGACGATTTTTCGCCGCTATGCGATTTTGCCGACGTAATTCACGGCGAGAGCAACCTGGTTGCCATAGGCAAGTGCGAGGACGGTGTAGACGTCGCCCGCTTCTTCTACGGCGAAACGGTAAAAAAGGCGCGCCGCAAATTCGGAGTGCCCGTCGGCAAGATGTATCCTTCGGATATATACGCGCTGTGCCTCATGCTTTGCAAGCTGGGGTACGACCTCACACCCAAACACTCATTCATCTTCGTGGACGAGGGGCAGGATATCTCTGAGGGGGAGTACTACGTTTTAAAGCAGGTCAACAGCAGGGCGCGCTTCAACGTGTTCGGCGATTTAAAGCAGAACATCACGCCATACAGGGGCATATCCGACTGGACTAAGGTGGAAAAGGACGTTTATACGCTCACGCAGAACTACCGCAACACCAATCAGATAGTGGACTTTGTTTCCAAAGAACTCAACATCGACATGCAGTCGATAGGCTGCGACGGCTCCGACATAGTATATCTTCAGCCGCGCAAGGTGACGAGCTGGCTCACGTCCTTCAAGGGATTAAAGGCGGTGATAACCACCGAGGCGCGCCTTGCCGATTTTGCGCGCAAGAACTACAACATAATACGCGAAACGGGCAATATCTCCAAGACGAGGATAAACCTTATGACGGTCTACGAGAGCAAGGGGCTCGAGTTCACCGCCGTGGCCGTTGCCGATGCCGACATGACCGACAACGAAAAGTATATTGCCTATACCCGCGCCTTAAAGGAGCTTGCGATAGTGCGGTGAGTGGCGCCGCCTGTCAAAGCGACGGGTGCGTGCGGCCGCGGGGCGGCATAAAATAAATTTCGCCGGCGGCCGCTTTTTTTGAATGTATACCCTTGCCCGCTCGGGCAAAATGTAGTATAATGAATTACAATAAGGGGTAAATGTGTAATATTATGGCGACTGAAAAAAAGAAAACTCCAAATGTAAAAAAGACTGCTCCCGCCGCGGATGAAACTGTCGGAAAGGCAACGGTTCCCGCTGCAAATGCCGAAAGCGCGGCCCCTGCCGAAGCGGCTCCCGCCGAAAACAAGCAGGCGGGCGCAAAGAGCGCAAGCAAGGGCGCCGGCAAGAGCGCAAGCAAAAAGGCCAAGCAGCAGGCCGAGTCGATAGAGCTCGAAGGCGAACTTTTAAACACCGTAAGCTATGCGACTTACTACTGCCGCATGCCGCTTTTTACCACGTTCAGACTGTATAACCGCGGGCAGGCCCCCGCGCAGAATGTCACCGTGACGGTGGGCGGCAATACCGATCTCATTCTCCCCCGCACGGTGGAGATAGCCGAGATACCTAACGAGAGCAGTATTCAGGTAGAGGTGGATAAGCTTCTCAATCCAAAATACCTCGCCGAGCTCGAATCGCCCGAAAACTGTACGGTAAACATAGCCGTAACCTGCGGCAAAAACACCGTGTGCCAGCTCAAGGCAAACGTGGAGTGCCTCCCCATCGACTATTGGGGCGGTCTTTCGGGCAACGTTGAAATGCTCGCCTCTCTCGTGCGGCCCAAAGTCGCCGACTGCCAGAAGATACTCGCAGAGGCCGGCCTTCAGCTCAAAACGTGGGGCTATTCCGCCGAGTGGAGCGGCTATTCGGGCAACGACCGCAACGCCGTGCGCAGCGCCGCCGCGGCAATATTCTCCGCCCTGCGCGGACAGAATGTAGAGGCCAAGCCTCAACCCGCGCTCGACCAGGCCGTGAGCGCCGGCGGCATAACTACGGTAATTTCCTCAAAATCTGCCACCCCGCTCGAGATGGCCCTTCTGTACGCCTCCTGTCTGGAGGCGGCAAAACTCAACGCCGTGCTCGTTCTCGGAAAGGAGAGGGTGGGCGTCGGCCTCTGGCTGTATGAAAGCTGCTTTGCCACCACCACGCAGGACGATATGTCGGTGATAGGCAAATATATACTCGACGGCGTAAACAACCTCGCCGTGTTTGACGCAAACGACCTGTTCTCCCACAAAAACGCAAGTTTCACCACGAGCGCCTCGCACTTTGCCTCGCAGCTCAAGCGCGGGGAGTACGAGGTCTGCATAGATGTCAAGCGCTGCAGGATAGGCGGTGTGTTCCCCATTCCCATAAAGGTACGCTCGGGCGGCAGATACGAACTTCTCGGAGAGGCGCAGTTCTCCTACGACCAAAAGCCCGGCGAGCTCATCGACGCGGGCAAGTACTCGCTCGAAAAGGGCGCCTCCAAAGAGCAGACGTGGCAGCGCCGCCTTCTGGACCTCTCGCTCAAAAACAACCTCCTGAACTTCCGCTACCGCAGCGACTGCATACACGTCGTTTCGGCCAGCCTTACGGCATTTTTGCACGGGCTGGAGGGCAGCGATAAGTTCAGCGTTCTGCCAAACGTGCAGCCCATAAAGGACGCGGCCTTCTTCGGCGGCAGCTCGGGCGTTCGTGCGCTTGCGGAACTCATTGATATAGAGATGTCGTCGGGCACCATACGCTCGTACGACGGCCCCTCGGTGCTCAACGAGCACGCCTCGTCGCTCATGCGCAAGTCTAAGACGGCCGAAGAGGAGGCGGGCGCCAACACGCTCTGCCTTGCGCTCGGCTTCTTGAAGTGGAAGCACGACGAGGAGCGCGACTTCAAGTATGCGCCCATCGCCCTTCTGCCCGTCACGGTAAAGCGCACCAAGCAGCAGGGCGTCACCATGACCAAGGGCGAGGATATAACGGTAAATACCACACTGCTCGAATTTTTAAAGCAGGAGTTCGGCATAGATATCCGCGGCATGGAGGACAAGGACCTCTCGGTAGACGAGATGATAGCCCTCTTCCGCGCAAAGACCGCCAACATGAAGGGTTGGGAGGTCACCGAGGACGTGTATATCGCGCAGTTCACATTCGCGCGGTATGCAATGTGGAGCGACGTAAAGAACAATATCTCGCGCTACAGGGATAATGCCCTCATCGCCAGCCTCATCACAAACTCGAACAAGCTCGCGGGCAACAAGCTCTCGGGCATAGACGAAGACAGCGCCGACCCGTGCGACATTCTCGTGCCGCTTCCCTGTGACAGTTCGCAGTTCGAGGCGGTGGCAGAGTCGGCAAAGGGCGCCACGTTCGTATTGCACGGCCCTCCCGGCACCGGCAAGAGCCAGACGATAACCAACATGATAGCCAACGCCGTTGACGCGGGCAAGCGCGTTCTGTTCGTCGCCGAAAAGCAGGCCGCCCTCTCGGTGGTAAAAAAGCGCCTTACCGAAATAGGCATAGGCGAGTTCTGCATGGAATTCTCCACCGGCAAGTCTACCGACAAGGCCGAGATAGTGCGCTCGATAGAGGCCACTCTCGCCCTGAAGGACGAGTATTCCGACGAGAAGTTCCGGGAGGAGGGCGAGGAGATACGCGAAACGCGCGCCGCGCTCGCCAACCCCTACAACGCGCTGCATAAAAAGCGCAGGCTGGGCGTATCCATCTACGAGGGCATACTCTATTACCTTCAGAACAAAAACGCGCCCGAGCTTGTAAATATAGAGAGCACTTTCTACGACAGCCTCACCAAGGAAAAGCTGGAACAGTGTGAAAAGATGCTGTTAAAGGCGCAGATAGCCGCAAAGGAGTGCGGCGGCGTGTACCGCTCGCCCTTTGAAAACGTAAACCTCACTGTGTGCGACGACTCCGTAAAGAACGGCGTGCAGTGCGCGGCAGAGGTGGTGCTCGCCGAGTTGAAGCATCTCAAAAACTATCTCGGCCTCTTCCTCGATACATTCAATCAGAAGATAAGCACGTTTACGGCGCGCAAGCTCGATAACTTCATAAAGATAGCCACCACCTTGCGCGACGGCACGCTCGACCAGTTCTTCTCCTGCGACGAGGAGCAGTTCTATAAGTTCTATAATGCCAACGTGCTGTACGACAACGTGTCTAAGTTGTGGTTCACCCGCTTCTACACGCTGCCCGATATAGATAAACTTGCACCCGACCTCGAATCTGAGCTCGATAATTGGGGCGAGAATTACCGCTCCTCGCGCACGGTGCTCGCCGTAATAAAGCGCCTCAACAGGTGCGCAAAGGAGCGCCTGCCCGAAAACGAGGAGCTCGAATGGGTGAAGCGCGCCTACGAGCTGTGGCAGGCAAAGGACAGGATATTAAAATATACCGACCTCTCGCAGAACTTCCTCGCCCTCGGCGGCGGAATAAACGATAAGAAGAGGGAGGTGTTCCTGCGCCCACTCTACGAATTGCACACCCTATGCCAGCAGACCTTCATGGACTATAACGCAGACGCATTCAATAGTGTGTGCAACCACATAGTGTGCGGCTATGCAAAGCCCCTTTTAAACGGCGTTATAGCCGCCGCCAAGGCATTTATCGCGGCAAAGAACAACTTTATCGATATAACTGCCGCAGATAAGACCTTCTTCTCCGACGAAGATATCTTTGAGTACTATACCTCCAAGTGCGGCGCGCTGATAGACAATATCGATATGCTCCCCGGTTGGTGCGCATACAAGGCCACCGCCAAGGAGCTTGACGACATGGGCCTCACCTTCATGACCGACGCCATGGAGAGCGGCCTTATAAGCGGCGAGCAGATACTCGCCTCCTTCCGCAAGAACGTATACCGCAACTTCGTGCAGACCAATATCCCCGCCGACGAAGATCTCTCGCGTTTCTCCGCGAGCATGCTCGACGAGAGCGCCGTAAAGTTTGCACAGCTCACAGAGGAGTTTGCCGCCACCACAAAGGCAAAGATAAGGCACGACCTCATTGCCCGCCTCCCCAACCAGGAGACGGAGGGCCCGCTCGCCCTCGAGCTGATGACGTTCAGGCGCCAGACGAGCGGCAACTTAAAGCGCATCAACCTGCGCTCGCTGCTCGCCGAAATACCTCAGCTCTTAAAGGTAGTCGCGCCCTGCATGATGATGAGCCCCTTCACCGTGTCGCAGTATCTCGCGCCCGAGCCCGACTTCTTCGACCTCGTCATCTTCGACGAGGCGTCGCAGATGCCCACCTGCGAGGCCGTTCCCTCGATAGCGCGCGCAAAGAACGCCATAATCGTCGGCGACCCCAAACAGCTTTCGCCCACTACATTCTTCATGGCGCTCGGCCAGGACGAGGACGAGATGGAGGCGGAGGACCTCGACAGCGTGCTCGACGACTGCCTCTCTCTCGGCATACCTCAAAAGCACCTCAACTGGCACTACCGCAGCAAGCATGAGAGCCTTATAGCTTTCTCAAACATAATGTACTATTCCTCCAAGCTGTGCACATTCCCCTCGCCCGACGCGCTCGACAGCAAGGTCAAACTTGTGTATATACCCGAAGGCGTGTACGACAGGGGCTTCACAAAGTGCAACAAGCAGGAGGCCGAGGCGCTCGTCGCCGAGGTCATCCGCAGGCTGAGCGACCCTAAGCTCCGCCGCTCAAGCTTAGGCATAGTGACCTTCTCCACCCCTCAGCAGGCGTATATCGAAAAGATGCTCTCCAAGGAGATAATAGCAAAGGGGCTCGAGGAGGCGGCATATGAGAGGGAGGAGCCGCTCTTCGTCAAAAACCTCGAGAGCGTTCAGGGCGACGAGCGCGACGTCATAATGTTCTCGGTATGCTACGGTCCCGATCGCATGGGCAAGATATCGCTCAACTTCGGCCCGCTCAACCAATACGGCGGCTGGCGCAGGCTGAACGTTGCCGTGTCGCGTGCAAGGGAGGAGATGGTCATATATTCCTCCATGCGCTACTCGATGATAGACCTCTCGCGCACCAATTCGCGCGGCGTGGCCGGCCTCAAGGCCTTCCTCGAATTTGCCGAAAAGGGCCGCACGAGCATAGCCGTAAAGAACGACGAAGTTATAATAAACAAGTCGGGCATAGGCAAGTACGTTGCCGAAGAACTCTCCACCTACGGGTACGAGTGCCGCTGCGACGTGGGCGTCTCCGACTTCAAGATAGACGTGGCCGTTGTCGATCCCAAAAACAAGCACAACTTCATTCTCGCCATTCTGTGCGACGGCGAGAGCCGCTTCTCGGTAAAGGACCGCAACGTCATGCAGATACAGACCTTAAAGCGCAACAACTGGAACGTAATAAGGCTGTATTCGATAAACTTCTTCAACAACCCCAAGAGGGAGATAAAGAAGATAAAGGAATATCTCGACAAGCTGTGTTCGGGCGGCAAGCCGGTATCCAGCGGCTATAAAAAGCCCTACCGCGCGGCCAAGCTCGAGGTGCGCTCCGCCGACGCGCAGTATATCCTCTCGGGCGAACACGACGCCGAGGTCATAAAGGCCATAAAGGCGGTGGTCGCCGCCGAAGAGCCCATAAGCGCGCAGTTTTTATTGAAGCGCGTGCTCTCGGCCTACGGCATATACAAGCACGGCGTAAAGCTCGATTCCAAGTTAAATTCGCTCATAGAGGGCTGCAACTTCCAGTCCGCCGAAATTATGGGCACCAAGTACTATTTCAGGGCGGATAAATATTCGGCGTTCGACCGCTACCGCGTGGAGGAGGGTGCGCAGCTGCGCACTTCCGAGACCGACTACAGCCCCTACGACGTAATATCCCTCGTAAAGAGCATACTCTTCAGCAAGGTAAGCATGTATTCCGACGAGCTCATCGTGGCCGTTCAGCGCGAATTCAAGGTGCCCAGGCTCTCCGATAAGTTTGCGGCATACATCAATTCCTGCATAGATTACGGCGTTTCGAAGGGCATCTTCGTGCGCAGCATATCCGACAAGATATCTCTCGTTTAAAATTTTATCTTATATGCGTGACCGAGGCTGCGTTGTTTTGCGCGCCTCGGTCTCTCGGTATGGGCGCATTTTCGCGCCCCTAAAACTTTGCGGCTCTGAACACTTAAGATGAAAAGATTTGTAAATTTCCGTCCCGCCGTGCTGTTCGCCTTGTGCATAGGCCTGGGCGCCGGGCTGGCATACATATCTTCATATCATTCCTTTCCCATGTGGTGGCTTATCGCGGCGGTGCCCGTGACGGCGGCCTTTATAATAGTGTTCATAATCCGTCGCAGCGTAAAAAATATCATTATCACGGCAGTTTCGGTGGCCCTCTTTTTATACGGCGCGTGCGGAATATGCCTCAAACTCGGCGCATACAGCGATACCTCTCTTGCCGACGGCGCAAATTATACCGTAAGCGGCGCGGTGTATGAAAAGTCGTTCACCGAAAACGGGGAGTACATAAAGATAGATTCCCTTGCCGCGGACGGCAAGCTGACCGACGGCTGCATGATTGTCTACCTTGATGATGATTACGGCGAATTCTGCGACGTCGGCTATACCGTCACCTTTTCGGCGCAGGTGTATGTTTCCTCGCCCTTCGCCTACGGCCACACGAGTTCTACACGTCTCTTGGAGGACGTGCGCTACACGGCGTACCCTTCGGGCGCGCTTTCGTCCGACTACGGCTTTTCGCTGTTCGGCAGCATAAACTCCTCGGTGCGTTCGCTATTTTTTGACAACCTCGATAAAGACAGCGCCGCCATATGCTACGCAATGTTCACGGGCAATACCGAGTATATAGAAGCCTCCACAATGGACAGCTTCCGCTACGGCGGCGTGGCACACATATTTGCCGTTTCCGGCCAGCATATCGCCCTCGTGTACGGCCTGCTGTCATTCTTTTTAAAAAAGTTGCGCACTCCGGCCGCCCTTTCGGCCGTGATATGCATAGCCGTGGTGTTCTTCTATACGGGCGTATGCGGCTTTGCGCTCTCCGCCGTGCGCTCGGCGATAATGTGCGCCGTCGCCTCGGTGGTGCAGCTCATGCGCGGCAAGTACGACGGCCTGTCTTCGGTGGCGATATCATTCACGGTGATAACGCTGGTTAATCCGCTCAATATAATTTCGATAGGTTTTCAACTCTCCGTCGCGGCGGTGGCGGGCATCGCCATACTCAACGGCCCGATTTGCCGCCTGCTCGGGCGGATAAAGATACCGCAAAAGGTGTCGTCGGCTGTTTCGGTCACGCTCTCCGCGCAAGTAGCTACCTTCCCGATACTGCTCTCGGGCTTCGGTTACGTAAGCTGGGCGTCGCTCGGGCTGAATATAATCTTTGTGCCCGTCATATCGGCGATATTTTTAATAATGTTCCCGTGCACGCTGCTCGCGCTGATCATTCCGCCGCTTGCGCAGATACTGTTGCTCGTATTCTCCGTGCCGTTCGAGCTGGTAACTTCCATTCTCGTAACCATCCATGCCGAGGAGGCGCTCATCAGCGGGTTCAACTTCGGGCCGTTCGTCATTCTGTACTTTGTTGCCGTATTTATCATATCGGGCATGGTCAACTTAAAGTTCAGGTGGCGCGCGGTAGCTGCCGTATTGCTTGCGGCGGTGATAGCCGTCGGCATAGTTTTAAAAAGTTTCGTGCCGGCGGGCGGCGTAAGGGTGGTGGCGTCGGCCTACTACGGCGGCAGCTATGCCGTACTGTTCAAAACGGAGGAGGGCAACGTGCTCGTCGTGTCGGAGGAGCCGTCCGCATACGATATCTCCACGCTGCTCACCGAAAACGGTGCGGAGGATATATCGGCGGTGGTCATTCTCGGCGGCGATGAGAGCCTGTTCGCCTATAACTTGCTTGGCTTCGAGTGCGATGAGGTGTATGTGAACTTTACAAACATAAACATACAGCCCTTCCGCGGAGTGACTGTGCACTACGAGCGCGAGTTCGAGGTGTGCGGCATAAACTTTGAATATATAAGCGGCAACGACATCACGGCCGATTGTGCGGGCGCGACGGTCGGCATAAGCTGCGGCAGCGAGGTGAATATCCCAAGCTGCGACCTGCTTATAGCGGCGGACAGCACCGGCAACTGCAGCTGCGCAGAGGCGGTATTTTTCGATAAGACAAATTTTGCCTATAATGTTTACGATTGCGGCGACTTGCAATTTATAGCAAAAGATGGTACAATAACAGCGGAAGGACATTTTTCGCGCAAGGGCGCGCTGTTATAGGGCGCCGTTATGGCGTTTAAAGCGCCGTTGCGTGCTTCCGTTTCAGCGATATTTAAAGGGAGCGGCTTGTCTGGGATATGAAGTATACCGAGCTTAAAAATTTTTTGGCGGATGGCGGCAGCGGGATATTTCTGCTTGCCGGCGACGACGCCTACTTTCTCGACAATGCCGAGAAGATGATAAAGGGGGCGTACCTTCAGCTGCCCGAGCTCAATTTTGCCTCCTTCGACGGAGATCAGCTAAAGGGGCAGGCCATAAAGCGGCTGACCGACGCGCTCGCGGCCTTTCCGTTCATGGCGGAAAAGCGGGTGGTGCGCGTAAACGAGTTCTACCCCTCCGACGCCGACTACGACAGATATTTAAAGCCCTTCTTTGCCGACTTCCCCTATACTGCCATACTTATAATAGTAAATACCCAAACTAAAAAGGGCGTTGCCGACTTAAAGCGCAAGCAATGCATAAACTATGTCGACTGCGGCAGGGCAGACGAAGAGGTGGTCACCCGCTGGATATACCTCACTTTAAAGCGCACGGGCATAGCCGCCGAGGCGGAGGCCTGCATAAACATAGCGCGCTACTGCCTGTGCAACATGTCGCGCGTGTCGATAGAGACGCAGAAGATAATAATATATAAGGGCGGCGCTGGCACGCTGACGGCAAAGGAGGCCGACGAGCTCGTCTACAAGGATGCCGACTACAGGGTGTATGAAATGACGGGCGCCGTCGCCGCTAAAAATTACTCGAGATTTTACGAGATAGCCGACGAGCTCACGCTGAAGGGAATGGACAGCATGGCCGTTATGAACAGCCTTCTTTCCTACCTTACAAGCCTCGTCACCATATCTTCCTCGGATAAGTCCGACGGCGAGCTTGCAAAATCGCTCGGCATGAAGGAATACGGCGTAAAGCGCAGCCGCGAGCAGGCAAGGCGGCTGGGTACTGCGCGCGCAAAGGAGCTGTGCGCGGTCATCTACGGCGCCATATCCGGCGTAAAGTGCGGCACGCTCACGCAGGACAGCGCATACAGGCTGGTATGTTCGCAAATATTTTTTGCGGTTTAGCAAAATAAAGCGCGCAAAATGCTTTATTTTTGGCCTGTTTAGCTATATAATGTTGAGTACTAACTTTATTAAGGTGTTACATTTTTAGACGTTTTTGCGTTTTTTACAATAAAAACGGAGGTGCTGCAGAGTGGAGTGGCAAAACTTTGTAAATAAGTTGAACGGCTTTTTAGAGCACTTTGGCGACAATGTTATCTCCTATGTGATGGAATTTATATTCTTTTCCATCCTCTTTTATTATGTGTTCAAGGTGCTGCAGACCAACAAGAACTATAAGTTCATCGCCATGTTTGTAGTGGCGGTGGTATGGTGCGGCATTTCGTTCGCTCTGTCGGAGAACATTCAGTCGCAGTTCCTGCTTATAGTTATAATAATGCTCGCTACCTTGGTGTTCACGATGTATAACACCGAGATAAAGCGCGTGCTGTTGGACAGCATGGGCAAGGCCAAGAACGACAGACCCAAGGTCAGCGCGAGCGGTGTCGACGTGATAATCGACGAGATGATACGCGCCATACAGAATATGTCTAAAAACATGATAGGCGCGCTCATCGTCCTCTCCAACGAAAACCTGCCCGAGGGCATAATAGAGAGCGGCACTATAGTAAATGCCGAAATAACCTCTCAGATGATAGAGGCTGTGTTCTATCCCAAGGCGCCCCTGCACGACGGCGCAATGATAGTGGAGGGCAACAAGATATATGCCGCAGGCTGCTTTTTGCCCCTCGCCCAAAGCGAAAATCTGCCCAAAGAGATGGGCAGCCGTCACCGCGCGGCGCTCGGCGTCACCTCGGTTGCCAGCGTTACGGCGATAGTTGTATCCGAGGAGACGGGTATAATTTCAATAGTCAAAAACGGCGCCATCAAAAAGAAGTACGCCGATGCCGCCGATCTTAAGAACGCACTCAGCGACTACTACTGGTCAGACCTTACAGCGGAGGCTAAAGAATGAAAAAGATAGGCGAATTTTTTAAAGGTCTCTTCACCAAATATATCCCCATAAAGCTGCTTGCGATAGTCCTCGCCGCGCTCACGGTAGTTCTGATAAACCTCGCAGGCTGAGGGCGCATGATGAGTTTTACAAAAGATAATACCATTCCGCAAAACGCAATATGCGTTCCGGATGTGCTGCTTCCCGCTCACGCCGATATGTATGCGTGGGCGGTAAATGCCTGCGACCAGTTCACGGGCGATATATCTTACTGGCGCGAGGTGGAGAATCTCACGGCGGGCAAACTTAGCACATATCACCTCATTTTTCCCGAAATTTATTTAAAAGACAGGCCGGAGGAGCGCATCAAAGAGATAAACGCCGCCATGTATGATTATCTGAACGGCGGCGTATTCAAAGAGGTGCACGGCTTTATACTTGTAGAGCGAAGCACGCCGAGCGGCACGCGCACGGGCATCGTGCTCGCCATAGATCTAGAAGAGTATTCCTTCGTTCAGGCCGACAGGGCGCTCATCCGCTCGACCGAGGCCACCATACTCGACAGGCTTCCCCCGCGCGTTAAAATAAGGGAAAACGCTCCGCTCGAGCTCCCGCATATCATGCTGCTGTATGCAGATAAAGAAGGCAGCGTGCTCTCGTGCGCGGAGAGGGGCGAGGTGCTGTATGACTTCGACCTGAATATGGGCGGCGGGCATGTGAAGGGCACGCTGATAAGCAATGCCGAAGAGGTAAAAAGGGTCTTTTACGGCCTTCCCTGCTGCACGGCGGAGGATAAGATGCTGTTTGCCGTGGGCGACGGCAACCATTCACTCGCGGCGGCAAAGCTGTGCTGGGAGAAGATAAAGGACACCCTCACCGAAGACGAACGCAAAACGCACCCCGCGCGCTATGCGCTGTGCGAGGCGGTAAACATATTCGACGGCGCCCTCGGCTTTTATCCGATACACCGTTTTATAAAGACAGACAGGCCGCAGCAGTTTATAAGCGGCTGGAACTTAGAGGGAAACGGGCATGTGGCGGCCGTGGCAAACGGCACAAAGACCGAGCTGCCCTTCCCCGAAAACGTGCCCGCGGGCATAGCTCTGTGCGACAGGTACATAAGTTCGTTCACAGAAAAATTCGGAGGCGAAGCCGACTACATACACGGCGAAGCCGAACTTATTTCACTCACGGCGGAGGGCGTGGGAATACTGCTCCCGTCGATAAAAAAAGAGGACTTTTTTTCACTCATACTCTCGGGCGGAAACCTCCCCAAAAAAACTTTTTCCATGGGCGAGGGAAATGAAAAGAGATATTATATCGAGGCAAAAAGGATAAAATAAAACAATGGCTATCAAGGTATGCAAATTTGGCGGCACGTCTATGGCAGACGGCACCGTAATGAATCAGGTCAAAAAGATAATAGAGAGCGATAAAGACAGAAAGTACATAGTAGTTTCCGCGCCCGGCAAGAGATATTCGGGCGACATAAAGATAACCGACGTGCTCTATGAATGCCACAAGGAAGTGGAGCAGTGCGGCGTGTGCGGTGCGGCGTTCGCGCTCATCCGCAACCGCTTCACCAGCATCGTAAAAGAGCTCAACATAGATTTTGATATTCAGTCCGTCCTCGACGAAACGGAGAGGCGCATAAACGAGGAGAGGAGCGAAGATTTTACCGCCTCCCGCGGCGAATATCTCTCTGCCCGCGTAATGGCGGAGGTGCTCGGCGCAAAGTTTGTAGATGCCGAGGACGTGATCTTCTTCGACGAATTTGGCGCATACGATGCCGACAGGTCGGATAAGGCCATAAACGAGGCTCTCCGCGGCGCGGATAAGGCGGTGTTTCCCGGCTTCTACGGCAAGGACGTAAACGGCAAAGTAAAGACCTTTTCGCGCGGCGGCTCTGATATTTCTGGCGCAATAGTTGCGCGCGCCGTGAATGCCTCGCTGTATGAAAACTGGACGGACGTTAGCGGCTTCCTCGCCTGCGACCCCCGCATAGTAGACAGCCCCAGGCGCATAAAGGCACTCTCATTCAAGGAGCTGCGCGAGCTCTCGTATATGGGCGCCAACGTGCTGCACTCCGAATCTATCTTCCCCGTGCGCAAGGCAAACATCCCCATTCACATAAAAAATACCTTCCGCCCGCAGGACGACGGCACGCTCATTCTGCCCAGCGTATACTACAAGCCGAGCGGCAACATAGTTACCGGCATTGCCGGCAAAAAGGACTTTACGGTAATATTCATCGAAAAGTCGCTCATGAATTCGCAGATAGGCTTCGTGCGCAGGGTGCTCTCGGTATTGGAGGGCGCGGGCGTTCCCGTGGAGCACATTCCCTCGGGCATCGACACCATGTCGGTGGTCATTGAAAGCTCTGCACTCAAAAACGGCAAGCTCGAACTCGTGCTTCAGGGTATAAAGGAGGCCGTATCTCCCGATACCTTGAGGGTGACCGAAGATATCGCCCTCATCGCCACCGTGGGCCACGGCATGTCGTCCTCGGTAGGTACTTCGGCAAGGCTGTTCAAGGCCATGGCCGAGGCGCAGATCAACGTAAAGATGATCGACCAGGGATCTTCCGAGCTCAACATCATCGTCGGCGTAAAAAACGAGGACTGCGAAAAGTGCATACGCGCCATCTACCGCGAATTTTTCGGCAACTGAACGATAGTTTTAAAATTTTATTATATAAAGTATAAAGCAGCGGCGCGGCGGAAATTTTTCCGCCGCGCCGCTTTTATGTGCTCATTATTTATTTTAATTTTCGGGGAAGAGGGGAGCGGTCATGTGCTTAAAGCGCTCTTTGCCGGTGAGCTGTTCCACCGTTATTTTAACAACGGCGGTAAGCTCCGTTGCGGCGCACTCGCGGGCAGAATAGCCCTCTACATGGCAGTGCTGCAACAGCAGTTCCAGCCCGTGCACAAGCTCCTCGCCATACACTCTCTCTGCCCTGCCGAAGGCTATTATGCTTCTGTAGTCGGCCGTAACGCCGTGCGCCGTGCTCTTATATCCTCCCAGCGTGTCAAACTCCGCGCATACATTTGCGTTCTTTTCTATGAGGTCGAGCTTTTTGCCCTCCTTTGCGCAATGGAAATACAGCACTATCTTTCCGTCCTTTTCCTCCCAGCCGAAGGAAAGGGGCACTATGTAGGGGTACGGCTCGTCGTGCAGTCCCAGCCTCATGGTCTGGCACCCGTCGAGCAGCATTTTAAGTTCAAAACTATCGGTTATCTCTCTGTTTGCCTTGCGCATACTTAAACCTCGGAATATTTTTAATATTATATAGTTAATATTATATAATGCCTTTCGTCATATGTCAACTTAGGTGGCGCAGGCTTTACCTGATATAAATTTAAGCAATATATGCATAAAACACGGGGCGGGCAAATTTCATATCATATATTATGGATATGAGTTTGTGTATGATAGTAAGGGACGAGGAGGAGGTGCTCGCCCGCGCGCTCACCTGCGCCAAGTCCTTTGCCGATGAAATAATTATTGTTGATACCGGCTCCGCCGATAAAACGGTGGAGGTGGCGCGGGCGTTTACAGATAAGATATATCATTTTGAGTGGCAAAACGATTTTTCTGCCGCCCGCAACTATTCATTTTCAAAGGCCTCGTGCGCACTTGCGATGTGGCTTGACGCCGACGACGTGGTGGAGGACGAGGACTGCAAAAAGATATGTGCGCTTAAAGAGCAGATGAAAGATTACGACATGGCTTGCCTTTTATATGCCGCCGCATTTGAGGATGGCCGCCCCGCCTACACCTATTACAGGGAGCGTATATTTAACCGTGCATCAAAGTTTGAGTGGCAGGGCGCCGTGCACGAGGCGATTGCTATGCGTGGCAGAGTACTCTATTCCGACGCAAAAATATGCCATAAAAAGGTGAAGCTGCGCGATAAGTGGCGCAATCTTAACATCTACCGCGGGCTCATCTCATTTGGCAGGGCACTCACCTCGCGCGATAAGTTTTATTACGGGCGCGAGCTGATGTTCTGCGGGCTGAATACCGAGGCGGAAGCAGTGCTCAAAGACTTTTTGCGCGGCGATGGCTGGACTGAGAACAAGTGTGAGGCCTGCCTCAATCTTTCGGCGGTGTGCCGCGCCCTCGGTAAACATGGCGAGGCGGAAGAGTGGGTGGCAAAGTGCTTTTTATACGCACCAAAGAGCAAGGCGTGCTGTGCACTCGGCGAAAAGTTTTTTAATGAGGGCAATCTGAACGCCGCGATATTCTGGTATAAGCTGGCGGCGCTCATTCCGCAAAACGTGCGCGGAGGGGGCTTCTGCGAAGAGGACTTCTGCGGCTATATACCGTTCATGCAGCTGTGCGTGCTGTATGACAGGTTGGGCGACCACGTTGCAGCTGAGCGCTATAACGAGCTTGCGGGAGCCATAAAACCGCACGATAAGGCATATTTATACAACGCAGAGTACTTCGCAAATCTTAAAAAAACCAAATAAGCGGCGCATTTACGCTTATTTTAATAGGGGTAAAGTCGGGCGCGCGGCATGTTGCCGCGCGCCCGTTCTTATATAAAAATTCAGTTTAATTATTGTGCGTTGCCATTGGGGAACCAGCCCATTTCAAAGCGCACTTCCTTGCGCTCCTTATAATTTGCAAAGTATTACGTCACGCATAATCGCCGTGTTTTGAGTTCTGTGTTGTGGAGATTGTTACAAGAGGGTAAAACTGTCTTGCTACGCATGTAACGAAAGGGCTGTATAAAATCAGCTATATAAAAATAGCCTTTGACATAACTATATGTATAATATATAATAATAAACGGTATGACTAGGGCGGAATTCATTAGTGCAATACAAAAATCTCAATGTGGCAACAAACAGGCCTTTGGGAGAATATACGATGAATATTTCGGTAAGCTGTATATAACTGCGCTTGATATTGTCAAAAAGGAAGACATGGCATATGATGTCGCTTCCGAGGTGATGTTAAAGCTGTTAGAGTTTAAGCGTGACGTAACGCAGATACTTGATCATAACGGATATATGTTCGCAATGGTGCGCAACGAGGCAAAAGACCTTATCAAAAAGCGCAAACATGAGATTAGCGTCGATGAGATCATATACGGCGAGACGTACCCGATGTCGGAAATGTTGTGGGTTGAAGATATATTCCGCGTACTGACAGACGACGAACGCGAACTTTTTATATTGCATATCGTCTGGGATATGACATTGAAAGATGCAGCAAATAGTTTAGGTATTACATACAAAATGGTAAAAGAGAGGTTTAAAACTGTTAAAACTAAGATCAAATCAATATACAAATAAGCAAGGCCGAAAAAATTTTTCGGTCTTTTTTCATTTTTGTGGTCCTTTTTTTCTTTCTGAATTGTCTTATATATAGAAAGGTAAAAAGGCAGAGCCATAAGTTGCTGCAGTTCTTCCGCAAAAGTGTATTTGTAAAAGGAGAAAAAAGATAATGGGACGTTTGGAGCGTGATTTAAAAAAGAAAGTAAAGGGCACAAAGAAAGATTATGCCGAGTGGTACAGTGAACATGAACGGCAGATATTGCAGCGCACAGAGGAAGCGAATTCTGAAGTCGATCTGGGAAATATCAAGGTAAAAAACGTGTTCCTGTTAAAGTATGGATAATAGGCGGCGCGGCGATATTGCTCGCAGCCGTCATAACGCTTTCGGTTTTACTGATAAAAACTGAAAAGCAGTCGTCCGACATACCTGATTTTACTTTTGGAGCGGAAGAAGTAAATGACAACGGTATGAGTTCGGAGGAGATAGAAGATGTCGTGACCGAGCACCCTCAGCTTGCTAATTTAGAAATTGTAGGAGGAGTAAAGGCGCTGTATATCGAAAACGGCTCGCTTGTAATGAATACGCTGAATTGCGAGTTGGAAACGGAAAGCGATTTCTACATGGTTGAAGTGAGGATCGCCTATACTGATAATTTTATGTTTCTTGGCAAGACGGAATATGAAGAGCTTGAAAATACGTGATGAAAACGGCAATGCAGTATACACCTATACTTACAACGATCAGGGTATACGAACTAAAAAAGTAGTAGCCGGAATAACGCATAAGTATTACCTGCAGGGTGAGCAGATAATAGCCGAAAAGGTTGGCGCCAGCCTTAGATAGTTCTATTATGATAGTACCGGTGTATGCGGCTTCAATTACAATAACACCGACTATTATTTCCAAAAGAATATCCAGGGCGATATTTTAAGGATATATAATGATAGCGGTACGTTGTATGCCGAATACAGTTACGATGCCTGGGGTAAATGTACCATAAAGACCAATGTTGATGCCATTGCCACCATAAATCCTTTCCGTTACCGCGGCTACTACTTCGATACCGAAACCGGCCTATACTATCTCAACGCGCGCTACTATGATCCCGAAGTCGGTAGATTTATAAGCCCGGACAGCACAGACTATTTATCTCCTGAAAGTATCAATGGGTTAAATCTTTACGCTTATTGCAGGAATAATCCTGTAATGAATATTGATCCTAGCGGAACAACGGCGTGGCGGGAATGGCTGATTGCTGGAGTGGCTACCGCTATTTTTGTTGTTGCCGCTGCAGTAGCAATAGTTGCTACTGCAGGTACATCATCCGTACTCGTAAGTCTTGGCGTTGCGGCTTTAACTGGTGCAGCGACAAGTTCTACTATTTCTTTAGCGACTTCAGTTATTTCGAGCGACTTGGATTTGGGAAGTTTCTTCATAGATGTTGGTGTAGGCGTGATTTCTGGTGTGGTTACTGGAGGTATTAGTCAAATAGCTTCAGTAGGTGGAAAAATTTTTGGTAGTGCTTTGGAAGTTATGAGGATTGGTGGAGTACAGATTGGTTCTGTTTTTGGCTTTGGTAATATTTTGACGATTACAGGTAAATTGGCGGAGGTTTCTGCTGGCTTGATTTCTGGTGTGTTTTTTGATCGTGAAATTAATCATTTGCTTGGGAAAAAGGACAATCTAGTAGAACGGATAAAAAATAATCTTAATTCATTATTTATGTCATCTCTTTTAGATTTTGTTAAGTATATATGGTAAATATAAATTATAATCAAACTGTGTTTAGTTTTAAAAAGGGCGTAAAAAATCCTAAAATAATATACTACATATTGATTGGCGTATTTTTATTACTTGTACTTATTCTTTTAATTCCGATTGTTGCAATATTGTTTGTTGGTAAATTTGATGAGTATGCTGATACTATATATGCCTTGATTGGCGGTGAAATTATATGCGCAATATTCATTGTAATAGGTTCAATCGCTTTAATTTATGAAAAGGCTGTGGTTAAAAAGGCTATTGTAAAGTGTATCAAAGCAGAAGACGCAATTTTAAGAACGGCCTATGTTTTTGAAGTTGGTTCTATGCCGATCACTTTTTATCGCAAAGCAAGTAAGGTGGGCGTGCGATTTACCTGTGGCAATCATAAAAAACTGATAATAAGCGAAAAATATGCCGTTTTAAAGGATTACATAAATACAGAATGTCAGATTGTCTATTCGCCTTCGGCCGATGATGCTGTAATATTAAAAGCTAATGGGGATCATAAAAACTGAATGGCGGTATAAATATAGCGGTGAATATTTTTGATTATTGGATGCAACGTGCATATGAAATGGTATAAAATATGGTTGGTGTATTAGATGCTGTAGTCGGCACAATCTGTGCTTTGTTTATCGATGGTTTTTATACATTTCTTGTTATGATTCACATACGATTAGAGGCTAAAAAGAAATGGAATAAAAATCAGAAATTGTATCCGTATTTTCATTATCCTTTATATAAGAAAATATTTTTCCTTGGATTGAAGGGCGCTTTTAGTCGTGTAAATGTTGTATTGACATTTATTGCTCATATTTCAACAATACTTGCTCTAATTTTTTGTTTGTTAGTTTGCTGCTTTCAAAATATAGCTGCAATGTCCTATTGTTTTAGAGCGGTATTTGGGGTGGAGCTGCTATTACTGCTCGCTAGACCAGGGTGCATATTAGCTTTTCCTCTTAATTTGTGAATTGAATACAATTTTACAACTAAATATCGGCCGACCGGAATCATAATCCCGAAAGCGAGGAAAGATGAGCGGGGCAGACGTTGTTTTGCAAGTTATAGTAAAAAGCTGTACTTTGTAAAACGAGTCTGCCCTTCGTTATTTGCCGTTACCTCACCGGAAATCAAAATAACGGAATGGCAAAAAGCCATTCCGTTATTTTGGTCGAGGCGACGGGATTCGCGCCTTGAGCGGACACGCACGGAAAACAGCGGGTGTCCGCTGTTTTGTCGTCGGTAGAGCCCGCCGACCTGCGCAAGCTGCGCTTGCTTGCCGTCTTGCATTGCGTGCGGTGTAAAACCGCAATGCGCGGTCACCGTTCGCGCGCTTGAAATATGCGCTCACTCATCTCTCTGCGGCACGCACAGCGGGTATCCGCTGTGCTATGAAATGCCTTGCTCGTCCCACAAATTCCGTAGTGCCTCTCCGGAAATCAAAATAACGGAATAGCAAAAAGCCATTCCGCTATTTTGGTCGAGGCGACGGGAATCGCGCCTTGAGCGGACGCGCACGGAAAACAGCGGGTGTCCGCTGTTTTGTCGTCGGTAGAGCCCGCCGACCTGCGCAAGCTGCGCTTGCTTGCCTCCCCACGAATCCCGTAGTGCCTCTATAGAAATCAAAATAACGGAATGGCGAAATGCCATTCCGTTATTTTGGTCGAGGCGACGGGATTCGAACCCACGACCTCTTGGTCCCGAACCTCGTCGTTGCACGCAAAAGCAGTAAGTTTTGCTTGCGCAAAACGTTACCGCACGGCGGCAACTCCTCTTCCCAAAAAATCTCAATGCGTGATATTTTTCGGGAGCCCTGAAATTACTTTAGCGCGCTTGGCATCGGGATCAAACAAAAAAGGAAGGCAAAAGCCTTCCTCTTTTGGTCGAGGCGACGGGATTCGCGCCTTGGAGCGGACGCGCACGGAAAACAGCGGGTGTCCGCTGTTTTGTCGTCGGTAGAGCCCGCCGACCTGCGCAAGCTGCGCTTGCTTGCCTCCCCACGAATCCCGTAGTGCCTCTCCGGAAATCAAAATAACGGAATAGCAAAAAGCCATTCCGTTATTTTGGTCGAGGCGACGGGATTCGAACCCACGACCTCTTGGTCCCGAACCAAGCGCGCTACCATCTGCGCTACGCCTCGATACAGAAGGCCTGCTGTTGCAGGCCTAAAATTTTCGTCCGCTTTGCGGACTTGTTTGGAGCAGGTGACGGGAGAGCGCTTTTTTTCAAAAATCGCCGACTTTGCGCTAAAGCGCCCGTCAAATTTTGCTACAAACAGTGCACTGTGCTGTTTGTTTAACGCAAAATTCCCTCTCAGGGTCCGACTCCCGTCCCCATTGATATGAATGTCCGCTTCGCGGACTTGTTTGGAGCAGGTGACGGGAGTCGGACCCGCCGAAATCAGCTTGGGAAGCTGACGCCATACCGCTAGGCGACACCTGCATGAGTTCAGCTTGTTTAATATACCATAATTTACAAAAAAAGAAAAGCATAATTGCACAACTTTTTTATATTTTTCTTTATTTTGTCGCTACAGGTTGCAAATTTTGCCGAAGTGTGCTATTATAATATATGAGCACGGCGGCCGTTTATACGAGCTGTTCGGCTTGTTTAGCCGCTGTTTTGCCTTTATATGGGCCGATAAGTACGGTGACGATATAAATTTTTAAAAATTTTGCAAAAAGTGCTTAAAAACGTTTGGCATTTGGCTTCTTTTTAAGTATAATAATTATCGCTGTCCGGCAATTGAGGTGTAGCGCAGTTTGGTAGCGCGTCTGGTTAGGGACCAGAAGGTCGTGGGTTCAAGTCCCGTCACCTCAACCAAAACACGGTCAGGCAACTGAAGTTGCCTGACCGTGTTTTTTCATATATATTTTGCTTTAAAATGCGCCACATGGCTATTTGTGCGCTCATATAGTTGCTATGGCGGGAGGGATATGGTATAATTACGTTATGTTTTAAAATTTGTTCACAGGAGGAAAAATATGAACAAAAACGAATTTGTGGCAAAAATTGCCGATGATACCGGGTTTAAAAAGTCTGAAGTGGAGAAGTTTCTCGATTCGTTCGTCAATACTGTAAAGGAAGCCATCGCGGGCGGCGATAAGGTCCAGCTCGTGGGTTTTGGCACCTTCGAGGCAAAGGAGCGCGATGAGAGGACGGGTATCAACCCCGCCACCGGCGAAAAGATAACCATTGCGGCCTGCAAGGTACCTGCCTTCAAGCCCGGCAAGGCATTCAAAGATGAAGTAAATAAGTAAGTTTTTGCATTATTTAAAGCGCCCCGCTTTTTTAAAAAGCGGGGCGCTTTAAGTTTTGTATAATAGCGGCGGCGCCTAATGGTGGCGCCGTTACATTTTAAATGCTGTGTTTTACGGCGCTTATCATGGCGCTTACAGTCTGGTCGAGGTTGAGCTTGTCGCAGTCGATGGTGACGTCGGCATATCGCTCATACAGCGGAGCGCGCTCTGCAAGCAGCTCCTCAAGCGTTTCGCCGCGCTTGCGCATCACAACGCCGCGGGCGAAAATATCCTCGCCGTTCAGCCTCTTTTTGAGCGAATCTATCCCGACTTTGAGATATACGACGGTGCCTATCGATTTAAGGTTTTGCATGGCCCTTTCGCCGTATACGACGCTGCCGCCCGTGGCTATAACGCACCTGTCGGCGGCAACTTCGGCGTTTACGCTCTCTTCAATACGTATAAAGCCCTCGGCGCCGTGCTTTTTTAAAATGTCGCAGAGCAGCGCGCCCTCGCGCTTTTGAATGAGAAGATCGGTATCAATAAAGCCGTAGCCTATTTTTTTTGCAAGCAACACGCCCGCGGTGCTCTTTCCCGAGGCGGGCATGCCTATGAGTACTATATTTTTCATGTGCTAAATTATAGCGCACGCGCGCGGTAAAGTCAAATTTTATGGTATATGTTGCAACCGTTGCCGCAAAAATAAATGCATGGCAAAAATGTATGTTGCGTTTATGTGCGGGCAGTTTGCTTTATAAATAATATGACGGCGGAATGAGCGCCGTTTAAGGGGATATTTTATGAGAAAGAATTTTGGTGCAAAAACTTATATGTATCCAATGCCCGTGCTCATCATAGGCACTTACGGCGATGACGGTACGCCCGACGCGATGAATGCCGCGTGGGGTGGGATAGCAGACTATAACCAGGTGGCGCTCTGCCTTTCGGAGTCGCACAAGACCACGAAGAATATTTTAAAGCGCAAGGCGTTCACCGTGAGCATGGCCGACGCCGCGCACGTCGCAGAGTGCGACTATGTGGGCATGGTTTCGGGCAATCAGGTAAAGGATAAATTTGCCAAGGCCGGCTTCCACGCCGTGAAGAGCGAGTTCGTCGACGCGCCCGTGATAGAGGAGCTGCCCATGACGCTTGAGTGCAAACTCAACAAAGTGACGGAGGAGGGGCTCATCATCGGCGATATAGTAAATGTCAGCGCCGACGAGCGCATACTTACCGACGGCAATATAGATCCCGCCAAGCTTACGCCCATAACTTTCGATTCGGTGAACAACACCTATATAAAGTTGGGTGAAGTTTGCGGTAAGGCTTATAGCGAGGGTAAAAAGATAAAATAAGCGGCTTTATGACAGACATAGTACTGCGCAAAAATCGTTAATATGGCATTTATAAGAGATCTGCGGCTTTTTTGCCGCAGATTTTTTATGCGCCGCAGAGCGGTATGGCGGCATACGGCGGCCGATTTTGCTCATACAATACTATTATGAGGTGCGCAAGGCGCAAGAGAACGCGCATAAGGGTAATAGTCGTATGCATGGCCGTTCTGGTTATGATTTCGGCATCGCTGTTCAGCTTCAACCGCTGCGCGGAAAGTATTGCAAACAGCGCCGTGTCGGGTGCGGTGTACGCTGCGGCGGCGCAGGCGGCGGAGAGCGCCGCAGAGAGCTATGCGATGGCAGGGGAGGCTGGCGGACTGACATTTCCGGACGGGGCGCCGGCAGATATGGCCGCGGCAAACAGCGCCGCAAAGATTGCGGCCGAGAGTTTTGGCAAGCGGCTGCAAAGTTTGTTGCCGCAAAAATTATCTGTGCCGTGGACGGCGTTTTTCGGCCTATCGGGAGCGGCGGGAGGGGTGAGCGTGCGCCTCGATGTGCGCTATTCCGTCAGCGCCGAGGTGTGCCGGGATATTCAAAGTTTCGGCGGGCAACACATTTACACGTTGTATATACTGCTCACAGCCGATGCGCGCTATTTTTGTGCGCTTACGGGCGGCGGCATTACATATTGTCATATCATACCGCTCGCACAGACGACGCGGTAAAATGTTGTATTTTTTGCTTAAATCTATTTAAATTAGCATATTTTTAGGCAATAATGTCACGCATAGTACTATTTATTTTTGCTTTTTTGCCATATTGTGCCTGCTTGCAGGCATATTAAAAATGCGGAGCGGGCAATTTGCCCGCTCCGCCGTTTATCTTAAAATTTATATACGCTTACAAGCGCATTAAGTTTATCTGAGCGTTGCGCCAAGTTTGAACTTGAGGTTGGAGAGTATCTTCTTTACGAAGCCGTCGATTTTGTCGTTGGACAGAGGTTCATCCTTGGGTGTGAACGTCACGCTGAACGCCATGCTCTTTTTGCCGCTCTCTATCTGGCTGCCGATGTATACGTCGAAGAGCTTTACATCGGTCACATATTTGCAGGCGGAGAAGATCTCGCTCTCGAGCTGGCCGCAGGTTATAGCCGAATCGACTATGAGCGCAAGGTCGCGCTGTGTTTCGGGATACTTTGAAAGAGGCACATACTTGAAGGGACGGGCATGCTTTTTGAGTAGTTCGTAGTCGAGCTCGGCGAGCACCATGGAGCGCTCTGCGGAAATTGCCTCGAGCACAGCGGGATCCACCGAGCCGATATAGCCCACTTTTTCGCCGTCGCACAGTATGTCGGCCGTTATGCCGGGGTGAAGGAAGGGCACGCTGCCGTTCACATACTCAAACTTCGTGTTCAGGCTGTCGGCAATGTTTTCGGTTATGCCTTTTATATCGAAGAAGTTTGCGCCTCCCCACATGCCTATGCACAGCCTGAGTTTTTCCTCGGGGAAATCGTTTAAAGGCAGGCTCTTGGGGATATACACCTTTGCCAGCTCAAACGTCCCGCCCTCGTAGTTGCCGCGCTTTAAGTTGCGCAGCATTACGTTTACCATCGAGGGGGCAAGGAAGGTGCGCATCACGCCGAGTTCCTCGCTTATGGGGTTGAGAATCTTTATGAACTTCCTCTCGGGCGCGCCTTCGGGTATGCGCAGCATGTCGATGTCCTTCTCGGAATAGAAGGAGTATGACGAAACTTCATACAGCCCCTCTGCAACGAGCAGTGCCTTCAGTTTGTTCACCGCGCGCTGTGCCTCGTTATAGCCGCCGTTGGTTATCTTTGCCGAGGGCATGAACGTGCCTTTGATGTGGTCGTAGCCGTACATTCTTATTATTTCTTCGGCGATGTCGGGGTAGCCGGCTATGTCGTCGCGGTAGGGGGGAAGGGTGAGTTCAAGGCAGTCGCCGCTCTCGGTAACGCCGAAGTGCAGGCTTGTTAAAATGTCTTTCATCGCGTCCGCTGGCACCTCTATGCCGAGCAGCGCGTTTATCTTCTGTACGCTTACGGCCATGTGCTTTACCGACGTATCGGAGTATTCGGTGGCAACGTCGGCGCCCACGTCGGTAACCGTGCCGCAGCCGAGCTCGTCGATAAGGTGCAGGGCGCGCTTCATGGCGCGTTCGGTGGTGTATTCGTTGGTGCCTTTTTCAAATATTGCAGATGAGTCGGAGTGCTGGCCGAGCGCACGCGAGGTCTTTCTCACGCTGTCGCGCGCAAACTTTGCCGCCTCGAAGAGTACTTCCTTTGTGGTGTCCTTTATCTCGGTATTAAGTCCGCCCATTATGCCTGCGAGCGCGGCGGGCTTGCTGCCGTCGCATATGAGCAGGTTGTCGTGCGTTAAGGTAAACTGCTTGTCGTCGAGGGTGACTATCTTTTCGCCGTCGTGTGCGCGGCGCACAACTATCTCGCTGCCCTCTATGGTGTCGAGGTCGAAGGCGTGCATGGGCTGCCCCATCTCAAGCAGAACGAAGTTGGTTATGTCAACTACGTTGGAGATAGAGCGCAGTCCGCAGAGCGCCAGCCTGCGCTTCAGCCACATGGGGGAGGGGCCTATCTTTATGTCCTTTACATAGTGCGCGATATATCTCGGGCAGAGGTCGGGCGCGGTTATCGTCACTTTTACCTTTCTGTCGTCCTTTACCGCGGTATAGTCTAACCTGGGCTCTTTGAGCGGCTTTTTAAGCACGGCCGCCACCTCGCGCGCGATGCCGAGTATGCTCTGGCAGTCGGGCCTGTTGGCCGTTATTGCAATGTCGAAGATGTAGTCGTCCAGCCCGAGTATGGGTTTTACGTCCTCGCCGTTTTTGCAGGAGGAGGGGAGGATGAGCAGGCCGTTATAGTCGGCGCCCTCGAACATATCGCCGTTCACGCCAAGCTCCACGCCCGAGCACAGCATGCCGAACGATTCTATGCCGCGCAGCTTGCCCTTCTTTATGGTGGCAACGCCCTCAACGGTGACGTGGTCCTTCGCCGTAGCGTAGACGGTCGCGCCCTCCAAAGCGGTGGGGGCCTTTATGCCCTTTTTAACGTTGTCGGCACCGCAGCATATCTGAAATACGCCCTTGTCGCCGCAGTCTACCTTGCACACGTGCAGGTGAGTGCCCTCGACGGGCTCGCACTCGATAACTTCACCGACGTAGACACCGGAGATATCCTTGCCTACCTCGTGCAGTTCTTCAACCTCGAAGCCGCAGGAAAATAACTTTTCCTCCAACTCCTTTGCGGTGACGTCTATATCTACATAATCTTTAAGCCAGCTTAAAGGTGCTATCATCTCTGCCTCCTTATACCCTGAACTGTTTGGAGAAGCGCACGTCGCCCTCAAACAGCAGTTTCATGTTGTTTATGCCGTATTTGAGCATGGCTATGCGCTCGATGCCCATGCCGAAGGCAAAGCCCGTGTATTCGTCGGGATCTATGCCGCAGTTTTCAAGCACGGCTCTGTTTACCATGCCCGCGCCGAGCACCTCTATCCAGCCCGTGCCCTTGCACAGCTTGCAGCCCTTGCCGCCGCACTCAAAGCAGCTCACGTCCACCTCGACGGAGGGCTCGGTGAAGGGGAAGTAGGAGGGGCGCAGCCTGGTTTTTACGCCGCTGCCGAATATTTTTTTTGCAAACTCGTCGAGCATGCCTTTAAGGTCGCACAGCGTTATGCCCTTGTCTACCACGAGGCCCTCCATCTGCGAGAACATGGGGGAGTGGGTGGCGTCGTCGTCGGGGCGGTATACCTTGCCGGGCGAAAGTATCTTTATGGGCGGCTTTTTGCTCTCCATAACGTGCACCTGCCCCGCGGACGTCTGCGTGCGCAGCAGGTAGTCGGCGCCGAGGTAGAAGGTATCCTGCATGTCGCGCGCGGGATGGTCCTTGGGCGTGTTGAGCGCCGTGAAGTTATAATAGTCGGTCTCTATCTCCCTGCCCTCGTATATCTCAAAGCCCATGCCGGCGAATACCGAAACGAGCTCGTCCACGATGAGGGTATCGGGGTGGTAGGCGCCCTTTTTGCGACGGTTGCCGGGGAGGGTGACGTCTATCTTCTCTTTCTGATAGCGCTCGTCCATCTCGGCGGCCTTGACCATCTTTTCAAACTCGTTGAACCTGCCCTCGGCCCATTCCCTCAGGGCGTTTATCACCTTGCCCATCGCGGGCCTCTCCTCGGGCGGAAGATCTTTGAGCTTCTTCATGAGGGAAGGTATCTCGCCCGCTTTGCCGAGGAACTTCATCTTTATCTCGCGCATGGTCGCGCTCGATTTGATGTCTTTTACGGCTTCCTCGATCCTGGCTTTTATCTCGTCGATATCGCGGATATTGTCCATATAACATTCTCCTGAAAATTTAATAAAAAAAACGCCCTGTGAACTAACACAGGGCGAAAAGTTGCTTTGTCGCGGTACCACCTGATTTTACGGCGCATGCGCCGCCTTATTATAGTCCGTTTACGCAGGACAAGCGGGGCGGGCTACTTTAAAAAATTTCGCCCGACCGGCTCGCGGGTGAATACCGCACGCTCTCCCATGAGGGACCTTTCAGCCGTTTCCGGATCCCTCTCTCTGAATGGGGACATCTGCATGCGTCTGTCCCGGTCAATGCCTTTAAAGTTTGGTTACGATAAAATTATATTGCCGCAAAAAATTTTTGTCAAACGATTTTGCGCGCTTTAAGGCGCTCAGCGGTAAATATTGCCGCCGTAGCAGTCCATTGCGACCACCGCGGGGAAATTTTCCACTTCCAGCCTATAAACTGCCTCCGAGAGCAGGTCGGGGAAGGCTATGCAGTCGCTCTTTTTTATGGCGCTGCCATACAGCGCGCCCGCGCCGCCTATCGCGGCAAAGTATACCGCCGTGTTGCGTATGAGCGCCTCGGCCACCTCGGGGCACATCTCGCCCTTGCCTATCATGCCGCCCAGGCCCAGGTCGAGCAGAGCGGGGGCAAAACTGTCCATTCTGGCGGAGGTGGTGGGGCCGCAGCTGCCGGAGGCCATTCCGGGCTTGGCGGGGCAGGGGCCGGCGTAGTATATTATCGCGTCTTTAAGTTCAAAGGGCAGCTGTTTGCCCTCGGCTATGTATTCTGTTATGCGCTTGTGCGCGCAGTCGCGCGCGGTGAGTATCACGCCCGATATAAGCACGCTGTCGCCCGCGTGCAGCTTTTTTACCTGTTCTTTTGTGAGCGGAAGGGTGAGCGTCTTCATATGACCTCCTTTACCACGCGCACGCAGTGGCACTGTATGTTCACAGCCACGGGGAGACCTGCGATGTGGGTGGGCGCCCATTCGCAGCTCACGCCGAGTGCCGTCGTTTTGCCGTGGAAGCCCTGGCAGCCTATGCCAAGCTCGTTTATGCGGCGGAGAGCCTCGCGCTCTATCTCGGCGATGTCCTCCCTGTCGCTGTGCGTGCCTATGTCGCGGGTGAGCGCCCTCTTTGCAAGGTATGCGCAGCCGTCAAAGGTGCCGCCTATGCCCACGCCCACATATACGGGAGGGCAGGGGCGGGAGCCCGCCTTTTTTACCGTCTGCACTATGGCGTCGATTATGCCCTCAACGCCCTGCGCGGGTTTGAGCATATACAGCGCCGACATATTTTCGCTGCCGAATCCCTTTGGCATAAAGGTGAGGCGCACCTTGTCGCCGCTCACTATCTCGGTATGCAGGGCGGCGGGGGTGTTGTCGGCGGTGTTTTTGCGCGTTATCGGGTCGCACACCGACTTTCTGAAGTAGCCGTCGGCATATGCCCTGCGCACGCCGCTGTTGACAGCCTCGCGAAGCGGTTTGCCGGTGAGGAACACCTCGTCGCCTATATCCAGCATGACCACCGCCATGCCGGTGTCCTGGCAGACGGGCATTGCATTGCCGCACGCCACGTCGCTGTTCTCTATAAGTTTTCCCAGGGCAAATTTGGCGGCGCTCTCGTCCTCGCCCTCATAGGCAGCGCTCATAGCCGCCCTGCAGGAGTCGGTGAGGTTCACGCCCGCATGCAGCGCCGCCCTGTATACGGCGCTCTCAATTTCATCGGTATTAAGCAATCTCATCTGTAAAAAGTCCTCTGTGTGTATCGTACCAGTTCATTTTAATACTTTTTGAAATAAAAGTAAAACAAATAATTTACTTAACGGGCGTTTTGCTGTATAATTGTTATCATGGAAAACATGGTGAAAAGGGCGGACGGGCCTGGAAGCGTGACGGGCGGCGTAGTGTTCAGCGCCGCAGTTGCAGCCTTTGTGTTGCTCAGCGTGATATTCTCTGTCATAGTTTCCGTCACGGGCCTCCCGCAGGACAGCGAGGCTTATATATACATAAGTTATCTTGTGGCTCCCGCTGCGGTGGCAATAAGCGTGCCAATAGCTTTAAAGTTCAGGCGCACGCCGTTTAAGGGCCTGATCCCTATAAAGATGGAGGCGAAGGCCGGGGCAAAGTGGTGCGCCGTTGCGGTATTGCTGGCGTTCGGCCTGCTCTTTTCGCTCAGCTGGATAAATGTGGGTTTTGCCGCGCTGCTCGAAAGCTGGGGCTATGAAGATACTTCGGGATATTTTCCCGACCTCTCGAGCGGGCGCGTCGTTTTGGCTCTTTTGGTAATGGCCGTCATTCCCGCGCTGTTCGAGGAGTCGCTCTTCCGCGGCGTTATACTCGGCAACATACGCGGAGAGGCGGGGGAGCTCAACTCCGTATTTTTGACGGGAATGTGCTTTGCGCTCTTCCACGCAAGCGCCGTGCAGACGCTCTATCAGTTCATCTGCGGCTGCGTATTCGCCCTTCTGGCGCTGCGCGCGCGTTCGCTGGTGCCCTGCATGCTCGCCCACTTTTTGAATAACGCCGCAATAATCATACTTGAGGCGTGCGGGCTGAATACCTCGGGCACTCTCTTCGACTGGGCGCCCCTGTGGGCGGCGGTGCTTATAACTATACTCTCCGCGCTGGCGTTCATCACCGGCATGGTCATTCTCATAAGAGAAAAGCGTCCGCTTGCCGCGGGCGTAAAGGGCGGAGTAAAATACTTTTTCCTCGCGGCGGGAGTGGGCATACTCGTGCTCGCCGTGCTGTGGATAGCGGGGCTGTTTTAAGTTATGCAAAAGGTAAACATCGTCTGCGTGGGCAAGATAAAAGAGAGCTTTTACCGCGAGGCCGTGGCCGAGTACGCAAAGCGCCTTTCGCGCTTCGTGCGGCTTGAGATACGCGAGATAGCTGAGGGCAAGAACCTCGAGGAGGAGGCAAAGGACATACTGTGCGCGGCGCGCGGGTATATAATTGCGTTGTGCGTGGAGGGCAAGAAGTTTTCGAGCGAGGCGCTCGCCTCCGCCATGAAGTCGCTCGCCGACAGGGGCGCGGAAGTTACCTTTATAATAGGCTCCTCGTGCGGCCTTTCCGAAAAGGTGAAGGACGCTGCCGACCTGAAGCTTTCATTTTCCGATATGACATTTCCCCATCAGCTGATGCGCGTGATACTGTGCGAGCAGATATACCGCAGCTATATGATAAATTCCAACAGCGAATACCATAAATGAGCGCTCCGTCGAATACCTTATCTGTATGATATACGGCGAAATAGCGCGTTTTTATGGCGATTACAGCGGCAAAAAGTGCGTGATAGGCTATTCGGTATGCGGCAGGGCGATATTTGCAATGCACGTCGGCGCGGACGTCGGCAGGCAGTTTGTCGCGGTGTATGCCGTGCATGCGCGGGAGTGGATAACGGCGCGGCTGGCGCTCGAACATATCGCGCGCGGCATCGGCAAAAACTTCGGCGGCTGGGTGATACCGCTGCTTAACCCCGACGGGGCGGAGATAGCGCAGGCCGAAGATCCATTGTGGAAGGCCAACGGGAGGGGCGTGGACTTAAATTGCAACTTCGACGCCCGCTGGGGCACGGGCACGCGCAATACAAGGCGGCGCGGCGCCGAGAATTGCATAGGCGACTACCCCTTTTCCGAGCCGGAGACGTTGGCACTCAAGAATTTTACCTTAAAGATAATGCCGTGCGTCACGTTTGCCTTTCATACAAAGGGCGGCGAGATATATTGGGAGTTCTGCGGCCGCGGAGAAAAGCGCGGCGCGGAGCTGCTTGCCGCCGCCACGGGATACGTCCCCAAAGTCATTACAGGCTCGGCGGGCGGCTATAAGGACTGGTGCATAGAGCGCCTAAATATCCCCGCCTATACGATAGAGTGCGGGGCGGACAGCCTCGTTCACCCCATAAAAAATGTAAGGGACATACGCGAGTGTTTTGGCGCGTTGAGATATTTTACCGAAAGATATGGAAATTAAGTTTATGAAGAGCGCCTTAAAGTGCGCAAAAAAGGCATATGAAGAGGGCGAGGTGCCCATAGGCGCGGTGGTGGTCTGCGACGGAAAGATAGTCGGGCGCGGGCACAACAGGCGCACCACGCGGCAGATAGCCACGGCGCACGCAGAGATCGAGGCCATCGAAAAGGCGTGCAAAAAGCTCAAGAGCTGGCGGCTGCCTGAGTGTGAGATATACGTCACCCTCGAGCCCTGCCCCATGTGCATGGGTGCCATTCTCAACGCCCGTATAAAGAGGGTGTATTTCGGCGCATACGAGGCAAAGGGGCGGTCGCTCACCGATATAATAGCAAATTCCGGCATACTCAACCACAAGGCCGAAGTTGTGGGCGGAGTGATGGAAGAGGAGTGCGCCGCCATACTTTCGGGCTTCTTTGCAGAGATGCGCGGCCGCAACAAAAAGGAGAGCGGCGGTTTGCCACCCGTGCCGCCCGAAGATCAAAAGCAAGATTAAAGCGCAGCCTGCGGCAGAGTGAAATGCCTGCGGCTGTTAAGTTTTTGCAAGGTGTGTGCGCGGCGTTCAAATCGTGAGTTTTCGGGCGCTTTTGTAAAAATCCTGTAAAAAAATATTTTCCATATTCAGCCTTTTAAGGTTGACAATGCGTGTAGTTAAATATAAAATATGTTATGCGCTTTGCAAGGGCTGCGGCGTATGCCGCAAGGGCATTTACCCTCGGTTCGTTCTGCCGCTTCAATGTTTGGCGGAGGGCGGCTTGCCCCTTATTTTGCGCGGTAAAAACTGAATACTCAAACAAAAATGAATGTTGCCGCGGCAAAGCGGCGCTTCAAATACAAAAGCATTTCGGAGGAATATCCCCACAATGATCAATCACGGCAACGAGATCAAGATTTTTTCAGGCAACTCAAACAAGCCGCTTGCTCAGGCCATAGCGTCAAAGCTGAACACCTCTCTCGGCGATATGGAGGTAACGCACTTTTCCGACGGCGAGATATATGTCCGCTATGAAGAGACGGTCAGGGGCAAGGACGTTTTCCTCGTACAGTCGACGAGCAACCCCGTAAACACCAACCTTATGGAACTGCTCATAATGATCGACGCGGCAAAGCGCGCAAGCGCAGGCAGGATCACCGCCGTAATTCCCTATTTCGGCTATGCCCGCCAGGACAGAAAGGCCCGCTCGCGCGAGCCCATCACGGCAAAGCTCGTTGCCAACCTCATAACATCTGCCGGTGCAGACAGGGTGCTCACCATGGACCTTCACTGCATGCAGATACAGGGCTTCTTCGATATTCCTCTCGATAATCTCATAGGCGGCCCCACGCTGTATAACTACTTCAAACCCAAGGTAGACGATAACTTCGTGGTGGTCTCCCCCGATATAGGCTCCGTTTCGCGCGCAAGAAAGGTTGCCGCGCGCATGGACGCCAAGATGGCCATAATCGATAAGCGCCGTCCCAAGGCAAACGTGATGGAGGTAATGAACATCATCGGTGACGTTGAGGGCAAGAACTGCCTCATGGTCGACGACATGATAGATACCGCCGGCACGATAGTGCAGGGCGCAAAGGCGCTCAAAGACGCCGGTGCAAAGGAGATATATGCCTGCTGCTCGCACGGCGTGCTCTCCGGCCCCGCTATCGAAAGGCTGGCAGCTTCCCCCATACAGGAGCTCGCCATACTCGATACCATAAACATTCCCCAGGAGAAGATGCTGCCCTCGTTCAGGATAATTTCCACGGCATCCATCTTTGCCTCGGCTATCGAAAACGTATATCTTGACAAGCCCATGTCGAAGATATACGACTGATGTCTGCGTTTTTAAGGCAGGTAAACAAATGCGCCACAGTTTTTGCTGTGGCGTTTTAAATAGAGGCGCGGAAAAACTTTTTCCCGCGTTTTAATTTCGCAAGGCCGGTATATATAATGTATATAATAGTAGGGCTCGGCAATCCCGAAGAAAAGTATGCCAAGACCTTTCACAACATGGGCTTCAACGCCGCGGCAGACGCTGCCGCACTCCTTAACGTAAAGTTCAAAAAAAAGGAGTGCTCCTCTTATGTGGCCGAGGCCTACATAAAGGGGCAAAAGGTGATAATCGCCCGCCCGCTCACCTATATGAATTTGAGCGGCGTGGCGGTAAAGCAGCTGCTCGCAAAATACGGCGCCACTCCTGCAGAGCTCGTCGTGCTCTATGACGACTACGATATCCCCAAGGGCAAGATACGCATACGCCCCTCGGGCAGCGCGGGCACGCACAACGGCATGCGCTCCGTTATATCGGAGATAGGCACCCAGGATTTTGCGCGCATAAGGATAGGCATAAGGGATCCCGAGGTAAACATTCCTATAATAAACTACGTTCTTTCGGAAGTGCGTAAGGACGACTATGAGCTGTTCATAGCGGCCTGCGGCAGAGCGGCCGAAGCTGCCGTGGCGCTTGCCGGCGGCCAGCCCGTAGACGAAGTGATGACAAAGTTCAACGGCTGATGTATTGTGCGGCTTTTACGCGGCGCATGGCTGCGGTGCGGCATTGCCGCGCAAAACTTTCATCGGCTATATATAATTTTCGGGCGCGCCTGCGCCCGCAGGGTAGCTTCATTTGCAGAAGGACTTTTTCACTTACGAAAATTTAGGAGGGGAGTACGACTCTCTTGAACAGGATATCCGCCTCGGCGTGCCGACGGCGGTTTTCGGCGTTTCCGAACCTCACAAATATCTCACGGCGGCGCTCTGCAAAAGCAGCATGCTGTATATCACCGCCGACGCCATATCGGCGCGCAAGGCGGCCGAGGCGCTCGCCTGCCTTACGGGCAGGGAGGTGGTGCTGCTGCCCGCAAAGGACGACGTGCTGCTGTATAAAGAGGCCGTCTCGCGCGAGGCGCTGTATGTCCGCATTGCGGCGGCGGAAAGGATATATTCGGGCGTTTGCATAGTAGTATGCGACGCAGAATCGGCCATGCAGCTCTTCCCCGCCGAGGTAAAGAGCATCACCTTAGAGACGGGCGGCGACTTCGATTTTGTGTCTCTCCCGTTCGCGCTCGTTTCCATGGGTTACACCCGCGAATACGAGGTGGAGGCAAAGGGCAGCTTTGCCGTGCGCGGCGACATACTCGATATCTTCCCCATAAATTGCGAAAACCCCGTGCGCGTGGACTTCTTCGGCGATACGGTGGAGAGGATACGCCCCTACGACGCCGTCTCGGGCGAGAGGCTGAGCGAAGTTAAAAGCGTAAAGATAGCTTGCGCCGCCGAGGCGCTCATACCGCAGAGCGATATCCCCGAAATCAAGAGGGAACTTTCGGCGGGACTCAAAACTTTTGCCGATGTAAAGGCCTTCGGCAGGGCGCGCGCCATTGCCGACGACATAACCGCAAAACTCGAGAGCGGCGCACCCTTTGCGGGTGCCTCCTATCTCATGCCGCTGCTTTCAAACGTCACTACGCTGTTCGACGCACTCCCGCGCGACACCGTCGTCTACCTCGACGAGTGCAAACTGATAAACGACAGGGTGGAGGGCATCTGTTCGGAGCACGAAAACCGCTTCAAGGAATTAAAAGCGGGCGGCGAGGTGTTCGATTTTTCGCGCTATCAGCTCATCCCCAAGGATAAATTTTATTCCGAGCTCACGTCGTTTGCCGGCGTTTCGCTTCAGACATTCTTCGGCAGCACATTCTTTTTCCACCCGCTCAAAACATATACGCTGCGTTCGACGCCCGCGCCCTCATATTTAAATTCGCTTGCCGACCTCATGACCGACCTTCGCAACTGGATGAAGGGCGGCTACCGCGTGCTGGCTTTTACGGGTTCTGTCTCGCGCACCGAAAAGCTCACTTCGGCTCTCGCAGATGAGGGCCTGCCCGTCTCTCCCGTGCCCTATTCGCTGGGTGCGCTGCGCGGCATAGCCGTATGTTCTGAGGAGCTTACTCACGGCCTCGTTTTGCACGAGAGCAAGCTGGTAATTCTCGGCAGCGGCGATCTGTATACAAAGTCGTCGGCGCCCAAGCGCATACGCCGCAGGCGGGGCGACATGTTCACCGCGCCCGAGATAGGCCAATACGCCGTGCACGAAAAGCACGGCATAGGCAGAATAACGGGCACGCAGAAGATAGAGACGACCGACGGCATAAAGGAGTATATTTCCATAGAATATAAGGGCGGCGACATGCTGTATGTTCCCGTCGAGCAGATGGATATACTCTCAAAGTACATCGGCCAGGATAATCCCGCCCTCTCAAAGATAGGCGGCGCCGAGTTCGAGCGCATAAAGGAGCGCGTGCGCCAGTCGATAAAGAAGATGGCGTTCGACTTGAAGGAGCTGTATGCCGAGCGCAGCCGCAAAAAGGGCTACCGCTTCCCCGAAAACGCCGTGATGATGCAGGAGTTCGAGGACGCCTTTGAATATGAGGAGACGCCCGACCAGCTCAGCTCGATAGCCGAGATAAAGGCCGATATGTGCTCCGACAAGGTGATGGATCGCCTGCTCTGCGGCGACGTAGGCTACGGCAAGACGGAGGTGGCGCTGCGCGCCGCATATTTGTGCGTGCTCGGAGGCAAACAGGCGGCTCTCATGTGCCCGAGCACCATTCTTTCTGAACAGCACTACAACACCGCCTGCGCCCGCTTTGAAGAGTTCGGCGTGCGCGTCGAAAAGCTCAACCGCTTCAAGACGCCCAAGGAGCAGCAGAACATTTTAAAGAGGCTGGCAAACGGCGAGATCGACTTCATTATAGGCACTCACAGACTGCTCTCAGACGACGTAAAGTTTTACGACCTGGGCCTTTTGGTGCTCGACGAGGAGCAGCGCTTCGGCGTGGAGCACAAGGAGAAGATAAAGCACATAAAGAACGATATCGACTGCCTTACGATGACGGCTACGCCCATTCCGCGCACGCTGCACATGTCGCTCTCGGGCATAAGGGATATAAGCACGATAAACACCCCGCCCCAAAAGCGCATGCCCGTGCAGACCTACGTCGTCGAGGAGACTGAAACGCTCATCCGCGACGCCTGCATAAGGGAGCTTTCGCGCGGGGGGCAGGTATTCATCTTATATAACAGGGTAGAGACCATATCCACGTTCGCCGGCAAGATAGCCGAGATAGTGCCCGAGGGCAAGGTGTGCTACGCCCACGGCAGAATGGATAAGGACCTTTTGGAGGGCAACATGATGGCCTTCTATAAGGGTGAAAAAAATATACTCGTCACCACTACCATAATAGAGAACGGCATCGACCTCCCCAATGCCAACACCATAATAGTGATAGACGCCGACAGGCTGGGCATATCGCAGCTCTATCAGCTGAGGGGAAGGGTGGGCAGGAGCAGCCGCCTCGCGCAGGCGTACTTTACCTTCAAGCCCGAAAAGGTGATGACTTCCGACGCCGCCGCGCGTTTAAAGGCGATAATGCAGTTCACCGAGCTCGGCTCGGGCTTTAAGATAGCCATGCGCGACCTCGAAATAAGGGGCGCGGGCAACGTGCTCGGCGCCGAGCAGCACGGCCATATGGATAAGGTGGGCTATGAGCTGTACTCCAAGATGTTAAAGGAGGAGATCTCGGGCGAGAGCGCGTCAGTCGCCGAGCTTGACATCAAGACCACCGCATACATTCCCGAGAGCTACATAGAGTCGCCCGCGGGCCGTATGGACTGCTACAAGCAGATAGCCGAAATAAGGACGGTGGAGGACTATAAGAGGGTAACTCTCTCCATAGAGGACAACTACGGCGAACTGCCCGAGGAGGTGCTCAACCTTCTGATAATCGCCGTATTGAAGGCGTACGCCTCAAAGTTTGCCGTAAGCAAGATAGGCGTGAGCGCAAAAGAGGCGTACCTCGAGTTTGCCTCGCTCTCCGCCCTCGGCGACAAAAAGATAAGCGCCGCCATGGACAGATATGCCGACGAAATACAGGTATCGATGACCGATTCGCCCAGAATAAATTTCAGGCTGCATAAAAAACCCGCCCGTACTATGAAACATATGACAAATTTTTTAAAATTTGCGGCAAGTTTCACTTAAATTTTAGGAAAATGATTTGCTATACCGCCCAAATTATTATATAATGGTAAATGTGTTTGTGCGTGCATTGCGCGCAAGTTATATAACGCAGGATACTTTGCGGAGAAACTTTAATGAAAAAGAGAACTAAAATCTTATCTTTGGTAACGGCCGGAGCAATAGTTTGCTCGGTTTCGCTCGCAGGATGCTCACTCGTGTCTGCAAAGGCGCAGGCAGATATGGAGCAGGTGATCGCCGAGGTCAATATCGGCGAATCTGAAAACTTAAGTTCCGATCTCGCCGCCTATACCGGCGCGTTGGGTTCGGGCTCCTCCATATTAAAGCGCGAACTCGTGGCCTACTTCATCAACTCAGGTTCATCGCTCGTTCAGTCGGGCAGCACATACGGCGAGGCGTTCGCAACGCTTGCCGAAACGCTTGTAAATAACGAGGTGCTCGTTCAGTATGCCACCATCGCCACGTTAAAGGCAATGGCGGAGGACAGCAGCTTTACCGCATTTTCCGACGCGGCGGGAGCCGTAGCCTGGTTCAACGGTTTTGAGAGCGAGGCCGAACAGTATGAGGCCCTCCTTGAATATCAGGCGACCGTCGACGAGTATGAGGGCGACGACAATGTAGACTATGTGATGCTTTCGCAGTACGCGCTCATGTCTTCGCTCAACTCCAGCATCGACAGCTATGAAGAGGAGAACCTCGAATCGGAGCACGATCACAGCTCGTCTTCGGCGACCGTACCCACCGGCGTTGATACCGAGGTAGACAACTACTATCCCGTAGACAGCGAGGACAACCTCGACTACGGCGTATACACCGGCTATAGCGGCTATCTTCTCTCCGACAGCGGAATATATGCAGAGGACGCCATCGACGGCACCACGATGTGGTCGCGCAGGCAGGCATACAATTCGTTTATTCAGGTGCTCGACGCCAACTACCTCATCACCGATAACGACGACGTCAGCGATATCTGGAGCCTCGACTATGTCCGCAATGACTATGTGAACCTTCTCCGCCAGCAGATGCTTTCCAACTATTACGATCTGTATGTATCCGACCTTGAGGAGAGCATAGAGGCAAACAGCTTCGAATATGTGAGCAACAGATATAACGAGCTCGTAGCTCAGCAGAAGGCCAATTACGATTCTTCGACTACCAACCTCGAAACTTCGATGAGCAGCCTTTCGGATACGTCCTTTATACTGTATGCTCCCGATACCGACAACGGCAATAAGTTCGGCTATGTATACAACATTCTGCTCCCGTTCAGCTCGCAGCAGCAGGTGCAGCTTGACGGGCTCACGTCAAACCTCTCCAACGACGTTATAACGCAGGATCAGTATTATCAGTACCGCAATGATATTCTCGGCGCGATAACTACCACCGACCAGCGCTCGAGCTGGTTCAACGGCGGCGAAGATTACAGCTTCGACGCATCCGACAGCGGCCTCAGCTACTACAACGGCGGCGACAGCTCGCGCAACATTCTCTTCTTTGAAAACAACCTCACAAATCCTGAAAGATACCAGACGCTTGAAAAGTATTACGGGATGTATACCTACAACGGCACGGCTATTAAAAATGCCGACGACAGCTACACGCTCATTCCCAACAAGCTGAATATCGACGATATGCTCGGCGAACTTAAAGGATATCTTGAGTTCGGGCTCGGCAGCGGCGTTGTAGATTACGGCTACTGGTCGGAGGACGGCAATTTCTCCTCTGCCGACGGCACCGCTTACTACGGCAACACCTCTTTCGAGGACGAAAATAAAGAGATAGATTATTCCAAGTTCATGTATGCATACGGCAAGGTCAATCTCGGCGAGTTCGTTGCTTCCGACCTTATGAACGAGAGTTCCGATTACTACAAGGCGATGAGCATGGTAAACGAACTTCAGTACGCATACACCACCGATACAGGCATCCTTTCAAGATACGTGGGCTATAATATAGGCGCATACACCACGAGCTACATCAAGGAATTTGAGTATGCCGCACAGTACGCCATACGCGAAGGCGGCGTGGGTGCGTTTGCGGTCTGCGCAGGCGACTACGGCTGGCACCTCATCTATGTTACCTATGTGCTCGATCCCGGCACTGACGGCGAGATATATAACGTAGACTGGACGAGAATAGGCACCGAGGGCACGTTTGAGTATAACTTCTATGATATGCTCAAGAGCTCCGACCTTGAGAACGCCTCCACAAGGCATCAGGGCGATATCCTTCAGGAGCTCTATAACCTCGACTCTTCGGTAGTCGTATATGAAGACAGGTACAGCGATCTGACCAGCCTTACGACGACTTCAAGCTCCACCACCGCATAAAAGCGGCAGTCGGCACAAAATTAAATCGAACGGCCCGTGCAAGCAATGCACGGGCCTTTTTCTGTATTCAATAATATGCAGAATGTATGTTGCCGCATTTTGAGTTGCGGAGTGCTGCCGCAGAATATAGCCAAATTTTTTGGCATATAATAATAAAAATTTTGTGTGCGGGGCGGGCTTATGACGGTTTTTCAGGCGCTTATCTTGGGAATTTTGCAGGGGCTTACCGAGTTTTTACCTATATCCTCGAGCGGGCACCTCGTGCTTGCGCAGCGGCTGATGAACGTCAACCTCGGCGGCGCCGATATGCTGTTCGATCTCACGCTTCACCTCGGCACGCTGATAGCCGTGTGCGCCGTGTTCCGCAGGCAGATAGCCGCTCTCTTCAAGCGCCCATTTAAAATGCTCGGCCTGCTCGTTCTGGCAACCATACCCGCCGCGCTTGCTGGCTTGCTTCTCGGCGACGTGGTGGAGAGGGTGTTTTTCGGCGGGGGATATCTTGCCGCGGGTTTTGCCGTATCGGCCGTGTTGCTTACCTCCGCGCAGATACGCATAAAAAAGGTGAAGGGGCTGCCACTGAAATTCAGGTGCGCCGCCGCAATGGGCATAGCGCAGGCCGTCGCCGTCATACCAGGGATATCGCGCAGCGGGGCAACGGTGGCCGCAGGCATTATTGCAGGAGGAAACAGGGAGGAGGTGGCAAACTTTTCCTTTCTCTTGAGTATCCCCATAATACTCGGCGGCTTTGTCGTAACGCTTGCAAAGGGCGCCTTTGACGGAAGCTTAAATTCGGCTTTGTCTGCCGCAGGGGCAAATATCGGGGAGTGCGCGGCGGTGGGGGTGGCAGCCTCTGCGCTTTCGGGGCTGTTTGCCATAAAGGTAATGTTAGGCTGCATAACTTCGGGCAGATACACGCCCTTTATCATATATCTCTGCTTGCTTGCGGCGGCGTGTGCGGCGCTTGCCTTTTGCGGTATTCTGTAAGTTCCGCATTGCGTGCGATGCGCATAACGGTCTGAAATAAAATGTACCATGTATCAAAATTGCAATATTGTGCCGAAATGCGAAGTACTATGTCACGCATAATGCGGCGCAAATTGCGGCTATTTGCCATATTTGCGGAGTGAACGCCGTTCACCCCGCTTTTTTGCTTCAAACTGTTGCCTTTTGCCGCGTTTTTATTTACAATGGAAGCAGAAATACCCGCGGCAAACGCGGATACAACGGAGTTTTTTATGCAGGAAATACTATCCGTGTGCAATTTAAAAAAGCAGTTCAAACTGTCGTATAAACAGCAGAAACTGCAGCACACAGACAAGAAGGTGCTCACGGCGGTAGACGGCCTCTCGTTCACCGCATGCAAGGGCGAGATATTCGGCCTGCTCGGCCCCAACGGCGCGGGCAAGACGACGACGCTCAGAATGTTGGCAACGCTGATAACGCCCGATTCGGGCGACGCCTATATCGAGGGGTACAGCGTTGTAAAACAGCCCGACAAGGTGCGCTCGCGCATAGGCTTTCTTACGGGCGAGCTGAAACTTGAAGATTTTTTTACTCCCAACTACCTGTTCAACTTCTTCAGCGAGCTGTACGGCGTGCCCGCCGACGTGCGCGCAAGGAGGAAGAACGAGCTCTTTTCCCGCTTCGGGATAGACAGGTTTGCCGAGGTAAAGCTCGCCAATCTCTCGACAGGCATGAAGCAGAAGGTGTCGCTCGTCATATCGGTGGTAAACGATCCCGAATTTATAATTTTTGACGAGCCTACAAACGGCCTCGACGTGCTCACGGCAAAGACGGTCACCGACTTTTTACTCGAGCTTAAGGCGCAGGGCAAGACGATAATTTTATCCACCCACATATTTTCCCTCGTCGAAAAGATATGCGACAGGGTGGGCATAATAATAGACGGCAGGCTGGCGGCGCTCGATACGGTGAGCGCAATGACTAAGGAAAAGGGACTTGAGGACGTGTTCTTCGATATATACGCCCAAACTGCGGGAGGTGTGCAATGAAGGGAGCTTTCCGCGGAATGGCGGCCATAATCAAAAAGGAATTTGCCCGCTTTTTCTTTGACAGGCGCATGCTTATAACTACGTTGATACTTCCCGGCCTGCTCATCTATGTGGTATATACGCTGATGGGTTCGTTTGTTACCAATATCGCGGGCGACGGCAATTATTCGGTCGCGGTGAAGAATATGCCGGGCAGCATGGAGCCCATGTTTGCCGCGGTGGAACAGTTTGAAATATCCGATGCCGACCGCGACGACGACTATTACAAGTCGCAGGTGACGGAGGGCGGGCTCGATATATACGTCATCTTCCCCGAAGATTTCGACGAGATAATTGCTTTTGCGGGTACAAGCGGCTATGTTGCGCCCGAGGTGCAGATATATTACAGCTCCTCTGCCGACGGTTCTACGGCGGCATACTCGGCATTTGCGGCCGTGCTCGACGCATACGAACAGGCGATATCTAACGTGTTCAACGTAAACACGGGCGGCAATTACGACCTTTCGGCAACGTCTGCGGCTACCTATATTTTGAGCGCTATAGTGCCCATGGTGCTTATAGTACTGCTGTTCAGCGGCTGCATGGCTGTGGCGCCCGAATCTATCGCCGGCGAAAAGGAGCGAGGTACGTTTGCCACCATGCTCGTGACGCCCGTAAAGCGCTCACACATAGCCATCGGCAAGATAATAAGTTTGAGCTGCATATCGCTGTTGAGCGGTCTTTCGAGCTTTTTGGGCCTCATGCTTTCGCTGCCCAACCTCATGAGCGGCGTGTTCGACGGGGTAGACCTTGCCATGTTCGGCGCGGCCGACTACCTTATGATACTCGGCGTAATGCTCTCCACGGTGTTGCTGCTCGTCGCCATGATATCGTGCATATCGGCGCTCGCAAAGAGCGTGAAGGAGGCCAACAGCTACATCGCGCCGCTCAATATAATAGTGGTAGTGGTGAGCCTGCTCTCGTCCTTCCTCGGCAACCCCTCGGCGCCGCTCTATCTCATCCCGATATACAACAGCGCGATGATAGTCACCGACATAATGGCGCTCGCTGTTTCGCCGCTCAATTTTATAATTGCAATAGCTTCAAACATAGTGTATGCCGCGCTGCTGGTATTTTTACTCACGCGCATGTTCAAGAGCGAAAGGATAATGTTCAACCGATAAGCTATATTTGAAGAATGCAAATTTATTAAAATAACGTAAAAAGGCCGCCCGCAAAATTTTTGCGGGCGGCCCCTTAAATTCAAAAAACTGTGCGATCTCTTTTGCCGCAACAAACCGAAGCGTTAAACTCTGCAGGTGACTCCCGCAAAGCTACCTTATGGCACACCTTCGGACTGTTTAGTGCTGCTATATCCCTATCCTGACACGGTTCGCAGCTTCCGGTTGCATAAGACCTTGCGATCAACGCCCCTTACAGAGCGCAGCCTTCCACTTGCTGCGTCGAGAGAGACCATTCGGCCCTGCTGTAGCGGATTGCAGGTACAGGGCACCGCTAACTCCCCGCCTAGCACAGCTAATATATTTTAGCAGAAATATTATTTTTATGCAAGCGTTTACTCTGCCATTTTGTGTGAAATATAGGCGCGGGTACAAAAGGCGGCGGTGGCGCAAGGTTCGCCTCTTTACCGGGACGGCAATAGTTGCGAACGGCGCCTTTACATAGTTTTTATCGCTTGACTTTTTGTGCGCATTGGCATAAAATTTAACGGTAAGGTTTTTTGTTGCCGCGCGTTGCAAATTTTGTTTTTGCGCGCAGCAACTTTAAGTTATAAGGAGATATATCTATGGCAGAAAATTGTTCGCACGACTGCAGTTCGTGCGGGGAAGATTGCCCCTCGCGCGAGGGCGCAAGCTTAAAAAAACAGCCGCACGCCATGAGTGACATCAAGCGCGTGATAGCCGTAGTCAGCGGCAAGGGCGGCGTGGGCAAGTCGATGACGTGCGCTCTGCTTGCCGCGGCCTCGCAGGCTAAGGGCAACGTTACGGCCGTTATGGACGCCGATATCACCGGCCCCTCCATACCCAAGATGTTCGGCGTGCACGACAGGGCGAGGGGGGACGAGTTCGGCATCTATCCCTGCGTTTCCAAAGAGGGAGTGCAGATGATGAGCATGAACCTGCTCCTCGAAAAGGAGGACGACCCCGTCGTTTGGCGCGGCGCGCTCATTTCGGGCACGGTGCTCCAGTTCTGGACGGACGTCATCTGGCAGGGCGTAGACTATATGTTCGTCGATATGCCCCCCGGAACGGGCGACGTTCCCTTAACTCTCTTCCAGAGCATTCCTCTCGACGGCATAATCGTAGTCACTACCCCGCAGGACCTTGTGGGCATGATAGTTTCCAAGGCGATAAACATGGCGCAGATGATGAACGTGCCCATTTTGGGCATAGTTGAGAACATGAGCTATCTTACTTGTCCCGATTGCGGCAGAAAGATAAGCGTGTTCGGCGAAAGTGTGGTAGATTCCATAGCGCTTGAGCACAACATTCCCGCCGTTGCCAAGGTGCCCATCGACAGGGAGCTCACGCTTGCCGCCGACGCCGGCAAGATAGAGGATGTAAAGAACAACTATCTTTCCGATTTCTTCGATAAGGTAGTTGCCGAGCTCAAGGATAAGCCCCTTGCCGCCGGTAATGGCGCAAAGAGCGCAAAGAACTGAGTTTTGGCGGCAAATTAGATATTGTAAAAAGTAGAGGGAGCGCGGTTGCGTTCCCTCTTAAATTATGTTTGCAGAGTACTATGCGGGCATTTGCGCAGTACTATGTGTGACATAATCATAGGTTTTTAAGGTAAAATTCAGCGCGAGGCGCCGCTTTTTGCGGGGCCTCGCACAACTATTTGCAAATTGCAATGCTATAAGTCGTTTTGCGGGCGCTTACTGCCCGCCGTTCTTTTCGGGCAGAAATTTCCAGTATCTCACCGGCATATAGCCCTTCATCTGCCGTTCGTTGGGGCGCTCCTTGATGTTCACGCTTGAATAGTACTTCTTCCAAAGGTCTTCAAACACCTTTTCGTATTCCGAGAGGTATATGTCCGCGTCGCCGACTTCTGCCATGAACCAAGTAACGCCGTCGCACAGCGCGGCTTTTTTGCGCTTTATATCGTGTATCACAAAGCGCTGGTCGCCCAGGCGCGCCTTAAAGTGCGGGGCGATGAGGTCGGTTATGTCGTTGTCGGGAGAGTAGGGGGCGTACAGCGCGCCGCTCGCCGTCTCCATAAAGCGGATAAAGCCCTTCATTTTATGCACTTCGCCCGTCACGCGCGATATTATGTCGTTCATCTCAATGACCGTCGGAACCGACAGCATTCTGCGCACGGCGCGCCCGTTTTTTACTATCAGCTTTATATATTCGAACGCCGTCTGTTCTTTCAGCGCGTCGGCGCTTCTCAGCGCCAGGTCGATATCGCCCGCCGCATATCTGTCGAGCTTGTCGAGTTTATTGCGCACGCGTGTCGCCTTTTCGCTGTCGGCTGTCACGTTTACTATCTGCGTGTCGAAGCTGAGCTGTCTGTTCTCTTGCGAGGTTATCACCGCTCCGTCTTGTCTGTATGCGTCGAACACGGCGGTATAAAAGCCCTCCGCCGTGCCGTCGGTTATAAAAACTTTCATAGCTCTCCCGTGAGGGCGCTAAGTGAGTTCTCTGTGTTTGAAAACAGTGAAAGTTGCTCGTTTTCATCGGTGCAGCTCTTTTCGTCTATCAGCAGCGCGGCGCGTGCGGCGCTGCCCTCCGCACCGTAAAATTTACCCTTGCAGGTAATGAAGTGCTTGGCCCTCTTTAATACTATGCGCATTTTTGCAAGATTATCAAAGTCGAGCGCGCAAAATCTTCGCGCCTCGGTTATTTTATAGGCGCTCTTTGCGCCTATTCCGGGCACGCGCAGCAGCATTTCGAGCGGGGCGGTGTTTATCTCCACGGGGAAGAGGTGCATATTTTTAAGCGCCCAAGCGCACTTCGGGTCGTATTCCGTGCTTAAATTTTCGCCCTCGCCGCATATCTCGTTTACGTCGAAGCCGTAAAAGCGTATCAGCCAGTCGGCCTGATACAGCCTGTGTTCGCGCAGCAGCCCCGCAGGCTTTGCGGGCAGCACCGGGCTGGCCACGACGGGAATGTAGGAGGAGTAATATACCCTCTTTAAGTCCATGTGCCTGTATAGGTACTCTGTCAGGCGCAGTATGTGCCCGTCGCTCTCGGGCGAGGCGCCTACGATCATCTGCGTGGTCTGGCCTGCGGGCAGGCTGCGCCCGCGCCGCACCTTGTTCTCCCTGTCGTATATCATCGCCGTCTGCAGCTTTTTCATTGGGGAGATAAGGCTGTCCTTTGTCTTTTGCGGGGCAAGCAGTTTGAGCGACTTTTCCGAGGGCAGCTCTATGTTGTAGCTCATTCTGTCGACGTATTTGGCCGCTTTCAGCGCGAGCCCCTCGTCGGCGTGAGGTATGCCCTTTAAATGGATATAGCCGTTAAAGTTATACTGCTTTCTCAGCTTTATCACCGTTTCAAGCAGCAGCTCCATCGTTCTGTTCGGCGTGTCGAATACGGCGGAGGAGAGGAAGAGACCCTCTATATAGTTTCGTTTATAAAAATTTATCGTAAGTTCGCATAACTCGTCGGGCGATATCCTTGCCCGCCTCACGTCGGCCGAGCGGCGGTTGGGGCAGTATTCGCAGTCGTATGCGCACTCGTTGCTCATCAAAATTTTTAAAAGGGAGATACATCTTCCGTCGGGAGTAAAGGAGTGGCAAATTCCCCCGACGGAAGCATTCCCCAGCCCGCCCTTTCTGTTCGCCCGTTTTGAACCGGAAGAGGAGCAGGAGACGTCGTATTTGGCGCTTTCTGTGAGTATCTGTAGTGTGGTCGCGTCTAACATGGCTATGTATCCCGCTTGCGCAAATGTTGTGCCTCTATTTTGCGGCGGCAGAGCGCTGAACATTCGCTTTGCCGTCCTTATATAAGGCGTATGCCTTTGGTTTTGTGCCGCATAACCCGAAAAAAACAGCGGCGCAGAGCATATGAACATTTGTTTGTATGGGTATTATAGCATTGCAAAAACGCTTTGTCAAACGTTTGTTTGTGTTGCTTAAAAAATTTTTTGCTCGCTTGCGCACCCTCGGCGGGCGGCGGTGCGGGAGGCTTTACGGGGCGGCTTGCGTTTTTACCGCTTAAAAGGGCCGTATATACCCCGCGCGGGGCAAATTTCACTTACATTTCATTGACATGTAAATAAAATCTAATATTATTGTGATAATTATGTTTTAATAAAAGGTTGCAGAGGTTAAAAATAATTAACGGTGCTTTGCGCCGTAAACGATACACTACACCTTAAAGGCGGAAAATTTATGAAAGTTCTTATTGTCGACGACGAAGAAATGATACGCAACGTACTCAAGGAGTACGTCGAATTTGAAGGGAACGAGGCGTTTGAGGCGGCCGACGGCATGGAGGCCGTGAAGATGTGCCGCGACAACGACTATGATATCATCCTGATGGACGTGATGATGCCCAAACTTGACGGTTTTTCTGCCGTGAAAGAGATAAGAAAAACAAAGGACATCCCGGTGATAATGCTCTCTGCCCGCGGCGAGGAATATGACAAGCTGTTCGGCTTTGAGATAGGGGTGGACGACTATGTAACAAAGCCCTTCTCGCCCAAGGAGGTAATGGCGCGCATAAATGCCGTCACCAAGCGCAGGGCGGGCAAGGAGGAGCCCAAGAACGACGTATACAAGTTTGAGGGGCTTACGATAGACATGGCGGGCAGAAATGTGTATGTCGACGGCGAAAAGGCCGAACTCACGCCCAAGGAGTATGAAATACTCTTCTACTTCGTAAAGAACAGAGGCATAGCACTCACGCGCGAGAAACTTCTGATGGATGTGTGGGGCTTTGATTTTTACGGCGACGACAGAACGGTGGACACTCACATTAAGATGCTCCGCAGCAATCTGAAACAATACAGAAAGTTTATAGTTACATTGAGAGGGCTGGGGTATAAATTTGAAGTCTGAAAAAAAGGTGTTGAAGAGGCTGAGAAGCCTGAACGTGACCCTTTGGAAGTACTTTTGCTTTTTTGCTGTATTCCTCATTCTGCTCATAGGCGTGATTTGCTATATAATAGTCAATAATTCCTTCCTCGGCTTCATGCAGGAGAAGATACGCACCGTGGGCTTTTCTGTGAGCGACAGATTGGACGAGGCCATGAATATGAGCCCCGTGGTCGCCTACAGGGAGATGGACGAATATATCATTGAGCAGGCGGTAGAAAACAATGTGAATATTGCCGTGCTCACTCCCGACGGCGAGGTGGTATTGCCCGTCGCCGAGCGGCTGAGCGACAGCGAGCGCGAGTATTGGCTGAGCGTGCGCGAATCGGTAAACGAAAAGATGGACGGCAGCGACGTGGCTATTTTTGCCGAGGGCAGCGTGTTTACTTATGCCGCCCGCACGCCATTTGCCGCCGCGCCTGCCACCGATAACTATATCGTCGTGCGCTATTCGCTTGATATAGCCAACAACACAATGAGCGCCGTGCAGCGCTATATGATAGTGGTGGGCGTGTTTGCAATACTCATCGCCTTCCTCATTGCATACAGCATGGCGCAGAAGGTTTCCGATCCGCTGAAGAGCCTCACGGCTACGGCCAACAAGATGGCAAAGGGGAACTACGACGTAAAGTTTGCTTCGGCGGAGTATCAGGAGATAGCGCAACTTTCGGATGCGCTCAACTATGCCTGCGCTGAGATAAAAAAGACCGACGGCTTCCAGAAGGAACTGCTCGCCAACGTTTCTCACGACCTGCGCACGCCGCTCACCATGATAAAGGCGTACGCCTCCATGATAAAGGAGATATCGGGCGACAATCCCGAAAAGCGCAACCAGCACCTGCAGGTAATAATAGATGAAGCCGACAGGCTCACCGGGCTTGTGAACGACGTTCTGAATATGTCGAAGATAAGTTCCGACATAAATCAGATAAATAAAAAGGTGTTCAACCTCACCGATTTCCTCTACGGGATAATGAAGAAGTTTGAATACCTCCGCGATATGCAGGGCTATACGTTTATGATAGATATCGACCCCGACCTGTACACTTGTGCAGACGAGGAGAAGATAGGTCAGGTGCTGTATAACCTGATATCCAACGCCGTAAACTACACGGGCGAGGACAAGACCGTTTATGTAAGCCTTAAGGACGAGCCCGAACTCGGCCGCATAAAATTCAAGGTGCGCGACACGGGCAAGGGCATCTCAAAGGAGGACCTGCCCTCTATCTGGAACAGATATTACAGGGTAAAGGAACAGCACGCCCGCCCCGTGAAGGGTACGGGGCTCGGCCTTTCGATAGTAAAGACCATACTCGAAAAGCATTCCTTCGCCTTCGGCGCCGATTCGGAGCTCGGCAAGGGCTCGGAGTTCTGGGTAGACTTCCCCGAGGTGCCGCCCGAACAGCCCGAAGGCAAGACCAAGAAGTCGCCCGACAAAAAGGACTGATGGCTGCTTAAGGTAAAGTTGCCGTAGGGCCGTGAGGTGTTGCCGTATAGCGCTGCCGCGCGACAAAAACGCATATAAAATTTCAGCTAAAAATCATGAAGATCCCGCACATTGTACGCGTGCGGGATTTTTTACGCCGAAGGCGATTAAGTTTGCTTGACCTTGCAATTTGCAAGTGGTAATATATAAACAAATGTTTACTATAATTTGCCGCACGGCTGCCGTCATTTTGTTGTAAATTTGCCGGTTCGGGTTTATAATTAAACGGTAATATTTTTTAGTGCGGCATCGATGCGCATGTATGCGTCCTGTTAAAGGCCGCGTTTATATGAGCCGTTTTACGGCGGTGTTTTCAGGAATTTTATGGATAAATTTGTTTTAAAGGCTCCGTACGAGCCCACGGGCGACCAGCCTGAGGCCATACGCGAGCTCACGGAGGGCGTGTTGGACGGCATACGCACGCAGGTGCTCGTGGGGGTTACAGGCAGCGGCAAGACGTTCACCATGGCCAACATAATAAAGAACGTGAACAGACCCACGCTCGTTATCGCGCACAACAAGACGCTCGCCGCGCAGCTGTGCAACGAGTTCCGCGAGTTCTTTCCCGATAACAGGGTGGAGTACTTCGTCTCTTACTACGACTATTATCAGCCCGAGAGCTATATTCCCTCGACTGATACCTATATTGAAAAGGACATGAGCTTAAACGACGAGATTGATAAGCTCCGCAACTCGGCGACCGCCGCTTTGGGCGAGAGGAAGGACGTAATCGTCGTTGCCTCCGTTTCGTGCATATACGGCCTCGGCGCGCCAGAGGAGTATTTCCGTCTTTCGATATCGCTCCGCCCCGGGCAGGAGATGGAGCGCGACGAGCTCCTGCGCCGACTGGTGGAGATACAGTATTCCCGCAATGACATGGACTTTCACCGCGCCACATTCCGCGTGCGCGGCGACACGGTGGAGATATTCCCCGCCAGCAACTCCGAGGTGGCCATACGCGTGGAGTTCTTCGGCGACGAGATAGACAGGATATGCGAGGAGGACGCCGTAACGGGCAACATAGTATCCGAACTCAAGCATGTGTGCATATTCCCCGCCAGCCACTATGCGGTGGGCTCGGACAAGCTCGAACACTCCCTCGCCATGATAGAGCACGACATGCACGACGAAGTAAAGGCCTTTCGCGACGCTGGCAAGCCACTAGAGGCCGAGAGATTGGAGCAGCGCACTACTTTCGATATCGAGATGATACGCGAGATAGGCTATTGCAGCGGCGTCGAAAACTACAGCCGCTACTTCGACGGCCGCTCCCCGGGCGAACCGTCGTTCACGCTCTTGGACTATTTCCCGAGAGGGGAATTTTTGGTTTTCATCGACGAGAGCCACATGACCATACCGCAGATACGCGCAATGTATCACGGCGACAGGAGCAGAAAGGAGAACCTTGTAAATTACGGCTTCCGCCTCAAGTCTGCATACGACAACCGCCCGCTGACATACGAGGAGTTTGACGCGCGCGTCCCGCAGCTGATATGCGTCTCGGCCACGCCCGCGCCCTATGAACTCGAGCAGTCGGGCAACACGGTAGAGCAGCTCATAAGACCCACCGGCCTGCTCGATCCCGAGGTGGAGGTCCGTCCCACAAAGGGGCAGATAGACGATCTTCTCGGCGAGATAAAAAAGGTGATAGCCGCGCAGGGCAGGATACTCGTCACCACCATGACAAAGCGCATGGCGGAGAGCCTGACCGACTATTTAAAGGAGCATTCGCTCAAAGTTAAGTATATGCACAGCGACATCGATGCGCTCGAGAGGATAGACATAATAAACGGCCTCAGGAGCGGCGAGTTCGATGTGCTCTGCGGCATAAATCTGCTGCGCGAGGGGCTTGACCTTCCCGAAGTAAAGCTTGTAGCCATACTCGACGCCGATAAAGAGGGCTTTTTGAGGAGCGAAACTTCGCTCGTGCAGACGATAGGCCGCGCGGCACGAAACGCCGAGGGGCGCGTTATAATGTATGCCGATACTATAACGGGCAGCATGAAGCGCGCCATCGACGAGACAAACCGCCGCCGTAAGATCCAGGACGAATACAACAAGGCGCACGGTATAACGCCGAAAACCATAATAAAGCAGGTGAAGAGCACCATAGGCATCACCGGCAAAAAGAAGGCGGGCGACGACATAAAGGCCGCCGATATCCCCGCCGAGATAGAAAAACTTAAGGCGCTCATGGCGGTGGCCTCCGCCCAGCTCGACTTCGAGCGCGCGATCGAGATCCGCGACACCATAAACGAGCTTAAAAAGCGCATGCGCACGGCCGGCAAAAGCGTGCCCAAAGACAGAAAGGGAAGTTAAAGGCAAGATATGAAGGAAGAAATTTTTGTTAAAGGCGCAAAGGAAAATAATTTAAAGAATATCGACGTACACATTCCCCGCAACACGCTCACCGTGTTTACGGGGCTTTCGGGCAGCGGCAAATCTACGCTCGCCTTCGATACAATATTCGCCGAGGGGCAGAGGAGGTATATAGAGAGCCTCTCGTCCTACGCCCGTCAATTTTTGGGGCAGATGGAAAAGCCCGACGTTGAGTCGATAGACGGCCTTTCGCCGGCAATATCGATAGACCAGAAGACCACTTCGCACAACCCGCGCTCCACCGTGGGCACGGTGACGGAGATATACGACTATTTCCGTCTGCTGTTCGCCCGCGTGGGTGTTCCGCACTGCCCCAACTGCGGCAGGGAGATACGAAAACAGTCGGTGGACGAAATAGCCGACCGCGTAATGGCGATGCCCGCAGGCAGCAAGATAATGGTGGAGGCGCCCGTCGCGCGCGGCAAGAAGGGTGAATTCGTAAAGGAACTCGCCTCCTTCAAAAAGAGCGGCTACGGCAGGGTGAAGATAGACGGCGCCGTGTATGACCTGCAGGAGGAGATACATCTCGAAAAGAATATCCGCCACAACATCTCCGTCGTCATCGACAGGCTGGTGATAAAGGAGGGTATATTAAAGAGACTTACCGACAGTTTAGAGGCGGCCTTAAAGCTGGGCGGCGGACTGGTGATAATAGACAGCGGCGATAATGAGGAACTGTATTCCTCCAACTACGCCTGTCCCGATTGCGGCATCTCGATAGAGGAGATAGAGCCCAGGCTCTTTTCGTTCAACACTCCCTGGGGCGCCTGCCCCGAGTGCTCGGGCCTCGGCTTCAAGCAGGTGGTGGACCCCGATCTCATCTGTCCGGACAAAACAAAGACCTTGCGCGAGGGCGCGATCAAGGTGAGCGGCTGGAACCTCGACAGTTCGGCCATGACGCAGATGTATATAAATTCGCTCGCACAGCACTATAATTTTTCTTTGGACGTACCCGTAAAGGACCTGCCCGACTGGGTATATAACCTGCTCATGTACGGCAACGGCGGCGAGCAGATAGAGCTTGCCTACAACGCCTACCGCTTTTCGGGCAGCTATAAGACGGCGTGGGAGGGCTTTGTAAACAATCTGCAGCGCCGCTATAATCAGACGTCGTCCGACAGCGTAAAGTGGGACATAGAGCGCTATATGCGCGTCACCGACTGCCCCGTATGCCACGGCAAGAGGCTCAAAAAGGAGGCGCTCGCCGTCACCGTGGGTGGCAAAAATATCGCGCAGGTGTGCGACATGGCCGTGGACGACCTTGCGGCGTTTGCCGACTTTTCCTTCTTTACGCCCACCGAACACATGATAGCCGACAGCATCGTAAAAGAGATAGATAACCGCATCTCCTTTTTGAAGAACGTGGGGCTAGGATACCTCACGCTGTCGCGCTCGGCGGCCACCCTCTCGGGCGGCGAAAGTCAGCGCATAAGGCTGGCAACGCAGATCGGCAGCGCGCTCACGGGCGTGTTGTATATACTCGACGAGCCCTCGATAGGCCTGCATCAGCGCGACAATGAAAAACTGCTCGCCTCCCTCAAGGGCCTGCGCGACCTCGGCAATACTCTTATAGTCGTTGAGCACGACGAAGACACCATGCGCGCGGCTGACTATATCGTCGATATCGGCCCCAAGGCGGGCGTGCACGGCGGCGAGGTTGTGGCTTGCGGTACGCCGCAGGACATAATGAACGCGCCCAACTCTATAACGGGCGACTACCTTGCGGGCAGGCGCAAAATAGAGGTACCCGCCGTGCGCAAGAAGCCCGACGGGCGCTACCTCACGGTAAAGGGGTGCAGGCAGAACAATCTGAAGGGCATCGACGTGCAGATACCAGCGGGGCTGATAACGGCCGTGACGGGCGTATCCGGTTCGGGCAAGTCGAGCCTTGTAAACGAGATAATCTATCCCTACCTTGCAAACACGCTCAACGGCGCGCGTCAGCCGCAGGGCAAGTTCGACGAAATTTTGGGGCTGGAGCACTTCGACAAGGTGATAGCCATCGACCAGCAGCCCATAGGCAGGACGCCCCGCTCAAATCCCGCAACGTACACGGGCGTGTTTACCATGATACGCGATCTGTTCGCCGCCACGCCCGACGCAAAGGAGCGCGGCTATAAGAGCGGCAGGTTCTCCTTCAATATAAAGGGCGGCAGGTGCGAGCACTGCGAGGGCGGCGGCATAATTCAGATAGAGATGCACTTCCTGCCCGATATATACGTTCCCTGCGAGGTGTGCGGCGGCAAGCGCTACAACCGCGAAACGCTGGAGGTGAAGTATAAGGGCAAGTCGATATCCGATGTGCTCGACATGACGGTGGAGGACGCCGCCGAATTCTTTAAGCCGATAAATTCCATTTACAACAAGCTTGCTACGCTTGTCGATGTTGGCCTCGGCTATATCAAGCTCGGGCAGAGCGCCACAACGCTCTCGGGTGGCGAGGCACAGAGGGTAAAACTTGCAACCGAGCTTTCAAAGCGCAGCACGGGCAAGACATTCTATATCCTCGACGAACCGACGACTGGCCTGCACACCTACGACGTAGATAAACTTATAAAGATACTCGCCCGCCTGCGTGAGGGCGGCAACACCGTGCTTGTGATAGAACACAACCTCGACGTGATAAAGACCGCCGACTGGATAATCGACCTCGGCCCCGAAGGGGGAGATAAGGGCGGAACGCTGATAGCCTGCGGCTCGCCCGAGGATATCGCCGCCCATCCCGAAAGCTATACGGGTCAGTTCTTAAAAAAGGTGTTAAAGGACTGATTTGGCACCTTGAAGAGCAATTTTTGCGATATATAGAGCTGTTTGCAAAGTACTATGTGTGACATAATCGCATGCTTTTTATTATATTGCTGAAAACTATATTCGGTGACGGGCATTACAGAATGATATAAAAAAACGGCAGATGTAAACTCTTGTTGCGCGTTTGTAAAGCGTATGCGGTTGCGCCTTTGCGTCGTGCGGTATTAAAATACAGTTACGATAAAAATATTGGACGGTGAGCAAATGGATTTTGCAAAAAAGTTTTTAAGTTTAAGAAAGGCCGCCGGGCTCTCGCAGGAGGAGGCTGCCGATAAATTGGGCGTCTCGCGCCAGGCCATCTCGCGCTGGGAGCAGGGCACGGCGCTGCCCGATGCGTTCAACCTCTCTGTGATTTGCAGGGTATTCAACGTTTCGGCAGACAGCCTTATAGGCGACCTTGCGGCGCCGCCTTCGGAAGATGACGCGGCAAATGAGGGATCTGGCGATGCTGCCTGCAATGCCTGCCTTGCCGCGGAGGAGCAATTTTCTGCTGCCAAAGAGAGGCGCGGGCACACGCTGTTTTTGGTGTGCAAATACATTCACTTTGCCGCGCTCGCGCTTGAAGGTGCGGGCATCGTGTGCTTTGTATGCTCGCAGGTTGCGGCGTTCTGGGTGCTGTTCGGCATAGGGGTGCTCATATCGCTGTGCGCCATAATTGTTGCCGAGTCGCTGTTAGGCACAATGGAAAAGGGCGTGCGCGGCAGATGCAGGAGGGACTATTACAAATTTTCGGTATGGGTATTTACTCCGCTGCCGCTGATAGTGGCAGTAATTTCCGTGTGCTGGCTTTCTATGAGCGATTCCGGGCAGACCATGCCGGTGTTTCTGATAGCATTGTGTTGCCTGGCGGTATATGTATTTGCCTGCGCGGTGATAACTTCGCTCTTAAAGGACTGAATTTTTATGATTTGAATACCGTTTAAAGGGGCAGGGAGCGCGCGAAATTTTCGCGCGCTCCCTGCCTTTATGTTGCTGCCGTCATAATGCCTATCGCAAAAACCGCGGGTTTTGAATAAGTTGGTAATATAACTTTTTTAAGGAGGAGCCAATGCCCAAACCTCTCATTGCCGAAGCACCCTACCCCGCAGCGGAGGAGTTGTGCCGCGACGCCTATTCGCTCCGCGTGATATCGCCGTCGTACGCCGCCCCTTCGGGTGAACTGACCGCAATATTGCAGTATTTATATCACTATCATATGTTCAAGGCAAGCGGCTATGCGGCCTATGCCGAAATCATAGAGAGTATCGCCATAGCCGAAATGATGCACTTAAAGCTTATCGGCGCGGCCATTACCGCGCTCGGCGCGCCGCCGGTATATACCGCCAACCCGCCCGTGTTTTTCAATTTTTATAGCGCAAAGTTCGTCACATATTCTCGCACGCTGGTGTGCATGGCCGAGGACGACGTGCGCGCCGAAAAGCAGGCGATACACGGCTACGAGCGCATGCTCAGGCTGCTGCGCAACGACAGGGTGAAGGAGCTCATCTCGCGCATTATCGAGGACGAAAAGCTGCACCTTGCCGAGTTTGAAAAAATTTTGTGCGCCCTTAAAAGTTGACGCAAGCCTTTAAAAGTTGACATCGGCGGCGGCGTTATTATACAATTATTAAAATGAAGTATGATGTTGCAATAGTGGGCGGAGGCGCCGCGGGACTTGCGCTTGCGGTGCTGCTCGGCCGACGCGAAAAATTTAATATCGCCGTATTTGAGGGCGGCGCGCGCGCAGGCAAAAAACTTGCGGCGAGCGGCAACGGCCAGGGGAATATCTCCAACGGCAGTATTGCGCCCCGAAATTATCACGGCGGCGGAAGCGCCCTTGCCTATAAAATAATTTCCGAGCAGGGGGAGGTGTATAAATCGCTCTTCCACGGCAAGTTTGTGCAGGATGAGCGTGGCAGGATATACCCCGCAGGCAGGCAGGCCTCGGCGCTTTCCGATAGCCTGCTCTTCGATATAAAAAAGTGCGGGGTGAGCATTTTTACCGGCGCAAAGGTGACCGAAATAAAGAGGGACGGCGGCGCATTTTTGGGTATACTTGCCGATAAATCGCGTTTTTCGGCAAAATGCATAGTACTATGCGTGGGAGGAAAGGCGCAAAAACAGTTCGGAACTGACGGTTCTTCGTATTCTCTCGCGCAGCGGTTCGGGCATAGGATAACGCCCCTGCTGCCCGCCATTGTGCAGTTAAAAACGGATACCGCAGACATAAAGACGTTGCGCGGCATACGCGCCGACTGCGTTGTTTCGGCTATAGTCAATGGCCGTGAGTGCAGCCGCTGCCGCGGCGACGTGATATTTACCGAATACGGCGTTTCGGGCAATGCGGTATTTTTTGTATCCTCGGCGCTTGCCGGGGAGAGCGGAGCGCAGATAAACATTGAGTTTGCGCCCGATTTTTCCGAGGACGAGCTTGCTGAGGACATACGCGCAAAGCAGTCGCTCGGGTATGAGAGGAGCGAGTTGCTCGCTTGCACGCTCAACAATCAGATAGGCAGGGCGATAGTAAGGCGCGCCGCAAGCGGCGATCCCGCCGTTATTGCCCATACGGCAAAGCACTTCACGCTCCCCGTTTTGGGTACGCTCGGCTTTGACTATGCGCAGGTGACGCGCGGCGGCGTGGATATGCACGATATAAGCGACGAGCTGGAGAGCAAATTGTGCCGCAACCTGTTTTTTGCGGGCGAGGTGCTCGACGTCGACGGCGATTGCGGCGGATACAATCTCACCTGGGCGCTTGCCTCGGCGGCCAAGGTTGCCTCGGTCATCTGTGGGAGGGAGAGATGATAAAGCGCATCGACAATATAAAGATCCCCGCAGGCCAGGGCGATGCTGAACTGTTTGAGTTGGTGAAAAGAAGGGCTGGCGGAAAGCTCGGCTACTTTAAGATACTGAAAAAATCGCTCGACGCGCGCGACAAAAGGAATATACACTGGCTGTATTCGGCGGCCTATTCGCGCGAAAAGGAGAATGACGGGCGGCCCCCGCTCGAAAAACTTAAAGACGCGCCCGAGGTGTGCGTTATAGGTTCGGGCCCCGCGGGACTATGCTGTGCCGTGCGGCTGTGCGAGCGCGGGTATCACCCCGTGATATTGGAGCGCGGCGGCAGTGTGGACGAGCGCTTGAGGGCGGTGAACACCTTTTTTACCGAGCGCGTGCTCGACGAAAACAGCAATGTGCAGTTCGGTGAGGGTGGTGCCGGCACCTTTTCGGACGGCAAACTGAATACGGGCACAAAGGACGGCTATAACCGCGACGTGCTCGAAATTTTCGCCCGCTTCGGCGCGCCCGAAGAGATACTCTATTTAAATAAGCCGCATATCGGCAGCGATAAGCTGCGCGGAGTGCTCAAAAATATACGCGCCTATATTGAAAATTGCGGCGGAAGGTTTTTGTTCGGCAAAAAATTCTGCGGCTTTGCCGCCGAAAACGGCGAGCTTAAGAGCGTTAAATTTTGCGACGTACACAGCGGCGAGGAGAATGAACTGCCGGTTGCCGCGGCCGTGCTTGCCGTGGGGCATTCGGCGCGCGATACCTTCCGCATGCTTGCGGCAAACAGCATAGCCATGCAGCCGCGCGATTTTGCCGTTGGCGTAAGGGTGGAGCACCTTGCCTCGGCGATAAGTTTTGCGCAGTATGGCGAGGCATACAAACTGCTGCCCGCCGCCGACTATAAGCTGGTATCGCACGCCCATGAGCGCACGGTGTTCACTTTTTGCATGTGCCCGGGCGGCGTGGTGGTACCCTCCGCAAGCGAAGCGGGCGGCGTGGTTGTCAACGGCATGAGCGACTTTGCTCGTGACGGTGCAAATTCCAATTCTGCGCTGATGGTGCAACTCTCGCGCGCAGACTTCGGCGAGGGACTGTTCGACGGCATGGAGTTTCAGCGCAAGTTGGAGGAACGGGCGTATGTTGCGGGAGGAAGTTCCTATCGCGCTCCCTGCCAGCTGTTCGGCGACTTTGCAAAGGACAGGATATCTCAGTCTTTCGGAGAAGTTGCGCCCACATACGCCGCAGGCGTTACTTTTGCGCCGCTTGCCGAGGTGTTGCCAAAAGCGGCGGTGGAGGCTTTAAAAGTTTCCGTGCCCGACATGGCAAAGCGACTGCACGGGTTCGACAGCGCAAGCGCCCTGTTTACGGGAGTTGAGTCGCGCTTTTCCTCGCCCGTGAGGATCTTGCGCGGGGAGGACAGGCAGAGCGTATCCTTAAAAAATCTGTACCCCTGCGGCGAGGGCAGCGGGTATTCGGGCGGCATAACGAGCTCTGCGGCCGACGGCATACGCACGGCGGAATATATCTACGGCATACATAGCGCGGCGCGGAAATAATCATTAAAACCATATAAATTTTTCATATTTTTTACACATATTCGGTCTATAATCTAAATCGAAGTACGGGGAGAGGGGCAGAAAAGCTCCCGCCCGTATAAAAGCCTATGCGGAGAGAATCTCCGCACAATAAAGATTACACGTAACTTTTTTCATATTCTCTCGAATGGGCCCTGCGCATTTTATGCGCAGGGCCCACCCCTTTATACTGATATATAATAGTGTTTGCGAAGTACTATGTGTGGCATAAAGCCGATATTTTTGTGTGTTTTTACCCTGAAATATAAAAAACAACCTCCGCAGCATTTTGCTGCGGAGGCGCTTTAACATATATGATTTTAAGTTGAGGGCGGACGGTTAAACTTTGCCCGGTTCTTTTACTGGATGGTTTCAACGTTGATGAGGTTGGAGTTGCCGCTCTTGCCGTTGGGGGTGCCGCCGGTGAGGACTATCTTGTCGCCCTTCTTTACGAGGCCGGTATCGATTGCCGCGCGCTTGCCGTAGTGGAAGAGCACGTCTACCGAATAGAACTCCTCGCTCATTACGGGGATAACGCCCCAGCTGAGTGCAAGCTTTCTGTATGCGCGCTCGTCGGTGGTCATGCCGATTATGTCTATCATGGGACGGAAGCGCGAAACGAGTTTTGCGGTATAGCCCGAACGGGTGCACGCAACGATGAGCTTTGCGCCTATATCCTGGGCGAGCGTGCAGGCCGAGTGAGAGAGCGCCTCCGAAAGGGACTTTATGTGATACTCTTCGGGAGCTATATAGGCGATATACTTGGTGTTTTCCTCCGCCTGGGCGGCTATGCGCGCCATTGCCTTTACAGCTTCAACGGGATATGCGCCGGCAGCCGTCTCGCCCGAGAGCATTATTGCGGACGAACCGTCGTAAACGGCGTTTGCCACGTCGGAGATCTCTGCACGGGTGGGGCGAGGCTGTTTTATCATAGATTCAAGCATCTCGGTTGCGGTTATGCTGCGCTTGCCGTGCACGCGGCACTTGTGTATTATTGTCTTCTGTATGCTGGGCAGCTCTTCGAAGGGAACTTCCACGCCGAGGTCGCCGCGCGCTACCATTATGCCGTCGGATACGGCGAGTATCTCGTCGATGTTGTTCACGCCTGCGCGGCTCTCTATTTTTGCGATTATCTCTATGTCGCCTGCGGGGGAGCCGCACTTTTCAAGCCAGTTCCTCACGTCGATGACGTCCTGGGCGCGGGATACGAAGGAGCATGCGATGTAGTCGATGCCCTGCTCAACGCCGAAGGCTATGTCGGACTTGTCCTGCTCGGAGAGGTATACCATGTTGAGCTCTTTATCGGGGAAGAACATCGATTTGCGGTTGGAGAGTTCGCCGCCTATCACCGTCTTGCAGATGACGTCGGGCGCCTTTACTTCAACAACTTCGAATACCATGAGGCCGTTGTTCAAAAGTATCTTGTCGCCGGGGTTGAGCTGTTCGCATATGCCCTTGAAAGAGACCGAAACCCTCGTCTGGTCGCCTTCGATGTCTTCGGCGGTGAAGGTGAAGGGGTCGCCGTCCTTTAAGGTTATCTTGTTGTTTTTAAAGGTACCTATCCTGAATTCGGGGCCCTTCGTGTCGAGCATGATGGCGATGGGGACTTTCTTTTCTTCCCTCACCTTTTTAACTTTAGCTATCTTTGCGGCGTGTTCTTCGTGCGTCCCGTGCGAAAAGTTGAGCCTTGCAACGTTCATGCCGGCGTCGATGAGATCGGAAAGTATCTCCTCGGTGTCGCTCGCGGGGCCGAGTGTGCATATGATCTTCGTCTTTTTCATGTATCAATTACTCCTAAAGAAATTTTAACCTTTTTTCATCCATTATATATTTTAAAGTAAAAGATAAAAAAAATCAATTTAGTTGGCATAATTAGTTACAAAATTTTTTAAAGTATGCTACAATACGGCTTGAGATCCGAGTTGTTCATACGGTCGCGGGCCGCCGAGAGGCGGCGTGAGGAAAGTCCGAGCATCACAGGGCAAGGATGCCTGCTAACGGCAGGAGGAGGCGACTTCAAGGAAAGTGAACAGAAATACACCGCGGCAGTTTTGCCGTAAGGGTGGAATGGCGAGGTAAGAGCTCACCGTCGCCCCGGTAACGGGGCGAGCCAATTAAACCCCATCCGATGCAAGATTGGGATAAGGGCTGCGTTAAATCGCGGGGCTGCCCGTCCGCTTTTATCCGTTAATATCGCTTTAGCTTGCCGGCGACGGCAAGCATAGATAGATGACCGTACACGACAGAACTCGGCTTACAGATCAATCTCGGGTCTTAAAAAATGGCGCCGCGGCAAGTTTGCCGCGGCGCCATTTTAATAATGTATATACAATATTTTATATAATATATTGCAAAAACATAGAGTGTTGCCCGCTTTATTTTACTATCTTCACGGTGTAGTCGTACTGCGGCTGTTCGCCGTATATCAGCGCGCGCACAAAGTCGGCCTTCATGTCTGTCTGATAGCATTTGTGTGCCGCACTCTCGGGCATGGCGTAGCGTGCCGCGCCGGAAGGCGATAGCGCTTTTAGGCTCATCTTTTTGATTATCACAGGCAGGGAGGATCTTGAAAGTTCGGCAAAAATTTCATCCTTTATTTCTTCGCGCACGGCAAGCGGCTTTATATACGTCCCCTCGGCGATGTGTCTGTTTACGTCGTCGGAGTAGATGCCGAGCATGTTCGCCGTAAGTATGCGCCTTATGCGGGAGGATGTATAGCGCTTGCTGGTAGCCTCGGCGATTATCTCTTCCGCGGGCAGCTCAATGCAGTTTTTAAGTTTGTTCTCCAGTCCTTCGGTGCACCCGAATATGCGGGTTATGTCGCTCTTTTCTGCCGAGCACAGCGCATAGCGCAAAAGTGCATCGGCCCTGTCATTCACGCCGTTGAAATTTACCTTTTTAATGGCATCGAAAACGTAATCGGGTACATTTCCGGCAACTTTAGCATTTTCTAAATTTGCGCGGATGGCGCTCGCCGAGGAGAAATTTTCCTTGAGCTCGCCGTCGCCGTAGCCTGCGCCCATGCGCTGTACGGGCAAAATCTCTATATCCGCGCCGGACGCCTTTATGGCGCGGGCATACTCCAAGGCAAGTATTCCGTTGGGAGAAGATACAAGCGTACCGTCTGCGCCGAGCGCGCCGAGCGCATCGGCAAGGCTTCGTTTATAGCTCTCGCCGCCCTTCATCTTATCGGTTATCGAGCGGCGGAGGGGGCTTTCGTCCCCGCCGGAGGTAATTATGTCGCACGCCCGCCATATATCGTCTGAATTGGCGTTTTCGCAGCCAAAGGCGAGGCAGGTTACCGCAGGTATGCGGGAGAGTATGCTTATAGCGCCGCGCGCAAAAATTTCGGCGGGGGCCACCGAAAAGGCCGCGGGCAACTGAATTACGCAGTCGGTGCCGCCCCTTACCGCGTGTACGGCGCGCTCAAACTTTCCGAGCACGGTCGCTTCGCCCCGCTGAGTGAAGCTCGCGCTCATTATGCAGAGCACGGCATCGCACCCGGAGAGCTCTCTTGCGCGCTCTATGAGGTATTTATGCCCGTTGTGGAAGGGGTTGTATTCGCAGATTATGGCGCAGATTTTCATATCACCGACCGAAAATGTTAGTTTTATCTTTACAATTGAAAAATTTTATTATATAATAATAAGCGGTACAAGGCCTTGCGGCGTCCCCGCACAGGCATTATATATCAAATTTTTTGATAAATAAAGTGTTTTAAGGAGAAATTTTGTATGGCATTACTTGACGAGATCAAGGCAAAAGCTGCTTCCCTTAAAAAGACTATAGTTCTTTGCGAGGGTGAGGACAAGCGCGTGGTTGAAGCCGCGGCGCAGATAACTAAGGAGGGAATAGCCAAGATAGTTCTTATCGGCAACGAGGAAGAGGCGAAGAAGGTCGCGCCCGGCGTCGATCTCACCGGCATCACGCTCATAGATCCGCTCACCTCGGAAAAGACTGCAGAGTATGCAAAGATCCTGTATGAAGCAAGAAAGGCCAAGGGTATGACTGAGGAACAGGCCGCCCAGCAGGCCAAGGACAGGACTATGTTCGGCGCGCTCATGCTCAAGGCGGGCGACGTCGACGGCTATGTTTCGGGCGCTTGCCACTCTACGGCAAACACTCTCCGTCCCGGACTTCAGGTAGTTAAAACGGCTCCCGGCATAAAGACCGTTTCGAGCTGCTTTATAATGATCGCTCCCGAGGGCGGCAACAAATACAATCCCGACGGCGTGGCTGTATTCGCCGACTGCGCTATAAACATCGAGCCCGACGCTCAGCAGCTTGCAGATATCGCCATATCTTCGGCAAAGACTGCCAAGACGCTCGCAGGCATCGAGCCCCGCGTTGCAATGCTCTCCTTCTCTACCAAGGGTTCGGGCAACGACGACAAGTTCTTCAAGTCCGTTCCCAAGATGCAGGAGGCCACCAGGCTTGCAAAGGAGATGGCTCCCGACCTCGCTCTCGACGGCGAATTCCAGTTCGACGCGGCCGTAGCTCCCGAAGTCGGCGAACTCAAAGCTCCCGGCTCTGCCGTTGCGGGACATGCCAACGTATTCATCTTCCCCAATATCAACGCCGGCAACATAGGCTATAAGATCGCGCAGCGCTTCGGCGGATATATGGCGATCGGCCCCGTTTGCCAGGGCTTTGCAAAGCCGCTCAACGATCTCTCCCGCGGCTGCAACGTGGACGATATAGTGGCTACCGTGGCCGTTACCGCGCTTCAGGCGGAGTAAGTAAAGAGAGGATAGGAAAGTTATGAAAATTTTAGTTATCAACGCAGGCAGCTCTTCGCTCAAGTATCAGCTCATCGACATGGAGACCGAGGGCGTGCTCGCCAAGGGCGGCTGCGAGAGGATAGGCATACCCGGCTCTATATTGAAGGCCAAGGGCAACGGCAAGGAGAAGGTGTATGAGCGCGATATGCCCAACCACAAGGTGGCGATCGAGCTCGTGCTCGAAGCTCTCCACGACGACGAGATAGGCGTTATCAAGTCGATGGACGAGATCGACGCCGTGGGCCACAGGATAGTGGCGAGCGGCGAATATTTCAAAAAGACCACGCTCGTAACCCCCGAAGTTATGAAAACTCTCGAGGAAAAGACCTTCGAGCTTGCGCCCCTTCACAACCCCGCGGCGGCGACTGCCATCCGCGCATGTATGGAGGTAATGCCCTCTACGCCTATGGCGCTCGTGTTCGACTCGTCCTTCCATGCCACCATGCCCGAAAAGGCATATCTCTACGGCATCAAGTACGAAGATTACAAGGCCTACGGCGTAAGAAAGTACGGCGCTCACGGCACCAGCCACAAGTTCGTATCGCAGGAGGCTGCAAAGTATCTCGGCAAAAAGCCCGAAGAACTTAAAATAGTTACCTGCCACCTCGGCAACGGTTCCTCTATAACCGCGGTAGACGGCGGCAAGTGCGTGGATACTTCCATGGGCTTCACGCCCCTTGCAGGTGTTTTGATGGGTACCCGTTCGGGCGACATCGACGCTTCCGCGGTTGAATTCCTCGCGCGCAAGAAGGGCATGAGCCATGCCGACATCGTGACTTACCTCAACAAGAGCTGCGGCGTTATGGGTATCTCCGGCGTTTCGAGCGACTTCCGCGATCTCATCGCTGGTTCCGAGGCGGGCAACGAGAGGTGCAAACTTGCGCTCGATATGTTCAGCTATCAGACCAAGCGCTTTGTAGGCTCATATGCCGCCGTTATGGGCGGGCTCGACTGCATAGTATTCACCGCCGGCATCGGCGAGAATACTCCCGTGGTTAGGGAGGGCGTATGCGAGGGGCTCGAGTTCCTTGGCGTCAAGCTTGACAAAGAGAAGAACAATCAGGGCAACAACGGCTCTATCCGCGATATATCCGCTGAGGACAGCAGGGTGAAGATACTCGTCATACCTACCAACGAGGAACTCGTCATCGCGCGCGAAACTGCCGAACTTTTGTAAAAAATTGGCCGCGCCGTTTACAAAATAAGTTGACAAAGGTGTGGCTTTATACTATAATTGCATAGTCGTTCTGATATGATTATTGACGTTGCAAGGCAGATAGCCCTAAAACAATACAGCGGGAACTTTTCGTTCGAATACGATTGCCCCGCCGAACTCGTACTTCTCCCGTCGGCGCAAATCGACGGCATAGTAAAGGTGGAGGGCGAGTTCGAGATATATGAAGACGATTCCGTAGGAATACGTTTAAAGATAAGTTATCTGCTGCGCGGAGAGTGTTCCTATTGCCTCGAGCCTGCGAGCGAGAGGGTGGAATACCAAAACGATATTTTGTATCTCACCGAGGACGACGGAGAAAATTATTCGTATAACGGCTTTAAAATTGATTTAACTACTGCCGTAAACGATGCTGTTCTTTTCAGTCAGCCGCAGATTTTATTGTGCAGGCCAGATTGCAAGGGCATAGAGATAAAATAAAAAGGAAAGAGAGGTGTTAGAATATGGCAGTACCCAAGGGAAAACAGTCAAAGAGCAGAACCAACAGCAGGTTTGCAAACTATAAGGCATCGGCTCCCACGCTCGTGGAGTGCCCTCATTGCCATTCTATGATGCAGGCCCACAGGGTCTGCGGCAACTGCGGTTACTACGACAAAGTTGAAGTTGTTGCCGAGAAAGTTAAGAAAGACTGAGTTTGATTTTAAACCGGTTGGCAGGCTGTCTTAAAATGGCAGCCTGCTTTTTGGCGTATTTTAAAGTTATATGAGCTGTATTTAACGCGCCCTGCAAAACGGCGAGGCGCATTGTATTGCCGCAGACGGGGCGCGTTTCCGCACGTCCCGTCTGCGGCATTTTTTATATAATATGGTTTTAAAAGTTTATTTTTTAGTTTTAAGCGCCGCGGCGGAGTTTATAAAATAAATGTTACGTTACGGAGGTAATGCTAAATGAAACGCGAAGGTAATATAAAGATATCCAGCGAAAACATGATGCCGATAATCAAAAAGTGGCTGTATTCCGATAAGGACATATTTTTAAGGGAGATAGTCGCAAACGGCATCGACGCTATAACCAAGTATAAAAAGCTTGTCGACATGGGCGAGGTTACAGACGACGGCGCGGAGCTGTGCGTAAAGATCTCTGTAGATAAAGACGCAAAGACGCTCACCGTTGAAGATAACGGCATAGGCATGACGTCAGACGAGGTGGAGAACTACATCACCCAGATAGCCTTTTCGGGCGCTTCCGACTTCCTCGAAAAGTATGAAAAGGCGGGCGGCGACGGCATAATCGGCCACTTCGGCCTCGGCTTCTATTCGGCGTATATGGTATCGGACGACGTGGAGATATTCACCAAATCGTTCAAGGACGAACCCGCCGTACACTGGGAGTCCGACGGCAACTCGACTTACTCCATAGAGGACTGCGACAGGCAGGAGCGCGGCACCAAGATTGTGATGCACATTGCCGACGAAGAGAAGGAGTTTCTGGACGAGGGCACGATAAGGACGCTGATAAGAAAGTATTGCTCGTTCATGCCCTACAATATCTACCTCTCATACAAGGGCGACGGCAAGGATAAGCCTCTCAACGAAACGCATCCTCTCTATACAAAGGACCCCAAGGAGTGCACCGACGAGGAGTATAAGAAGTTCTACACCGATACCTTCATGGACTTCAACGAGCCTCTGTTCTGGGTGCACCTCAACATGGACTACCCGTTCCGGTTAAAGGGCATACTCTATTTCCCCAAGACGCGCAACAAGCTCGAGCTCGAGCGCGGCATGGTAAAGCTGTATTGCAACCAGGTGTTCATCGCCGACAACATAAAGGAAGTAATACCCGAATTTCTGATGCTGCTCAACGGTGTGATAGACTGCCCCGATATCCCGCTTAACGTATCGCGCAGCTTCCTGCAGAACGACAGGCAGGTACAGAAGATATCCAAGCACATCACCAAAAAGGTGGCCGACAAGCTCATTTCGCTCTTCAAAAACGACAGAGCAAAGTATGAGGAGTGCTGGGGCGATATCGCCAACTTTATCAAGTTCGGCTGCATAAAGGACAACGACTTCTACGAGAAGGTAAAGGATATAATCATATACAAAGACCTCGACGGCAAGTACCGCACGCTCAACGAGTATTACGGTACGCCCGAAGAGGCGCCCGCAGAGGGCGAGAAGGCTGAAGGCGACAAGGCCGAGGGTGAAAATAAAGAGGCGGAAAAGGCGGAGGACAGGAAGCCTGAGATAAAGACGGTATACTACGTTTCCGACGAACTCACGCAGGCGCAGTACATCAAGATGTTCAAGGACGCCGGCCTCAACGCCATGGTGTGCGACAACTCGTACATCGATCCTCACTTTATAACCTTCCTCGAATATAAGTCGCCCGATAAGGTAAAATTTGCCCGCATCGATGCCGACATCGACGGCGCGCTCAAAGAGGGCGACAGCGCGGAAGACAGCGTGATAGCCGATATATTCAAGGAGGCCATCGGCGACGACAAGCTCACCATAAAGACCGAAAAGCTCAAGAATACCGCCGTTCCCGCAATAATTAACGTCAACGAGATAATGCGCCGTTATTCCGAGATGGGTGAGATATACGGCATGTCGCAGGGCGAGCCCGCAAAGACGCTGGTAATAAACCTTGCCAACCCCATTGTGGCAAAGCTAAAGGATGCCGACGCCGACAAGCAGAAGTTTGCGGCATATCAGATATATCTGCTTGCGCTGCTCTCCTATAAAAAGCTTAGCAACGAAGAGCAGACCAAACTTATCGAAAACGACCTCGCCATGATGGGCGACTACGTCAAATAATTTTGCCAAATCATGCGGCCGCGCGCGCAGCAAAAAGCTGTGCGCGCGGCCTTCTGTATGAAGGGCGGGCGCAATATAAAGCGATATGCCGAATGGTTATAAGTATGTGAAATATTTTTTTGCGTGAAATTCATACAGATGTAATTTTTTGTCAATAAACTTTGTGTATCATATTCTCACGATCGAAAAGGAGGATCGCTAAAATATGTCAAGAGCAAAAAAAGTTATTGTTGCGGCGCTGTGCGCGGCCACCGTGGCGGTGGTGCCTGCATTTGCGGCCTGCTCGTCGCAGTCCTACGTCACAAACATTGCAAAATCCGGTACGGAGGGCGGCAACGATATCTATACAGTATATTATTCCGACGGTTCGACGACAAAGTTTACCGTGCCCAACAGCACGGTCACGGCATCCGATCTCTATGATGAGTATATAGCCGAAACGGGAGACGACATAACCTATTCCGAGTTTTTGTCGCAGTTCATCACCGTGAACGGCGACAATACCGCGTCGACTATAAACTACTGCCTGCAGTCATGCCTTAAAATTTATTCTGAGTTTGTAGAGACGAGCTATTCTATAGGTTTCGGCGGCATAACACAGGTTTCCGACGTGAACGTGTATACGGGCGGCGCGGTGATATACGACGTCGACACGATAAGCGACGGCTATACGTACCTTGTCACCAACTACCACGTAATATACGACAACAATGCCGATGCTTCGCGCAACGGCGGCACAAAGATAGCGCGCGAAATTTACGGCTATCTGTACGGCAGCGAGAGTACGCCTGTGGCGGCCGGGCGCGATTCCGACGGCTACACGCAGTACGACTACGGCAGCTACGGCATAGCGCTTGAGTATGTGGGCGGCTCCGTGGAGAATGACCTCGCCGTGCTCAGAGCCAAGACTGCCGACATGAAGGCGGTGAACGAGAATATAAAGGCGGTGGAGCTGGCCGATACCTACTATGTCGGCGAAACGGCGATAGCCATAGGCAACCCCGAGGGCAACGGCATAAGCGTTACGCAGGGTATAATAAGCACGGAGAACGAGCTGATCACCCTGAATATCGACGGCAACTGGCGCTCGTACAGGTCGCTGCGAATAGATACGCCGCTGTATAGCGGCAACTCGGGCGGCGGACTGTTCAACTCGGCTGGCAAGCTGATAGGCATAACCAATGCAGGCAACACCGAGGACCAGAACATCAACTACGCCGTTCCTCTCGAGATAGTTACGGGTACTGTAGACAACATCATCTACTACGCCAACGACGGCGATGATAGCACCAACAATGCCTATACGGTAGATCTTGGCGTGACTCTCTCTTCGAGCAATTCAAAGTATGTGTACGACGCATCTGCAGGCTACGGCCAAGTGAGCGAGGATGTGCGCATCGATTCTGTAGTATCGGCAAGCATAGCTGCCAATGCGGGCGCTAAAGTGGGCGATATCCTCCGCGGCGTTATAATAAACGGCGAGGAGAGCGAGGTGACGCGCACGTTCAATCTGGACGACATTGCCATCACGATGCGCGAAGGCGACTCGGTCAATCTGGTAGTGGAGAGGGACGGCGGTCTTGTGACCCTTTCGTCCTGCACGATATCTTCCTCCGACCTCGTTTCACTCAAGTAAGACTGCAATGTTGCGACTACGATAAAATATGGCGCGCAAAACTTTGCGCGTTTAACATAAAAGCGCCGCTTTACTTTGCGGCGCTTAACTTATATTATTTTATATTTCTGACGATTTTGCGAAGTACTATGCGTGGCATAATATTGCGTTTTTAATGCAAATGCCGTGTTATGCCGCGTAAACTGCATATGATATGAAAAAAGGATACCGTTTGATGCGGTATCCTTTTTAATGGAGCTGCTAACCGGATTTGAACCGGTGACCTCGTCCTTACCAAGGACGTGCTCTACCTGCTGAGCCATAGCAGCGGTATTATTTTGCTGCGGGAGCAGTCCCGCGAGCGATTACTTTGATATTATATGTTAAACTATCGGCATTGTCAAACAAAAACAGGCGAAAAATTTTAAATTTTGCAGTAAATTTTTTTGCGGGCGCGCAGGGCCGCGCTCTGTGTTTTTATGAGCGGCGCGGGCAGCTGAAACCGCCCGCGCCGTACAGTAATTTTTAAGTTTTGTGTTAAAAAGCCGGTATGCCGCCGCACGGTGCCTTTCAAGTTACATCGCGCCCTTATAGTCGGCGATAAACTTCTTTAAACACTTGCAGGGCTTGCCCGCGGCGTCGTAGCCGGTGTCGCCGCATATCTTGCAGCTGTAGTGGGGGGTAAAGTCGGCCTTGTCTATGCCGAGCTCTTTCAGCCTCTCGTCTGCGGCGCGGTTTGCCGCCGCTATCCTTTCGGCAATTTCGCTCTCCGAGCCGTCGGCGCGGCTCTCGGCGAAAGCAAGTTTTATGTTCAGCGAATTTATCTCTTTATGCAGGGCGCTGTAAGTATCGTCGGCAAGCGCCCGCTCCAGCGTCTTTTCGGCCGCCGCTTCGGCGCGTTGCCTGAGCTCTGCATAGTGACGCTCTATCACGCCGCGGTCTATGCTCTTTTCTTCGGTCTTGGGTGTGTGCGCGGCGCCCTCTATCTTGTCGGGGGTAAATATGCCCGACGCCTTCCAGGAGGAGAGCACGCCGTTCATATAGGCAAGGGGGTTGTTCTTTCCCTCCGAAAGTTCCGCCGCGCGCATTATCATGTCGTCGGAAAATTCCCATTGTCTCCAGCGCGCCAAAAACTCCCTGTCGAGCGATATCACCTTGCGCGTGAGCCCGCAGGCCGATAGCATCTTCTTTAAGAATTCGTCCTCGGCGTTGGTCATCTCTATGTATGAACCTACGGCCTTTTCGTCTATTATGCCCTGGCCGTACAGCTCGTTTTTGATAAAGGCGTCCATGTCTTCAAAGGATCTCTTGCCGTGCAAAAAGCAGTAATTTGCCAGCTTTTTGAGTGTGCCGAGCTCATAGCCTCTGTCGCACCATACGCTCACATAGTTCTCCATATATGGCGCGGCGTTCTGCATATATACGCCGAGCGAGCGCGCGATGTCGAGCGTGGCGGCGTGCACCGAGTTCTTTGTTTTGCAGTAGAATTCTATCTCTTTTACGTCGAACTTCTTGTTGCGGTAGAGTTCGCCGAGCGCGTCGTCGAGCCTTTCCACCGTCTTTGTTTTAAAGTAGCGGGCAGCCGCGATTATGCCGTCGTCGCTGAAGCCGAGTTCCTCGCTCCATTTTTTATATAATCTGTCGTCGTCGACGTCCGGCCTGCGCGCAATGCCGGCCGCAGAAAATATCTTTAAAAGCGATGGAGTGGAGGAGGTGAACTGTGCCAGCTTTTCGTCCACCTTTTTTGCCGTGGTGGCACCCTCCGCGGCAAAGCTCTTTGCCACCTTTTTTATGTATTGCAGGCGGATATCGTCGCCCTTCATGCTCACGCAGTAGTTTATTATCATCAGAAGGGCGCTCTGCTCGAAACCGTATTCTTCGATCAGGTAAAAGTATTCGCGGTATTCGTTGGGCGATATCATCCTGCCCTTTATTATCGTCTGAACGCTCTTGGCAAAGTCGGAGTACTTTTCGCTCTTGAACTTTTTGGGCGTGCCGCTCACATTCTCCGCCTCGAGGTATTCCACTTCGAAGGGTGAGCGGTTTGTTATTTTCACCAGTTCGAACTCGTCGAGGTACTCAAAGCAGTTTATCGCCTGCTCGTCGGTGATGTTCAGGCTCTTTGCAAGGTCTTCCAGCGTGAACGAGCCGGACTTTCCGCTGAGGTACAGGCCGTAGATATACACCTTTACCGCGAGCGGATCGAGTATGGGCATATACTTTGTTATAAATTTGTTCTCGATGCAGGTGAGAGACCTTTCGGAAAGTTCGGGCGAACGGGAGATGAAAGCCATATTGCAAAATACCGTTTTAACGCTTGATTTATTTGCTCAAAAGGAATATAATTAGTATAAATTCCGCATTGAGCGGTGTGTTAAAAATTATAAAACAAACTGCGGCAAAATGCAACCGTTTGCGGGCAAACCCCGGGCAAAAACAGTTGTGTGCCGCGTTGCGCCGCAAGGGCGCTTAAAGGTATTGCATAGCATATGAAGATTGCGCACACATCCGACTGGCACATCGGCAAAAAGCTGATGGGGCGCGACAGGGGCGAGGAATTTAAAGAGGTGCTTGCGGAGATAGCCGATATCTGCCGCAGGGAAAAGGTGGAGCTCCTGCTCGTCGCGGGCGACGTGTTCGATACATACACGCCGTCTGCCGAGGCGGAGGAGATATTCTATTCCTCGGTAAAGAATATAGCTTCGACGTGCGCGGTGCTCATAATCAGCGGCAACCACGACGACTACGTCCGCCTCACGGCCGCGCAGGCCCTCTCGGAGGAGCTCAATATATATACGGTGGGCAACAATTTAAAGGCGCTCGACTGCAAAAAGAGGGGCAACTGCTACCCCGTGCAGTCGGAGGGCGGCTATGCCGTATTTGAAAATATTGCGGGCGAGCGGGTGTATATAAACACGCTACCCTACCCCAACGAGGCGCGCTTCAAGGAGGGCAAGAGCGACGAGAGCTTTGCCGACAAGATGAAGCGCTGGATAGACTACGGCGAGCGCGGCAAAGAGGAGGGCATGTCCTCTGTATTTCTGTCGCACATATTCGCCGCGGGCGGCAAGGCGGGTGACAGCGAGCGCGAGATAGATTTAGGCGGCGCCCGCGCGGTAGGTCCCGACCTCTTCCCCAAGTGCGACTACTCTGCGCTCGGCCATCTGCACAGACGGCAGAAGCTGGGCGAAAACATATATTACAGCGGCGCGATAATGCGCTTTACCTTTGACGAGGCAGGCCAGGACAAGAGCATAAACGTGTTCGACCTGACTAAAGAGGGCGTAAAAAACTTCAAAACCGTTCAGCTCACCGCGTGCAGGCAGCTTGCCCGCCTTCAGGCAAACAGCGTGGAGGACGGCTTAAAACTTTTGAACGACAACGCAAAGGCGATAGCCGAACTCACTCTCAATTTAAAGACGCCTCTCTCTCCGTCGGAGCTTTCGGAGCTGCGCGCGTGCGAAAATTTATATTCGCTCAAAATGTCGGTGGCTTCCGAGCTTTCGGCCGGATACGCCGCGGAAAATGCGGGCAAGAGCTCTTCGCAGCTCTTTTCAGAGTACTACTTATCGCGCTTCGGCGCCGACGTGCCGCCCGACCTTCTGGCGCTCTTTCTTTCGCTTACGGAGGAAGAATGAAACCTGTAAAACTTGAATTCAAGGGGCTCAACAGCTTCTCCGAGAGGGCAGAGATCGACTTCGGCCCGCTCCTTCAAAGCGGCATATTCGGCATATTCGGCGAGACAGGCAGCGGCAAGAGCACCATTCTGGACGCCATAAATTTTGCGCTTTACGGCGACATAGAGCGCAATCCCGATAAGATAGACAAGATAAACTACAAGTGCGACGAACTGGACGTAAAGTTCACCTTCGATATATTCACCGAAGGCAGCAGGCGCACATACCTTGTTGAGCGCAACATAAAGCGCAAGAGCGGCACGCACAAGGCGATGCTGTATGAATTTTCGGGCGACGGCAGTTCGCGCGCCGTGGCCGATAACGTAAAGACTGTAAACGACAAGATAACCGAAATAATAGGAATAAACAAGGAAGATTTCCGCAAATGCATAGCGCTTCCGCAGGGCGAGTTTGCGCAGTTCGTAAACTCCGCCCCGTCTGATAGAATAGAGCTTATAGAGCGATTGTTCAACCTGCAAAAATACGGCAAGGCGCTCAAGGAAAAACTTGCCGCAAGGGAGAGGGCCGCGCAGACGCAATACGCCGCTACCGAAGGCGAGCTCAGGGCCTATGACGACGATACAAAGGAGAGGCTGAACGAAATCGAGCAGAGAGCGGCAGCGTTTGCCGCCGCGGAAGAGGGACTGAAAGCCGCCGCAACCGCCGCCGAGGAAGCCTATAACCGCGAGAGCGCGCTCTTAAAACAGAAGCAATTATATGCCGCCGCAATTCAAAGGCTTGAAAAGCTGAAGGAACGCAAACCGGAGTTCGACGAACTTGGAAAGGTGCTGCCTGCGCTTTCGGGCTGCGAGCGCGCGTGCGCCGAAAAGGACAAGGCCGACGTCTTCTCCGTAAGGGCAGAAAAAGGCAGGGCCGAGGCTGAAAATATCTCGGCGCGGATCGAAAAGACAAACGCAGAACTTGAAAAGGTGCTTTCAGAACTTAAAGACGGCGATCTCGACGGCAGGGCGGAGGAGCTCAGCCGCAAATGCGCGCTGATGGAGAGCATGCTGCCGAACGTGAGCATGCTTTCCTCCCGCAACGCCGAGCTGAAACGCTGCAGAGAGCAATACAGCAAAGAGCTTTCTGTCAACGACGACGCATTTAAACAGTGCGGCGAAGTTACGGCCGATTTATGTAAGGCACACACCAAACTCAAGCAATCGCCTGATATTGATATAGGCGAATATATCAAAAGTCAGTTCAGAGGCGGCATATTAAAGGAAGAATACGCCCGTGCGCTCGTAGACATAAAGATGCTGAGGGCAGAGATAAGGGCATACGACGATAATTCCGCGCTGTATGAATTTGTGTGCAAGGAGCTCGACAAAAAGGCGGAAGAATATAAATCGCTCATACTTTCGGTAAAGAATGCCAGTCTTGTGGATGTCAATGCGGAGCTCAGGCGTCTCGACAAGATGATAAAGATGCGCAGGGACCTTGAAGTAACGGTGCAGAAGCTCGATGGCGACATGAAGACGGCAAGTATTAAACTTAGAGCCTCCAACGAAAAACTTGCAGAGCTCAAAGAGCGCGGGACGGCGCTTGCCGCCGAAGTGGACGAACTCAAAGGCAAGGTGGCTGAGGTGTTCGGCAGCGACGACGCCGCAACGTGCAGGCAGCTGTCTGACGCAAAAAACAGAGAGCTTGAAGATATACGCAAAAAGAAGAGCGCGCTCACCGAAAAGAGCGAGGAGCTGCGCAGGCTCATAGGCGAGGACGAGAAGCGCCGTTCGGCAAAGGAGGCCGAGATAAAGGCGGCGTGCGAACAGCGCGAGGCCGCCGAAAGGGCGGCGGCGCAGTGCGTTGCCGAGGCGGGCATGGAGAATATCGAAGCCTGCCGCGCGCTGATCAAGAGATATACCGGTTACAAGTCGGCGCTTGAAAAATACAACAACTTCAACACAGAATATTCCAAGGCCGAGGGCGAGGCAAAGAGTGCCAGGCCTGCCGAGGGTGCGGAGAACGTCACCGAGAGTACCGTCGCCGAGGCGCTAAATAAAAAGAATGAAACGGCTGCCGCGCTTTCGCACAATTCCTCTGAACTTGCCGTGGCAAAAAAGGAGGCCGAGGGTCTTAAATTCAGGCTCAAAAAGAAGGGCGAGCTCGAGCAGAAGTTCAAAGAGATAAAGCGCGAACGCGACCTCTTGGGCAAGCTTAAAAGCCTGCTGCGCGACAACAAGTTCATGGAGTATATCGCCAACGAGCACCTCGTGAACATCTCACGCGCGGCGTCGCGCACGCTCATAGAGCTTACCGACGGCAGATATTACCTCGCCTACACCGACAACAACTTCTGCGTGGGCGACAACTACAACGGTGGCGAGATGCGAAAGGTCAAAACGCTTTCGGGCGGCGAAACATTCCTCGTATCGCTGTCATTGGCGCTTGCGCTGAGCGCCACCATATGCAGCCGCTCGTTGAAGTCGATAGAATTTTTCTTCCTCGACGAGGGGTTCGGCACGCTTGACGGCGACCTCATCGACACCGTTTTGAACGCGCTCGAAAAACTTAAAAACGAAAACTTTTCGATAGGCCTTATCAGCCACGTCGAAGAATTGAAACACAGAATAAGCAGTAAAATATTAGTAAGCAAGGCAACTGAGAGCCACGGCTCCACAATAAGGATCAGTTGCTGACAGGAGAAATTTTGTCAAATATATTAACACCTGTATCGCTTTGGAAAAACTTTGACGACAGTTTGCCCACCGACGCCCAGCTTCTATCCGAAAAGGCGAGCGGCGGGCAAAGAATAGAGTATCTCACCTTCAGCGGGCGTGAGACGGGCGCGGGGCGCGTAAAAATTTACGCCGCCTTTATGAGCGATGCCTCTGCGCCCTCCGACGACGTCGTCATCCTTCTGCCCGACAGTTCGTCGGGCGTAGACGAGGAGCTGATGAAGTTCTTTGTAAAGCGCGGCTACAGCGTGCTCATGCCCGACTACCGCGGCGAGTGGGAGTGCGAAAATTATACGGTGTATCCCGAGGATATACCGTACGCCAACTTCAAAAAATGCGGCAAGCACCGTGAATACGTCGAGAGCGACGCCGTGCACACCAGCTGGTACGAGTGGGTGGCCGTTGCAAGGTATTCCTACAATTACCTCAAAAAAGAGCGCGGCGGCGTAGGCAAGATAGGCGTGGTGGGCATACGCGACGGCGGAGAAATAGCATGGAAACTTGCCGCAAGCGTCGAGCTTGCCTGCATGGTCACCGTGTGCGCTGCAGGTTGGAAGACGTATGCCGGGTTCTGCAAATTCGGCACGCAGGAGCCCGTGCTCGACGAGGAGAGATATCGCTTTATTGCCGGCATAGATTCGCAGGCGTACGCGCCCTTCGTGAAGTGCCCCGTGCTCATGCTGTGCTCCACCAACGACGAGCGTTTTGACTATGACAGGGCATACGACACCTTCTCGAGGATAAACGAGCAGTTTGCCGACGACAGCGTTATATCGTACTCCGTGCACTGCAACGGCTGCATCGACGTGCAGGGCACCAAGGATATGTTTTTGTTTTTGGATAAATTCGTGCGCGAAAGGCAGGTATTTTTGCCCAAGCCCGCCGTTATAAGCGTGATTGCCGACGAGGAGCAGAATCTCGTCGCCCGCGCCGAGTTCGACGAGCAGGGCGTGCCCGAAGAGTTCGGAATGTATATGGCGGAGGACTGCATAGATCCCGTCATGCGCGAGTGGACGCCTGCGCCCTATAAGGGCGGAGAGGGCTGTGACCGTGACTTCTACCTCAATATATATGAAAAGACGGCCGTCGTGTTCGCCTTCTGTTATGCGCGCTATACAAACGGCTTTACCGTATGGTCGCGCATGGCCGTGCGCAAGGTGAGCGGCAAGTTCAAAAACATGCGCAAGCGCTGCCGCGTGATATACAACGCCAAGAGCGGCGTCGACAGCCTTTCGATAGCCGACCGCTCGTTTGCCCTCGGCGGAGTGTTCTTTACCAGCGAGGCCGTGCTGCCCCAGGTGGTGGAGAAGGCCGACGGCCTCAAGGGCGCCTATTCGGTGTGCGGGCTTATGACCTACCGCCTCAACAACCCCGGCTATGCCCCTCCCGAGGACGCCATATTAAAGCTCGACGTCGTGTGCGACAACCCCGCCGACGTGGTGTTCCGCATGCAGGACGTAAAGTCGGGCGAAACGTATATTTGCGTTCACGAACTTGCGGGAGGCATATGGCAGAGCGTGCTTTTGGAGTGCAAAGACTTCAAAAATGCACAGGGTATGCACATAGCTTCCTTTGCGGGCAACTATAAATTTACCATCACCTGCGGCGAGCAATATGCCGTAAATAACATAATGTGGCTGTAATTATGCGTGACAGATTACTATGCAAAAGGCCGTATGCCGCGTATAGGGATCCGTTGGTGATCATACTTATAATCTTAGCTTTTCTGTTGCTCATAAGAGTGCTGTTTGCCTACCGCTACATAGGCATATATGTGGTAAACAGTTCCATGTCGCCCACGCTTACGGGGGCCGAAAGCGCCGATGTTGCGGGGGGCGACTTCTTGTATGCAGATACGCAGGTATTGCCCGGCCGCGGCGACATAGTGGTGCTCTCCAAGCCCGATTCGCCCGATGAATATATAATAAAGCGCGTCATAGCCCTCGGCGGCGACACCGTATATATGGACGATGGCGTGGTGTATATAAAGTACGGCGGCGAGGATGAGTTTGTCGCCCTTGAAGAGGACTATGTGCTCTCATCCAACTGCGACCCTTATCTGCCGCAAAATTCGCTGCCTTCGGAGTACAACGCCGTCACAGTGCCGCAAAACTGCATGTTTGTGCTGGGCGACAACAGAAACGTCAGCCACGACAGCAGGTATGACGACTACGGCTGCTTCAACTATTCGCAGCTCGTCGGCGTGATAACCGACTGGTCGTATGCCTGTAAGCCGTTCTTTACCGCGCTATACACCTTTTTCACTTTCGGCGTATAACGTTCCGCCGTTGAAAATGCGGGGGCAAACGCCATACTTATCCTTACAAAATACAAAAATGCGGCCTGGCCGCCTTAAATACGTTACCAAAACTTTCAGGAGAATATTTTTTATGCACGCAGTAGTTACTGTAGTAGGAAAAGACAAGACCGGCATAATAGCAAAGGTCAGCGCCTTCCTTGCCGGAAAGGGCGTAAACATACTCGACATCAGCCAGACCATCCTTCAGGATTACTTCGCCATGATAATGCTCGTCGATACCGCGGGCGCGGACGAAGAGCTCTCGCAGCTCGCCACCGAATGCGCCCAGCTCGGCGAGAGCATAGGTATGAGCATACATCTTCAGCACGAAGAAATTTTCAATGCCATGCACAGGGTGTGAGGGACGGCCATGTTCAATAAATACGACGTACTCGAAACTATCAACATGATAGAGAGGGAGCACCTCGACATACGCACAATAACCATGGGCATATCGCTGCTGCCCTGCATCGCAGGTTCGGCGGATGAAACGGCTAAACGCGTATACGACAGGGTGTGCTCCCAGGCCGAAAATCTCGTAAAGGTGGCAGAGGCGCTCTCTAAGGAATACGGCATCCCCATAGTAAACAAGCGCGTTTCGGTGACGCCCGCAAGCCTCATCTGCGCGCCCTTCGCCGCACAGTCGGCAAAGATAGGCAGGGCGCTCGACAAAGCCGCCCGTACGCTCGGCATCGACTTTTTGGGCGGATATTCTGCGCTCGTGCACAAGGGCATGGCCGGCTACGAAAAGACATTTATAGAGACCATACCCGAGGTGCTCGCCACTACGGATAAGCTCTGCTCCTCAATAAATATAGGCTCGTCAAAGTCGGGCATAAATATGGACGCGGTGCGCCTGATGGGCGAGATAGTTAAAAAGACTGCCGAACTCACCAAGGATAAAGACGGCTTCGGCTGCGCAAAGCTCGTGGTGTTCTGCAACGCGGTGGAGGATAACCCCTTCATGGCGGGCGCATTCCACGGCGTGGGCGAGAGCGGCACGGTGATAAACGTGGGCGTCTCCGGCCCCGGCGTCGTACAGCACGCGATAGAGGCCATACCGCACGCCGACCTTACCGAACTTGCCGAGATGATAAAGCGCACGGCTTTCAAGATAACGCGCGCGGGTCAGCTTGTTGCACGAGAGGCGGCAAAGCGCCTCGGCGCAGAGTTCGGCATAGTCGACTTGTCGCTTGCGCCCACCCCGGCGCGCGGCGATTCTGTGGCGCAGATACTCGAGGAGATGGGCCTGGAATGTGTGGGCACGCACGGCACCACGGCCTGCCTCGCCATGCTCAACGACGCCGTGAAGAAGGGCGGCGTTATGGCAAGTTCGCGCGTGGGAGGCCTTTCGGGCGCGTTTATTCCCGTCTCCGAGGATATAGGCATGATTGAGGCCGCCGAAAAGGGCGGGCTGAATATAGACAAACTCGAGGCCATGACGGCGGTATGCTCGGTGGGCCTCGACATGATAGCCGTTCCGGGCGATACGCCGGCGTCTACCATAAGCGCGATAATCGCCGACGAGGCGGCCATCGGCATGATAAACAACAAGACTACCGCGGTGCGCATAATACCCGCCCCCGGGAAGGATGTGGGCGACTGCGTCAACTTCGGCGGACTTTTGGGCAGGGCGCCCATAATGCCCGTGCACAAAGAGTCGAGCGAAAAATTTATTTCGAGGGGAGGGCTCATACCCGCGCCCATACACTCAAACAAAAACTGATAAAATTATTTTTTAAGGACTAATATTATGGAAAGAAATCAGGTTGAAAAGCGCTATACTTGGAACACAGACGATATTTTCGCCTCCGACGAGGAGTGGGAAAAGGCCTATGCCGAAGCCGAAGGCATGATAAATTTTGCAGGGTATGCCGGCAGGCTCGGCGATAAAGAGCAGCTGCTTGCCCTCTTTAAGGCGGTGGACAAGTTCTCTAAAAAGCTCGAGCGCGTATATCTGTACGCCTCGATGAAGCACGACGAGGACACGAGGGAGTCTAAATACAACGCCTATACGGCGCGCTGCATGGCGCTCATATCAAAATACAGCGCAGAGCTGGCATTCTTCGAGCCCGAGCTCGCGGCGCAGAGCGAAGAATATCTCAACTCGCTGATTGCGGATAAAGATTTTTCGGACTACGACTATACTATAAAGACGCTCATAAAGCGCAAGGCGCACGTTATTCCCGAGGATCAGGAGAGGCTGGTGGCGCTTGCGGGCGAAACGCTTGAAACCTTCTCGGATATCTTCTCCATGATAGACGACGCCGACGTGCCCCTGCCCGATATCGAGATCGACGGCAAGGAGTGCAAACTCACCCACGGCACATACGGTGTGCTCATGCACTCGACCGACAGAGCAAAGAGGAAGGAGGCATACGAAAAATATTACGCCGCCTATGAGAGCCTTTTGAACACCATAACCGCCACTTACTTCGGTAACGTTAAGAAGGACGTATTCCTGAGCAGGGCTTATAAATACAACTCCTGCCTCGAGCGCGCCCTCTCCACAGAGGACGTCGACGCAAAGGTTTATCGCAACCTTTTAGATGCGGTGAAGAAGGGCCAGCCCGCCATGCATCGCTACATTGCCGACAGGAAGAAGATACTTGGCTATGACAAGCTGTATTTCTACGACGTATATGCTCCGCTCGTATCCGACGTGGAGGTAAAGATGCCCTATGACGAGGCGTATGAATACGTTATAAAGGGGCTTGCGCCCCTCGGCAAGGAGTATCAGGCGCTCTTGAAGCGCGGCCACGACGAGCGCTGGATAGACGTTATGGAGACGGAGGGCAAGAGGAGCGGCGCTTACAGCACCGGCTGCTACGGCGTGCACCCTTTCGTTCTTCTGAACTACCAGGAGACGATAAGCGAAATATTCACCATAGCACACGAAATGGGACACTCGCTGCACACCTATTTCTCGTCGCACAATCAGCCCTACGCCAAGAGCGACTATAAGATCTTCGTGGCGGAGGTAGCCAGCACTGTCAACGAGGTGCTGCTGTTAAAGTTTATGCTTGCCGACACCGAGGACAGGAACCTGCGCAAGTACCTTTTGAACTACTACCTCGATTCCATCCGCGGCACGCTCTTCCGCCAGACGATGTTCGCCGAATTTGAATATGAGGCGCACGACAGAGCAGAAAAGGGCGAGCCGCTCACCAAAGAGCTGCTCTGCGAGGTATACGGCAGGATAGGAAAGGAGTATTACGGCGAAGCCATAGAGCATGACTACAACATCTCGTGCGAGTGGGCGAGGATACCTCACTTCTACCGCGCGTTCTATGTGTATAAATACGCCACCGGCATAACGGCCGCAATAAATATCGCGCACAGGATACTCTCCGAGGGCGAGCCTGCCGTTAAAGATTACTTCAAATTCCTTTCGAGCGGTTCGTCGTCCGATCCCGTGTCGCTGCTCCGCCTTGCGGGAGTTGACCTCGAAACGGAGGAACCCTTCGAGTTTGCTATGAAGGAATTTGCCGATACTCTCGCCGAATTTGAGAAAATGATGAATATATAAAGTACTATGTCAGACAAAACTAACGTTTTACCCAACAATTTAGAGGCGGAACAGTCGCTGATAGGCTGCATGCTCATTGATAACGAAGTGCTCTCGGAGATAGCCGACAAGCTGAGCGAGAGGGACTTCTATCAGGAGTCGCACCAGATGATAGTTTCGGCTATCTTAAAGGTATTCTATCAGCGCAAGCCCGCCGACATAATAACCCTTTCGGACTGCCTGGAAAAGGACGGCAATCTTGCAAAGGTGGGCGGGATAGACTATATCACCGAGCTCATGCAGCAGGTGCCCTCGGCGGCCAACTTCAAATATTATTTCGATATCGTAAAGCGCGACAGCATAAACCGCGAACTCATACGCGCGTCGCGCAAGATAATCGAAAATTCCATGAACAGCACCGACAGCACCCAGTCCGTCCAGTATGCCGAAAAGTTGGTGTATGACATAGCCAAAAAGGGAGATACGTCCTCGATGGAGGACATACGCGAAAGTTCGGTGGTGAGCGACGTTATCAGCAGGTTCGAGATGATCTCTGCCGATAAAGATGCGCTGCGCGGCATACCGACGGGCTTTCCCTTCTTGAACAAGATAACCAACGGCTTTCAGCGCTCCGACCTTATCGTTATAGCCGCGCGCCCCGGCAGCGGTAAAACTTCGCTTGCCATGAACATAGTAGAGGCCGCCGCATATCAGGGCAACGTTTGCGCGGTTTTCTCGCTCGAAATGCCCAAGATACAGATAGTGCAGAGGTTGCTTTGCGCGAGTGCAAAGGTGAGCATGTCGAGCGCGCTTTCGGGCAAACTTACCCCGGCCGATTGGAAGGCGCTTGTTAAGACGAGCGAAGACCTTAAAAAACTCAGCATAATAATCGACGACTCCTCCCGCGTGACTCCTGCCGAGATACTCTCGAAGTGCAGGAGGATAAAGGCCAAAAACGGCGGCAGACTCGACCTGGTCATGATAGACTATATACAGCTCATGTCGAGCGGCTATAAGCAGGACGAGAACCGCACGAGGGAGATAGCGCACATCACGGGCGACTTAAAGATAATGGCCAAGGAGCTCGACGTTCCGGTAATAGCGCTCTCGCAGCTCAGGCGTATGGTGGGCGAACCCCAGCTTTCAGACCTGCGCGAATCGGGCGCCATAGAGCAGGACGCCGACATGGTAATATTCATAAACAGACCGGATATGACGGCCTCGCCCGAGGAGATAGAAAAGAACAAGATAGTCCGCGGCATGGCCGACCTCATCATCGCCAAGCACAGAAACGGCGAAACGGGGCGCACTCAGCTGCGCTTCAAGGGTGAATACACAAAGTTCGTCACGCCGGATCCCGAGGAGCTCAGGCAGCTTGAGGCAAACGCCGGCAAGAAGGGCGATAAAAAGCCTGCAAAAAAGAGCGATGAGCGCGCCGACGATGATGCGCAGGGCGGCGGTACCGTAGGGGAGGAAGGCGCCGACGATATACCCGAAGGTCCCTTCAGCAACGACGACTACGGCGACGAATAATATTATTTTACCGCGTATCATACCGCGTTTTTGTGCGGCGCCCGTTTGTTATAATTACAATAAAAGCGCCTGAAAAGCGCGCTTGTTTGCAGCATGTCCGCGGTGACATTTGCACCAAAGCAAGATGCGTAAAATTTTTTACAGCTAATGGAAACACAGATACTCGATATAGGCGAAGATTCGCTCTCCGCCGCAAAAAACATACTTGAAGAGGACGGCTTGGTCGCCTTTCCCACAGAGACGGTGTACGGCCTGGGCGCCGACGCCTTCAACGGCGAAGCCGTTAAAAAGATATTTGAAGTTAAGGGGCGCCCGCAGGACAACCCGCTCATCGTGCATGTGCATAAGGACTATGACATAGAGCGCATAGTGTGCGATATCCCGTCGTATTCATACAAACTTGCCGAGCGCTACCTGCCCGGCCCGCTCACCATGGTGTTCAAAAGCAGGGGCAGGATATCGCCCGTAGTTTCGTGCGGGCTGGATACCATAGGCATACGCGTACCCTCGCACGAGGGCGGGCAGCGCTTTTTAAAGTTTGTGGATATGCCCATAGCGGCGCCTTCGGCAAATATCTCTAAGCATGTCAGCCCCGTCACGGCGGAGCATGTATATGCCGATTTCTGCGGCAAAATACCGCTCATATTGAACGGCGGCAAGTGCTCGGGCGGGATAGAGAGCACCGTTTTGGACTGCACCGGCGAGGTGCCCTGCGTTTTGCGCAGCGGCCTCGTCACGCGCGAAATGATAGCCGAAGTTGCGGGCGACTGCACGGTGTTTGTGCCTAAGGCGGGCGAGAGAGTGCGTTCGCCGGGCATGAAATATAAGCACTATTCCCCCAACTGCCGCACCATGCTCTTTGAGTATGAAAGGCTTGAAGAGGCGGCGGCGGAGTATAAAAAGGAGCGGGCGGCCGGTTCGCGGGCATACATAATGTGCGATGACGGGTGCGCAAAGCGCCTTTTGGATAAAATTCCGGCGGAACACATGCTGCTGCTCGGAAACAGCGGCGAAGAGATAGCCTCAAACCTCTATTTTAAGTTGCGCGAGGGCGAAAGAGTGGCCGATATAATTATCGCCATAGCGCCCGAGGACCGCGGCGGCGTGATGGTGGGCGTTATGAACAGGCTCACCAAGGCCTGCGGCGGCTGATAAGTGCGGCGCTTGCCCCCTTGCGGGAGGTGAACGATGAAGAGAAATAAAATACTGTTCGTATGTTCGGGCAATACCTGCCGCAGCCCTATGGCGGAGGCGATATTGCGCAGCAAAATAAAGGAGCGCAAGATAAAGTGGTGGGACGTGGCCTCGCGCGGGCTCTTTGCCGAAGTGGGGCGCGAACTTTCACCCAACACAAGGCGTGTGTTGGAGGAAATAGGCGTGACGGTAAGCGAAAAATTTGTTCCCCGTCAGCTTAACCAGAACATAATTGACAAGAGCCGCGCTGTCATCTGCATGACAGACACGCAGAAACAGATTTTGGACGGCTGCGGAAAAGTTTACAGTATAAAAGATTTTTGCGGCTGCGACGTGCCCGATCCGTACGGGTGCCCGATAGAGGCATACCGCGCCACGCGCGACATACTTATGCGCGCCTGCGACCAAATTATAGAAAAAATAATTCTCGCCGAAAACGCCTGATACGGCGCGCCATTCGGCGGCATCAATTTTAAGGAGAAAATAATATGAAAATTGCACTTGCCTGCGACCACGGCGGACTCAACTTAAAGACCGAAATAAAGAACTATCTGAAGGAACACGGCTATGAATACGAAGATTTCGGCACAAATTCGTTTGACAGCTGCGATTATCCCGACTACGCTCTCCCCGCGGCAGAGGCAGTGGCAGCGGGTAGCTGCGATCTCGGCATAGTGGTGTGCTCCACCGGCATAGGCGTTTCGATAGTGGCAAACAAGGTGCCCGGCATACGCTGCGCGCATTGTCACGATACCTACTGCGCCGAATTCACCAGGTTGCACAACAATGCCAACATGCTCGCGCTAGGCGAAAAGGTGGTGGGCCCCGGCTATGCGCTTAAAATAGTCGAAAAGTTCCTCACCACAAACTTCGAGGGCGGCAGGCACGAGCGCCGCGTAAACAAGATAGCCGATATAGAAAAGAAGTATTGCAAGTAAAAACACGGCAAAAAACCATAGTTTATGCGTGACATAGTACTTCGCATAATTGCCAAATATCAAATTTCAATATTAAAGGGGCCGCAAAAGCGGCCCCTTTGTTATTTATGCAAAAAAGTTTTAATTGCAGCCGCAGGACGAGCCGTTGCCGCAGAATATCGCCGAGAGAGTGCCGTTCTTCCACATTGCGTATATGAGCGCGATGAGTACGGGCGTGCAGCTTCCGCTGAGCACGGAATCGAGCCCGTTGCCGCTGCAGCACGCGGCTATGAGCAGAAGTATAAGTATCCAAAGGCAGCTGTTGGAACCGCAGCCGCAGCCTGAAAAGATATTCATATGTTCCTCCTTGATTTAAAGTCGCAAGGCGGGTATGTACTTTTTTGCCGCATCCGCGCGGGCAAATATTTAATGTTTTGCCTGCCGAAATTTATGCGGCGCTTGGGCCTTGCCGTTTACGCTTTATAGTAAATAATATTATTTTTGGGGCTAAAATGTTACTGTAACATATCGTTTTTGCGCCGAAAAGGTTGCTTAAAGCCCTATTTATCGATTAGTTATTTCAATTTGCTTGCAATAATCTTTTGTAGATGTTATAATGTTAAAACTTCAAAAATACAACTTTCGGTACTTTCGGCGGATATTTTTGCAAAAGTCCGACCGTGCGCCGCAAACATTGCGGCAAAGTATAAATAATTTTTTTCTGCGGATATTCAATATGAAATCCGATGGAGGTATTCTTATGGAAAAGGTTAAAAAGACCTTTTTTACGTCGCGCAATATCGCGACGCTTGCAGTCCTGCTCGCGCTCGTTATCGTGCTGCAGGCATTCGGCGGCTCGTTTTCGATCGGGCTGATCACCTTAAACTTTTCACTCATACCCATAGTTATAGGCGCGCTCGTGCTCGGTCCCGTTGCGGGAGCCCTTCTCGGCCTTGCAAACGGCATGGTCGTGCTCATTCAGGTAATAATGACGCCTACCGGCTTTTATGCGGTTATATGGGCAAACAGTCCCGTTGTGACTTCGCTCATATGCCTTGTAAAAACCACCGTTGCCGGCCTTGTCGGCGGCGCGCTCTTCCGCCTGATATCGCGCAAAAATACCTATGTTGCCACGTTTGTGGCTTCTGCAGCCGTGCCCGTGATAAACACGTCGCTCTTTGTTCTCGGCTGCCTGTGCATGCCCGATACGATAAGGCTCTTCCAGAGCGGCCTCGAGGGCTTCGACGGCATGAATATATTTATATTCATCTGCGTGGGGCTGGTGACATTCAACTTCTTTATCGAACTTGCCATAAACCTCATCGTGGCGCCCGCGCTGCACACCGTCTACCGCATAGTGGAAAAACAATTTGCTTCTAAATCAAAAAAGAAAAAGCCCCAAGAGGAAGGCAATGATAATCTGTCTTGATGTAGGCAACACAAATATTAAATATGCCGTTTTTGACGGCGATGACCTTGTAATAAGTTTTCGCGTGGCGACCGACGTTAAAAAGACTTCCGATGAATACGGCGGGCAGCTTTTAACGATACTTTCAAACAACGACATAGAGGCAGGCGACATAAAGGGGGGCATAATCTCCTCCGTCGTTCCGCAGATGGACTTCACGCTGGAGCGGATGTGCGCCACATATCTCCATATCAAGCCGCTGTCGCTTGCTCCCGGGCTTAAGACGGGCATGAACTTAAAGGTGGATAACGCCCGCGAGGTTGGTGCCGACCGCGTGGTAAACAACGTTGCAGGGCTAAAAAAATACGGCGCTCCGCTGATAATAGTCGACTTCGGCACGGCCACCACGTTCAACGTGCTCGACGAAAAGGGCGAGTTTATCGGCGGCGTGATAGCGCCCGGAATTAAGGGCTCGTTAGACAGCCTTGTGAACGGCACGGCCAAGCTGCCGAGGGTGGAGATCGAAAGACCCTCGTCGGTGATAGCCAAAAACACCGTCACCAATATGCAGGCGGGCATAGTTTTCGGCTTTGCGGGGCTGGTAGGCTACATCGTAAAAAAGATAAAAAAGGAACTCAAGGTTTCCAACGTAAAGACCGTCGCAACGGGCGGCTTTTCGGAAGTAATAGCAAAAGAGATCGACTGTATCGACTGCGTTGACAAGCTGCTCACGCTCGACGGGTTGAAATATTTATACTATCTCAATAGTACGGAGGCAGAAAAATGAAGAAGGTTGGAGTTGCGATACTCGGACTCGGCGTTGTAGGCGGCGGCACCTATAAGATGCTCACCGAACACAGGGAATTTTATCAGAAGACGCAGGGCATCGATATCGTCGTTGAAAACGTCCTCGAACTCAACAAGCAAAAGGCGCTCGCGCTCGGCGTAAAGGAGGAGAAGATAGCTTCCAACATCGCCGAAATATGTTCCAACCCCGATGTGGATATAGTTATAGAGGTAATGGGCGGCGTTGAGCCGGCAAAAACTTTCGTGCTTTCGGCGCTCAATGCCGGAAAATCGGTAGTTACCTCAAACAAGGAGCTCTTCTGCAAGTGCAGCCACGAGCTGGAAAAGGCGGCCAAAAAGAACAACTGCGGCCTCTTTTACGAGGCGAGCTGCGTCGGCGGTGTGCCCGTGATACGCGCGCTTCTGGATAATCTGCAGGGCAACAAAGTGCTCTCCATGATGGGTATAATCAACGGCACAACCAACTATATCCTCACCAAGATGAGCGACGAGAACGCCTCTTACGAGGAAGTTTTGAAGGAGGCCCAGAGGCTGGGCTATGCCGAGGCCAACCCCACGGCCGACGTTGAGGGCTTCGACGCCGCCTACAAACTCTCCATTCTCTCCAGCCTTGCCTTCCACACCAAGATACCTTTCTCAAAGATATACCGCGAGGGCATCACAAAGATAACCTCCGAAGATATAGTATATGGCAAACAGCTCGGCTATGTGCTCAAACTGCTCGCAATAGGAAAGAACACCGACGACGGCATCGAGGTGCGCGTTCACCCCACATATATAAAGAATACGCACCCGCTCGCCAGCGTTAAAGACAGCTACAATGCCGTGTATATCACGGGCGACTGCGTGGAGGATGTAATGCTCTACGGCCGCGGTGCAGGCGCGATGCCCACCGCAAGCGCGATAGTCGGCGACGTTATATACTGCGCCACCCACCCCAATTTCAGGTATTCGACGTTCAAGAACACCGAGGACGCCGATCCAGCCACGAAGTTCATCGATAACTTCAAGAGCGCCTATTATTTAAGGCTCAACGCCCACGACAAGGCGGGCGTGCTCGCAAAAGTTTCGTCGATATTCTCCCGCCACAACATCTCGGTTGCGCAGATGATACAGGAGGAGGACGAAAAGGACGGCAGGGTGCCCCTTGTGTTCGTAACTCACCTCACAAAGGAAAAGAGCATACTCAAGGCCGTGGACGACATCAACGCCACGAGCGACATTGCCGACGTCGTTTCGGTGATAAGGGTAGTTTCTTAAAATAGTACCGATGCGGCGGGGCAAGCGCCCCGCCGCATTTGAAAATTATATTTGTTTTATTGCTTGAATTCGTTAGTTTTTGTTTGCTGTTTGAAGCAGATAAGGATAAGGGGATATTGAATTATGAATGACAGAACAAAAGACTATGTTTTTTTAAGCTACTCTCATGCAGAACAGGATGAAATAAAAAAAATCGTAGCCAAGTTTGACGATCACTCCTATAACCTGGTGTATGACGAATCGTTGAGTTACGGTGACGAATGGGACTTATCTGTACGACGGTACATAAGTTCTTCAAAGTGTAAAGGTGTGATTTTTATTATCTCGGAAAACTTTTTAAAGAGTAAAGCCATATTGACCGAAGTTGAATATACGGCAAAGTTTAATAGGAAATTCTTTTCTATAATGCTCTACAACATGTCGTTACCCGAGTTAAAAAACACTTTCTATGAAAAACTGAGCGAAAACGAAAAATACATAATGGACAGTATCCAGGAAGTATTAAATAACGAACAACTGTATCTTAAACTTAGCGAGATCAATTGGGAACGGGTAGGTAAAACTTTTAAGGAGTGGAATTTTTTCCCTGAAAAAAATGATACAAGTTATTTAATTCAGTCTAAATACTCGTCGCAATTGAAAGGGGAAAAGGAAAGACTGTTCAATCAGCAGCAAGGTTATATGAACTTTGACATGAAAGCGATCGATTCCGTACTTGATGAACTCACCGGCGATGATCTATGCGTTCTCGACCTCGGCTGCTCTAACGGGGATCTTACATTCTCAAGATTTAAAGATATAAAGCGCATCACAAAAGTGATCGGCATCGATTACAACGAAAACGATATCCGCGAAGCTAACGCAAAGGCTAAAAACTACGGGGATAAATTTCATTTTTATACTGCAGATCTTGAAGACGGCAACATAATCACTATATTGCAAAATATACTTGCCGAAAATAATATTAAAGGCGTCGATATCGTATTTGCCGCCTTAGTTATACATCATCTGAACAATCCGCATAAATTGATGTTAAGTTTATATGAGATTTTTGGTGATGACGGCAGAATAATTATCAGAGGATCGGACGATGGCGGCAAGTTATGTTATCCGAAGACCAATCTTTTAAAAGAAATTTTAGAAAGATATGAAAAATTAGTTACAGCGTCTGACAGATCTAACGGCAGAAAATTATATTCGCAATTATATGACACCGGCTATACAAATATCCGAATGCTTTACTCCGTAGTAGATACTTGCGAAAAAGACAGACGCCGAAAAGAAAGATTGTACGAAGTCGGCTTTTCATTCAGATTGAAAAGAATAGAGGATTTGCTAAATCAAAATCCAGACAATGAATGGTTGAAAAATGAGTATGATTGGTTTAAGAATGCCTTAAACGAATTCAAAGATGCCTTTCTGAATAGAAGTTTTTGGTATTGCAACACATCATATATCGCCATAGGCGGAATCAAATAATGAAAGGACTTATACTGCTAAATGCATATTCCAGCTTAGAACATTCTATATATCAGGCCGTTAGACTAAAAGAGGAATTTTCATATAAAAATATAAATGTCGATGTATTGAGAAATGACTTCTTTGCTGCAACTCTCGATTCAAACGGTAATATAAAAAAGAGACTTGCTAATTATGACTTTTGTATATACTTAGATAAGGACAAGTATATATCATATATGCTTGAAAAGCTGGGCTTAAGGCTCTTTAATACAGCAAAGGCAATAGAAGATTGCGATGACAAAATGACTACAATGATACGACTCGCCAATAACAGCATTCCTATGCCGAAAACGTTGCCCGGATTGTTGTGTTACAGTGAAGATTCTTCTCTTAAAGAAAGTGTATTGGATGTGGCAGAAAATGAGCTTGGTTACCCGCTCATTGTTAAATCAAGTTATGGTTCTATGGGCAGCAGTGTATATAAGGCGGATAATCGCGACGAATTAAAATTATATGCCGACTACTTGCGGTTCAAGCCTCATCTATTTCAGGAGTTTATAAAAGAAAGTGCCGGCAGAGACATTCGTATAATGGTTATAGGCGGTAAGACTATAGCCTATATGGAACGATATTCAACCGATGATTTTCGCTCAAATATTTCAGCTGGAGGTTTTGGAAAGAAAATAGATTTACCGGCAGAAGTTGAAGACATAGCTTTAAAGGCTGCCAAAATTTTACACCTTGACTATTGTGGCGTAGATATTTTGATCGGTAAAGATAAATACTACTTATGTGAAGTTAATTCCAATGCTTTTTTCCAAGGACTTGAAGAGGTTACAGGAATAAATGTTGCAGGCGCTTATGTTGAACATGTGTTAAGAGTATTGTAAGCAACGCAAGTAATGTTTTTACTTATCTTTCGATCGTTACATAATCAACATTATAAAAAAAGAAGCAGACCAAAGCCTGCTTCTTTTTTGTTTGGCGCGGAGAAGAGGATTTGAACCTCCGGAGGCTTTTGACCTCACACGATTTCCAATCGTGCGCCTTAAACCGCTCAGCCATCTCCGCATCGCCGCTCAGTAATTTTGCAACTGAGCACTTATATATAATATTAGATTTTTGCCAAAAAATCAAGCGATTTCATTCTTAAATAATTAGATAGAAAAATTTTTTTACTGTTTCTCTCTATAAAAGAGATTATGATCCAAACATCAACTAGATTTTAATTTGTATATGAATGGATTGAGATATATTTTTTAAATTCTTAATACAACAATACAGATGACTTGATGCTTTTGGCTATGGTATAATGTTCATATGAACATCAAAACCGCCGTGAAATATCTTATCATTACATTCGCCATAACATATGTATGTTGGTGGGGTGTGGCAATACTTGTTGCATATACCGATCTTGTATATGGCGACATATTGCCTACGGTAATATACATTATCGGTAACTTCGGGCCTGCCATTGCCGCTTTATTCAGCATAGGCAAAAAAGATTATCCGCGTCGCTTGAAAGAGTTCTTATTTTCATATAAAAAGCACGGTATATGGTTTTTTCTTTTGTTTGTTGCCCTGATAACTCTCACCGTAGGGCTTTCGTCCATGGAATGGAACCCGCAAATGACAGCGCTGAATTTTTTTATTTCCCTGCTCGGTTCCATATTTGTTTACGGAGGTGAGGAGGAGCTCGGCTGGCGCGGAATATTGCAGCCTGCATTATCAAAGAAGATAACCTTTCCGCTTGCCGCTCTTGCGTGCGGCGTTATATGGGCGCTGTGGCATTTGCCGCTCTGGTTTATCGAAGGGCATCCCAATCAATCTATGCCGTTTTGGGTGCAGGCAACATTGGGTATATTCCTCTGCTTTTGGCTGGGCATGATATACGAGCGATCGGGCTGCATACCGCTCTGCATGCTCTTTCACGGATATGTGAACGTGTTGCTCTCATCATTTGTGCTGAAATTGAATTGGATACTCATTTTCGGCATGGTGCTTACGACGGCTGCGGCTGTCATACTTTGGTTGTTTGATAAACAAGAGAAGGTCGCCAAAAATCAGGCGACTGATAACTAGACACACGTCTGACGGACTTAATTGAATAAGCTGCCGCAATGAGTAAAGGGAGTGCACATATATCAATATACAAGTTGCGATCACAAAAGGCGGTACAATGCCGCAACTTCTGCCCGAAGGGTGGCAACGGCATTGTGTTAAAAATCTGCAGTTACCTTTTTGCAAAACGGCGGCGTGAAATAACCTTTCACGCCGCCAATAAAAAATTTTCTCTTATTTTCTCTTTGAAACTTATACTCCAGCTTTTGACTTTACGCCATAATTTATAAGGCAGGCAACAGTCATTATCTTCTCAGCACCTCTTTCATTTCAAGTTTAAGTTCTTTCGCAACGGGATAACTGCAGTCGTAAGCCAATATTTCGTTATCGCCGGTCTCGCAGTTATAAAGGGAGATGACTTTGAACTTGGAAACGGGGTGCTTTTTCTTTTTATCGTACTTATTATAAATTTTAGCAATCAGTTTATTGAGCTTCAAATCCTTTACGTCGCTGTAAACTTCGCGTTTTGACTCAAGAGCATCTTCACGCACATATATGAAGTATTTATTCTCAACATTATGTATTGACTCGACGTTATATATAAGTTTTCTGCGATTAGAACCGTCCATATTCATTTCATATAGCGAAATTATATTATGACCACGTTCTTTCCCATCATAACTCAGGTAGAATACCTTGTCGTAATTTACCATGAGAATTTTTCGCACGCCTTGAACAAGTGACTGTTGGTTGGTACCGTCAAGACGGACTCTGCACAGTTCCGCATTGTAATCGGTATAGTAAAGGTAGCCCTTCCTGATGCAAGGTTTATCAAGGTCACTACTTATTACGCCAAATGCAACTTTCTTAGGTTCGCCTCCGACAAGAGGAATGCGGTATAGTGTACGGAATATGTTGTCTTTAGCGCCACGGGTAACATACATCCAGTCGCCGGACGTGAAGACAATGTCCATCATATATTTCATTATTTCACGTTGATCGGTTCCATCGGGGCGAATGCTGCAAAGAGATTTTATATTGGCATTGCCGACCATATAGTATATTTTTCCCTTGATGAACTTATAAAAGTTGTAAACGTTCTTTACGAGTGCAACTTCTTCCGCGCCTTCTATGTTCCTTTTTGTGTAAATCGTAAGATTATTCTGGCCGTGATCTTGGCGGGTGAAAATGATCGAACTATCGTTGAGTTCATATAACGTACTGTTGCCGGTTATAAGCTTTTTATTGTCATGCGTGACGATATTATAGGAATATAAACTTTCGCCCTTTATATCGGAGACCGTTCCGTTCCTTTTATATTCAAAGTTGGGGGCAACATAATAAATTGTATCTCCCGTGATCTTGCTTATTCTGTAAACGCCCTCTGCAAGTACAGAAAATTTGCCGGTACTCATATCCAAAGCGAGTATATCGTTCCAATCAGGGCCGTAATTTAATTTTCTGTTTATGCTAAGTTTGCTCTTAATGCCTTTTGACTTAAGGAACTTATTTTTTTTCGCAGCATTCAGAATAGGGTCGTATTTTGTAAGATAGATAATCGTTTCGGGTTGATATTCGACATTAGAATAATATTCAAGATTGCCGTATGCATCGGCATAATAAACAGTCACTTTGTTGTCTTTTCTTTCAGGCTTGCTGAGATTCTGATAATATATTTGGCTGTTATCCCCGGGAACCGTATAATAAAATCTTGTACCGAAACAGCCCAGATAACTATTAAAGGCCTGGCTTTCGCAGTTTTGATAATCTGCAAGTTTATCCTTTTCAAAGTAAAGTCCCGATTTGTAAAAATAGACTTTCTTGTCCATATAAAAATATTTGTTGGACAATACATAAACTTTGTTTATTTTTTCTATATATTCCGACGCTTTATTGTATTCAGGTATACGGGTGAAGCAGGCAAGGGCGGCGTCAAAGTTGTTTTCTTCATAATACTTTATGCCGGCTTTGTATTCGGCGTCAGCATCTATTCCTGCAGCAGCATACCTTTCCCGACAGAGCATTGCTTTTCTTTCAATTTCTTTAGCGACATCAGGATGTTCTTCAATATTGCTGACAAGTGCAAGCGATTTGATTTTATCGTTTAAAGACTTTGCCTGAGCTTTCATGGCGTCACATTCGTCATCACTAAGGCCGTATTGATTTGCAAAATTTATGTAGTTGTTCAGTTCGCTTATAAGACTGAAACGCTTTTCTTTGAGGATTTGCAAACTTTCATAAAGACAATCGTATTCATAGTAGCAGTTTTCCAAATCATCGGCAGACATATACTTTTTTATAATGTCATTTTGTATAACATCTACATTATTAACTTTCTCTTCAATACATCTGGCGCTGTATGAAAAAGATAATTTCCATATTTCCGGATTGTCGCCTTGGGTGGTCTTAAGATTATGCAGAAGGGCATCAATCTCAGGAATGGAAAAGACTGAGTCGTTTTTACAGAAATTGGTCCAATCGAAAGACTTAAATACAAAGTCTATGTATGCCTTTGCGGCAGAAACAGTACTTATACCTAAAACTTTTTGATGTGCGCTGTCGGCGGGGGCAGGTTGTGAAGTGTTTATAACGGTGTTACAACAAGGGCATCTTACCGTTGTGTCTGTACTGTTGGTAATAATCGGATAGGAGCAGCTTGGGCATTCAATCAAGTATGTACCGCTATTTCCCAAAGATATTTCTGTGTTAAAATCTGCGTCGGAACTTTCGCCAGTGCTAATGTTTTTAAAGATTGTTTGTTCACTCATTTTTTCACCCTCGGTTTTAAGTAAATAAATTTTAAAATTATTGTATATAGATATAAGATATACTAAAATATTAGCATGTATTGTACAAAATGTCAATATGAACATTTATTTTAGTATTGCATTTTTATGTGGTGACAATGGGCTGATGATTTTAATGCCGGCCGGTATGATTTTATATTTAAAAAAACTTTAATATATGTATGCGTGTTTAATATGCCGATACTCCAATGTTTTATTCCATCAATAAAGGATAATACGAATCGGTGGAGTGAGAGCGCCTAAAAACTAGCAGCGATAAGAATTGATATCGATTTTTCATTATAGTTGCTATATAATTGTCATAGGTAAATATATTTACGTTTAGGGGATATCGGCATGAAATGGCGCTTGTTTGTAATATCGTTGCCGGTATTTTTTCTGTTTACGCTCGCCGGCTGCAAAGGTTGCTATGACCAGCCGGAAAAAACCGGAGTTGCCGACGATAACCAATGGCTCTATATAGATAATTACTGCTATCATTCCGATATGAGCGGTAGGGAGCAGCTTGTCGACAGCGTAAAAATCGGCGGCAAAACTTATAACGATATTGAGATCACCGATACCGAGTACGACGGCGATACCGTTTTTATGTGCGTAACTTATGCAACAGACGATGACGTATGGTAAGGCTCTTGCCTTATAAGCTATGGCCTGAAAGAAAAGACGACGGAGCTTATATATAATTTCGGCACGGAATACATTGTAAGTTCTATTTCATACAGTGATGCGGATCGCCAAAGATTTGCCTTGCGGGTTGATTATATTGACGAAATTCCGGATTACTACCGGCTGATAATCGATCGTGGCGAGCTGCAGTATCTCTTATATAGTCCGGATATTTTTACGGCTGCATATGCAGACAGCGCCATTTTTACCTACTCTGGAAATGATATCGTTCGCATAGACTGGCGCAACGACGTTCAGACTGAGGTGCTCTCGCTCAAAAATAATATAAGCCATATCGAGCTTTCAGGCTATACACTTTATATAACAACAAGAAACTACTATATCGGTTTCGAAAATTCTCCCAGGTATTATAACTTCTATGGTTTATATGCATACGACACGGTAAATGGGCGCAATGTCTGCCTTGCGGACGAAACCGAGCTATATGATACCAATATTTCCGCCGAAGCGGATCATCATATAGTAGGCTACTGCAATGCCCATACAATAAATTCGAAAACCGTATATTTTGCCGATCACTATGTTCTCATGCGGTTCGACCGCGAAAAATTTGCAGCTGTAAAAATTGCCGATTTAAAGTATGAAAATTCTGAATGGCGGCTGGTAAATTGGGCAGCCGGTTCAGCGATAGAGGGCAGGTATCTGTTCTTGCAGGCAGACAAAGAATCTGACGGCTATACGGATTATAAAATCTGGTATGACACAAAGGAAAACAAGTTTTTAAAATTCATACCTGACGAAAAATATTGCAGAGACTTTGCCTAGAACGAAAATTACATTTTTTATATCACATATTAACCGACAGGGCTGATAATGAGTTCACAATGGTGTGCGCTTCACCGCGTCAATAAAGAGACCAGCAAGGATGACGTGATGTGTGTTTTTGAAATGGACGGCGGTATAAATGACTATAATTTAGACGCGGTGCACGATTACTGAGCACTGCGGCAGATTGACTTATCTGATTGACGGTGATATAATCATACGGTAGAAATACAGGCGCCTGCGCGCCATTCATTAAAAAGAGGTAACTTATGGACAAGAAAAGACTTGAAAGGTATGCCGACCTCATCGTAAAGAGCGGCATTAACGTTCAGAAAGGGCAGGAGGTGCTCATTCGATGCGAGCTCGACCAGCCCGAATTTGTTGAGATGGTAGTGGAGAAGTGCTATCAGGCGGGCGCCGCCCGCGTAGAGATAGAGTGGAAACATATGCCCATAACAAAGCTCAATGCCATCTACCGCACGGAGCAGTCGCTCTCGGACTTCACATATGTCGACGAAGCAAAATTAAAGCGCAGGTCTGAAGTGCTGCCCTGCCTCATCTGGCTCGATTCGGAGGATCCCGACGGGTTGATCGGCACCGACCACGAGAAGCTTGCAAAGGCACGCATGGCGATATATCCCAAGCAGAAGCCCTATGTCGAGGCAATGGAAAACAAGTATCAGTGGTGCATAGCCGCCGTACCCGGCAAGGAGTGGGCAAAAAAGGTATTCCCCGGGCTCTCCGACGAGGACGCCGTCGAAAAACTATGGGAGGCCATACTCGACGCCTCGCGCGTGGATGCCGACCCGATAACGGCATGGGATGCACACAATAAAAAGCTCAAGGAGAGGTGCGCGTTCTTGAATGAACACAGGTTTGACCATCTTGAATACAAGAGTTCGAACGGCACCGATTTTAAGGTATGGCTCAACGAAAAGGGGCTGTTCCTCGGCGGCGCAGAGCAGAACCTCAACAACGGCATATGGTATAACCCCAACATTCCCAGCGAGGAGGTGTTCACCTCGCCCATCAGCGGAAGGGCGGAGGGCAAAGTGGTTGCCACCAAGCCGCTCTCCTATCAGGGCAAGCTCATCGAAAATTTCTGGGTAGAGTTCAAGGACGGCAAAGTGGTGAATACGCACGCCGAAAAGAACGGCGACCTTCTTGAGCAGATGGTGCATATGGACGAGGGCGCTTCGCGCCTCGGCGAGTGCGCGCTTATAGCCTATGATTCGCCCATAAACAATACGGACATACTGTTCTATAACACGCTCTTCGACGAGAATGCAAGCTGCCACCTCGCTCTCGGCAGGGGCTTCACCAACTGCCTCGAAGGGTATGAGAATATGACCTACGAGCAGTGCATTGCGGCCGGCGTAAACAACTCGATGATACACGTCGACTTTATGATTGGCAGCAAGGATATGTCGATAGTAGGCGTGATGAAGGACGGCACGAGGGTGCAGATATTTAAAGACGGCAACTGGGTGATTTGACATAATTGTATATAAAAAGTGGTGCGCGGGCCATAGCCTTGCGCACCACTTTTTTGACGTGAAATTTGATATTATGGCAATATATCAAGTATTATGCGTGACATAATGTTATGAAATATGTAACACATAGTACTTTAAATAGTGCGTTTCGTCGGCACACAGCAGCGAGGGATGGTCGGGCGCCTGCGTCTTTACTTCCACGCCGCGCACCGTGCGGCCGCTCTCTTTTGCCGCCTCCGTGAGCATTCTTTCAAACAGAGTGCTCGTCATATAGTGCGAGCACGAGCAGGTTATCAAAAACCCGCCGCTCTTTACAAGCTTTATGCCCTGCAGATTTATATCCTTGTAGCCGCGGTAGGCGTCCTTTACCTCGTCGGCTGTCTTGCAGAAAGCGGGGGGATCGAGTATCACGAGGTCGAACTTTTTGCCCTCCCTGCGGAAGGTGCGCAGCAGTTCAAAGGCGTCGCCGCACACGGTATTTATATTTTCCAGCCCGTTCAACTTGGCATTTGCAAGCACGCTGTTCAGCGCGGGCTGCGATATGTCGCACGCCGTAACGCTCTTTGCCACGGTGGCGCAGTTGAGCGAAAAGCCGCCGCTGTTGCAAAAGCAGTCTAAAACCTCGCCGCCCGCGGCGTACCGCCTTGCGGCATATCTGTTCTCTTTCTGATCCAAAAAATAGCCCGTCTTTTGCCCGTTCTTTATATCGACGAGCATCTTAAGGCCGTTCTCCTCTATCTCCACAAGGTCGGGCACTTCGCCGTATAGAACGCCCTTGACTTCGGCAAGCCCCTCTTTTTTTCTCAAAGCCACGTCGCTGCGCTCGAATATGCCCTTGGGAGCAAATATCTCGGCAAGGCAGTCGGCAATCAGCTGTTTGCGCATGTCTATGCCGAGGGAGAGGCACTGCACGGCAAGATACTCGCCGTATTTATCGACGATGAGGGCGGGGAGGCCGTCGGCCTCGGCAAACACCACGCGGCAGCAGTTTGAATACCCGAGTTTTTTGCGGTATTCCCATGCGCCGGCTATGCGCTTTAAATAAAAAGCTCTGTCGTCGTTTTCGTCGCCGCGGATAAATATGCGCACGAGTATTTTGGAGGCGTGGTTTATGTAGCCCTTACCTATGAACCTGCCGTCGTTTGCGTATACCGACGCAAGCGAGCCGTTTTTGTCCTTTCCCTCGATGCGGGCGACTTCGTTGGCATATACCCAGCTGTGTCCCGCAACGATGCGCTTTTCTTCGTTCTTTTTAAGATATATCTCGTAAGCCATGCCTAAAGTTTACCAAATTACGGCGTCAAAAGCAAATATAATTGATTTATTATTGATTTTTAAGTGCTCAAATGTTATAATCTTTGCAATATGAAAAAGCTACTCAAGTATCTTGCCGGCTTTAAGGCAGAGAGCATACTGGCCCCGCTGTTCAAATTTCTGGAGGCCTGTTTCGAACTTATAGTTCCGCTCGTCGTGTCGGCGATAATCGACAACGGCATAACGGGAGGCAGAGGCGCAAGCTATGTGGGCTGGATGTGCGCCCTTCTCGTCGCGCTGGGCGCGGTGGGACTGGTAAGCGCCGTGTTTGCGCAGTACTTCGCCGCAAAGGCCGCGGCGGGATTTGCAAAAGAGCTGCGCCACGACCTGTTTGCAAAGATGCAGTCGCTCTCATATGCGGAGATCGACGGGTTGGGCACTTCGCGCATGATAACACGAATGACGAGCGACGTAAACCAGGTGCAGAACGGCGTGAATATGGTGCTGCGCCTGTTTATGCGTTCGCCGGTCATCGTGTTCGGCGCAATGATTTGCGCCTTTATGATAGACGCCCTCGCAGGCGGCATTTTCGCCGCCGCCATAGCCGTGTTGTGCGTGATAATATTCGGCATACTGCTGCTCACAATACCCATGTACCGCAAGGTGCAGGGCAACCTCGACGGCATAACCACATACACGCGCGAGGCGCTCACCGGCGCGCGCGTAATACGCGCCTTCTGCAATGAGGACAAGGAGATAGAGGCTTTCAACGCAAAGAACGCCGCGCTCAAGCGTTCGCAGACGCTCGCCGGCAGAGTTTCGGCGCTGATGAACCCGCTTACATACGCCGTAATAAACGTGGCGATAATACTGCTCATATATACGGGCGCCATAAAAGTGGAGGCCTCCGTGCTCACCACGGGCGAGGTGATAGCGCTGTATAACTACATGTCGCAGATACTCGTCGAGCTCATCAAGCTGGCCAACCTGATAATCACCGTCACCAAGTCGTTTGCTTGCGCGGGCAGGCTTGCTGAGGTGCTCGACATGCAGTCCTCGTTAAAGCGCGGCTCCTCCGAGCGCGCCGAGGGCATGCCCTACATAAAGTTTGACAACGTCTCCATGAAGTACGCCGCCGACGCGGGCAACGCGCTCACCTCGGTGAGCTTCACCGCAGAGCGGGGCGACACGATAGGCGTAATAGGCGGCACGGGCTCGGGCAAGAGCACGCTGGTAAATCTCATACCGCACTTCTACGACGCGAGCGAGGGCGGCGTGTATATCGACGGCATCAACGTAAACGGTTACGACGACGATGCCATCCGCCAAAAGTGCGGAGTAGTTCCGCAGCGCGCCGTGCTTTTTAACGGCACCATAGCCGAAAACCTGCGCTGGGGCAAGCCCGACGCCACTGACGAGGAGCTGCTGGAGGCAGTTAAAGAGGCGCAGGCCGACGACGTTATAAGGGCAAAGCGCGACGGGCTCAACGAGATGGTGGAGCAGGGCGGCCTCAATTTTTCGGGCGGACAGCGCCAGAGGCTGACGATAGCCCGCGCCCTCGTGAGAAAACCCGAAATACTTATCCTCGACGACAGCGCCTCGGCTCTCGACTACGCCACCGACGCGCGGCTCAGGCAATCGCTCAAAGAGCTCGACTACAAGCCGACGGTGTTCATCGTGTCACAGCGCACCTCCTCGATAAGGAATGCCGACAAGATTATAGTGCTCGACCACGGCGCCGTAGCGGGCATAGGCACCCACGAGGAACTGCTTAAAAACTGCCCGCTCTACCGCGAGATACACTATTCGCAATACGAGAAGGAGGCCTGATATGCGCGGAATAAATCAAAAACAGACGATCGCGCGCATATTCAAACAGCTGCGCGGCTATTGGTTTTTAATAGCACTCTCCATACTTATGGCGGTGATCACGGTGGCTGGCAACCTTGCCGCACCCATCTTCTTCGGCGACGCCATAAACTGCATAGTTGACGGAGCGGCCGACTGGGACGGCATATTCTTCTACTTTGCCCTCGTGGGCGTATCTATAGTTATAACCTGCCTTTCTCAGTGGCTGCTGAATATCATAAACAACAAAATAACTTACTCCGTGACCGCCGATATAAGAAAGCAGGCATTCGAGCACATTCAGCGTCTGCCGCTGAAATATCTCGACGCGCACCCCTACGGCGACATAGTCAGTCGCAACATTGCCGACGTCGACCAGTTTGCCGACGGCCTTTTGATGGGCTTCACGCAGTTCTTTACGGGCGTTCTCACAATACTCGGCGCGCTCGTGATGATGTTCGTTTACAACTGGATAATAGCCATAGCCGTGTTTGTTTTAACGCCGCTGTCGCTGTTCATCGCGCGCTTTATCTCATCGAAAACTTATAAGCTTTTCCGCAAAAATTCGGCCATACGCGGCGAGCAGACGGCGTTTATCGACGAGATGGTGGGCAACTTAAAGGTGGTTCAGGCCTTCTCGCACGAGGACGCCAACACCGAAAAGTTCGACGAGATAAACGGCCGCCTCACCAAATCTTCGCAGGACGCGACGTTCTATTCGTCGCTGCCCAACCCCACGACGAGGTTTGTAAACTCGCTCGTGTATGCGGCTGTGGCGCTCGCGGGCGCGCTCACCATAATATTCGCCATGCCGCTGCCCTTTGTGTTCGACGTGGGCAGGCTTACGACGCTTCTGAGCTACGCCAACCAATACACCAAGCCCTTCAACGAGATAACGGGCGTTATAACCGAACTGCAGAACGCCATTGCGTGCGCGGGCAGGATATACGAACTCATCGACGAGCCGGCGCAGATACCCGACAAGGAAGACGCCGTAGAGCTGGGAACGGTGAATGGGGACGTGAAGTTTTCCGACGTGTGCTTTTCCTATTCCGACGAACGCAAGCTCATCGAAAATTTGAATATAGCCGCAAAGGCCGGGCAGAGGATAGCCATAGTCGGCCCCACAGGCTGCGGCAAGACTACCCTTATAAACCTCTTGATGCGCTTTTACGACGTCGACGGCGGCGCGATAACTGTGGACGGCACCGACATACGCGACGCTACCCGCCGTTCGCTGCGCAAAAACTACGGCATGGTGCTGCAGGATACCTGGCTGAAGAGCGGCACGATAAAGCAGAATATCGCCATGGGCAAGCCAAACGCCACCGACGAGGAGATAATCGATGCGGCAAAGCGCGCCCATTCGCACAAATTTATAATGCAGCAGCAAAACGGCTATGACACGGTGATATCGGAGGACGGCGGCAACCTCTCGCAGGGGCAGAAACAGCTTCTCTGCATAACGAGGATAATGCTCACGCTGCCGCCCATGCTCATACTCGACGAGGCGACATCCTCGATAGATACGCGCACCGAGATGCAGATACAGGAGGCGTTCGCGCAGATGATGGAGGGGCGCACGAGCTTCATCGTCGCGCACAGGCTGTCTACCGTAAAAAACGCCGACCTCATACTCGTCATGAAGGACGGCAAAATAATAGAGCAGGGCAGGCACGACGAACTTATAGCGCTCGGAGGATTTTATAACAAACTCTATAACAGCCAGTTTGCCGTTTGACTGAACGCAAAAAAATATGTATAATATAGGCGATCGGCAAAATTATAGAATGAATGTGGCCGCATAGCGCCGAATAGGTTTTAGGGCGCGGCCATCGGAGAAATATCGGAGAAATAGATGTTACAGGTAATCAACGTATCGCTGCAGTACGGCAGCAAAAAACTTTTCGAGGACGTAAACCTCAAATTCACCAAGGGCAACTGCTACGGTATAATAGGCGCAAACGGCGCGGGTAAATCTACCTTTTTGAAGATACTCAGCGGCGAAATAGAGCCCAATAAGGGCGAAGTTGTGCTCGATAAGACCGAGCGCATGTCGGTGCTGCAGCAGAACCAGAATGCATTTGACAACGTAACCGTGCTGCGCGCGGTGATGCTCGGCCACCAGAGGCTGGTGCGCATAATGGACGAAAAGGAAGTGCTCTATTCAAAGGCCGACTTTACCGACGAGGACGGCGTGCGCCTCGGCGAGCTCGAGGCGGAGTTCGACGAGCTCGGCGGCTGGGACGCAGAGTCCGACGCGCACACGCTATTGAACGAGCTCGACATACCCGAGGAATACCACTATATGATGATGGCCGACCTCGACGCAAAGCGCAAGGTGAAGGTACTGCTCGCGCAGGCGCTGTTCGGTAATCCCGACGTGCTGCTTTTGGACGAGCCCACCAACAACCTCGACATAAAGACAGTGCGCTGGCTGGAAAATTACCTCATCGACTTTGAAAATACCATTATAATAGTTTCGCATAACAGGCACTTTTTGAACAAGGTGTGCACGCACATATGCGACGTCGACTACGGCAAAATAAACATGATGCTGGGCAACTACGACTTCTGGTACGAGACGAGCCAGCTGCTCGCCCGCCAGCAGCGCGACCAGAACAAGAAGAACGAGCAGCGCGCCAAGGAGCTGCAGGAGTTCATCGCCCGATTCGCGGCGAACGCCTCAAAGTCGCGCCAGGCCACTTCGAGAAAGAAGGAGCTTGAAAAACTTACCATATCCGACTTCAAGCCCTCGCTCAGGAAGTATCCGTATATCGACTTCAAGTACGAAAAAGAGCTCGGCAACGACATACTCATGGTGGAAAACCTCACCAAGAAGGGGTATTTCGAGAATGTGTCGTTCACCGTTCAGCGCGACGACAAGATATGCGTCGTTTCAGATAAGAGCACGACGGTATCCATGCTATATGACATACTCATGGGCAAAGTTCAGCCCGACGGCGGAACGGTGAAGTGGGGCAAGACGGTGACGGCCTCGTACTTCCCCGAAAACAACAGCGAATATTTCCAGAACTGCGAACTCACGCTCGTGCAGTGGCTCAGCCAATTCTCCAAGGACCACTATGAGGAGTATCTGCGCGGCTGGCTCGGCAGGATGCTGTTCTCCGGCGAGGAGGCGCTCAAGCAGGCAAAGGTGCTCTCCGGCGGCGAAAAGGTGAGGTGCATGCTGGCAAAGATGATGCTCGAAGGCGGCAACTTCCTCATATTCGACGAGCCCACCAACCATCTCGACCTCGAGAGCATAACGGCGCTCAACAACGGCATGAAGAACTTTAAGGGCTGCATGCTTTTCACCTCGCACGACCAGGAGCTGATGAACACCGTCGGCAACCGCGTGATAGAGATAAACGGCACAAAGACCTTCGACAAGAATATAACTTACGACGAATATATCGACCTTATAACAAAATAATTTTTCATCCTTATCGTTTTTGAGGAAAGTGCGGCGGCTGCACAATTTGCAGCCGCCGCACTTTTTATGTTACCGCAAGTGAAATTTTACAATATACGACATTTTGTTTTAAAATATTACAATATTTGTAAATATAAATAATGAATATTTTACAAAAATACTTTACAAATGCCATTTTTCATTGTATAATCGTATCAGTCAAACAAATTATGACAATATTTTATTTGGAGGTAGGTGTTTTGTGAAGGCGGCAAATATAGTTATACTCGACAGCAGCGAAGAATTTTTAGAGGAACTTAAACAGTATTTCGACGGCAAAGAGGAATATAATGTGTGCGCCGTATCTACGAGCGGCAGCACGGGCGTGGAGTACATAAACACATACAAGCCCGACGTGGTGATACTCAATTTAGTATTAAGCGGGCGCGACGGGTTCAGCGTACTCGACTACATAAAGAATAATTGCCCGGAATGCCGCGCGATAGTAGTGGCAAACTTCACAGACGAGAAGATAGTCAACTCTGCCATAGCACACGGCGCAAGGTATTATTTTGTAAAGCCCGTAGATCCGCAGAGTATAGCCGAAAGAGTTTCGGATATTTTAAGCGAACGCTCCGTTGAGTATCAGGTAGCCGCCGACGTGCGGGCCAAGCGCAGAGTGGCCTCGCTCGACGAAAAGATAAGCAACATCTTTATTTCAATCGGCATACCGCCTCACATCAAGGGATATGTGTATCTGCGCGAGGGAATAAAGATGGCGATAGAAAATCCTACGGTGATAAACAACGTAACTAAGGAGCTATATCCTAATATCGGTAAAAAGTTCAATACTACCGCAAGTAAGGTAGAGCGCGCTATACGCCACGCCATTGAAGTTGCCTGGAACCGCGGAAGAGTTGACGCAATAAACGCCATTTTCGGAGTGAGGGTGTATATCGGCAGCGAGCGCCCAACAAACAGCGAATTTATTGCGCTTGTCGCAGACAAGCTGATATTGGAGGAGCTTCTGTAAGCAAAACAGCATATTTTGCCTTTTTGCAAAGTACTATGCGTGACATAATTTGCGGTTTTTAATATACTTTGTGCCCGCTGACGGAGTTTTTTAGACGAAGTATCTCATTGCGAGCGCATATTTTACAGACGGCCAAAACGATATATAAACAACATCAAAACAAAAAGGATGTAAAAACTGCCAAATCGCTTGATTTTTTGCGGCGGGTATTATATAATTTATTAGCCTGCCGCTGTGGTGGAATTGGCAGACGCGATGGACTCAAAATCCATTGGTAGTGATACCATATCGGTTCGACCCCGATCAGCGGCACCAAAAAAGGCACCCCTTGTGGGTGCTTTTTTGCGTGCCGGCGGAGGGGCCGAATATCCCGTGCGAGCAAAGCGAAGCTCTGCCGGGGGGCCCCTTTAGGGGTTTCGGCAGATCAGCGGCACCAAAAAAAGGCACCCCTTGTGGGTGCTTTTTTTGTGTGCCGATTGAGGGGTCGAATATCCCGTGCGAGCAAAGCGAAGCTCTGCCGCGCGAGGCCGTGGAGGCCGCTGCCCTGCCGTGGGTCCATACAGAGTATGGAAACGGCAGATGATCCGTCCCGCAGGGTTGGATACGGCAGATCAGCGGCACCAAAAAAAGGCACCCCTTGCGGGTGCCTTTTTGCGTGCCGACACGGCATTTCCAATAAAAAAATCAACCTTGCTTATTTTGTTTGATTTTGCGGCGGTAAAATGTTAAAATTTACCTATGGATAAACTTGTTTTGATCGACGGCAACAGCCTTTTGAACCGCGCGTTTTTTGCAACACCGGTATTCAGCACAAAGAGCGGGCAGCCCACAAACGCCATATTCGGCTTTACAAAACTGCTGCTCAAAATATTGTCGGACGTGCAGCCGGAATATATAATAGTCGCATTCGACTTAAAGGCGCCTACATTCAGGCACAACATGTACGACGGCTACAAGGCCACGCGCAAGCCGATGCCAGACGAACTCGCCGTGCAGGTGGATCCCTTAAAGGGGCTGCTCTCTGAAATGGGCATTGCCATGTGTTCAAAAGAGGGCTATGAAGCCGACGATATCATAGGCACACTCTCAAACAGGTTCGACGTACACTCATATATCTACACCGGTGACCGCGACAGTTATCAGCTCGTAGACGATAAGACAGACGTATACTTTACAAAACGCGGCGTTTCAGACCTGTTAAAACTGAGTTGCCAGAACTTTAAAGAGGAAACGGGGCTTGAACCTCGCCAGATAATAGATCTGAAGGCGCTGATGGGCGACAAGTCCGACAATATCCCCGGCGTTCCCGGGATAGGCGAAAAGACGGCGCGCGGGCTGATAGAAAAATACGGCTCGCTCGACGGCATTTACGCCGCGCTCGACAGCATAGGCGGCAGCCTGCACAAAAAGCTGAGCGAAGGGAAGGAGAGTGCATATCTTTCGTACACACTCGCCACGATAGACAGAAACTGCGACATTTCCGTCGATCTTTCTGCCTGCCGCGCGCCCGGCAAATTTTCGGACGGGGTAAAGAAGATATTTATCGACTTCGAGTTCCGCAGCCTGCTCAGGCCTGAACTGTTTATAGAGCTTGCGGGCTCGGGGAGCGCAGCAAGCGCGTCGGCGGCATATCCCGAAACGGTGATGTGCAAGTCGTTCGAAAGTTTTAAAAACCTCGCCGAAGGCGTAAAGGAGTTTTACGCAGCAAAAGAGAGCGACAGCATTCATATATATTTCAATAATACGGAGTATGTTTTAAAGCCCTGCGCCGACCTTTTTGGCGAAGATATGCCGCACGACGACTATGCACTAGCGCTTGCATATGTCTTTTCAGACACACAGAACAAAGTTATTATTTTCGACTTCAAGTCGGCCATGCATGAACTTGCGGAGCTCAACGTAAGCTGCAACTGCGCCTTTGAAGATCTGTCGCTTGCGGTGTATCTCTGCGGTGAATCGGGCGGCGAAACTATGGCCGAGCTGTGCGAAGCGCACTCCTACGATATAAAGTACTGCGCCTTTGCCGTATATAAGTTGTATGAAGAATACCGCAAGACGCTCGACGATACGGGCTGCACCCGCTTGTATGAAGAGATAGAAAAGCCGCTCGTAAACGTGCTCTTCGATATGGAGAGCAGGGGAGTCAGGGTGAGCCGCACGGCGCTTGCCACGCTCGGCGCGCAGTATTCAAAGAATATTTCGTCGCTCACCGAAGAGATATACGAGGCATGCGGCTGCAAGTTCAACATAAATTCACCCTCGCAGCTCGGCGAAGTGCTCTTCGAAAAGCTCGGCTTAAAGTCGGGCAAAAAGGGCAAGAACGGCAAATACTCAACAAACGCCGAAGTGCTCGAAAAGCTCGCCGACGAAAATCCCGTTGTCGGCAAGGTGTTAAAGTTCAGGTTCTTCCAAAAGCTTCTCTCTACTTATATAGACGGGCTCAAGCCGTTTATCGGCAAGGACGACGTTGTGCACACCACATACAATCAGACGATCACGACGACGGGCAGACTTTCGAGCACCAATCCCAACCTGCAGAACATCCCCATACGCGAGGAGGAGGGCAGGGAGCTGAGAAAGGTATTCATTCCCCGCGAGGGAAACGTGTTCATCGACGCCGACTATTCGCAGATAGAGCTGCGCCTTCTGGCGCACTTTTCCGGCTGCAAGGAGCTGGTGGAGGCATATAACGAGGGCAAAGACATACACTCGATAACGGCATCGCAGGTGTTCGGCGTGCCGCTCGACGAGGTGACGCCCAAGATGCGCCGCGAGGCAAAGGCGGTAAACTTCGGCATCATATACGGCATAAGCGAATACGGCCTTTCGCGCAACCTCGGCGTGTCGTTTTCGACGGCAAAGGAGTATATTGCGAAGTACTTTGCCACGTATAGTGCCGTAAAAGACTATATGAATTCCAACGTAGAATTTGCGCGCGAGCACGGATATGTTTCCACGCTGACGGGAAGGCGGCGCTTTATACCCGAAATAAAGTCGTCAAATACCAACCTGCGGCAGTTCGGCGAACGCGCCGCCATGAATATGCCCCTTCAGGGCTCGAGCGCCGATATAATAAAAATAGCCATGATAAACGTGCACCGGCGGCTTAAAGAGGAGGGATATAAGACTAAACTCATTCTGCAGGTACACGACGAGCTTGTGCTCGACGCGCCCGAAAGCGAGGCCGAGGCCGCCGCACAGCTTCTTAAATACGAGATGGAGAACGCCGTAAAGCTCACTGTGCCGCTCACGGTGGAAGTACACAGCGGAAAGAATTGGTATGACGCAAAATAAACGCATATATGCCATAACGGGCGGAATAGGTTGCGGCAAGTCGGCGGTTTCGGCAATGATCCGCGGAGAGGGATACCCCGTATTCTCGTGCGACGGCATATATGCCGAACTTACCGCAAGCGGGGGACGGCTCGTAGCGCTCTTGGAGCGCGAATTCTGCGGCGTTACCGCCGCAGACGGCTCGCTTGACCGAAGTACTATGTCTGACATAGTATTCAATAACGATGAGGCTAGGCGTAAACTCGACGCGATGACTCACCCGATAATAATGGACGAACTGATGGCAAGGGCCAAGAGCGCCGAGGGCGGGCTTGCCTTTTGCGAGGTGCCGCTTCTGTTTGAAAACGGCTTTGAAAAGCTGTTCGACGGCGTGATAGTTGTAATGCGCTCGCTCGAAGAAAGGATAAAGTCGGTTTCGGCAAGGAGCGGACTTAACAGAGAGCAGATACTTGCGCGCATACATTCGCAATGCGACTACTCTGCTCTCGATTTAAAGAGCTGTTACACTATATATAACGACGGCGATATGGAGCAGTTACACGAAAAAGTTAAAAAAATTCTGCAAAATATAGCAAAATTGACTTGACATAATCGTTCTTTTATTATAGAATAAGTTTCGCTTGTGAGCAAAAGACGCACTCATGGCGGAATTGGCAGACGCGCAAGACTAAGGATCTTGTGGAGCGATCCATGCAGGTTCAACTCCTGTTGAGTGCACCAAGTCATAATAGCTTGAACTTCTTTACCGTAAAAAGAATGTTCGGGCTATTTTGCTATATTGAGGAATTTAAAGAATTCCGAACATAAAAATAGCGGGCAGAGCAAAATTCTCTCTGCCCGCCTCGCCGTTTTTATCATCATAGTATTTTTCTTCTACGGCGCAACCTGATCTGATTAGATTACTTTAAACTTTTATACCGCAACTTTCAGCGGTTTCCTCTCGCCGCAACTTATGGCGGCGTTCCCTGTACTTTTTAAAGGGATAAATTATTATTAAGTTTTGTATTCAGTTGTCGATTTGCCGACCATTCGGCAAAGTCTTTTTGTCCTTGTTCGGACAGAAGATACTCCCTGACTTGTGGTAACAGAACTCTCGCAAGAGATTCTATCTGATAATCGGGAATATCAAAGTCAGTTTGAATTAGTTTCTTTCTCGCCATTCCTCGTAGTTATGTATTCTGTTCGATACGTTTTCCTCCTTATTAGCGCTTATTCAGTTTTATTTGCTCCATCCAGTTCCCGAACCTTTTAAGGGAGTAGAGCGCTTTACTGCCTTACGTTGCTCGGCAATTGCCAATGCTTCCCTAAGTTTGTCCGGCGCTTGCTCTCGTAGCTCTCTCAAAGTCTTGGCGTCCTCTTGGAGCGACAGCCTCTCTCGCTCGGTCTTTTGATAGAGCTGAAATACGTCGTGCTGGTCTTTAATGCTGTATTCAAGCTCTTTTCTGAGCCGTGCGTTGTCAGCGGCAAGTGCAGGTACGTCTTTCTTGTTCGGCTTACGTTTTCCTGCGTTGTATTCCTGTGCAACGTCCGCTGCGGCTTGGAGCGGAGCAACTTCACGTAGTAATTGCTCGCGCTTTTCTTCAAGCTTAAGCGTGGTCTGTTCCACGTGGGCTTGGCTTTTCTCTGCGGCTTCTTTTCGTCTTTCGGCTTTGGATACCTGCAATACGGCAGCAACCGCTTCGTCTTTCATCTTTTTGATTTTGTACGACATTGTGTCAAGATGTTTTGCGGTACTGCCTTCCTTGCCGCGTTGCAAGTTCCATTTCTTGCCCACGAAAGAGTGAAAGTCTGTCTGTAATTCCTGCAATGCCTTGCGGTCAAACAGTTGCTTGGCGCAGAGCCTGCCGTCAGCAATCGGGATTAAGTTCAGGTGCAGGTGAGGCGTGGTTTCGTCCATATGGACTACGGCGGAAATAATATTTTCTTCACCATATCTGTCCGCAAAGAAACGGGTGCAATCGGCAAAGAATTTTTCCTGTTCCTGTACTGATAGATTATTGAAATACTCTCTGTTCGATCCCACGACAAAGGAACACATCAGAACTGCGTCCTTGCGAACTTTCGTAGGTAAGTCAAGTTCCGCTATTCTTTTGTTGATGTGCTGAGTGTAAGAGCATTGCCGCTTAATGACATTGTAGTTGTTCAGAGTGCGAGTGCAGTCTATCTGCGGATTGTTGGCAGGATAGCTCTCATCTCGCTCGTTCTCCTGTTCGACGGGCGCAATGTCCGTCTTGTGATATTTTTCCATGTGACAAACTAAGTAGCTTATTTAATTGTCCTCCTTGTTTTTTCTGATTAAAAGCCCTCGGCAGAGCGAACGGTACTTCGCTTGCGAAGTATAGTGAGCTATACTTCGAGCCGACGAAGTGGAAGAAGTATCTATAAAACACTTCAAGTTTGCTTGTCAAAATCAGACTTTGGGTTGCCATATAATTTCCGTTTGCTTGCCTGTTTTATGGCGGTCTGATTGTCGTTTGCTTGTTCATTTTTTACCTCCTGATTTGTTGATTTTTTATCTTTACCCACAAGCAAAATTGTGGGTGCGATAGCTAAAAAAGAACACAAAAAAGCCGCTGATGCTTGTAACGCGATCACCGACTTAAAACCTTGTTTAGCTGTAAGCTCTATGGTGGTTAGCCATTCTATGTAATTTTCGGTTTATTTACTTTTGTTTTGCCTCGGTTATCTAAAAATTTGTACACTAAAAAAGCCCATCAAGGCACGTCCAAAAATGCGAGATGTTTTAGGCTTAGTTGCTAAAAAATTGTTCAACAATAAAAGCCTATCATCGCACATCTTTTCCGAACGAAGGCGATAACGACTTATTTTGAAAAACTGTAACACAAAATAAGCCTGTCTTCACTCGAAGAAAGTCAGCCACTTAACGGGGTTTAAGTAAAAAAATTGTACGCTTACAAAACCCCATTATGGCGCGTCTTTCAGACGGCTCGGGCGCAGCGCGTTTCGCGCTGAAAACCTTGCAGAGCAGTGCGCTCTGCGGCGCAGTCATATCTGCGCTAAACTCTCTCGTGAAAGAGGAGTACCTGTACTTGAATGTACAGCAAAAGAGCACAGGCAACATATCCGCCTGTACTCTCGCATTATATCATAATCATTTCGTTTTGTCAAGAGAATATAAACATATGTTTGTATTATTCCATAACATAATCTATTATGCAAATATTTTTTGCTTTGAATAGTGACGATTATTCAAGTAAGCGTAATTACACTATACTGCAATACAGACTTTACTTCTTTTTTGCAGACTGCTTTATCTGAGAGTGGTAGAAGTAATTAATAATAATTGGCTTGCCAGTTGGATTACGAAGAAATGGCTCTTCGTCGATAACATACATAAAACCATTCGTCTCGGCGTATTCCGTCACTTTTCTGTCTAAAATCCGCCAATATGTCATGTCGTTTTTATTATAAATCTGCTGATAGAGCGGCAGTAAGTCGGTATATTTTTTGTCTATATATTCCATTATCTGAGTTTTGAAGTTGCCGCGCAGATTAAGGTTTTCCAGCCAGATATAGTCGCAGAAGTCCTTTATTTGCTCGATTATTTCAAACACTTGCGTTATTCCCGGAAAGATGGGAGATATAAAGCAGGTTGTGCGTATACCCTCTTCGTGGCACTTTTTCATAGCCGCAATTCTGCGCTCAATCGAAACGGCTCTATCCATATCGTTTTTGAAGTTTTCGTCGAGCGTGTTTATTGACCAGCTTATGAGTGGAGAAGGGAAGGTCTTTATGAGGTCGAGGTCACGCAATACAAGGTCTGACTTTGTCGTGATTATAAGGTTTATTCCGCTGCCCTGCATTTCTTCCAGAAAGGCGCGTGTCCGGCAGAATATTTCCTCCTGAGGGTTGTATCCGTCCGTTACAGAACCTACGATCATCGTTTGTCCAGTATATTTTTGAGGATTTTTTATCCTGTCCCACTGTTTTACGTCGAGAAATGTTCCCCACGGTTCGTCGTGTCCCGTGAACCTTTTCATAAAGCAGGCATAGCAATATTTGCAGGCGTGTGTACAGCCGACATAGGGATTAACCGAATACCCCGCGATGGGGAGATTGGATTTTGTAAGCACTGTTTTTACTTTTATATACGTAATTTTAATGTCGTCCATCATTTGTCTCCCAGATTTGCAAGTATTCTCTTTAAGTAATTTTCAAACTGCTCAACTTCGCTGTCGGTAAAGCCTTTATAATAAATGTCCTCTATCTCGCGCGTGACTGCATCGTATTCCTCTTTGAGCGCGGCGGCCTTCTCTGTAAGCGATATGCAAACACTGCGCTTATCCGTTAAGCTTTCCTCCATGGCAATCAGTCCCTGCTCGTCCATTCGCGTCAGCATGGCGGAGAGGGTAGTCTTGGCAAGCCCGCTCTTTTTAGAAATTTCGGTCGCAGTCATTTTGCCGTTCTGCCATAAAACATAGAGTATTTTGCCCTGCGCGCCGTTGAATGCGTCGATATTCTTCTCTTGAAGTATCTTATCAAACTTACGTCCGCCTATATTTTTTATTTTGGAAATTAAAAATCCGCCTTGCCTTGCGTTCATAGATTAAACTCCTTGGGAAATTTCTGTATCATCTGACTTTCGGGAATAATTCCAGCGAAAAATAAATCCTCCTTCATAAAAACGGGTATATTGTTTGCCAGCGCTTGCGAAGCAAGTCCATTAATCCACGACTTTTGAGAAGGTGTCTTGCCCTTGCAGTTGCCCGTTTCGGTGCCCAGTACCACCCACTCAATTCCCGTAAAATCCACTTCGCCAACTTCATCGGAGAGCGGCTCGAACGTGGCGTGATAGTGCTTTGCCCTGACATTGCTCTTTAAAATTTCTATGCGATTTTTTTCCGCAGCGCAGGTGACAGTCACGCCGAACCACAGGTTATCAAGGTCGGTCTGAATGTGCAATCGTTCGGGACGTTTTGTCAGAAACAGATAGGTATTTTTAGGCGTGGCCGCAGCCTTTTCAAAAACTTTTTCCGTCCAGTCGGGTTGCCAGTAGGCAAGGTCGCTCATGCCTGTAAGCAGAAAGATCTTCGGCTCTTTGCTGTCAAAGAGCCGAAGTTTGCTTTCAAAAAACTCGGGCTTATTAAAGTCGTCTGTGATATGAAATCTGCGGCAATTATTTCTTGCGTAGCAGTATCTGCACCCTATCGGGCATCCGATGACGATGTTTAAATTTTTTATTTTGTCCTTTATGCAGGTTATCATATCA
>CALVIN010000002.1 GCA_944330115.1 uncultured Clostridia bacterium
TTCGGAATAGTGTAGTGCTGGCGGTCTATCTCTTGTTTTCGGTTGCTTGCTTCCTTACCGTACATGAGCATTTGCGCACGGCATTTATACAGTATTGGTCACCTCCCCTTCGAGCGGGAGGTGGCACGACGAATGAAATGAGGAGTGACGGAGGGGTTTCATGCGGCGCAGCCGCACCCTCGTCTCCCCTTATAAGGGAGGTGGCGGTAACTTGCAACCGCAAGTTACTGCCGAAAGGGTTGGCCCTCGTCGCTCCCGCGGCAAAAGCTGCAAAAATCGCAAAAAAAAGTAAAAAAGTGCCCGTTTCACTGTCATTTTTTGCCTTTATTTGTTTGACAACGCCCTTTTTTCTTTGCTATAATACAACCGTTCCGAAAATAAGGGGCAAATAAGTGCGCAGGCGAAGGAGGGTTGAAAAGGCATGTCCACCATTAGAGTTGGCGAAAATGAGTCGGTTGAGAGCGCTATCAAAAGGTTCAAAAGAAAGTGCTCGCGCGACGGCATAATCGGCGATCTCCGCAGAAAGGAATTTTATGAATCTCCTTCGGTAAAGCGCCGCAAAAAGGCCGAAGCGGCAAGAAAACGCAATAAGAACTAAGCTAAAAAGGTCTGGCTGACGCGATGTCGGCTGGGCTTTTTCATTTTAGGGCGCTGTCGCTTTTTGGCGTAAAAGGAGTTATTATGGAAACCATAAAGTCAATGGCACGGCAGGCAAAACAACGGCTGAAAAATAACTTCTGGGAAAACTGCAAAACAAATTTAAAGCAGGGCGAATTGCAGGCGAAAAACTTGGGGCTCAACGAAAGCAAGGTAAAAAGTTACATCGGCGTAAAAGTACAGCGCGAAATAAAGGGGCAGGCTCCCGACGAATTCTATTTAAAGGTAAAGGCCATGCTCGACGAGTGCGGCGAGGTCTCCGACGCCATCGGCAGACTTACCGACAGGGAGTATTACGCCACCCTCACATACGAAGAAAAGCAGCGGTATAACCTCGAGCTATCTGCAAAGTATTTAGAGGCGCTCGAGCGCTACCGCAAAGAAAAGTCCATGCCCATATAAATGTAAGAGGGCGCGGCGCATTTTAAAATATACATATGACGGAGCGGCGGGCAAAAATTTTGCCCGCCGTCCTCCTTTGCGTACACAATAAATTGTAATTTGCGCCGCTCTGTGCTATAATAGTACAGATGGACGAATTACTCGATAAACTCAATTCAGAACAAATAAAACCGGTGAAAGATACCGAGGGCCCCGTGCTCGTGCTTGCGGGCGCGGGCAGCGGCAAAACGCGCGTTCTCACCTCGCGCATTGCCTACATACTGCGCGAGGGGCTGGCCTCTCCCCGCCAGGTGCTCGCCATAACCTTCACCAACAAGGCGGCCTCCGAAATGAAGGAGAGGGTGCGCACGGAGATAGGCGACGTGTCCGATATGTGGATATGCACCATACACTCTATGTGCGTGCGCATATTGCGCATGTATACCGCCGAGGCGGGCATAAAGCCCGATTTCTCGATATACAGCGACACCGAGCGCAAAAATATAATAAAAAAGTGCCTCAAAGAGCTCGACTACGACGACGAAAAGCTGCTTAAAACCTGCAAATTCCACGTCGGCAACGCCAAGATGCTCGGCCTCGAGCCCGACCAGTACGCCCGCAAGTATGAGTACGAGCGCAACATCGACGACTGCATGCGCGTGTACCGGCAGTACGAGCAGCACCTCAAAGAGAACAACGCGCTCGACTTCGACGACCTTCTCCTATACACCCGCCGCCTGCTGCGCTCTGACGACGACGCCAGGCAGTACCTTTCGGACAGGTTCAAGTATGTGCTCGTCGACGAGTTTCAGGACACCAACGCCGTGCAGTACGACATAATAAAACTGCTCACGGGCGTGCACGGCAACCTCTTCTGCGTGGGCGACGACGACCAGTCTATCTACGGCTGGCGCGGCGCCGAGATAGAGAACATTCTGCAGTTCGACAAAGACTTCCCGAGCGCCAAGGTGTATAAGCTCGAGCGCAACTACCGCTCCACGGGCAGCATACTTAAACTTGCCAACGAGATAATAAAGAACAACGCCGGCCGCCGCGGCAAGACGCTGTGGACGGACATGGAGGACGGGGCAAAGCCGCAGTACTTTGCCGCCGAGGACGAACTCTCCGAGGCGCTCTTCGCCGCGCGCACCATCTCCGACCTCATTGCGCAGGGGTATAAGTTCTCCGACTTCGCCATTCTCATGCGCATAAACGCGCTCACCCGCTCGTTCGAGCAGGAGTTCAACAAATATAACATTCCCTACAAGGTGTTCGGCGGCCTCAAATTCTTCGAGCGCAAGGAGATAAAGGACGTGCTCGCATATCTCCGTCTCATCGCCAACCCCTACGATTCCGAGGCGCTCGCGCGCATAATAAACGTGCCCCGCCGCGGCATAGGCTCGCGTACGATAGAGGCGATGGAGGAGTATGCCTCGCAAAACGGCCTCACACTGTACGACGCCGTACTCGACTGCGACTTCCTTCCCGTAAATTCGGGCGCCAAGGGCAAGTTAAAGGCCTTCGGCTCTATGATAAAGTCGCTCGTCATCTCCTCTTTAGAGACGCCGGTGAACACCTTCGTGCGCGAGGTGATAAATGCGGCCTCCCTAAAAGAAGCGTATGAAGACGAAAACGACCTTGCCAACATCGAGGAGTTTATCGCCTCCGTCGACGACTTCTCCCGCCTCAACCCGGAGGCGTCGCTCAGCGAGTATTTGAGCCAGGTGACGCTCTATTCCGATACCGACGAGATGGACGAGAGCAACTATGTAACGCTCGCCACCATTCACGCGGTAAAGGGCCTTGAATTCCGCGCCGTGTTCGTGGTGGGGCTGGAGGACGGCATAATGCCCTCCTCCCGCGCCGAAAGCGAGGGGCGCGAGCTCGAGGAGGAGCGCAGGCTGATGTACGTCGCCATAACGCGCGCCAAGGAGAGGCTGTATCTCACCCGCGCCAAGGAGCGCAATTTATACGGCCGCCGCGAGCGCACCGTGCCCTCCCGCTTCTTAAAGGAGCTTTCCGCCCAGCTCGGCATAAAGGATACGCCCATGTATGCGGGCAACCGCTATGGCTACGGCAAGAGCGGCTACGGAAAAAGATACGAGGGCGACTTCTACGGCAAGGGCGGCTACGGCAACGGTGCTTACGGTAAAAGCGAAGGTTACGGGGGCGGCTACGGCAAAAGCGCCGAGGAAGACAGGGGCTATTCCCGCTCGCTCTATTCCTCCGACGAGGAGTTTGCCGAGCGCCCCGCAAGCTACGCAAGCCCCGCAAAGTCATTTTCGGGCTACGGCGCGTTCGGTGCAAAGCCCGCGGCGCAGCAGCAGGGCGGCAAATACAAGGTGGGCACAAAGGTGCGCCACGCCAAATTCGGCAACGGCACGGTGGTGGCGGTGCGCAACGGCGGCACTGTGATAAACGTCGCCTTCGACGGCCAGGGCATAAAGGAACTTTCGGCCTCGCTCGCCCCGCTCACCATAATAGGCTGAGCGCCCCGTCAAGTTGTCTGCATGCGCCGTTTTAAATACATTATATAATTTGGTAAAAGCTATGGACAGAATGAACGAACTTGTCGAAAAACTCAATAAGTGGGCGCACGAGTACTACGTGCTCGACAACCCCTCCGTGCCAGACAGCGAGTACGATAAATACTACGACGAGCTCAAAAAGTTGGAGGAGGAGAGCGGGGTGGTGCTGCCCAACAGTCCCACCCGCCGCGTCGGGGGCGAGCCGTTAAAGGCCTTTTCCCGTCACGAGCACATCGCAAGGCTATACAGCCTCGATAAGGCTGTGTCGGACGAGGAGCTTGACGCCTTCTTCAACCGCATAAAAAAGGTGGTGCCAAACCCCGAATTTACCGTTGAGTATAAGTTCGACGGCCTCACCATGTGCCTAACTTACGAGGGCGGCAACTTCGTGCGCGCGACCACGCGCGGCAACGGCACCGTGGGCGAGGACGTCACCGCCCAGTGCCTCACCATAAAGACCTTCCCGCTCGCCATCTCATACAAGGGCACGGTGGAGGTGAAGGGCGAGGCCGTAATACGCCTCAGCGTGCTCGATGAATATAACAGGACGGCTGCCGAGCCTTTGAAAAACGCGCGCAACGCCGCCGCGGGCGCAATACGCAACCTCGACCCCGCCGTCACGGCAAAGCGCCGCCCCGACATATATTTTTACGACATAAACTATATCGAAGACGGCGCGCCCGCCACCCAGGAGGAGTGCTTTAACTGGCTCAAAAGGGAGGGCTTCAAGGTATTTCCCTTCTACCGTCTGTGCAAAAGCCAAGACGAGGTAAAGGCGGCGATAGATGAGATAGAGGTGGAGAGGCGCAACATCGACGTGCTCACCGACGGCGCCGTAATAAAGCTCAATTCGGTGGCCGAGCGCGGCGTGCTGGGCTTCACCGATAAGTTCCCCCGCTGGGCGATAGCCTATAAATTCGAGGCGGAGGAGTGCGTCACCACAGTAAAAGAGGTGCGCTGGCAGGTGGGCAGGACGGGCAAACTCACGCCCCTCGCCGAGCTTGAGCCGGTGGACCTTGCGGGCGTGACCGTGCGCAGGGCAACGCTCAACAACTATGGCGACATACTGCGCAAAGACGTCAAAAAGGGCAGTAAGGTGCTCATCCGCCGCTCAAACGAGGTAATACCCGAAATTTTAGGCACGGTAGAGCACGCCGCGGGCAGCATCGATGTGCAAAAGCCTGTGGTGTGCCCCTTCTGCGGCTCGCCCCTTTCAGAGACAGGCGCAAATCTGTTCTGCCCCAACCGCCTCTGCCGCCCCAGGGTGGTGGCAAAGCTTGCGCACTATGCCAGCAAAGACGCCATGGATATCGAGGGCTTTTCCGAAAAGACTGCCGAGCAGCTCCACGACGAGGTGGGGCTGGTAAACGCCTCGCAGCTCTATTCGCTCACCAAGGAGCAGCTGCTCTCGCTCGAAGGTTTCAAGGATAAAAAGGCGCAAAACCTGCTCAACTCAATTCAAAAGAGCCGCACCGTCACGCTCGAAAAGTTCGTGTATGCCCTCGGCATAGAGGGGGTGGGCAAGGTGGCTGCCGCCGACCTTTCAAAGCGCTTCGGCGATATGGCGTCCCTACGCGCCGCCACAAAGGAACAGCTCACCGAGCTCGACAATATTGGCGACATCACCGCCGAGGCTATCGTCTCGTGGTTTGCAGACACCGAAAACACCGCCGAACTCGAAAGGCTGCTGGTTTTTATCTCCTTCAAGGCAAAGGCAGTCGCCGCGGGCGGAGTATTTGCAGGGCAGTTCGTGGTGCTCACCGGCACGCTGCCCACCTACAAGCGCAGTCAGGCGCAGGAGCTCATCGAGCGCAACGGCGGCGTGTGCCAGTCGTCGGTCACGGCAAAGACCACCCTCGTGCTCGCGGGGGAGGAGGCGGGCTCCAAGCTCGACAAGGCCAAAAAACTGGGCGTAAAGATAATCGACGAGGCCGAGTTCAAGACCATGCTCGGCATAGAGTAACAAAAATATGTCATGTATGCCGCAAAAATGCGGCAAAATACAATAAAAATGCCGCACATAGTACTATGCAAAACATAATATGGCGGCATTTTTTCAATATTTTAAGCAGAACATTTAAAAAATCACTCCGCCGCAAGGCAGCAAGCAAAACGGCAGAGCGGCAGGAGCAAAAAATAAAACGGCAGCGGGGCGCAAAATTTGCGCCCCGCTGCCTCCATATATATTATCACTTCTATTTATTTTCCGCGGCTTTTGCATTCTCCGTCTTGCCTTCGGCTGCTCCGTACTCCACGCTCGCGGCGGTCACAAAATAAATTTCGCTCGCGCCCGCTATCAGCAGTTCGCGGCACACCTCGTCGGCAGTCGCGCCCGTTGTAAGAACGTCGTCTACAAGCAGCACGCACTTGCCCTTTACGGCCGCCCTGTTGCAGATCTTAAAGCAGGCGGCAAGGTTTTTAAGCCTGTCCGCGCGGCCGAGTCCCTTCTGCGGCGGCGTTTCGCGCTTCTTTTCAAGCGCCTTCACCACGGGCAGATTCAGCCTTTCGCCAATAACTTCGGCAAGCAGCTCGCCCTGGTTATAGCCGCGCTCCCGCCGCCTCTTTTTTGTTATAGGCACATAGGTTACGCAGTCGCACCTCGGCAGTTTTTCAGCCTTTTCGGCCATAAGCCCGCCCAGGTAGTTTTTAAGGTAACTGCCGCCGTTTTTAAATTTTAAAATAAGCTTTGCGCCGCCGCCCGCATACACAAATACCGAAGTCCCCTTTTTGTATCTCGGCGCCTCGGCCTTGCACTCCATGCATATCTCGGGGCGCGCCGTCCTTCGTCCGCACACCGGGCACACCGTGCCGTCGTTGAATTCAACGGTGGGCGCGCACCTAAAACAAAACCGCCCGCCGTCAAAAATCTCAGCGTCGCACAGCTCGCAGGTGAGGTCCTCGGGGAATATAACGTCCCTCAGCCTCTCGGCAAATTTTTTAATGTCCGTGCCCATAATTTTCCCCGTATCCCCTTTTCGCCGCCCGCCGCAAGGCGGTACTTTGGCCGCACACGGCTTATACGCTCCGCACACGGCCCATACGCTCCGCACATGGCCTACACGCCTCGCTCCGCGGCCGCACACAGACAGCCGCCGTGCCGCCGCGCCGCCGCTCAATTTCAGCCGCTTATCTCAGATACTTTTTAAGCTCTTCCGCCCTGTCAACTCTCTCCCAAGGCAGATTGGGCTTGCCGAAGTGCCCGTAGGCCGCCGTCTGCAAGTATATCGGCCTGCGCAGGTCGAGCGTCTCGATCACCGAGTAGGGGCGGAGGTCAAACTCCTTTAAAACTATGTCGGCAATGTCGCCGTCGGGCAGCTTGCCCGTGCCGTAGGTATCCACAAATATAGAGACGGGCTTGGATACGCCTATTGCGTACGCCACCTGCAGCTCAACCTCGTCGGCAAGTCCCGCGGCCACCAGGTTTTTGCACACGTATCTCGCCATGTATGCCGAGGAGCGGTCAACTTTCGTGGGGTCCTTGCCCGAAAAAGCTCCGCCGCCGTGCGCGCACCTGCCGCCATAGGTATCCACGATTATCTTCCTGCCGGTAAGGCCGCTGTCGCCCTCGGGCCCGCCTATCTCAAACCTGCCCGTGGGGTTGATATAATACTTGGTGTTTTCGTCCAAAAGCTCCGCGGGGATCACGCTGTCGATAACATACTTCTTTATGTCCTTTTTAAGCATGTCCTGGTGCACGTTTTCGTTGTGCTGGGCTGAAACTACCACGGTGTCAACGCGCACGGGGCGCTTTCCGTCGTATTCCACCGTCACCTGCGTCTTTCCGTCGGGGCGGAGGTAGGGCAGCAGCCCGCACTTTCTCACGTCGGCCAGCCTCTTTGCCATCTTGTTGGCAAGGTGAGCGCTCAGCGGCATAAGTTCGGCCGTCTCGTTGCAGGCATAGCCGAACATCATGCCCTGGTCGCCCGCGCCCAATAGGTCGGCAAGCTCCCCGCCCGAGCGGTTTTCAAGCGAGCTGTCAACGCCCATGGCGATGTCGGGGCTCTGCCTGTGAATGGCAAGCGTTATCTTGCAGTTGTCTGCGCGGAAGTTGCCGAATGTATAGCCCACTTTGGCCATTATGTCGCGAGCAACTTTCTTATATTTAATTTTGGCGTCGGTGGTAACTTCGCCCATTATAAGTATCTGGTTATACGCCGCGCAGCACTCAATGGCGCAGCGCGCCATGTTGTCTTTGGCGAGTATGGCGTCCAATATCCCGTCGGAGATCTGGTCGCACAGTTTGTCGGGATGACCTTCGGTCACGCTTTCGCTGGTAAATAATTTTCTCATATCTTTCCTTTATGTAAAAAATTTTTTTAACAAAGTTAAGTTTTTGCGCGTTTTGCCGCTATTTGCGCGCTTCTGCGCGCGTTTTTCTCTCGTCTGCCGCATTTTTGTGTATTATACGCCGCCCTGCGGCGCAGGTATTGCCATCTATCCGCGCAAAAATAGGTAAAATAAAAGCCCCGCCTGCCGCGGAGCTATTTTTGCAAAAAATATTTACCCCATCGGCACGGCATTAGCACCTTGCCGCAGCTTTTTGGCGGGCAGGTTGCTGTGTGGTCGCAGGGCCGTTCCCTCGCACACTCTTAATAGGTCGGCTGCATAAAACGCGCGGGCAAGAGCCCGGCATTTCAGCCGTGCAAAGAGTATATCACCCCCGCGCCCGCGCTGTCAAATAAAAACGCGTCTTTAATTGCAATCTTTGAGCAAATATTATATAATGGTGGCATGACTTGTACTCAGTGCCCCGTATCCTGCGGAGCCGACCGCGAAACCCGCGCAGGCTACTGTTCGGTCCAGGGGCTTAAAATCGCAAAATACTATCTTCACCCCTATGAAGAGCCGCCCATCTCGCACGCCAACGGCAGCGGCTGCATATTCTTCTGCGGCTGCCCGTTAAAGTGCACCTTCTGCCAGAATTTTGAAGTTTCGCGCGCCGTGCGCGGCAAGGATATCACCGTGCATCAGCTTGCCGATATCTTCAAAGAGCTGGAGGATATGGGCGCCGACAACATAAATCTGGTAAATCCCTCGCACTATCTTTTTCACATAGCCGAGGCAATGGCGCTCTACCGCCCGCACATTCCCGTGGTGTATAACTCCCACGGTTATGAAAAAATTGAGAGCTTGCAGCTCGCCTCGCAGTTTACAGATATCTGGCTGCCCGATTTAAAGTTCATGACCGCCGAGCGCTCCGCCCGCTACACCTCGCGCGCCGACTATCCCGAGTTCGCGCTGCCCGCCATACGCTTCATGGCGCAAAAGGAGGCGTCGTTCGACGGCAGCGGCAAGATGCTCTCGGGCTGCATAGTGCGCCATCTCATCATGCCGATGGGCGTGGAGGACTCTATAGCCGCCGTAAAATTTATGGCCACCCTGCCGCAGGGCACCTATTTCAGTATAATGAGCCAATACACCCCGTGCGGCGACATAGGCTCTCTGCCCGAGCTCGGCCGCAAAATAACCTCGCGCGAGTATAAAAAGGTGCTCGCCGCCGTGGAGGAGGCGGGGCTCAAAAACGTCTTTCTGCAAGACAGAACTTCTGCGCAGACCTCCTTTATCCCCTCGTGGGACTACTGATAATGCCGCCTGATCGCGGCATGCAAAATGTGTCCGCCAAAGCGCGGCAAAATAACGGCGCCGCAAGGGCGCAACTTATGCAAAACACCGCCCGCAGGGGCATTTTATAACGCTATGCTTATCACTTTTGAAAACGTAAACTTTTCCTACATCGGCGATCCCATACTCGCCGATATCAACTTCACGATAAACGAGGGCGAGCGCGCAGGTCTCATAGGCGAAAACGGCGCCGGCAAAACCACGCTCTTAAAGCTCATCACGGGCGGCCTTGCCGCCGAAAGCGGCGAAGTGCGCAAAAAAAACGGCGCCACGTTCGGCTTTTTGGAGCAGACGGGCGGCCTCGAGGCCGAGGGCACGGTGTATTCCGAAATGCTGCTTGCCGTAAAGCCGCAGCTCGACGCCGTGTCCCGTCTTGCCGAGCTCTCGCAGGCGCTCTCTTTTGCGGAGTACGGCTCGGATGAATACCGCAGGCTTTCGGCAAAGTACGAGGGGCTGGAAAAGTTCATCGCCGCGCACGATTGCTACAACGCCGAAGTGCGCGTAAAAACGGTGCTCGGCGGCATGGGCTTTGCGGGGCTGTACGAACAGAAGATATCCACCATGTCGGGCGGCGAAAAGACGAGGTTAAAGCTCGCCCGCCTTCTGTTGGAAGAGCCCGACCTGCTCATCTTGGACGAGCCCACCAACCACCTCGATATAAAAACGCTCTTCTGGCTGGAAGATTACCTCTCCTCATTCAAGGGCGCCGTGCTCGTCGTCTCGCACGACAGGTATTTTTTAGACCGCGTCACCTCGCGCATACTCGAGGTAGAGAACAAGCGGCTGTATTCCTACCCCGGCAACTACTCGAAGTATAAAATCTTAAAGGCCGAAAGGCTGGCATTGGAGCAAAAGGAGTACGAGCGTCAGCAGGAGGAGCGCGCAAAACTGCAGGAATATGTCGACCGCAACATCGTGCGCGCCACCACGGCAAAGTCGGCGCAGAGCAGGGTAAAGCAGCTCGAGCGCATGGAGATACTGCAAAAGCCCTACACGCCGCCCGCGCCCCCGCGCTTCAAGTTCGTATTCCCCGTAAACACCGGCGAGCTCGTGCTCGATATAAGGGACTTAAATTTGGAAGTCGGCGGCAAAAGGCTGTTTTCGGGCGGCAATCTGCAGCTCACGCGCGGCAAAAAGCTGGCGATAGTGGGCGAAAACGGCACGGGCAAGTCCACGCTGTTAAAGCTCATTGCGGGCGGCGGCAACATAAACTGCCTCATCGGCAGGTTCGTGCGCATAGCCTACTACGATCAGGAGAATTTAAATTTAAATGCCGAAAACACCGTGCTCGCCGAACTGTGGGAGAGGCACGTCACGTCCTCGCAGACGGAGGTGCGCTCCCTTTTGGCGCAGTGCGGGCTGTCTGCCGAGGATATGTATAAAAAGGTGCGCGAACTCTCGGGCGGCGAGCGCGCAAAGCTCGCGCTGTGCGTGTTGGAGGCGGAGGAGGGCAACGTGCTCTTGTTGGACGAGCCCACCAACCATCTCGACCTCCCCGCGCGCGAAAGTTTAGAGCGCGCACTCAAAGAGTTTGCTGGCACGGTGATATTTGTAAGCCACGACCGCTACTTCATCTCCGCCCTTGCCGACTGCGTCGCCGAGATAGAGGACGGCAAATTAAACTTCGTAAACGGCGGCTACGAGGCCTTCCGCGAGGAGAAGAAAAAGCTTGCCGCCGAGCGCGAGCAGGTTGCTGCCGCCGCAGCCGAGGCCGAGTACCTCGAAAAAAAGCGGGAGGGCTACCGCTCCAAAAAGGAGCGCGCCGCCGAGGCCGCCCAAAAGGAGCGCATAAAGAGGATAGAGGCCGCCATCTCACAAAACGAAGGGGAGGAGGCGGAGATATCGGCAAAACTTGCCGACCCTGCCGTAACGGCCGACTACCGCGAGGTGGAGAGGCTGTGCAGGCGGCTCGACGAGTTGAAGCGCGAGCAGGAGGAGCTGTACGCCGAGTACGACAAGCTCATTTAAATATTAAAAAACTACGCAAACTCAACGCCGCCCGCCGCGGCAAGAGAAATCGACCGCCGCACCCCGCGGCACGGGGAATTACCATGGATAAAAATCAAAAACAGGCCGAAGCGCCCGAGCAGCAGGAGAAGGAGCGCACCGTGCGCCACACCATCTCCGCCGAAGAGACGTTCACCCTCGCCAAGGACGTGTTCGACCTCCGCTGTTTCTTCAAAAATATATATTCCAACCGCGCCGTCATAGCGCGCAGGCTCAATCTTTTTTCGCTGATATGCAGCCTCGTGTTCACCATGATATACACGGGCTATGCGGTGTATTCCATACTCACGGGCAAAATAATCTCCCTCGGGCTGGAGATTGCGCTGTACGTCATGCTCGGCATATACGCCGTGTTCGTCGTGCTGCTCATACTCGTCTCGGCATTTGCGGGCGACGCCAACACTCAGACGGTAAAAAAGTACAACAGGGCGCTCAAAATTTTCCGCCTGTGCATACGCATAATCTCCATAGCCATGGCGATAGCCGCCCTTACGATAGGTTCGGGCGAGGCCACAGGCACGCTGCATGTCGCTCTCGAAACGGTGCTTGTCATAGTTTCGGTGATAATAATAGTAATTCAGGCCATTCCGCTCGTGTTCGGCGGCTTCACCAACCTGGCGCGCTGGGCGGTGTCGCCCGCAAAGGGCAAAACGCGCTTTTCGGTGGTGCTCCTGGAGTGGTACGAGCTCGTCCGCGGCGGCGCCGAAACCTTACATTCCACCAGCAAGATCTCGCCCAGGTATGTCGACGACATAAACAGGTGCATAGATAGCCACCTCATTCCCGCGCTCGGCAAAAGGTACATAACTTCGATAGACGCAAAGCTGATATATACCACAGTCGACGCCCTTCCCGCCGAGCTCAAAGAGATAGGCGAGGGCATATTCAAGCGCGTGTTCGAGTATGCCGAGGAGTGCGGCTATGTAAACCACAACCCCACAAAATCCATGGAACTTGAGGACAGGCTCGAAGAGCCTGAAAAGAAGCCCCGCCGCACGATAAAGTCGCGCCTTATGCGCATAGGCAAAAAGCTGGGGAAGAGTATTGTCAAGTCCTATCTCGACGAGGATGAAAACTGAATAAATTATTTAAAATAAGCCGAAACAGGCAGATATTCCGCCCGTTTCGGCTTTAAACAACTACACTATAAGTTGTTTATGAATAATTTTAGCATATCTTATACATCAACAATGTTATAATGTATATCCATATCGCCATTTTGTGTTAAATTATATCCATAGGTTATAAATCTTATGCCTTTACTTATATGGCTTACAGCAATAGAAGTTGCTAAAAAATTTTCGGAAATCAATTTTGTTGTTGAATTTTTTGCGGGTAGATAAAAAGCTTCAATATCTTTAAGTCCTAACCATTTTCCAGCGTCTCCAGAAAAACACATTTTCTTATTATAATAAACAGTTATGCCATAGTTAAATGGATTCTCTATTTTGATATTCCAGTTGTTTCCATTTTTTCCTAGATTGTCGATAAGTATATAGCTACTATATGGATTGGCATCTGACCTATAACCACATGATGTGCACCTGTACTCTGTTTTGTTTGTGTTTTCAATATTTCCTACTATTTCACAATCATGTGTATGGAATAACTTTAAAGTTATATAAGCGTCACACCATGCAGAGTTTACCCAAATACATGCATTGCTTGCTTGCGACCAACCGAAGTGTACTACAAATCCTTCATAAGAGCCTTCACCGTTTGGGTATGTATAATCTTGATATCCATAGGCAACGACATCGTGATTTATTGCTCCTAAATGCGAATTCATGCTAATTATTAAAGGTCTGCCTTCGTTTAAACTCTCTTTTATAAAATAAGAATTTATTGGTGAATATCCAAATGCCCATTGCTGTTCATCTTTTGTTAAACCATACTCTCCTGCACCAATAGTGTCATTTAGATATGACATTATGCCGCTAGTGACCTCGTTAATAGTAGAACCACTAGAATTTGGACTCATTATTCTTGTAATCATTTCGTTATAAAAACTATTTTTACCGGTAGGCTCACTTCTCGTTCCTGTTGTCCATTGATTCATTAATGATGGGTCGGTACAATAATTCGGGTTTTTTTCTGGTTCTGTAACTGCATTTTTTATATCGTTATAGCCATTTAAGAATTTATTAGTAATAAGTCGTCTATCATTATAGTAATTGTTAAAACTAAGAAGCAACTGTGCTGATATTGGACCGCATGTGCCAGTGTTGCCATTACCATATACTTCGCCTGCAAAATTGTCTCCATGCGTAGGATTAGCTAAAAAATACTTGTAGTTTTCAATTAAACGACCAGATATTGTAGAGGCGGCTATTAAGTCATCGGTATTAATGTCAGGTGCCGACTTAATCTCATTGTTATCGTCATTTTGAGTTAAGGTGCTGTTTTCGTAAGAAGTGATTGAATATGATTGTGCTTGCTGATTTACAGTTGCTTGCTCTATTTGCTGAGCGATGGTTTCAGTTTCTTGTGTTGTAACTTTAAGTTGCTTATTTGTTAGAACATTATAAAATTTATTATTTAATTTGTAAAGATAATTTGAAGGTCCTGCATAATATTTAATTTCATTAGATTTATAAGGAAGATTACTGTTCATACTATATTCCATCAATTCCATAGTTTGTTTGGAATAAATAGCATAACCTGCGTTTTCAAATTTAATATAAATAAAATCTGCGCTACCATCTAAATTATATAGATTTTCGCATGAAGCAATTTCTTTGTTTGGAAATGCGGGTTTAATAAAATTATTGCTCAGTTTAGTGTAATTATTAATTTCATTGATATTTTTATTTTGTTCTGTAATAGTATTTATGTTTTTAATGTCGTCGGTATTAACGGTTATATAATTTATATCTTGTTTATTATCAACTGATGACAAATTAGTTTTTGCGGGGTAGTAGAATGAGGTATTAAACAGAATCAATAAAAAAATAATAATTACTATATTTAGTACATATAAAGTCTTAAATTTCTTCTTCATATTTCAAACTCCTATTGTTGATTTATAAATATTGCGCTATCAATATTAATTTTGTCCATTATAATCACAAAACATCGTCTGAATGGCATTGTGGCGTCGTCGGCTGCACTGTATTCAAGATTGCAACAAATTTCAAGCCGGTCTGCTGTTTTTTCTATGCCGGAAAGTTTATAATCTCTGGTGCCGTATACATCTGCAAAAATATACAGAATCGCCATTTTGTCGGTCAAATCTATCGAAAATTTATCCTCGTCAAATATTTCGTTGAATTGGCTTTTTTCTTTGATTATAAAAGTTCTGCTTTCAGGCGAACTTTCGTCAAAAATATAGCGCTCATCAGGGGAATCGATGCCTTCTTTATAGTCAGAATTCAGGTAAAATGCTCCCGATACCCTGTTCTGTTCAAGAAAATTCGGTCTAATTATATCGTCGGCATTGCTTATTAGTGTTGCATTGTATTTGTTGCTGCACCCTATAAAACAGATGACGAGCATTGTTAGTGCCAAAGCTAAAAATGTAGTTATTTTATTCATATAATACTCCTGTCATTATAGAAGTTAAATTTAATGTTTTACAAGAATGATATATGTAGTACTGCATTGGTATAGCCTCTTACATTTTTTATTGTATTATATATACAATTTTATATTAAATAATAAAATTTGTATACTTTTGTAATTATTATATCACATATATTTTGATTGTCAATATGTATATTTAATATATTTGTTATTCTACAATAGGTTTGCGAGTTGAGGCAAGCCTATTTTTTTATCCCTCATAAAACGGCTTGATAGTAGGTCTGCCTTAACTTGGCAGACCTATTTTTTTGTTTTACGGAGGTATTGCTTATGGGCAAGAAGAAAGACGTGGTTTATCTCGGAGTGTGTCTTTCGCCTGCTACCCACGAGGAACTGAAAAAGCTCGCCGCAGAGAAAGAGCTTTCGATGAGCACCCTCGTAAGGCAGCTTATCAGAGATTATCTCGCAAATGCGCAGAAATCGGCGTAAAGGAGGCACGGCATCGTCAATGCCTTTGCGTTGGATATAAGCGAAACAAAAGAAACCGCAGGCGCAGCGAAAGAAGCGGCGGAGACCGCCGAAAACAACAGGATCACCGAAACAACGGTTGAGTATCAAGAGGGAACGAGCGGGACGTCCGCGCCGACGGGCGCGTGGTCGTCGGCAATTCCTGCCGTGCAAGAGGGGCGTTACTTGTGGACGAGGGTTACACTCACTTTTGCAAGCGGCAGTACGGCTGTGTTCTATTCCGTCGGAAAAATCGGTGCGAGGGGCGACGACGTTTACAGTTTTGTCATCAGGGACGGCAATCTGATTCAGGTCAAAGCCTCGGCTGCGGACGATAATGTACAGTACGGCATATACCGTAAACAATACGCATTTTTTACAAAAAAATAGAAAGCCGCGGGCGTGCGCATTGCACACGCCCGCGGCTTTCTATTTGTATAACTTTATTTGCTGTTCTTCTTTGTTGTTTTGACCAAGGGCGTAGCCCGTGTGAAGAAATCTCAATAAAACAATTGCGTAGGACGTTGAAATTTCTTCGCTTCACTCACTTCACTCCTTACGGTCGAAATGGCAGGGGGAGCGTCCGCCCGTAGGCGGACCCAAACTTAAAATTTCGTCAGCTTTGTAAGGTAGCCCTCCAGCTCGTCGATGTTTATCCTAATCTGCTCCATGCTGTCGCGATCGCGCACGGTCACGGTATTGTCTTCCAGCGTCTGGAAGTCTACCGTTATGCAGCAGGGCGTGCCTATCTCGTCCTGGCGGCGATACCTCTTGCCTATCGAGCCGGTCACGTCGTATGTAACCGAAAAGCTCTTTGCAAGCTCGGCATACAGTTCCTGCGCCTTGTCGGCAAGGTTCTTCTGCAGGGGGAGCACGGCCGCCTTATAGGGCGCAAGGAAGGGGTGCAGGTGCAGCACGGTGCGCACGTCGTTCTTGGCCTCGTCCAAAACCTGCTCGTCGTATGCGTCGGTGAGCACGGCGAGCACCGTCCTCTCAACGCCGAGCGACGGCTCTATAACATAGGGTATATACTTCTCGCCCGTGGCGGGGTCGGTATATTCCATGCTCTCGCCGCTCTCGTTCTGGTGCTGGGTCAAATCGTAGTCAGTCCTGTCGGCAACGCCCCAAAGCTCGCCCCAGCCGAAGGCAAAGTTATATTCAAAGTCGGTCGTCGCCTTAGAGTAGAAGCAAAGCTCCTCGGGCGAGTGGTCGCGCAGCTTTATGTTCTCGTCCTTGAGGCCTATCGAAAGCAGCCAGTTGTGGCAATAGTCCTTCCAATAGTTAAACCACTCCAAATCGGTGCCGGGCTTGCAGAAAAATTCAAGCTCCATCTGCTCGAATTCGCGCACGCGGAAAATAAAGTTGCCGGGCGTTATCTCGTTGCGGAATGATTTGCCTATCTGGCCGATGCCGAAGGGCACGCGCATGCGGGTGGAGCGCTGCACGTTCTTAAAGTCAACAAAAATGCCCTGCGCCGTCTCGGGGCGGAGGTAAACGGTGTTCACCGAGTCCTCGGTAACGCCCTGGAAGGTCTTGAACATCAGGTTGAACTTTCTTATGGGGGTAAAGTCGCTCTTGCCGCAAACAGGGCAAACTATCTTGTGCTCGGCAATAAAGGTCTCCATGGCGTCGTTGTCCATGGCCTCCACCTTAACGTCCAAATTGTGCTTTTTGCAGTAGTCCTCTATAAGGTTGTCGGCTCTGTGCCTCGTTTTGCAGTTCTTGCAGTCCATAAGGGGATCGGAGAAGCCGCCGATGTGCCCCGAGGCCTTCCATGTGCGCGGGTTCATGAGTATCGCGCTGTCGAGCCCGGTATTGTGCACGTTCTCCTGCACAAACTTTTTCCACCAGGCTCTCTTTATGTTGTTCTTGAGTTCCACGCCGAGGGGGCCGTAGTCCCAGGTGTTGGCAAGTCCGCCGTATATCTCGCTGCCGGGGAAAATGAAGCCTCTGTTCTTGCACAGCGCCACAAGTTTTTCCTGCGTTACGGCTCTCTTCTTATCCGCCATAAATTGCTCATCTCCTATATATAATAATGTAAAGTTTTTTATTTCAACTTTGTGCGGCGGGCAGATATATCTTCCCGCTCTATTTTCGGCGGCGTGCGCCGCCATGTCAACAGATAAATAAATTTTAGTAAAAAAGCCCGTGCAAGTCAAGCATTTGCGCCTTTTATTGTGCTTTTGCGCGCCATTTTGATTTGCGGCAAATTTTTTTGCCCCGCTTTTAAAAAATTACCTCCTCTTTTTAAAAAAACTTGCAATAAACTATGTACTTTGCGCCGCTCTTTGTGCTATAATCGATTTATTAAAAACAAAAGTCAAGGTGCGTAATGTTATCCGATATCGAAATTGCCGAAAGCTGCCGCATGCAGCCCATAACCCGCATAGCCGCCAAACTCGGCCTTAAAGAGGACGACCTCGAGCTCTACGGCCGCTACAAGGCCAAGATAAACTTAAAAGAGGTAAATCCCAAGTCAAAGCTCATTCTGGTGACTTCAATAAACCCCACCGCCAGCGGCGAGGGTAAAACTACCGTGTCTATCGGCCTTGCCGACGGCATCGCAAAGCTCGGCAAAAAGGTGTGCCTTGCCCTGCGCGAGCCCTCTCTGGGCCCCGTGTTCGGCATAAAGGGAGGGGCGGCAGGCGGCGGCTACGCTCAGGTGGTGCCCATGGCAGATATAAATCTGCACTTCACGGGCGACCTTCACGCCATAACCTCGGCAAACAACCTTCTGTGCGCCGTTATAGATAACCACATCTTCCGCGGCAACGTGCTTAAAATAAAGGAAGTGTATTTCCACCGCTGCATGGACATGAACGACAGGGCGCTGCGCGACCTCACCATCTCCTGCGAGGCGGGCAAAATGAAGGGCTGCCAGAGCTATACGCGAAAGGAGCACTTCGATATCACCGCCGCGTCGGAGGTAATGGCCATTTTATGCCTTGCCACCGACCTTGCCGATTTAAAGCGCAGGCTTGAAAATATAGTAGTCGGCGAGGATGAAGATGGCAACTTTGTTTACGCGCGCGACCTTCACGTCGCGGGCGCAATGGCAACGCTCTTAAAGGACGCAATAAAGCCCAACCTCGTGCAGACTTTAGAGGGCACCCCCGCGATAGTGCACGGCGGCCCCTTTGCAAACATAGCGCACGGTTGCAACTCCATCCGCGCGACTTACACGGCCATGACGCTTGCCGACTACGCCGTTACCGAGGCGGGCTTCGGTGCAGACCTCGGCGCCGAAAAGTTTTTGGATACAAAGTGCAGGGTGGCGGGCATACAGCCCAACTGCATAGTGGTGGTGGCCACCGTAAAGGCGTTAAAGCTGCACGGCGGAGCCGATAAAAACAACCTCTCCGAAGAGAACTTGCAGGCCTTAAAGGCAGGCCTTCCAAACCTTTTAAAGCACGTCGAAAATATGAAAAAGGTGTATTCCAAGCCCGTCATCGTTGCGATGAACAGGTTTGCCACCGATACCCCCGCCGAAATCGAGACCGTCATCTCCGCGTGCGAGGAGGCGGGCGCCACGGCAGTGTTCACCGACGTATTCTTAAAGGGCGGCGAGGGCGGCAAGGCGCTTGCCGAAAAGGTGGTCTGGGCGTGCGATAAGCCTTCAAACCTCACCTTTGCATACGATTTGAACGAAGATATAAAGACCAAGATAAACGATATAGTGACCAAGGTATACGGCGGCGACGGCGCCGAATACTCGCCCGAAGCCGAGGCAAAGATAGCCGATATCGAGGGCAAGGGCATTAAGGGCCTGCCCGTAATAATAGCCAAAACGCAGTATTCCCTCTCCGACGACGCCAAAAAACTCGCCCGCCCCACGGGCTTTAAAATATTCGTGCGCGACGTCATCTATAAGGGCGGCGCCAACTTCATAGTGGCCGTCGCCGGCGATATCAACCTCATGCCCGGCCTCGGCAAAGTCCCCGCCGCGGAGAAGATTGATATTGATGATTTGGGCAACATAGTGGGGTTGTCGTAAGACTTAGTTGCGCCGCTCGTCCTTGTATAAGCTTCGCAATACTGCGTTGTGTTTACGGGTGTTTTCGGTCACGTACGTCTGTGTACGCTCCCTCAAACCTTCCGCACACGCCTTGTCTTGCTCGCTTCTCCAAGGCCGCTATAAACGGGCTGTGCGGTGGCGCGCCGCTAAACTTCATATAAGCGTCGCATAGCTTTGTTGCGCTGCGGCAACTTTCGGTCATTTACGCTTTAGTAAACTCCCTCAAGTTTTCCTCGCGCGCCGCGCTCTGCTTGCTTCTCTGAAGTTTTTATGGACGTTTTGCTGCGGTGAAGATTTTATTTACCGGCGCGCCTCTCCCAAAATTTGAACTAAAAGTTTCAAAGGACTAAATATATGTCAGAAAACAAAAATTTAACTCTCCCCGAAGCGTCGAACTTTATCGAGCAGATCATCAACGAAGAGCTCGCCGCGGGCAAGTTCGAGCCCGTCGGCAACAAAATAAAGGTGCGCTTCCCGCCCGAGCCCAACGGCTACCTTCACATCGGCCACTTAAAGGCGCTCTCGATAAACTTCGGCGTAAAGGAAAAGTATCACGGCGAAATAAACCTGCGCATGGACGATACCAACCCCGCCAAAGAGGACTATGAGTATGTAAACGCCATAGTAAAGTCGCTCGAGTGGCTGGGGCTAAAATACGACAGGCTGCTGTTCGCCTCCGACTACTACGAAAAGCTGTATGAGATCGCCGAAAAGTATATCATGGATGGCAACGCGTATGTGTGCGACCTCTCCGCCGAGGAGATAACGGCCACGCGCGGCACGCTCACCGAGCCTGGCACGCCCTCGCCCTACCGTAACAGAAGCGTAGAGGAGAATCTGCGCCTCTTCCGCGAGATGCGCGCGGGCAAATATCCCGACGGCGCAAAGGTGCTGCGCGCAAAGATAGATATGTCGTCGCCCAACATAAACATGCGCGACCCCGTAATCTACCGCATAGCGCATGTGCCGCACTACCGCCAGGGCGATAAGTGGTGCATCTATCCCATGTACGACTTCGCTCACCCCATCTCCGACGCGATAGAGGGCATAACTCATTCGCTGTGCTCGCTCGAGTTCGAAAATCACCGCCCGCTTTACGAGTGGGTGATTGAAAAGGCGGGCTTCCCCGCCCCCGTACCCCGCCAGATAGAGTTCGCAAGGCTGAATATAACCAACACGCTCATGTCTAAGCGCTACTTAAAGAAGCTCGTCGACGAGGGCGTGGTGCGCGGCTGGGACGACCCCCGCATGCCCACCCTTGCGGGACTTAAAAACAGGGGCGTACCCCCCGAGGCGCTCAAAAAATTCGTCGAGAGCGTGGGCGTCGCCAAGGCGTACGCCGTAGTAAGTTCCGCCCAGCTCGACAGTTTCATCCGCGACGACCTCAACGAAAATGCAGAGCGCGCCATGGCGGTCATCGATCCCGTAAAGCTCACCATAACCAACTATGAGGGGGAGGAGGAGCTGTCATTCGACATCAACCCCCTTCACCCCGAAACGGGCGCAAGAAAGATAAAGTTCACGGGCAGCGTGTATATCGAGCGCGACGACTTCGCCCTCGTTCCCCCGCCCAAGTATAAGCGCCTCACCGTCGGCGGCACCGTCCGCCTCAAGGGCGCGTACATCGTCCGCTGCGACGAGGCGGTAACCGATGAGAGCGGCAACGTCACCGAACTCAAGTGCACCTACTTCCCCGAGAGCCGCAGCGGCTCGGATATGCCCTGCGCGGTAAAGGCGAAGGGCGTCATTCAGTGGGTGGACGCAAAGTACGGCGTCCCCGCCGAGTTCAGGCAGTACGAGCAGCTGCTCACCGACGAAAAGTACCCCGACCAGGACTATGCCGAGCGCCTCAACTACAACAGCGAGCACATCTTCCGCGGCTATGCCGAGCCCTACCTTGCCGAGTCGCCCGAAGACAAGCCCTTCCAGCTCATGCGCGCGGGCTACTACAAAAAGTGCACGGAGGATGGCAGGCTCGTCCTCTCGGAGATAGTTTCCTTAAAAGACAGCTTCAATAAGTGACGCACATTTATGGCGGCACAAGCTGCAAATGCGCGTTTCATCAGACCATGTATCGATTTTATCGCTGCATGCGGCAGCTTTCAAAAGAGATAATTATATAAAATAGAGGGCGCCGCGCGGCAAATTTTGCCGCGCGGCGCCCCGCTTTTACCGGAAATTCAAAGTACTATGCGTGGCATAATACATATCTCGGCCGCTCAATAGTGCTTTTCAACAAAGCTCTCGCAGCAGGTGCACTGTTCGTTGCCGCAGCCCACCTGTATCTTGTTGAGTGTGCAGTTTACGCCCTCGGAATTATACTTGCAGTTCCTTACGTCGCAGGCGACGCCGTGATTTATCATGTCGTTCATAAAAATACCTCCTGCGATATATTTTGTGCAAGTTTGTGCGCATTATTCGGCGCGCTTTTTGGCGCGGGTATTGACAAAACCGCCCAAAATGTTATAATATTTATAAACAAGGGTCGCAAAGGCGGTGCATTTGCAGCAGCGTGCCGCATTGCGGTTAAAAAACAAAAAATAACTCTATAAAGGAGCAAAAAATATGCGCGTAATACTTTTAAAAGACGTAAAGGGACAGGGCAAAAAGGGCGACGTTGTAGACGTATCCGATAGCTACGCCCGCAACTACCTCATAAAGGGCGGCTATGCAGAGGTGGCCACCGCCGAAAAGATAAACAACATCGCCCAGAAGAAGGCCGCCGCCGACTTCCACAGGGCGGAGGACTTAAAGGCCGCAAGGGAGCTTGCCGCCGAACTCAAGGGCAAGGCGTTCACGATAAAGGTAAAGGCGGGCACGGGCGGCAGATTGTTCGGCTCGGTCACCGCCGCCGACGTGGCCGCGGCGCTCGCCGAGGGCGGCTACACAGTGGATAAAAAGAAGATATCGCTCTCCTCGCCTTTGCGCGAGGCCGGCTCGTACGACGTCGAGCTCAAGCTGTTTGAGGGCGTCTCGGCAAAGATAGTCGTAAAGGTAGAGGCGGTATCGTAGTAACTTTACCATGTCTTTCGGGCGCTGCCTGCCGGCAGGCGCGGCGGAGCCTTACTTCAAAACATATGTAAATTCAACGGGCGGGGCGCTTTAAAATGCATGGCGCTCCGCCTTTACTGCGCCCTTATTGCGCCATTACATAAGCGCGGCCTATCGCCGCGCCTCGGCATTAAATTACATATTTCGGCATATTATATATACCATGACGGCGGCATCGCAATGTCGCGGCCTCCGTCGGGGGAGATGATATGTCTGAAAATTATGAATGGGAATACATAGCCGAGCGGACCGTGCGCGAGGCCGAGTACATAATAGGCACGGGCGCCACCGTGCGCGCCTGCGCAAACCACTTCGGCATAAGCAAGTCCACCGTGCATAAAGATGTCTCCGAGCGGCTCAAAGACGTCGACGGGGCGCTGTATGCCGGCGTGCGCCGCGTGCTCGATAAAAACCTGTCAGAGCGCCACATCCGCGGCGGCATGGCCACGCGCGATAAGTATTTAAAGCGCTGCGCCTCCTGCTCACGCAATTGTTGCGGCTGCGGCGATTGTAAAAACAATGCAGGCAAAGAATAAGCAATTCCTTGCCGACAAAAAACCTTATCGCCCGCGGGGCGCGGCAATTTGGCCGCGCCCCGCGGGCCTCTTTGCCCTTTTGCAGTCGTTTTTTATATACATTTAAAAAAATCATAAAATTTTAACAGTAATTGACTGCGCATAAATTTGTAAAATATGCGGCGCTGTGTTATAATGCACAATGAAATAATACATCCCTGCCCGCATATCAAAACGCGCGGGCGGAGTGCCGCCACTTTGCGGCACAACGGCAGGTACTATGGCTAAACTTATGGGAATAGACGTCGGCTCCACCACGGTAAAAGTCACCGTAGTCGACGACGGCAAAATTTTATACCGCTCTTACGAGCGTCATTTTGCGCAGGTGCGCGAAACTGTTTTAAAGGAACTCAATAAAATAAAGGAGCAGTTCGGCGGCGACTTCTGCGCGTCCATCACGGGCAGCGCCGGCCTCGGTCTCTCGCAGCGCAGCGGCATCAACTTCGTGCAGGAGGTGCAGGCGGCCTTTGTCGCCATACGCAAGTTCTACCCCGATGCCGACGCGGCCATCGAGCTGGGCGGCGAAGACGCCAAAATAATATTCATCACGGGCGGCACCGAGCAGCGCATGAACGGCAGCTGTGCGGGCGGCACGGGCGCCTTCATCGACCAGATGGCAACGCTTTTAAACATCACCGTGCAGGAGATGGACGAGTATGCCCTCCGCGCCGAAAAGATATACCCCATAGCCTCGCGCTGCGGCGTATTTGCAAAGTCGGATATCCAGCCGCTCATCAATCAGGGCGCGCGCAAAGAGGATATCTCTGCCTCCATATTCCAGGCGGTCGTCGACCAGACGGTCTCCGGCCTCGCGCAGGGCAGGCGCATAAAGGGTAAGGTGCTCTTTTTGGGCGGCCCGCTCTACTTCTTAAAGGGCCTGCGCCGCGCCTTCGTGCGCACCCTCAAGCTCTCCGAAGAAAACGCCGTATTCCCCGACGACGCGCCCTGCTTCATGTCGATAGGTGCCGCGCTCCATTCTGTCGGCGTAAAGCCCATGCCCGTAGATGAGATAATCTCCCGCATAGAGCACGCCGAGGGCAGCGACGAGGTAATAACGGGCGAACCCCTCTTTAAAGACAAGGAGGAGTATGCCGCCTTCGTAAAGCGCCACCGCGCCACCGACCTCACCTTTGCCGACATAGCAACCTACTCGGGCGAGGCGTACCTCGGCATAGACAGCGGCTCCACGACCACCAAACTCATACTCATCACCCCCGACTGCCGCATACTCTATTCGCACTACCAGTCGAACAACGGCCAGCCGGTGGATATAATAGTTGAAAAGCTCGGCGAGATATACAAGCTCGCAGAGGGCAGGATAAAGATAGTCGGCAGCGCCGTGACGGGCTACGGCGAGGACCTCATAAAGGCCGCCATAAAGGCCGACTTCGGCATAGTTGAAACGGTTGCGCACTTTAAGGCGGCGCTGCACTTCAACCCCAACGTCGACTTCATAATAGATATCGGCGGGCAGGACATAAAGTGCTTCAAAATCAAAAACCGCGCGATAGATTCGATAATGCTCAACGAGGCGTGCTCCTCGGGCTGCGGCTCCTTCATTCAGACGTTCGCCCGCGCCATGGGCATGGAGATAGACAAGTTCTCCCAGCTCGGCCTGTTTGCAAAGCACCCCGTAGAGCTCGGCTCGCGCTGCACGGTGTTCATGAACAGCGCCGTAAAGCAGGCGCAAAAGGAGGGTTCGTCGGTAGAGGACATCTCGGCGGGGCTCTCGATATCCATAGTAAAAAACGCCATCTACAAGGTAATACGCGCCGCCAGCGCCGACGACCTCGGCGAAAATATAGTAGTGCAGGGCGGCACCTTCTTAAACGACGCCGTGCTGCGCGCCTTTGAAAGGGAGACGGGCAAAAACGTTATCCGCCCCGGCATCGCGGGGCTTATGGGCGCCTTCGGCGCTGCGCTGTATGCCAAGGAGATGAGCACGGGCAGCTCCACCACGATAGGGGAGGAGGAGCTCAAAAACTTCTCTTACCGCTCGGCGTCCACGGTGTGCCGCGGCTGCACCTCAAAGTGCAACATAAACATAATCACCTTTGCCGACGGCTCGCGCTACATCTCCGGCAACAAGTGCGAGAGGGGTGCAGGCCGCAAACCCGCCTCCGCCGATCTCGACATATACTCATACAAGCAGGAGCGCCTTCCTCAGTGCATAGCCGGCACGGCGGGCAAGCGCGGCAGGGTGGGGCTTCCCCTCCAGCTCGGCATGTACGAGCAGCTCCCCATATGGGCGGGCTTCTTCGAAAGTCTGGGCTTCGAGGTGGTGCTCTCCGATAAGTCCTCGCGCGAGCTCTACTTTTTGGGCCAGCACACCGTCGCGTCCGATACTGCCTGCTACCCCGCAAAACTCATGCACGGCCACATAGAGAGCCTTTTAAACAAGGGCGTAGATTTCATCTTCCTGCCCTGCGAGAGCTACAACCTCGACGAGCACGACTCTGTAAATCACTACAACTGCCCTGTCGTCGCCTACTACTCCGAGCTCTTAAAGGCCAACAACGAGCGCCTCAACGAAGATAACTTCATAATGCCCTACATCGACCTCAACGAGCGCGAAAACACGGTGAAAAAGCTGTGCGCGGCGCTGGGCGCCTATAAGGTAAAGCGCAAGGAGGCGGCGGCAGCATTGGAAGAGGGCTTTGCGCGCTTCAACAAATACCATGCCGACGTGCGCGCAAAGGGGCAGGAGATAATCAAAAAGGCAAGGGAAGAGGGCAAGCAGATAATAATTCTCGCCGGCCGCCCCTACCATGTCGATAACGAAATAAACCACGGCATAAACAAGTTGCTCACCTCGCTAAATCTCGCCGTGCTCTCCGAGGACTCGGTATTCGACGAGGCCGACCTCGTAAACGTAAACGTGCTCAACCAGTGGACATACCACGCCAGGCTGTACCGCGCTGCCGACTATGCCTCGCGCTACGACGATATAAACCTCGTCCAGCTCGTATCCTTCGGCTGCGGCCTCGACGCCATAACCAGCGACGAGGTGCGCTCCATTCTCGAAAAGAACGGCAAGCTCTACACGCAGATAAAGATAGACGAAATAAACAACCTCGGCGTCGTAAAGATAAGGCTGAGGAGCATGCTCGCGGCGATAGAAGAGGGCAAAAAGCGCAGCGCCGGGCAGGCGGCCAGGTAAAACGGGCAGGCGGCTAAGTAAAAAAAGATATTCCACACAAGATATATTGCAAATTTAACTATGAAAAAGCAAAAACAACAGCAAGAGCAAAAGCATACTACCAACTACCGCGACGACTACCCCCGCTGGCAGCCGTGGATGAAAGACAGCTACAAAATACTCATCCCCGACATGCTGCCCTGGCACTTTGCGCTCATCGAGCGCCTGCTCAGGCTGGAGGGGTACGATATCGAGGTGCTCAAAAACGATTCCCGCGCCGTAATAGACGAGGGCTTGAAGCACGTCCACAACGATACCTGCTATCCCTGCCTGTGCACGGTGGGGCAGTATATCGACGCGCTCAAGAGCGGCAAGTACGACGTAAACCGCACCGCCGTTTTAATGAGCCAGTCGGGCGGCGGCTGCCGCGCCTCAAACTATATCCCGCTCATACGCAAGGCGCTCAAGGCCGAGTTTCCCCAGGTGCCCGTGCTCTCATTGAACTTCTCGGGGCTGGAAAAAGACAGCTCATTCCCCATAGGCGCAAAGCTGATGTTAAAGCTGGTGTTTGCCATCTACTACGGCGACACCATAATGTGGTGCTACAACCAGGTAAAGCCGTACGAGGAGGAGGCGGGCTCGGCCGATTCCGCGCGCGACGCGGCCATGGACTTCGTCACCTCAAAGTTCGAAAAGGGCGGCTACCACCGCTATAAGCACATAACCAAAAAGCTCGTCGGCATGTTCGCCGCCGTTAAGCGCAAAAACATAAAAAAGATAAAGGTGGGCATCGTCGGCGAGATATATGTAAAGTATTCCGCCCTCGGCAACAACCATCTCGAGGAGTTCCTTCTCTCGGAGGACTGCGAGCCCGTCGTGCCCGTGCTCATGGACTATGTTTTGTATTGCGTGGTCAACAACATAAACGACGGCAGGCTGTACGGCAAAAAGAGCCTGTTTATAACGGTAAACAAAATTCTGTATGCCATTCTGCACGGCATGCAAAAGAATATAATAAAGATATTCAAACGCAGCCCGTTCGAGCCCATTCACGACTTCGAGCACCTCAGAAAGTGCGCCGATAAGGTGCTCAACCAGGGCGTAAAGATGGGCGAAGGCTGGCTCATCCCCGCCGAAATGGCGGCCCTTGCCGAAACGGGCACCGAGAATATCGTGTGCGCCCAGCCCTTCGGCTGCCTGCCCAACCACATAGCCGGCAAGGGGGCAATACGCACGCTCAAAAATTTGTATCAGCACGAAAATATCGTCGCCGTCGACTACGATCCCTCGGCAACAAAGGTCAATCAGGAAAACCGCATAAAGCTGATGCTCGCCACCGCGCGCGAAAATATGGCGCAGGAGAGCGGGCAGGGCACACAGAGCCTTTAACGGCCGCTCTGCGTCTGTACCATATAATATAATAAGTAAAAATATAATCCCCCTGCGGCGGAAATAATTTCCGCCGCAGGGGGATTTTTAGTTTGCAATGCAAACGCCGTTTGCAGATATGATGCTTAATTATAATTCAGCAGGGGGGGGGATTATTGTTCCTCTTGAACGATCGCGCCGTTTGCAAGTTCGCTCTTAAAAATTTCATACACATAGGCAGAACTTTCAAGATACAACCCCGTGGCGGGGTCGTTTAATTTTTCAAAGGTCTGCGAGGAGTAAAAGCAATCTATCGCCTTATCATAGTCGATATCTTTGTCATCTACAATAAAAGAAATGATTTCCTGAGTGATGCATTCTGTTAAAAATTTTATTTTATCCATTGTACGCCTGCCTTTTTTAAAAGATTTACGGCTCTTTGGGAATGGAAGGAATACTGGTCGGACGATGCGGCGTACTGCATTTCTCTCAATAAAATTTCGCTGTCGATGTATCCCCGCTGATACTGCCTTATAAGTGTGGCCAAAGTATCATCGGCAACCGGCCCGAATACTATATCATATTTATTGTCGTTATTGCACTCGGGCGAAGAGAGGTCGGTAAAATCGCGGTTGCGGTTATTGATAATAAAAACCGCCCACTCCTTTGAGGTCGAAGGGAAATTTTTTATGTTCAACTCTTTGATATCAAGCAAACCGTCCGGCGCTTCGTATGAGATAACGCATGGTTGCCCGCCATAAATGCGGCTTTTTCTTATGGCCATTGCCTTGGCTTGTTCAAATATTGCCGTGGTGTAAAAGCCTTTGCCAAAGTCCTTATACGGCGCGCATTTTGAAAGGTCGATAGTAGCTATATCCGAGTTTGTACCGTGATACAAAATCATGCGATCTTACCTCCGTTTTTTAAGCAAACTGCGGTCAAATCGTCTACGGCGTCCTCTATCGAAAGCAGATGCTCGGCATCGTAACAATCTTTAAGAAAGGCCATGCCGCCATGCTCTTTCAAATATTTATAAGCTTTTTGCGGGTGCATGGCGTGCCGCTGCGAAAATTCGCTTATGCACATAACGGTATAATCTATTCTGTTTCGTATCTCCTGACTCATGCGCCATCCTCAATATCATTTTTATTATATACATTATTATTATATACATTATAACCTTAAATTAAAAAATTTTCAACCCTTAAAATATAGGCATAACGGCGCAATAGCAGATCTTTCAAATAATTCCGTCGTCATTTGTTTTCACTATGCCTTTCGCGGTATACGGCGGGCGTGCAGCCCACAACTTTTTTAAATACCGTGGTGAAGTGGGCGGAGGAGCCGTAGCCTAAAAACGCCGCTATCGCCACCGCAGACTTATCGGTATAGCGCAGCAGCCTCTTTGCCTCGTCGAGCTTCTGCTGCTGAATGAACTGCGAAAGGTTGACGCCCGCCTGCTCCTTAAAGTTTGCCGAAAGCCTCGTGCGGCTCAAAAAAAGGTGCTCGGCTATCTGTTCGGTGGTTATCGGCTCGGAGATGTGGTGCTGAATGTAATTCGTAACGGCTATCACCAGTTTAGAGGGGTTGGCGCCCTGCCGTATCTTCTCCACTCTGCCGCAGTAGTCGCGCAGCATGGCGTATTGCATGTTGGATATCATTATCGGGTTGTTCATCAGTTCGCACTTTTGAATGTACTCGTCACTCAGCGCCAGCGCGTCGTTCACGTCCATGCCGCCCCTTATCGCCGCCCTTGCCGCAAGGGTAATGGTGACTATCGCCGTGTTTTTAACATGACGCAGCTGTTCGCGCGCCAGCTTTCCGCCGTTTACCGAGGGCATGACTTCCTTTACCCAGTTTTCAAACTCCTGCGTCTTGCCCTGCGAAATAAAGTTCATTATCGTCTCCTCGATGGCAAGGGTATTGTGCTCGTGCTCGGGCCTGGGCTCGTCCTGCGGCACGGCGTCATATGCGGGCATGAGCGCCCGCGCCTCGGTGCTGCCCGGCTCAAACAGTATCACGTCCTCCAGATTTTTCTTTTCGTCGTTTAAAATATAGTTTATCATGTACATCATCTGCATCACGCTCTCAAGCGGCATGCGTATTATCATCTTCATCGCGGCGACGAACATGTCGGTGTCCTCCGGCTCCACGCCCGCGCGGAATGCCAGCTCTTTGAGCTCCTGCTCGGAGTTGGCCGTCTGCCGCGTGGGGCCTATCACTATCTTATACGCGCCCGAATTTACTATGCCGTAATAGTTGAAGTGTTTGGTCACAAAATAGCCCACGTTTTCGTCAATCGCGGCTATGTCGTCCTCGTATGCCGCCATCGGGTCTTTGACTAATTTTACCACCGAGTAATAAAATACCTGTCTGCCGTTTTTATACAGCCTTATCGGCATGCCCGCCAGGTTGCCTATGGATGTGCATATGTACTTAAAATCAAAGTTCTTCATAGTGTCCCCATTTAAAGCTCCGCGCGGCAAAGTACAGCTCGGCGCGCCGCAAAATATATGTCGATACAAATTTTAACATAATCGCTACAAATATGTAAAGTCTTTTGCATTGCCGCATGCTATAATTGTTTTGTAATAACAAAAAAGGTGAGAAATTTTAATTATGGACGTAAAAGCAGTACTCTCATCCATGACAACCGAAGAAAAGGCGGCGCTCGTTTCCGGCACCGACTTCATGTATACCAACCCCATCCCCCGCCTCGGCGTGCCCTCTCTTCGCACCTCCGACGGCCCCCACGGCCTGCGTGTGCAGAACGAAGGGGGAGATAACGGCGTTACGGGCTCAAACCCCGCAACGGCCTTCCCCACGGCGGCGTGCACGGCATCGGGTTGGAACGAGGAAAATTTGTATAAGATAGGCCGCGCCATGGCGAGCGAGGCCCGCCGCTACGGAGTGTACATAGTGCTCGGCCCCGCGGTGAATATAAAGCGCAACCCGCTCGCGGGGCGCAACTTCGAGTATTTTTCCGAGGACCCTCTGCTCGCCGGCAAGCTGGCCGCGGCGCAGGTCAACGGCATACAGAGCGGCGGCGTGGGGGTATCGGTCAAGCACTTCGCCCTCAACAATTCCGAAAATTTCCGCTTTATGGGAAACAGCGTGTGCGACATGCGCGCCGTGCGCGAACTCTATTTAAAGGTGTTCGAGCGCGTGGTAAAAACAAGCTCGCCCGCAACGCTCATGTGCGCATACAACAAAATAAACGGCGAATACTGCTCGCAGAACAAGTGGCTCTTGACCGACGTCCTCCGCAAAGAGTGGGGCTTCGACGGCTTTGTGATGACCGATTGGGGCGCCATGCACGACCGCGTGGCAAGCCTGCAGGCAGGGCTCGATCTGGAGATGCCGGGCGACACCGATATATGCCGCAGGCAGATCTTGGACGGCATAGCCTCGGGCGGGCTCTCCATGGCCGATTTAGACAGAGCGGCCGAAAACATATTGCGCGCCGCCGATAAATACGCAAAGAACTTTTCGGACGACTGCGACGAGGAGGCGGACGACAAACTCGCCTGCGAGGTGGCGGAGGACTGCGCCGTGCTCTTAAAAAACGACGGCTTCCTTCCGCTCGACGCTGGCGAAGAGCTGGCTGTCGTGGGCGACCTGTTCGAAAATATGCGCTACCAGGGCGCGGGCAGCTCGATGATAAATCCCTTCAGACTCACCACTCCAAGGCGCGCCTTCGACGATGTCTGATGGGAAAATTGTCATTGTACTTAAAGGTGGAGAGGAGATTGAAGAAAGATTATAAAACAATGGTAGCACATTTGCGTGCTACCATTGTTTGCGCAAGAATATTGGTAAAACTACCAAGTCGTCGGTTCGGATATGGTTTATTCTCAGAAAATAAAAAATGCAGCCGTCAAATAGAAAAGTACTTGCTATCTTCAAATGAAAGCTAAAAACACAATATAAAGACAAAATCCCTACAAGATAAACAATATCTTGTAGGGATTTTGTGGTGTAGTCATTTCGTACACCAAAGATGGAGCTACTGGCCGGATTCGAACCGGCGACCTTTTGTTACCCCAAAAAAGTACTGCGTCCTTTTTTGGGAACCCCATAAATTTAATCAGCAGGGCGGACGGTTCTGGTCATCAATTGCAACAAAAACGACGGCAAACACAAGGTTTACCGTCGTTTTCGTGGAGCTACTGGCCGGATTCGAACCGGCGACCTGCTGATTACGAATCAGCTGCTCTACCAGCTGAGCCACAGTAGCAAGATATTGATTGCGGCGATAAATCTTAAAAACACACGACTTTGCCTAAAACTTATCGCTGACTTAAATATTATAGCAGAAATTTATAAATTTGCAAGCGTTTTGCCCTGCCTGCGGCAACATATTTTTTATACTTTCAAAGTAAAATAGGGTATGAAGTCAAACGGGCTCCGTCCGCGCGCGGCGGCGGCAAAAATTTTGGCGCTTGCGGCCGTGTCGGCGGCGATGGTGGCGGTATTCTGCGGCTGCGGATCTTATGTGCGGCTGCGGGTAAAATATCACATGGCATGCTGCACTCCCGCATCGTCGCAGTCGGCGGCAGAGCTGTGCACCGAACTTAAGAGTATTGGCTATGCTGGCTATGTGCTGCAATACGGCGGCAAAACTTACGTCGCCGCAGCGATATTAAGTACGGCGGGTGCCGCTGCAGACCTCGCCGAAAGCATAACATGCATGGGGCTGAACTGTTCGGCGCTCGCGCTCGAACGCGTAAATTTCGAGCTCGAAACCTACCGCGCCGAGCAAAACGCGGGGCTGTATGAATATACCATAAGCTCGCTCAACGGCATTGTCTCCGACCTCGTCGCCTGCACGGAAAATATCATAGCCGGGCAAAGGGAGGAGGTGCGCGCGTCGCTGCGCGAAATAAACGGCGAACTGAACGCGCTGTTCAACCAAAACATCTTCGACCCGTTCACCGCCAAACTCGCCTACCTTGCCGACCTCTCTGCACAGTGCACGTACGGCGCGCTGCTCCCGCGCGACATAAGGCTGCTCGCCGTCGCCGTGGCCGACTGCGTCATCTCTGTGCGCCTTACATAGTTTTTTCGCCTCGTCGCGCCCTTTTATATAATATGGTTACAGGCTGTATTTTAATAAGCCGACCGCAAATGCGGGCGGCAACTTTTTTATGTATTGCAATGTTGCAAGCCGCGCCTCAACTTGCGGCATTGCCATTTTACCCGTATGTAAAATTTTATAATTATACAAATTGTATCTTCCTATTGTATTTTTATTTATAATATGTTAAAATAAGTCAAGATAAAACTGTTCGTCCGCCGCATAGTCCGTTTTTTGTGCGGCAGGAGGGTTTGTATGAAAATAAAATTTTGTCCGTTCTGCGGTTCGCACGCCGCGGCGGGTAAGTGCTATGCGTGCGGGGCCGACCTTGCCGCCGTAGAGAGCGCCTGCCCCGAGATGAAGCTGTATGACGATCTGCCGCCCATACTCGAGTTCGGCAGATACCCCTACACCGCCGACGGCGCGGAGGCGGCCATCCGTTGGATGGTGCTCGAAAAGAAGGGCAACGCCGCCCTGCTGCTCGCCGAAAACGTCATCGACTGCCGCAGGTTCAACGATGCCTCTCCCGAGGCTCGCTGGAGCGAGAGCGCCGTGCGCGAGTGGCTGAACGGCCGGTTCATGCGCACCGCCTTCATGCAGGACGAGAGTGACAGTATAGTTTTAAAGGTACATACCGACGGCGGCAACGAGCATTGCGGCATAGCCGAAGGGGGAGAGGTGGCCGACAGCGTATTTCTGCTGAGCATCTCAGAGATGGAGGAGTACTTCGGCGCTCCATACACAAGCCGCGCCACCGCCACGGAATACGCCGCCGAGCAGGGCGCATGGCGCATGGATAACGGCTGTGTATGCTGGTGGCTGCGCTCGCCCGGTCAGGACGGCGGCTCGGCCTCCAACGTAAATGAAAACGGTATTGTAAACGTAGGCGGCGATTCGTCGCAGAACTCCATGATAGGCGTGCGCCCCGCGCTGTGGGTACTCGCCGAAGCCGTGGGGCTGGATGAGGAATAGGGGTTCACAAATTTTTTGCGCGGGCCGCGCGCAAAAAATTTCGTGAATTTTGTGGAGCCCTTCTCGCGCGGCGAGCGGTATAGTACCGCCGCGCGAGAAGGTGGGTTGAGCGTAGTGAAACTCGGTGGGGTTTCATAAGCAACGCATATGCTTTGCGGTATTGCGCTTGACGGCTGAACTAAATTCAGCCTTGCACAATGTTATTTATTTTGAAAAATTGCGCTTTCGCAGGGTGTGCTTTGCTTGCGCGTAGCCACTTTATTTGCCTCCCCATCGATGGGAGGTGTCACGAAGTGACGGAGGGGTTTCACAAGCATATTCAGTTATGAGCAAATATCCCATTTCAAAACAATTCGGCATATTTACACGCTTTACGCCGCCGTGGAACCGCGCGGCGTTTTCTCTTGCGTCCGTCCTTTTAAAGTGCGTGCCAAAGCACGCAGCGGGAGTTTCGGTAAAAAAATTCAAAGCGGAGGGGGTGCCTCTCATCGTGATGCTGCCAAAATGCAACACAGGTCACGCAAAACTTCCCTGCCTGGTGTATTTTCACGGCGGCGGCATGGTGTTCAGGGCGGCGCCCTATCACTACCGCAACGCGGCTATATACGCGCGCGAAGCCGGCTGCGCCGTAGTTATGCCCGATTATCGCCTCGCCTACAAGTGCGGCTACCCCGCCGCCCACGAGGACTGTCTGTCCGCCCTGCGCTGGACGGTGCAAAACGCAGCGCGGCTCAATATAGACAGCTCCCGCATAGCTGTCGGCGGCGATTCGGCGGGCGGCCTGCTTGCGGCCGATATCGCAAGGGCGGATGGCGCATGTTTTCTCTTTTTGGTATATCCCGTGCTCGACAGGCGGTGCGGTACGCACACCATGCGCGCCTATACCGATACGCCCATGTGGAATGCCGCGCTCAACAAAGAGATGTGGCAGCTCTATCTTGCGGGCAATTCCGACTATGTAAGCCCCGCCGAGTGCGACGCGGGCGCACTCCCTGATGCTTATATAGAGACGGCCGAGTTCGATTGCCTCAAAGACGAGGGGGAGGAGTTTGCCGCAAAGCTTGCCTCCTGCGGCAGAAGCGTAACTTTAAACAGCACGCGCGGCACGATGCACGGCTTCGACATAGTAAAAAATTGCGATATCACCCGCGCCGCGCTCGATAAAAGGGTGGAGGCACTCAAAGCGGCATTTGATAAAAAGTAGCGGCAAGCCTCGCCGTCAATTTTTGCAAAATGCCACACTATATTAAAACCAAGCCCCGAAAACCGCATGTTTTCGGGGCTTTATATCACACATAGTACTACGCAACTCGTCTTCAATACGCGCAGAAACGGTCGATTTGCGGCGGCCGATAGCAGTGCGGTCCGTCAAAGCGTTTTTCCGTACATGGCCACGCGCTCGATCTCGGCGAGTATGCGTTCGTTGCCCCGCTCGGGGCGGCAGGCGGCAAGCGCGCTCTTTATTTTGCCGTCGGCCATGAGCGCCGCAATGCCCTCTTTAAGCGTCTCGGGCGTAAGTTCTCTTTCCCTCAACACGCGGCACAGCCCGCGCTCTTCAAAGTACTGCGCATTCTTCACCTGGTCGCCGCGCGTCGCCCCGTTTTCGAGGGGGATAAACAGGGTGGGCAGTCCGTTTGCGATAAGTTCGAAGGCGGAGTTGGAGCCCGCCCGCGCAACGGCGCAGTCGGCGCAGGCATAGGCCTCGCCGATATTCGGTATAAATTCAAACTGCCTGTACCCGTTTATGTTGGCGTCGGTCACGTTGCCCTTGCCGCAGATGTGCAGCACGTTATATTCGCTGCACAGCTCCTTCACCGCGCCGCGCACAGCCTCGTTTATCGCGCGCGAACCGCTCCCGCCCCCGAACACGAGCACGGTCGGGCGGCCATCCAGTCCGAACTTTTCCCTCGCCCGCGCACGGCTCGCCGTCATGGCCTGTCTGCGCATGGGCGGCCCGCTGTATCGCCCGCGCCTGAACTTTTCGGCCGTCTCGGGGAAGGAGGTGAGCGTCACCGCCGCAAAGCGCGAAATTATTTTGTTTGCAAGCCCGGGGCTCAGGTCCGATTCGTGCGCTATAACCGGTATCTTCAGCTTTTTTGCCGCAAGTGCTGGAGGGAGCGAGGCATACCCGCCCTTGCAAAACAGCACGTCCGGCCGCTCGCGCAGCAGTATGTCCCCCGCCTCGGCAACGCTCTTTTTAAGCCTGCACGGCACCGAGAGGTTGCGCAGCAGCTTGCCCCGCGCAAGTTTGGGGGCGGAAAACATAAAAAATTTTATGCCCTCTGCCCTGCAGATGGAATACTCTATGCCATCCGTGCCCATGTACTCCGCCGCAAATCCTTCGGGCAGCTCGCCCGCAATGGCGATATTCGGCATAACGTGCCCCGCGCTCCCGCCGCCGCAAAACATTATCTTTTTCATAACAATAGTTTATTTGATTTGCGCGCATATTATGAAGGCGCCGCGCATTTCCGCACTTTTTGTAAGCAATTTTTGCCGCAATTTGCGCGGCCGCAAATATTTTTTTACGGTTGACATTGCCCCCGCCGTGTGGTAAAATTTAAGCACATATGGAACCTATCTTTATTGTTGCGATAGCCGTGGGCGGCGTAGTGCTTTTGCTGCTGCTCATATGCATATACGTAATAGCAAAAAACCACAGGCAGGCGATGGAAAAGAGCGCCGAGCTTGAGGCCGTATATTCCGATCCCAAGCTGGCAAAAATGGAGTACGACGTCGCCTTTTACGATGACGACATTCTCCGCTCTCCCCAGAGCGCCGAGGATAAGCAGGTCACGATAGAGGACGTGATGTCGGGCGACGAACTTACCGCGGAGGAGAGCGCCATCTTCACCAAGGCCGACGACGGCATGGAGGAGATATCGGGCAGCTACGTTCCTTCGTCGGAGTCCTCCGACGATGAGTAATTTTCAAGCGATCACGGCGCGGCTGCCGTGCGGCAAAATGCGTATAAAGCCCGCTTTAAGTGGGCAGACACATAACGGTAATTTTTTGCGGGCGCGCGCCCGCAAATTTACTTTAAAAGGGCGCGCATAAAATACGGCGCATAAATCATTTCGCGCAGGGCGCAGAGCGTGGGGTGCGGGAGCGTATAGTGCCGCACCGTGCGGCGCGCTCGAAAAGCACGCAAATCAAAACGACAAGGGGCAATATGGAGTTTGAAATTTTAAATTGGGTGCACGCCACCTTTCACGGGCAGGAATGGCTCAACTATTTTATGAAGTACTTTTCCATGCTCGCGGCGCACGGCGAAATAAGCATAGCCTGCTGCCTGGTGCTTCTTATATTCAAAAAGACGCGCCGCTGCGGCCTTGCCATGGCCGTCGCGCTCGTGCTCGACTTTGTGGTGGTAAACCTCATCTTAAAAAACGCCATAGCGAGGGAGCGCCCCTGGACGCACACCGCCGAGCTGCCGTGGGCGGAGGAGTTCTACTCGCAATACGGCATAGAGCTCTCGCTCGACTACTGTTTTCCCTCGGGGCACACGGCGGTAACCTTCTGTGCGGCGGCGGTGCTCGTCATTTTCTACCGCGCCAAGGCCGCGCCCGCCGTCGTGATAGCCTTTATAATAGGCCTCTCGCGCATCTACCTTGCCGAGCATTTCCCCACCGACGTTTTGGGCGGCGTGGTGTTCGGCTGCCTGTGCGGCGTTGCGGGCTATTACCTGTATCGCCTGTTCGAGCGCCTCGTTCTCTCATGGTACGGCAAAAACAAGTATAAGTTAAAGGCGCGCGCCTTCCGCACAAACATTCCCCGCAGCGGCGGCCGCTCAAAGTTTTTGTCGCTCTTTATTTAAAATTGTATATTATAAAGTAAAGTGGGGGCGGCGCCGGAACGGCGCCGCCCCTTATAATATAGTTTTTTCAGCTCTCAAAGCGCATCACAAGCTGCTTTCCCATGAGGGGGAACGATATGGTGAACTTGCCGTCCTCTATCTTAACGCTCTCGGTGTGCTTCACACCCAGCGCGGTGCCCTCGGCGCGCAAAATTCCCGTGTCATCGTCGTAGGTATAAGCGCACTCAAAGGTGCGTTCGCTCTCGCCCGTCTTTTTGCAGGCAAGCTCCATATTCGTGCTGTCGTTCAGCGTTATGCGTATATAGTCAAAACCCTCCAAAAAGTTATTGCCGCCCCACTCGGCAAGCACGCACTCATAGCGCGTTATATACGGTTTTGTAAGCTCCTTCAGCGAGCTGTCTGCAATATCCTTGCACGCGCTTAAACAGCACAGTGGCAGGCATAGCGCCGCAGCCGCGGCGGCATATCTCATCTTTTTCATGCTTTAAGTATGCGCAACTTTCAGCATTTGATGTCGGCAGTAAAAAAATTTAAAAGGGGGGGAGGACTGATGCAGTGGAAATGCCGTGCGCAAAACGCACGGCATTAAACTTTCAAAATAAAATAATGTGCGCAGGCTGAATTTATTTCAGCCGTTAAGCGCGCCCCCAATACCTCCCCTTCGAGGGACGAGCAAGGCATTTCATAGCACAATGGACACCCATTGTGCGTGCCGCAGCGAGATGAGCGAGCGCATAGACAAAAGCGCGAGCGGTGACCGAGCGCGGTGTTTACCTTACGCCGCGCGAGACGGTGAGCCGCAGGCGGCGGAGGGGTTTCACTCGCCGTTCCTGAAAAAAAGATGCCCTGTCCGCACTTGTGCGGACGGGGCAGAAGGGTTTATTCCCGGTTACTCAAACTCACGAAAAATTCCGCGTTCTGCCGTTTCCACGCTTTGCGCGGACCCGCGGCAGAGTGTCGTCGCTTACGCTCTTCGCGCGGTCACCGTTCGCGCTTGACATATGCGCTCACTCATCTCATTGCACACGAAAGGCGGGTGTCCGCCTTTCTATGAAATGTGCAATTCGTCCCGCCGCCGCAAAAATTCTAAAACAAATCACGTTTCAAGCAGGGTTTCCCTGCGCCGAAAGACCCTATTTGCTGCGGTCAGCAGGCTCACTGGAGGTGAATGGCGGCATTTCTAATAATCGTGGGCCCTAAAAAAATGCCGCCAGAGGAACTTAGTTCCTCAACCTCACGAAAAATGCCGCGCACGGCCTGCGCGGCATTTTTGTGAACTTATTTTATTACGCTTTCCCTATGCAGCCGAAGATCTCCATCTTTTCTTTAACGGTATCTTTTATGGCCTGCGCGCCGGGGGCAAGCAGTTTTCTGGGGTCAAAGCCCTTGCCTACAAGGTCCTTGCCTTCCTCGATATATTTCCTCGTAGCCGCCTGGAATGCAAGCTGGCACTCGGTGTTTACGTTTATCTTGGCAACGCCGAGCGATATTGCCTTCTTTATCTGGTCGGTGGGAATGCCCGTGCCGCCGTGGAGAACGAGGGGCATGTCGCCGACTTTCTCTTTAACGGCTGCCAGCGTTTCAAACGAAAGTCCGGGCCAGTCGGCGGGGTATTTGCCGTGAATGTTGCCTATGCCGGCGGCCAGCATGGTCACGCCGAGGTCGGCTATCTTCTTGCACTCGTCGGGGTCGGCGCACTCGCCTCTGCCTATAACGCCGTCCTCTTCGCCGCCTATTGCGCCCACTTCAGCCTCCAGGCTGAGGCCCTTTTCTGCGCAGACTTTAACGAGCTCCTTGGTCTTTTCCACGTTCTCGTCGATGGGGAAGTGCGAGCCGTCGAACATTATCGAAGAGAAGCCCGCGTCTATGCATTTATAGCAGCCTTCGTAAGTGCCGTGGTCGAGGTGGAGAGCAACGGGCACCGTTATCTTCATCTCCTCAAGCATTGCCTTTACCATGGCGGCAACCGTCTTAAAGCCGGTCATGTATTTGCCTGCGCCTTCCGAAACGCCCAAAATGACGGGCGCATTAAGCTCCTGCGCAGTCGCAAGTATCGATTTTGTCCACTCAAGGTTGTTGATGTTGAACTGGCCTACGGCGTACTTGCCGTCTCTTGCCTTTTCAAGCATTTCTTTTGCCGAAACTAATCCCATATTAACCTCCGTTTTTTAATGCGGGCATATGTATAAATCTGTATATGCAAGCATTTTGGAATTTCATGCACTTACATTATAATGCAACGCAAGTTAAATTTCAAGTGAAAAGTAAAATTTGTTATAAAAATAGCGAAAAACGCTTTTCACCGCCCGCCAAAAGTTATATAATCGGTTCGGAATGAAGTTTAAAGGAGTATTTACAATGCGTGACGAAAGAATAAACAAGCTCGCAAAGGGTCTTGTAAACTATTCTGTAAATTTGCAAAAGGGCGAAAAGGTGTTCATCGAGGCCACCGACGTGCCCGAGGAACTTGTGTGCGCCCTGCTTGAAAACGTGTATGCCGCGGGCGGCATACCCTATGTAAAGCTGTGCTCAAACCGCGTTCAGCGCACTCTTCTGATGGGAGCGGGGGAGGAGAGCATCAAAAAGCTCGCCGACTACGAGAGCTATATAATGAACGATATGGACGCCTACATCGGCGTGCGCGGCTTCAAAAACAACTTCGAGCTCTCAGACGTGCCCGCAGAGACCAACTCTCTGTATCAGCGCGAATTCTTCCATCCCGTCCATCACGAGATAAGGGTAAAAAAGACCAAGTGGGTGATACTCCGCTACCCCACCGACGGCATGAGCCAGCTCTCGGAGATGTCCACCGAAAAGTTCGAAGATTTCTACTTCGACGTGTGCACTCTCGACTATGCAAAGATGTCGAAGGCGATGGATCCCCTCGTGGAACTTATGAACAGGACGGATAAAGTCCGCCTCGTTGCAAAAAATACCGATATAACCTTTTCTATAAAGGGCATGCCCGCCATAAAGTGCGCGGGCGGCTGCAACATTCCCGACGGCGAGGTCTACACCGCGCCCGTCAAAAACAGCATAAACGGCGTGATAACCTACAACGCGCCCTCGATGCAGGGAGGGAGGAAGTTCGAAAATATCTCCCTCACGTTCAAGGACGGCAAGATAGTAAACGCCACCTGCGACGGCGACGACGTCGCTCTCAACAAGGTGTTCGACACCGACGAGGGCGCCCGCTACGTCGGCGAGTTCGCCATAGGCGTAAACCCCTATGTAACAAAGCCCATGCTCGACACCCTCTTCGACGAGAAGATATCGGGCTCCATCCATTTCACGCCCGGCTGCTGCTACGACGACGCATGGAACGGAAACCAAAGCGGCGTGCATTGGGACCTCGTGCTCATCATGACGCCCGAATTCGGCGGCGGCGAGATCTGGTTCGACGACGTCCTTGTAAGAAAGGACGGCAAATTCATTTTAGACAGCTTAAAGCCCCTCAATGCCGAAAATCTTAAATAAACTATTGACTTAAAAAAAAGTATTTGATATAATATTATCGTATTGAGCGGGAGGAGAGGAGATCGCTTTTTTCCGCCCTCCCCGTAACACTTTTATACTTTATTATTAAATTCGGAGGATACAAACATTATGGCAAACGTAAAAGTTGCAATCAACGGCTTTGGCCGTATCGGCCGCCTCGCTTTCAGGCAGATGTTCGATGCAGACGGCTATGAGATCGTCGCTATAAACGACCTCACCAGCCCCAAGATGCTCGCTCATCTTCTCAAGTACGATTCCGCTCAGGGCAGATATAAGTATGCCGACAGCGTGACCGCAGGCGAAGATTCGATTACCGTAAACGGCAAGACCATCAAGATCTATGCCGAGAAAGACGCCGCAAACCTTCCCTGGAAGGCTCTCGACGTTGACGTTGTATTGGAGTGCACCGGCTTCTACACCTCCAAGGAAAAGGCTTCCGCACACATCAACGCAGGCGCTAAGAAGTGCGTTATCTCCGCTCCCGCAGGCAACGACCTTCCCACCGTCGTATTCAGCGTAAACGAAAAGACCTTAAAGGCCACCGATACCGTTATATCCGCAGCAAGCTGCACCACCAACTGCCTTGCACCCATGGCAGATACCCTCAACAAGTTCTGCAAGATCAAGAAGGGCTACATGACCACCATCCACGCATACACCGGCGACCAGATGGTTCTCGACGGTCCTCACCGCAAGGGCGATTTAAGGCGCGCAAGGGCTGCTGCAGTCAACATCGTTCCCAACAGCACGGGCGCTGCAAAGGCAATCGGCCTCGTTATTCCCGAACTCAACGGCGTGCTCGACGGCTGCGCACAGCGCGTACCCGTACCCACCGGCTCGCTCACTCAGCTCATCGCTATCTGCGAGGGCGAAGTTGACGCGAAGAGCGTAAACGCCGCCATGAAGGCTGCATCCTCTGCTTCCTTCGGCTACACCGAGGAAGAGATCGTATCCTCCGATATCGTCGGCATGACCTACGGCTCGCTGTTCGACGCTACCCAGACCAAGTGCATGCCCATGGGCGACGGCACTACCCTCGTAAAGGTAGTTGCTTGGTACGATAACGAAAATTCGTACACCTCCCAGATGGTTCGCACCATCAAGTACTTCGCCGAACTCAAGTAATTTGGCAAAAACTTAAAGTACAAGCCCGCAGTTTTCTGCGGGCTTTCTTTTATAATAAAAAGGGAGAGGCTGCTGTCATAAAAAGGAGAGGCCGCCCGCGCGAAAATTCGCGCGGGCGGCCTTTGCATAGTACTATGCGTAACATAAAAAGCCGCCGCGCGCAGTTTTTCTGCGCGCGGCGGCACATATAAAGATCATATTTTCGGCAAAACTGCCGCATTTAAAGTAAATTTTACAGTAGCGGGGGTAATGCGTCAAGTTTATACGTTGAAGCGGAAGAGCACCACGTCGCCGTCCTTTATAACGTAGTCCTTGCCCTCGCTGCGCACCTTGCCCTTTTCGCGCGCGCCGTTATAGCCGCCGCACTCCAAAAGCGTCTCATAGTCTACTACCTCGGCGCGTATAAATCCGCGCTCGAAGTCGCTGTGTATCTTGCCGGCCGCCTGGGGCGCCTTCGTGCCCTTTACTATCGTCCAGGCGCGCGTCTCCTTCTCGCCGGCGGTGAGGTAGGATATCAGCCCTAAAAGCTCATAGCTCTTCTTTATCAGGCGGTTGAGCCCGCTCTCTTTAAGGCCGAGCTCCTCCAAAAACATGGCGCTCTCCTCGGGCTCCATCTGCGAGAGTTCCTCCTCGGTCTTTGCGCAGATTACGAGCACCTCGCTGCCCTCGTTTTTGGCGTACTCCTTAACTTTCACCACGTTGGGTATGTCGTCCTCGGGCTTGCCCATATCCATTTCGGAGATGTTGGCGGCGTAGATCACCGGCTTTGCCGTAAGCAAAAACAGGTTGTCTATCATCGGCTGCTCGTCCTCGGTGCATTCAAACAGCCTTGCGGGCTTTTCCTCGCCCAAAAACTTCTCCAGCCTCTCAAGCAGCGCATACTCGGCCGCGGCGTCTTTGTTGCCGCCCTTCGCCGTGTTGCGTATCCTGTCCTGGCGCTTGTTAACCGCCTCGATGTCGGCAAGTATGAGTTCAAGCGTTATCGTCTTTATGTCGTCTATGGGGTCTATCTTGTTGTTCACGTGCGTGACGTTGGGGTCCTCGAAGCAGCGCACGACGTGCACGATGGCGTCGCACTCGCGTATGTGCGAGAGGAACTTGTTGCCCAGTCCCTCGCCCTGCGACGCGCCCTTAACAAGGCCGGCTATATCAACAAACTCCACAACGGCGGGGGTGACCTTTTTGCTGTTATAAAGGGCTGCAAGTTTATCCAGCCTCTCGTCGGGCACGGCCACCACGCCCACGTTGGGCTCTATCGTGCAGAAGGGGTAGTTGGCCGCCTCTGCGCCTGCGTGCGTTATCGCGTTGAAAAGTGTGGACTTGCCCACGTTGGGCAGCCCTACTACGCCTAATTTCATAAAAAATGTCCTTCCGTGCGGGGTGCGGTATGTTTTTATTCCCCGCCGCTCTGTCGTATTTTTAACAGTGACATTATACCTTATTTTCAAAAATAATCAAAACGCTTTACCGCTTAACTTGCTAAAATTTTGCCCGTATGTTAAAATTATTTAAAACATATAACAGAGAGCATAAAAGAGAGTAAATAATGGACTACAAAAAGTATATCGCAAGCAAAATAAAGGCCGAGGGCCTTTCCGAGGAGGAGGTGGCCTCGGCAATAGCGCTGCCTCCCAATTCCGACATGGGCGACTACGCCCTTCCCTGCTTCAAATTTGCAAAGGTGATGCGCAAGTCCCCCGCGCTCATCGCGCAGGACATAGCAAACAGCTTCCCCGCCGACGACGTGATAGAGCGCGCCGAGGCGGTAAACGGCTATGTAAACTTCACCATAAACAAGGGCGCGCTTGCGCGCGAGGTGATAGATGAGGTGCTCGCCTCGGGCGATAAATACGGCTCCTCAACGGAGGGGGCGGGCAAAACCATCTGCATCGACTATTCCTCGGTAAACATCGCAAAGCCCTTCCACATCGGCCACCTTTCCACCACGGCGATAGGCGGCGCGCTGTATAAAATATTCAACTTCCTCGGCTACAAGGCCGTCGGCATAAACCACCTCGGCGACTACGGCACGCAGTTCGGCAAGCTCATATGCGCATACAAGCATTGGGGCAACAGGGAGGAGGTGCAGGCGGGCGGCATACACGCCATAAACGATTTATACGTCCGCTTCAACTCCGAGGCCACCGAGGAGATGGAGCAGGAGGCGCGCGAATACTTCCGCCTTATAGAGAGCGGCGACAAGGAGGCCAACGAGCTGTTCGACTGGTTCAAGGACCTCACGCTCGAGTATGTAAAGGGCATCTACAAAAAGCTCAACGTCACCTTCGACAGCTACGCCGGCGAGCGCTTTTATACCGACAAGATGGGCCCCGTTATAGAGGAGCTCCGCCAGAAGGGGCTCTTAAAGGAGAGCAACGGCGCGCAGATAGTTGATTTAGAGCCCTACGGCATGCCGCCCTGTCTCATTCTCCGCTCCGACGGCGCTTCGCTCTACGCCACGCGCGACCTCGCCGCCGCAATATACCGCAAAAAGACGTACGATTTTTATAAGTGTCTGTATGTGGTGGCATACCAGCAGAACCTGCACTTCAAGCAGTTCTTCAAGGTGCTCGAGCTAATGGGCAAGGAGTGGGCAAAGGACCTCGTCCACGTGGCCTACGGCATGGTGTCGCTCGAAGACGGCGCAATGTCTACCCGCAAGGGCAAGGTGGTGTGGCTGGAGGACGTAATAGCCCGCTGCGAGGAGAAGGCCTACGCCATCATCTCCGAAAAGAATCCCGAGCTTGAAAATAAGGAGGACGTCGCCGAAAAGGTGGGCGTCGGCGCTGTAATTTTCGGCGCGCTCTACAACAATAAGATAAAGGACATCGTGTTCTCCTACGACAAGGTTTTAAGTTTCGAGGGCGAAACGAGCGTATACGTTCAATACACCTGCGCCCGCGCCAACTCCGTGCTCGAAAAGGGCGGCGTGCCCTCTGAATACGTCGTAGCCGACCTTCTGCCCGAGGAGGCGGAGGTGGTAAAGGCGATAGCCGCCTTCCCCCAGGCCGTAAAGGACGCCGCCGAAAAGTACGAGCCCAGCGTCGTTGCGCGCTTCGCCGTAGACCTCGCGCAAAAGTTCAATAAATTCTACTTCGACTGCAAAATACTCATCGCCGAGGGCGACAAAAAGAACTTCCGCTTAGCTCTCACCGCGGCCGCGCTCACGGCGCTCAAAAACGCGCTCACCCTGCTCGGCATCGGCGTGCCCGACAAGATGTGAGCATTTTACCGTAAGTTTGCAAACGCCCGCCGGTTTGTGCCGCCGCGCCCGCTATGGACAAGGCCGCCGCGCAGGCAAGCCGGATAAGATACCATATAAATAAACAGCTATGTTAAAGGCAATAATCTTCGATCTCGACGGAACACTCTTAAACACCTCGCCCGATATTCAATACGTCTTAAACCGCAGCCTTCAAAAGTTTTCGCTGCCGCCCGTCCCCATGGAAAAACTGTATGCCATGCTGGGCGACGGGGCGTATAACCTCGTCTACCGCGCCGTACCCGAGGGCAAAAAGGAGCTCGTGGAGGATGTGTATAACGACTACGTCCCCGCGTATGCCGCGCACGATAACTCGCGCACGCAGCTCTACGATGGGGAGGACGAGGCGCTCACCGCCTTAAAGGACGCTGACGTAAAGCTCGCCGTGCTCTCAAACAAGCCGCAGGACGCAACGCTCGCCGTATGCGGGGCAAAGCTAAAAAAATATAACTTCGACATCATAATAGGCCAGGGTCAGTTCCCCCTAAAGCCCGATCCCGCTGCCGCCGAATACATAATGCGCACCCTCGGCGTGAAAAGGGAGGAGTGCATCTTCACGGGCGACGGCGACACCGACTTCCACACCGCGCAAAACGCGGGGATAGAGTGCGTGTCCGTTTTATGGGGCTACCGCACCAAAGAGCAGCTGCAAAAGTGCGGCGCAACGCTCTTTGCCGAAAATTACACACAATATTTACAGATTTTACAAAAAAAATTTGCGTTCAGGGCTTGATTTTTGCAAAGGTATATGATATAATCTTATTAAGATTAAATATTGTTAAATATAAGGAGTTTCAATTATGAAAAGATGTACTGTTTGCGGCGCCATCGTTGAAGACGACGTAGAAGTTTGCCCCGTTTGCAAGGCAACGACTTTTGTTCCCGTAGAAGAGGGTAAGGCACCCGTATATGCCTGCGAGCATCACGTTGGCGACGGCGTTGTTGAAGACAAGGAAGTTATGGACGGTCTCCGCGCCAATTTCGAGGGCGAGTGCACCGAGGTAGGCATGTACCTTGCAATGGCAAGGGTTGCCGAGCGCGAGGGCTATCCCGAAGTTGCCGAAGCTTTCAAGCGCTATGCATATGAGGAGGCCGATCACGCATCCAAGTTTGCAGAGCTTCTCGGCGAAGTTGTGACCGATTCCACCAAGAAGAACCTCGAACTCCGCGCTGCTGCAGAGCAGGGCGCCTGCGAAGGCAAGTTCGAGCTTGCAAAGCGCGCCAAGCAGCTCGGCTACGACGCCATTCACGACACCGTTCATGAGATGGCTAAGGACGAGGCCCGCCACGGCGCAGGTTTTGCAGGCCTTCTCAAGAGATATTTCAACAAGTAATTGCCTTTTAAAAATGTAAATAGTTTTTAAATGTAACAGAGCGCGGCAGGACAAATGTCCTGCCGCGCTCTTATAATATTCGGTATTTTTCTTTATTTTGCGGGTATGCGGCTTGCCTGATTTGCGCATGGCGGTGTTACCTTTTGCCGCCCCGCCCTCATATAATGTAACAACAGGGTGAGCAAGGGGAGAAAACCTCTCCGCTGCCCTTTTTACAAATATAAGGGAAAAATTCTGATGTGCTATAACTGTAATTCATATTGCGGCCAAAGCTCGGGCTGCGGCTGCCGCGGCAGTTCCCGCGGTAACGCTTCCAGCGGCTGCCACAACAACTCCTGCGGAAGTTCAACTTGCGGCTGCCATGGCCAAAGTTCGGGCGGCTGCCCGTGCTGCAATTCCTGCAACAGCTGTTCGTGCTGGCCGGGACTGCTGAATTTGTTTATCTGCTGCCGCTCGTGCTGCTGCGGCTGCGCCGGTAATTCGTACTATAACGCCCAATACGGCCTCACGGGCTGTTCGTGCGGCGCGCGCTCGGGATATGGCTACTGCTCGTCGTGCAACGCCTGCTCCGGCTGCTGAAAGGTCGCCGCACATCTTGCGGCGGGCGGGCAATAAGTTAAATGTGCCCGCATTTTAAATAATTTAAAGGGTAGGCGGCCCAAGACGCCGCCTATCTTCGGCCGGTAACTTACGCCGTGCGCGCAAAATTTGCGCGCACGGCGTTGCTTTTGCCCCTCTCTATGTGTGTATTTTTATATTGACTGAAAGTGCGCGCGGTGGTAAAATTATGTTATGAAACAAAAAATAGATGTAGTGGGCGCGGCGTTCATCCGCGACGGAAAAATTTTTGCGGCGCGGCGCTCATACGGCAGCGAGTACGTCATTCACAAATACGAGTTCGTGGGCGGCAAAATAGAAGGAAAGGAGAGCGGTCAAAGCGCGCTTGCGCGCGAGTGCTGCGAAGAGCTCGACCTCGATATAGAGGTGCTCCGCCCGCTCGGCTGCGCCGAGTTCGAGTACCCCGATAAAGTCGTGCGCATCACCGTGTATCTTTGCAAAATGCTCTCGGCATTTACCGTAAAGGAGCACGAAGAGTGCCGCTGGATACCGCTTTCCGAACTGAACGAGGAGCAGTGGGCGCCCGCCGACAGGGGTATTCTGCGTGACATAGTACTGCGCTTTTCGCCCACATATTCGCTTGTAACGGGCGCAACGGGCGGCATAGGCGGCGCATTCTGTCATGCTATCGCCGCGCGCGGCAAAAACTTGTTTTTAACGGGGCGCAGCCAGCAAAAGCTGCAGGCGCTTAAGGAGGAGCTTTTAGGCCGCTATCCCGACATAAGGGTAGAGTACTTCGCCTGCGACCTCACAGATGAACGCTCGCGCGCGCAGCTGTTTGCCGCCGCCGCGGGCTACAGCTTTGAAATGCTGGTAAACGTCGCCGGTGCCGACATTCAAAAGGCCTTTTTGGAGTACGACGAGGGCAAGATAATATTTCAAACGCGCGTGCTCTTCGAGGGCGCGGTATCGCTCACCCGCTTCTGCCTGAACAACCGTGCGCCCGCCCTTAAAATAATAAACATCTCAAGCGTCTCGGGGCTGTACCCCATGCCCTACTTTGCCATATACAGCGCCCTCAAGGGCGCGCTCACAAGCTTTTCGGTGGCGCTCGCAAGCGAGCTAAAGGGCAAAAACGTCACCGTCACCGCCGTGCTGCCGGGCGCCGTCTGCACCCGCCCCGACGTGGTGGAGTATATAAAAACGCAGGGCGTGTGGGGCAAAATTGCGGCCAAGTCGCCGCAGTTTGTGGCGGAGCACAGCTTAAGGGCGGCGGAGCGCGGCAGGGTGAAATATATTCCCGGGCTTGCCAACAAGCTGATGCGCATATTCACGGCGCTCATACCGCAGCGCATAAAACTGCGCTTTATAGCAAACCGCTGGAGCAAGACCAAAAAAGACGCCTTTTAATGCACAGGTGTTTTAAAACTCGCGGCGCTTAAAAATATGTGCCACCCTGCAAATCGCGTTAGCGTATGTTTAAACGCGCCGCGTGCGGCCGTTTTATATGTGCGCCATTTGATTGACGGCACGGCCGCAAAATGATAAAATATATAAAATCGTGCTTAAAATTCTGCGCGTAAAAATGGAGGTAACACTTTGAGCCTTGCCGACGATATTTTTGTTGCAAACATGAAGGATATAATGGAGAACGGCGTGTGGGATACCAACTTAAAGGTGCGCCCCAAGTGGAGCGACGGCACGCCCGCGCACACGGTAAAAAAGTTCGGCATAGTCAACCGCTACGACCTTTCAAAGGAGTTCCCCATTCTCACCATAAGGCGCACGGCCTTCCGCTCGTGCATAGACGAGATACTGTGGATATGGCAGAAGAAGAGCAACAACATTCACGACCTTCACTCCCACATCTGGGACCAGTGGGCGGATGAGAGCGGCAGTATAGGCAAGGCCTACGGCTACCAGCTCGGCGTAAAGCACAAATACCGCGAGGGCGAGTTCGACCAGGTCGACAGGGTGCTCTACGACTTAAAGAACAACCCCGCCAGCCGCAGGATACTCACCAATATCTACACATTTGCCGACCTCAATGAGATGAATCTCTATCCCTGCGCCTATTCGATGACCTTCAACGTCTCGGGCGACACGTTGAACGGCATTTTAAATCAGCGCTCAAACGATATGCTCACCGCTAACAACTGGAACGTCGTGCAGTACGCCGTGCTCTTGATGATGTTTGCGCAGGTCTCCGGCTTAAAGGCGGGGGAGCTCGTGCACGTCATTGCCGACGCGCACATCTACGACAGGCACATTCCCATCGTAAAGGAAATAATAGATATGCCCCGCCTGCCCGCGCCTAAAATAGAGGTGGATCCCGCGGTCAAAAACTTCTACGACTTCACGGTGGATAGCTTCAAGCTTGTTGACTACGAGTGCAACAAAACAAAGTACAATATTCCCGTTGCCGAGTAAATATGCCGCAAAAGAGGGGTACTGCACCTTTTGCGCAGTACTATGTGTGGCATAAAGTATTTTTTTAACAGTAAAGTCATTTTCAGGAGAAAGTTATGAAGGCAATTTTGCACGCCGATAAAAATTGGGGCATAGGCAAGGCCAACGGCCTCATGTTCTCTATCCCCGCCGATATGAAATTTTTTAGGGAGACGACCACCGGCAACGTGGTGGTGATGGGCTCGAACACGCTCAAATCTTTTCCCGGCGGGCGGCCGCTCAAAAACCGCACGAACATAGTGCTCTGGCCGGGCGGCGAAAAGCGCGACGACTGCCTCATCGTAGACAGCCTCGAAGAGCTCTTCCGGGAGATAAAAAAATACCCGCCCGAAAGGGTGTTTGTAATAGGCGGCGCAATGATGTATAAAACGCTTCTTCCCTATTGCAGCGAGGTGCTCGTAACCAAGGTCGATGCGGTGGGGGGAGCCGACGCCTTCTTCGAAAATCTCGATAAAAACCCGAACTTCGCACTCGAATATGTCTCCGGGCCCGTCGAAACAAACGGCTACACCATTAGGTTCACCACCTATAAAAACCTTGCGGTAAAGAGCATATAACATCTTTCATAAAACCATGTATCAATTTTAAATGCATACAAATCAGCGGCGCGGCGGAAAATTTCCGCCGCGCCGCCCTTTTATTATGTCACGCATAGTAATATCCAAACCGCCAAAATTGCCGCCTTAAAGTTGTATCCGGTAACAACGGGGCGGCTTTTTTGCGTAAAATGACATTAAAGTTATTTTACGAATTTTACGGGAGAAATACTGTGCAATGGTTTTTTGAGCTGAGCGGCTGGCTGCAGGCGCTTCTTGCCACAACGTTCACCTGGCTGCTCACGGCGGCAGGCGCTTCCCTCGTCTTTATATATAAAAAAGTGGGGCAGGGCGCGTTCAGCTTTATGATGAGCAGCGCGGCCGGCATAATGCTCGCCTCCACATTCTTTTCGTTGCTTCTGCCCGCCCTCGAATATCAGCAGAGCTACTCATATCTCACTCTCACCTTCGGCTTTGCGTGCGGCGGGCTGCTTATAATCGCCACCGACCTTCTCATCGGCAAACTAAGCGTCTTTTCCGACGGCAACAAAAAGAGCTGCGCCGTGATGGTGATAGCCGTCACCGCGCACAACATTCCCGAGGGGCTTGCAATAGGCGTAGCCTTCGGCGCCATGGCGTCGGGCGGAGCGGTGGGCGGCGTTGCGGCGCTTATGCTCGCCGCAGGCATAGGCATACAAAACTTTCCCGAGGGCATGTGCGTCGCCTTTCCGCTGCGCGCAAACGGCATGTCGCGTGCAAAGAGCTTTTTTATCGGCCAGCTCTCGGGCGCGGTCGAAATTATCGCGGGCGTGCTGGGCGCGCTCGCCGTGCAGTTCGTAGAGGGCATCTTGCCGTTCGCCCTGTCGTTCTCGGCCGGCGCAATGCTCGCCGTCGTCTGTTCGGAGCTCATTCCCGAAAGTTTCAAAAGCGGCAAAATACGCGCCACCCTCGGCGTCATCTTCGGCTTTGTGCTGATGATGGCGCTCGATATCGCCTTCGGCTGATATGCACATCTGCGCATGTAAAATTTGCGCCGCCGCGGCAGTATATTTTTTGCGCATAAAAGGCAAAATATCGGTATGAACAAAAAGAGTGGCGCCGCCCGCACGGCGATAGTTTTGGGCGGCAGTTCGGGTATCGGGTGCGAAACGGTATTCCGCCTTACCGAGGGCGGCTGGAATGTGTTTAACATCTCGCGCACGCCCTGCATCAACATCAAGGTAAACAACATCTGCGCCGACGTCACAGAGGGCGACGGGGCGTTCAAAAGCATAAAGCTCGTCGCCGGGCAGCACGGGCTCGACCTTCTCGTCTACTGCGCGGGCTGTTCGATGGCCGCGCCCATAGAGTATGCAAAGGAGAGCGACTATAAGTATCTGTTTGAAGTAAACTACTTCGGCGCGCTCAAGGCCGTGCAGACGGCCGTGCCCTACATGAAGGTGCGGGGCGGCAAAATAATACTCGTCGGCTCGCTTGGCGGCGAAATACCCATCATCTTCGACAGCTTCTATTCGGCCTCTAAGGCCGCACTCGAAATGCTCGCCCGCGGCGCCAACCAAGAGCTCAAGGCCTACGGCATAAAGGTTACGGCGCTGCTCCCGGGCGGCACGGCCACGGGCTTTACCTACAAGCGCAAGATATACTCGGGCGACGAGAGCGGCGGCTACGCAAAGGACCTGGGCAGGGCGGTGGAGGCCCTCGCCAGGATGGAGCAGGGCGGCATGTCGGCCTCGGCCGTCGCCGACGACATGTATCGCGTGATAAATGCAGACAACCCTCCGCTCATAAAGACGTGCGGCGCAAAGAACGCCGCCTACCGCATCTTAAGCCGCGTTCTGCCCGAAAAGTTCACTTTATTTATGACCGAAAAGAGGTACGGCCAATGAGGGCGCGCACCATAAGGCGGGAGATCGACCTTTCCCGCCGCGACGAGCGCGAGAGCTGTTTTAAGCCGCCCCGCGAGTCGGAGGGTAAAAATGACAGGTAAAAACGCGCAGAACTGCAATACAAATTATTTAAGGTATGTGCGCGCGCTCGATCCGCCCACCAAGCACTTCAAAAACTGCCTCTCGGCGTTCGGCGTGGGCGGGCTCATCTGCACGATAGGCCAGTTTTTGCGCTACATGCTCGGGTTCGCCGGCCTCTCGGGGGACGAGCTCGCGGGCGCCGTCTCTGTGATACTCATCTTCTTCGGCTGCCTGCTCACCGGCCTCGGCGTGTACGACAGAATCGGCCGCCACGCGGGCGCCGGCTCGATAGTGCCCATAACGGGCTTTGCAAACTCGGTTGCCTCTCCCGCGCTGGAGTTCCGCACCGAGGGCTATATATACGGCACCGCCGCCAAAATGTTCACCGTCGCCGGCGCTATAATAGTTTACGGCGTGTTTTCGGGCGTGATCGTGGGCATCATCTACTACTTTATCTGATATGAAAAAGGGCAATACATTATTTTTTAAAACGCGCCCGCGCATACGTTCCTACGCCGCCATCTGCGGCTCAAAGGAGCGGGAGGGGGTGATAGGCGAATACGCCGATATAACGCTCTCCGACGATATGTACGGCGAGAGCACCTACGAAAAGGCCGAGTGCAAAATGCTCTCAAATGCGATCAGCCTCGCCGTAGAAAAGGGCGCGCTCACCGACGGCGACATCGACGTAATGCTCTCGGGCGACCTTCTCAACCAGATAATTTCGGCGAGCTTTGCCGCGCGCGACTTTCAGTTCCCTTTTCTGGGGCTATACAGCGCCTGCTCCACAATGAGCGAGAGCATGCTGCTTGCGGCGGCGCTCATCGGCGGCGGCTTTGCGCGCAACTGCGTGGCGGCCACGGGCAGTCACTTCGCCTCGGCCGAACGGCAATATCGCTACCCGCTCGAGCTCGGCTGTACCCGCCCTCCGCAGTCGCAGTGGACGGTGACGGGCGCGGGTGCGTGCGTAATATCGGCGGACGTCGGCGATATCGCCATACTCAATGCCACTCTCGGCAGGGTGCGCGATTGGGGCGTCTCCGACGTAAACAATATGGGCGCCGCCATGGCTCCCGCCGCGGCCGATACGCTCATCCGTCACTTCAAGGATACGGGCGAGCAGCCCTCCGACTTCGACATGATAGTCACGGGCGACCTCGGCGCGCTCGGCAGCAGGATACTCAAGGACCTGATGTGGGAGAAGGGGTACGATATCTCCCCCAACCACGTCGACTGCGGCGAGATGATATACAAGGTGATAGAGGACGAGTTCCAGGGCGGCAGCGGCGCGGGCTGCTCGGCTGTGGTGATGAACTCGTACATCTTCACAAAGATGAGCGCGGGGCTGTATAAGCGGGTGCTGTTCGCCGCAACGGGCGCGCTGCTTTCCACCGTGTCGTCGGGGCAGGGCGAAAGCATACCCTGCATAAGCCACGCCGTGGAGCTTTTAAGCCTTTCCAATGGCAATGGTGCCGCGCCTTAACGGGGCGAAAGCTGCATTTAACGGGGCAGGGAGCCTGCGCGATAGCGGCGCTTTATCGTGCGCTTTTTATAACAAGGGGAGAGAATATGCCGACGGAAGAGATAATAGAGATACTTTTAATGTATTTAAAGGCGTTTGCCGTGGGCGGCGCCATATGCGTTATCGCTCAGATAATAATAAATATCACCTCGCTCACCTCGGGCAAGATACTCGTGTTCTTCATGCTCGCGGGGGTGGTGCTGACGGCGCTCGGGCTGTATCAGCCGCTCGTCGAGTTTGCCGGCGCGGGCGCCACCGTGCCGATATCCGGATTCGGGTACCTGCTTGCCAACGGCGCAATAAAGGGGGCGGAAAAGGGCTTTTTCTATGCCGTAACGGGCTCGCTCTCGGCGGCAAGCGCGGGCGTCACGGCGGCGGTGGTGTTCTCGCTTATTATGTCGCTCATATTCCACTCCAAAACAAAGCGCAATTAAACTATAAAAATCTGCCGCGCAAAATAAATTTTCCATACAAAAACTTGCATGCAAATTTGCATATATATGCGCCCGCCGCGCCGCTATATTGTATAAAAATTTTCTATTTTGCATAAAAAATCTTTGCATGTGACTGCGCGGAGTGATATAATAGCAAGCGTTGCGCTCTCTGAGTGGCGGAACGGGCGTCTGCATGGCCGTGCAAAGCGCGCCCGAACGCAGAGGATTTTGCGCAAAAAAGAGAAAAAGGCAGGTTTTAAAAGGTGATAAAGGATCTATTCACGCAGATGATCTACCGCATCGTGCTGTGCTGTCTCTCGGCGCTGGCGGTGCTTTTAACGCTCGGCGTATTCTACGAGGGCACGGGCGCAAGCGGCTTTACTTGGGAGTTTATCAAGTACTACACAAACATCTCCAACTACTTCGTGTTCGTGGTAAGCGTCATTGTACTTGCCGACAATGTAAAGCGCGTTAAGGCGGGCGAGAGGTACGGCCACAACAAAAAGGTGCGCACGCTCAAATTCATGACGACCATAATGATAATGGTCACCTTCCTCGTATACAGCATACTGCTCGGCAACCCGTTCAGCGCCGACTTCTGGCTCAGCCTCGGCAACATGGCAAAGCACGTCGTTGTGCCCGTACTCTTCATACTCGACTTCTTTTTATTCGACGAGCACGGCACTGTGGGAGTTTTAGACCCCTTAAAGAGCGTGGTAATACCGCTCATCTATGTTGGCTACATAATGATACTCGGCGCGGCGATAGAGGACTTCGAATACCCCTATTTCTTCCTCGACGTAAACGAGCTCGGCTACGGCGGAGTGGCGGTGTGGGTGCTCATACTGCTCGTCGTGTTCATTGCGATAGGCTACCTCATGTGGCTGTACGATAAGCTTACAAAGGTCAACGGCAAGTGGAAGCTCGTATTCAAAAGGCCCGCAAAGATTTCGGGCGAGATGAGCGAAGAGAACAGCGCCGAGGGCGATAAATAAAATCAGTTATCTTATTAAAAGTAAATATTTATAGTGTTAAGTAGCGGCGCGCAAACTGCAAGTTTGCGCGCCGCGCTTTTGTCGTGCGGTCCCACCCGCCCACCCCTCGTCTCCCCTGATTATTTTTCACCTCTCCTTTGAGGGGAGGTGGGTTGAGCGATAGCGAAACTCGGAGGAGTTTCATAAGCGCATAAACTAGCGGCAAATGGAACCCCTCCTTTAATTCCTCCCCTCGAAGGGGAGGTACATGCGATTCCGCCCACCCGCCCATTATTATGCGCTCCGCGCCCTCGCCGTCCCTACAGGGAAGGTGCCCCGCCCGCACAAGTGCGGGCGGGGCGGAAGGGTTAAAAAATACCGCCGCGCAATATTGCCCGTTGCCTTGAAATGTGCGCTTTGCCGTGCTATAATTTTTGTGAAGCAAATTAAATTTTTACCCGCGGAGGTATTTCATGAAAGTGGTTATAATAGGCGGCGTGGCGGGCGGAGCTACGGCCGCGGCACGGCTCAGAAGGCTGGACGAGAGCGCCGAAATAATAATTTTTGAGCGCAGCGGCTACGTTTCGTATGCAAACTGCGGCTTACCATATTATATAGGCGGCGAAATAAAGCGCAAGTCGGCGCTCACCCTGCAAACGCCGGGCAGCTTTAAGGCGCGTTTTAACATAGACGTGCGCGTGAACAGCGAAGTTATTAGGATAGACCGCGCAGGCAGGCGCGTACTCGTCCGTTCGCCGCAGGGCGAATACTTTGAAAGTTATGATAAGCTGATTTATTCCCCGGGCGCGCGGCCGCTCCTGCCCGAAGGCGCGGAAGGAGAGCGCTTCTTTGCCCTGCGCACGGTGGAAGATACCTTCGCCATAGATAACTTTATTAAATCGGCCGCGCCCAAGAGCGCGATAGTGGCGGGCGGCGGCTTTATAGGGCTGGAAACTGCCGAAAATCTGGTGCGCCGCGGCATTGAGGTGACGCTCGTCCAGAGCAGGGAACAGGTGCTGCAGCAGGTAGATTACGAGATCGCCTGCTTTTTGCACTCAGAGCTGAGAAACAACGGCGTAAAGCTCGTGCTCTCGTCGCGCGTGAGCGGCATGCGCAGCGTTGAGGGCGGCGTGGAAGTTACTGCGGGCGCCGCCCGCCTGTGTGCCGACTTCGCCGTAGTCGCCCTCGGCGTACTTCCAGAAACGCACCTTGCAGAGGAGGCGGGGCTGGAACTCGGCATAAAAAAGGCGGTGGTGGTGGACGGCCAAATGCTCACCTCCGATAAAGATATCTACGCCGTCGGCGACGCCGTGCAGATAAAAAATATTGTGACGGGCGCCGACGCGCTGTTTTCGCTCGCGGGCCCCGCCAACAAGCAGGGCAGGATAGCCGCCGATAACATCTGCGGCAGGCCGAGCATGTATGCGGGCGGGCAGGGCTCGTCTGTAATAAAGGTATTCGGCCTCACCTGCGCATTCACGGGGCTGAACTCCGCCTCGGCAGCGGCGGCGGGGTGCGATTTTGACAGCGTCACCCTCTTTTCGCCCAACCACGCCACCTACTACCCCGGTGCGCGCAACATGACGCTGAAGGTGCTGTTCTCGTGCAAAGACGGCAAAATACTCGGCGCGCAGGCCGTCGGCTATGAGGGCGTGGATAAGCGCATCGACGTGCTGGCAACTGCCATAAGGGCGGGCATGACGGCATACGACTTGCAGTCGCTCGACCTCGCCTACGCACCGCCCTATTCCTCGGCAAAGGACCCCGTGAACATGGCGGGGTATGTGATAGAGGACGTGCTCTCGGGCGTAAAACAGTATCATTGGCGCGACCTTCCCGAGGTGCTTGCAGATAAAGATAACTTTATTTTAGACGTGCGCACGGAGGAGGAGTTTGCCGAGGGGCACTTCGACGGCGCTGTAAATATCCCGCTCGATAGTCTGCGCACGCAGCTTGCGCGCATACCCGCCGGCAAAAAGATATATGTAAACTGCCACAGCGGCCTGCGCAGCTACGTCGCCTGCCGCATACTCATGGCGCATGGGTTTGAGTGCTACAACTTCTCGGGCGGCTACAGGCTGTACGCCGCGATACGGGGAGAGGCCGAGGCGGGCGACGTGCCCCGCCACCCCTGCGGCATACCCGTAAAGTGATTTTTATAAGTTAAATAAGGCGGCCGCGCGACAGGTAAAAAGCCGCGCGGCCGTTATATTTTGCGCCGCCTTTTGCTTTGCCTTTTGTGCTGTCTTTTGAGCCGTCGTCCCCTGAATTTTTGCATTTGAGAGAAATACATATTACTATGTCACGCATAATATGTGGTTTTTTTGCCGTTTTTGCGGCTGCATGCGGCATTTTGCGCATAACGCGCCGCCGCCTTGCAAAAAATAAAGTTGCGGCAGGTTATTGCGCCCTCGGGCGGAACGCGCCGCGTTTGCTATGGGTAAGGTGACAAAAGTGGGGCGGCTATTCGGACGCGCCGTTGCAACATACAGATACTATTCAGACAGGCGCTTCACTACGGTGGCGGGCACGCTCGTCTACTTTTTTCTGATGAGCCTTGCGCCCTTTTTATTCTGGCTGTCGATGTTCTTCGGCGACGTCGATCTCGAAAAACTTTCATCGTTTGCCGTGTTCGAGGCGATAATGCCCTTTTTGCGCGAACTGCAAAACTCGGCGGGCGGCGCAACGTCGGGCGCGGGTATAGTGCTCATGCTCACCACGCTCTATTCTTCTACAAATTTTTTCTATCACCTGCGGCGCAGCGGTGAAATCATATATAACAGCAACTTCAAAAAGGGCGGCATAAAGCTGCGCCTCTCGTCGCTCGGCCTCATTGCCGCAACCGCAATACTCATAGCCTTTGCGCTGGGCGCCGTGGTGGCGGGGGAGAGGCTGCTGGGCGCTGTTTTTAATACATGGCTCACTCAATTTATCATCTACGGCATCGCGCTCGCCGTCGCCGTGCTTGCCGCCGCCATGCTCAACATATTTATCTGTCCGTATAAAACAAGTCTCTCCGAAGTGCTCTCGGGCAGCCTGTTGACGGTGCTGCTGTGGCTCCTCTGCGCGGGCGGCTTCGCCGTGTATATGCGTTTTGCAAACCCCGTAAAGCTGTACGGAGCCATCGCCTCGGTGATAGTCTTTCTGCTGTGGTGCTACCTTATGATGAACAGCTTTGTAATAGGCGTGATATACAACGGCCGGCACAACGTAAAGTTGAAGCACGCGCTCAACCCCTCGTAAATAGCGGCGCTTGCGCCGCCGTTTGATTTTCGCCGCCGGCTTGACTTACTTTACCGTATAAACAGAACAGCGCCCGCGCGGCAAATGCCGCGCGGGCGCTGTTACGCTCATACAAAAATAAAATTTAATTTCAGTGGCAAACCTCGGCGCAGGCAATGGCGAGCGCACCGGGGCCTATGTGGCAGGATACCGAGAGCGAGAGGGGGTCGACGGTCTCGACGGGCATGCCGAACGCCTCTTCAACTTCCTTTTTGAATATCTTTGCCTCGTCGTCCTTGTCGGTATAGGCGATAAACAGCTTCATCTTGCCCCGGGCATTCAGCTCTTTGAACCTGTTTGCAAAGTCGTCCTTCATGGCGTTTATCATTATTTCCTTCGCCTTGTTCAAATTCCTGGGCTTGGCAAACTGGTCAAGCTTGGCGCCCTGTATCTGAAGTACGGGCTTTATCTTCAAAAGCGTGCCTATCATGGCGACGGCGGGGGTCAGTCTGCCGCCCTTTTTAAGGTATTTCAGCGTGTCGACCATGATGTATATGCTCGACTGCATGGCCGTCTCGGTGAGCCACTCGGCTATCTCCTTTGCGTTTTTGCCCTGCTTGATAAGTTCAAGCGCGTCGTAAACGGCGCTCTTCTGCGTGATGGATATGCGCTTGTTGTCAACAACATAAACTTTGCCGGCAAATTCCGTTTCGGCAAGGTGGGTGAGGGAGTGGCAGGTCTCCGAAAGCCCGCTCGACATAGGTATGCACACAATGTCGTCATACTCTTCGAGCAGCTTTTTCCACAGCTCGCTCACGTCGTAAACGCTTGGCTGCGAGGTGGAAATCTGCGCCGTATCGTCTTTCAGCTTTTCGTAGAACTGCTCCTGGTTGAGGTTTATATCTTCAAGGTACTGTTCGCCGTTTATAAGGAAGGGCATGGGTATTGTATAGATGCCAAGCTCTTTCGAGAGAGCCTGAGTTATTCCGCTGTTGCTGTCGGTAACTACTGCTGTTTTCATTTTTAAACTCCTGTAAAAAATTAAATAAAAAACTTATTTTTATTATACCGCTTTTAGCACGCTAAGTCAACAATAACGGCTGCATGTATAAATAAACGGCGCCGCAAGTTGTAATTTTTGCGGCGCCGCCGTGTATAAATATAAATTTATACGCATGATATCTTTAATTTATTAAATAATTATTAAATATTTGTAAAAGTTTTTGCGTTTAGCCAATCAAAGCTCGGCAATGCACTCAACTTCCACAAGCGCCCCTTTGGGTATGTCCTTCACGGCAACGCAGCTGCGTGCGGGGCAGGATACGAAGTACTTTTCATACACCGCGTTGAATGCGGCAAAGTCTGCAATGTCCGATAAAAAGCACACCGTTTTAACCACCTTCTGCATAGAGGAGCCGGCGGCCTCCAAAAGCGCGGCAACGTTCTTGCACACCTGCTCGGTCTGGCCGGAGATGTCGGTTGCTTCAATTTTGCCGCTTGCGGGGTTCACGGGTATCTGCCCGGAGGCAAACACCAGCCCGCCCGTTATCTTTGCCTGGGAGTAGGGGCCTATCGCCGCGGGGGCGTTCTTCGTTTCAACAGTCTTCATCTTTTCCTCCTCATTAAGTTTTTACGAGCTTGAACCCGCTCGAAGTAAGTTTGTCCTGAATTTCTTTTATGTGTGCAAAGTCGCGCGTCTCTATCGTAAGGCGCAAATAGCAGCCGTTTACGTCCGAGCCCTCGTTCGATCTCTCGTGCAGCACCGAAATGACGTTGCCGCCGCAGCCTGCGATTATCGCCGAAACGGCCACAAGCTGTCCGGGCTTGTCAACAAGCTCTATCGTCATAGAGGTGGTCCTGCCGCTCATCAAAAGTCCGCGGTTTATCACGCGCGAGAGTATTGTAACGTCGATGTTGCCGCCCGAGATGAGGCATACGACCTTTTTGCCTTTAAGGTCGGGGATCTTGCCGAACATCACCGCCGCAAGCGATACGGCGCCCGCGCCCTCGGCTATCAGCTTCTGCTTTTCGATGAGGGCGAGTATGGCGGCCGAAACCTGGTCGTCGGTGACCGAAACCATGCCGTCGACATACTTTTCGCAGAACTTGTATGTATGTTCGCCTGGCTCCTTCACGGCAATGCCGTCGGCGATGGTGGAGACGGAGTTGAGCATCTCTATCTTGTGGTGCTCGAGCGACTGTATCATGCTGGGCGCGCCCGCCGACTGTACGCCGTATATCTTTATCTTGGGATTGAGCGATTTAACGGCAAACGCCACGCCGGAGATAAGTCCGCCGCCGCCCACGGGCACGACTATCGCGTCCACGTCCTTGAGCTGTTCGATTATCTCAAGTCCTATCGTAGCCTGGCCTGCTATAACGTCGTCGTCATCGAAGGGGTGTATAAAGGTATAGCCCTTTTCCGCGCGCAGTTTTTCGGCGTAGTTGTGCGCGTCGTCATACACGCCGGGCACAAGCACCACTTCAGCGCCGTAGCTCTTTGTGGCCTCCACCTTGGAGATGGGCGCGCCGTCGGGCATGCAGATTATCGACTTCACGCCAAACTTCTTCGAAGCCAGCGCAACGCCCTGCGCGTGGTTGCCCGCCGAGCATGCCACAACGCCGTGGCTCTTTTCCTCGTCTGAAAGCTGTGAAATTTTGTAGTACGCCCCGCGCACCTTGAACGAGCCGGTCACCTGCAGGTTCTCGGTCTTTAAATAGACCTCGCAGCCGCTCGCCTCGGAGAGGGTGGGGGAATAGATGATGTCGGTTTCGCGCGCAACGTCCTTCAAAACGTAGTTGGCGTGATAGACTTTGTCTAATGTAAGCATAAACGCCTTCCGAAATAAATTTTTTTATTGTTTTGTATCGTCGCGTTTTATTATATAGCGGCAAAAATAAAATGTCAAATAAATACAGAGCGCCTGCCGTGCCGCAGCATCTGCCGCCCGCCGTTTTTTATATAAATATCAAAATGTGCCGCGCCTGCAAATATTTGCCCGTTTGTATAGTACTAATTTGCCGTATCCGTAGTACTATGCGTGGCATAAAAGGTGTATTTTTGCGCGTTTTGCCGCAAATTTGCATAGAAAAAGCGGCGCCCGAAGCGGGCGCCGCATAAAAACAGACAGATATCAGTCTTTGTCGGGCGGCTGGCCGACGTGCGCCTTCCACTTGCACTCGCCTATCTCGAAGCACGAAAATTTTGCCGTAAATGAGGAGTCCTCCGGGCTGCAGGCATATATGCCGAAGGGCACCGCGCCCGCGGCCTTCGGCATGTGGCATATCCTCATCTGGCTGAAGTTTACGCCGTCGAAGGAGCACTCTATGCAAAAGTCGTCCTCCCGCCTGCTCAGGCGGTACCATATGTTCTTTATGCCCGCGTCGATGGCGCAGGTCGCCCAGTCCGAAAACCCGTTCACCGTCACAACGCTGCCCAGGTGCTGGAACTTTCCGTTTTCAAACTCGCACGAGCCCTTTATCCAGTTCTTTGCGTCAAAATACACCGCCACGCCGCACTGGTCAAAGCGGTGCGCCGCGCCCTCGAAGCTCGTCTTTACGGTGAACGAAAAGTATTTTTCCTCCGTCACCGTCTGCAGCAGGGGCGCGCTGTCGTTTTTAAAGTGGTAGTAGGTGTGCTGCCACAGGTCGGTGTGCGGCCTCGTCGTTATCTCCAAACTGCTTTCTTTTAATTCAAATGCGGCGGGCTCTCTCGTCCAAACCCACGTTCTGCTGCAAAATTCAATGTTTTGCATATTCCCTCCTTAAAGTTTTTGCGGCTTTAGCCGCTGCGTCATATACATTATATCATGCTATAGCGCCTTTAACAAGCGCTCTTATAATATTTTACTTGCGCGCATTTTACTTGCGCGCACGCCCGCGCGGTGGTATTATAGATATCGTAAAAAATAAACTTTGATAAATGAGGTGAAATCATGACCGAAAGCGTAAAGCGCGCAAAGCGCACATACGATAAACTCACGCGCCGCATCAGGGCGTTCAACCTGCCCTTCTTTCTTGCAAGCTGGGAGGAGGAGAGCCTTCCGCCCGCGGCAAGGCCGTACCGAGACAAGCAGCTTTTAGAGCTGTCGTCCATGCTGTATGAACTGCAGACGGGCAAGAGCTTCAAAAACGCCGTAGAGGTGCTCTATAGCGCGCGCGACGAGCTCGACCCCGTGCTCCGCCACGAGATAGAAAACGTAAAGCTCTCCGCCGACAAACTTGCCAAAGTGCCCAAAAAGGAGTACCTCGCCTACCAGAACGTAATTTTAGACAGCTACCCCGCAAAGTTCGTAAAGGCCAAAACTACGGGCGATTTTTCGGTGGTGAAGCCCTGCCTCGAAAAGATAATAGCCTACAACCGCAAGTATGCGGAGTGGGAGCAGACCGAAAGTTTAAAGGGCTACGACGTGCTGTTGGACGAGTATGAAAAGGGCATGACTGTGCAAAAGTACGACGAATTTTTCGGGCTTATAAAGAGCGAGCTCATACCATTCATAAAGAGGGCGCTGCCCGCGCAGAAGCCCGTTCACCCCGCGTTCGCTTCGCAGAAGTTCGATGTCGAAAAGCAAAAGCAGTTCTGCAAGTACCTCGGCGGCGTAATGCTCTTCGACAATGACAAGACGATGATGGGCGAGAGCGAGCACCCTTACACAAACAACAACGGCAACTGCGACGTGCGCATAACCGACCACTATTACGAGGACGACCTCGCAAGCGCCATCTTCAGCGCCATTCACGAGATGGGCCACGGCCTGTACGAACTTCAGGTCTCCGACGACCTGCAATACACCATGTCGGGCGGCGGCGTTTCCATGGCCGTGCACGAGAGCCAGTCGCGCTTCTTCGAAAATAACGTGGGCAGGAGCAGGCAGTTCTGGCAGCGCCACTTCCCTGTGCTCAAAGATATCTTCAGAGAGGAGCTCAAGGACGTCGAACTCGACGACTTCGTGCACTACATCAACCACGCAAAGGCGGGCTTCGTGCGCACCGAGGCCGACGAACTCACCTATCCGCTGCACGTGCTCATTCGCTACGAGCTCGAAAAGGGCATGTTCGAGGGCACCGTCACCGCCGACAACGTCGAAAAACTCTGGAACGAGAAGTATAAGGAGTATCTCGGGCTGGACGTGCCAAACGCCGGCAAGGGCGTGGTGCAGGATATGCACTGGTACGGCGGCAACATAGGCTACTTCCCAACATACGCGCTCGGCTCGGCGTATGCGGCGCAGATACTCTTCGCCATGCAAAAAGATTTCGATGTGTACGCCGCCATGGGCGAGGAGAACGTCGGCAAAATAGCCGCCTGGCTCAAAGAGCACATCCACAAATACGGCTCCTCGAAGGACCCCGCCGAAATAATAGAGGGAGCGGTGGGCGGTCCCTTCGATCCGCACTATTATATAAAGTATTTAAAGGACAAGTATTCCGCCCTCTGCGGCATATCGGAGTAAGGCTAATTTGCCTCTCAAATTTTGCCGCCCCGCAATAAAAAAACGCCGCAATGCGGCTGTAAAAGAGGCGCAGATCGCATGCGCCGCGGCGCAATATATATTTAACAAAAATCGTGCTGTTTTATCGTTGACATATTATATAATATATAGTACAATAGCCTCCGTCGAACAGACGTAATTGTTTGCCGGAGAACTTGCGGCTATATGGCCGCAACAGAACTTGCGGCCGCTGCCGCGAATGTTGAGAAGGCATCGGGAGCGCCCGACTTAAAATTTCTTTTTAAGTCGGGCGCTCCTTTTGTATGTTCGGATTTTTTAAAAGACAGAATAGATAATTTTTTTAAAAGGGAGAATGTATGAAACTTATCCTGCGCTTTTTAAAGCCGCACCGCGGGCTGTGCGCGTTTACCATATTTTTGCTGCTCATAGACGTAGTGGGCGCGCTCGTCGTGCCCACGTTTGCGGCCGAACTCATGAACGCCGCCGATTCGGGCGTGCAACTCTCCGACCTCGTGCGCACGGCTGTGTATATGGGCGTCGCCTCGCTCATCTCGGTTGCGGCGGCCGTGGGCAGCGTATTCACCTGCTCGGCTCTCACCGCGCGCGTGGGCGCAGACATTCGCAACGCCTTATACGAAAAGAGCATGCAGCTCGCCGTGTCGGACTTCCGCACCTTCGGCACGGCCTCCATGACTACGCGCACCGTGTCGGACATAACCACGATACAGACGGCGCTTATAAACACGCTCATGCTCGTGGTGCCCGTGCCCCTCATCTTCGTGGTGTCGGTGGCGATGGCTTTCGCGCTCGACTGGGTGATGGGGCTGATACTTCTCGGCGTGCTCGTGGCGATAACGGTCATTGCCTCATTTATAATGAAGAGCTCGGCGCCCCTATTTAAAAAACTGCAAAAGCTGCTCGATAAAATGAGCACGGTCTTGCTCGAAAATATCACGGGCGTGCGCGTGGTGCGCGCCTTCAACAACGAAGAGCGCGAAAGGACCAGGCTTAATAGCGCTTTCGGCGACTATGCTCAAACCTCCATAAAGGCCAACCGCAAGTTCGCCGCGCTCGACGGCATATCCTTTTTTGCGGTAAACATCTTCGTCATCATAGTGTATTCTATAAGCGGCTTCCGCATACACGCGGGGCACTTTCAGATAGGCGACATCACCGCCGTAATAGAGTATGCCATGCTCGCCCTGTTCTTTCTTATGATGGCGCAGATGGTAATACTCACGCTGCCCAGGGCAATGGAGTGCTCGGAGCGAGTGCGCTGCGTGCTCGACTTCTCGCCCACGATAACCGACGCTGAGGAGGGGGACATACCCCTTGAAAGCGGCGACGACATTCTTTCGTTCAACGGCGTAAGTTTCCGCTTTGCCGATGCCGACGAATACACGCTGCGCCGCCTCAACTTCGTATGCCGCCGCGGGCAGACCACGGCAATAATCGGCGGCACGGGCAGCGGCAAATCTACCGTCGCCTCCCTCATGCTGCGCTTCAACGATGTTACCGAGGGCAGCGTGTCGTTTTGCGGCAAAGATATACGCTCCATGCCTCAGCGCCGGCTTCGCCAAAATATAGCCTACGTTCAGCAGCGCGCGTGGCTCTTTTCGGGCACCATTGCCGAAAATTTGCGCTTCGGCAACAGCGGCGCCACCGACGAACAGCTGTGGCACGCCCTCGAAGTGGCGCAGGCCGCCGATTTCGTAAAAAAACTGCCCGACGGCCTAAATTCCTTCGTCGCACAGGGCGGCACAAACTTTTCTGGCGGGCAAAAGCAGCGCCTCTCCATAGCCCGCGCGCTCGTAAGGTGCCCCCTGCTGTATGTATTCGACGACAGCTTCTCGGCGCTCGACTTCAAAACGGACGCGGCGCTGAGGCATGCGCTCGTGCCCGAAACGCGTGAAAGCGCCGTGGTAATAATAGCCCAGCGCGTCAGCACCATACTCCACGCCGAGCAGATAATAGTGCTCAACGAGGGCGAGCCGGTGGGGGTGGGCACTCACGAGCAGCTGCTGCAAAACTGCCCCGTCTATCGCGAGATATATTCTTCGCAGACAAAGGAGGAGGTATGAAGAGAAAAAAGCGCCCTTCGCGCGAATATGATGCGCCCCTCCATGCGGGCAAAACGGCAAGGCGGCTGTTTGCGCAGCTCGGCGACCAAAAGCTCCGCCTCTCGCTCGTAGCCGTTTCAATAGTAATATACACCGTGCTCAACGTATATACCCCGTACTACAGCGCGGGCGTCATCGACGCCCTCAAAGACGCCGTAGTCTCGTCCGTGCAGGGCGGGGCGTTCTCCATTCAATGGGAGCCGCTCGGCAGGGGCATGGCGGCGCTGTTTGCAATGTATATCGCCATGGGCTGTCTATATTTCTTCCAGTCTTTCCTCATGGCGAGCGTCGCCGAAAAGCTCATACTCAGAATGCGCAGGAATATAAGCCAAAAGCTCAACAAGCTGCCCTTGCGCTTCTTCGATAAAAACAAGCCGGGCGAAATACTCAGCCGCGTGACGAGCGACTTGGATAAGGTGTCCGAAACATTGCAGACCGGCCTTTTAAAGCTGCTCGTCGCCATAGGCACGATAATCGGCTCGGTGGCGTTCATGTTCTACTACAGCTGGCTGCTCGCCCTCATCTTTTTGGCGTTCATGGCGGTGGGAGTGGTCGCCACGCAGATAGTTTCAAAAAAGACGCTGCGCGCCGCGGGCCTCCGTCAGGAGGCGATATCCCGCCTCACGGGCATTGCCGAGGAGTATTACACCGGGCGCGACATAATAAAGGCCTACAACCGCGAGGGTGAGAGCGCCAAAAAGGTGCGCGCCTGCGTCGATGAGGTGCGCGTCACCTCGCGCGATACCGATTTTTATATAAACACCATGAACCCCGTCGTGCGCTTTCTCTCGCGCATATCGCAGGCCATAATACTGCTCATCGCCGGCTATTGGATGCTCTCGGGCGCAATGACGATAGGCGTGGCGCAGGCATATTTCCAGTATATAGCACTCGCCGCCGAGCCCGTCACCGAGGCGTCGTTCATGATAAACTCGCTGCAGTCGGCGCTCGCCTCGGCAGAGCGCACCTTTGAATTTTTAGACGGCGAGGAGGAGGTGCCCGATAGCTCATCCCCCGCGGTGATAGAGCGCGCCGAGGGCAACATAGCCTTCGAGCACGTGAGCTTCGGCTATTCGCCCGATAAAATTTTGATGAAGAACATAAGTTTTTTTGCCGCGCGCGGCAAAAAGATAGCCATAGTCGGGGCCACGGGCGCGGGCAAGACCACGCTCATAAACCTGCTTATGCGCTTTTACGAGGTGAACGGCGGCAGAATAACCATTGACGGCGTGCCTACTTCCGAACTTACGCGCAGCGGCCTGCGCAAAAATTTCGGCATGGTATTGCAGGATACCTGGCTGCTTGGCGGCACCATCGCCGAAAACATAGCCTACGGCAGGCCGGACGCCACGCGCGAGGAAATAGTGCGCGCCGCAAAAATGGCCAAGGTCGACTACTTTATACGCACCATGCCGCAGGGCTACGACACCGTGATAGATAGCGACGCCGGCAACCTCTCCGTCGGTCAGCGGCAGCTCATAACCATAGCGCGAGTCTTTTTGTGCGATCCGCCCGTACTCATCCTCGACGAGGCCACGTCCTCTGTGGATACGCGCACGGAAGCGGAGATAAGCCGCGCTATGAACAGCCTCATGAGCGGCCGCACGAGCTTTGTCATCGCGCACAGGCTCTCCACCATACGCGACGCCGACAGCATCCTCTTCATGGAAAACGGCAACATCATAGAGCAGGGCACGCACGAGGAGCTCCTCAAAAAGGGAGGGGCGTACGCCGCGCTCTACAACAGCCAGTTTGCATAAAAATACATTCCAAACATCCCCGCACAGCCCTCAGGCGGCTGCCTGTGCTTTATGCGCCGCGCCCGCCGCGCGCCCTGCGGCAGTTTTCGGACACGAGCAAAAATTTGCATATTGACAAAGGTTTTTTCGGGTGATAAAATGTAAACACGGGCCGGGCATCCGGCCGTAGCGATTTTTTTACTGTGCAAAAAAATGCAGGCAACTTCAGTTGCCTGCATAAACATCATTCGCAAATGCCATAAGGAGAGCAAAAAGGGGATGCTCAATGTTGCCATAGTCGACGATGAGGAAAGGGACAGGCTAAAACTTGCCGAGTGCTTTGCCTACCTCGAGCAAAAGGTGGGCGAAAAGTTCCACACGGACATGTATGCCGACGCAGCCAATTTTTTCATGCACTTCGACGGACAATACAACATGGTCTTTCTCGATATCGAGATGCCTGAAATGGACGGCATGACGGCCGCGCGCCGCCTGCGCGAGCTCGACAAGACGGTGACGATAATTTTTGTGACCAACACCGCCCGCTATGCTGTGCAGGGCTACGAGTTGGACGCCCTCGACTACATGGTAAAGCCCGTCGATAAGTACGCGTTCGCCTTGAAGATGCAGCGCGCCCTTTCCCGCGTGGCGCGCAGAAAGGACGCCAACATACTGCTCAAAACAAACGACGGCATAGAGTGCCTGCACGCCTCGCACATAAAGTATCTCGAGGTGGAGGGGCACTACGTCATATACCACACCTGCTTCGGCGATTATTCGGTGTATAACACCCTCTCTGCCGAGGAAAAGAAGTTGCCCGGCGACCAGTTTGTGCGCTGCAACCGCAACTACCTCGTGAATTTAAGGTATGTCGAGTCTGTGCGCGACGGGGAGTGCGTGCTCGGCGGAGAGCAGCTGCTTATAAGCCGCCCGCAGAAAAAGAAGTTCATTCAGGCCCTGCAGGACTATATGCACGGAGGATCGAGCAATGTTTGATTGGGGAAACTGTCTGTTCGCCGCGCAGATATTTGCGGCAGAGTTCATATTTTTATATTCATATCCCAAGCGCAGTCATTTCTGGGCGCGCGTCGTGCCTGGCGTGGGGGTGCTCATATTTTTGGCGGCGCTCTATCCCAATATACCGTTCGACGGCACTTTTGCCTACCAGGTATTCCAATTTGTAAAGTATATAGCAATGTTCGCCATATCGGTGGCATACCTTGCGTTCTGCTTCAAAGTAAAGGCAATAGCGCTCATCTCGGCGTGCGTGGCGGGGTATGCGCTGCAGCATCTGTCGTATCACCTGATGCTCATAGTTTCGCTCACGCCTCTGCTCGAAGGCGTCGCGCAGCGCTCGCATATCTTAGAGCTGATGGTCTTCCCCATAACCTACGTCTGCGCATGGGCTACCTTCGGCAGGCAGGCGGCAAAGTACGAATTCTATAAAAACTACGACGCCCGCTTCATATTCATTTCGATATTCACCATGTTCGTGTGCCTGGTGATAAACCGCTTCTCTCGCCAGAGTTCCGGCCTTGCAAACATATATGTATCTCTCGGCAACTCGCTTTATGCCATCTCGTGCTGCCTTTTGGCGCTGCTCATAAATTTAAGCCTCAACGTTTTAAGCATCACCAGCGCAAAAAACAAGACGCTCGAGCGCATCGGCTATGAAGAGCGCCGCCAGTTCGAGGTGAGCAAAAAGAACCGCGAGCAGCTCAACGTAAAGTATCACGACTTAAAGCACGTGCTCTCGCTCATCGATTCGGGCAGCAATGCCGAAGTCGTTGCCCAATACAAAAAGGTGATAGAGGACTACGACAGCGAGGTGCGCACCGGCAACGAGACGGTGGATATCGTCGTCAACGAAAAGGTGGATACCTGCCGTGCCGAAAATATCTCGCTCACCTTCCTGGGCGACGGCAGCCTGCTCTCGTTTGTCAGTCAGTACGATATATATTCTCTCTTTGGCAACATTTTGGATAACGCCATAGAGGCGGTGATGAAGATAACCGACCGCGCCAAGCGCATAATCTCCGTCACCATAAAGTCGCAGGCCAACTGCGTGGCGATAAGCGCCATAAACTATTTCAACGGCGGCGATATAAAAATGTCGGGCGGCCTGCCCGCCACCACAAAGACGGCAGACGTCGGCTCGCACGGCTACGGCATGCGCTCGGTGCAGCTCATAGCCCAAAAGTACGGCGGCGACGTTTCGGTGCGCGTCGATGGCGACATGTTCGACCTCACCGTGTTTTTGATGGAGCCGCAAAAGCGGAAGGCGGCAGAGGAGAACGGTTAAGCGGCAAAACACGGCGCGCCCTTCTTTCAGGTAAGGCGCCAACGCCGCGGTAAAACTTTATATAATATTTCTTGGTGTTAAGGGCCCGCGGCAGCGCCGCGGGCCCCTTTCTGCGTGAAAAAGGCACGCAATGTGATAGTTACGGGCGTCGCTTTGTGTGTGCCGTGTGTTAGCTGTGTGCAATTTATGCTGTTTTTTGACAATTCATTCTGTTTTTCGTTTTTTTGAAAATTGAGTGATATACTGCCGTACGAACAAAAGCGGAGAGCCGTCTTTGCGCGTGAAGCGCCCCGAGGGAGGTAAAAAATAACGGGGCGGGAGCGAAACGAGGCTTTGCGGCCGGCCGCTTAAAGCTCGCAACAGCGTAAAAAAATTCAAGGAGCAAAAAATGAATATCGTCAAAAACTTTTTCAAGCGGAAAAGTTACGGGTTCTATGTAACCCTCGTGGTTGCGGTGCTCACCATAATAACCATGGCGGTATATTCGTCGTCATACGGCACCGTCCCCAGGTATATGTCCTGGACGGCCATCGGCGTTATGATCGCAGGTTTAGTGGTGGGGCTCGCTCTTTCCGTTTTCAATCTCGGCCAGTGGGGTGCGGCTGTAATGGCTATATGCAACTTCGTCGGCCTCATGCAGTACATAACCAAAATATATAACTATGTGGTAGTAGTTATAGTCGGCATCGATATAAACACCCTCAGCTCGCAGTTCATAGCCTGCACGGTGTTCTTTGCCATTCTCATCGTAGCAAGTATAGCAAACATCTTCTTCAAGCAGGAGAAGAGCAAAGAGGAGGTGGCAGCATGAACGTAAAGCTTAAATTGCAGAAGGCCGCCATCACGTTCACCGGCGTGATATTCGGCGTGATGATGACGGCAACTCCCATTCTGTGGGACAACGAAAGTACCATAACCGGCGCTCTCGGCCAGCAGAGCTCCATCGTAACCGAGGTGGACGACGGCGAAGAGCACACCGCCGAAGAACTTGAATATTACAAGTCTGAATTCGGCAGCATCAAGGAGCTCGTATACAACGGCTTCCAGGTGCAGGAGCAGGAGCAGGCGGAGGGCACCGTCCTTTTAAAGAACGATAACAACGCCCTTCCCCTCGAGAAGGGCTCAAAGGTAAGCGTATTCGGCGTTGCCGGCGCGCATCCCTTCTACGGTGCGTCCGGTTCTGGCGGCATAAACACCACCGACGCCATCAACTGGTACGACGCCTTCGCGGGCTATTCATACAGCGATCCTTCCAACCCCAACGTTGCCCAGAAGGGTGAAACTCTCCTCGACGTAAACCCCGAGCTCTCGGCAAGCTATGATGAGTGGGGCAAACCCGGCACGTCCAGCTGGACAGGTTCCACGCCCGGCGGCCCTTACTCCTCGTCGAGCAGCGTCAGCGCCGTGCATATCGGCGACGCTCCTTGGGACGTCGTTCAGACTTCCCCCGGCTACGACGACATCTCGACCTACGGCGACGCAGCCATCTACGTCATCTCCCGTTCGGGCGGCGAAGGCTACGACCTCCCCGCAACCAGCGGCAGGAGCGCGCAGTACGGCAACGAGAACAACAACTCCGTATCTGAAAACGACGGCACCTACGGCGACTATCTCCAGCTCAGCCCCGTCGAAATAAGCGTTCTCGAGGGCCTTCAGGACCTCAAGGAAGCCGGCACTATCGACAGCATCGTGCTCATCCTCAACATGGCGAGCACCATTCAGCTCGACTTCCTCAGCGAGAACACCTATGACATCGACGCCTGCCTGTGGACGGGTTCCGTCGGCGAAGTGGGCACCGTTGCGGTTGCCAAGCTGCTCACCGGCGAATACAACTTCAGCGGCGGCGCTTCCATGACTCTCTGGAACGATCACCTGCTCAACCCTGTGAACAACAACTTCATGGATCAAAACTACTTCTTCACCTATGAAGACGCATACGACGGCGCTCACTACTACGATCAGGCCAACGTTGCGCTCACCAGCCAGTATCAGTCGTCCTTCACGACTTACACGGTATACCAGGAGGGCATGTACCTCGGCTATCGCTACACCGAAACGAGGTATGAGGACTATGTCACCCAGTATAACGACAAGGTAGGCGACTTCGACTACAGCGAAGTAGTTGCATATCCTTTCGGCTACGGCCTCTCCTACACGACCTTTGAATTCTCCGATTTCACTGCCGTAAAGGGCGCAGACAACACCTACGACGTATCCGTAAAGGTAACCAACACCGGCGACGTTGCCGGCAAGGTGCCCGTACAGATATATGTTGCAAAGCCCTACGGCGCATATGCGGTGGAAAATGAAATACAGGTGCCCAGCGTTGAGCTCGCAGATTTCGGCAAGACCGGCATGCTCCAGCCCGGCGATTCCGAAACGGTTGAAATAACCGTAAGCGAAGACCTCTTTGCCTCCTACGACAGCAACGGCGCCAAGACCTACATCACCATGGACGGCGACTATTACCTCATCGCCGCTCAGAACGCCCACGAGGCCGTGAACAACCTGCTTGCGGCAAAGGGCTACACTCCCGAAAATACCGATAACAGAATGGATGCGGCCGGCAACGAAGATCTCACCGCAAGGTTCCATTATTCCTATGATGCGAACACCTTTGCATACGCCGAAGCTACCGGCATGCCCATAACCAACCAGTTCGACTTTGCCGACATCAACAAATATGAAGGCAGGGGCGACAACTCCGTCGAGTACTACAGCCGCGAAGACTGGGCTTCCGTTCCCATGCTCGAGCGCCTTGCCGACGGTACCCTCGTAAAGCACAACGTTGTGCTCTCCATGACCCAGCAGATGGTTGACGATATGTACAACCAGATGGATGCGGGCTATGTGATCCAGTCCGACGACGTAGAGTATCCCACCTACGGCGCAAACAACGGCCTCAAGCTCCTCGACATGATGAACGACGACGGCACTTACAGAGATTACGACGATCCTCTGTGGGACGACCTCCTCGATCAGCTCACCTGGGCAGATACCGTTGAGCTCCTCTCCAACGGCAGGCATAAGACTGTTGCCATCGACTCCGTTCAGAAGCCCTCCACGGGCGATGAAAACGGCCCCAACGGCTTCAACCAGTCCTACAATGCGGCCAGCGGCGGCAGCGCTTACAGCGGCCCCACCAATCCCTATGCCGAGCGCGTTGGCGGCTTCGACGAGAACGGCGAATACATCCCCGATCCCGACCTCGGCCAGGGCTACACGACTACCGGCTTCTCCTCCAACGGCGTGCTTGCGGCAACCTTCAACAAGGAACTTGCAAGGGAAGTGGGCGAGCAGATAGGTGAAGAGGGTCTCTGGGCAGGCCAGGCAGGCCTCCTCGGCATCGGCCTCAACATCATTCGCAGCCCCTATGCAGGCCGTACGGCCGAATACTACAGCGAATGTGGCACACTCACCGGCCTCATCGGCGCACCCGAAATTGCCGGCATCGAGTCCAAGGGCGTTCACTGCTTCATCAAACACGCAGCCATGAACGAGTGTGAGACTGCCCGTCACGGCGTGAATACCTGGGCTACCGAGCAGTCTATGCGCGAGCTCTATTTCCGTCCCTTCGAGATGGGCATCGTTGACGGCGGCTCCTTCGCTGTCATGACCTCCTTCAGCCGTATGGGTACCACCGCGGTTGCCAACTGCGTTGAATTTGCCGAGTGGCTGCGCAACGAATGCGACCTTCAGGGCATAATCGAAACCGACTGCGCGGGCGACATGACCGACGGCGCACACGGCGAGGCTTATGTATCGCGTATCGTAAACGTATATACCCAGGCGAGCGACCTCAACGAGTACAACTACGGCGACGGCGTTGCCGACTACACCGGCAGCTCCTACAACTACGACTACTTCGCACCCGGCAACTCCAACGGCAACTACGGCCAGCTCGGCCAGTCGATGAGGGAGTCGGCGAAGAGGATACTCTATCATACGCTCACTTCCAACGCCATGAACAGCTACTCGTCCAACACCGTTATAACTGCGGTAACCCCTCCTTGGGAAACTGCGGTAATAGCTGTCGACGTTGTGTTCGGCGTATTGCTCGGCGCATCTGTTGTATGGTTTGTGGTTGATAACGTTGTACGCATCGTTAAGGAACGCAAATCTAAATAATCAAGTCCACAGTTTTTAGCCGTCTTCATTGCTCCACGGTTAAAACATTCCAAAAGCCGCGGCCTGCCCTCAGGCCGCGGCAATTTTTTGTAAGTAAAGCTCCCCGCGGCACGGGCAAAACCCATGCCGCGGGGAGCTGATGATGATATTTTCCGATAAATTGTCACTCAATTTTTTAGTATGCATAACGGTGGGGGCCCGCCGCTCCGATGTGCCGCATCGCCGGACGGCTATTTTATCCATTTATCCTTGCCGTTATCGCGCGCAAATCCTGCGGTTATACTGTTTATTTTGGCTACAAAAATGCCGTCATAATCAAAAAAATGTTCCCTTTCGGCGGCGATTTTAAAGGGTATAAACGCCTTTTCCGACCGGGCGTAGCCAAGCTCAATTTTTCTCGCCCTGTCGTGTATGGCCTCGATAGCCTCAAGGTCGGTGTCTTTATAAGGGCGGATATATATCGTGTGCTGCATATTGTCGTTCTCCGTATCTATAGTAGCAAAAAGGCAAGCCGCTGTCTATTCTTTTGTGCATGTATCAAGACGGCAATAATTGCGATAAACTATTTGGCTTTTAAAAAAGTATCGTAAAATTTTTTATAAGAGGAGAAGCAGTTAAAATAATTCACCTCCCCTTCGAGGGACGAGCGAGGCATTTCATAGCACAGCGGGTGTCCGCTGTGCGTGCCGAGCGAGATGAGTGAGCGCATATATCAGGCGCGAACGGTGACCGAGTGCGGTGTTTACCTTGCACTGCGCGAGAAGGGTAGGGTGGGGTTTCACTCGTCCCTCGAGTCCCTCTCAGTTATCAGTTCACGCCACAAAAAAAGGCAGACGAGTGTCTGCCTTTTTTTGTGGCGCAGAGAGAGGGATTCGAACCCCCGTACGTGTTCCCACGTAACACGATTTCGAGTCGTGCGCGTTCGACCACTCCGCCATCTCTGCGTGACCATTAAATTCTATAACATTTTCGCTCAAATTTCAAGCGTTTTACCGCCGTTTACGCAATTTTTATTTTTTGAACTGCCAAATTTTTGCTTTGATGTTGCCTACGGCGGTCAAATATGTTATAATGATACGGAAAAAAGCAGAAAAACGTGCCGCGCCGTCCGTTTTAAGAGCAAAACTCATGAGCGAACCTGCGTGTGGCCGTGCGCCATAACCTGCGCGATATAAGGAGAAATGCAATGGCAAGAAGAAGCAACCGCGAATCGGAGGAGATGTATCTTGAGGCGATACTCATTTTGCGCCGCAAAAGCGCAAACGTGCACTCGGTGGACGTTATGAACGAACTCGGCTTTGCCAAGTCGAGCACTTCGCGCGGGCTGCACCTTCTCATGCAAAAGGGCTACATCACCATGGATCCGTCGGGCGCGATAGAGTTCACCGCCGAGGGAAAAAAGAGGGCGGAGGGAGTGTACGAGCGTCACCAGGTGCTCACCGCCGCCATAATGAAGCTGGGCGGCAGCAGGGAACTTGCCGAGCGTGACGGTTGCCGCATAGAGCACGTTGTCTCGGACGAGCTGCTCGAGCTGTTAAAAAAGTTTGTGGCCGAGGGATAAGCTCCGCTTAAAAGGGAGAGGTTATTTTTCACGGCATGGCATTTATATTTGACCATGTATCTGTTTTTTATATATGTCACCGCACCCCGCAAATAGTATAAGCAGATTTTGCGAAGTACTATGTCACGCATAATATATACATTATAATATATAATGCGCCGCACATTTTGATTTTGCGGCGGCGTAAAAAAGTGACGGGCGGCCCGATTTGGGCCGTTTTTTCATTTGTTTTCAAAGTAAAAAGTTTATAAGTTTACCATGGTGTATTTTATTTGACATCGCGCGCCGCCGATGATATAATCTTTGAACGGTAGGGGTAGGCCCGCTTGCAGTTTGCGATACGCTTTAAGAGCGTATTTATTTTAAGGCGCTTTGTTCGCGTAAGGGAACTGCGTGTGGGGAGGCAATGCCGTTTTGAGCAACGCGGCGAAGTTTTTGGCTGCGGGTAAGCATATGCGAACGATATGTATTTTACCTATTGGTAAGCATATGCGAACTACCCGTTTTTCCGTCCTGCTGTTCTCATGTGCGAACGGTTCACCCAAAACATTTTACAAAAAACGACTATGCGGCGGCGTGCCGCCGCGCTTTATGCTTTAACACAGAAGGGTTTTATGATGGAAGAGGAGATGGGCACATCTGCGCCCGAAAAGTCAGATGCGGTAAATAATGCCGCCATGCCCGTAGAGGGACAAACCGCCTTGCCCGAAGGGCTGAAGGCTTCGATGCCGGCCGCGACGCAAAGGCAAAGAACGCAAAACTCAGGCGCTGCGCCTGCCGCCGCCCGGTCGGTCGCGTCCGCCGTAAATGAGGATAAGGCGGCGCGCAAAAAGGCCGAAAAGCAGCTCAAGGCGTGGAGAAAGGAGAGGGAGCTCATCCCCGTGATGATACGCTCCTACTGCCACGCAAAGCACGGCACAAAGGGCAAGGTCGTGTGCGAAGAATGCATGGCGCTCACCGAATATGCCCTTTTCAGGCTGGATAAGTGCCCCTTCAAGGTAAATAAAAAATTCTGCTCGTTCTGCAAAATACATTGCTACAAGCCCGACATGCGGGAGAAGATAAAGGACGTGATGAAGTTCGCGGGCCCGAGGATGCTGCCCACGCACCCCGTGTTTGCCTTCAAGCACGTCTTTCAGATGATAAGCTATAAACGTAAGTTAAGGAGTAAGGCGAAGGCCAAAAAAGATGTTTGATAAAGACCTGTTAAAACTTATCGGCGGAAACAAAAAGTACGTCGTATACACCGTCCTTCTTATGGTGCTCGGCATGCTTGCCAACATAGGCATAACGGCGAGCATCTGCTGGGCGGTGTATCTGCTCATCGGGGGCGCGCAGCCCTTAAACTACATTTACCCGGCAATAACGGCGGCCGCCGCGATCATAGTGCGCTACATCGCCTCGCGCTGCACGGGCAATTTAAAGGACATGCTCGGCCGAAAGGTAAAAAAGGACCTGCGCGAGCGCACATATGACAAGATATTAAAGCTCGGCGTGCGCTCCACCGACGGCATGAGCATGGCGGGGCTCACCCAGGTGAGCATGGAGGGGATAGAGCAGCTCGATCTGTACTATTCCACATACCTCCCGCAGTTCTTCTTTTCCATGCTCGCGCCCGTAATACTCTTCTGCATATGCGTGGGCATCGACTGGCGCACCTCGCTCGTGCTGCTCGCCTGCGTGCCGCTCATACCGCTCTCGATAGTGGCGGTATCCAGGTACGCTAAAAAGGTGTTTGCAAAGTATTGGGGCAAATATACCTCCATGGGCGACGGCTTTTTAGACAGCGTGCAGGGCTTAAAGGAGCTCAAAATTTTTAAGGCCGACGCCACCCGCCACCAAAAGATGAACAAAAGCGCCGAGGAGTTCCGCAAGATAACCATGAAGGTGCTCGTAATGCAGCTTGCCAGCACTACCATAATGGACCTCGTCGCATACGGCGGCGCGGGCGCGGGCATCGCGCTCACGGTAGTGGGCCTTATCAACGGCTGGCTTGAGCCCGCCGCGGCGCTCTTTCTGGTGCTCGTCGCTGTCGAGTTCTTCCTGCCGCTGCGTTCCCTCGGCTCGGCATTCCACGTCGCCATGAACGGCGCAAGCGCAGGCCGCAAGATAATCTCCCTTCTCAACGTTCCCGATCCCGTCTGGGGAGACGAAGAGGTGGAGGGCACCTCGCTCGCGCTCAATAACGTCACTTTTTCCTACGACGGCAAGCGCGACGTTTTAAAGAATGTAAGCGCCGCTTTCCCCGAGCGCGGCATGACTGCCATTGTGGGCGAGAGCGGCTGCGGAAAGAGCACGATAGTAAATATGCTCATAGGCGCATACCGCCCCAAGTCGGGCACGGTGACGGTGGGCGGTAAGCCGCTCGAAAGCCTTTCGCGCAGTTCGTACTATTCCCATCTCGCCGCGGTGTCATACAACACCTATATATTCAACGACACCGTCCGTTCCAACTTCCGCCTCGCCAAAGAGGACGTCACCGACGGTGAAATTTGGGACGCCCTCAAAAAGGTAAATCTCGCCGCATTTATCGAGGAGAACGGCGGGCTCGACAAGGTGATAACCGAAGACGCCAACAACGTCTCGGGCGGGCAGAAGCAGCGCCTGGCGCTCGCCGTAAACCTCGTCGCCGATAAAGATATCTATGTGTTCGACGAGGCGACGAGCAATATCGATATCGAGTCCGAGGCCATAATCATGGACAACATAAAGGCCATGAGCAGGTCAAAGAGCGTTATAGTAATTTCCCACCGCCTTGCAAACGTCGTCCCCGCCGACGGCATACTCTACATGGAGGAGGGTGAAATAAAGGAGCGCGGCACCCACTCGCAGCTGATGGCTGCGGGCGGCGGCTATGCCAAGCTATACACCGCGCAGAAGGGGCTGGAGGAGGGGTATCGCAATATCAACGTGCGCCCCGCGGAGGTGAATGTATGAAGCAAAAACTTCGCCGCAGCGGCGCAAGGATAATGGCCAGCCTTATAGTTTTGCTTGGCTCGCTCTCGTATATAATGATACTCGCCGTAATAAACGGCAGCGCCGGCTTCATCACCGCAATGGGCGTAACGGTGTTCGGCGCAACGGGCGTTGCCAAGGCGCTCGGAATAATGGGGCTGTGCGCGCCCGTGACCCTCTCGTGGGGCTGGATAATAGGCCTCGCCGTGGGCTGCGGCGTCGTGCGCGGCGGACTCAGGTATCTGGAGCAATACTCCAACCACTATATAGCCTTCAAGCTGCTCGCAGTTCTGCGCGATAAAATTTTCGCTGCCCTGCGCGTGCTCTGCCCCGCCAAGCTCGAAAGCAAGCAAAAGGGCAGCATAATCGCCATGCTCACCTCCGATATCGAAACGCTGGAGGTGTTCTACGCGCACACCATATCGCCCATATGCATTGCCGTGCTCGTGTCGGTTGCGGTGTTCCTGTTCGTCGGCTTTGTATCCAGCTGGTATCTCGCCCTCGTGGCGCTCTGCGGCTATATCGTGATAGGCATAGTCGTGCCCGTCATCTCCTCGTCCCGCCTCAAAGAGTCGGGCGTAAACTACCGCAGGGAATTCGCCTCCTTCAACTCGTACTTTCTCGACAGCATCAAGGGCATTAAGGACATCGTCATAAACAACGCCGAAAGCGAGAGGGAGAATGAGGTCAACCGCCGCTCCGACATTCTTTTAAAAGAGACCAAGCGCATGAAGAACGGCATAACGCGCGCAAGCGCCGCCACCGAACTGATAGTTAGCCTGTTTATCGCGGCCGCGCTCGTCGCAGGCATCGTGCTCGTGAGTGCAGATATGCTCGACCTCGGCGCAATGATAATAGGCGTAGTCGCCATATTCGGCAGCTTCGGCCCCGTGCTGGCCGTATCGGCGCTGCCCGGCAACCTCACCCAGACATTTGCCAGCGGCGACCGCGTGCTCAACCTGCTGCAGGAAAAGCCCGCCGTCACCCCCGTAAAGGGCGGCAAGACCTTCGACTATCGGCAGCTCGATGTGGATAAGCTCACCTTCGGTTACGAGCGCAACGCGCCCGTACTCAAAGAGGTGTGCATGCATGCAAAGCGCGGCGAAATAATAGGCATCGTCGGCGAGAGCGGCTGCGGCAAATCTACCTTCTTAAAGCTGCTGCTCCGCTTTTGGGAAAAGGACGGCGGCACTATCGCCTACAACGGCACGGATATCGACCAAATAAATTCCGATAACCTGCTCGATAACGTCACCATGGTGTCGCAGACGACATACCTCTTCGACGAGAGCATAGAGGACAACCTGCGCATAGCCAAGCCGGACGCCACCATGGAGGAGATAGAGCGCGCCTGCAAGATGGCGTCGGTGCACGACTTTATAGTGAGCCTGCCCGAGGGCTATAAAACGCAGGCGGGCGCCATGGGCGACAACCTCTCCGCGGGCGAAAAGCAGCGCATAGGGCTTGCCCGCGCCTTCTTAAAGGGCAGCGAACTCATACTGTTAGACGAGCCGACCAGCAATGTCGACAGCATAAACGAGGGCATGATACTGCGCTCGCTCGCCGAACAGAAGAGCAAAAAGAGCATAATTTTGGTATCGCACCGCGAATCTACAATGGCCATAGCGGATAGGATATATCGCGTTGAAAACGGCGTTATGACCGAGGTGTAAAAACTGCATATATGCTTCGCAATACTGTGTCACGCTTGCGTTCCGCCGCGGGTCATGTGCGTCTTTGCACACTCCCCTTGCAGAGCCGCGCGTTCCTTGTCTTGCTCGCATCTCTGCAGTTTTAAAAGCAGGGTAGTATGCTTTGCAATACGGCGGTGTCACGCTTGCGTTCTGCAGTTTTAAAAAGTCAGGAGAGATAAATGGATAATTCAGTTCAAAATAGCGCCGATGTGGCCGCGCTTATCGAAAATACTCGTATAATGCAGGCAGCGGCGGCAAAAAAGGAGGCGGCCCTCGCCGAAAAGCTCAAAAAGCGTGCCGTGCGCGACGCCGACGAGAGCAAGATGTTCCGCCGCTTCAAAATAAAGGATATAGTGTTCCTCGCCATAATCACGGCGTGCACGCTGCTCACCAGCGCAATAATGCCGCTGCTCATACACGTCTCGGTGTTCGGCATAATTCAGCTCGGCCTGGGGCTGCAGTTCTCCATCTTCCCCGTGATAGGGCTCATGAAGGTGCGCAAGGCCGGCTCGATGACGCTGATGGGCATATTCATAGCGCTCTTCCTCGTAATGATGTTTCCGCCCATGGCGCTCATCGCCGTGTGCGCGGTGGTGGTGGAACTCATAGTATTTGCCATCTTCCGCAGCTACAAAAACGACTGGGCGTGCGTACTTGCGGGCACGCTGTATATGCCGCTCACCGTGCCCCTTTTATATCTGTATTACAACGTAAACTACACGGTGACGGGCGCCGAGAACGAGGCGGTCAGCATGTTCCTCGGCGCTACCGATCCCTGGGTGATAGTCGGCATGACGGCGGCCATAGTCGCGCTGTGCTTTGTGGGCTCGGTGATAGGCATGCTCATCTCGCGCGAACTCAAAAAGGCGGGGGTGCTCAAAAAATGAAGTCCGTCCGCGTAAAAGGCATTAAACTCTATCCGCTCTTTGCAGTGCTCGGCGCGCTGTTTATAATAATCTTCGGCCTCGTCACGGCCCGCAATCAAAATTTATGCTGGTATCTTTTGGGCGTGTTCGTTTGGCTGTGCATATTCGGTTGCTACAAGGGCTGCCTAAAAATGCTGCCCGCGTTCATAATTTTCGGCGGCGCGTTTGCCGCCATAGCCTACGCCTCGGCGGGCGGCGATCTCCCCGCGGCAATATCCATGCTCAACCGCTTCGGCGCGCTCTTTCTGGGCGTGGCGGCGAGCATGTCGGTGGAGGCCGTCCGCATGACGCGCGCCCTCTCGCAGATACATACGCCCCGCGCGATAACGCTCGGCATGCTCATCTCCATGTCGTTCGTACCCATGCTGCGTGGCGAGGTGAGGCGCGTGCGCGAGGCAATGAAGACGCGCGGCGCGGGCAGCGTGCTCAACCCCAAAATATTCTACCGCGCCTTTTTGGTGCCCTTCGTCATGCGCCTTGTGAACATCTCCGATACTCTCGCCCTCTCGGTCGAAACGCGCGGCTTCACGCTGGGCGGCTCGCCCTATACCGTATATAAAAAGCAATACCCCGCCGTTTTAGACGTGCTGTTCATTCTCGGCATAGTCGCGGGCGCGGTCCTCGTGGTGGTGCTATGAGCGCAATAACTTTGAATAAGGTAAGTTTTTCATACGACGGCAAGACAAATATCCTCGAAGCCGCCGATTTTTCTGCCGAATACGGCAGCGTAACGCTGCTTTCCGGCCACTCGGGCGAGGGCAAGTCTACGCTTATGTATATAATAAGCGGCATAATACCCAACGTAAACGACGGCAAGCTCTCGGGCGAGGTGCTCATCGACGGCGAAGACATAAAGGGCAAAAAGCTCGGCTACGTCTGCCGTAAGGTGGGCGTGGTGCTGCAGAACGCCGACGAACAGATAATACAAAAGGTGGTGGAGGACGAAATAGCCTTCGGCTGCGAAAATCTCGCCTTCCCGCCCGAAAATATCGAAAGGCAGATAGACCTCGTCTGCAACATAATGAAGCTGCAAAAGGGGTGGAAGTGCCGTACGCTCTCGGGCGGGCAAAAGCAGCGCCTCATCACGGCGTCCACGCTCGCCATGGGGCAAAAGATAATAATTCTCGACGAGCCGCTCGCCAATCTCGATAAAGACGGCGCGGCCATGCTCATGGGCGCCCTCCGTTCGCTCGCGCAGGCGGGCTACTGCGTGCTCGTAATAGAGCACAGGCTCGACATGGTGCTGCCATTCGTCGATACTGTATGGCACATAGGCGGCAAAACTGTGAAAAGGGTGCAGAACACACGCGAATACCTGCAGCAGCAGACTGCAAAGATCGCCGACAGCTGCCCGCCCTTCGCCGGCGGCGAGCCGCTTTTTAAGTTGAACGACGTCGCCTTTTCGGTAAAAAAGGAGAGGGACATCTTAAAGGGCGTAACGCTGAATATCCCCAGGGGCAGCAGGGTGGTGCTGCTCGGCGAAAACGGCTGCGGCAAGACGACGCTAATGCGCCTCATCGCCAGGCTGTATAAGCCCACGGGCGGCAGCATAGAGCAGTCGCTAGGCATAAAGGGGCGCCGCGCAAGCCGCGCTTGGTTCAAACGCGTGGGAGTGGTGTATCAGAACCCCGACTACCAGCTGTTCATGCCCACCGTGCGGCAGGAGATAGCCTTCGGCGCCGAGAGCGAGCAGTACGCCGCCGAAATAGCCGAACTGTTCGGTGTAAAACATCTGTGGAAAAGGCACCCGCAGTCGCTCTCCGAAGGGCAGAAGAGGAGGGTGTCGATAGCTGCCGTTGCGGCATGCAAGCCCGAGGTGCTCCTCTTGGACGAGCCCACCGTCGGCCAGGACTACGACGGCCTGTGCGCTATGGTAAACATACTAAATAAGCTGCACGAGGAGACGGGTAACACCATGATAACGGTCACGCACGACGTGCGCTGCGGCGAGGCGCTGTGCGATATAGCCTATCTCATCGCGGGCGGAGTGTTGGCAAAGAGCGGCTCTAAAGAGCTCGTGCGCGAATATTTTTCCTCGGTGCAGGGTGTTTAAGGGTGCGCCGGATGCGGGCAAAATACTCATATAAACGGTTTTGCAGAGTACTATGTCACGCATAATGTACCCGTTTTGCGCAAGTTTTGCCGCCCCTCTTCGCGGTATATTTATCCCAAAGTTGTAAAATTTTAAAATTGCGCCCCGCTCATCTCTTCATATGCTTGACGTATACCGCAGTCGGTTGTATAATTTAACTGATTAAAGTAATCGGAGGGTAATATGAAATATTGCAAGTATTGCGGCAGTCAGCTCGATGACGACGCCGTGGTATGCGTAAACTGCGGACGCGCCACCGACGAGTTCGTTGCGGCAGGCGCCGAGAGCGATACCAACAAAACGCTCAACATAGTTATCAAAGTGTTTATGGTACTCGGCTGCATAGCGTACGGCTGGACGCTCATTCCGCTCATCTGGTGCATTCCCATGACGGTCAGCTTCTTCCGCAAGGTGAGCGACGGCCGCAAGGTGGGCGTGGGCTTCAAGGTGTGCACGCTGCTGTTTGTGAACATCATTGCGGGCATATGCCTTCTTTGCAGAGACGAAAACTGCTACAAAGACTAAAATTCAAAAACAATAAAATGCGCCTGCGGCAAAACCTGCCGCAGGCGCGTTTTTTCGCGGCGCGCCCATCTTCGCGCCGCGCCGCAAACTTATTTTCGGGCTTGAAAAAACTCGTCTGCCGTGTTACAATGTTGGCATGAAAAGGATAATCGATGCGCACGCACACGTCGTGCAATACATTGCAGGTTTTACCTCGCGCGGGGAGCTGCGGGGAGTGGGCGGCGGCAGGGCGCGCTATGCCGACGGCAGCGAATTTCAGATGCTCCCGCCCGAAGTGGGCGAATACGGCGCCTCGCCCGAGGACCTCATAAAAATAATGGACCAAAACGGAGTGGAGAGGGCGGTGCTGTTGCAGGGGCAGTTCTTCGGCTTTCAGAACGAATACACCGCCATGGCGGTAAAAAAGTACCCGCACCGCTTTGTCGGCGCGGGCTCGTACGATCCCTTCTGCAATAAGGCGGAGGGCGTGCGGCACAGGCTGTTCAAGGAGCTCGGCTTCAAGGCCGTGAAGTTCGAGGTGAGCAACGGCTCGGGGCTCATGGCCTATCACCCGCCCATCGACCTCAACGGCGAGGTGATGAACGGGTGTTACCGCCACGCCGCCGAAAACGGCCTCACCGTCGTTATGGATATAGGCCGCCCGCGCAACTGCTGCTGGCAGCCGGATAACCTCGCCGCCGCCATAAAAAAGTACCCGGGCGTGCGTTTTGTGATATGTCACCTGCTCGCGCCGCAGCGCACCGACGGCGATCTGCTTGAGGAGGCTCTCCAAAAACTTGCCCTGCCCAACGTGTGGTTCGACCTCGCCTCGCTCGCGGCAAATCAGCAGCCTGAGGCCTACCCGTACCCCACGGCTGTCGGGCATCTCAAAAGGGCAAAGCGCATAGTGGGGGCGGAGAGGCTGATGTTCGGCACCGATATGCCCGGCAACCTCTGCCGCGACAGCTACGCCCACCTTACCGACTATATAACCCTCTCGGGCGTTTTCACCGAAGCCGAGCTCGAAGATATATTCTATAACACCGCGCTAAAAGTATATTTCGGCGGGTAAGGCGTTTCAAAGCCCTCTTCCCGCACGGTTGCGCGCAAATCACTTTTAAAAGATAAGCTCAGCTTATACAATATGTTTTTAAAACTTTTGGCAAAAACGGGCTTATTTTTTCGCCAAATCGGCAAAAAATCGTTCAAAATCGCAAATTATTAGCTTATCTTATAGCAAATATAAAAAATCGTTATAAAAAATCGGGCCTTAAAATTTTGCAAAACGTTAAGTGTGTGTTATAATTGCTTCATTGAAATAAAGCGCGGAAAAATCTGCGCGATACAGGAGTATTTTTATGACATACGTTGAGAGAGTTTTAAAAGATCTTAAAGAGCGCAATCCCGGCGAGCCCGAGTTCCACCAGGCAGCCACCGAGATACTCACCACGCTCGCACCCGTGGTCGAGAAGCACCCCGAGTATGAAAAGGCCGGCCTCTTGGAGAGGTTCGTTGAGCCCGAGCGCGTTGTAATGTTCCGCGTTCCCTGGGTAGACGATAACGGCAAAGTGCATGTGAACAAGGGCTACCGCGTTCAGTTCAACAGCGCCATCGGTCCCTACAAAGGCGGCCTTCGCTTCCATCCCTCGGTAAACCTTTCGATAATCAAGTTCCTCGGCCTCGAACAGATATTAAAGAACAGCCTCACCGGCCTTCCCATCGGCGGCGGCAAGGGCGGTTCCGATTTCGATCCCAAGGGCAAGTCCGACAGGGAGATAATGGCATTCTGCCAGAGCTTCATGACCGAGCTCTGCAAGCATATCGGTCCCGATACCGACGTACCCGCGGGCGATATCGGCGTAGGCGGAAGGGAGATAGGTTTCCTCTTCGGCCAGTATAAGAGGATCCGCAACGAGCATGTAGGCGTGCTCACCGGCAGGGGCCTTTCCTACGGCGGCAGCCTTGTCCGCACCGAGGCAACGGGCTACGGCCTCATCTACATCACCGAAGAGGCTTTAAAGGCCCGCGGCGACAGCTTCGAGGGCAAAACGGTAGTCATCTCCGGCTCGGGCAACGTTGCAATATATGCCTGCCAGAAGGCTCAGTCCCTCGGCGCAAAGGTAGTCGCCATGTACGACTCCAACGGCTACATCTACGATCCCAACGGCATCCGGCTCGACGTCGTTAAGGATATAAAGGAAGTTAAGCGCGGCAGGATAAAGGAATATGCCGAGCGAGTTCCCGGCGCTGTATACACCGAGGGCTGCAAGGGCATCTGGACTATCCCCTGCGACATAGCTCTTCCCTGCGCAACTCAGAACGAAATCGACGAGCAGGCTGCAAAGACGCTCGTTGCCAACGGCTGCAAGTATGTGGGCGAGGGCGCTAACATGCCTTCCACGCTCGAGGCTATCGACGTGTTCCAGAAGAGCGGCGTGGTATTCCTCCCCGCAAAGGCGGCAAACGCAGGCGGCGTTGCAACCTCCGCACTCGAGATGGCTCAGTCCTCCGGCAGAATGTTCTGGACGTTCGAAGAGGTAGATGCAAAGCTCAAGAACATAATGGTAAACATCTACCACAACATCGACGACGCGGCCAAGGAATACGGCTACGAGGGCAACTACGTTATGGGCGCAAACATCGCAGGCTTCAAAAAGGTGGCCGACGCGATGATGGCTCAGGGCATCGTTTAATTTACCTGCAAAGCTAAAAAGCTCTGTATAAAAAGCGGCGGGACTGCATTCTTGCGGTTCCGTCGTTTATTTTAACGCCTCACAAAATTCTTCGGCTGGTGCCGCCGAAGAATTTTCGTGAATTTTGGAGAGCCCTTCTCGCGCGGCGAGCGGTATAGTACCGCCGCGTTCTGCCGTTTCCCAAAGGGAACCCTCGGCAGAGTGTCGTCGCATATGCTCCTCGCGCGGTCACCGCTCGGGCTTGCGTTTGCCCTCGCTCATCTCACAATGCGCAAACAGCGCGTGTGTGCTGTTTGCAGAAATGCATTGTTCGACCCCCTTGCCCCGATTTTAGGGGCTCTCATATTATATAATCGGGGCAATTCCCCCTTTGGTGCGCGAGCGAAGCGCTGCTTTGCCGTGCGAACATAGTGCTGCTCTGCCGAGGGTCCATACAAAGTATGGAAACGGCAGATGAGCTCCCGCTTGCGGGAAACGGCAAAACGTGCTGACCGCAGCAAATAGGGACGAGCGGCACGTTCATAGAAAGGCGGACACCCGCCTTTCGTGTGCCGCGGAGAGACCGAGACATGCCGAGCAAAGCGTGAGGCGTCTTGGGGACGACCAACGAGGCACGAGGCGACCTTTCGGCGCAGGGAAACCCTGCTTGAAACGTAATTTATTTTAGAATTTAATGCCGTGCAGCCGCACGGCATTTTTGCCGCATTTTTCACCTCCCCTTTGAGCGGGAGGTGGATTTGCCGAGCGGAGCGAGGCAAAGACGGAGGGGTTACACAAGCGGCACAGCCGCTTTATCGTCTCCCCTGAAGGGGAGGTGGCGCAGTTGCACCTTTGGCGCAACTGCGTCGGAAGGGTTAATTTTCAACGCCGCTGCACTTTACTTGACTAAACAGTTGATATATTATAAAATATCAAGTGAGGTAAATTTATGCGTCTTGTAATAAAGGTGGGCACGTCTACGCTTGCCCACAGTTCGGGCAAACTGAATATACGCAGGGTGGAGTCGCTCTGCAAGGTGATAAGCGACCTTAAAAACGCCGGCAACGAGATAGTGCTCGTCTCCTCGGGCGCGATAGGCATGGGGGTGGGTAAACTCAACCTTTCATGCCGTCCGTCGGATATGCCCACAAAGCAGGCGGCGGCGGCCGTAGGCCAGTGCGAGCTTATGTATACATACGACAGGCTCTTTTCGGAATACAATCACACCGTCGCGCAGATACTCATCACGGGCGACGATATCGAAAACAGTTCCAGGCGCACCCACTTCATAAACACCATGGAGCGCCTGCTTGAACTCGGCGCCCTGCCGGTAATAAACGAAAACGACACGGTGGCCACCGCCGAGATAGCCGTCGGCGACAACGACACCCTCGCCGCGATAGTGGCGGTGAGCATAAAGGCCGACCTCTTGGTCCTTCTCACCGACATCGACGGGCTGTATTCGGCCGACCCCAAAAAGGACAGTTCGGCAAAGCTGATATCGGTAGTCGAAAATATAGACGACGGCATCCGTTCGCTTGCGGGCGGCGCGGGCAGCGCCCTCGGCACGGGCGGCATGGCCACCAAGATACACGCCGCCGAGATATGCACCTCGGGCGGGATAGACATGATAATAGCCCGCGGGACCGATCCCGCCGTGCTGTACGATATTTATGAAGGTAAGGGCGCGGGCACGCGCTTTATAGGTAAAAAATGATGACCACGCGTGAAATTTTATTGCAGGCAAATTCGGTAAAGACAAGGGCGGCGCTGCTCTCCTCCGGGCAGAAGAACGCCGCGCTCCTTGCAATGGCGGAAGAACTCATATCCTCGGCAGATGAAATACTTGCGGCCAACGCCGCCGACGTAGTGGCCGCCCGCGGCAAGATATCCGACGTGATGATAGACAGGCTCAGCCTGAATAAAAGCAGGATAGAGGGCATGGCGGATGGCATCAGGCAGGTGGCCGCCCTTCCCGACCCCGTCGGCAACGTGTTAGACAGGGTGGTGCGCCCCAGCGGCATAGTCGTGCAAAAGGTGAGCGTGCCCCTCGGCGTGGTGGCAATAATATACGAAAGCCGCCCCAACGTCACATCCGACGCCGCCGCGCTCTGTTTAAAGAGCGGCAACGCCTGCGTTTTGAGGATAGGCAAGGAGGCCTACCGTTCGGCCGCGGCAATAGTTGCCGCCATGCGCAGGGGGCTCGAAAAGACGGGGCTCCCGCCCGAACTCGTGTGCCTCGTCGAGGATACCTCCCGCCAGAGCTCTGCCGACATAATGACGGCGACGGGGCTTGTAGATCTTTTGATACCCCGCGGCGGCGCCGGGCTGATAAACGCCTGTGTGCAGAACGCCAAGGTGCCCTGCATACAGACGGGCACGGGCATCTGCCATGTGTATGTGGAGGCCTCCGCCGATCAGAATATGGCGCTCAACATCATCGAAAACGCCAAAACCAGCCGCCCCTCGGTGTGCAACGCCATGGAGGTGTGCCTGGTGGACGGCGCCATAGCCGAAGGCTTCTTGCCCAAACTGTGGCAGCGGCTGGTGGCAGACCGCGCGCAAAACAAGGTGCTTTTAAAGCTCGACGGGCGCGCGTATGAAATACTTAAAGGCAGAGAAAACTGCGTTCCCGCGGGCGAGGCCGACTTCGACACCGAATTTTTGGACTATATAATGGCGGTAAAGGTGGTAGACTGCGTCCGCGAGGCGGTGGAGCACATAGCCGTGCACTCCACGGCGCACAGCGACTGCATAGTAACGCAAAACAGCGCCGCCGCCGACTACTTTGTGGGCGCGGTAGACAGCGCGGCCGTGTATGTGAACGCCTCCACGCGCTTCACCGACGGGGGCGAGTTCGGCCTCGGCTGCGAAATGGGCATCTCCACGCAAAAGCTGCACGCGCGCGGCCCCATGGGGCTGAAGGAGCTCACCACCTACAAATACGTCGTGCGCGGCAACGGCCAGATAAGGTGACGGCGGCTTTAACAATATATAATAATACATATTATATATACATATTATATATACATGGCGGCGGGCAAAAATTTTGCCCGCCGCATTAGCTTGCCGCCGCTAAAAATTTGACAATATTTTGCGGGATATATATAATATCTGTATATTAGAGTTTAAAAGGAATTTGATTGCGGTTAACTTATGTTGAATATTGCAGACGGTATTTTTTATGTAGGCGTAAACGATCACGCCATCGACCTGTTCGAGGGAATGTATAAGGTGCCCAACGGCGTTTCATACAATTCCTATGTGATAGCAGATGAAAAGATCGCCGTGCTCGACACTGTCGACGCGCACTACGGCGACGAGTGGCTCAAAAATGTAAAGGAGTCGCTCGGCTCGCGCGAGCCCGACTACCTCGTAGTTCACCACATGGAGCCCGACCACTCGGCAAACATACAAAAATTCATAAAGGAATACCCCAACGTCCGCATAGTGGGCAACGCTAAGACCTTCGTCATGATAAAGGAGTACTTCGGTTTCGAAGTTAAAAATGCCTGCAAGGTGGAGGAGGGCAGCGTAATTAGCCTCGGCAAGCACAGTCTGCGCTTTGTGATGGCTCCCCTCGTGCACTGGCCGGAGGTAATGGTCTCCTACGACGAGTATGTAAAAACGGTGTTCTCCGCCGACGGCTTCGGCAAGTTCGGCGCGCTCGACGCGGATGAGCCCTGGGACGACGAGGCAAGGCGCTACTATATAGGCATAGTAGGCAAATACGGCGTGCAGGTGCAGGCGCTCTTAAAAAAGCTCGCCGCGCTCGACGTTCAAAGGATATGTCCGCTGCACGGCCCCGTACTCGAAAAAGATCTTTCGCACTACATCGGCCTCTACGATACGTGGTCGTCATACCGTCCCGAAAAGGAGGCGGTGATGGTGGCGTATGCCTCCGTCTACGGCCACACCAAGGCAGTTGCAGAAATGCTCGCTGATATACTCAAAAAGGCGGGCAAAGAGGTGATAGTTGCCGATCTCGCCCGCTCCGACCGCTCGGAATGCGTGGCAAACGCCTTTATGTGCAGCAAACTTGTGCTTGCATCCGTCACCTACAATGCCGAAATTTTCCCCTGCATGCGCGAATTTATCGACTGCCTTGCCGAGCGCAACTTCCGTTCGCGCACGGTGGCGTTCATTGAAAACGGCACGTGGGCTCCCGTATCGGCCAAGCTCATGCGCGAAAGGCTCTCGGGCTGCAAGGATATAAACTTCCTCTCGCAGACGGTAAAGATACGCGCGGCGTTCTCCGCCGAAAACGCGCCCGAGCTTGAAGCTCTCGCCAACGAGCTCTTGAAGTAAAATAAGGGGGCTTGCGGCAAACCGTTTCTTTGCGCAGGCTCTTGAAATAAAAACAGGAGAAATTTTATGAAAGGTTTAAAAGGCATCTGGGCTGAATTTAAAAAATTCATAACCCGCGGCAATGTGCTCGATCTTGCAGTCGGCGTTGTAGTAGGCTCCGCCTTCACGGCGATAGTCACCAGCCTCACCAACGACATTATCATGCCGCTCATCAACAGCGTCGTAGGCGATGGCGGCCTCTCGTCGCTGTGCACGGTGCTGAAGGGTGTGTATCTTGAAGACGGCACGCTCGACCTTGCAAATTCGCTGGTCATTAACTGGGGCAACTTCATTCAGGCGATATTCGATTTCATACTCATAGCCATCGTAATATTTGCCATAGTTAAAACGATAAACACCATCCGCGACGCCGGCAACAAGTTCAACAAACAGGCCAAGCGCGATAAAGAGATAAAAAAGCGCGCCAAAAAGATGGTGAAGGAGCAGGGCATTACCTATGCAGATGCCAAGGCCAAGGCCGAGGCTCAGCTGCTTGAAGAGGAGAAGCCCGCGCCCGCGGCGCCCGCAAAGCCCACCGTCGAGGAGCTGCTCACCGACATAAAGAACCTTCTCGCCGAAAATGCGGCAAGAAGCTGCGCAAACAATTCCGAAGGCGGTGCAGAAGATACCGCCGAAAAGAAGTAATTTTAAGCAAATTTTAAATTTTAAATTTTAATATACTTATATCGCGGTTTTCGGGATGGCTCTTTTCGGCACATCCCGAAATCAATATAACTGTATTTTTACCGTAATTTCCCAATTTTTACTTTGTGCGCGCATGGCAAAACATACGCGCAAGGAGAAGATTTAAAGGCAATGAAGCGCCTGCTGATACAAAAATCGGTATTCGCGTTGAGCTACCTTATCCTCGCCGTGCTCGTGGAGATGATAACCTTCCTCGCGATAGGCTTCGGCGTGCTGCCGCACTATTTCGGCCTGGACATGGCTCTCATGCTCATATGCTCGTTCATAATATTCATAATACCGCATAGAGTAATTCAGCTCGTCGTCTGGGGGCTCGTTCTCGGCATCCAGGTGGTCTTGTCTATCGCCAACGAGGCGCTTTATTCCATGAGCGGCACGGTGTTCAGCTTTACCATGCTCAACCTCGTCAACGAGGTGACGGGCGTCATGGACGCCAGCTTTTTAAACTGGTGGCTCATTGCCGTATTCGTCGTGATGTTCGGCGGCGGACTGGCCGCAAACATAGTATTTGCCAAAAAATACGCAGTCCCCAAGGGACTATACACAAAAAACAGCATCTGCATAATGCTCGTCGCATTCATTCTTGCCGATTGCTGCGCGGGCATACTCTATCTCGTCACGCTCGAGAGCTTCTCCGGCCTCGAAAAGGACGAGTATTACGACAGGTTAAATATCTTCTACGATAAGACCGACCTCTATAACGAACAGTTCTTCACGGCAAAGGCCTTCCGCGAGTTCGGCACATACGGCTACTTCATAGTAAATATCGGCAGGTCGATAAGCGGCGAAACGTATGTCGACGAGGTGAATGTGGGCGACGTCGACGAATACTTTGCCGAAGGGCAGATGAGCGAGAGCGTGTATGGCGACAATATCTATACGGGCGCTATAGACGGCAAAAACGTCGTGCTCATAGTGATTGAGTCGGGCGAGTGGTACGCCATAAACAAGGAATACACGCCCACGCTCTATTCCATGGCGGAGGACGGCATAGCCATGACCGACTTCCACGCCCGCGACAAGACCAACTGCTCGGAAGCTCTCTCCATAATGGGCAGTTACCCCTCGGTGACCTCGCTCGAGCCCGAGAGCGTGATAGAAAATTCCATGCCGTACACGCTGCCAAACATTCTCGGCGAATACGGCTACACCACAAACTACTTCCACATCAACGAAGGCAGCTACTACAGCCGCGACGAGGTGTTCGAGCGGCTCTACGGCTTCCAGAACACTCACTTCCTCGAAGATCTGCCTCTTTTGGACGGCTACGAGCACAAGAACGGCTTTTACGACTTTGATAAAGATTCAGAGGTGTTCAAAAACTACTCCGACGAATTTACATATTCCGAGGACGGCGGTCCCTTCTTCACGCAGATGATGACGCTCATCTCACACGGAAAATATACCGACCTCCTCGACTTCGGCAACTACCCGTTCGAAACTACGCCTTCGGCGGCGGGAGAGGTATCCGAGGGCATGATGAGCGAGGAGGAACTGGAGCAGTTCTCCGAAAGGTGTCAGGTAAAGGGGCTTGAAGATTATTACAGACTGATAGACAGGTTCCCCTCGACCTATGTGAGCGGCACGCAGGGCATCGACGAGCAGTACCTCGAGGAGCAGGAGCTCTATTCCGAGATGTTTTTGCGCTACAAGCGCTATCAGGCGGGGCTTATGGATCTTGACTACGGCGTGAATATGCTCGTAAAGGAGCTCGAAGAGAGCGGCGAGCTGAAGGATACCTTCTTCATGTTTTATGCCGACCACTCGGCCTATTACGATCAGATGAACTACGCCATGAAGGGTATCGACGCGGGCGAGTTCTACAACACCGAGCTGTATGCCGTTCCCTGCTTTATGTGGTACGGCGGCAGCATGGATTTGAACGCCGAGGCGCTTGATATCGAGGGCTACTCCGCCATAAATTACTCGGCGCCCGCAAGCGGCCCGCTCACAAGCAAAAAAATAACAAAGTTCTGCAACACCTACGATATTCTGCCCACGCTCTTACAGCTTCTCGACTTCAACTACAACGTAAATCTCTACCACGGCACAAGCATGTTCAGCGCTGATGAAACGCTGTTCGTCAGCCACGAGTCGGGCATCTTTGTCGACGATATATACTTCTCCACCATAAACCTCTATGTGCAGGAAGGGGAGGAGTGGACAACCTACGACTTCGATGAAACCTATCATGCGGACGGCTTTAACAAGCGCGAACTCGACTTTTTATACAGGGCGGCCGATTATTACGACAAGCAGGCCATGCTCGACGCTGTCATCTTAAACGATTACTTTGCCGATATAAATTTCTTCGGCGGAGAGGACGGCGTTGTGTATGTACAAAAGGTATCTTAAAATATTTTACGGTAAGTGCGCCCGCCTGCAAATAAAAGTCGCAGGCGGGCATAAATACGCCGCGGTGCACCGTTGCCGCGACGCTAAAATTTAAGGTGTAACCCATGTGCAAAAATTCAAAACTTGTAATACGTCCCGCAACCATATCCGACGCCGCGGCGCTCAACGCCATCTATTCCGGCTACATAGCCGACACCGCCATCACCTTTGAGGACGATATTTTAACCGACGGTCAGTTTGCGGCGCGCATGAAAGATATCATGGCGTTCTATCCCTATTTCGTGGCGGAGAGCGGCGGCGAGATAGTCGGCTATGCCTATGCGGGCAAGTTCAAAAACCGCTCGGCATACGACTGGTCGGTCGAAAGCACCGTGTATGTAAAGCGCGGCGCGCAGAGGAGGGGCACGGGCTCCGCTCTGTATGCCGCATTGGAGGAGGCGCTTAAAAGCCAGGGCATAATAAATATGTATGCCTGCATCGCCGTGCCCGAGCGCGACGACGAGTATCTCACGCACGACAGCTTCAATTTTCACAAAAAACTCGGCTTCAAAACGGTGGGCACCTTTAAAAAATGCGGCTGCAAGTTCGGAAGGTGGTACGGCATGGTGTGGATGCAAAAGCAGCTTTCCCGCCATGTAACCGAGCCCGCGCGCCCGCAGCCATACAGGGCGTAATTTGCCCTTTGCGGCAAAATACATAGTACTATGTGTAACATAAAGTACGGTATTTTACGGTTTTTCTGCTGCAAACATCGCAATAAAGGCAACCAGTGCCGCGGTTTTTGCCCCTTTTACAAAAAGTGGCGGGCGTTTTGAATAAACTTGCCAAAATGATTTGATTTTTTTTGCGATATATTGTATTATATTTGCGTTACAAAAGCGCCTGCCGCGTAAAACACAAATATAATATGCTTCCGTAGTTAAATGGATATAACAGCCCCCTCCTAAGGGGCCGTTGTGGGTTCGATTCCCGCCGGGAGTACCAAGCACAATGCCGCCGCTTTTGCGGCGGTATTGTGGTTTTAAGGCGAGCAATGCGGGAATCGAGGGGAGGCAAGCAAGCATGCTTGCGCAGGTCGGCGGGCTCTACCGCCGACAAAACAGCGGACACCCGCTGTTTTCCGTGCGCGTCCGCTCAAGGCGCGATTCCCGCCGGGAGTACCAATCAATGCCGCCGCTCTTTTTGCGGCGGCATTGTGCTTTTATTTTTTTACTATGAAAAAAGTTGCTTTGGCGGTATGGAAATTTATAAAGAGCGAAGTGGTGCTGTGCGTGGCGCTGCTGCTCGCCATAGTTTCGGCGTTCTTCGTTCCGCCCAACGCCGAATACTTAAACTATATCGACTGGGACACGCTCGCCCTGCTGTTCGGGCTGATGGCGGTGATGAAGGGCTTTCAGGGTGCGGGGCTGTTTGACTTTATGGCCAACAAGCTGCTCGGCAAGGCCAATACCTCGCGCAAGCTGATGTTCGTGCTCGTCTTTCTGCCCTTCTTTTTGAGCATGGTAGTCACCAACGACGTATCTTTAATAACTTTTGTGCCTTTCGGCATAATAGTGTTCAAATCGGCGGGGCTTGAAAAGCGCATAATACCGCTTGTCGTATTGCAGACGCTTGCCGCAAACCTTGGCAGTATGCTCACGCCCATGGGCAACCCGCAGAACCTGTATCTCTACAACGCCTCGGGCATGTCGTTCGGCGAGCTTATTCTCATAATGCTGCCCTACGTGGCACTCTCGGGAGTGGCGCTCGCCGTCATCATCTGTTGCTTCAAATCGGAGCCCGTCGAATACGAGTGCCGCGAGTCAAAACTGGGCGGCGCGTTTTCGCTCACCTGGCCGGCGGTATTCTTTGTTGTGTGCCTTCTGGGTCTGTTCGACGTCATCCCGCCCCTCATAATAGCGGCGGTGGTGCTCGTGTTCCTGCTCATTGCCGACCGCAAGTCGCTTGCAAAAGTCGACTATTCTCTGCTGCTCACTTTCGTCGCGCTCTTCATATTCATCGGCAACATGAAGAATATCGACGTGTTCAAAAATTTCCTCTCGTCGGTCATATCGGGCAACGAGGAGATAGTGGCGGTGCTGGCAAGCCAGGTGATAAGCAACGTCCCCGCGGCGCTCCTGCTTTCGGGTTTTTCATCCGAGTGGCAGGCGCTTATAGTCGGGTGCAACCTGGGCGGCCTGGGCACGCTCATCGCCTCTATGGCAAGCCTCATCTCCTACAAGTCGCTCGCGCACGAATATCCGCACAAGCGCGCGGCCTACCTCGGGCAGTTCACCATATACAACGTGGCCTTCCTCGCCGTGCTCGTGGGGTTGAGCTATCTGATAGCGCTGTTCTGATAAAACTTTTCTTACGATAAATAAAGGCGCTGCGCGGGGCTTTGGGCCCCGCGCAGCGCCTTTACATTTTATATAAATCGTATATCTTTTTCAGTCCGCCTTTTTGGCGGTCTTTTTATTTGCCGCGCTTTTTGCCGCTGTAGAATATCGTATATCTGAAGCGATATAAAACTATTGCAACTGCGGCAACGACTATCACAGCGGCAACTATCACCACGGTGGTGACGGGTATGTCGGCAACGTCGAGGCAGCGCACGTTTATCCACATCTGATTTATCTCGGAAAGGTCGTCGCCGAAGTCCTCCATGACAACGCTGCGCGCTATCACGTCCCCGGTGGGGTACTGCCCGAAGGCCTGCCTGCCTATGCTTATCGTTCCGCCGCTGTAGACGGGGTAGCCGGCGACGTACTCATCGTCGTCATATTCGTGCGTAAGAGTCGCGCCCTCGGCGGCAACGGTGTCCATGTCGATGTATATATAGCTGTCCTCGCCGAAGAAGTAGCTCACGTCATACACATATATGTTTTCAAACTCGTAGAAGTCCTCGCTCTCCTCGTCGGTCACCACGCCGTAGCACCAGTCGAAGTAGTTGAACACTTCGTCGGCGGCGATGGAGGAGGTGTAGCCGATGTAATACATGTTGCGCACGGCTATGTCGGGGCGGGAGAGGAAGTTTACGAATGCCTCCGCGGCTATCTGCTTCTGCTCGCTGCCATCAATGCCGTCTTTGAGCATCACCCAGCCGTCAAACCACAGGTTGGTGCACTCCTCGGGTATGGAGTACCACAGCTCCGTGTCATCCTCGTCGGCCTGATCGAGTATATACACCGCGTCGCCCGACCACTGGTAGTTGGCAATAACCTTGCCGGTCACCATGTCGGTCTTGCCGCTGTCCGTCTCAAAGGAATAAACGTTCTCCTTTATGTCCTTCAAAATGTCCTCGGCCGCGGCTATCGTCTCGGCGTCGGTGTTGTTCAAAAGCGCGCTGCGCGCCTCGGCCTTCTCGGCTTCGCTCATGCCGCTGTCGGCGTTTATGGCGTTCAGCTCGTCCTCGAAGAGTATGGAGAGGGCGGCAAAGTAGGCGTCGCGCACATTGTCTTTTACGGTGACCGACTTGAAGTAGTCGGAGTTGGTGAGTATGTGGCAGGCCGCCACGTCGGAGTTGTCATCCACGAGCTCGGGGTTAAAGGCAAAGCCCGTAGTGCCCCACATATAGCAGGCGGCTATGCCGCTCCAGCCGTAGTCGTCGAAGATGCTGCCCTCGGCGCCGTCGATGTATGAGGATACGTTGTTTATATAGTAGTTCTGCTCGTTGTCCTCGTCCATGAAGTCTTCCGAAAAGGGCTGTATCTCGCCCTCCTCCAAAAGTTTCATTATCATGTAGTCGGAGGGGCACACGAGGTCGTATACGTCGCCCAGGTTGAGCTGGTTATAGAGGTCCTCGTTCGTGCCGAAGGTGGAGTATTCCACGCGCACGTCAAAGCCGAAGTTCTGCGAGTTGAACCACTCGGTGAAGTCGTCTACCACGCTGTTTTCGCCGAATATATAGTCCTCGCCCGTGTAGGTATTCTCTATGTCGATGGCCTCATCGTCGCCCCAACCGCCGAGGTCGATGTATTCTTCCCAGTTTGAAACGCGCAGCACCACCGTGTCGTCCTTTGCGGCGCAGCCTGCGAGCGCAATGGTGGGGGCCGCCATAAGGCAGGCCGCGGCAATGGCCGCTATTCTTATCTTTTTCATATGCGCTCCTCCGTCTTTTTCTTTACCGAGAGCACGTTCATCAGCACAACTATCACCACGACCACTATAAATATTATGGTAGAGAGCGCCCACAGCGCCGTCTTTATCTCGGTCTGTCCGCCCTTGGTGGCGTTTACAACGTAGGTGCTTATCGTGTCGAAGGTGGAGGGCTTTGTGTAGGTGGTTATAAAGTAGTCGTCGAGCGACAGCGTCACCGCCAGCATAAAGCCCGAAAGTATGCCGGGCAGCAGCTGCGGGATCACCACCTTTACGAGCGCCTGCGCGGGCGTCGCGCCCAAATCGAGCGCCGCCTCATACAGGTTGTTGTCCATAGCCTTCAGTCTGGGGATTACGGAGAGGTACACAAAGGGAGTGCACAGCACCACGTGCCCTATCACGAGGGGAACGAAGGTGTCTTTGCCTATGTTCATTAAAACTACGAGCAGCACGCACAGCGAAAAGCCGGTAACTACGTCGGCGTTTACCACGGGTATCTGGTTTGCATAGTTTATCAGGTGCTTTGCCGTCCTCTTTGAATAGAACGCGCCTATCGCGCCCAGCGTGCCGAGTATGGCCGATATGAGCGCCGAGCCGAGCGCCAGCGCTATCGTGCCGCCTATCATGCCGCGCAGTTCCTCGTTTTCGAACAGAGTTATGTAGTTTGCAAACGTGAAGCCGTCTATCGCGCCGCCCACCATGGTGGCGTCGGTGAAGGAGTAAACGGCGAGCAGCAGTATGGGAACGTATATAAAGGCAAGTATGAGCACCAGCCATACCACGCTCAAAACTTTCTTTGCTATTTTCACAGTATCGTCCTCCCCTCGGCCTCGCCGCTGTCGTTGAACCGGTTTGTGGCGAGGGTTATTATAAATATGATGATGAGCAGTATGAGTGATATCATCGAGCCGTTGTTCCAGTCGTAGGTGGCAAAGTAGCTGCCTATCAGGCTGCCCATTATATAGGTGCTGTTATACAGCATATCCAAAACGACGTAGTTGGTCATCGAGGGCAGCAGTACCATCGTAACGCCCGAAATTATGCCGGGTACCGAGAGGGGGAGTATCACCCTCATGAACACGGTAAACCCGTTCGCACCCAGATCTTCCGCCGCCTCGGTGAGGCTCTTGTCGAGTTTGGAGAGGGAGGTGTAGAGTGGAAGTATCATAAAGGGCATAAAGTCGTAGGTCATGCCTATCACCGTATTCAAAAAGGGATAGGCGGCGATGTTGCTCTCTATCGCGGTGAGTATCTCCTTGAGCGCCGTTATCCTCAAAGTGAAGTTTATCCACATGGGCAGCACAAAGAGCATCAAAAGCACATACTTTTTCTTGAACTTGCTCCTTGCAAGTATATACGCCACGGGATAGGCTATCACAAGGCAGATGAGCGTTGTAACGACGGCTATCGCCACGCTGTATAAAAGGGTGCCCAGCGTGTTGTCGTTTGTGAAGAACTGCACAAGGTTGTCAAAGGTGAACTGCCCCGTGCTGTTGGTGAACGCATAGTAGATTATAACGAGCAGCGGGCATATTACAAACAGTATCAGAAAGGCTGCATAGGGTATGCACAGCTGCTTTCTGTTGAAACGCAATTTAAGGGCCTTCGTCATTTCTTTTCACCTGCCGCGGGTTTTAAAGTAAGTTTTATCTTGTCGGAGGGGATTATAAGGCTCACCTTGTCGCCTATGTTCCAAAGGTCGGGGCAGGCGAGCACATAGTCCTCCTCGTTCTCCTCCGTCCTTACTATATAGCGGTAGTGGTCGCCCTTGTATATCATGGAGATTATGCTGCCGTCAACGCCGCCTGCGTCCTTTTCGTCGCTCATCGTTATGTCGGCAAAGCCCACTTCGGCGGTGACTTCAACGTCGGTGAGGTCTATCTTCTCGCCGGAGGCGGTTATAAGGTAGCCCTCCTCGTCGAGGTGCGAGCCGGGGTAGAGCTGGGTAACGTCGCACTCGAACTCGCCGTCGCCGAACTTTACGGTGTTGTTCTTGGTTATAACGCCGTCGTACTTGTTCTCGGTGTAAACTTTCTCCATTATGTGGATGCCGTCGGGCTCTATCCTCATGCCTATCACCGAATCGGGCGCGGCGTAGGCGGTGGACTGTATAACAAGCTCAAACCTGCCCACTTCCACGGTTATCTCGTAGTGCACGCCCTTGAACACGGTGGAGAGCACTTTGCCCTTCAGCTGACCCTCGCCGGGCTTGCATATTATAATGTCCTCGGGGCGCACTACCACGTCGACGTACTGGTTTATCTCGTAGTCGTCGAGGCAGTCGAACTCCGCGCCGCAGAACTTCACCTTCAGCTTGCCCGTCATCATGCCGTTGAATATGTTGCTCTCGCCTATAAAGTCGGCCACGAAGGTGTTTATAGGCTCGTTGTATATGTCGGTGGGGGAGCCTATCTGCTGTATTTCGCCGTCGTTTATCACCACTATCTTGTCGCTCATGGTGAGCGCCTCTTCCTGGTCGTGGGTGACGTATATAAAGGTTATGCCCAGCCTCCTGTGCATCTCCTTGAGCTCTATCTGCATCTCCTTCCTCATTTTGAGGTCGAGTGCGCCGAGCGGCTCGTCCAACAGCAGTATCTCGGGCTCGTTGACTATGGCTCGCGCTATCGCCACCCTCTGCTGCTGTCCGCCCGAAAGGGTGGAGACGGAGCGCTTTTCAAAGCCCTCCAGATCTACTATGTCCAAAACGTGCTTTACCTTTTCGTCTATGTCGCGGCGGGTAAGGCGCCCCTTCTTCACCACGGTATTGCCCTTTTTGTCGGTAGCGGTATACTCCGTCTTTTTAAGGCGCAGGCCGAAGGCTATGTTCTCATACACGTTGAGGTGGGGGAAGAGCGCATAGCGCTGGAACACGGTGTTTACCGGGCGCTTGTTGGGCGGCAGGTTGCTTATGTCCTCGCCGTTTAAAAGTATCTGTCCCGAAGTGGGCAGGTCAAAGCCGGCTATCATGCGCAGAGTTGTCGTCTTGCCGCAGCCCGAGGGGCCGAGGAAGGTGACGAACTCGCCCTTCTGCACGGAGAGGTTGAAGTTTTCGACGGCTATCGTGTCGTCGAATGATTTGCACACGTTTTTAAGCTCGATAATGGTGTTGGTGTCGCTCATTTTTTACTCCTTAAATATTAAAAGTTGGGGGGCGTGGAGATCCACAGTATCTTCGCCGTGCTCTTGCCTGCGTTGCTCACGCAGTGCGTCGTGTTTGCCTTGTAATAAAACGTTTCGCCGCGCTTGCACACATACGCCTTTTTGCCGAGCGTTATCCTCACCCTGCCCTCTAAAACATACCCGAATTCCTCGCCGTCGTGGGGGAAGTCCTCCGAGGAGGCGGCCCCGGGCAGCAGTTCCAGAATAACGGGCTCCATCATGTTCTTCTGTGCGTTGGGTATTATCCACTTCAGCGTCATTCCGTCGTCGCGCTTTTCGATGAAGTCGTCCGCGCCGAACACCACCCGCTCGTCGTCCTCTTTTTTAAAGAACTCCGCAAGGTCGGTGCCCAGCGCCGCGAGTATGTCGCACAGCGTGGCGATGGAGGGAGACGTTATGTCGTTCTCGAGCTGCGAAATATAGCCCTTGGTAAGTTCGCACCTGTCGGCAAGCTCGGCCTGGGACAGGTTGAGCTGCTGCCTGAGCTGCTTGATTTTACTGCCGATTTCCATAAATTTCACACCTTTTAACTAAACTTTCCGTTTAATCACGGTAAACGCGCAATTAAACGCCGCGTTTACGATAATTAAACGGTTAGCATTTTTAAACAAAAAGTTTAGCAATAATAACCGTGTTTGATTATAAGTGCATATGTGCACTATGTCAACTTATTGGAAGAACTTTTTTAATGTGTAAATATTTGACAGTATTATGAACGCTTTGTGAAAATTTAACACTCTTTCAGGGCGGCAAAGGGCGGTCGCTCGCGCGCGACTTATTATTATATAGGCGCCGCAGTATAATATTACTTATCGGGCGGGTGTCGGCCGCAAACACGCACGCCGCGGCACTCATGCTGCCGCTGCCGGTCGTTCGCTGTGCCGCCGGCGCGGAGGGGGAGGCATAACACGCCTTTTAAAGCTAAAAAAAATCGCCCGAAGGGCTGCTTCGGGCAAAATACATACAAAAAAACGGCGCGTCGAAAATTTAAAGCGCGCCGGAATATGAACGGTATTTCAAACTTTGCGTAACGCAAAAGATCGGGTGCGGAGGCACCCGATCTTCATTTGCAATAAACTTTTATCAAGGCTCTTATTCCATCTCGTTGAGCCTTTTTGCAAGACCGCTCTTCTTGTTGGCGGCAGTGTTCTTTTTAAGAACTCCCTTGGAAACTGCGCCGTCGATAACCGAGCAGGTCTCGGGGAACATAGCGGTAGCTGCTGCCTTGTCGCCGCTCTCTACAACGGCAAGAAACTTCTTCATGGCATTTTTAACCTGAGTTTTAACAACTCTGTTCCTCATGGTCTTCTTTTCGGTTACAAGAACGCGTTTCTTCGCTGACTTTATGTTAGGCACTTTGATCTCTCCTTTAAGCGTATCAATGAAATTCTTGAGTAATTTTATCATAAAAAAATGGCATTGTAAACTAATTTTTGCCGTCTTTCGCATTTTTTTCATATAAATTTTGGCGGCAAATAAAATATTTGTATGGATAAGCTCTCAAAGGGCGGCAGGCCGCTCGTATGCGTGTTCGACAGCGGCATCGGAGGTTTGAACCTGCTCTCGGCGTGCGTGCGCCGCCTGCCGCAGGCAGACTATTGTTACTTTGCCGATAACTACTTCGTCCCCTACGGCAACATGGCGGAGGGAGAGGTGAAGGAGCGCGTTTCCGGCTTCTTTTCGCGCATCGCCGCCCTGCGCCCCGATGCCGCCGTCGTGGCATGCAACACCGTTACGGCGGAGTGCATATCCGCCCTGCGCGCCGCCTATGATTTCCCCATACTCGGCATGGAACCGGCGGTAAAGCAGGCGTATGAGCTGGGCGGCAGATACCTCGTTCTGGCAACAAAGGCCACCTGCCGCAGCGCCTCGTTTGCCCGCCTCATGTCGCTGTACGGAAAGGACGCAAAAGTCGTCCCGCTGGAGCATCTCGCGGGCGATATCGAGCGGGAGATTTTCTCTCCTTCGCTTTCACGCCTTGCCGAGGGGCTGCCGAAGGGAAATTACCGCTCGGTGGTGCTCGGCTGCACGCACTATGTTTTCATAAAAAATGCAATAAAAGCGCGGTATGGCGTGCCCGTGTTTGACGGCATGGCAGGGACGGCCGACCACCTGGCGGCCACTTTAGGGATTTTTGACCACTTTTTGACCACCGCGGGAAAAATCGACTTTTTTTGCGGAAATTTTGCAAAAAATCGCGCTATTTTTGAAATGCTCCAACAAAATCTTTTTTAAAATTTTCTTAAAAATTTTGCCGCGGGCTTCGTCACATTGCAAAAAATTTAAAAAAATCCCAAAAAATATTGCGTTGGTGGTTGACAGTGGTCAGATTTTGTGGTACTATAAATTCACAGTTTATTAAGGGTAATAAAAATGTATTTTCTCACAGGCGAATACAACCACCAGTTGGACGCTAAAAACAGAATACGCATACCCGCAAAGCTCAAGAAGGAGCTGGGCGACAGCTACTACTTTGCCAAGGGTACCGACAAGTGCATTTTTATTTTCCCCGAAGAAATAGCAAAGGAGCAGTTTGCCAAGATAAACGAGGAGAAGATGTCCGACGCGGAAAAGCGCCGCGGCATAAGATCCTTCACCAAGTCGTTCTCGGCAGCTGAAGAAGACAATCAGGGGAGGGTGGTCCTTCCCGCAAATTTAAGGGAGTTTGCCCATATCAAAAAGGACGTCGTGTTCTGCGGGGTAGGCAACAGGGCCGAGCTCTGGGCAAAGGAAGTCTACGACGAGTACTTCGCCGACGACGACGAAAACTACAACGAATACTTCGATTCCCTCGGAATTTAAATATGAGCGCCTTTTCACACTTCCCCGTAATGCTCGAAGAGTGCATGGAGGGGCTGAACATAAAAAGCGGAGGGGTATACTTCGACGGGACGCTCGGCGGCGCCGGGCACTCGTATGAGATACTCAGGCGCTCCTCGCCAAACGGCAAACTCATCGCCACCGACCTCGACGACGAGGCTATAGCGGCGGCAACGGAGAGGCTCTCGGCCTTTCCCGGCAGGTTTTTTATTCACAAATCCAACTTCAAAAACTATGAACAGGTTTTGGCTGAAGAGGGTGTGGCAAGTTTAGACGGCGTGATGCTCGACTTCGGAATATCGAGCCACCAGATAGACGAGCCTGAACGCGGTTTTTCGTATATGTCGCCCGACGCGCCGCTCGACATGCGAATGGATCAAGAGGCGGAGCTTACCGCCGAGGACGTTATAAACGAATACCCGCAAAGTGAACTCGCAAGGATACTTAAGCAATACGGCGAAGAAAAATTCGCGCCGCAGATAGCCGCAAATGTGGTCAAAGCAAGGGCGCGCGCACGTATAAAAACCTGCGGCGAGTTCGTAAAGATAATCGAAGAAAGCATTCCCAAAAAGTTTCAGCAGAACGGCCCTGCCGCCCGTAAAAGTTTTCAGGCAGTGCGCATAGAGGTGAACGGAGAATTGAGCGGTCTGTACGAAGCCGTGCTCGGCCTTACCCGAAGGCTGAGGGCGGGAGGAAGGATAGCCATCCTCACCTTTCATTCGCTGGAAGACAGAATAGTAAAAAATGCTTTCAGATTTTTGGAGACGGACTGTATTTGTCCGAAAGAACTTCCCGTTTGCGTTTGTGGAAAGAAAAGAGAAATAGAATTGATCACAAAAAAGCCTGTCGTGGCAAGCCCCAAGGAGATGTTGATAAATTCCCGTTCCCGCTCGGCTAAGCTGCGTATAGCGCAAAAGATCATCTGACTTACCCGGGTCAGATAAATAAACCGGCACAATTTTAAGGAGTGGACTATGTCAGTTGCATCATCGGTAATCGAAAGAAATACTTATTTACAACAGCCGACCAGGAATGAAGCGGCCGCGCTCGACGCCGATCAGCTTCACAATGCACGCATGAAGAACAATCTCGCACGTCTTCTCGATCCTTCCAACACCACCGAGGACGTCGTTGCGAGCATCGACGCAGAGGGCAATCACGTCATAAGGAGCACGCCCGTAGAGGAGGAGCCCCAGGCGCCCCTCTCCGCGCACGACATGCTCTATGGGCCCAGGCGCAACACAAAGGCGACTGTAACGAGGGGCATCGTTGCCAACAACCAGCCCGTTCAGCCCGCAGCGCCCGCGCGCCAGCCCGTATACATGGTGACCAACGCCCGCGCCGATTCAGACTTGTTCCGTGCCGACAGCCCCATAAACCGTCAGGTATATGCGTCCACGCCTGCCGAGGCATACGCCGCGGCAAGGGCAATGGCAGACGCTATGGCTGCCGCTGCTCCCGCACCCGCTGCCGCCCCCGCGGCCGTTCAGCCCGTGCAGGTAGCCAACGACGAGAGCGAGGATCTCCGTCCCACGGCCACCACGATACAGTATCAGACTATCGGCGCCGACGGTTCGGTGGTAATTAACTCCCCCGCAACGGCACAGCAGAACAGCACCGTGCATTCCGAGGAGAACACCGAAAAGAAGTTCACGCTCACCAGGCGCGATAAGACGGTCATAGGCGTTATAGTCGGCCTTATCCTCGCGGTATTCGTGCTCATCATCGTAAACTCCGCCGTCATCTCCGGTCTCAACAACGACATCGAGATCCTCGAAGAGAGGGCCTCCGCCATACAGACCGAGTCTATGGACACCGCGGCCGCATACGAAGAGCTCGTATCCCACGACAACGTATACAACGTTGCGCTCGAAATGGGCTGGATCGACTGAGCTTAAAAAATAAGTATCGGAGATCATATCTATCAAAAACAGAATAAAAAGCGAAGGCGGTTTTTCCGTCACGGTTCTACAAAAGAGGTTATTGTCGGCAAGTCTGGCAATAGCCTTTATTTTTTGCGTAATTATCGGCCGCTTCTTCTATATCCAGGCGGTGTGGGGCAGCGAGCTCGTCATGCTGGCCTCCGACCAGTGGAACAGGGAGATACCCGTAATAGCCGCACGCGGAACAATATACGACAGAAACGGCGCCGTGCTCGCCGGCAACGAAAACACCTATACGGTATTCGTCCGCCCTGCCGCTGTGGATGATAAGCAGTTCTGTGCCGCCGTGCTCGCGGGCATATTTTCGCTGAACGCCTCCGACGTGCTCGAAAAGATATCAAAAAAGGGCGTATCCGAAGTTACCGTGGTGCGCCATGTCTCAAAGGAGAGCATAGAGGAGCTCATCTCGCACGACCTCGGCGGCGTGTATTACTCGCGCGACAACACGCGCAGCTACACCTACGGCGATGTGCTCTGCCAGGTGCTCGGCTTCACCTCGACGGACGGCGCGGGTATCTCCGGGCTGGAAAAGTACTACAACGGCCTGCTCTCGGGAGAAAATGGCGAAATACTGTACGCCACCGACATAGTCGGGGTGGAGAGGGAGAACGCCGCCATAGTGTATTCCCCCGCGGAGGACGGCTCGTCGATAAGGCTGACCATCGACGCGGGCATACAGCTCGCCGCCGAGCAGGCCGTGAGGGAGGTATACTTCTCCAGCGGCGCAAAGTCGGCTTCGTGCATAGTGCTCGATCCGCAGACTTTCGAGGTGCTCGCGCTCGTCAACTACCCCTCGTACGACCTCAACGACGTGCCGCGCGACGATACCGAGGCGCTCAATGCCCTCTCGCGCAATAAGGCGGTGGTGGATATCTACGAACCGGGCTCCACATTCAAGGTGATAACGGCAGCCGCCGACATAGAGGAGTATTTAAACGGCAATTCCTCGGCCTTTTCGCCGAGCTATGTGTTCAACTCCTCGCGCACGCGCTCGGTAGACGGCACCACGATAAAGTGCTGGTCCGACCACAAAAACGGCAAGCACTCCAACCAGACGCTCGCGCAGGCGCTCAACAACAGCTGCAATCCGTGCTTTACCGATATCGCCCTCTCGCTCGGCAAGGACACCTTCTATAAATACCTCTCTGCGTTCGGCTTCGGCAACGTCACGGGGCTGGACTTTTCGGGCGAGGCCGTCGGAATGCTGCTGCCGCAGTCTATGGTTAGAAACTGCGACCTGGCGCGCATAGGCTTCGGGCAGACGATAGCCGTAACTCAGCTGCAGCTGGCCTGCGCCGTGGCGGCTGCCGTCAACGGCGGCAACTACTATGTGCCGCGGCTGCTCAAAGGGGTGGTATCGGCCGACGGCAGCGTGGAGGAGATAGAGCCGCTGCTCAAAAACAAGGTGATCAGCCAAGAGGCCTCGCGCCTGCTCGCCTCCATGCTCGAGGGGGTAGTCACCGAAGGCAGCGGCAAAAACGCCTATATCGCCGGCTACAAGGTGGGCGGCAAAACGGGCACCGCGCAGAAGTACGAGGACGGCAAGATAGCCTCGGGAAAATATGTCTCGTCGTTCGTCGGCTTCTTTCCTTCCGACGAGCCTCGCTATCTCGCACTCATCACCGTCGACGAACCTCAGGGCACCTACTACGGTAGCGCCGTGGCGGCGCCCGTCGCAAAAAATATTTTCGAGGACATAATAGCCATAAAAAACATAGAGCCGTATGAATGAGTGCGGCAGCGCGGCGTCGTCCGCAGGCAGGGCGCCGTTTGGGGCGCATAATGCTGCCGCATGTTGCCGCGCACGGGGTAAAAACAATGAAACTTGATCAAATTGCAAAAATATTGGGCAGCGGGGAAAGCTTCCCCGATGTGGAAATAACCGGGCTGTGCGCCGACAGCCGCAGGGCAAAGAGCGGCGATATTTTCTTCTGTTACAAGGGGAGCAGGTTCGATTCTCACTCCTGCGCAGATAAACTTCCCGCCGCGGGTGTGCGCGCTCTCGTCTGCGAACACAGGCTTGACTGCCCGCTTCCGCAGATAGTGGTAAAGGACGGCAGGGCGGCGGTGGCAAGGGCGGCGCGCGCGTTCTACGGCGAGGCCGACAGGCAGCTGAAAATAGTGGCTGTCACGGGCACCAACGGCAAGACGACTACGACTTACATGCTCGAAAGCATCTTCCGCGCCGCAGGCAAAGAGTGCGGCGTGATAGGCACCCTCGGCATATCGTATGCCGGCCGCTTCATCGCACCCGAACTCACCACGCCCGACCCGATCTGTCTGCACTCGGTATTGCGCGACATGGCCGACTGCGGCGTTGAGTACGTGTTCATGGAGGTATCTGCCCATGCGCTCTATTTCAACAAGACGGAGGGCATCACCTTCGGGGCGGGCATATTCACCAACTGCACGCAGGACCACCTCGACTTTTTTCCCGATATGCCTGCCTACGCCGCCGCCAAGAAAAAGCTGTTTCAAGGCGGCAGGTGCCTGCGCTCGGTGATAAATTCCGACGACGCCCTCGGCAGGGAGATAGCCCGCTTTGCCCCGTCGCCCTCCACATACGGCCTTCAAAACCCCGCCGACGTGTTCGCCGTCGACGTGGAGGAGAGCCTCGACGGGGTGAAGTTCGTTCTCAATCTCTTCGACGAGCTTTACGAGATCGAACTCTGCATGACGGGCATGCACAACGTGTATAACGCCATGGCGGCCGCCACCTGCGCGCGGCTGTTCGGTGTGGATATCGAGGTGATAGCAAGGGGGCTCGCGCAGCTCAAAAGCGTGCCCGGCAGGCTGGAGCGCGCGGGCTGCTACAACGGCGCGCACATCTTCGTGGACTTCGCGCACACGCCCGACGGACTGGAAAAGTCGCTCAGCTCGTTAAAAAAGCTGTGCAAGGGTAAGCTGTATTGTCTGTTCGGCTGCGGCGGCAACCGCGACAGGTCCAAGCGCCCGCTCATGGGCGCGGTGGCGGCAAAATACGCCGATTTCTGCATAATAACCTCCGATAACCCGCGCTACGAAGACCCTTACGACATTATCCGCGAGATAGAGGAAGGCGTAAAGCCTTCCGGCAAGGCGTACGTCACCGTCACCGACCGCGAAACGGCCACGGCATACGCCGTAAACCTCCTCAAAGAGGGCGACGTGCTGCTCGTAGCCGGCAAGGGCGGCGAAAATTATCAGGAGGTAATGGGTATAAAACACAGCTATAACGACAATACGGTAATAAAAAATATAATAGGCTGATTATCGGCCGAGTGCGCCGCGGCCATGCCGCAGCGCTATCACGGCCATGACCCGATAAGGACGTAAATTTTTTGATAAGTACGGCTTGCGCCGCAGCTTTGGCGGCATTTTTGATCTCCTTTGTGCTCTGCCTTGCCATACGGCCGCTGTTAAGGCGGCTTAAGGCGGGGCAGTACATTTTGGGGTATGTAAAGGAGCATATGGGCAAGAGCGGCACGCCCACCATGGGCGGGCTGGCCTTTGTGTGCGCGGCCGTCATCGTCTGCCTTATATTTTGCGGCGTGCGCTCGGTCACGGTCAATCTCACGCTCGTAATAACTTCGGGCTTCTGCCTCGTGGGCTTTGCCGATGACTTTTTAAAGATACGCCGCAAGGATAACCTCGGGCTCAAGCCCTACCAAAAGATAATCTTCCAATGCGCGATAGCCGCCATAGCCGCCGCCTATTGCTATGTAAACGGCCTCACCCGCCTCAATATCCCCTTCACCGGCCTCTCTGTGGATATAAGCTGGGGTATAATCCCCGCCGTCATCTTCATATTCCTCGCCACCGTCAACTGCGTAAACCTCACCGACGGGCTCGACGGGCTGGCGGGCGGCACGTCGGCGGCCTACCTGTTTTTTATGGGCATGCTCCTCTGCGCACATATGCAGCCGTACTTCGAGCTGCCCTTTGCCATGTGCGGTGCGCTCGCCGCCTTTCTGATATTCAACACCAACCGCGCCTCGGTATTCATGGGCGATACGGGCTCGCTCGCCCTCGGCAGCTTCATAAGCTGCGTATCCGTGTTCTCCGGCAACGCGCTCTACATCCCAATAATCGGCATAATGTTCGTCGTTTCGGGAATATCCGTAATAGTTCAGGTAATATACTATAAGCGGACAAGGCGCAGGATATTTTTAATGGCGCCCGTCCATCATCATTTTCAGAAGAAGGGCTTTGCCGAAAGCAAGATATCGTATGCGTATTTTGCCGTAACTCTTGCGGCGGGGCTGCTCTGTCTGATATTTGCATGAGGTGGGAAGGTGTATTTCAAAAATCAGAAGTTTTTGGTGGCGGGCATGTCGAGGTCGGGCGAAAGTTCGGCCCGATTTCTTCTTAAACGGGGCGCCGAGGTATATATGTACGACGACGTAAAGAGTCCCAAGATATCCGCCCTGATGACCGAGCTGACTCTGCTCGGCGCTCACCCCGTGGAGGGCGACGGGTTGGAGAGGGCGATAAATGCGTGCGATATCCTGGTGCTCAGCCCGGGCATACCCATAGACCACGCCCTGCCAGTGGCGTTCAGGCGGCAGGGCAAGTGCATAATAGGGGAGGAGGAGCTGGGCGCGCTCTTTCTGCGCGCAACGGCGGTGGCGGTCACGGGCACCAACGGCAAAACTACCACGGTATCCATGATAGACGCGGCGCTCAGGGCCGCGGGCAAAAATTCGGTGATGTGCGGCAACATAGGCGAGCCGCTCGTCGGCAAGGTCGAGGAGCTCGGCTTCGACGACTTCGCCGTCATCGAGGTATCCTCCTTTCAGCTCGAAACGCTCTCCAGCCTGCGCCCGCACGTGGCGGTCATAACCAACATAACCGAAGACCACTTAAACAGGCACTACAACATGGAGAACTACATATTTTTAAAGAGTAAACTGCTGCGCAACCTGCGCGGCAGCGAATACGCCGTGCTCAACGCCGACGACAAGATAGTGAGCTCCTTTGCTGAAAAGATACGCAGCCGCGTGATATTCTTTTCGCTCTCGCCCCGCACCGACGGCGTGTGGTGCGAAAACGGCGCCGTCTATTGCGAGGGCACGCGGGTGTTTTCGGCAAACGACATGCAGTCGGGCGGTGAGCACAACCTCGCCAACGCCCTCGCCGCCATGGCGGCTTCGTACGCCCTCGGGCTCGATTTGGGCGTCGCGGCAAAGGCGGTATGCTCCTTCAAGGGGGTGCGCCACCGGATCCAGACTGTCTGCGAGCGCGGCGGTAAGGTTTACATAGACGACAGCAAGGGCACCAACGTCGACGCCGCCATCAAGGCGATAGACTGCATGCACCGCGAAACGGTGATGCTGCTCGGCGGCAAGGATAAGGGGTACGAGTATTACCCGCTCTTCAAAAAGATAAAGGAGAGCAGGGTGGTGCACACCGTGCTGTACGGCGAAAACAGATTCAGACTGCTTGCGGCCGCGCAGGAGGCCGGCTACACCTCCTTTTCGCTGTGCACCGACTTTGAAATGGCTGTAAAGCTCGCCGATCACGCCGCAAAGCCCGGGCAAAACGTGCTTTTAAGCCCCGCCAGCTCGAGCTTCGACGAATTTTCGGGCTATGAAGAGCGCGGCGACGCCTTCGCGCGCATGGTGAGCGGGGATGCGGGCGCTTAAACGGGGCGATCGCGGCGACGTGCTGCTCATCGCGTGCGTATTTGCAATGGCGTGCTTCGGCTGCCTTATGATATATTCGGCGAGCAGCTACGTCGGCAAGGTGCAGTACGGCGACAGCCTCTATTTTGTAAAAAAGCAGATCCTCGGCGTGGTCGCGGGCAGCGCGGCAATGGCCTTTTTTTGCATATTCCCGTACTACAAACTGTATAAGTTCAGATATGCCGCCGTCGCCGTGGCCGCCGTGCTCCTCGCCCTCGTGTTCGTGCCCGGCATAGGAGTTACCAACTACGGCGCCACCCGCTGGATAGGCTTGGGCCCCGTCACCATACAGCCCTCCGAGATAGCAAAATACGCCTTCGCGCTGTTCGCTGCGGCGTACTTTGCCAAAAATTACCAAAAGGTAAAGAGCTTTTTCGGCGTGCTGCCCGTGCTGTGCGTGGGCGCGCTCTTCTGCGTGCTCGTAATTCTGGAGCCCAATATGTCGATAACCATGTGCATAGGCATACTCATGCTCGCCATGGTGTTTTTGTGCGGCACAAATTTAAAGACTTTCGCCGTGGTACTCATTCCCTGCGCGCTCGCCGTGCCGGCTCTCATAATCGCCGAGCCGTACCGCTTGGAGCGGCTCTCGGCCTTTCTCGATCCTTGGTCGTCGCCGCTCGACGAGGGCTATCAGCTCATACAGTCGCTCTACGCCCTGGGCAACGGCGGGCTGTTCGGCGTGGGACTTTTCAACTCCACCCAAAAATACCGCTTTCTGCCCTTTGCCGAGAGCGACTTTATCCTCTCGGTGATGGGGGAGGAGCTCGGTTTTTTCGGCATAGCGCTCTTTTTTGCCGCCTGCGCCTTCATCATATGGCGGGGGCTGCGCATAGCGCGCTCCTGCCGCGAACCCTTCGGCTATCTGCTCGCCGCAGGCTTCACCCTCGTGTACGGCATACAGGTGGTCATAAACGCCCTCGTCGTAAGCGGCACCATACCGCCCACCGGCCTGCCGCTGCCCCTCATCTCCAGCGGCAACACCTCGCTTATAATCACCATGGCGTCCATGGGCGTGCTCTTCAATATCTCCCGCCTCGGCAAAAGCATGCCCGCGGGCGCGCTGCCGCTTGCGGCTTCGTCGCCCGTTCACAATTAAAAAGTTTTTCCCGTATAATAAATTATCATAAGGTGCGCCGCGCACCGCGCGGCGCGCGGCGGTACGCCCGTTATTTTTTCAGCGCGCCGCATTCCGTAAAGGGCCGCGGCGCGCTTATTTTTCGCGCAGTCGGCCGCAATTTTACATACTCGGAGATAATATGGATAAGTATATCGTCAACGGAGGTAACAAGTTATACGGTGAAGTGAGGGTGCAGACGGCCAAAAACTCCGTGCTGCCCATTCTTGCGGCGGCCGTTCTCACCGACGGCGAGGTGCGCATACTCAACGCGCCGCACATATCCGACGTAAAAAATATGGTGAACATCCTCGCCTGCCTCGGCTGCCGCGCCGTGTACGACGGCGAGGACATAGTTATAAACTGCTCTTCCGCCGACTGCTGCGAGATACCGCGCGCGCTCGCCCACGAGCTGCGCTCCTCGGTATTTCTGCTCGGCCCGGTGATAGCGCGCTTCGGCAGGGCAAAGATAGCCTACCCCGGCGGCTGCGATATCGGCCTGCGCCCCGTAGATCTGCACCTCAACGGCCTCAAAAGGCTGGGCGTGGACATAAAGGAGAGCAACGGCTACATACTCTGCTCGTGCCAAAAGCTCGTCGGCAACGAGATAATGCTCGACTGCCCCAGCGTGGGCGCCACCGAAAACATAATGCTCGCCGCCGTGCTCGCCGAGGGCGAAACGGTCATAAAGAACGCCGCCCGCGAGCCTGAGATAGAGGACCTCCAAAAATTTTTAAACGCCATAGGCGGCCGCGTCCGCGGCGCCGGCAGCGGCACGGTGGCGGTGGAGGGGGTAAAAAAACTTTCGGGCGGGGTATTTCAGCCCATGGCCGACAGGATAGAGGCGGGCACATTCCTCATCGCGGCGGCAATGTGCGGCGGCGAAGTGGCGGCAAAGGGCGTCAGCGGAGAAAATATCAGCTCGCTGCTGCATAAACTTAGGGAAAACGGTTGCAAAATATATACAAAAAATGATAAAATAGTGTTAAAAAGAGAGGGCAGGCTGACTTCGGTAAAATCTATCGAAACGCAGCCCTACCCCGGCTTTCCCACCGACCTGCAGGCGCAGATGACGGCGCTGTGCTGTATCTGCCGCGGCCAGTCGATAGTAACCGAAAATCTCTTTGAAACGCGCTTCAAATACGTGCCCGAGCTCAGAAAGATGGGTGCCGACATAACCGTCGTCGATCGCAACGCCTTCGTTCGCGGCGTCGAAAGGTTCAACGGCGCAACGGTAGTCGCCTGCGATCTGCGCGGCGGCGCGGCGCTCGTGCTCGCCGCCCTCTCTGCCGAGGGAAGGAGCGAGGTGCTCGACCTTTCGCATATCGACAGGGGTTACGGCCTCTTCGAGTATAAGCTCCGCTCGCTCGGCGCCGACATCGTAAGGGTGGTCGTATAGCTGCCGTTGTCCGCCGCGGTTTTCGCGCGGGTACACACAAAAACATACATAAAAAGCCGCTTTTTTGCGGACGGAGAAACTATGAAGTACATAAGAAAAGCCATAGCGCTCGTGCTCGTCGCCGTGTTCATCGCGGCCGTGGCGATAGGATTGAGCGTGATATTTGCAGTTCGCAACCTCAATGTGTTTACCGTAGACTACACGGCCGAAGATACCGACGGCGACGACGAATTTGCCGTCGCGGTGGCGGGCATAAGGGAGGAACTCTCTCAGTTCGAGGGCAGGACGATAGTAACTGTAAACGAGGATGATATATCGGCGATAGTGGCGGCAAGCGGCTATGCCGAATACGTCTCCTGCGAAAAGGTATATCCCTGCACGATAAACGTCACCGTAAAGGAGAGGCTGGAGGTGTTCGCCGTGCAAAACGACGACGGCACCTGTTCGGTGCTCGACGAAAACTGCGAACTCATAACTTCAAAGTCCTCCAACCTCAACAATCTCGACGGCTCGCCCGACGTGCTTTTGAGCGCGCCCGCCGAAGATTATGCCCTGATAGCGTCGATATGCCGCGCCTTCGGCGAAAAGTTCAATTCCGTGCGCGCCTTTGCGGAGAGCGTTACGGCGGTGAACGATCAGATACTCGGCGAGCTTCTGCGCATAAAGCTGCGCTGCGGCGTTACCATGGAGATAAGGGACTACAAGCAGCACACCGATGAGAAGGCCGAGGCGCTCTTCAGCGCCTTCGACGTAACTCCCGACTATCTGAAGCTCGGCGGCACCATGTATTGCCTGGAGACCGATTCGGGCGCATTCAGGGTCATCCTGCCCGACAATACCGTGGTATAATATCTTTAAAAGCCGACAAACGGCGTTCGTTTTATGCGGGCGCCGCTTTTTCAATAATTTACAAAAAGTGACAAATTGTGCGCTTATATTACACTAACATCTGTTATTTTAATGCTTTTTTTCTTGACATAAAAATTGCTTTATTATATAATAAATTTATGGTGGCACAGGACTGATAGTCTTTTGAAAAAGTTGTTTCATGGTGCCTAAAACGGAGTGTGTATGCTCAATAAAAGTGTGGCGGTCATAGACGTCCGCTCCTCATCCGTGACGGCGGTGGTAGCCGAGCGCGGCGTGAACGGGACGTTTGTGATAAAAAGTAAATTTGCAAGCCAGTACGACGGCTATGCCGAGGGCGAGATGTTAGACGCGCGCAGTTTTGCCGGCGCGCTCCGCGCAGTAGTAAAAAGTACTGCCGAGGCATGCGGCGGCAGGGTAAAGACGTTCTACATCGGCGTGCCCGGCGAATTTACCAGCGTTGCCCTTTCAGACAACACCATAAGTTTCCAGTCGTCGAGGAGGGTGTCCGAAAAGGACGTAAAGTCTCTCGAAGAGAGCTCCTATCCCAAAAAGCGCAAGGGCTGGCGCCTGATACGTTCGGGCCGCCTCTACTACGTGCTCTCCGATATGCGCAGGGTAGTAGATCCAGTCGGCATGCTTACCGACAGTCTGCGCGGCAGGCTCTGCCATTATCTGTGCGCCTCGTCGTTTTGCGACCTGTGTGAAAATACCCTCTCGGAGTTCGGTTCGGTTTCGGTATACTACATACCTTCCGTCCATGCCGAATCTATGTACCTCATCTCTCCCGAAAAGAGGGACGAGTATGCGGTGCTCTTCGACTTCGGGTATATCTCCTCGTCGTTCAGCGTATCCTGCGGCAACGGCGTCGCCTTCAGCGACAGCTTCTCTTTAGGTTCGGGGCATATAGCTCTGTATCTGAGCGAAACGCTCGGCCTTGCCTACGACGCCGCGACGGTGCTCATGAGCAAGGTGAATCTGAACTCCGTCGAAAGTCCAAACACCACAATAGAGTTTTCAGTGGAAGACAGAACATACAGCTTCCTTCTCCGCGACGTAAAGGACAAGATCCGCGAGGCGCTCGACGGCATATGCGAGGCCATCGAGGAGTGCGGCAGGAACTTTAACGAAAGAAACGTAGATTATAAAACTTTGTATATAACCGGCGAGAGCACCTCATGCGTGCGCGGCGCCGTCGACTATATGAGCAGCAGGCTCGCAAGGAAGGTGGAGGTAGTCTCCCCCGGCATACCTTTCTACAACAAGCCGCAGTTCGGGCCGCTCTTCAGCCTCATCGATACGGCTCTGAGCGACAGAGAAAATTCATCTTTGGTATCAAATATTTTAAGAATTTTTAGATAAGCGGCTTATCGGCCGTCAATCATACACGGAGGTTGAAAATGTTTAACGATTTTAACGATAACGTTACCAACATCGCAGGCCGCGCCAAAATCAAAGTAATCGGCGTTGGCGGCGCTGGCAATAACGCTGTCAACAGAATGATAGAGGCGGGCATCATGTGCTCCGACTATTATGTAGTAAATACCGACAGCCAGATCCTCGCTCTGTCGCCCTGCGAAAACAAGATACAGATAGGCAGCGCGCTCACCAAGGGCCTCGGCGCCGGTGCAGAACCCGACGTAGGCCGCATGGCCGCCGAAGAGAGCAAGGACGCCCTCACCGAAGCGGTAAGGGATACCGACCTTCTCTTCATCACGGCAGGCATGGGCGGCGGTACCGGTACGGGCGCGGCTCCCGTAATCGCGAAGATCGCGCGCGACATGAAGATACTCACCGTTGCGGTTGTTACCGAACCCTTCGCCTTCGAGGGCAAGAAGCGTATGGAAAACACCGTTAAGGGCCTCGAGAATCTCAAAAAGTACGTCGACACCCTCATCATCATACCTAACGATAAGATACGTACGGTAGTTCCCAAGAACACCCCCATGAAGGAAGCTCTCCGCGTTGCGGACGAGATCTTAAAGCAGGGCATCAAGGGCATTGCCGAACTCATAGTAAACCCCGCGCTCATCAACCTCGACTTCGCCGATGTTAAAACCATCTTAAAGGACAAGGGCGTTGCCCACCTCGGCGTAGGCGTTGCCAAGGGCGAGAACAGGATAATCGAGGCCGTAAGAGTGGCTGTAAACTGCCCTCTGCTCACGACGACCATCGAAGGCGCGCGCGGCGTTATTTTAAACGTAGTGGGCGGCGAAGACCTCACCTTCGACGAGGTAAACGATGCGGCCGAGCTCGTAAAGAGCGTTGTAGACGCCTCCGCCAACATAATCTTCGGCGCGAGGATCGACCCCAACGTTCAGGACGAGGTGGAAATTACTGTAATCGCCACCGGCTTCCCCGGTTACGACAATACCAAGCAGCGTGAAGACGATCAGCAGCGCGTATTCCGCAACAACTATGCGCAGCCCGCATACGGCGGTTCCCGTCTGTCTGTATCCGATCCCTACTATGCCGCTCAGCAGGCTACGGCGCAGAATGCACCCATTCCCCGTCAGCAGCCTCAGCAGCCTGTTCAGCGTCCCGCACAGCAGGCTCAGCCCCAGTATGGCCAGCAGCCCCGCCAGTATCAGCCTCAGTATCAGCAGCCCCAGCAGGCCGCTCAGCCTCAGTATGGCCAGCCCCAGTACCAGCAGCCTCAGCAGGCACAGTATCAGCAGCCTGCACAGCCTCAGTACGGCCAGCCTCAGTATCAGCAGCCCCAGCAGGCCGCTCAGCCCCAGTACCAGCAGCCTCAGCAGCAGCCCGCTCAGCCTCAGCAGACGATAGAGCGCCCTGCCGAAAAGAATGTTCCCCGCTTCGCCCAGCTTCTTAAGAACCTCGGCAGAAGGAACGACTGATCGCTTTTCGGGCCATTCAAACTGCAAATCTTATAGTAAATAAGAGAGACGGCATTTTTGCCGTCTCTTTTTGCATGTTTTTTTATGTTTTTTTGCGTTGCTCCGCTTCGTCCTCATAAAAGACCGCAATCGGCAATACTTCAGCGCAGCATTTTGCGCAACGAAAAATGCGACCGGGCATCGGTCGCATTCTCCTCCTACAAATCAAGTATTCGTCTGTTCAAACCAAAGAAAGCTCATTTGTTGAGTGCGTCAAAGTAAGCCGTAAGGACTGCCTCTTTTATCTTATCTCGGGTCTCGGTATTAAGCGGATGTGCAATATCCTTATATTCGCCATCATTAGTTTTTCTGCTCGGCATGGCAATAAAAACGCCGTCGTTGCCTTCGATGATCTTTATATCGTGGACTGCAAAGCAATCTTCGATAGTTATCGAGGCCACCGCCTTAAGTTTATTGTCCTCCTTGCTGACTAATCTGATTCGTATGTCTGAGATTTTCATAGCGCTTACCTCCAGACTATACTTTTATGGAATTTATTTTACAATAAAACGTTGAAAATTTCAATAGCTTTTTCGTTAATTTTTAATATTTTTCGGTAAAATTTTATACATAGCGTGCTAATATCTCAAATTTTTTAGTAAAATACAATATGCAAGACGATATTTTCGCACATTTCGGCAGTTTTTATTTCATCGGCATATGCGGAGTGAGCATGAGCGCGCTGGCAAAATACGCCCTTTCTCTCAAAAAAAAGGTGGGAGGGAGCGATCGCGACATGATAAATGCAGAGGCATTGAAGTCGTGCGGCATAAAAATTTATCCGCGCGGCACGCGCGCCCTCTCCGAATACGACGCTGTGGTGTATACCGACGCCGTTCCCTCAAACGATGACGAGCTCAGACTTGCCCGCTCCCTTAAAAAGGCGGTGTTTCCGCGCGCCAGATTCCTTGCGGCGGTATGCGGCCGCTTTTCCCGCGTCGTCGCGGTGGCGGGCTGTCACGGCAAAACTACGTGCACTTCCATGCTCGCCTCGGTATATCATGCCGCGGGCAGGCGCTTTACGGCGCACATCGGCGGCTATTCGCTGCAATTTTCCAACTTCTGCTCATTCGGCAACGACTGTTTCATCACCGAGGCGTGCGAATACAAAAAAAATTTTCTGGCGCTCAAACCAAACACGGCGGTGGTACTCAGCACCGAGCCCGACCATCTCGAGTGTTACGGCGGCGCCGCCGACCTGTATTCCTGTTACCGCCGCTTTGCCTCGCGGGCGGAGCACGCCGTAGTTCCCCGCGCACTCGCCTCCGAAGTTGCGGGCGCCGTAACCTTCGGGACGGATGCATACAGTAACTTCCGCGCGGTCGATTGCGTAAGCTCCGGAGGGGCGTATTCCTTCACTCTCTCAGCCTTCGGGAGGGAGCTGGGCAGAATAAATTTAAAAGTACTCGGCAGGTACAACGTGCACAACGCGCTCGCCGCGGCCGCCGTAGCCTCGGCGGAAGGGGTGGAGTTCGAATACATCGCGGCCGGGCTGGCCTCCTTCGAAGGAGTGGAGCGCAGGATGCAGCTTTTGGGTAATTTTCACGGTGCGAGGTGCGTCGCCGACTACGCCCATCACCCCACGGAGATAGCCGCGGCGCTCAAAACGGCGGGCAAGATAACCGAGGGCAGGCTGTTCGTAATATTCCAGCCGCACACATACTCGCGCACAAAAAATCTGTTCAAACAGTTCGTCGCGGCCCTCTCGGGAGTGCGCAGGCTTCTCATATACCGCACCTACGCCGCGCGCGAATATTTCGACGAGGAGGGCTGCGCCTTCACGCTCTCCCGTGCCGTAAAGGGAAGCCGCTACGGCGAGTGCCCGGACGACATCTTAAAGTTCATAAATTCCGCGGGCGAGGGCGATACCGTCCTTTTTCTCGGCGCGGGCGACATATATTTTATCGCAAAGGGGGTAACAGAGGGCGCCTCGGCGGAACAGGATGCCCATCGATGAGCGATTTTAAATGAGTGCAAACGGCGGCGGTTATGTTACGCATAGTATTTAACAAAAGTGCAAAAAAATAAAATCGGACTGCAGCAAACAGATCGTGAAAAATTGTATCATTCTTAAAATTTTATAGTAAAAGAGCGCGGACGGCCGTCCGCGCTCTTAAAGTTTTAAAATAGTAATTCGGCAAAAGTTTACGTCGCCGCGTCAGCCGTGCCCTCCGCGCTCGGTTCAACCGCCTTAAAAATCTATCTCGGTGCCCCGCTTTTTGCACGATACGGCAAGGTCTACAAACTGCTTCGCCCTCCTCGGCGACCTGCCGCCCTTTACAAGCGCCCAGCGCTCGGCGAGCGCGCACAGCTTTTCGTCGGCTTCAAGCCCCGCGTCGGCGGCAAGGCTTCTAACTATTTCAAGATAGTGCGCTTTGTCGGTTGAGGAGAACAGCACGGTTATGCCGAACCTGTCCGAAAGGGAGAGTTGCTCCTGTAGCGAGTCGCTCACATGCACCGAATTGTCCCTGTCGGTAAAGCTCTCCTTAACAATGTGCCTGCGGTTGGAGGTGGCAACTATCATTGTGTTAGCCGTGCTGCCCGCCACCGAGCCCTCGAGCGCCGCCTTAAGGCCGGATATCTTGTCGTCGTCCTCGTTCAGCGAGAGGTCATCGATGAAAATTATAAATTTGAGCGGGTTTTTAAGTATGAGCTGCTTTACCTTCGGCAGGTCGAGCATGTTCTCCTTGTTCAGCTCGATTATCCTCAGCCCGTCCCGCCAATACTTGTTGAGCATGGCGTGGATGGTGGAGGACTTGCCCGTGCCTCTGTCGCCGTACAGCAGCATGTTGCCGAAGGGCAGCCCCTTTAAAAAGTTGACTATGTTCGAATCTATCTGCGCCTTCTCCTGCTCATAGCCCTTCAGCTCGGCAAGCGTTATGGCGGAGGGACTCTCCACGGGCACGAGCTGACCGTTTTCATAGCCGAACGCGCGGTACTTTATATACTGCCCGCAGCCGTACCTCTTATAAAATTTCTTTATTCGTGCGATAAACCTTTCGTCGCCCTTCGAAAGGTCGAACAGCGCGGCGGGCTTTCCTGCGGCAAAGTACTCGCCCTCCCCGCACGAAGGCTGAGCTATATACGAGAGTATAAGTTTTACGTCGCGCAGGTATGCGTTCACCAAAAAGGGAGAGGGCGCCTTTCCGTTCGCGCAGCATACCGAAAAGGCGTTTTCGTCGTACAAAATGGCGTTGCATACGTATGCCGCAAAGTTTTCTTCGGCGCCGCCTGAATAGAGCGCGTTAAAAAATCTGCCGTAAAGTTCGGGCGCGCGCCCCTCGTCGCCGTTCTCTTTTGCCGCGCAAAAGGCCGCAAACAGCCCGTCGGCAAGCAACCCTCTTAAAACCGTGAGTGAAAGTATATTATTTTCTTCCATAAAAAACCGTCTTTGTGTGAATATTTTTAAGATATTATATACCGCTTTGCATAGTTATGCAATATTTTAACATCAATTTTTTAATATCGCTTGACTTGAAATTTGCAAGGGGATATAATTATTAGCGTATAAAAATTGGAGGAAAACTCTTATGGCAAAGATATACTATCAGTCCGATTGTGACATCAATGTTTTAAAGAACAAGACTGTAGCCGTAATAGGCTACGGCAGCCAGGGCCATGCCCATGCGCTCAACCTGCGCGACAGCGGCGTTAAAGTCGTTATCGGCCTGCACGAGGGCGGCAAATCCTGGCCCAAGGCAGTTGCGGCAGGCTTCGAAGTTTACACCGTTGCCGAGGCCGTAAAGAAGGCCGACATCGTAATGATCCTCATCAATGACGAGCGTCAGGCAAAGGTATATAAGGAGAGCATAGAGGCCAACCTCAAAGACGGCGCAGCCCTTGCGTTCGCACACGGCTTCAACATCCACTTCAAGCAGATAATACCTCCCAAGAACGTCGACGTGTTCATGATAGCTCCCAAGGGCCCCGGACACACCGTTCGCTCTGAGTATCAGGACGGCAAGGGCGTTCCCTGCCTCGTTGCCGTTGAGCAGGACTACACCGGCAACGCCCTCAACATAGCGCTTGCATATGCGGCAGGCATAGGCGGCGCCCGCGCCGGCGTGCTCGAAACGACATTCAAGTGCGAAACCGAAACCGACCTCTTCGGCGAGCAGTGCGTGCTCTGCGGCGGCGTCACCGCCCTCATGAAGGCAGGCTTCGAAACGCTTGTAGAGGCAGGCTACGATCCCAAGAACGCATACTTCGAGTGCATACATGAGATGAAGCTCATAGTTGACCTCATCTACAAGGGCGGCTTCTCCATGATGCGCTACTCCATCTCCGATACCGCCGAGTTCGGCGACTATGAGACTGGCAAGAGGCTTATAACCGACGAGACCAAGAAGGAGATGAAGAAGGTGCTCGAAGAGATCCAGGACGGCACTTTCGCCTCCAAGTGGATAGCCGAAAACAACAACGGCCGCGCTCACTTCAACGCAAAGCGCGCTCTCGAGGCCGCTCAGCCTCTCGAGCAGGTAGGCGCCGAGATCCGCAAGATGTACAGCTGGAACGACGAAGGCAACATCATCCAGGCGGAAGAGGGCAAGAGCAAGCTTTGATTTCCCTTTAAAAATTTATAAATTCATGTGTTGCGGGCGCGCCGTCTTTTCGGCGCGCCCCTTATCTTTACTGCGCGCCCGTTACTGCGCGCCCGTGTTTTTCGTTTAAAGCGCAGAGACGGAGGGAGAGGAGGCTTCGCACGCGCGCCCGTGACACTATTATAATATAATTTGAGAAAATACCTCTATTTTGTTGCCCTCGGCAAAGCAAAATGGTATAATTGATATTAACAAATAATGTTATGTTTTAGCGCGCGCCGGGCGCAATGTGCGCGCGCAACGGAGAAATATAAAGTGAAAGATAATAATTCAGGTAGTAGATCGTTGCTTTTAACGAGGGAAACGTTCGGCATGGCGCTGCTGCTGTTCTGCCTTATCGTCACCCTCGCGCTCTGCAGTTTCGACGTCATCTTTGCTGGCTTCGGCACGGCCATCTGTCACTTCATGTACGGCACGTTCGGCTACGGCTGCTTTTTCGTAGTCTTTTTATTTGCGTGCCTCGGCGTTTGGCTCACCTTTGAAAAGCGCATAAAGATGAAAGTGCGCCCCGCGCTCTTTCTTTCGCTCACCGTGTATATGCTCTTTTTGCTGTTCCACTCGGTGACCACGCGCGACTTCACGGTGGACGGCAGCTATATTTCTGCCTGCTACGACGCCGCTGCCGCGGGCTTCCCCAACTATACCTTCGGCGGCGTGCTCTCGGCGATACTCGTATATCCCGTAGCCAGCCTCACCACGTTCATAGGCGCCTACATAATCTTCTCGCTGCTCACCGTTCTTTGCGGCTATTTCACCGTAAAGTCTTTCATCAAGCACTACGGCAGCGGCGCGGCAAAGCAGGGCGCTTCTGAAACAAAGGCGGTAAAGGTGCAGGCCGTTCAGCAGCAGGCGGCTCAGCCTGCCCCCGTGCAGACCGTGCCGGCCGTTCAGTCCGAACCCGTGCAGGCGGCCTATCCCGAGGCGGCAGGCGTTCAGCCCGTTCAGCCGCAGGCCGAAGCTCAGCCCTACGGCGGCTACCCCGCAGATGGCTATGCCGAAAACGGCGCCTATCCTGCCGATAATTATGCTCAGCCTGCATACCCTCAGCAGTATGATGGGCAGTACGACCAGTACGGCAACTACGTTCAGGACGGCTATCAGGGAGGATACGCCCCCGATGGCGGCTATTCCGACGGGCAGTATATGCAGGACGCGCCCGCTTCAAACCAGACGTATGTCGACCCGTATGCAGAGTATCTGCGCAGCGGCGCATACGGCTCTTCGGGCTCCCGCGATGAGAGGGACGACAGGTTCTCTTCCGATAAGCTCGGCAACCGCATAATCTTCGATAACGACGAATTTGCCGCCGAAAGCTACCGCAGAAACGGCATTTTCGATGAAAGTTCATATTTCAACCAGCCTGTAAAATCGGGCAATAAAAGCAGCTATATAAGCGGCTTCACGGGCAGCAAGCCCTCGTCGGGCACGAGGATAGAGGCTACATATACGGGCACTCCCGCAAAGAGCAACACCTCATATTCAAAGCCCGCGGCGCCCGCACAGCCTGCGGCGCCCGCACAGCCCGCCGCGGCGTCGCAGCCTGCTGCCTCATCGCAGCCCGTTGCCGCGCCTTCGCCGGAGCCCGCACAACCGGCACAACCCGCCGCCTCAACGACGCCCACATATACGGCCGCCTATCAGCGCAGCATAGAGAGCCGCGGAGCAACTTCCGCGCCCGGCCTTATTTACGGCGACGCGCCCGTGCAGAAACTTATCGACGATCCCGCCGATACATATCCGCCCGCCGAGGAGGAGAGCGATCTTTCTGCGGGCGCTGACGATATGTTCGCCGAGGATGCTCCCGAAACGGAGATAGACCGCCGCGACGAAATTGCAGACGGACTTCTCGGAGGCGCATCGGGCAGGGACATCATTGCCGACAGAACGGCGCCCGCGCCCGAGCAGAGGAGGATAGACGATATGCTCTTCGGTTCCTCGGGCCGCTCGTCGGACAGGCTCGGCAACTTCTCCCGCAGGGGCGCTGAAGGCAGTCTTTCCGCAGAAGACGGTACGCAGCCGCTCGCAGAGGAGCACGCCCTTCCCGAAGGGCTCGATCTCTCCCACAAGCTGCGCGAAGCCGAGGAGGCGTCCGCAGGTCAGGCTCCCGCCGCCGGCGAGGTACCAGACCGCAAAATAGTGGGCTTCGGCGAACCTTCTTCCGGCTCGTCGCTGCCCGCAAAACAGAATGAAGATATTACCCGCAGGGACGACAGTTCCTCCGGCCTGTTACGCTCGCGCACCGAGCAGGCGCCTGGCGATGGCAGCCGTTCTTCGGGCGGACTTTCGTCGCTGTTCTCATCATCCAATTCCCGCCTCGGCGAAAGCAGGATAGAACCCGACAGCTCCCGCCTCACAAGATCCCGCCGCACCAGCTCCGATTTATTCGACGATCCCGCGGCAGAGTCGCGCATATTCGGCGATTCGGCCGAAGACGCCTCCTTGCAGGACGGTCCCTCTGTGAGCGCGCCTGCGCCCGAGCGCAGCATGCCCGCAACAGACAATACTCCCGCTCCGGCGGCTCCCGCACCCATAGTTCCGGCACCCCTTCCTGAGCGCAGCGCGCCCGCCGCAAGCGAGCAGCCCGCACCCGCAGAGGAGAACAAGCCTCCCCATGTGTGGAAGAAATACGTCCGTCCCTCGCTCGACCTGCTCGAAGACTACCCCGAGTATAACAGCGCCGACACCGCCGAGATAGAGATAAGCAAGCGCGTGATATTGGAAACGCTCGAAAGTTTCAGGATAGAGTGCGAGATCTCCGACGTCGTAGTCGGCCCCGCCATCACCCGTTTCGACGTGATAATTCAGGACAGGACCAAGATAAAGACCTCGCTCCAGTATAAGGAGTCGATAGCCATAGCGCTCAAGCGCGAAAACGTAAATGCCTACCTCAACTATTCCAAGGGCGCTCTCTCGATAGAAGTGCCCAACGCCAAGCGCAGCATAGTCGGCTTAAAGGGCATGCTCCGCTCGGCGGCATACACAAACGCCAAGCCAAATTCGCTTACTTTCGCACTCGGCAAAAATGTCGACGGCGCCTGCATCTGCCCCGATATAACCAAGATGCCCCACCTGCTCGTGGCAGGCACCACGGGCAGCGGTAAATCTATCTGCCTCAGCTCGCTGCTCATAAGCCTTCTCTACAAATACGGGCCGGAAGAGCTCCGCTTTATACTCGTCGATCCCAAGCAAGTGGAGTTCATCAGTTACGATAAGCTGCCTCATCTCATGATCAACGAGATAATTTACGATGTGGACAAGGCTATAAAGGCGCTCAACTGGGCAATAAAGGAGATGGAGCGCAGATACTCGCTCTTCAAAGACATGACCGAGTCGGGCGCAAACGCCAAGGGTCACGTAAAAATTGCCACAAAGGACATAAACGAATACAACAGCCACCTCGAGGAGGGGCTTGAAAAGCTGCCCAAGATAGTCATCGTGCTCGACGAGTTCGGCGATCTCATGCTGCAGGCCAAAAAGGACATAGAGGGCAGGATAATAAAGCTCGTTCAAAAGGCGCGCGCGGCGGGCATACACCTCATTCTCGCGACGCAGCGCCCCTCGGTCGACTGTATTACCGGCCTCATCAAGTCAAACCTGCCCACAAGGATAGGCTTCAAAGTGGGCTCCTTCGACGATTCGAGGACGATATTCGACGTTGGCGGCGCCGAAAAGCTGCTCGGCAAGGGCGATATGTACTTCCGCTCGGCCGAACGCCCCGACCTCATGCGCATACAGGGCTGCTTTGTAGATACGCCCGAAGTGCAGAGGGTGACCGACTTTATAAAGGAGCACAACGAAACATACTTCGACCAGAGCGTATCCGACTTCATCAACAAGGTGGAGGAGCCCGAGCAGTCGGGCAGTTTAACCGACAGTTCCGACAGCGGCGACGAGAGCAAGATAGACGACACCTACTTAAAGGCGCTCAAATACTGCGTCACCTCCAACACGGCGTCGGTATCCATGATACAGAGGCGCTTCCCCATCGGCTATATGAAGGCTTGCAAGATAGTCGACTGGATGGAGAACATGAACTACGTCACCAAGTCCGAGGGCTCCAAGGCGAGGAAGGTGCTTCTGTCGCTCGATGAATTTATAAATACGTATGGTGACATCGATGACTGATCTCACCGCAAAAAAATACGGACTCATCTCTCTCGGGTGCGACAAAAACAGAGTGGATGCCGAAAAGCTGCTCGCCATGATAGAGGCGCGCGGCTGCAGCGTCACAAACGATATCTCAAAGGCGCAGGTGCTTATAATAAACACCTGCTCCTTTTTGGAGGACGCCCGCAGGGAGGCCATCGAAACTATAATAGAGTGTGCCGCATATAAAGAGAGCGGCTCGCTCGAAAAGTTGGTGGTAACGGGCTGCCTGCCGCAGAAGTTCATAGGCGAAATATACGACGAGCTCACCGAGGCCGACGTATTTTTGGGCACCTACGACTACGACAAGTTTTTCGACGCGCTCGAAGTGGCGTATGCCTCGGGCAGGTGCAACATGGTGGGCAGGGGCGCAAATCCCTTCACCTGCCAAAGGGTGATAACCACGCCGCTGCACTATGCCTATCTTAAGATAGCCGACGGCTGCAACAACTGCTGCACCTATTGCCTCATTCCCAGGATCCGCGGCAGGTATTTTTCCTACCCCATGGAAAAACTGGTGGAGGAGGCCGCTGCCCTCGGAGATATCTCCGAGCTCATACTCGTCGCGCAGGACGTCACGCGCTACGGCATAGACTTATACGGTCAAAAAAAACTTTGTGAAATTTTACAAAAGCTGACAGCACTTGACAACATTAGTAGTGTAAGATTATTGTACTGTTATCCCGAGATGATCGACGGCGACCTCATCGCCGAAATAGCGCGTAACCCCAAAATAGTAAAATACCTCGATATCCCCTTCCAGCACAGCGAAGACAGGATACTGAAAATGATGAACAGGCGGGGCACGCGCGCCTCGTATACCGACCTCATTGCCCGCCTGCGCGCAGAGATACCTGGCATAGCCATACGCTCGACGTTCATCTGCGGCTTCCCCACCGAAACGGAGGAGGAGAGCGCCGCGCTCGCATGTTTTTTAAGCGAGGCGCAGCTCGATAACTGCGGCTTCTTTGCGTACTCGCGCGAGCAGGGCACGCCCGCCTATAAAATAAAGGGGCAGGTTCCCGCCGCCGCAAAGAGGCGCAGGGTAAAAAATATGTACGACGTGCAGCGCAAGATCTCCTTTGAAAAGCTGCGCGGGCGCGTGGGCACCACGATAAAGGTGCTGTGCGACGGCATCGACGAAGAGAACGGCTGCTTTGCGGGCAGGGCGTATTTCCAGGCGCCCGATATCGACGGCAAGGTGCTCTTCCGGGCGCCGTTTGCCGAGCAGGGCAAGTATTACGACGTGCTCGTCACTGATAACGACAGCTACAATCTGTATGGCAGAACGGAGGACTATTCCGATGAGTGAAGACATAAAGGAACCGGCGGGCGCCCCCGAAGGCGGCTCGCCAGAGCCTGAAAACAAGTTCGAGGGCGATAAGTTCTATAAGTTTGCAAAGGGCAAGGGCGTAATGAACCTGCCCAACAAGCTGACGATAAGCCGCATGGTGATGATCCCCGTGTTCGTGCTGCTCTTTTATCTGGTATTCCCCGGGCATTACTTCGTGTCGCTCGCAGTGTTTGCCATAGCCTCGCTCACCGACCTTTTCGACGGCAAAATCGCCCGCAAATACGGTCTCGTCACTAACCTCGGCAAATTTCTCGATCCCATTGCCGATAAGGTGCTCGTGCTTGCGGCATTCGTGATAATGCTCACCGTGCCCGGCATATTCACGGCATTTGCAGGCAGCTGGGCGGCAATTGCCGCGGGCTGCGGCGTAGCGCTCATACTTGCGCGCGAAATTATAATAAGCGGCTTCAGAATGGTTGCCGCCGATGCCGGCAAGGTGATAGCCGCCGATATGTTCGGCAAATACAAGACGGTATTCCAGGACGCATCGATAGTCGTCCTGCTTGTAAGCGCCGGCCTGAACGAACTGTTTTTGTCGGCCGAAGGCGCCGCATATACCGCCGCCCGGGTGGTGAACTATATCGGCCTCGCGCTGTTTGCCGTTGCCATAGTGCTCACCGTGCTCTCCGGAATAAACTATATAGTAAAAAATATCGACGTATTAAAAAAGTGATCGAAGGGAAGATATGAGAAATTGCCTCGTAGTTTTAAAAAATAAAAAATTATGCCCCGATACCGCCGAATATACGCAGTGCGCGCGCATATTTGCCTCAAGCTGCCTGTATTTCGACAAGATAGCCCTCGTCGCGTTCGACAGCTCGCACGATATAACCGCGCAGTTCAGGGAGTGCCGCTCCTCGTTCGACAATACGGTGGTGCTCTGTCCCGGCTCGATGGAGCAGACGGTAAAGGAGTATCTCCAGCCGCTGTACGGCGGCACGTTCAACGGCGGCCTGATGGAGACCGAAAACGGCTGTGTGCTCATTCACTTCACCGACTCGGACGACAGCTCCGATATCGAAAATTTTGCCCGCCGCATAGACGAAAAGCAGGACCTGCATTTCGGACGCTCGTACATAAAGGCTATGGGCGCCCCCCGCGACGAGATAATCAAGGTGGTGGAGGAAGCCAAGGCCGCCGACCCCTCGCTCGAGATCAATGTGTTCGAAAGCTACGGCGACTACAAGATAGAGCTGATATATCCACAATACCGCGAAAAGCTGATTTCGGGCGTAGTTCACATGTTTGCCACCGCCCTCGATAAATACATATACGCCTATACCGACGTATCGATAGCCGGGCGCCTTTTCGAGTTGCTCAAGCTGCGCAAATTCAAAATTTCCTGCGCCGAGTCCTTCACGGGCGGCGGCGTCGGCCAAAGGATAGTGGAGATACCGGGCGCAAGCGAGGTATATTACGAGGGACTCAACACATATTCAAACGAGTCAAAAAAGGAGCGCCTTGCGGTAAAGGACGTCACGTTAAAGACCGACGGCGCGGTATCGGCCGAAACGGCTAAGCAGATGGCGAGCGGCCTCATGTGGCGCGGCCGCTGCAACGTGGCGATATCCACCACGGGCATCGCGGGCCCCACGTCTGACAACTCTTCCAAGCCCGTGGGACTGTGCTACATAGGCATAGCGCTCAAAGATTCGTCCTCTTTCAAGGGCACAACGGTGTATTCCTACAATCTGAAGGGCGACAGAAAGACGATAACCGAAACGGCGATAAACTATGCGCTCTTTCTCGCCTATAAGAATGCCAATGATAATTTAAGGTAAAAACCTATTCAGGAGAATATAATGAACGAAGAAAAACTCAAAGCCCTCAATTCCACCGTTGCCATGATAGAAAAGCAGTATGGCAAGGGTGCGATAATGAAGCTCGGCGACGCAACCGTAAATACCGATCTCGAAGTCATACCCACGGGCTGCCTCTCTCTCGATCTGGCCCTCGGCGTGGGCGGCGTTCCCCGCGGCAGGATAATGGAGATATACGGCCCCGAATCTTCCGGTAAAACCACCGTTGCGCTGCATATAATAGCCGAGGCACAGAAGCGCGGCGGCGTTGCGGCGTTCATCGATGCCGAGCATGCCCTCGACGCGGTATATGCCAAAAATCTCGGCGTAAACACCGACGAGCTCTATATCTCCCAGCCCGACACGGGCGAGCAGGCGCTCGATATCTGCGAGTCGCTCGTGCGCTCGAGCGCCGTCGACGTAATAGTGGTCGACTCGGTCGCCGCCCTCACGCCCAAGGCAGAGATAGAGGGCGATATGGGCGACACCCACGTCGGCCTGCTTGCAAGGCTGATGTCGCAGGCGCTCCGAAAGCTCACCGCCATAACCAGCCGCTCCAAGACGTGCGTGATATTCATCAATCAGCTGCGCGAAAAGGTGGGCATAATGTTCGGCAACCCCGAAACCACCCCCGGCGGCAAGGCGCTCAAATACTTTGCCTCCGTAAGGTTGGATATAAGAAAGGCCGACACCTTAAAGGACGGCGACGGCATAATCGGCAACAGAGCCAAGTGCAAGGTGGTAAAAAATAAGGTCGCGCCCCCGTTCAGGGTGGCCGAGTTCGACATAATCTACGGCAAGGGCATCTCTCAGGAGGGCTGCCTTATCGACCTCGGCGTCGAGTTCGGCGTGCTCAAAAAGAGCGGCGCGTGGTTCAGCTATAAGGACGACAAGGTGGCGCAGGGCAGGGAGAAGATGAGGGACTTCCTCATCAACAATCCCGAAATAAGGGACGAGATAGAGGCCGCCATACGCGAGGAATATAAACTCATTCAGGAGAAAAAGGCGTGAACGAATACGGCTTTGTGCGGGTATGCGCCGCCACTCCCGAAATAAGGGTGGCCGACGTAGCCTTCAACGAAAAGTCAATAATTGCGGCGGTAAAGAGCGCCGAAGAGGGGGGAGCGCAGCTTGTAGTGTTCCCCGAGCTCGTTTTAAGCGGCTACACCTGCGGCGATCTTTTCAATCAGCGCGCCCTTACCGAGGGCGTGCTCGCCTCATTGGGCAGGCTGCGCGATTTAAGCGCGGAGTGGAAGCCCCTCGTGTTCGTGGGCGCTCCGATCGAAAAGGACGGCAGGCTGTATAACTGCGCCGTCGCCCTCTGCGGCGGAAAGCTACTCGGCGCCGTGCCCAAGACAAACATTCCCAACTACGGTGAATTTTACGAGCGCCGCCACTTCTGCCCGGCGGAGGAGGGGCTCTCTCACATAGAGCTCTGCGGCGAGGACGTGCCATTCGGCACGGATATCATCTTCAGCGCGCAAAATATGCCCCGCTTTACCGTATCCGCCGAAATATGCGAGGACCTGTGGGTGCCTCAGTCGCCTTCCGTGCGCCATGCGCTTGCGGGGGCGAACATAATAGTAAACCTCTCGTGCAGCGACGAGATAGCCGGCAAGGCCGAATACCGAAGGAGCCTTGTAAAGATGCAGTCGTCCAAGCTCATCTGCGGCTATATATACTGCGATTCGGGCTACGGAGAGAGTACTACCGACATGGTGTTTTCAGGGCACGACCTCATCTGCGAAAACGGCACGCTGCTCAAGGAGAGCAAGCTCTTTCAAAACGGCCTCATCTTCGCCGATATCGACGTGGATAAGCTCGACGGCGAGCGCAGGCGGTGCGCAAGTTCCTATTACTGCGGCGCAAAGCGCGCAGAGCACGTCACGGTAAAATTCACTGCGGCGGAGTGTGCGGGCGATACCATACGCACCTTCTCCAAGCTTCCCTTCGTGCCCAAAGACGGTTCGCGCCTTGCCGAAAGGACGGAGCTCATACTTAATCTGCAGACGATGGGGCTGGTAAAGCGCCTCAAACACACGGGCGCCAAAACGGCGGTGATAGGCATTTCTGGCGGGCTCGATTCGGCGCTCGCGCTGCTCGTCACCCGCCGCGCGTTTGAAAATATAGGCAAGGACTTCAAAGACATAATCGCCATAACCATGCCCGGCTTCGGCACAACCGGCAAGACGCTCAAAAGTTCCAAAAAACTTGCGGCGGCGCTCGGCGTCACTTTAAAGACGGTGGATATAACGGCGAGTGTTTTAAAGCACTTTGAAGATATCGGGCACGACAAAGAGGTGCTCGACGTGACTTACGAAAATTCGCAGGCGCGCATGCGCACCATGATACTCATGGACACCGCCAACAAGACGGGCGGGCTGGTGATAGGCACGGGGGATTTAAGCGAGCTTGCGCTCGGCTGGGCAACCTACAACGGCGACCACATGTCGATGTATGCCGTAAATTCTGGCGTGCCCAAAACGCTGGTAAAGCACCTCATCAGGTTCGAGGCCGACCGCCTCGGCGGCGAGGCAAAGGCCACATTAGAGGTTATACTTGCCACCGAAATAAGCCCCGAGCTGCTCCCTCCCGATAAGTCGGGCGAGATAGCGCAGAAGACGGAGGACATCGTGGGCCCGTACATTCTGCACGACTTTTTCCTCTATTACGCCGTGCGCTGGGGCTTTTCGCCCGAGAAGGTGCGCTACATCGCCCGCAGAACTTTTGACGGCGATTTCAGCGACGATACGATAGATAAGTGGCTCAAAAATTTCTACAGGCGGTTCTTTGCGCAGCAGTTCAAGCGCTCGTGCATTCCCGACGGAGTTAAGGTGGGCACGGTAACGCTCTCGCCCCGCGGCGACTGGCGCATGCCCTCCGACGCCTCCTCGGCGCTCTGGCTCAAAATTTTTGAAGAGGGCAATTGAGCGTGCGGTTGAGGGTGCGCTTACGCATAGCGCACAGCCGTATGGCAAATATAAAATTTTACGGGGCGGCGGTATGGCCGCCCCTTTTTCATGCCCTTTTGCATTGCGCCGATGCGGCATTTGGCGGCGCATTTTTTGTATTTTTGCGCGTTTTGCGGGGCTGCGGAAGGCATATTTCAAAGTATTTTAACAAAAAATGCCCGATACGTTGACTTTATATTCAAAATGTTGTAAAATTGATAATGATATAACTTACTCTGCGGTATACTGCGGTTTTTGCCGCGGCAGGGACGTATATATTCACAAATCAATCAGGAGGCTTACATGTATTTACTTGGCATGAGCTCCCTGTTTCTCGCAAGCGACGGAGTTGCGATAGGCCTGGGCGTTGCCCTCGGCATAGTTGCTATTTTCGCCGCTGTAGTGACTTTTTTGTATATAAGGCACACGCGCAAGACGGCTAAGGCCGAAAAGGAACTCGGCGACGCGACCGAAAGGGCAAAAAAGATGGTCGCCGACGCTCAGGCAGAATGCAAAGCTTTGAAAAAAGAAGCCATTTTAGAGGCAAAGGAACAGGAGCTTAAACTCAGAAACGATTTTGAACGCGAAAGCAAAGAAAAGAAAGCTGAACTTGCAAAGCAGGAACAGCGCCTGACTCAGAGGGAGGACAACCTCGACAAGAGGGAAGATTCGCTGACCAAGAAGAGCGATGCGCTCGAACAGCAGAAGAAGGACCTTTCCAACAGAGAGCAGGAGATCAAAAAGACGCAGGATAAGATAAACCACCAGCACGAACTCATGATACAGGAGCTTGAAAAGGTGGCGCAGCTTACCAAAGACGAGGCGAAAACGCTGCTTGCCAACGAAATTCTCGACGAAACGCGCCACGACGTGGCCCTTCAGGTGAGAAATATCGAGCAGACCGCCAAAGAGGAGGCCACCAACGAGGCCAAAAAGATAATAACGCTCGCCATACAGCGCTGCGCGGCCGACCACACCGCCGAAACCACCGTCTCCACCGTATCGCTCCCCAGCGACGACATGAAGGCGAGGATAATAGGCAGGGAGGGGCGCAACATACGCGCGCTTGAAAGCGCCACGGGCATAGAGTTTATCATCGACGACACCCCCGAAGTTGTCATCCTTTCGGGCTTCGACCCCATAAGAAGGGAAGTTGCCCGCCTCTCTCTCGAAAAGCTCATCGCCGACGGCAGGATACACCCCGCCCGCATCGAAGAGACGGTTGAAAAGGTTAAAAAGGAGCTCGACAACGAGATAAAGCAGGCCGGCGAGAGCGCCATGTTCGAAGTAGGCATCTTCGGCCTTCACCCCGAGCTCATAAAGCTCATCGGCAAACTTAAATACAGAACGAGTTACGGCCAGAATGTATATCAGCACTCCATAGAGGTAGCGCTCCTCGCGGGACTGATGGCGCAGGAACTCGGGTTAGACGTAAATTTCGCAAAGCGCGCAGGCCTTTTGCACGACATAGGCAAGGCCGTAGACCACGAGCAGGAGGGTACCCACATCCGTTTGGGCGCAGATCTTGCAAAGAAGTACAAGGAGAATGCAAACATAGTCAACGCGATAGAGGCGCACCACGGCGACGTGGAGCCCAAAACCGTTGAGGCCGTTCTGGTAGCCGCAGCCGATGCAATATCGGGCGCAAGGCCGGGCGCCAGAAGGGAAACAGGCACCAACTATGTAAAGCGCCTCGAAAAGCTCGAAGAGATTGCTTCAAGCTTCAACGGCGTAGAAAAGAGCTATGCTATCCAGGCGGGCAGGGAAGTCCGCGTTATGGTAAAGCCCGAACAGATAGACGACGCGCAGGCGCTCTTCCTTGCAAAGGATATCGCAAAGAAGATAGAGGCCGAGCTCGAATATCCCGGACAGATAAAGGTAAACGTGATACGCGAGTTCAGAAGCGTCGAGTACGCAAAATAAAAAATAACGACAATACTCGAAAGACCGAGGGGAAACAATTTCCTTCGGTCTTTTTGTTATCTATAAACACATTTTGCAAAAATATGTAAAAGGCTGTTGCATTTTATACATTTATATGCTATAATTAACTCGGCACACAATTTAATTATCGTACATGAGATATGAAATCGGCATTTTTGTATCTCTTTTTCTCGTGTTCAGAAAAATTGTGTGCCAACATCGGAGATACGAGTGCAGGCGTGTCTTCGATAATGTGAAGGCGCGCCTTTATTTTTGCGCAAACTACCCTGAAAATTTGTGCAATGCGTTACCCGGCAGAATAGTTGCGTTTGACCGCAAGGGGCGGAGGAGCGGCTTCGAAAAATAGTGTAAGGGGGCAAATGCCTGCCTGAAGAGGCATATTTTGCGCGCATAAATGCACTTTTGCGCGCCGTGCGGCGCTTGCGGTTTTAAAATTTGCGAGGCAGCCTGCCGCGCGGCATTTTTAAAAGAGCGATACCGTACTTTTACGCGGTATGCGCGACAATATCAAATCGGGCTTGCCGACCCCCTTACTCTCACTTTTAACTATAGTGTAAAGTTTGTTAAGGAGGTTTTATGAACAAAGAGAGGGAAACCACAGAGCAGGAAGAGAACGGCAAAAAGAAAAAGTCGGTACTTGCGCGTGTTTTGACGATAATAATTATAATTCTCCTCTTGCTCGCTCTCATCGTCTGCCTGATAATAATCTTCACCCACAGGCACACCATGACCTATTACCCCGCGACTGCGGCGACCTGCACGGCCGACGGCAACGAGGAGTATTGGTATTGCGCAGGGTGCGAAAGGTATTTTGCGGACGAGGAAGGCAATACAGAAATAGAGTATACCGATGCGGTCATTCCCGCTGCCGGTCACACATGGGTGGGCGCCTCGTGCGATTCTCCCAGGCATTGCAGCGTATGCGGCTTTTCCGACGGAGTGGCGCTCGGACATGATTTCGGCGAATATGTGAGCGATAATAACGCCACATGTACGGCCGACGGCACGCAGACGGCTACTTGTTCGCGCTGCGGCGAAACAGATACCAAAATACTTTCAGGCTCTGCCCTCGGGCACAGCTACGGCACCAATCTTGTCGTGAGCGCCGACTGCATACATAACGGCAGCATAACGCGCGTCTGCACGGTGTGCGGCAACAAAGACATTGTTTCTATCCCTGCGCTCGGCGTGCATGACTGGCAGTGGGACAAGGGCGTCGTAACGCCCGCAACGAGCACGAGCGAGGGCATGATAGAGTACCCCTGCGCCGACTGCGACGAGGTACTTATAGTTATAATTCCCGTAACGGGCGAGCATAACTGGCAGTTCGATAAGGGCGAAGTAACAGCTCAGCCCACATGTACTGCCGATGGCTCGATCGAATATCCCTGCGCCGACTGCGATGAGATATTGCAGCTCACGGTGCCCGCAAACGCCTCCGCGCACAGTTGGGATGCGGGAGAGGTGACCGAGCCAACCTGCACGGCCGAAGGCAAGGTAGTATTTACCTGCGAACATTGCGGCGACACATTGGAAGTGGCGTTAGACAGCCCCGGCCACAAGTGGATAGAGGCGACTTGCACGGCAGCAAAAACCTGCGCCGTGTGCGGCGCTACCGAGGGTGAGGCCCTCGGCCATGACTGGCAGGACGCAACCTGCACGGCTCCTAAGACGTGTGCCGTGTGCGGCACGACCGAAGGCGAGGCCCTCGGCCACGACTATAAAGAAGAGGTGGAAGAGGCCGATTGCACAAAAGACGGCAGCGTAACGCTCACCTGCTCGCTTTGCGGCGACATACAGAGCGTAACCATTCCCGCAACGGGCGTGCATAATTGGGATATAGCAAAGATAACCGCGCCCACCTGCAATGCGGCGGGTAGCATAGAATTCACCTGCTCAATTTGTAATGCAACAAAAACCGAAATTATTCCCATGGATAGCGATGCGCACAGCTGGGATACGGCAAACGGCAAGATAATTGCGCCCACTTGCACGGCGGCGGGCAGCATAGAATACACCTGCACAATTTGCGGTCAAACAAAAACCGAAATTATCCCTATAGATAGTAATGCGCACAACTGGAATTGGAATAGCGGCACGGTGACTACGCCCGCAACTGCGACGGTCGTCGGCAAAATAATCTATTCTTGCTCGAATGAAGGTTGTAACCAAACGCTCACCCTCGATATCCCCGCAACGGGCGTGCATAATTGGGATCTTGAAAAAGCAGTGGTAACGCTGCCCACATGTTCGGCGGAAGGTAAAATAGAATATGCTTGCAAGGACTGCGCAGAAACGCTTGAGGTTGCTATTCCCGTAAATGCCGCTGCGCACAGCTGGGATAGCGGCGTGCTGAACGAACCCACCTGCACAACGGCGGGCAGCGTAGTATTCACCTGCAAAAATTGCAGCGAAACGCTTGAAGTAACAGTACCTGCAAATGTTGGCGCGCATAGCTGGGACGAGGGTGAAGTGACTCCGCCTACCTGCGAAGAAGCGGGCAGCGTGGTATTCTCTTGCACAAACGCAAATTGTGAAGAAACGCTTAAAGTAACCATTCCTGCAACGGGTGTGCATGATTGGGATATAGCAAACGGCAATGTAACTGCGCCCACCTGCACAACGGACGGGAAGGTGGTATTCTCTTGCAAAAATTGCGCCGAAACGCTTGAAGTAACTATCCCCGCTCACGGCCATGTATGGGTAGATGCAACTTGCACGGCTCCAAAAACCTGCGCCGTATGCGGGCAGACTGAGGGGACGGCTCTCGGCCATAAGTGGAGCGATTGGACGGCTTATTCCGATGTTCATATGCGCGAATGTGAAACCTGCGGCATTTCCGAGGTGGAGGAGCATAATTTCGGCGGTGCCGAATATGGCACTTGCTCTGTATGTAATTATGAAAAGGCGCAGCAGTCCACAGCCGGCACCGATATTACCATTACATATGATAATATCACACAGGTGTTCAATGGCTCCATGGATATGACTTATAATATTTCCGGCATAAAATTCGGGCCGGGTACTTATTTAGATTGCGTATTTGAAATTAGCTATACGGCTGAAACTGATATGACAATGTCTGTTTCCTTGCCTGAAGATTTTATTGATGCCTATGTTTCAATAGAGAATGAGGCAGGTGTTACGCTAAAATATAATCCTATACGATTAACTCTGTATATCCATAACGGCGAAAGTTTTGTTGCTGTTCCGGAATTAAGTCGTCTTGGTTTAGATGAATTTTTAACAGCACTTGCGGAAAATGAAACTTTAAATAGGACTGTTTCTGCGGGTGAAACTGTTGACCTTACATTCAGGATTAGAACTATGTGGGCCGCTATTATTGAAGAACCCGATTATTTGCCGCTTAAAGACGAGGCCGGGAATATTTATGGGTTTGCGGATGAGGCGTCAAATGATCCAAATGTATGGTATTTATCGCATTTAGACACAGCTTTGGGAGAGTTGGCTGATTGTGTAGAAGATAATACGTCATTAGAGGATAAAAAGTTTAGTTGGAAAAATACTTATGATACTAATGACAATCTTTGGACAATTATATATGAAGAAGATACATTCAGCGTAAATTTTGCATATAATATCAACATCAACATCACTCAAGGTTAAATTGTAATACCTCACAAAACTATAAAAGCGGAGCCGAAAGGCTCCGCTTTTATAGTTAATGCAAAACAAAAAGTGTATATAAGAGGGCAATACCGCCCCAAACTTGTACCGCGGCGGCAGCTTTGCTGCCGCCGCGGTACGGCAAAAACCTGCTAAAAGCATACCCCGCGCGGCCGCAGGCCGCGCGGGATATAAATTTAAAAAACTAAGATATTTTTATTTGCTCTGCTTTTCGCGTTCAACGCTCTTTACAACGTCCTCAATAAAGCTCTGTGCTGCGTCGAAGTCGTCGGTGTTGGGCCTGCCCTTGTTTACGCCGCCCACCAGCGCGAATATAAAGAACTTACACAGCCCCTTGCACCCGAACGAGCCCAGCACTTTGCTGCCCTTGCTTTCAAGCAGTTTTATAAGCTTTGCGTTATACTTTCTGCTCTTGCCCGTGGCGCTCGTGCTGAACACAAACGAGTATTTGGGCACTTCTTTAAGCTTTTTTACATATTCCAAAAGCTTATTGTCGTGGCTGCCCGCGTTTATGCCGCCGCCGAAACCGACCGCGTCGTATTGCAGCAGGTTATATTTATCGGCGTCCTCAAACGGGGCGATGGTAAGGGGAGCTACTTCGGCCATGGCCTCGGCTATCTGCATTGTGTTGCCCATGTGGGTGGAGTGGACTATGGCGAGGAGTTTCATCTTATCTCCGAACTTTTAGTTTTTGGTGAAGAGGTAGAAGCTGAGCGTGAATATGGGGATATTCAGCGCTATTATGCAGGGTATCACTATGTTTGCCATTATTTCGTTGGCGGCCGTCCAGTTGGTCTGAATTATCACGCCGAACAGAATAATTATCACTATAAGTATTACGGTTATCACGCACGCCGTAATTATGTATTTCAGCGTAGCTGGTTTGCGCATATGCGTTCCGTAGCGGGTGGCAAACAGTATGCCGCATACAAGCACGGTCGCGAGCCCGAGCGCGAGTATTACGATGGGATAGGCTATTCCCACGCCCAGCTGCGTGCGCAGCGCCAGGGTGATAACAAATTCGACTATCATTATAACGCCGACTATCAGCGAGCACTTGAAAAGCGTGGCGCCCTTGTTATAGGTCTTTTGCTTAACGCTGCCCGCCGCAAAGGCATCTTCAGAGGTGCTTATCTTTATGCCGTCCGAGGCCGCCTTTTTGGCCACTTCCGCATAGCCGCTGTATCTCGCCGTATGTGCTGTCCCCATGTCGGGCTCGGGCGTCTGCCTTAAAGGCTCCTGAGGCTGGGGTTGCGGCTGCGGTTGAGGCTCCGGCTGAGGTTGCGGCTGTGCCTGCTGCTGATGAGGCATCTGCATGTGCTCGGTATTGTTGAGCGTGTTGTTATACAGCTTGTCTACAAGGTTTTTATAATCTCTCTCGTTCTCCGAGCGGGTGTTATATATGAGATCCTCGGCGGGGGGAGTGGAAACATATCCGCTTTCGCGGGCATAGCCGTCGTCGCCGTATCCGCCGTGCGAGTAGCTCTCGCTGCCGTAAGTATCGCCGTATGTGTCGCCGCCGGAATAGCTGTCGTCGTACGGCTGATCCTTGTCGTCGCCAATCAGCTTTAAATAGTTCTCGTGCAGCTGCCTGCGCGTCTCTTCGTCGACCTCAGGAGGCTTCTTTGTGTCGTCCTCCTTGTGTTGCGAAATCTGCGACTTGTAGCGCGCCTTTTCGGCTTCGAGCTGCTCCTCGGTGAAGGGGGCGTTGTCGGGATAGCTACTCGTCGTGCTCTCCGCTCTCGCCTCCTCGGCCTGCGGCTCGGGTTCGGCAACAACTTCCGGTTGAGGCTCGGGCTGAGGTTCAGGCTGAGGCTCGGGTTGAGGCACAGGTTCGGGTTCCGGCTGAGGGGCTGGTTCGGGTTCGGGCTGTATCACCACGGTTTCGGAAGCAGCCGCGTCCTCGTGCGAGGCGCTCTCGCTCATATCTGCGCCGTTGTCGGCGGGCGCCGCGCTCTCGGCGGGGCGTATGCCGCTTTCAAACACCTGCTCCGAGTAGGAGAGGGGCTTTTCCGTTTCGGAGGAATACACCACAGCGGGCTGCGGTTCTTCCTCGGGCTTGGTGGGATCGTCGATATATACGGTCTGCTCGTCCTCGGCAACGTATGTGCGCGCCTCAACGTCTGGCGACTCTTCGTCTTCCCATTCGCCCTCGCTCTCGCTGTGCACGACGGGCACGCGCGAGGTGGCCTGTTTCAAGATCTTGAAGTCAACGGGATTGGGAGCAGGCTGGTCGAAGTCGAAGTTTTTGTCGGAGATAAGGTTGTCGATGACCGTTCTCGAATATTCCCATTCGGCCTGGTTCTGCTCGGTTATCTCGCGGCCGCTCTCGGTAAGGCGGAAATATTTTCTCCTGCCGCCCGCAGAAATTTCGTCGTTCTTCCAATACGCCTGGATATAGCCCTGATTTTCCAGCCTCTTCAAAGCGCTGTAAAGGGTGGGCTGCTTGAGCGTATATTGCCCGTGGCTCTTTTCGTTGATCTCGTTTATGATCTCATATCCGTACTTGTCCCTGTCGTAGAGGGAGCGCAGGATAATGGTGTTTATGTGTCCGCGTATAAGGTCGGCGCTTATGGAAGATTTTCCCTCGGCGCCGCCTTCAAATTCTTCGGTATTTTTGTCCATGATACTTTCTCCCGTAAGATATACAAATTATAACATAATTTGAGCGGATATGTCAATAGTTTAGCGGCATTTATATAGTACTATGTCATACATAGTTGTATTACGTCACACATAGTTTTAATATTTAAGCTCATTCGTTTTACTTTTTTCCTTTAAAGTGTTATAATAATACCGTTTAAACGGGCTTGGGGGTGCCGATATGTATAAGAACATCAGAAATTACGAGATACGCTATACCGACGTCGACTTTAAAGACGAGCTCAAACTTTCTTCGCTCCTATCCATATTGGAGGAGTCGGCGTGCCTTTCTGCCGACGAACTCGGCTTCGGCTATGCCGACATAACTCCGCGCGGCATAGGCTTTATACTTGCAAACTGGTATATCGAGCTCTATCGGCCAATCACGTTAAACGATATTCTCACCGTTCACACCTGGCCGATGAAGCCCAAAAATACTATATTTTTCAGGGAGTTCGAGGTGTATTGCAACGGCATAAAGGTGTGCGCCGCAACTACCCGCTGGTGCATGATAGACTTAAAAACTTTTGCCGTGCTCCCCACGAGCGTGTTCTTCGAGGGCGACACCCGCGAATATAACGACTTCCGCGCCATCGACTTCAACTCCTGGCGCATAGCTCCCGTAAAGGAGGGCGAAAAGAAGTATGAAAAGGTTGTGTCGTCCTCCGACTACGACCACTATTACCACGTAAACAACACCAAGTATGCCGACTTCTGCCTCGACGCGTTCAGCGTGGACGAGCTCTCCGGCAAGAGCCTGGGCACGGTGCAGATAACTTATGTAAAACAGTGCAAATACGGCGAAAAGCTCGAGTTCTACCGCTCCGACGACGGCGACGTTTCGACTGTCGAAGGGCGCGTCAACGGCGAGCCCCGCGTGCGCTTGAAAGTTGAGTTTATTACAGAAGAATGATAGTTTGCCCGCGCGGCCTTGCCGCGGCGGGCAAATTTTTAAAACAAATATATATTATGGTAAAGTACGAATACACGCTTATAAAGAGCAGCCGCAAAACCATATCGATAAAAGTCACCGAAGAGAACAAGATAATCGTGCGCGCGCCCCTTTCGGCCACGCGCGGAGAGGTGGAGCGCCTGCTCACCCAAAAGCGCGGCTGGCTTGAAAGGGCGATGGCGTTCAACAACTCTAACAGCCTTGCTCAGCGCTCGGTCAAGGACTACCGCGAGGCGTACGTCGGCGGCAGGCTCTTTCCCGTATTCAAGAGCACGCGCAACTACGTCGACGGCGACGGCGTGCACGTAACGGGGCTGCGCGGCTTTAAGGCGGCCTATGTAAATTGCCTCGGCGGGCAGTTTTTGAGCGAGTTTAAAAAGGTGCAGGCGGCCTGCGGCCTTGAATGTAAGTCGGTTAGCTTCCGCTCATACAGGAGCATGTGGGGCTGCTGCGACGGCGCCTGCATCATAACTTTCAACTTCAAGCTGCTCATGCTCCCGCCCGAGCTGCAAAAATACGTCATGGTGCACGAGCTGTGCCATACGGTATTTCACGATCACTCCCAAAATTTCTGGGCGCTCGTTTCGCGCTTTGTGCCAAGCTGGAAGAGCGCCCGCCGCGAGCTCAAGAGCTATGCCTTCCTCGTAAAATTGTATTAACTTATAATAATCTGCATATTTATGCAAAAATACAGTATATATTAGTTAATTATGTATATTTATGCAAAAATTCATTAAATTATATTTAAATATGCACTGTAATCGCTTGACTAAAAGTGCGGCGTATTGTATAATTTGCGAGATGAAGCAAATAGCAGGCATCAAATAACTTATCGGATGAATAAAAATGGAAAAGAAGATCAAAAAAGTAGTTCTTGCATATTCGGGAGGCCTCGATACCTCCATAATCATTCCCTGGCTCAAAGAGCACTACGATAACTGCGAGGTGATCGCCGTATCTGCCGACGTGGGCCAGCAGTCCGAGCTCGACGGGCTCGAGGAGAAGGCGCTCAAAACGGGCGCTTCCAAACTTTATATAGAGGATCTCCGCAAGGAGTTCATCGAAGACTACATCTATCCCACGATGAAGGCGGGCGCCGTGTATGAAAATAAGTACCTTCTGGGTACTTCATTCGCCCGTCCCGTAATAGCCAAGAGGATAGTGGAGATAGCCAAAAAGGAGGGGGCCGACGCCATTTGTCACGGCTGCACCGGCAAGGGCAACGACCAGGTGCGCTTCGAACTCTCCATAAAGGCCTTCGCGCCCGAAATGCCCATAATCGCGCCCTGGCGCATATGGGACATAAAGAGCCGCGACGAGGAGATCGACTACGCCGAGGCACACAACGTGCCCCTCAAGATAAACAGGGAGACCAACTATTCCAAGGATAAAAACCTGTGGCACCTCTCGCACGAGGGCCTCGATTTGGAGGATCCCGCCAACGAGCCCCAGTACGATAAGATACTCGAGCTCGGCGTTTCCCCCTGGAAGGCGCCCGATAAGAGCACTTATGTGACCATTCACTTCGAAAAGGGCATCCCCACGGCCGTCGACGGCGAACAGCTCGACAGCGTATCTCTCGTTGAAAAGCTCAACAAGATAGGCGGCGAAAACGGCGTGGGCATTGTCGACATGGTGGAAAACCGCCTCGTCGGCATGAAGAGCCGCGGCGTGTATGAGACGCCCGGCGGCACCATTCTCTATGCCGCGCACGAACTTCTCGAATCTATCTGCCTCGACAAGGCCACCGCGCACTACAAGCAGCTCATCGCAATAAAGTACGGCGAGATGGTATACGACGGCCAGTGGTTCACTCCCCTGAGGGAGGCGCTCGACGCGTTCGTCGATAAAACGCAGGAGACTGTCACCGGCGACGTAAAGCTGCGCATCTACAAGGGTAACGTGATGCCCGCGGGCATAACCTCGCCCAACTCGCTCTACAGCGAAGACATAGCCACCTTCGGCGAGGACCATTGCTACAACCAGACCGATTCGGCGGGCTTTATAAACCTCTTTGGCCTGCCCATCAAAATAAAGGCGCTGTTGGACGAAAAGAAGCTCAAGTAAGCAAGTTTTAGTTAACTTCAAAGCAAAATTAAGTAAATTTCAAGCGCGCCGCGCCGTATGCTTTTACGGCGCGGCGCTGTAACGGATAAGATGTATAACGTATTCATTGACGGGCGCGAGGGTACTACCGGCCTGCAGATATTCGAGCGGCTGCAAAAGCGCGACGATATCAACATAATGGCCCTGCCCGAGGAAAAGCGCAAAGACGCAGAGGCGAGGAGGGAATACCTCAATTCTGCCGACATAAGTTTTTTATGCCTTCCCGACGCCGCGGCGCGGGAGAGCGTTTCGCTGATAACTAATCCAAAGGCGCGCGTGATAGACGCATCCACCGCGCACCGCACGGCGGAAGGGTGGGTTTACGGCCTGCCCGAGATCTCGCCCGAAAGAAGGGGGCAGATCGCCTCGGCAAACAGGGTGGCAAATCCCGGATGTCACGCGACTGGCTTTATATCGCTGGTTGCTCCCCTTGTAAAGGGCGGCATACTCGGCGCCGACTACCCGCTCGTCGCGCACTCGGTGACGGGCTATTCGGGCGGCGGCAAAAAGATGATAGCCGAATACACCGCGGAGGGGAGGGATATCGCGCTCTCTTCGCCCAGGCAGTATGCGCTCACGCTCTCGCACAAGCACATACCCGAAATGGTGAAGGAGTGTTCGCTTGCTCACGCTCCCGCATTCCAGCCGATAGTGGCCGATTTCTATTGCGGCATGTGCGTATCTGTTCCGCTCTATAAGGGGCTGCTCCTCAAAAAATGGGGCGCGGATGACATAAGAGAGTATTTTGCAGAGTACTATGCGTCGCATAATTTCATAAAAGCTGCCAAAAAAGAGGAAGTTCCCGCCTATCTCGCCGCAAACGAGCTTGCGGGTACCAACTACCTCAAAATCTATGTGAGCGGCAACGACGAAATGATATCGATGTTCAGCGTGTTCGATAATCTCGGCAAGGGTGCCTCGGGCGCGGCCGTGCAGAATATGAACATAATGCTCGGGCTCAATGAAACCTGTTCCCTCATATAGATCGGCTCATATTGCGGCCTGACGGGCAAACTGTAATAAGTTGGTGGCGCAGGTTTTTAATATTTACGCTAAAAGTTCAAAAGTCGATTGACGGCGCGCCGTTTTTGAGATATAATTATTTCAAGCGGCGCTTCGGGCATAAAATGAGCCGCAGGCAAAACAGTGCGGCTTGTATCTTATATAAAGTTTAACATACTATGGAATTTTTGCACGAAATCGAGGGCGGCGTATGTGCTCCGCTCGGATTTAAAGCCGCGGGCATTCATTGCGGCATAAGGAAAAACAAGGATAAAAAGGACTTTGCGCTCATCGTAAGCAGCGCGCCTTGCACGGCTGCGGGAGTATATACACAGAATCTGGTGAAGGGCGCACCCGTAGTCGTAACGAAGCGTCACCTTGCAGACGGCAGGGCGCAGGCGGTGATATGCAACAGCGGCAACGCCAACACCTGCAATAAAGACGGCGAAAAGGTGGCCGAGGAAATGTGCTCGCTCGTAACAAAGGCGGCGGGCATCGCTGAGGAGGACGTAATAGTTGCCTCCACGGGCGTCATCGGTCTCCCGCTCGACATAGCTCCCATGGCCGATGGCATGGATAAACTCTATTCCTCGCTCTCCGAAGATGGCAGCGCAAGCGCCGCCGAGGCCATAATGACGACGGATACCGTGCCCAAGTCGGTTTCCGTTGAGTTCGAATTGGGCGGGAAGGTGTGTCGCATAGGCGCGATAGCCAAGGGCGTGGGCATGATATGCCCCAACATGGCAACGACGCTCATATTCATCACTACCGACGTGAACATCTCCGCCGCCGCCCTTCAGAAGGCGCTCTCCGACGACGTAAAGACCTCCTTCAACATGGTAAGCATCGACGGCGACCAGTCCACAAACGATACCTGCTGCATACTCGCAAACGGCCTTGCCGCAAACGAGCAGATAGCGGGGGCGGGCGCGCAGCTCAATCTGTTCAAAAGGGCGCTGCACTACTGCACGGTAAAACTTTCAAGAATGATTGCCAAGGACGGCGAGGGCGCGACAAAGCTCATAGAGTGCAACGTGCGCGGCGCAAAGACCTCAAAGATGGCCAAAAACGTTGCAAAGTCGGTAATAAAATCTTCGCTCGTAAAGGCGGCGATGTTCGGCGCCGATGCCAACTGGGGCAGGGTGCTGTGCGCTATAGGTTACGCGGGCGAGCCCGTCGAAGTCGATAAGATAGACGTATCTTTCCGCTCGGCAGCGGGAGAACTTCCCGTATGCGCAAACGGCAGCGGCGTTCCCTTCGACGAGGACTTCGCCAAAACCGTGCTCTCGCGCGACGAAGTTGAGATAAACATAGATTTGAAGTCGGGCGGCTGCAAGGCCTCGGCATGGGGCTGCGACCTCACCTATGATTACGTAAAAATAAACGGCGACTACCGCACCTGATTAGGCGCGCCTTATCAGGCGGCCAAATAAAATTTGTCGCCGCATAAAAATGGCGGCCTGCCCGAAAGTCGGCCATGCCATATGGTATATAGCATTTTTTTGTAACTTACGGAGAGTTTGATGGATAAACAGGAACAGGCTGAATTTTTGGTTGAGGCCCTGCCATACATAAAAAAATATTATAACAAGATATTGGTCATAAAATACGGCGGAAACGCCATGACCGACGCAAAGCTCAAATTCGCCGTTATGAACGACGTTGCGGTGCTCAGCGCGCTCGGCATAAAGGTGGTTCTGGTGCACGGCGGCGGGCCTGAAATTTCGGATATCTCCAAAAAGATGGGGATAGTTCCCAAATTCATAAATGGCCTGCGCTACACCGACGAGGAGACGGTGGAGATAGCGCGCATGGCGCTCGCCGGCAAGGTGAACAAATCTCTCGTCGACCTTCTCTGCGCGGCGGGCGGCAAGGCCGTGGGGCTGTGCGGCGAAGACGGCCACATGTTAAAGTGTGAAAAGCTCTCCGAAGAGCTCGGCTACGTCGGCAGGATAGTAAACGTCGATGCCCGCGTCATAGACGATATGTTGAGTTTAGGCTACGTCCCCGTGATATCGCCGATAGGCTTCGACGACGATGGGCACATCTACAACGTAAATGCCGATACGGCGGCCGCCGCAATAGCGGGCGCGCTCGGCGCAGAGAGTCTGATACTCATGACGGATATAAAGGGTCTGCTCGAAAATAAGGACGATCCCGATAGCCTTATAAAAAAGGTGTATGTCTCCGATATTCCCGCGCTCATCAAGCAGGGCATAATTTCGGGCGGCATGATACCCAAAATAGATTGCTGCAAAGAGGCCATCCGCCGGGGTGTGAACAAGGTGTTCATAACCGACGGTAGGGTTTACCATTCCATTTTGGTGGAGATCTTGTCGGAAGAGGGCAGCGGCACCATGTTTTACAGTTGACTGATTTATATTTTTAAATCAGTCTTTCTTTTAATATTTGCGGCGCGCGGCATATTGCCGCCGCATCGGAGAGAAGATGGACGGAAACTATATAATAAACGAAGATAAGGAGTATATCGCCGGCACTTATGCACGCTTTCCCGTCGCCTTTAAAGAGGGCAAGGGCTGCAGGCTGTATGACTACGACGGCAAGGAATACGTCGATTTCGGCAGCGGCATAGCGGTGGATATATTCGGCATAAACGACGAGGAGTGGAAGAGCGCGGTAATTGAGCAGCTCAACAAGGTGCAGCACACCTCAAACTTGTTTTACACCGAGCCGCATGCGCGGCTTGCAAAGCTCCTCTGCGAAAGGACGGGCGCGAGCAAGGTATTTTTCGGCAACAGCGGCGCCGAGGCAAACGAGTGCGCCATAAAGGCCGCCCGCAAATACGGCGAACTGCATCACGGCCCAAACCGCAAAGAGATAATCACGCTTAAAAATTCCTTCCACGGCCGCACGCTGGCAACGCTTGCGGCGACCGGGCAGGAGGGCTTCCATAAATATTTCGGCCCCTTCCCCGCGGGCTTCGTGTATGCCGACGCCACGATAGAGGGCGTTAAAAGCTGCATGAACGAGAACACCTGCGCGGTGATGATAGAGTGCATCCAGGGCGAGAGCGGCGTAAACGTGCTCGACAGAGATTTTGTTAAGGCCGTGTGCGAGCTCTGCAAACAGCGCGATATCATTCTCATCTGCGACGAGGTGCAGACGGGCAACGGCCGTACGGGATATCTGTATGCCTACCAGGCGTTCGGCATTCAGCCCGACATAGTGACTACGGCCAAGGGACTGGGCGGCGGACTGCCGATAGGTGCCTGCATGCTCTTTGAAAAGTGCGGCGGCGTGTTCTCTTACGGCGATCACGGCTCGACGTTCGGCGGCAACCCCGTCGTATGCGCGGGCGCGTGCAGCATAATAAGCCGCATAACCGACGAACTGCTTGAAAATGTGCGCAAAAAAGGCGCATATCTTATGGAGCAGCTTAAAAAGACAGAGGGCGTTGAAGAAGTGAGCGGCATGGGGCTGATGATAGGTATAAAAACAGCCAAGCCCGCCATGGAAATAGCAAAAAAATGTATCGATAAGGGGCTGCTTGTGCTCACCGCACACTCCAAGGTGCGCCTGCTGCCGCCACTTACCATAGGCAAAGACGACATCGACTTTGCACTTAAAATTTTAAGCGAGGTTATAAGCGGATGAAACATTTACTTAAACTCGGCGATCTCTCAAGGGAGGATATCTTATCTGTACTCAACCTTGCCGATCAGCTCAAGTTCGAACGCAACAACGGCATACAGAAGGACTATCTCAAGGGCAAAAAGCTCGGCATGATATTCCAGAAGGCCTCCACGAGGACGAGGGTCTCCTTCGAGGCGGGCATGTATGAGCTGGGCGGCTATGCACTCTTTCTTTCGAGCAACGACCTGCAGATAGGCAGGGGCGAGCCCGTGCAGGACACCGCGCGCGTGCTCTCGCGCTATCTCGACGGCATAATGATCCGCACGTTCGCCCAGCAGGAAGTAGAGGACTTTGCAAAGTACGGCTCCGTGCCCGTTATAAACGGCCTCACCGACTATTGCCATCCCTGCCAGGTGCTCGCCGACCTCATGACGATAAGGGAATATAAGGGCACCTTCAAGGGCCTCAAAATGGCGTTCATCGGCGACGGCAACAATATGGCGAACAGCCTTATCGTGGGCGCCGTAAAGATGGGCATGAATTTCACGGTCGCATGCCCCGAGGGCTACGAGCCCGATGAAAAGCTCGTAAAGTGGGGCAAGGAGAGCGGCCTTCTCACCATAACGAACAACGTTGCCGAGGCCATAGAGGGTGCCGACGTGCTCTATACCGACGTGTGGGCTTCCATGGGTCAGGAGAAGGAGAAGAAAGAGAGGGAGAACGTATTTAAGTGCTTCCAGATAAACGAGGACAACATAAAGAGGGCCAAAGACGACGTTATGGTCATGCACTGCTTGCCCGCGCACCGCGGAGAGGAGATAACCGACGGCGTGTTCGAGGCTCACGCAAAGGATATATTCGACGAGGCCGAAAACAGGCTGCACGCGCAGAAGGCCGTAATGGTCAAGCTGATGAGATAAGTCCTTCGGGCATAGCGAGGCCTTATTCAGGTAAAACATATAAAAATTGCGCATAGAACAGGCAATTATATCACACATAGTACTTCGCATATCGCATAAATACCCAAAACAGTTAATTATACCGTAAAAGGAAGTATAGATGAAAAACAGCAAAGTTTATTTGACGCTCGAAAACGGCAAGCAGTTTTGCGGCTATGCCTTCGGCGCACGCAAGGAAGTTACAGGCGAGCTTGTGTTCACAACCGGCATGACGGGCTATATCGAAACGCTCACCGATCCGAGCTACTACGGGCAGATAGTCACCCAAACCTTTCCGCTCATCGGCAACTACGGCATGATAGAGGCCGATACCGAAAGCGCCAAGCCGTGGGTAACGGCCTATATCGTGAGAGAGAAGTGCGATAAGCCCTCAAATTTCCGCTGCGGCGGCACGTTAGAGGAGTATCTCGAGCGCCAGGACATACCCGGGATATACGGCGTCGATACCCGCGAGCTCACCAAGATCGTGCGCGAGGCGGGCGTTATGAACGCGGCCATCACAAAGCACCCCGTAAAGGACCTTTTCGAAGTTTCGGCATACACCATAAAAGACGCGGTCAAGTCGGTGACCTGCCGCGAGGTGGAGTATATGGGCGATCCGGATGGACTCAGGGTGGTCGTATGGGACTTCGGCGCAAAGCGCAACATCATGCGCGAACTTGCCAAGCGCGGCTGCTACTGCATCAAGGTGCCCTCATACTACACGGCCGAGCAGATAATGGCGCTCGAACCTCAGGGCCTCATGCTCACGAACGGCCCTGGCGACCCCTCCGAAAATACCGAGGTCATCTCCAACATACGCAAACTTGCCGGCAAACTGCCCATATTCGGCATATGCCTCGGCCATCAGCTCTTTGCGCTCGCCATGGGCGGCAAGACCAAGAAGATGAAGTACGGCCACAGGGGCTCAAACCAGCCGGTCAAAAATCTCGATACGGGCAGGGTGTATATCTCCAGCCAGAACCACGGCTACGAGGTCATCTCCTCCAGCGTGGAGGGCGGCAAGCTCAGCTTTATAAACGCCAACGACGGCACCTGCGAGGGATTTGAATACCCCGAGCTCAACGCCTATACCGTACAGTTCCACCCCGAGGCCTGCGGCGGTCCCATGGATGCGTCCTTCCTTTTCGATAAATTCATACTAAACATAAAGGAGGGCAGGTACAATGCCTAAGAGAGAGGACATAAAGAAAGTACTCGTCATCGGTTCCGGTCCCATCGTAATAGGCCAGGCTGCCGAGTTCGACTATGCGGGCGCGCAGGCCTGCCGCGTTTTAAAGGACGCAGGGCTCGACGTAGTGCTGTGCAACTCCAACCCCGCAACGATAATGACAGATAAGGCGCTCGCAGATGAGATATATCTCGAGCCGCTCACCATAGATACGTTAAAGCGAATAATAATAAAGGAACGGCCCGACAGTCTGCTCGCCTCGCTCGGCGGCCAGACCGGCCTTACCCTCGGCTGCAAGCTGGCAAAGGAGGGCTTCCTCGATAAGTGGGGCGTAAAGCTCATCGGGGTAAATTTGAGCGCCATCGACAGGGCGGAGGACAGGGAGCTCTTCAAAGAGACCATGCAGAAGATAAACCAGCCCGTCGTTCCCTCCGACATAGCTTATACTGTGGAGGAGTGCCTCGAAGTCGCTCAGAAGATAGGCGGCTATCCCGTCATCGTGCGCCCCGCATACACGCTCGGCGGCGCCGGCGGCGGCGTGGCTCACGACGAGGAGGAGCTCAAAATAATAGCTCACAACGGCCTCATGCTCTCCCCCATAACGCAGGTACTCATCGAAAAGTATATCGGCGGCTGGAAGGAGATAGAGTTCGAAGTTCTGCGCGACGGCGCGGGCAACGTGCTCACCGTCTGCTCGATGGAGAACTTCGACCCCGTGGGCATCCACACCGGCGACTCGATAGTAATCGCCCCCGCGGTCACGCTCTCCGACAAGGAGTATCAGATGCTCCGCACGGCCTCGCTCGACATAATCTCCGAGCTCGGCATAGAGGGCGGCTGCAACTGCCAGTTCGCGCTCAATCCCGATTCCTTCGAATATTCGGTAATAGAGGTAAACCCCAGGGTGTCGCGCTCGTCGGCGCTCGCTTCCAAGGCGACGGGTTACCCCATAGCAAAGGTCGCCACAAAAATAGCGCTCGGCTACACGCTCGACGAAATAAAGAACGACGTCACGGGCAAAACTTACGCCTGCTTCGAGCCCACGCTCGACTATGTGGTGGTAAAGCTCCCCAAGTGGCCGTTCGATAAATTCCTCTATGCAAAGCGCACCCTCGGCACGAGGATGAAGGCCACCGGCGAAGTTATGGCCATAGGTACCTCCTTCGAAATGGCCATAATGAAGGCCGTGCGCGGCGCGGAGATCTCCCTCGGCACGCTTAATATGCCCAAGATGATGGAGCTTTCTGACGATGAGATACACTCCAAGCTGCACGAGCTCACCGACGAAAGGCTGTTCGTGGTGTTCAGCGCCATAAAGCGCGGCATAAGCATAGACGAAATACACAATATCACCAAGATCGACAAGTGGTTCTTGAACAAGCTCAAAAACCTTGCCGACTTCGAGGGCGATATAGCGGGCAAGCCGCTCACGCGCGCCCAATACATCCACGGCAAAAAGCTCGGCTATCCAGATAAGGAGCTTGAAAAGCTCTCGGGCAACAAGCTTCCCATGCACAGGGACGCCGTGTTCAAGATGGTAGATACCTGTGGCGCGGAATTTGCCGCGCAGACGCCCTATTTCTACTCGACATACGACGAGCCCGACCACGACGAGGCAAAGCCCTTCGTAAAGCGCAGCAAAAAGCGCAGGATAATAGTTATCGGCTCGGGCCCCATAAGGATAGGCCAGGGCATAGAGTTCGACTATTCCTCGGTGCACTGCGTGTGGACGCTCAAAGAGCTGGGCTATGAAGTTATAATAATAAACAACAACCCCGAGACGGTCTCCACCGACTTCGACACGGCCGACAGGCTGTATTTCGAGGCGCTCACGCCCGAGGACGTTCAGTCGGTCATCGACGTCGAAAAGCCCTACGGCGTGGTAATAACCTTCGGCGGCCAGACGGCCATAAAGCTGTGCGGCTATCTCGATAAAAAGGGCATACGCATACTCGGCACCCCTGCCGACAGCGTCGACCTCGCCGAGGACAGGGAGAGGTTCGACGAGCTTTTGGAACAGTTCTCCATAGCCCGCCCCAAGGGCCTCACGGTAATGACAAAGGAGGAGGCCATTTCGGCGGCCGAGCAGCTCGGCTATCCCGTGCTCCTTCGCCCCTCGTACGTCATCGGCGGCCAGAACATGACCATTGCCTTCACTCAGAACGACATCGAGAGGTATATGGACGTCATCTTGTCGCAGAAGATCGAAAACCCCGTGCTCTGCGATAAGTACCTCATGGGCACCGAGCTCGAGGTGGACGCCATCTCCGACGGTGTCGACGTGCTCATACCCGGCATCATGCAGCATATCGAGCGCGCGGGCGTGCACAGCGGCGACTCTATAGCCGTATATCCCCCATACAATCTCTCCGACGCAATGCTCAAAAAGGTGGTAGACATCTCCGTTGAGCTTGCGCTCTCGTTAAAGACCAAGGGCCTTATAAACATACAGTACCTCATCTATCACAACGAGCTCTATGTAATAGAGGTAAACCCCAGGGCGTCGCGCACCATACCCTATATATCCAAGGTGACGGGCGTGCCCATGGTGGAGCTTGCCACAAAGATACTCGTGGGCGCAAAGTTAAAGCGCCTCGGCTACGGCACCGGGCTCTACCCCAACTCGCCCTATGTGGCGGTAAAGGTGCCCGTGTTCTCATTTGAAAAGCTCAACGACGTAAACTCTCAGCTCGGCCCCGAGATGAAGTCTACGGGCGAGGTGCTCGGCATAGGCAAGACGATAGAGGAGGCGCTCTTCAAGGGGCTCGTTTCGGCGGGCTTCAACATGAAGCACCCCACAAAGCAGCAGCCCTCGGGCATATACTTTACTGTAAACGACCAGGATAAGTACGAGATAGTAAACATAGTCAAAAAGTTTGCCGATTTAGGCCTCACGTTCTACGCAACCAAGGGCACGGCAAATGTAATACGCAGCCTGGGCATAGAGTGCACGGAGGTGGCTCGCCTCTCCACCAACGACGACATATTCAAATTGATGGACGAGGGCAAGATAGACTACGTAGTATATACCGGCAAGACGGATATGGAGTCGATAACCAACTACATTTCGCTCCATCACCATGCCATACTGCTCGGCATAACGGTGCTCACCTCCCTCGACACGACTAACGCGCTTGCCGACTGCATAGCGGGTAGATACACGCAGTTCAACACCGAGCTCGTCGATATCAACCACCTGCGCAGGGAAAAGCTGAAGCTCAGCTTCTGCAAGATGCACAGCTGCGGCAACGACTACATCTTCTTCAACAACTTCGACAACAAGATAACCTGCCCCGAATCGCTCGCCATAAACTTCTCCGACAGGCACTATGGCATCGGCAGCGACGGCATAGTCATGATAGAAAAGTCGGATATTGCCGACTGCAAGGTGCGCGTGTTCAACCGCGACGGCAGCGAGGCCGGCCTTGCGGCAAACCCCTTAAGGTGCGTAGCTAAGTATGTGTTTGATAAGCACATAGTAAATTCCGACAGAATAAACATAGAGATCTGCGGCGGGGTAAAGACGCTCGAAGTTGTGTCCTTCAACGGCGTGGCAAGCTCTGTTTCGGTAAACCTCGGCCCGGCAACATTCGATCCTCAAAAGATACCTGCAAACACCGAGGGAGAGGTGGTGCTCAGGCCCATGTCGTTCGGCGGCAAGGAGTATAACACCACGGCCGTGAACGTGGGCAATTCGCACTGCATAATCTTCTGTGACAAAGTCGATGACGTCGATTTGGAAAATCTCGGTCAGGCGGTGCTCGCCTCGGGTGTGTTCCCCGGCGTTGCGTATGTCGAGTGCGCGAGGATAGTAAACGACCTCACCATAAAGCTGCGCGTCTGGGACAAGGTGAACGGCGAAACCATGGCATGCGGCACGGCGGCGGCAGCGGTAGTTGCCGCGGCGGTAAAGATAGCCGCCTGCGCCGTGGACAAGGTGATAACCGTCAAACTCCGCGGCGGCGACCTGTTCGTGAGAAACCTCGAAAACGGCGACCTCGTTTTGGACGGATCGGTAAAACAGTCTTATGAAGGCGTGATCGAAATATAATGATATACTTTGACAATGCGGCGACGACAAAGCCCGACGATGGCTGTCTTGCCGAAGCCGCGCAATACCTTACAGATAAATTTTATAATCCTTCCGCGTTATACGCGGAAGGATATAATTTGCACTTGGAACTTGCCGAAGCGCGAAAAGAGCTGCTCTCTCATATAGCCGATCCCGACGAGTTCGAGCTTATATTCACCTCGTGCGGGACTGAGGCCGATAATCAGGCGGTATTCTGCGGTGGCAGGCGGGGCAATATAGTCAGCACCATGGGCGAACACGCCGCTGTGTATGAATCTGTGCAGGAGGCCGGCAGGCGGGGAGCGGAGGCGCGCTTTGCCTCCCTTATGCCCGACGGCAGCGTTGATGTTTCCGACCTCCTTTCAAAGGTCGACGGCAAAACTTCGCTCGTATCGTTCATTCACGTCAACAACGAAACGGGCGCAGTAAACGATGTGAACGCCATCGCCGCCAAAATAAAGGCAAAAAACCCGCGCACTCTCGTCCATTGCGACGGCGTGCAGGCGTTCGGCAAAATACCATTTACGCTCTCGCAAAATATCGATATGTATTCTGTAAGCGCGCACAAGATAGGCGCGCTAAAGGGTACGGGCGCGCTCATAAAGAGGAAAAAGATCGTTCTCTCGCCGTATATCTACGGCGGCGGGCAGGAGCGGGGCTTGAGGAGCGGTACCGAAAATGTGTTCGGCATACAGATGTTCCGCCTCGCCGCGCGCAAGAGCTATCTTTCGCTAAAAGAAAATTACCAAAAAATTTCCGCCGTGAACGCTGCGCTGTGGAACGGGCTGGATAAAGAGCTGTTTACACGGATATCTCCCGAGGGCGGCTCGCCCTATATACTCACCGTTGCGGCGCGCGGCGTGCGCGGCGAGACCATACTGCACATGTGCGACGACGCGGGGCTGATAATAGGCACCGGCTCGGCGTGCTCGTCCAACTCGGCAAAGCGCCATTCGCGCGTGATGACCTCGTGCGGGGTGGGCGACGACCTCATCGACGGCGTTCTGCGCATAAGCTTTTCAAAGGAGAGCAGCATAGAGCAGGCGGAGGAGGGCGCGCGCATTTTGAACGAAGTCGTGCGAAAGGACAGGGAGCTCACCGAGTGACGATACAAAATAAAATGGAACAAGCTATGGAACACGTTATTATAATACGCTATGCCGAAATTCATTTAAAGGGCAAAAACCGCGGCTATTTCGAGCGCGCGTTTGCCGCCAACATGGAAAAATCTTTAAAGGGCATCCGCCACGAGATACGCAGGCAGAGCGGCAGGTACCTCGTCGAAAACTTCGACGACGGCGAAGTAAATAAAATAGTTAAAAAGCTCTCAAAGGTATTCGGCGTGCACTCGCTCAGCGTCGGTTATAAGGTAGATTCTGATATGGACGAGATCTACCGCGCCGCCGAGGCGGTATGCGACGAGACGGGCAAGTTCAAGGTGGAGACGCACCGCGCCGACAAGGCCTTCTATTTAAAATCGCCCGAAATAAGCGCGCAGATAGGCGGCAGGTTGCTTGATAAGCACAAAGGCCTTTCGGTTGACGTGCACGAACCCGACTTTGTTATAAATATCGACGTGCGCGAAAATGGCAAGACGCTTGTGTTCAACAAGTTCATAAAGTGCGCCGACGGCATGCCGGTGGGCACCGCTGGCAGGGGGCTGCTGCTCCTTTCGGGCGGCATCGACAGCCCCGTTGCGGGCCACATGATCGCCAAGCGCGGCATGAAGATAGATTGCCTTCACTTCCACAGCTACCCCTACACAAATATGCAGGCGCGGCAGAAGGTTATCGACCTTGCCAAGATACTCTCCGAATACAACTGCGGCATAAGGCTTTCTATAATCTCGGTAAAGGAGATACAGGAGGAGATACACAAAAATTGCAACGGCGCCTATATGGTGACGCTCCTGCGCCGCTTTATGATGCGCCTTGCCGAGCGCCTTGCCAAAAAGGACGGCGACCAATGCATCATAACTGGCGAAAGTTTGGGCCAGGTGGCCAGTCAGACGATAGAGGGAATGACCTCATCGAACAGCGTGGTGGAGAGCGTGCCCGTGCTGCGTCCGCTGTGCGGCTTCGACAAGAACGAGATAATCGAGCGCAGCCGCAACATAGGTGCGTACGATATCTCCATCCGCCCCTACGAGGACTGCTGCACGGTATTTTTGCCCGACTACCCCATAATCAAGCCAAAGCTGAATGACGTGCTGGCAGAGGAGGCCAAGCTCGACGTAAATAAGCTGCTCGACGACGCCTTTGCCACGCTCGAAGTAACCGAGTATTGAGGCGTTTAAGGCTATACAAACCGATGGCAAAAAAATCGGTCGCCGTAGTGCGACCGCAAACTGATTTTAATACATGGTTGCATGAAAATATTATTTAGCGCCTATTATTTAGCGCCGCGCAAAATTTTGCGCGGCGCTTTTAAAATTTATTCGTATATCCAGTCCTTTTGCGTTATATCGGGCATATCCTTTTGAGGTGACGGCTCAACCGAAAAGCACACTTCGGGCAGCGTTATCGTGTTTCCGTAAAATATTTCGCCGTCATTCGAGCGGTAGTAGGGGGTAACGCTGTATGTGTATGTGCCGCTTTCTGCGCTGTCGCATATCTTTTCCGTCCACGGGCCGTCGTATATGGTGACTGTGCCATCCTTTCCCCGTCTTTTTACCAGATATGCGTAGTACTCTGTTTGGCGTAGTACTATGCAAACGATGCCGTCATCGGCAATTATCTGTGGTTTTGAGATCGTCGGAAGGCTGAATTTGTGCGACTTCTCCTTAGGTATGGCGCCGCTCAATACCTTTATCGTGCAGGTGGCAAGTTTGGGCGCACAGTCGTCGGCCAAAATTATTCGGTTGTTTTGGCCGTACTCATATCTGTCTATCGCAACGCTCACCGTGCCAGCCGTCCTTTCAAGGGGCGACGGGGAGCCCGCGCCATACAGTTCCCTTAAAATGTCGCCCGCAAGGCGGCAGCAGCCCGAGCCGGTCACATCAGTGGGGGTATTGTCTTTGCTGCCCATCCAAACGCCCACCGTGTCGGCCGAGGTGTATGCTATGCAGTAGCCGTCGGTGTTGCCCTTTTCGGTGCCGCAGGTGCCCGTCTTTGCCGCCACGTCATAGGCAAACTTGCCCAGCTTCTTCGCTGTGCCCTCTTCGCTCGTGGCGCACAGCATGTCGTTCATCAGCGAGGCCGTCCCCTCCGAAAACACCTTTTTTTGTCCGCCTTCGGCGCTGTAAATTGTTTTGCCGTTTTTAAGTTTTATCTCCTTGATAAATTTTGCCGGCGCGTACCTCCCGCCGCCGCTGAAAACGCCGTATTTTTCACACAGCTCGTCAAGGCTCAGCCCGTGCGTCATGCCGCCGAGCGCAAGCGAAAGGTTGCTTTCGCTCTCCTCAAGCTCTATGCCCAGGTTTTTTGCGTAAGCTGCCGCCTTCTTTATTGTCAGTGCGTTCAGCGTTTTAACGGCGGGTATGTTATAGCTCTTTATCAGGCTCTCTTTCACGGTCACATAGCCGTGATATTTTTTATCGTAATTTTCGGGCGAATAGCCGCCGTAGTCCGTCCTTTCGTCGAGTATCTTGGTGGCGGGGCAGATGAGTTTTTCCTCTATCGCGGGCGCGTATACGAGCAGCGGCTTTATCGCAGAGCCGGGCTGCCTGCGTGCGCCGCCAATATCGGAGCGGTAGGCCTTCACGCCGCCGTCCTTTGCCATAATTATTATTGCCATGTCGCAGTCTGAAGTCATTTCGTCGGCGAGCTTTTGCAGCTCTCTGTTTGCGTAGGTTATCACCTGCACGTCTTTCAGCTCGTACGAACCTATGTCAAACCTGTCGAGTTCGTCGAACACGCACTCAAGGTAGTGCGACGTCGCCGCGCCCGCAATCTGCACGGCGGAGAGCGGAGCTTCCTTTGCCGCCGCATACTCGCTTTCGTCTATATAGCCGCATTCCAGCATGCATTTTAAAACGAGGTTGCGCTTTTTAAGGCACTTTTCACCGTTTTTAAAGGGTGAGTAGTTGTTCGGCGAAGTCAAGAGACCCGTCAGAGTGGCGCTCTGCTCCAAAGTAAGGCTGTCGGCCGTGGTGCCGAAGTAAAATTCGGCCGCGCTCTCCAGCCCGTAGCAGTTGTGGCCGAAGTAAATGGTGTTCAAATACATCTCCAGAATGTCGGCCTTGGAATACCGCCTTTCCAGCTCTCGTGTGAGCTTTATCTCGTTTAATTTGCGCGCTATCGTCTTGTCGCCCGTAAGGTGCGTGTTTTTTATGAGCTGTTGGCTTATCGTAGAGGCGCCCTGGCTGAACGAGCGCGAGGATATGTTTTTAAACAGCGCCTTTGCCATTCTGCCGTAGTTGAGGCCGTGGTGCTTAAAAAACGTTCTGTCTTCCGAGGCGATGAATGCGTCTATCGTGTATTCGTTCAGATCGGCAAGCTTCACGCTCTTCTTGCGCGCGGCAAGGGAGGCGCTCGTCATTTCGCGCCCGTCGCTGTCGCACACCGTTATGCACCTGCCGTAGTCGGTGAGCTTATTTTCGTCGAGGCGGGCGTCCTTTGTTATAAATGAATATACCGCAAAGCCCGCCGCAACAGCTATCGCCGCGAGCGCGAGCAGCACAAGTATTGCCTTAGTTAATTTTCTCATCTAAAATAGTATCTATAAAATGCAGATTTTGTTGCAAATCGATTGAAAAAATCGCCGTAAAATTATATAATAAATCCGTATACCAGATCAAAATGGCGCCGTTTGGCTTGTTCCGGCCCGTTACACAAGGAGTTTTATGAATAAAAAATACCACATAGTCACCTATGGCTGCCAGATGAACGTGCACGATTCCGAGCGCATCGCCGGAATGCTCACAGAGCTCGGCTACTCATCGTGCGACAGCATGGAGGAGGCAGATATCGTCGTCTTCAACACCTGCTGCATAAGGGAGAACGCCGAAAACCACGCCTACGGCAACATAGGCATGCTGAAAAAGCTCAAGGCCAACAAGCGCGATATGATAATAGCCGTCGGCGGGTGCATGCCCCAGCAGATAGGCAAGGCTGATATCCTGCACAAAAAATTCCCGTATGTTGATATAATCTTCGGCACGCACAATTTAAATCATCTCAAAGAGTATATCAGGCTCAAAGAGAGCGGCAAAAAGTCGGTGATAGAGATATACGATTCCGAGGGCGAGATCGTGGAGGGCGAGTCGCCGCTTAGGACGAGCTACCCCAACGCATGGATAAACATAACCTATGGCTGCAACAACTTCTGCAGCTACTGCATAGTGCCCTATGTGCGCGGCCGCGAACGCAGCCGCCGCTCTGAAAACGTCATAGCTGAGGCGCGCTCGCTAATTTCTGAGGGGTACAGAGAGCTCACTTTGTTGGGCCAGAACGTAAATTCCTACGCAAACGGCACCGACGACATACGCTTCCCGCAGCTGCTCGAAAAAGTTGCCGCAATAGACGGCAAGTTCAGGCTGCGCTTTATGACCAGCCACCCCAAGGACTTTTCGGAGGAGCTCGCCCGCGCGATAGCTTCAAACGGCAAGATATGCCACCTCGTGCATCTGCCCGTGCAGAGCGGGTCCGACAGGATATTAAAGGCGATGAACAGAAAGTACACCGCCGCCGACTACCTCAAAAAGATAGAGATATTAAAGAAGTATGTGCCAGACTGCGCCGTTACTACCGACCTCATCGTCGGCTTCCCGGGCGAGACCGACGAGGACTTCAGGGCCACGCTCGACCTCGTGAAGGAGGTGGGTTTTTCCTCGGCGTTCACCTTCGTGTATTCCAAGAGGGAGGGCACCGTCGCCGCTAAGATGGAAAACCAGGTACCCGAGGAAGTTTCCAAGGAGAGGATAATGGAGCTCGTGGCGCTCGTCAACTCGCAGACGCGCGAGCAGAGCGCAAAGTATGTGGGGCACACCTGCGAAATACTCTGCGAGGACTACGATACAAAGCGCGGCCTCTTTTTGGGCAGGGACGAATACGGCAGAATGGGCTATTTCAACAGCGATAAAAACGTAATAGGCCAATTTGTGAACATAAAGGTAAACGAGGCAAACGGCGTTTCGCTCATGGGCGAGATTGTGTAACGGCTTGCCTAAAATTTTTATACATTTATTCAGTTGATAAAGGGACGGTATTTTAGTATTTTATGGCACTTTCACCGATGATGAAGCACTACCTTTCCGTAAAGGAAAAGTATAAAGACTGCATACTCTTTTACAGGCTGGGCGACTTTTACGAGATGTTTTTCGACGACGCCGAAAGGGCTTCAAAACTTTTGGGGCTCACGCTCACCGGCAGAGATTGCGGGCTTGAAAAGCGCGCGCCGATGTGCGGCGTGCCCTATCATGCCGCCGATGACTATATTGCAAAGCTTATAGAGTGCGGTGAGAAGGTGGCCATCTGCGAGCAGCTCGAAGATCCCTCTTCAAAGGCGGGTGACATCGTCGCGCGCGACGTGATAAGGGTGGTGACGCCCGGCACTATGACCGACGAAAACCACCTCGACGAGCGTGCGCCCAGCTACATATGCAGCGCATACCTTTCGGAGGAGCTCTCGGCGCTCGCCTGGGCGGATATCACCACGGGCGAGTTCTGTGCAGAGCAGTTCGAGGGCGATGAAAACGGCGCGCAGGCCGTATCGCTCATGATAAAGCTCGGCGTAAAGGAGGTCATCTGCAATCAGGACTTCCTGCTGAAGTCGCGTTCCCTTCCCGAGGTGTCGCGCGGGGTGCTGCCCAAATTTTCGTCCTATCCCGAGTGGGCGTACGGCAGTTCGGCCGCCGAGCGCGCCCTCTGCGAGCAGTTTGCGGCAAAGTCGCTTGCCGCCTTTTCGGTATGCGGCCGCACGGGCGCGATATGTGCCGCAGGCGCGCTGTTGGAGTATCTCAAAGATACCCAAAAACACGCGCTCAAAAATATCGACGGCATACGCTATCTCTCAACCGACAGCTACCTTAAGCTGGATAATACCGCCATACGCAACCTCGAGCTCAATAAAACGCTCTTCGAGGGCAAAAAATACGGCTCGCTTCTTTGGCTCTTGGATAAGACCAAGACGGGCATGGGCTCGCGCATGTTGCAGAGTTGCCTTCTTTCCCCTCTTGTAGATATCGACGCTATAAATTATAGATTGAGCGGCGTAGAGGAGTTTTTCAATGCTCCCGTCGTGATGCTTTCGGTTGCCGACCTTCTTTCGGAGGTGAAGGACATAGAGCGCCTTTCGGGCAAGATCTCCAACGACAATATCATGCCTCGCGACTGCCTCGCGCTGGCGGGTTCGCTCGCCGTGGTGCCCAACATAAAGTTTCAGCTCTCGGGCTTTGTTTCGCGCGCGGTAAACGACATCGCGGCGGGACTTATCGACCTGAGCGCAGTGGCCGACCTCATAGAGAGGGCAATAGTTTCCGAAAATACTCCCGCAGTCTTAAAGGACGGCGGGTATATCAAAAAAGGCTACAACGCCCGCCTCGACGAGCTCCGCGACATAAAGGATCACGGCAAGGACATAATGCTGCGCATCGAATCGCGCGAGCGCGACGCAACGGGCATCCGCACCTTAAAGGTGGGCTTCAACAGGGTGTTCGGCTATTATATCGAGGTCTCCAAGTCGTTCAAAGACAAGGTGCCCATTCACTATCAGCGCAGGCAGACGCTCGCCAACGCCGAGAGGTACACCACCGACGAACTCAAAGAGATAGAGGAAAAGATACTCACCAGTGAGGACACGGCGCTCAAACTTGAGGCAGAACTTTATGCCGATATAAAGCGCGAGCTCGCCGCAAACATAAACAACTTAAAAAAGCTCTCTTCTTCCATCGCATTTCTGGATATGCTCATAAGTTTTGCGCAGATCGCAAAGACAAACCGCTATGTGCGCCCCAAGATGGTGGAAAGCTGTTGCCCGCTCGTAATAAAGGAGGGCAGGCACCCCGTGGTGGAGGTCATATCCAAGGAGAAGTTCGTCCCCAACGACGTGCTTTTGGACGAAGGCGAAAATCGCACCATGATAATAACCGGCCCCAACATGGCGGGCAAGAGCACATACATGCGTCAGACGGCGCTCATTACTATAATGGCGCACATAGGCAGCTTTGTGCCGGCAAAATATGCCGAAATACCCATAACCGACAGGATATTCACACGAGTGGGCGCAAGCGACAATCTCATTCTCGACCAGAGCACCTTCATGGTGGAGATGATAGAGGTGGCGTCTATTCTGCAGAACGCCACGCGCAACAGCCTTTTAATTCTCGACGAAGTGGGCAGGGGCACGAGCACCTACGACGGCCTCAGCATAGCGTGGGCGGTGATAGAGCACATAACAAACAAGATAGGCGCAAAAACGATGTTTGCCACTCACTATCACGAGCTGACCGAGCTCGAGAACAGAATGAGCGGCGTAAAGAACTATAAGATAGCGGTAAAAGAGATCAACGGCAGCGTGGTGTTCCTCCGCAAGATAATGCGCGGCGGCGCAAACCGCAGTTTCGGCATAGAGGTAGCCGCCCTTGCGGGCGTCCCGCAGGAGGTCACCGAGCGTGCAAAGCAGATATTAAAGGCGGTGGAGCGCGGTGAGGGCGCCGTGGTCCGCGAGGCCGAGGAGCGCGAGGAGCGCGAGTGCTCGGAAGTAGAGCACATATTAAAGGAGACCGACCTCAATACCCTCTCGCCCATGCAGGCGTTCATGCTGCTTTCGGACCTCATTGAAAAGGTGAAGTGATATGGGAAAGATAAACATTCTCACCAAGGATATATATAACAGAATAGCAGCCGGCGAAGTCGTTGAAAGGCCGTATTCCGCCGTAAAGGAGCTCGTCGAAAACTCGCTCGACGCAGGCGCGACTGAAATTTCGGTGTATATCGAAAAGAGCGGCAAACAGCTTATAAAGGTGTGCGACAACGGAAGCGGCATCGAGCGCGACGACATGCGCAAGGCCTTCATTCCGCACGCCACAAGCAAGGTGGCAAAGGTGGAAGATCTCGACGTAATATCCACCCTCGGCTTCCGTGGCGAGGCGCTCGCCAGTATTTCGTCGATATCGCACACGGAGATAACTTCCGTCACCGAGGGCGCCCAGGCCTGCCGCGTTGTGTGCGAGGGCGGCTATATAGGCAAGGAGGAGCCCGCCGCGCTCGACAAGGGCACAGAGGTGTGCGTGCACGACCTCTTTTACAATACCCCCGCCCGCGCCAAATTTTTAAAGTCGGACAGGGCGGAGGAGAGCGACATCCAAAGCTTTATGTCGCGCTTTATACTCGGCAATCCCGATGTGTCGTTCAGATATTTTTCCGACGGCAAGTTAAAGCTGCAGTCATTCGGCAACGGGCTCGATGAGGCCGTAGTCCAGGTGTACGGCGCCAAAGTAATACCCAATTGCTACAAGATAAATGCCGAAAAGAACGGCATAAAGATACACGGCTTTATAGGCAACCAAAACTTTTTTAAGCCGAATAAGAGCTATCAGAGCCTGTTTTTGAACGGCAGATATATAGTAAACAACATAATCTCGTCGGCGATAACCAACGCATACGCAAGCTATCTCATGAAGAGGCAGTATCCATTCTATGTGCTGTTCGTCGATGTCCCCGCCGACATGGTGGACGTAAACGTGCATCCCAACAAGGCCGACGTGCGCTTTGCCGACGGCAGGGCGGTGTATGGCGCGGTGTATTCTGTGATATCGGGCATATTGGACGGTACGGCGCGCGCCGCCGATTTTGTCGTAGATTACTCCCGCAGCGCCGAAGTGCGCTCGTCCATGCCCGCCGAACAGACCTCTTTTGCCGATATTCCCGCGCCCGATCAAAACGCCGCACCCGACAAGAGCGCCGAGAGCGCGCTGTTCGATAGCAGCGAACGCGCCTTTAAACCTGCGGCCTCCGATGGCGAAAGGTCCGGCATGCTGCATGGCGAGATAGAGTACCCCAAGGGGCTGTTCGAAGAAAAGAAGGTCAAAAATCCCGTCGCGGCACCCGCGGAGGACCTCTCGGTATACGAAAATTATGAGGAGCCCAAGTTTGAAGACAGGGAGCACACCTATCCCGTGCACAGCTACTATGCCGACCTGCGCGAAGAGAACGTTTTAGGCGTAAGCAGCTCGCAAAAGTGGATATCCAACTCCAAGGAGCCGAGCAAGCCCGCGCCCAAACAGGAGCGCATCGTGTGCAGCAGCCTTACCTACAAGGGCAATCTGTTCAACACCTACCTAATGTATGAGATAGGCGACGACGTGTATATAATCGACCAGCACGCCGCGCACGAGAGGCTGATATACGACAGGTATAAAAAGCAGATAGAGGAGCGCTCCGTTACAAGGCAGGGCATGCTCATTCCCTATATCCTTAGCCTCTCGCCCGAGGAGAACGTATTTTTTGAAGAGAACCTGCCCGTCATACGTGAGATGGGCTTCGATATCGAGCCGTTCGGCATAAATTCGTACAGAGTGTGCGAAATACCCGCCGACCTTCAGGATCTCGATATAGGCGCCTTCTTTTCCGAACTTTTGGCCGATGTTTCGGGATTGAAGTCGATAAAACTTGCCGATGTTCTCAAAGATAAAATTGCCATGTCGGCATGCAAGCACGCCGTAAAGGGCGGCATGGAGCTCACCAGGCAGGAGGCGAACGAACTCATCTCCATGATGGACGGCGACATGGGGCTTAAATGCCCGCACGGCAGGCCGGTTGCGGTAAAGCTTACCAAATATCAGATAGAAAAGATGTTCAAGAGGATAGTGTAGCGGTGGGAAAGGTGCTTGTAGTATGCGGCGCCACCGCCACCGGCAAAACGGCGCTCGCCGCCATGTGCGCAAAAAAACTTGAAAGCGCCGTCATCTCCGCCGATTCGCAGCTTGTGTATCGCGGGCTGGATATAGGCACGGCAAAGCCTTCAAAAGAGGAGATGATGGGCGTGCCGCACTATATGATAGACGTCGCCGAGCCGACGTACGATTACAGCGTTGCCGACTATAAAAATGCCGCCCTCCCCATAGTGGAAAGGCTGCTTGCCGAGGGCAAGACGCCTGTCATCTGCGGCGGCACGGGCTTTTATATAAACTCTCTTCTCTTCGATCTAAGTTACGGCGGCGTCGCCGCCGATGAGGGTGTGCGTGCAAAATACGAGGCGATAGCTCGGGAGCGTGGGAATGAGTATGTGTATTCCCTCTTAAAGGAGTGCGACGGCGAGAGTGCTTTAAAACTTCACCCCAATGATTTAAAGCGCGTGATACGCGCCCTTGAAATTTATGAGGCGGGCGGCAGGAAAAAGTCGGATATAAACGACGATAAGTCGCCCCGCTTCGACTATGTGGCAGTCGCCGTAAACTACCCGCGCGAGGAGCTGTATGCAAGGATAAACGCCCGTGTAGACGAGATGTTTGCCCGCGGCCTTGTTAAAGAGGTGCAGGGACTTTTAAGCTGCGGCATAGACTTAAATTGCCGCTGTATGCAGGCGATAGGCTATAAAGAGGTAGTCGAATGTTTAAAAAACGGCGATTTGCGGAGTACTATGCGTGACATAATAAAGCAAAATACGCGCAGATACGCCAAGCGGCAGATAACTTTTTTCAAAAAGCTGCCCAACCTTGTAGCCTTGAACCCCGCTGAAGCCACGGCTGAAAACGTTTTAAAACTATTATAATTTTGATATGGAAAATTTTGATAAGAACAGATATATTGAGGAGTGCGAGGCAAAGCTCGCAGAAAAATTCAGGCAGATAGACAATATCGCCTGCTTCAACCAGGCAAAGGTATGCGACGCCTTTGCCGAAAACAGAATTGCCGTGCGCCATTTTGCGGGCACCACCGGCTACGGGTATGGCGACGAGGGCAGGGACTGCCTCGGCAAGGTGTTTGCAAGCGCCTTCGGCGCGGAGGAGGGCATAGTTTCCCCGCACATTCTTTCGGGTACGCACGCGCTCACCGTGGCGCTCTTCGGTCTGCTGCGCCCGGGCGACACACTCTTTTGCATAAGCGGCATGCCGTACGATACCATCCGCGGCGTCATTTACGGCTACGACAACGGCTCGCTCAAAGACTTCGGCATAAAGTTCTGCTGCTGCGACCTTGTAGACGGCAAGTTCGACTACCCCGCCATAAAGATGGGCCTTGCGGAGGCCAAGGTGGTGTATATCCAGCGCTCGCGCGGGTACGAGCTGCGCGACGCTTTCTCAGTCGACGAGATAGAAGAGGCATGTGCCTTTGTGCGCGAAAACGGCTTCAAGGGCTGCATCTTCGTCGATAACTGCTACGGCGAATTTGTTGAAAAGCGCGAACCCACCGAGGCGGGCGCGGACATAATAGTCGGCTCGCTCATAAAAAATCCGGGCGGCGGGCTTGCCCAGACGGGCGGCTACATCTGCGGCAAGGCCGAGTATATCGATCTCATCGGCAAGCGCCTCACCGCGCCCTCGATAGGGCTGGAGGTAGGTTCGCACGCGCTCGGCTATCAGTACTACTATCAGGGCTTTTTCATGGCTCCGCACACCGTCGCCCAGGCGCTCAAATGCAGCCTGCTGATCGGCGAGGCCATGGCTGGGCTGGGTTATAAAAACTATCCGCCCCTCGACGAGCTCCCGCACGACATCACCCGCGCGATAGAGTTCGACGACGCCGAAAAGATGGTGCACTTCATACGCGAAGTGCAGTATGCCTCGCCTGTAGACAGCTTCGTCACCTGCGAGCCGTGGGATATGCCCGGCTATGACGACCAGATAATAATGGCGGCGGGTACGTTCGTTTCGGGCGCTTCGATAGAGCTCTCGGCCGACGGCCCCGTTGTGCCGCCCTACATCGCCTATTTCCAGGGCGGGCTCACCTACGAGCACGGCAAATACGCCCTTTCCAAAATACTCGATAAAATAGTATAAAGTGATCGGCGCGCCCGCCCAACTTGCAGGCGCGCCTGTTTATATCTTTATATCCTGCCTTTATATCCCGCCGTGCGGCAACAGCCCTGCCTCACGGCTTAAAATTTTTTTGCAGACGATTTTTTAATTCGGGTGTTGACATAAAGTACAGTTTAAGTATTACAATGCGCGTGTAAAGCAACTAAATCGCGGCCAATGCCGCGTGTAAGGAGGTAAAATAATGTCTTATTCCGAAGATGCAAAAAAATATATTTCAAAGGCTTTCGGCGGCGAGTGGAGCACGCTCTCTGAGAGCGATCCCGAGTTTTATAAGCTCTTTTCAAACTTTGCCTACGGCGAAGTAAACGTCGGCCTCGACGAAAAGACGGGCTGGCTTTCGGTGCTCGCCGTACTGCTCGGCTGCGGCGGCGTCGACGAGTTCAAAACAGTCCTGCCAGCGGCGCTCAACTGCGGCGTTAAGGCGGAGGAGGCGAGGGAGGTCGCCTATCAGGCGGTGGCGTACCTCGGTTTAGGCAGGGTGCTGCCTTTCTTTGCCGCCATGAACGGCGTATTTTCGGCAAGGGGGACAGCCCTTCCGCTCAAGGACGAGGGCACTACAAACGAAGAAACCCGCCTCTCTGCGGGCAACGGCGTGCAGATAGGCATTTTTGGTGAGGGCATGCGCGAGTTTTGGAAGGGTGCGCCCGAGGGCAGGGACAAGGTAAACATGTGGCTTGCCGATAACTGCTTCGGCGACTACTACACGCGCGGCGCGCTCGATTACAATCAGCGCGAGCTGATAACTTTCTGCTATCTGTATGCGCAGGGCGGCTGCGAACCGCAGCTTATCAGTCACACGCAGGCCAACATAAAGATAGGCAACGGCAAGCAGTTTTTGTATAGCGTAGTGCTGCACTGCATACCATATATCGGCTATCCACGCAGCTTAAACGCGCTGGCGGCGATAGATACAGCGGCAAAAAATCTCGCCGAATAAAGATTATTTTACAGCTTAATAGCACAAGAGCGGGGCGCGTTTTGCGCCCCGCTATTAACGTATCATATTTTTAAAGGTCCAGCCCGCGCGCCTTTTTGGTGATGCGGAAGGTGCATTCCGTCATGGTTATCATAAGCGCCACAAGTATAAGCACATATACGGGCAGTATTTCAAAGCCTATGGCGTTGCCCAAAAGGCCGAACAGCGGCGGCAGGAATGTGGAGCCGACGTATGCGCTCGCCATCTGTATGCCTATTATCGCGCCCGAGTTCTCGGGGCCGAAGTTTGACGGGGTGGAGTGTATTATGCAGGGATATATCGGCCCGCAGCCGAATCCCATTATAACAAACGCAGCTATCGCCAGCCAGCCACCCGCAGGTATAAACAGCAGAACGGTGCCGCAGGCAAGTATGCACGCGCCTATAACTATCATCTTTCTGTCGCCCAGCTTGTCGGAGACAAAGCCGCTGATAAACCTGCTCGCCGTAAGGCCTATATAGAAGAGCGAGGCAAACTGCGCGGCCTGTTCGGCAGATATGCCCTTCGCCTCGGCAAAGTATGTGCTCGCCCAACTCATTGCCGTAGATTCGGTGGCGCAGTAGGCAAAAAAGCCTATCAAAAGAAAGGGCACGCCCTTAATTTTAAATGCGCCTAACAGCCCCACGTTCTTCTGCTTCTGTTCGGAGATCGGCTTGTTGGCCTTCCAGACGGGGAGAGTAAACAGAAGTATGAGCGCTATGCCCAGCTGAATAAAGCCCACTATGCGGTAGCCGTCGTTCCATATCGAGTTTGTAAGGGCGTAGCTCATCACAAATGGGGATATTATCGTCCCCACGCCCCAAAAGCAGTGCAGCCAGCTCATGTGCTTGGCCTTGTAGTGCAGGGCGACGTAGTTGTTGAGCGCCGCGTCTATCGCGCCCGCGCCCAACCCGTACGGTATGGCGATAAGTATGAGCTGCCAGAAGGCGTTTGCAAACGAAAAGCCGAGCAGCGCTGCCGCCGTCAAAAATACGCTTATAACGGTGACGAGGCGCGTGCCGAGCGCCTTTGTAAGTTTGTATGAAAAGAGGCTGGATACTATCGTGCATGCCGAGATGGTCATGGAAATAAAGCCCATGTACGATACGGGTACGCCAAGCTCCTCGTGCATGGCCGGCCAGCCCGAACCCAAGAGCGAATCGGGCAGCCCCAGGCTTATGAATGCAAGGTAGATAAGTGCAAGCAACAGTGAATACATACTTTTTCCCTTTTTATGCCGCGGCATTTTTGTGCGGCAGCGTTGTTACAAACACCTTTCATTATAAATTATCCCGACGCCGTTTGCAACTTATTTAAACTCGCGCCAAAGCAAAGCGCGCCGCGTTTTATGCAAAATAAGGCAGGGCTGTTGCGGCCATTGTTTTGCGCCGTCTGCCGATTTTGTGCCGGTATAAAAATTGCCGTCCCGCGCAAAACTTGCGCGGGACGGCAAAGGGTCTTTTATATATTTTTAGAGGATCTTATGTTCTTATCAATACATCCCGCCCATATCGGGGTTGCCGCCTGCCGCGGGTGCGGGAGGGGTGGGAATGTCGGTTACGATGCTCTCGGTGGTGAGCAGCGTTGCGGCAACGGACGCCGCGTTCTGAAGGGCGGAGCGGGTGACCTTGGTGGGGTCGATTATGCCGCTTTCAACCATGTCGGTATATTCGTCCTTGAGTGCGTCGAAGCCGTAGTTGGGCTTGTTGGAGTTCAGGATATTGTTTACTATAACAGAGCCGTCGAGGCCTGCGTTTGCAGCTATCTGACGAACGGGCTCCTCTATTGCGCGGAGCACTATCTTTGCGCCCGTCTTCTCGTCGCCCTCGAGCTTGTCGGCAAGTTCCTTTATTGCGGGTATGCAGGCAAGCAGGGTGGTGCCGCCGCCGGGTACGATGCCCTCTTCAACGGCAGCCCTCGTAGCGGAGAGTGCGTCCTCTATCCTCAGCTTCTTTTCCTTCATCTCAACTTCGGTGGCCGCGCCTACGTTTATAACGGCTACGCCGCCTGCAAGTTTGGCAAGGCGCTCCTGAAGTTTCTCTTTATCGTAGTCGGAGGTAGTTTCGGCTATCTGCGCCTTGAGCGAAGCGACGCGCGCCTTTATGGCCTCCTTGTCGCCTGCGCCCTTGATGATGGTGGTGTTGTCTTTATCTACCTTTACCTGAGATGCCCTGCCGAGCATATCGGGAGTAACGTCCTTGAACTCGTAACCTAAGTCGGAGGAAACTACCGTACCGCCCGTAAGGATGGCGATATCTTCGAGCATGGCCTTTCTTCTGTCGCCGAAGCCGGGCGCCTTTACGGCTACGCAGTTTAAAACGCCCTTCAGTTTGTTTACGATGAGCGCTGCAAGAGCGTCGCCCTCTACGTCCTCGGCTATGATGAGCAGCCTTGCGCCCTGCTGAGCTATGGGCTCGATTATGGGCAGTATCTCCTGAAGGGAGGATATCTTCTTATCGGTTATCAGGATATAGGGATTGTCTAATACGGCTTCCATCTTTTCGGTGTTGGTGACCATATAGGCGGAGGTATAGCCTCTGTCGAACTGCATGCCCTCAACGGTGGTGAGTTCGGTGGTCATCGACTTGCCCTCTTCAACGGTTATAACGCCGTCGTTGCCAACTTTGTCCATAGCCTCGGCAATAAGTTCGCCCACGCTTGCGTCGCCTGCCGAAATGGAGGCTACCTGCGAGATGCCCTTCTTGCCTTCTACGGGCTTGGATATCGATTTGATCTTGTCAACGGCGGTATCTACTGCCTTGGCGATGCCCCTCTTAAGTATTATGGGGTTGGCGCCAGCTGCAAGGTTTTTAAGGCCCTCGCGTATGATGGCCTGCGCAAGCAGCATGGCGGTGGTGGTGCCGTCGCCGGCAACGTCGTTGGTCTTGGTGGAAACTTCCTTAACGAGCTGTGCGCCCATGTTCTCGAACGGGTCTTCAAGCTCTATCTCTTTTGCGATGGTAACGCCGTCGTTGGTTATCAAAGGTGCGCCGAACTTCTTGTCGAGCACAACATTCCTGCCCTTGGGGCCGAGCGTTATTTTAACGGTGTCGGCAATGACGTTCACGCCCTTTTCAAGCGCCTTTCTTGCATCATCGCCGTATTTTATCTGTTTAGCCATAATAAAAACTTACCTCCTGATCATTCAACGATCGCCAGAATGTCGCTCTGACGTATGATAGTATATTCTTTGCCGTCAACCTTTACTTCCGTTCCGCTGTATTTGGAAAGAAGCACTTTATCGCCGGGTTTAACCTGCATTACGACTTCCTTGCCGTCAATGACGCCGCCGGGGCCTACTGCGACTACCGTGCACGTTGCGGGCTTTTCCTGAGCCGCCGCCGTGAGTATTATGCCGCCCTTAGATTTCTCTTCAGCCTTTACGGGTTCAACTACGACTTTGTCGAATAAAGGTTTTATTGTCATATAGGTATCCTCCGATAAACTATAATTTTCGTACATCATTTTTATAAACGAAGGCAATTAAACTTAAACATAATCTTGTAAAAAATTGCAATTCGCCGAGAAATATGATAAACTTATTCCAAGCAAAGATGTTAAGGATTTAATAAATGGATAAATGGGATAAGAGATTTATGGAGCTCACCGAGCACATAAGCGGCTGGTCGAGCTGCATACGCGGCAACAGACACGTGGGCGCGGTGATCGTGCGCGACAAGCGCATAATAGCCACGGGCTACAACGGCGCGCCGCAGGGCATAACCAGCTGCGCCGACAAGGGCGAGTGCATACGCAACAAGATGGACATAAAGAGCGGCACCATGCAGGAGATATGCTATGCCGTGCACGCCGAGCAGAACGCCATAATACAGGCGGCGAGAGTGGGCTCGAGCGTGGAGGGCTGCACGCTGTATTGCACCCATCAGCCGTGCGTGATATGCGCAAAGATAATAATAAATTCCGGCATAAAGCGCGTTGTATACAAGGAGGGCTATCCCGACGATTTCTCGCTCAAGCTCTTTGAAGAGGCGGGCGTAACGCTGGAAAAATTTTCCGATCTTGAAGATAAATAAAAAAGAAGGAGGACGGCATGAAAAACCCCTTGGTGACCATAGAGATGGAAAACGGCAAAAAGATAGTGGCGGAGCTCTACCCCGAAAAGGCGCCAAATACCGTGAATAATTTTATAAGCCTTGTAAAGAGCGGCTTTTACGACGGGCTCACCTTTCATAGAGTGATATCGGGCTTTATGATACAGGGCGGCGACCCCGCAGGCACGGGCGCCGGCGGCCCCGGATATACCATAAAGGGCGAGTTTACCCTCAACGGCTTTAAGCAGAACGACATAAAGCATTCGCGCGGCGTGCTCTCTATGGCGCGCACGATGATGCCCAACAGCGCGGGCTCGCAGTTCTTTATAATGCACCAGAACGCCTCCCACCTCGACGGGCAATACGCCGCCTTCGGCAAGGTGGTGGAGGGCATGGACGTCGTCGACGAGATAGCCTCGGTTAAAACCGACTTCCGCGACAAGCCCGTAAAGGCGCAGGTGATGAAAAAGGTGACCTGCGAAACTTTCGGCGAAGATTACCCCGAACCCAAGAAATACTGATAAAACATCAAAATATAAATAATACACCCGGAGATTTTTATGGCAGACAATTCCGTTTACGAAAACCCCCTTATAACGAGATACGCAAGCAGAGAGATGAGCGAAAACTTTTCCGACGAAAAGCGCTTTAAGCTTTGGAGAAAGCTGTGGATAGTGCTCGCCGAGTCGGAGATGGAACTCGGGCTAAACATCAAGCAGTCGCAGATAGATGAGATGAAGAAGTATGCCGACGACATCAACTTCGACGTTGCCGCAAAGTATGAAAAGCAGGTGCGCCACGACGTAATGGCCCACGTGCACGCCTTCGGCGATCAGGCAAAGTCGGCAATGCCCATCATCCACCTCGGCGCAACGAGCTGCTTCGTCGACTGCAATTCCGAGCTGATAATCATGTTCGACGCGCTCAAAATAATAAAGAACAAGCTCGTCAACGTCATAGATAAGCTGCGCGCCTTTGCGCTCAAATATAAGGATCTGCCCACTCTGGGCTTCACGCACCTTCAGCCCGCCCAGCTCACCACCGTGGGCAAGCGCGCCACGCTCTGGCTGCAGGACCTCGAGATGGACTACAACAACCTCGAAAATCTCTTCGCGCAGTTCAAGCTGCGCGGCGTAAAGGGCACCACGGGCACCCAGGCCAGCTTCATGGAGCTGTTCGACGGCGATGAGGGCAAGGTGAAGGAGCTCGAAAAGAGGGTAGTTTCCAAAATGGGCTTCGATAAGGTGTATGGCGTTACCGGCCAGACCTACCCCAGAAAGTTCGACTATAACGTACTTTGCGTGCTCTCGCAGATAGCGCAGAGCGCCTATAAGTTCTCAAACGACATAAGGATACTCCAGAATATGAAGGAGATAGAGGAGCCCTTTGAAAAGTCGCAGATAGGCTCCTCGGCGATGGCATACAAGCGCAACCCCATGCGCTGCGAACGTATGGGCTCGCTTGCAAGGTTTGTTATATCCCTTCCCATGAACAGCGCCATCACCGCGGGGACGCAGTGGTTTGAGCGCACCCTCGACGACTCCGCCAACCGCAGAATAGTGAACGCTCAGGCTTTCCTCGCGCTCGACGGCATACTCAACATATACATGAACGTATCCGAAAACCTCGTCGTATACGACAAGGTAATAGCAAAGCACATCGCCGCAGAGCTTCCGTTCATGGCCACCGAAAACATAATGATGGAGTGCGTTAAGGCGGGCGGCAACAGGCAGGATCTGCACGAGCGTATCCGCGTGCTCTCAATGGAGGCGGGCAGGAACGTCAAGGAGAGAGGGGGCGACAATAACCTCATCGAGCTGATAAAGGCCGACGAAATGTTCGCGCCCGTAAAGGACAAGCTCGACGAGATACTCGACGCCAAAAAGTTTATCGGCCGCGCGCCCTCGCAGGTGACCGAGTTCATTCAAAACGAGATAGATCCCATTCTCGCCGAAAATAAAGCCGTTCTCGGCGCCAAGGGCGACGTAAGGGTATAATTATATATAATTTGGTAAGACGGGCAGCGCCTGCCGCAACGGGCGGCAGGCGCTGCACAAGCTATAACAATATATATAACACTTTGATTTTTAAGAGTTTTTCGGAGCTCGCCGATGGATAAAAAATTTATTATCGATAAAAAGCGCCTGCGTGTATTTGTCCTCGACTGCCTTTTGATGGTGGCGCTTGCCTTTTTGTTTGCGCTCAACTACGAACTTTTTATAGTCAGAAACGACTTTGCGCCCTCCGGCTTCAGCGGCATAGGCGCCATGATAGAGCGGCTCACGCACAGCTCGTTCAATCTCGGCTACTTTTCGCTGATAGTAAACGTGCCGCTGTGCATATTTGCATTCTTCTTTATAGCAAAAGATTTTGCAATAAAAACGGCGATATTTTCCGTTTGCTACTCTGTGTTTCTGATAATATTCAGCTTCGACGCCGTCGACCTCTCGGCATTCCAATACGACGCGCAGGGAGTGGATACCATATTCCCGGCGCTCATATCGGGCGCGATAGCCGGCTTTGTATACGGCGTGTGCTTCCGTCGCAACTCGTCCACTGCGGGCTCGGATATCATTGCAAAGTATGTAAGCGTAAAGGCGCCGCAGCTCAACTTTTTCTGGATAAATTTTGCCATAAATGCCGCCATAGCCGTCGCGTCGTACTTCGTATATACCGAAAGGGGCGACGACGGCAGCGTGATATACAACTATAAGCCGGTGTGCCTGTGCATGCTCTATTGCTTTTTGATGAGCTTCGTGGGCAACGCCATAATCAAGGGCTCAAAGTCGGCCTATAAATTCTTTATCGTGACGACTCACCCCGACGAGATAGACGCCGAAATATTTTCAAAGTTGCACCACGGCGCAACGCGGCTTAAAGCCATAGGCGCATACAGCAATACCGAGCGCACGGTCATCGTATGCGTGGTAAACAAGCGCCAGCTCGTCGAGTTCAGGCGCATACTCAAAAAGTACGACGACACTTTCGCCTTCGTGGAAACGGTCAACGAAACGGTGGGCACCTTCTCAAAGGTAAAGTAGGCTACGGCAAATGCCGTCGCAGAGCAATTGGCCGCTGCGGCACGGCGGCTGCTCAACTATATAAGAATAAGCAAAAGAGCCTTTCACTTTCGCAAAGGCTCTTTTCTTGACTTTTATGCTTTAAAATAGTAAACTTAAAGTTGTATCAGGGCGACTTGTTTTTTATGTCGCAAAATATGCCGTAAATTTGTGTAATATTGCGTGATGTAAAATAAAAACGCCCGAATTTCAGCCAAAATGAACAAAAAACGGACGTTTTAAAGGTATGGCAGGGGAGACGCGATTCGTAAGGAGCGCGAAGCGCGACGGAATAGCGATCGTTGCGCGCAAAGCGCGCCGATCGCGTTCTACGCAAACTGGCTGCAGGGCCGTCGTTGCGTGTGAGTGAGCGTAAACAAATAAAAAAGAGCAATCCTGAAAGGATTGCCCTATTTGTGGCAGGGGAGAGGCGAGGCGTAAGGAGCGCGAAGCGCGACGGAATAGCGATCGTTGCGCGCAAAGTGCGCCGATCGCGTTCTACGCAAACGGGCCGCAGGCCCGTCGTTGCGTGTGAGTGAGCGTAAGCAATAAAAAAGAGCAATCTGTTAAGATTGCTCTCACAAGATTGGCAGGGGAGACGCGAGGCGTAAGGAGCGCGAAGCGCGACGGAATAGCGATCGCTGCGCGCGAAGTGCGCCGATCGCGTTCTGCGCAAACGGGCCGCAGGGCCGTCGTTGCGTGCGAGTGAGTACATACAATAAAAAAGAGCAATCTGTTAAGATTGCTCTCATAAGATTGGCAGGGGAGACGCGATTCGAACACGCAACCTACGGTTTTGGAGACCGCTACTCTACCGTTGAGCCACTCCCCTAAACAACGTATTAAATTATATAATATCGGCTATTTTTAGTCAACTATTTTTGGAGAAATTATATGAAAAAACTGTTTAAACTTGGCGTAATCGGCTGCGGATTTATGTCGCAGGCCATTTTAAAGGGCGTAACCGGCTCAGATTTTTTGCGCGAAAAGAAGGTGGTGGTGAGCGATATCTCCGAGGATGCGCTCGACAAGGCGCTCGACCTCGGCGTAAAGTGCACCAAAAACAATAAGTACCTCGTTGAGAACAGCGAATATGTGCTGTTTGCCATAAAGCCGCAGAGCTTTGAGAGCGCCGTAAAGGAATTTGAAGGCGCCGTGCCCGATAAGGTCATATCCATAATGGCGGGCGTCAAGCGCGACAAGATAAAGGCATCGCTCGGCAGGGACGTAAAGGTCGCCCGCTGCATGCCCAACCTGCCGTGCTCTATTGGCAGCGGCGTGATAGGCGTGGATATGTCGGATTTTAATTCAAACAGGGACGACATAGAGTTTATAAGCGGCGTCTTGAACTGCCTGGGCACGGTGCTCAGCGTCAGTGAAGATAAGATGGACGCCGTGACGAGCATAAGCGGCAGCGGCCCCGCCTATGTATTTATGTTTATCGACAGTCTTATCGATGCGGGCGTCAAGCAGGGGCTTACGCGCAATGAGGCCACCATACTCGCCGTGCAGACGGTATCTGGCGCCGCCGAGATGGTCGAGCGCAGCGATGTCTCCGTGCCCGAACTTATAAAGCGGGTATGCAGCAAGGGCGGCACCACCATAGAGGCTGTGAAGGTGCTCGAAGACAGAAACTTCCGCGGTATAGTGGGCGAGGCCGTGGCGGCCTGCGCAAAGCGCTCTAAGGAACTCTCCGAATAAATGAAGCGGGTAACTTTATATACCGACGGCGCCTGTTCGGGCAATCCCGGGATAGGCGGCTACGGGGCAGTTCTTATGTTCAACGGCCACGAAAAGCGCATAAGCGGCGCCGAGGCCGAAACTACCAACAACCGCATGGAGCTGACTGCGGTGATAGAGGGGCTGAAATGCCTCAATCAGCCGTGCGAGGTGGATATATACAGCGATTCGGCGTATATAGTAAATGCATTCACGCTCGGCTGGGTGTATTCATGGAAGGGCGCGGGTTGGCGCAAGGCCGACGGCAAGCCCGTTTTAAACGCCGACTTGTGGCAGGAGCTTATGGTACTCACCGAGGTGCACAACGTGCATTTCAACAAGGTGAAGGGGCACGCCGACGACGAATATAACAACATCTGTGACAAGCTCGCCACCGACGCCGTTAAAAATTTCCGTGCGGAAAACGGCGGCTGACCTGGGCAAAACTTTGCGCATAGTATAATAAAAGGGGCGACTTATATATATAATATATGTAAGCGCCGGCAAGGCGCGGCGGCATGCGCCTTTGTATGAATATGCGCTTTTGTGCATATTTTCATTGACAGACCATACGGCTAAGTCATATACTTGATTTAATAATGCCAAAGATATCTTTTACTGTCTTATTATGAAGAAAAACAATATTCGCCCGATCTTAATGTATGCGCTCAATGCGGCGGCCGTGGTGGTCGGCTGCGCCGCGGCGTGCGCGCTGATCGTATTCGGGCTGCTCTGCGACAGCATAGATTTCATCAACGACCACCGCACGCTGCTTGTGTCGCTTGCGGCGGGGCTGATGTTCGTCGTTATGCTCTGTTCGCTCATATTTTATATCTTCGATCTCAAAACACTGTATCGCCTTTCGATATGCGTCATCGTCTGCCTCGTGCTGTTTGCGGGCATATTTTTTGCTATAAGCGCGACTGGCTTTATAAAGGAGATGACCAGCGTGGAGGAGCTGCAGGAATTTATAAGAAGTTCCGGCAGCTATGCCGCCACGGTGTGCGTATTTATAGCAGTTCAGTTTTTGCAGGTGGTGGTGCTACCCATACCCAGCACGGTCACGGTAATGGCGGGCGTTGCGCTCTTCGGCCCGTGGTGGTGTTCGCTCTACAGCTTTATAGGCATATTCCTGGGTTCGGTTGTGGCGTTTGCCATAGGCAGGTTGCTCGGCTACCGCGTGGTGTGCTGGATAGTGGGCAAAGAGGATCTCGATAAGTGGCTGGAAAAGATAAAGGGCAAGGACTATCTTATCCTCTCGATAATGTTTCTGCTCCCGCTCTTTCCCGACGACGTGCTTTGCTTTATCGCGGGGCTCTCGTCGATGACGTGGCCTTACTTCATAATAATGATATTCATCACGCGCGCACTCTCAATAACGCTCTCGGCGCTCTCGTTCGATTCCATTCCATTCACCACATGGTGGGGGTTGCTTATCTGGGCGGCCATAATAGCGGCGGTGGTGGCGCTATTCTATCTCGTGATAAAGTATTCCGAACAGATAGACAGGTTCATCAAAACAAAACTTGGCTTCAAGATGAAGAAAACACACAAAAATTCCGATAAAAAGCGGTGAGTTCTGCTCGCCGTTTTTTATTTTTTAAAGTTTTGCGAAGTACTATGTCACGCATAAACTACCCGTTTACCTGCGCAAATGTGAATTTTTCAGCAAAAAATTTCATTAAGTAAAATATTATCAATTTATTGATTTTGTCGGCGTATTCTGTTATAATAACTTACAAGTGATATTTTCCGAAAGGGGAGATGTTTATGGATAAAATCAAAATGCTGCGCGACCGCCGCGACGCCGTCAAGGCGGCAGGGAAGTCGGTGCGCGCGGATATCGCCGCGCTCTGCGATGAGGGGAGCTTTGTAGAACTTTCAACTTTCAGCTTCTCCGAGAGCGATTTTTACCCCGACGGCGCCTGCGGCGAGGGCATTGTTGCGGGGTTCGTCACCATCGACGGCTATCCTTTTTACGTAGTCGCCCAAAACGGCGAGGTGCTCGGCGGAGGCCTCTCCGAGGCGGGATGCAAAAAGATATCCAAGTGCCTTGCAAGCGCCGAAAAGAGCGCAACGCCCGTCATCTATCTGTTGAACAGCAAGGGCGTGCGCGTTGGCGAGGGCGTCAACGTTCTGGAAGGGCTTGCCGAAGTGCTGTTAAAGGCCGCACAGCTCAAGGGTTCCGTGCTGCAGTTCTGCGTTGTATGCGGCGAAGTCTACGGTCAGCTCGCCGCGCTTGCCGGCATATGCGACTTCAACTTCTTTATAGAGGATAAGAGCGTGCTCTGCGAAAACAGCCCGCTCGTCATCGCTGCAAAGAGCGGCATAAACGCCTCCGCAAAGGAGATAGGCGGCGCCGACGGACTCAAAAAGACAAATCTTGTTACCTTTAAGGTGAGCGGCATCGCCGACGTGCGCGAAAAGATACTCGCCATAACTTCCGCAATCTCTCCCGCCGCGGTCGATTGCGACGAGATGAACGTAACGGTTGACGAGCTTAACGTCAGCGCCTCGGCGGAGAACATACAAAAACTGTTCGACAGCGACGGCATAGTGGAAGTGGGTGCGCCCTATTCGCCCAACGTAAAGTGCGTACTCGGCAGAATGGGCGGCATAGCCTGCGCGGCCGTGATATTCGACGGCGCCGACGGCGTAAAGCTCAACGCCCGCAAGGTCAAAAAGATAAAGGACTTTGCCGAGCTTGCCTGCTGCCGCGACCTGCCGCTGGTGTTCTTCGTCAACTGCATAGGCCTGTGCCCCTGCATTGACAATCACTCCGGCCTCGTTCTTAAAGAGGTCGCCGAGCTTATCAACGTGCTCGACTGCTGCGACAAGAAGATATCCGTCATAAGCGGCAAGGCAGTCGGCCTCGGCTACACGCTGTTTGCCGCAAAGAGCATGGGCTATGACTATACATTCGCCTTTGCCAACGCCAAAGTCGCCCTTTTCGACGACGTTCAGGGTGCTGAGATCGAGTTCGCAGGGCAGAAGGCCGAAAAGGCCGCCCTTCAGAAGCGCTATGCCGACGAAAATTCCGACCCTATAAACGCCGCGCGCAACGGGTATATCGACAATATAATAGAACCGGCTTTCGCCAAACAGTATATAGTCGCCTGCCTGCAGACGCTTTTAAAGTGAGGTGCATGCATGAATAATGCGCTTTTGGATATAGTTCAGGGCAGCAACGGCAGCTACTACTTTGAAAACGCGGCGGAGAGCCTGATATATGCCGTGATAGGGCTCGTCGTGGTGCTTGTGGGTATGGCGCTGCTCATTGCCATACTCTATCTCGTGGGTTTTATAATCAAAAAGATAGTGGGCGCAAAACTGCCCAAGCACGGCAAAAAGGGTGTTGCGCCCGAAGCTGTAGCGCCTGCTTCCGAAGAGGAGGTGCCCGACGAGGTAAAGGCGGCGATAGTTGCCGCAATAATGGCATATTACGTAAAAGAAAAGCCGCAGTGCGACTTTGTTGTTAAGAAAATCAAGAGGTTGTAAAAGGAGAGGAAACTTATGCGAAACTTTATCGTTACGATAGACGGAAAGAGCTATTCGGTGGGCGTTGAAGAGGTGGAGAGCGGCGCGGCTGCCGCACCCGCGCCCGCAGCCGTAAAGGCCCCTGCGCCCGCAGAACACGCGGCGCCCGCGGCGGCCGTACCCGAGGGCGGCGAAAAACTGTGCTCGCCCTTCCCCGGCATAATCAAAAACCTGCTCGTTGAAAACGGCACAAAGGTCACCAAAAATCAGCCCGTCATAGTTATGGAGGCCATGAAGATGGATAACGACATCACGGCTCCCTGCGACGGCGTAGTTACCTTTGCAGTGGCAAAGGGTGCCAATGTAGAGACTGGTACTGTTCTCGCGGTCATCAGCTAAAGCGGAGGTAAACAGATGCATAGTTTACTTGCGGTAGATATCGGCGGGATCTTCACCGGACTCTACGAGCAGATGGGCTTCATGAACGGCGATTGGCAGAACTATGTTATGCTGCTCATCTCGTTCGTGCTTATGTACCTTGCCATCGTAAGAAAGTTCGAGCCGCTCCTTCTGCTGCCGATAGCTTTCGGTATGTTCCTCATAAACATTCCGGGCGCTTCCGAACAGCTCTGGGGTACGTATCCCACCGATCCCGAAACGGGCGAGGTGATAAGCACCGCCTACGACGACGTTGAAAACAGGGGCCTTTTGTGGTATCTCTACTTCGGCGTCGATAAGGTAATTTACCCGCCGCTCATTTTCCTCGGCATAGGCGCCATGACCGACTTCGGCCCGCTCATCGCCAACCCCAAGAGCATGCTCATAGGCGCGGGCGCGCAGCTCGGCATATTCATCGCATTCGTGCTTGCAATACTGCTCGGCTTCTCGGTCGCAGCCGCTGCGGCGATAGCCATGATAGGCGGCGCCGACGGCCCTACTGCCATATATGTGACCAAGATACTTTCGGAATCATACCTTCCGGCCATAGCCATTGCGGCATATTCGTACATGGCGCTCATACCTATAATACAAAAGCCGCTCATGCGCCTTCTCACCACAAAGAAGGAGCGCGTTATAAAGATGGAGCAGCTGCGCACCGTATCCAAGCTCGAAAAGGTGCTCTTCCCGCTCATAGTAACGCTCGTCGTGGGTATAATACTTCCCTCGGCGATAGCCCTTTTGGGCATGCTCATGCTCGGCAACCTTTTCAGGGAGTCGGGAGTGGTGGAGAGGCTCTCCTCGCAGGTGCAGAACGGCCTTATGAACACTATAACGGTGTTCCTCGGCATCTCCGTCGGCTGCAAGGCTACCGGAGAAATGTTCCTCGCGCTGTCTACGCTTGAGATAATAGGCCTCGGCCTGCTGTCGTTCATATTCGGCACGATAGGCGGCCTGCTCATCGCAAAGCTCATGTGCAAGCTCACAAAGGGCAAGATAAACCCGCTGATAGGCTCCGCCGGCGTTTCGGCCGTGCCAATGGCTGCCCGAATATCTGAGGACGTCGGGCGGGAATACGATCCTCAGAACCACCTGCTGATGCACGCAATGGGGCCCAACGTCGCCGGTGTTATAGCGTCTGCGATAGCCGCGGGCTTCCTGCTCGCATGCTTCACGCCGTTTGCCGACGTGGGCGCCGTATCTGCCGCGCTTGAAACCGTGGGCGCCGTTGCATAAGGCGATGGGTATATTTTACTTGATTTAAATTCAACGCGGCTTCGGCCGCAAAGTTTAAGTTTTACGCGGCGCAAGGCCGTCATTTAAGGGGTAAAGCTATATGTCAGAAAAAACCAAAGCTCCGCACAAGGTAATGATAACCGACACCATTTTGCGCGACGCGCACCAGTCGCTCGCGGCTACGCGCATGCGCTTCGACGAGATGGAGCCGGTGCTCTCTCAGCTCGACGATATAGGTTACTATTCGCTCGAGGCGTGGGGCGGAGCGACTTTCGATACGTGCCTTAGGTATCTCTGCGAAGATCCCTGGGACAGATTGAAAAACTTAAAGAAATATCTTAAAAAGACGCCCATACAGATGCTTCTGCGCGGGCAGAACCTTTTGGGTTACCGTCACTATGCCGACGACGTCGTTGAAAAGTTCGTCGAAAAGGCCATAGAGAACGGTGTGGGAGTTATAAGGGTGTTCGACGCGCTCAACGATGTGCGCAACCTCGAAACTTCCATGAAGGCCATAAAGAAGTACGGCGCGGGCAAGTGCGTGTGTGAGGCGGCGATATCCTATACTACCAGCCCCGTGCACACCACCGAATACTTTGTAAAACTTGCCAAGACGCTGGAGGACATGGGTGCCGACAATATCTGCATAAAGGATATGGCCAACCTGCTGCTTCCGTTTACGGCGTATGACGTGGTAAAGCAGATAAAGGATGAGCTCCGCCCCGAAACAAAGGTACATGTGCACACGCACAACACGACGGGCACGGGCGACATGATAAATCTCATGGCCATTCAGGCGGGCGCCGACATAGTCGACTGCGCGCTTTCGCCCCTCGGCAACGGTACTTCCAACCCCGCGACCGAGCCGCTCGTGGCAACGCTCAAGGGCACGCCCTACGATACGGGCATAGACATAAACAAGCTGCTGCCCATAGTAAATCACTTCAAAAAGGTGGCCGATCGCCTCGAAAAGGACGGTTTCCTCTCGGCGAGGGTGAGAAAGATAGATATAAACACTCTTCTCTATCAGGTGCCCGGCGGCATGCTCTCCAACCTCATAAGCCAGCTCAAAGCGGCCGGCAAAGAGGATAAGCTCATGGAGTGCCTCGCGGAGGTGCCTGTTGTGAGAAAGGACTGCGGCTATCCGCCCCTCGTAACGCCTTCCAGCCAGATAGTGGGCACGCAGGCCGTATGGAACGTGCTCTCGGGCAGATACCACACGCTCACAGCCCAGTACAAGGATCTCATTTTGGGTAAATACGGCAAGGTGCCCGGCGAAGTTTCGCCCGAGGTGCTCAAATTATGCGAGGAGCACGGCGAAACGCCGATAACCTGCCGTCCGGCCGACCTTCTCAGCGACGAGATGGAGCACCTCACAAAAGAGGTGAAAGATTCGGGCTATTACGAAAAGGAGGAGGATGTGCTCAGTTACGCCCTCTTCCCCGAGGTAGCCACAAACTTCTTCAAATGGCGCAAGGCGCGCGAAACGGGCGTCGACGACGACATGGCGAAGAACGGATTGGGAGTATACCCCGTATAACAGATAAAAAATAAAAGCGGCGGGAGCCAAGATCGGCTCCCGCCTTTTAAGGTGAAGATGAAAGTTGCTGTGATAGGCGGAGGCGCATCGGGGCTTATGGCGGCTTATGCTGCCGCCTCCGAGGGTGCCGAAGTCACTCTGTTCGAAAAGAACGGCAAGTGCGGCAAAAAAATATATATAACGGGCAAGGGCAGGTGCAACGTCACTAACGACTGCGAACCGCAGGAGTATCTTACTCATGTCGTGCACGGCGCAAAATTTTTGACGGGCGCCGTGTATTCCTTTCCTCCTCGCACGCTCATGGAGTTTTTGGAGAGGGGAGGGCTGCGCCTTAAAACCGAGCGAGGCAACAGGGTATTTCCCGCCTCCGACAAGGCGAGCGACGTAACCAAGTGCCTCGAAAATTATTGCCGTAACGCCGGAGTAGACATAAAATTTGATACCGAAGTTGTAGATTTGGTCATTTTGCATAGTACTATGTGTGGCATAATTACCCAAAACGGACAGATTGCGTTCGATAGTGTGATCGTATGCACGGGCGGCATGAGCTACCCTTCGACGGGCTCCACGGGCGACGGCTATAAATTTGCCCGCCTTGCCGGGCACAACATAGTGCAGCCCGTGCCCTCGCTGTGCGGCGTAAATCTGCGGGGCGACTACTATAAGCAGATGCAGGGGCTCTCTTTAAAAAACGTGGCGCTCAAAGTGTTTATCGGCGGAAAGCTGAAAAAGGAGCTGTTCGGCGAGATGCAGTTCACGCACTTCGGTGCGTCCGGGCCGCTCATTCTCACCGCAAGCGCGCTTATAAACAGAGAGCGGGCGGAGAGCGTGAAGCTTGTGCTCGACTTTAAGCCCGCCCTCGACGAGGCTCAGCTCGACGCGCGCATACTGCGCGACTTCGAGGGCGATAAAAACAAGGACATCGCCAACTGCTTGAAGGCGCTCCTTCCCGTATCGGCGATAGCGCCCGTTTTGTCGCGGTGCGGCATACCTTCCCATAAAAAAGTGAATTCGGTCACCAAGGCCGAGCGCTCGGCTCTGTTGACAAATATAAAAAACTTTGATATGCTCTATTTATCGTTGCGCGGCTTCGAAGAGGCGGTGGTGACGAGCGGCGGCGTCGATCTCAAGGAGATAGACCCCAAAACCATGGAGAGCAAAAAGGTAAAGGGGCTGTATTTCTGCGGCGAGGTGCTCGATTGCGACGCCTTCACGGGCGGGTTCAATCTGCAGATAGCCTTTTCGACGGGCTACGCCGCAGGGCGCGCCGCGGCTCGCGCATAAGCCGCATATTGTGTAGGTTTAAACTTGCCGTGCGTGCCGCTTGCAGGCATATCCGTGCAGCGGCCGGGATTGACGCCATTATCAATAAAAAATAATTTTACTTATATATAATAAAAAATTCTGACTTGCGGAGGAATATATGATAGCCATACGCGGAGCGACTACGGCCGAGGCCGATTCTCCCGAAGAGATAAGGGGAGCGGTAAAGGAACTGCTCACCGAGATAAGAGATAAAAACGGGCTTACGGCCGAAAATATCGTGTGCATAATGTTTTCGAGTACTGCCGACATAACCTCGTTCTATCCTGCCAAGGCGGCGAGAGAGGCGGGTTTTGCGGGCTGCCCGCTCTTTTCGTCGCTGGAACCGCCCATAGCGGGCTCTTTAAAGCGCTGCATAAGGGTGATGGTGCTTGCCGAAACAGAGCAAAAGCCCGTGCCTGTATATCTGCGCGGCGCCGTAAACCTGCGGCGCGACATAACCAAAAAACTTGTCGTAGCTCTCGACGGCCCCGCGGGCAGCGGTAAGACGACTGCGGCAAAGACGCTAGCAAAGGAGCTCAATATACTCTATCTCGATACGGGCGCCATGTACCGCGCCTGCGCCCTCGCCTGCGTAAATGCGGGCGCCGATCTTTCCGACGAGAGCGCGGTAAGGGCGGTCATCGACGGCATAGACCTTAAGATAGAGTACTGCGACGGCAGGCAGGTCACGCTGCTCGGCGGCAAGGACGTCTCCGAGGAGATACGCCGCCCGGAAATTTCGCAGCTCGCCTCCAAAGTTTCGGCATACGGCTTCGTAAGGCGCAAGATGGTGGAGATGCAGCGCAGGATAGCGGCCACCATGTCGTGCGTTATGGACGGGCGCGACATAGGCACCAACGTGCTGCCCAACGCCGAGCACAAGTTCTATGTCACCGCCTCCGTAGAGGTGCGCGCAAAGCGCCGCTACGACGAGGACAGAGCAAAGGGATACAACGTTTCGTATAACGACATCATAAGAGAGATACGCGAGCGCGACAAGCGCGACAGCGAGAGAGAGATAGCCCCCTTGAAGTGCGCCGACGACGCCGTGATAGTCGATACCTCTTCGATGACTCCCGAAGAGGCGGTCGAGTTCATAAAGAGCAAGATACAGGAAAAAATCTGATGGAAAATAGTAATTCTCAAACGGAAAGCGGCAAAAAGGCCGCTGACAAGGCGGCACTCAAAGAGCAGAAGAGGCAGCGCCGCGCCGACAGGGCGTATGTGCGCTGGTTTGCCTTTCTGCGCTTCGTTGCAAAGGTGATAAAAATATTCTTGCCATACGAAAGGCACGACGCCGTGAAGAAGTATGACGACAGGCCGTATGTGTTGCTGTGCAACCACTTCAGGATGATTGACGTCGCCTACCCGTGTTCGGCGATGAAAAAGCCCGTGCACTTTATGGCTAAAAGGGAGCTGTGGGAAAACGGCTTTCTGCGCTGGTTCTGCAACAAGTGCAGGTGCATACCCGTCAGCCGCGACGGCTCGGGCACGGACGTAAAGGCTATAATGCAGGCAATGAAATACCTTAAAAACGGCGAAAATATAATGATCTACCCCGAGGGCACGCGCAATAAAGACAACGTCGACATGCTTCCCTTCAAGGGCGGCTTTGCCGCGATAGCCATAAAGACGCGCACGCCCATAATTCCCATAGTGCAGTCAAACGCTCCCCGGCTCTTCAAAAAGGCGCACGTATTTTACGGCGCCCCCATCGAGTTCCCCGAGTATTACGGCAAAAAGCTCACCGAGGAGGAGATCGCCGACTGCGAAAAGAGGATAAGGGACATCATGGTAAAGACGAGGACCGACTTTTTGCAGGCCGAAGAGGCCAAAAAGGCGGCAAAACGGGCAAAAAAGAGCAGGTAAAACGGCAAAAGGTATAGCGGGTAAATGAACGTCATTCTGGCAAAAAACAGCGGCTTTTGCCGCGGAGTGCGCCGCGCCGTCGACACGGCAATGAACGCCGGCGAGAACACCTATGTGCTTGGCGAGATAATACACAACAGCGACGTTATAGAGAGCATAAAAAGGCGGGGAGTGAGGTCGGTCGACAGCCTTTCGGAGGTGCCCGACGGCGCGACCGTCATATTCCGTTCGCACGGCGTGCCCGAAAGTTACTACGGAGAGTGCGCGCGGCGGGGCATAGAGATACTCGACTGCACCTGCGAGTTTGTGAGAAGAACGCAGAAGATAGTCAGCGAGCAGTATTCGGCCGGCAAGGCGATAGTTATAATCGGCGAGCCCACCCACCCCGAAGTGATGGGGTTGCAGGGCTGGTGCGGCAACTCGGCGTATGTGATAAATTCCGAAAGTTCGCCCCTGCCCGACCTCGAGGGAAAGGACGTCTGCGTGGTGAGCCAAACGACCTTTTCGGTTGAAAAATTTGAAAAAATAATAGAAAATATAAAAAATCAACGTGAAAAAACAGTTGCCGTTTTTAAAACTATTTGTTATACTACTATAGGACGTCAATCAGAGGCGGAGCGCATTGCCGAAAAGTGCGACGCCGTGCTTGTGATAGGCGGCCTCAACAGCAGCAACACCAATAAGCTGTTCGAGGTAGCCTCCAAAAAGTGCGCGCACGTGTTCAGGCTGGCCAACGCCGAAGATTTCGACTATTCCAAACTAAAAAATTTTTTAAATGTAGGTATCGTTTCAGGGGCATCAACCCCGGATGCCCAAACCCGGGAGGTTCTTTTAAAGATGGAAGAAGTTAGCACAGAAGTTAAGGCAACGGAAGCTGCCGAAGAAGAAAAAGTCGTATCCGAAGCGGCTGAAGAAGTTAAGGCTACCGAGGAAGTAGCCGTTGAAGCACCCGCTGAAGAGGCTGTTTCCGAAGAGGTAAAACCCGTGGAGGAAGTAAAGGCCGAAGAGCCCGCAAACCCCATGGACGCCGTAGTTGCCAAGATCGACAGCGAGTCGAAGTTCAAGAAGGGGCAGATAGTAAAGGCCACCATATCCGAAGCTACGGATGAGGGCATAAAGATTTTGCTTCCCTTCTCCAAGTCGGAGATAATGCTTCCCAAGGAGGAGCTCGACTGCGAAGTATACAATGCTGCCGATTACGCAGGCAAAGTAGGCGAACAGATAGATCTGCTCGTCGTTGAACTTCGCCCCTCTTTAAAGCTCTCCCAGAAGATGATAAAGCTCCTTCAGGAAGAGGAGGCACTCAGCGCAGAGATAGCCGCAGGCAAAGAGTTCTCTATCACCTGCACCGGCTACAATAAGGGCGGCCTTGTAGGCAACATGGGCACCTATCAGGTATTCGTTCCCGCAAAGGAGATCCGTCCCGGCTATGTTAAGGACCTCTCCAAGTACGAGGGCAAGACCTTGAGGCTCCGCGCGCTCGAGATAAAGAAAGACAGCAGAAGAAAGGAAATAATCGCTTCCCAGCGCGTTATCCTTCAGGAAGAGAAGGACGCACGCGAGGCCGCAAAGGCTGCCAAGGAAGAGGCTTTCTTCTCTTCGATAAATGTAGGCGACATAGTTGAAGGCAAGGTAGAGAGAGTAAGAGATTTCGGTGCATTCGTATCGGTAAACGGTTTCGACTGCCTCGCACACATCTCCGACCTTTCCTGGACGGGTATCAAGAACGTTACCGACGTGCTTGAGATCGGCAAGACCTACAAGTTCCTCGTATTGAAGGTAGACAAGGAAAACAAGAAGGTATCCATCGGCTACAAGCAGCTCCAGCCCCAGCCTTGGGATCTCGCTGCAGAGAAGTATGCCGTAGGCGATATCGTTCACGGCAAGGTAGTAAGGCTCGTTGACTTCGGCGCATTCGTCGAGGTTGAAAAGGGCATCGACGGCCTTGTTCATATATCCCAGATCAGCAACGAGAGGATTGAGTCCGCCGCAAGCGTGCTTCACGTAGGCGAGGAGGTAGACGCCAAGATAGTTGCTCTCGATCCCGCAGGCAAGAAGATGAACCTCTCCATAAAGGCTCTTCTTCCCGAAGCAGAGCGCAAGCCCCGCGCACCCCGCGAGGACGGCGAGGAGAGGCCTGCAAGGCGCAGGGCTCCCAGAAAGGACGACGGCGAAATGAGCAGCTGGAGCGAGGGCGCTTCCGTTTCCACTTCGCTTGCAGACATCCTTGCAAATGCCGAAAAGAACAAGTAATTTCAATATAAAGCTATAAAAGGCTCTGCCCGCGCGGCAGAGCCTTTTTGTGTATGTGTTTTCTGCGGCTGTCGGCCGAGGCGTGCGGCATGTAAAATTTTCGCTTGCAGATAATTTATGCCTGCGCGCGCAAAGCGCGTTAAAAGTGTTGACAACGACGTGCCGCAGGGCTATAATTAAATCATATAAAAAAAGTAGGAATTAGTGCCGCGCGTCCGGTTTCTGCAGGGCGGGCGGCAAAAGTAGAGGTGCAGGGTGAAAAACACTTATGCCGTGACGGGCATGACCTGCTCGGCGTGTTCGTCGGGCATAGAGCGCGTCGTGGGAAAGATGGAGGGCGTGAGCTCGGTGGAAGTCAGCCTTATGGGCAAGTGCATGATAGTCGACTTCGACGAGTCCGCCGTATCCGAACAGCAGATATTCGACGCGGTGAAAGATCTCGGCTACGGGATATTCCGCGAGGGCGAACAGCCGCAGGGCAAGCAGGTGAGGCAGGATAAAAAGCTCTTTATAAGGTTTATCATCTCGCTGTGCATACTCGTGCCCCTGCTGTACGTCTCGATGGGGCACATGATAGGGTTGCCGATAGGCCTTTTGGATCCTTCGGTAAACCCGCAGTGGTTTGCCTTCTATCAGTGCATACTTACGGCGGCGATAATAGGCGTAAACTTCAAATTCTTCACAAGCGGCACCAGGGCGCTGTTCAAAAAGGTGCCCAACATGGATACGCTCGTGTCGCTCGGCGCGGGAGTTTCATTCATATATTCCTTCGTGCTGATGATACTCATCTTCATAGATCCCTCGTCGGAGACCGCGCACGAGTATGCCATGCACCTCTATTTTGAGTCTGCGGGTACCATACTCACGCTCGTCACCATGGGCAAGTGGCTGGAGGAAAAGTCCAAGCACCGCACTGGCAGCGAGATAGAAAAGCTGTTAAAGCTCGCCCCCGACAGGGTATTGAAGGAAGTAGACGGAAAGCAGGTGGAGGTGCCCGTATCCGAGGTCGCCGTGGGCGATATCCTCATAGTAAGGCAGGGCGAATATATCCCCGTCGACGGCGTAATAACCGAGGGAAGCACCTTCGTGGATAAGTCGGCCATAACGGGCGAGAGCCTGCCCGTGGAAGTGACCGTGGGCGACATAGTGACTTCGGCGGCGCTCAACAAGAGCGGCGTTATCAAGATGCGCGCACAGAAGATAGGCGCCGATACCACCCTTTCGAAGATAGTAAAGATGGTGCGCGAGGCGGGCGCCTCCAAGCCGCCCATACAGAAGTTTGCCGATAAGGTCGCGGGCATATTCGTGCCGGTAGTTACGGCGATAGCGCTGCTCACATTTGCAATATGGCTGATGATAGACGGCGCGTTCGTGCCCGAGCACTGCGTGACGTATGCCATAAGCGTGCTCGTGGTGTCCTGCCCGTGCGCGCTCGGTCTGGCTACGCCCGTCGCCATAATGACTGCCACCGGCAAGGCGGCTTCGCTCGGCATACTGTATAAGGATGCAGAGAGCCTGCAAAAGGTGTGCGACGTAAACGCCGTATTGCTCGACAAGACGGCGACGCTCACCGAGGGCAAGCCGAGAGTGACAGATGTCATCACATTCGGCGCAGACAGAGAGAGGGTGCTCTCGATAGCCTGCGGCATAGAAAAAAATTCCAACCACCCGCTCGCAAAGTGCATAGTCGACTATGTTCAGGAGGGCGCACAGACGCAGTCCTTTGAGTATATAGTAGGCAAGGGCGCCGTGGCGAGCGTAGACGGCACAAAATACTACCTCGGCAACGAAAAGTTAGTTGCCGGTTCTGGCATGACCAAGGAAGTAAGGCAGTCGGCGCTCGGCCTTTCAAAGCAGGGCAAGACGGTCATTTACCTTGCCGACGGCAGCCGCGTGCTTGCCCTCATTGCCGTTGCCGATACCTTAAAGGAGGGCAGCAAGGAGGCCGTGGCGCTGCTCAAAGACAGAAAGATGCGCGTCGCCATGCTTACGGGCGACGAAGAGAATACCGCCATGGCCATAGCCGAGAGCGTGGGCATCGACGACTTCATGTCGGAAGTAATGCCCGAAGATAAGCTGCGCGCAGTCACCAACCTGCAGCAGGTGGGCGGCAACGTTGCCATGATAGGCGACGGCATAAACGATTCGCCCGCACTGAAGCAGGCCGACGTGGGCATAGCCATAGGCAGCGGCACCGACGTCGCCATAGATTCGGCCGACGTAGTACTCGTCAGCGAGGACCTGCGCACGCTGGACGACATGTTCGAGCTCTCCAAGGCCACCGTGCGCAATATAAAGGAAAACCTGTTCTGGGCGTTCATCTATAACGTAATAATGATACCCGTTGCGGCGGGCGTGTTTGCATGGGCAAACTTTACGTTCAATCCCATGATCGCCGCCTTATGCATGTGCTTAAGCTCGCTGTTCGTCGTATTCAACGCGCTCAGGCTGCTCAGGTTCAAAAACAAGCGCACGCACAGGGGCGCCTGCAACGGCGCGTGCCCTGCCGGCGTTGCAACTGATAAAAAATCAGAAAAAAGTTCTGATAAAGATAGATCGGAGGACGGATATATGAAGACCATAGTAAACATCGAAGGTATGTGCTGCGAACACTGCGCAAGCCGCGTTGAAAAGGCTCTTTCCACGGTGCACGGCGTAGTCAGCGCCGACGTAAAGCTCAAAAAGAACCTTGCCGTTATGCGCTCGCGCGAGCCCCTCTCCGAAGAGGAGATAAAAAAGGCGGTAGAGGACGCAGGCTATAAGGTAACTTCTGTTGAGTGCAAATGACAAAGTTACATAATTTGTGACAGCATACGCCAATAATACATTTTGACATATCTGCATACGTAAAGTTATAATTTAATCGAGGCAGGCGGACTTGTGCCCGTCTGCCCCGTATTCTTTATTTGCGGAGGCGCGATATGCAGGATGTTATACAGGAAGATACAATGCTGCTCGACAGGCGCACAAAAGAACTTATTAAGGAATACGTGCCTGAGGGGGATGTTCTGGACGGGATAGTCTGCTTCTTTTCGGTGTTTGCCGACAGCACCCGCGTGAGGATGCTCTCGGCGCTGGCCATCTCGGAGATGTGTGTGACCGACCTCTCGCGCGTGCTCGGGATAAATCAGACCACCGTATCCCACCAGCTCAGGCTGCTCAAAAATCTGGGCATAGTAAAGAGCGAGCGCTACGGAAAGATAATCTTTTACAGCCTCGTCAACGACACGGTGAACGACGTAATGTTGAAGGGCGTGGAGTTTTTGGGGCATTGAATTTTAAGGCCGCGGAGAAGTTTTCTCCGCGGCCTTAAAATAAAAAACAATGCACGGGCGGCGCGCGCATATTGCGCGCAAATAAAGTGCGTTTTTTGCGCGTTTTTTGAGCGGTTAATATTGCAAAAACGTGCGCATATGTGCTATAATTGTTAAAGAGTTACAAGCTTGCGGATATATGGATATAATCAGGGAAAAACTAAAACTTCTGCCCGATAACCCGGGCGTATATATAATGCTCGATAAGTACTCCAACGTCATCTATGTGGGCAAGGCGCGCGTTTTGAAGAACCGCGTGAGGCAGTATTTTCACTCCTCGCCCAAGCCCGACAAGGTGATGCGAATGGTGGAGAACATCGCCGATTTCAACTACATCATCACCAAGACCGAGCGCGACGCGCTTGCGCTTGAAAATAACCTGATAAAAAAATACAAGCCCAAATATAACATACTTTTAAAGGACGACAAGACGTACCCCTATATAAGGGTGGACCTGCACGACGATTTCCCGGGCTTTTACGTCACCCGCAGGGTAAAAAAGGACGGCGCGCGCTACTACGGCCCCTATATGGGCGGCGTAAGCTACCGCGACATCTTAGAGATACTTCAGCTCACCTTTCAGATAAGGCTGTGCCACACGGCGATGGGGGTTAAACCTAAGCGCGAGTGCCTCAATTACCACATAGGCCGCTGCCTTGCGCCCTGCGCGCACAAGTGCACAAAGGAGGAGTACGCAGCCTGCGTAAAGAGGGCGGTAAACTTCCTCGAGGGCAACTATAAGGACGCCGAGGCGCTGTTAAAGGAGAAGATGCTCTCTGCCGCGGCGGGTGAAAATTTCGAGCTCGCGCTCGACTACCGCAACAAGATAGAGATGCTCTCCAAGCTCGAGGCTCGCAGGATAACTTCGCTTTCAAACTTCCTCGATGCCGACATAATAGCCTATACCACAAACAACCTATATTCGGCGGTAAACGTGCTCATAACGCGCAAGGGCGTAATGCAGGGCGGCACGAGCTACGCCTTGGAGGACGCCCATTCCTCCGATTCGGAGGCGCTCTCGCAGTTTATAACGCAGTACTATGCCGACAGGCTCCCCCCTGCCGAGATAATAACCGAGAGCTGTCTGGAGGGCGAGAGGGAGCTTCTGGAGGAGTTTTTCAAGGAGAAGTACGATAAAGCTGTAAAGATAACCTTTGCCAAGCAGGGCGTAAAGGCGCAGCTTTTATCCATGGCGCAGGAGAACGCGCGCGACTACCTCGAAAAATCTATCGACAAGATAAAGCACAAGGACGACATGACTGTGAATGCCTGCAGGCGGCTGCAATCGCTGCTCGGGCTGAATAAATACCCGCGCCGCATGGAGTGCTACGATATTTCCAACATAAGCGGCGTCGATAAAGTCGGCTCAATGGTGGTGTTTGTCGACGGCGAGGCAGAGCGGAGCAGCTACCGCAGGTTCCGCATAAAGACCGTTGAGGGCGCAAACGACTTTGCCTCCCTGCAGGAGGTGTTAAAGCGCAGGCTGTCAAAACTGGGCACCGAAGAGGAGGAGCGCTTTGCCAAACCCGACCTCATCATCATCGACGGCGGCAAGGGGCAGCTCTCCGCCGTGAAGGAGATCTTCGACGGCATGGGCATATCGGATATCGAGCTGATATCTCTCGCCAAGCGCGAGGAGGAGGTGTTCACCTTAAACTCCGACGAGAGCGTAAAGATAGACCACCGCGACTATGCCCTCAAGATGCTGCAGAGGATAAGGGACGAGGCGCACCGCTTTGCCATAACCTACTTCAGAAACCTGCACTCCAAGCGCAATTTGGAGAGCGTGCTCTCGGAGATAGAGGGCGTGGGCAAAAAGAAGAGGGCGGCGCTTATGGAGCGCTTCGGCACGATAGATAAGATAATGGCGGCAAGCCCGGAGGAGCTCTCCACGACAGAGGGCATAGGTCCCGCGCTTGCAAAAACTATATACGACTATTTTAACGAGAAATTATGAAGATAAAGTGCGGACTTATAGTTTCCGATTTCGACGGAACGCTTTTAACAACGACCCAGACTGTGCCAAACGAGGTGCGCGAGGCGATAGCAAGCTACGTTTCGGCGGGCGGCATATTTGCAGTATGCACGGGCAGGATGCTCGTCTCCATACTTCCGCAAGTGCGCGCCCTCGGCTTAAAGGGGCTTGTGGCGGCATATCAGGGCACCGTTATAGCCGATATAGAGAGCGGCAGGCTGATACGCAACGGCGGCTTTGCCGTGGAGGATTCGGTGGAGATATGCAAGACGCTCGAGCGGCGCGGCGAGGCGATAAACGCCTATGCCGACGATGTGATGTATACCACCCTGCCCGCGGACGACAAGCTGCTCACCATGTATGAAAAGATAACCGGCATAACCGCCCGCCACATAAGCGGACCCATGTCGGACTTTGTGGCGCAAAATAAGCTCTATTGCCAAAAGATAGTCAGCGTAGTCATGCCGGATAAAAAGCGCGCTCTCTACGACTATCTTATAGAGGAGCTGGGTGATAGGTATGAAGTCACTTACAGCGCGGCCGTGCTGGTAGAGGTATCGCCCAAGGGCGATGACAAGGGTGAGGCTTTGAGGTACATCGCCGCGCACTACGGCATACCAATCGAAAATACCGTCGCCATAGGCGATAACCTGAACGACCTTCCCATGATAGAGGCGGCGGGCGTGGGTGTAGCCGTTGCCAACGGCGTTGAGGAATTCAAAAAGTTTGCCGACGACATCTGCCCCTCGTGCGATGAGGGCGGAGTGGCGCACGTTATCAAAAAATACGGGTTTGCATAGTACTATGTGTGAAATATTAGCCCCTGCGGGCGATAAAAACAGCGCTCTCGCCGCCATAAACAGCGGGGCGGACGCCATATACCTCGGCTTAAAGCAGTTTTCTGCGCGCTCCTCGGCAGATAATTTCGACCTGTCGCAATTAAAAGAGATAATAAATTATGCCGCGATATTCGGCGTGAAGGTGCACGTCGCCATGAACACGCTGGTAAAACAGAGCGAGGTGAGCTCCTTTTTATCCTCGGTTTGCGAGGTGTGGAACGCGGGCGCCGACGCAATAATAATGCAGGATATCTTTTTGGGCAGGGCCGTGCACGAGGCCTTTCCGCAGATGGTGCTGCACCTGTCTACGCAGGCGGGCGTATGCAACGAATACGGCGCGCGCCTTGCAAAGGAATTCGGCTTTTCGCGCGTGATCCTTGCCAGAGAGACGGCGTTTGAAGACATACAAAAGATAACCGATATAATCGAAACGGAAGTGTTCGTGCAGGGCGCGCTGTGCACCTGCTTTTCGGGGCAGTGCTATCTCTCGTCGTTTGCAGGCGGAAACAGCGGCAACCGCGGGCGGTGCAAGCAGCCCTGCAGAAAGCTGTATTCGATAGACCGCAGCGGGTTTGAGGAGAGGGCATACCGGCTCTCGCCCTCAGACCTGTGCGCGGGTGAAAATATAATAAAACTTAAAGAGGCGGGCGTATATTCCTTCAAGATAGAGGGGCGCATGCGCCGCCCCGAATATGTTGCGGCGGCCGTGGACTACTACAAGAGCATTTTAAGCGGCGGCGAGGGCGACCTCTCGGCGTTAAAACGCACCTACAACCGCGGCAACTATACAAGGGGACTTGCCTTCGGCCAGGATAAGAGCTTTCTCTCTCCCGCCGTGCAGGGGCATATGGGCGAATATGTCGGCACGGTAAAGATAGCGGGCGGCCGCGCCCTGTGCGAAAGTCCGGCGCGCTTTGTAAAGGGCGACGGGTTCAAAATATTGCGTTCGGGCAAAGAGGTGTGCGGCGCCGTTTACGACGGCGACTGCCGCGGCGGCTTTTACTTGGGTTCAACAAAGCGCCTTAAAAACGGCGACAAGGTGTTTGTAACCACCGATACTTCGCTTAATCAGCGTCTGCTTTCAAAAAGGCGGCTGCTTACGGCCGATATCTTCGCCCGCTTCTGCGAGGGAGAGTATCCGCTCGTAAGCATCAACGGCTGCGAATACGTCGGCAGGCAAAAACTTGAAAGGGCGCAGAACAGGCCGCTCAACGAGGAGGATATCATCACCTGCTTCCGCAAGGTGGGTGAGCTGCCTTTCAAGGTGATATTCGGCAACGTGCAGGTGGAGGGCGCGCCCTTCATGAATATGGCGGCGCTCAATGCCTTCCGCAGGGAGGCCTACGAAAATTTTATCGCGCACATAACTTTCAAGGAGCACTTCCCCGCCGAGGGCGAGATAGCCGTGCCCGAGGTCACCTGCGCGCAAAATGATTTAACGGCCGTCATCTGCTCCGATCTTAACGGCGTGCGCGCCGATATAGGCATCTTAAAGCCGGATAACTACTTTGCCGACCTTGCGCCGCTCGTCAAAGATTTCGGCGGCGAAAAGTATATCTATCTGCCGGCATTTTTAAGCGGCAATGAGATAGAAAAGCTTAAAGCGGTCTGCGCGCCGTTCGACGGCATATACTGCGAGGGCTTTTACGGTATCGCGCTTGCGCGCGAGCTCAACAAACCGCTCTTTGCAGGCATCGGCTATAACGTAGCCAACACAATTGCGGCAAATTTCCTTGCACAAAACACAAAATATTTTTGCCTTTCAAAGGAGCTTACTGCGGGAGAGTGCGCCCTGCTGCGCGCGCACAACGGCTTTATACTCTCCGTCGGCGGCATAAAGGTGATGGACCTTATCTATTGCCCGTTCGGCCGCACCTGCAAAACTTGCGACAGGCGCAGGGAGTACACTCTCACCGACGAAGTCGGCAGAAAATTCCCATTAAGGCGGTATGAGCTCTCGTCCTGCCGCTTCGAGCTGTATAACTGCGCAAACCTCTGCGCCGACAACGCCCACGTGAGGCTGTGCGACTGCACCCTTTTAAACGGCGCGCTCATATCGCGCGAACTTGCGGAGGGCAAAAATATAAGAGAAGAGCTCGGGGAGATAACGCGCGGGCACTTCAACTCGCCCGTACTGTAAAGCCTTAATTGCGCCGCCCGAGCCGATAAAATTACAATTTATCGTAAAAAATTGCGGCGTGGGCGGAATATATGCGGCCAACCGCTGCCGCCGGAATACATATAATTTTGCCATATTGCGGCGCGCTCTGCGCCCGTTACATACAGATATGAACTGTCAATTTTTCGAAAAACTTGAACTCAATAAGGTGCTTGCAAAGTGTGCCGAATACGCCGTGCTCGCTCCCACAAAGGCGCTCATAATGTCGAGTCTGCCGTCCTCCGACCTTGCCGAGGTGCGCGAGAGGCTCTCCCGCACGGAGGAGGCCGATAAGCTGCTCTTCAAGGCGGGAGTTTCGGGCGTGGAGTACTTCGACGACGCCGACGAGCTGCTTTCGCGCGCGCAAAAGGGCAGCGCGCTCTCCTGCGGCGAGCTCAAAACGGTGAACGCGCTCAACCGTTCGGCGCGCATTGCGCAGACTTCGGTGTTCTCGCTTGCGGGCGACGATATAGTGCTGCTCAGATCCGACTGCTCGCGCCTGTATTACGACAGCCGCCTCGAGGAAGAGGTAGATTTTGCCATTATTTCCGACAGCGAGATAAACGACCATGCCAGCGAAAAGCTGTTTGATATACGCAGTAAAATTAAGGCGCTCAACGCGCGCATACGCTCCAAGCTCACCGAATACATCACCGGCCCCACGTCGGCGTTTTTGCAGGACGCCACCGTCACCATGCGCAACGACCGCTTTGTTATCCCCGTAAAGGCGGAGTATAAAAACAGAGTGCGCGGCTTCGTGCACGACCGCTCGCAGACGGGCGCCACCTTCTTCATCGAGCCCGAATATGTGCTCGAGATGAACAACGAGCTCATCGCGCTCACCCTCGACGAGCGAGAGGAAGTGGAGCGCATATTAAAGAACTTTTCGGCGCGCTTCGGCGCCATCGCGCAAAAGCTCAGGGACGACGAGGAGATACTCGTCGGGCTTGACTTCTGTTATGCGCGCGCTCAATATGCCTACGCGGTGAGGGCGGTAAAGCCCGACGTGAACAGGCGCGGACATATAGATATAATCAAGGGCAGGCACCCTCTCATCGACAAAGATAAGATAGTGCCCGTAAGCGTGGAGCTGGGCGCCGACTATAATTTCTTGCTCCTCAGCGGCGCAAATACAGGCGGCAAGACGGTAACCTTAAAGATGGTGGGCCTGTTTTGCCTGATGGCGGCGTGCGGGCTGTATATTCCCGCCGCGTCGGGCAGCGCCGTGGGCGTGTTCGACAACGTATTCTGCGACCTGGGCGACAGTCAGAGCATAGAGGAGAACCTCTCCACATTTTCTTCGCACATAAGAAATATCATAGATATAGTAAACGGCGTCAATGAATACAGCCTCGTGCTCATCGACGAGCCGGGCGGCGGCACCAACCCCGACGAGGGCCAGGCGCTGGCGAGGGCGGTGGTGGAAAAATTGCTCTCAACCGGCTGCAAGGGCATAGTTACCACGCACTTCACCGCCTTAAAGGAATTTGCCTTCGGCGCAAAGGGCATTGAGAACGCCAGCATGGAGTTCGACTCGGCGACGTTGAAGCCGCTCTACCGCATAAAGATAGGTATGCCCGGCTCGAGCAACGCGCTTGCCATATGCAGGCGCATGGGTCTGCCCGAAGATATTTTGGACAGGGCCGTTTCCTACCTCTCCGAGGGCGGCCGCGCGTTTGAAAATATCGTGCGCAGCGCGGAGGACAGCAGGGTAAAGGCCGAGCAACTCGTCTCCGAAAACGAGGCGCTGCGCGCCGAGCTCAAAGATAAGATAGCTTTTGCCGAGAGCCGCGCCGACGCTTTGGAGCGCGAGCGCGCAAAGCTTCTGAACAACGCCAAGGCCGAGAGCCGCCGCATAATAAACGAGCGCGCGGCAGAGGCGGAGGAACTGCTCTCCGAGATAGAGGAGATATTCAAAAAGTCAGAGATAACCGAGGCCGACCTCATCAAGGCGCGCACTCTTAAAAACAAGATCAAGGACGCCGCCTTCAAGTCGGAGGACGCGCCGCAGAGGCAGGCGCCCTCTTACCGCCAGGCCACGAAGGACGACCTGCACGCAGGCGACAGAGTGTTTGTAAAGCCCATGCAGACGGAGGGCGAGGTGCTCGCCATATCGTCAAAGGGCGAGGCCGAGGTCGCGTGCGGCAGCATGAAGATGCGCTGCAAGCCGGCAGACCTTCTTATAATAGAAAACAACCGGCAGCAAAAGGCTGAAAATAACGTGCGCGTCGTCCGCAAGATAGCCCCTTCCACGCCCGTGCTTGAAATAAACGTCATAGGAATGACGGTGGAGGAGGCGCTCTACGAGGTGGATAACTTTATCGACCGCGCCGTCACCGATAACTTGGAGGAGATAAAGGTGATACACGGCGTCGGCACGGGCAAACTTCGCAAGGCCATAGCCGAGCACTTAAAAAGGCACAAAAACGTCGAAAGTTTCCGTTCGGGCAAATACGGCGAGGGCGAAACGGGCGTTACATTCATAAAACTTAAATAGAAATCAAAAACACATAATAAACATAAACTTTGCTTTTTTTGTTGCCAAACAAAATTTTAAGGCAGTCAATAATTTGCCCCGCGACTAATATTATATAAATAGTATCGGCTTTTTAGGGGTAAACTGTTGAAGAACAAAGTTGTAGTAATTGTGACCAACCTGCTCATCTGCGCCATAATAGTCGTCACCGCCGTGGTGGGGTTTGCGGGCGGCAGCGCCGTGACCGTCTCCGACGGCGACAATAACGTGTTTTATCGCTCCGAATCGAATGACGGCGTGAGCCTGATGTTCAATGTATATCAGGGCGCCGACGAGGTGGAACGCATACTCGATATTCTCGATGAATACGGCGCAAAGGCCACCTTTTTTATAGGCGGCTGCTGGGCGGACGACAACGTCGACTGCGTGCGCGAGATCTCATCGCGCGGGCATGAGCTGGCAAGTCACGGCTATTTTCACCGCGACCACTCGGCGCTCTCATACGAGGAGAACGTCGCTGAAATTTCGCCAAGCGTAAGGCTTTTAGAGATGATAAGCGGGCAAAAGATAGCGCTCTTTGCTCCGCCTTCAGGCGCATTTTGCGACTATACGGTGAGCGCCTGCCTCGAACTCGGGTTAAAGGTGATAATGTGGAGCCGCGATACGATAGACTGGCGCGACAGCGACGCGGCGCTTATAGCTTCGCGCGCTACAAAGGGGCTTGCGGCGGGCGATTTTGTGCTCATGCATCCCACGAGCAGCACCGTGCAGGCGCTGCCTGTAATTTTGAACTACATAAGAAATTGCGGCCTTGCCGCCTGTACGGTTTCGTACAGTTTAGGAGAATAAATGGTACATTATAAGACGCTAAAAAACGGGATCAGGCTTGTGGTAAAGCGCATGGAGGGGCTTATGTCGGTATCCATGGGCGTGCTCGTCGGCACGGGAGCTTGCGTTGAAACCGACAGCGAAGACGGCATCTCTCACTTTATCGAGCACATGATGTTCAAGGGCACGCAAAAGCGCTCGGCCTTTGCCATATCCGACGAGATGGACAGGATAGGCGCGCAGATGAATGCCTTTACCGGCAAGGACATCACCTGCTACTATGCCAAGTCCACCACAGAAAACGCAGGTAAGGCGTTCGAGATCCTCTCCGACCTCTTTTTGAACAGCGTTTTCCCTCCCGAGGAGATGGCGCGCGAAAAGGGCGTCGTCATCGAGGAGATAAACATGAACGAGGACACGCCCGACGATCTTTGCCTCGACCTTTTGGGCGAAGCCTACTACGGCAGGGCGGGCTACGGCAGGAACATACTCGGCACGAGGAGCAACGTGAGCGGCTTTACGCGCGAAGATATCGCCGCATACATGAAAAAGCGCTACACGACCGATAATATCGTCATCGCCATGGCGGGCAATATCGACCTCGATTTTGCCGATGAACTCGCCGAGAAGTATTTTTCGGATATTCCCGCCTCGAAGAAGGAGGAGAGGCAGGTCGTGGTAAACTTAAATCACGGCTCGCTTATAAGGCACAAGGACATAGAGCAGATACACTTCGCCGTAGGCTACCCCTCGGTCAAGCGCTACGACGAGCTGTACGACGCAACGCTCGTCATGAACTCCGTTTTGGGCGGCAGCATGAGCTCGCGCCTCTTTCAGACTGTGCGCGAAAAGCTCGGACTTGCCTACACCGTATATTCCTACAACACCTCATATGCCGAAACGGGCACGCTCGTCGTGTATGCGGGCGTGAACGCCGAAAATTATATAAAGTCGGTAGAGGCTGTTTATAAGTGCATAGAGGATATAAAACGCAAGGATATAACGGAGGAGGAGTTCGTTCGTGGCAAGGAGCAACTTAAAGCTTCGTCTATCTTTGCGCAGGAGAGCACGAGCTCGCAGATGCTCTTATACGGCAAGGAGCTCTTATACAGCGGCAAGCTGTATAACTTCGAGGAGCGCATAGACCGCGTGAACGCAGTTACTAAAGAGGACGTGTTCAATGCCATCGACGCCAACTTCGATGAGTCGCGCATGTCGGCGGCGGTGGTCGGCAAATTGGACAAGCCGCTGCAAATATAGAGTACTATGTGTGACATAAAGCTCGGTTTTGAGCCCGTTTTCGATAAAAACAGCCGTATTCTCATCCTCGGCAGCTTCCCCTCGGTGAAGAGCCGCGAGGTGGAATTTTATTACGGAAACAAGCAGAACCGCTTTTGGAGAATAATCTGTTCTTACTTCGGCGATGATATCCCTAAAAGCACCGAGGGCAAAAAGCAGTTTCTGCGCCGCAGCAATATTGCCCTGTGGGACATCGTCACCGAATGCAGTATAGTGGGCTCGAGCGACTCTTCGATAAGGGACTACAAGGTGGCCGACCTTGACAGGGTGCTCTCGCAAAGCCCGATAGAGCTCATCATTTTAAACGGCGGCAAGGCGTTTGAAATTTTTAAAAAGTACTATCCGGATTGCGCCGTGCCATATATAAAGCTTCCTTCTACCAGCCCCGCGAATACGCGGTGCAGCGAGGAGGAGTGGCGCGCGGCGCTCGATAAAGTTTTTAAGTGAAATACATTTTGGTGAGACCATGATCACATATTACGCACTTTTAGACGAACTCAAAGCGCTCTCCGAAGAGAAGTTTGCCGCCTTTCAGAGCAAACTTTTTAACGATGACAAGCTTACTGTGCTCGGCGTCCGCACGCCCGCTTTAAGAAAGCTCGCAAAAAAGTATAGGGCGGAGTTTTGCAGCCTCTCTGCTTTTCCGAACGAGTATTACGAGGTGGTGTTCCTAAAGCTTTCGGTGGCGGCGTTTATGCCGTATGAGCAGTTTATTACTGTCTGCGACGGCTGTGTTCGCCTTCTCACCGACTGGGCGCTGTGCGATTGCTTTTCGCCGGCGTGCATCAAAACGCACAGAGAGGAGTTTGTTCCATACATAAAGAGGTATCTCGCCGCAGGGGAGGGCTATTACAACGACGGCGAGTTTGCCCGCAGGTTTGCCCTTACAACGCTTCTTTCCTTCTATGTGGAGGAGGAATACTTAAGCTTTATTTTTGCCAGTATCACAAACTGCCGTCCCGATAAATACTATGTGATGATGGGTGCGGCGTGGCTGCTTGCCGAGGTGCTTATCAAGCACTACGAAGCTGGTTTAGGCTATTTGCGAAGTACTATGTGTGACATAACTGTCAAAAATAAGGCAATTTCTAAGGCGTGCGATAGCTTCCGCGTCAGCGACGAGCGCAAGGCGGAGCTCAAGGCGCTGCGTTCAAAGAAATAGTTTCGCAAAACTTTGCCCGCGCACGGCGCGAAATTTTGCCGACAACAAAATTTTGAAAAAGTATTGACTTAATTGCCGATTTTATTTAAAATAGACAGAGCAAGGCCACGGGCGCGGCATATTTTAAGAGGCAGGCATAAATGGCGGCGGGCCTTGATCTTTATGCGGTCCTTGTGGCCGGATATGAAAAAAGTTTAACTTTAACTAATTTTTACAGGGCAGATTTTATCATGGACATCATCAACCAACTTACTTCCGAATTCAGTCTCAAACCCGACTACACCAAAAACATAATAGCGCTGCTCGACGAAGGCAATACGATACCCTTCATCGCGCGCTACAGAAAGGAGATGACGGGCGCCATCGACGACCAGGTTTTAAGGCAGTTCGTCGACAGATACGAATATCTCAAAAACCTTGAGAAGCGCAAGGAGGAAGTGCGCAAATCTATCACCGACCAGGGCAAGATGACCGACGAGATAGAGGCCGCCATAGAGGGCTGCCTTACGCTCACAGAAGTAGAGGACGTCTACCGCCCCTACAAGCAGAAAAAGAAGACGAGGGCGTCCATCGCCATAGAGCGCGGCCTTCAGGGGCTTGCCGACTTCATTCTCGCCCAGGAGGGCGACCCCTACGCCGAGGCGGACAAATACATAGACGAGGAGAAGGGCGTGCCCGACAGGCAGTCGGCCATAAACGGCGCGAAGGACATAATCGCCGAAATAATCTCCGACAACGCCGAACTCAGAAAGAAACTGCGCGAGCTCTTTGAAAATCACGGGGAGCTGCAGTCGAAGATGGTAAACGACGACGGCAAGGGGACATACGCAATGTATGCCGACTATGCCGAGATTGTGCCCGAAATAAAAAATCACCGCGTGCTCGCCGTGAACAGAGGCGAAAAGGAGGGGTGCCTCAAAGTAAAATTATACTTTAACCCCGACCTTGCAAAGCGCGTGTGTGCGGCAAAATACGTACATTCTACGGGCGCGTGCGCCGAGCTTATAAAGGAGGCCGCCGACGACGGCTACGACAGGCTCATAGAGCCCTCGATAGAGCGCGAAGTGCGCTCGGCCCTCTCGGAGCGTGCGGGCGAACAGGCCATAAAGATGTTTGAAGTAAACCTCCGCCCGCTGCTTTTGCAGCCTCCCGTAAAGGGCAAGGTGGCGCTCGGGCTCGACCCCGGCTACAGAATGGGCTGCAAAGTCGCCGTGGTGGACGAGACGGGCAAGGTGCTCGAAACTTCGGTAATCTATCCCGTTCCGCCGTTCAACCGCATTGAAGAGGCCAAAAAGATAATCAAAAACTTCATTAAAAAATACGGCGTGGATATGATAGCCATAGGCAACGGCACGGCGAGCAAGGAGACGGAGATATTCGTCGCCGACCTACTGAAGGAAGTCGATCGCGACGTGAGCTACATGGTGGTAAACGAGGCGGGCGCCAGCGTATATTCGGCCAGCCCGCTTGCCGCGGAGGAATTCCCCGACTACGACCTCAACGTGCGCTCGGCCATATCGATAGCGCGCAGGTTGCAGGATCCGCTTGCCGAACTTATAAAGATAGATCCCAAGTCGATAGGCGTGGGGCAGTATCAGCACGACGTCGACCAAAAGAGGCTCGATTCCGCCCTCGGCGGCGTGGTGGAGGACTGCGTGAACAGCGTGGGCGTAGACCTCAACACGGCAAGCGCCTCCCTTTTGGAGCACGTGGCCGGCTTAAATTCGGGCATTGCAAAAAATATAGTTGCCTACCGCGAGAGCAACGGCAAATTCACCAGCCGCTCGCAGCTTTTAAAGGTAAAGAGGCTGGGCGAAAAGGCGTATGAGCAGTGCGCGGGCTTTTTGCGCATACCCGGCGGCGACAACATCTTCGACAATACCGCCGTGCACCCCGAGTCGTACGAAAAGGCCCAAAAGCTGTTAAAGCTCTTCGGCTACAGCGAGGAGGACGTAAAGGCGGGCGGGCTTGCCGAGCTGCCGCAAAAGGTAAAGGCGTTCGGCGAACAGAAGGCCGCGGAATACGCCGGGCTCGACGTCGCCACCCTGCGCGACATCGTCACCGAGCTGCTGCGCCCGGGCAGGGACATACGCGACAGCCTCCCCGCACCCAAGCTGCGCAAGGATATAATGGGAATAGAGGACCTGCACGTCGGCATGGTGGTCGACGGCACAGTGCGCAACGTCATTGACTTCGGCGCGTTCGTCGATATCGGCGTGCACCAGGACGGCCTTGTGCACATCTCCGAGATAACCGACCGCTATATAAAGCACCCCTCCGACGTGCTCAAGGTGGGCCAGCAGGTAAAAGCGGTGGTCATCAGCGTGGACGTAAAGAAGCAGCGCATAGGCCTGTCGCTCAAGCAGGTAAAAAAAATCACAAATTAACTTGACAATTATTACATCATATTGTAAAATTTATTTGCAATGAAATTACTCGGAGGATAACGATTTATGTTGGAAGAAATAGCTAAGATGCTCGGTGAACAGCTCGACGTCGATCCCTCTACCATAACGGCAGATACCGATATCATCAAGGACCTCGGCGCCGATTCGCTTGACGTGGTAGAGCTCCTTATGGGCCTCGAAGAAAAGACCGGCAAGACCATACCCGAAGATAAGGTGGCCGAAATCAAGACCGTTGGCGACATTGCCAAAGTGCTTGAAACTCTCTGATAACGCAATTTAAAAACGAGCGCGGAGGAAGTATTTTCTCCGCGTTTTTACTATGTAAAAATTTATATCCTCGTTTGCGGCAAAAGCCGCAAACGAGGAGACGGCCTGCCGCACATGTGGTGCGGCAGGCCGTCTGTTTACTATATAATAGAGTCGTTTTAAACTATTATGTTTATAAGGCGCTTGGGCACGATGATGAACTTCTTTATTGCCTTGCCCTCGATGAGGGGAGCTATTTCGGCATTGGATTTTACGAGCTCCTCTATCTCGGGGTTGGGCATATCGACGGGGATATTTATCTTCGTCTTTATCTTGCTGTTTATCTGCACGGCGTATTCAAATGTATCTTCGCCGCACTTCGCCTCGTCGAATTCGGGCCACTTTTCGTAGGTTATCGTATCCTCGTGTCCGAGCACGGTATGCCATATCTCCTCGGTGATGAAGGGTATCACGGGGTTTATCAGCTTTATGAAGCCCTCGGCATATTCGCGGGGGAAGGGCCTGCCTTCGGCAACTTCCTTATATACGGCGTTTATGAACACCATCATCTGCGATATCGCCGTGTTCACTTTGAGCGCCATATAGTCTTCGCTGACCTTCTTCACCGTCTGGTGATATATCTTTTCGAGGTTGGCGTTGCCCTCGTCGGAGATGGCGTCAAGCTCGAAGTACAGCCTGTGTATCCTGTCGATAAACTTCTTCGAGCCCTCTATGTTGGCGGTGTTCCAGGGTTTTGTGTCGGCCACGGGACCCATGAACATCTCATACATCCTCAAAACGTCGGCGCCGTAGTCGCGCACAACGTCGTTGGGGTTTATTACGTTGCCCTTTGACTTTGACATCTTTTCGCCGTCCTCGCCGAGGATCATGCCCTGGTGGAAGAGCTTTTTGAAGGGCTCTTTATAGGGCACGTATCCCTTGTCGTAGAGGAAGTTGTTCCAGAAGCGGGAGTATAGCAGGTGCCCCACGAGGTGCTCCTTGCCGCCGCAGTAGAAGTCGACGGGCATCCAGTGCTTCAAAAGGTCATAGTCGGCAAACTTTTCGTCGTTGTGAGGATCGCAGTAGCGGAGGAAGTACCACGAAGAACCTGCAGAGCCTGGCATCGTGGCCGTCTCGCGCTTGCCCTTTACGCCGTCTATCGTGACGTTCACCCAGTCGGTGGCGTTGTCGAGCGGGGCCTTGCCGCCGCGCGCCTTATAGTCCTTCATGAGGGGAAGGGTGAGGGGAAGTTCCTCGTCCTTGAGCGCCACGTCCTTGCCGTTTTCGAGATGCACGATGGGCACGGGCTCGCCCCAGTAGCGCTGGCGCGCGAATATCCACTCGCGCAGCTTATACGAAACAGTCTTGTGTCCGCAGCCGTGCTCGGAGAGCCACTCGGCCATCTTGTCGATGGCGTCCTGCTTGTTGAGCCCGTTCAAAAAGCCGGAATTTATGTGCAGGCCGTCGCCGGTGAACGCCTCCTTGGAGATGTCGCCGCCCTCGAGCACCTGAATTATGGGTATATTGAACTTCTTTGCAAATTCATAGTCGCGCGTGTCGTGCGCGGGCACGGCCATTATGGCACCCGTGCCGTAGGAGGTGAGCACGTAGTCGCTTATCCATACGGGTATCTTTGCGCCGTTCACGGGGTTTATTGCGTAAGCGCCCGTGAATGCGCCCGTCTTTTCCTTGTTGAGCTCCGTCCTCTCAAGCTCCGATTTGCTCGCGCAGGCCGCCTTATAGGCCTCCACCTCGGCAAGTTTGTCGGGAGTGGTTATCTTCTCGACGAGGGGGTGTTCGGGGGCTAGCACGCAGTAGGTCGCGCCGAACAGCGTATCTGCGCGGGTGGTGAATACGGTGAACTTTTCGTCGGTGCCGTCCACTTTGAAGTCGACGTTTGCGCCCACCGACTTGCCTATCCAATTGCGCTGTGCAGTCTTTGAAGCCTCGGGCCAGTCGAGTTCGTCAAGCCCCTCCAAAAGGCGCTCGGCGTACTTGTTTATGTCTATTACCCACTGCTTCATGTTCTTGCGCACGACGGGGTAGCCGCCGCGCTCGCTCTTGCCGTCGATTATCTCGTCGTTTGCAAGCACGGTGCCGAGCTCCTCGCACCAGTTTACGGGCACGTCGGCATAGCGGGCGAGCCCCGCCTCGTAGAGCTGCTTGAATATCCACTGCGTCCACTTGTAGTAGGAGGGGTCGCAGGTGGATACCGTCTGCGTGTAGTCGTACGAAAGGCCGAGCATTTTAAGCTGCGACGTAAAGGTGGCTATGTTCTTCTGTGTGAAGTCGGCGGGGTTGTTGCCCGTCTTTATGGCGTACTGCTCTGCGGGCAGGCCGAAGGAGTCGAACCCGATGGGGTGCAGCACGTTATAGCCCTGCATCCTCTTCATGCGGGCTATTATGTCGGTAGCAGTGTAGCCCTCGGGGTGGCCTACGTGCAGGCCGGCGCCGGAGGGGTAGGGGAACATATCCAAAACGTAGTATTTGGGTTTGGAAAAATCGTGGAGGTCGGTATGGAACGTGTTGTGCTCGTCCCAATACTTTATCCATTTCTTTTCAACATCGTTAAAGTTAGTGTAAGCCATATATCTTTCCTCGCATTATTGCGTATTATTATACAATACATCACACAGTTTTTGCAAATATTTTTAAGCTTCATATGCCATTAAAGTTGTTGACAAACGCAATTAAAAATAATATCATATATATACCGAACGCGAGGACAAGTACCGTCCGTGCGCGCCGTACAGAGAGCGGGATCTTTGGCTGTGAGTTCCGCGGGCGGCCGGGCAGCGGGAAACCACCTCTGGCAGCGTTTGGCGACAATTTTTTCAGAGCGGTCTTACGACAATTAAGGTGGAACCGCGCAAAATGGTATTTTTGCGCCCTTAAACTATGCGGCATAAAAGCCGTCGGTTTACGGGCGCTTATTTTTTTACGATAACAATATCAGGAGATCCAATCATATGAAGGTTTATTTGAGAAACGGAGATCAGCTCGTACTCGACGGCGGCGCAAAGTGCTCAGACGCGGCTGCGGCTATATCCGAAGGCCTGGCGCGCAGCGCCGTGGCGGCAAAGGTCAACGGCGTGCTCTGCGACCTCTCGCATAAGCTTGCCGAGGGCGACAAGGTGGAGATAGTTACGCTCAAAGACAAGGAGGGGCTGGAGGTCTATCGCCACACCTGCGCGCACGTGCTCGCCCAGGCGGTAAAGACCATATTCCCCACCTGCAAACTTGCCATAGGCCCCGTTATAGAGAACGGTTTTTATTACGATTTCGACTTCAACACTCCCATAACCCAGGAAGATTTTGAAAAGATAGAGGCCGAGATGCAGAAGATAATCAAGGCCAACACCCCCATAGAGCGCTTCGAGCTGCCCCGCAAGGAGGCCGTAGAGCTCATGTCGAAGTTCAAGGAGAAGTATAAGGTCGAGCTCATAAACGACCTCCCCGAGGACGCTGTAATATCCTTCTACAAGCAGGGCTCTTTCACCGATCTCTGCCGCGGCCCTCATCTGCCTTCGACGGGCAAGATAAAGGCCTTCAAGCTCACGTCTATCGCGGGCGCATACTGGCGCGGCAACGAAAAGAACAAGATGCTCACCAGGATATACGGCGTTGCATTCGCCAAAAAGGACGAGATGCAGGCCTATTTCGACATGCTCGAAGAGGCCAAGAAGCGCGACCACATCAAGCTCGGCAAGGAGCTCAAGCTCTTCGCTCTCTTGAACGAGGGCAAGGGTTTCCCGTTCTTCCTGCCCAACGGCATGGTGCTCAAAAATATCCTCACCCAGTATTGGCGCGACCTGCACAGGAAGGAGGGTTATGTTGAGATACAGACGCCCATCATCCTTACCCGCAGCCTTTGGGAGACCTCCGGCCACTGGGACCACTACAAGGAGAACATGTATACCACCAAGATCGACGGCGAGGACTGCGCGATAAAGCCCATGAACTGCCCCGGCGGCATGCTCGTGTATAAACTCACCCCTCATAGCTACAAGGATCTGCCCATAAGGATGGGCGAGATGGGCCTCGTGCACCGCCACGAAAAGAGCGGCCAGCTCCACGGCCTCTTCCGCGTGCGCTGCTTCACCCAGGACGATGCGCACATCTTCATGCTCCCCGAGCAGATCACCGACGAGATAAAGGGAGTTGTAAGGCTTACCGACACCATATATAAGCAGTTCGGCTTCAAGTATAAAGTAGAGCTCTCCACCCGCCCCGCAAACAGCATGGGCACCGAAAAGGAGTGGAACATGGCGACCGACGCGCTGCGCGCCGCTCTCGACGAGCTCGGCTATGAGTATGAGATAAACGAGGGCGACGGCGCATTCTACGGCCCCAAGATCGACTTCCACCTTCAGGACAGCATCGGCAGGACGTGGCAGTGCGGCACCATACAGCTCGATTTCCAGATGCCTCAGCGCTTCGAGCTCGAGTATGTGGGCGAGGACGGCGAAAAGCACCGCCCCATAATGATACACCGCGCCATCTTCGGCTCGATAGAGAGGTTCATAGGCATACTCATCGAGCACTTTGCAGGCAAGTTCCCCGTATGGCTCTCGCCCGTTCAGGTAAAGGTGCTCTCCATTACCGACAGGTCCAAGGACTATGCAAACTCCGTATGCGAAAAGCTGCGCGCCCACGGCATACGCGTGGAGATGGACGGCAGGAACGAGAAGATAGGCTATAAGATAAGGGAGGCCAAGCTCGAAAAGGTGCCCTATGTGCTCGTAGTCGGCGACGCCGAGGAGCGCGACGGCACGGTGAACGTCAACAAGCGCGGCGTGGAGGAGAAGTACTCGGTAAGCGTCGACGAGTTTGTTGAAACGGTCGTAAAAGAGAACGATGAAAAGGTGATCTTTTAAATAAAAAGCCGCCCGCGCTTTTTCGCTGCGTAGGGCGGGAAGAAAGAAGTTGTTGCCTTTGCTTAAAAATTATGGCGCGCGGCGCAAAATATGATTAAAAATCGTTTGACTTTTTTTGCGCACCGTTGTATTATATCTGAGTAAGCAAAGGCAAAACCTTTCGCCGTACGGACGGTCTGTATCGGCATATAATGATTTTTTTTCCGCACGCATCGTTGTGCGGGGATATTTCAAGGTCATTATAGCGGTTTGCATTTGCAAGCCGCTTTTCTTTGCGGCAAATAAAATGAGAGGTAAAAAGTTATCAAAGATTCCTATTCTATCAACGAAGATATCCGCGACAGGGAAGTCAGAGTAATAGCGTCCGACGGGCAGATGCTCGGCGTGATGAGCGCGGCTCAGGCGCAGAGGATAGCATACGAGCAGGAGCTCGACCTCGTTAAAATTTCCCCCACGGCCAATCCTCCCGTATGCAAGATAATGGACTACTCCAAATTCAAGTACGAGCAGGCGAAAAAGGATAAGGAAAACCGCAGGAACCAGGCCGTAGTCGAACTCAAGGAGATAAGGCTCTCCATGACCATCGACGTGGGCGATATCGCCGTAAAAACCAAGCAGTGCCTTAAATTTTTAGAGGCCGGCAACAAGGTGAAGGTATCCATCCGCATGAAGGGCAGGGAAAATTCCCGCTCCTATCAGGGCGTGAAGGTGATGGAAAACTTCTTCGAAGGTTTGGGCGGCAAGGCGGTAATGGACAAAAAGCCGACTACCGAGGGCAGGAACATAATCATGATGCTCTCTCCGGTAAAGGACTGAACACTCATTTTAAATTTTAAAAATATCATCGGAGGTTATAAATATGCCTAAGCAGAAATCACACAGCGGCACCAAAAAGCGTTTCTGGCTGACCTCTACCGGCAAGGTAAAGAGGGCGCACGGCGGCAAGAACCATAAGGCAGAAACCAAGAACAGAAAGAGAAAGAGAAATTTGCGTAAGAACACGTTAGTTTCCACCACACAGGAATCCACCGTAAGGTCGATGATTCCCTACAAGGACTAAGGAGGTCAAAACCGTATGCGTATTAAAAGATCAGTAAACGCGCTCAAAAAGCGCAGAAAGATATTCCGCCTTTCCAAGGGCTATTTCGGCAACAAGTCCAAGTCTTACAGGATTGCCCGCGAAGCCGTTATGAAGTCTTTGAACTATGCGTTCAAGGGCAGAAAACTCCGCAAGCGCGATATGCGCAGCCTCTGGATAGCCAGGATCAACGCAGCCGCAAGAATGAACGGCCTCTCGTATTCCAAGTTCATGCACGGCCTTAAAGCTGCAGGCATCAACCTCAACAGAAAAGTACTTGCAGACCTCGCCGTAAACGACGCGGCGGCATTCACCGCACTTGCCGAAAAGGCAAAGGCTGCCGTTTAAGCGTTTTGTTTTGCGCGCAAGCGTATCAGATTAAGCCTTGAAATACAGGCTTAATTTTTTGCTTTTTTATGATAATAGAGTCAAGATCCAATCCGAAAGTTAAGGCGATGGCCGCCCTCAAAGAAAAAAAATTCCGCAGGGAGCGCCGCGAATACCTCGTTGAAGGCGCCAAGATGGTTTCGGAGTGCATGGCGGCGGGGTGCAGCGTCACTTCGCTAATGTGCACCGAGGAATATGCCGAAAGGTTTGCGGGCGCTGCAATCGTTTCGCGCGCGGTGTATGAGTATATGTCGGACGAGCGCTCTCCCCAGGGCGTGATAGCGTCCGTTGCCATGCCGGACTTCGAGCTCCGCCCGCCCGAGAGCAGCTGCATTTTGCTTGACGGGCTGCAGGATCCGGGCAACGTGGGCACGATAATACGAACGGCCAACGCCGCAGGCTACGGCGAGATATATCTTGCCGGCTGTGCAGATCCCTTTTCGCCCAAGGCGGTGCGCGCCAGCATGAGCGGGGTGTTCTTCACCCGCATAATGACGTGCGCCTCGCCCGAGGAGGCTGCAGAGGTGTTGCAGGGCACGCCGCTCGTCTGCGCGGATATGGACGGGGCCGACGTGTTCGGCTTTGTTCCGCCAAAAAAGTTCTGCCTGTGCATAGGCAGTGAGGGCTCGGGTTTGAGTCGGATAGTGCGCGATGCGGCGGCATATACGGTGAGCATACCCATGCGTCCGACGTGCGAAAGTCTGAACGCCGCCGTTTCGGCTGCGGTCTTGATGTATCTTTTAAAGGGTGCGGGCAGTTCCGCACGGCAATAAGTTAAGGAGGTAAACAAATGTCAGGTCATTCCAAGTGGCATAACATACAGGCAAAGAAGGGCAAGACCGACGCGGCGCGCGGCGCAGCGTTCACTAAACTCGGCAGAGAGATAGCCGTTGCCGCCAAGGGCAACCCCAATCCCGAAACAAACAGCAAGCTCGCCGACGCCATAGCAAAAGCTAAGGCCGCAAACATGCCCAACGATACAATCAAGCGTTCGATAGCGCGCGCGGCAGGCGAGCTCGGCGACAAGGAATATAAGGAGCTCACCTACGAAGGCTACGGCGTGGGCGGTTCGGCCGTGATAATAAACACCCTTACCGACAACGTAAACAGGACGGCGGGCGATGTTCGCTCCACCATGTCCAAGTGCGGCGGTCAGATGGGCAACAGCGGCTGCGTTTCGTATATGTTCGACAAGAAGGGCTACCTTGCGGTAGAGCGCACGCCCTCGCTCGACGAGGACACCATGATGGAGTATTGCTTAGAGGCGGGCGCGGACGACTATACCGCTCAGGACGACGCGTACGAAGTTTATTGCGCGCCCGAAAACTTCTCGGCGGTGCGTACCTATCTCGAGGGCAAGGGCCTCAACTTCTTCGAGGCGGCCGTAAAGATGATCCCTCAGAACTACATCACCCTCGACGCCGACAAGCTCGAAACTTTCAAAAAGATGCTCGACAGGCTCGACGAGCTCGACGACGTTCAGGACGTATATCACAACGTAGAGCTTCCCGAAGAGGACGACGAAGACTAAATCTTATATTTCGTTATAAATTTGTTTTTAAAACCGCGCACGGCCGTGCGCGGTTTTTTATATGCCGCGGAGCGCGGAAGAGCGGCAACCGCCGTATATCGGTTTTGCGACGCGTTCAAATAATTTTAGTTTTGCGCGCATAAAGCGCATACCTTTGCAAAAAATATTAGTACAAGCGGCGACGCTTTAACAATATAGTCTGTTTTTAAAGCTGTCCGCTTTAAAAGAGCAAGTTTACTTTTTGCAAAATTTATATCAGCAAGATTGTATGTTTTTGCGAAAATATCTTTGCGTTGGAAAAAAATAGGCGGTCGCTTTAGATCAGGCGCGGGGAAGTGTTTTCATTTGAAAACGCTTCCCTATGTATTTTAGCGGGTTTTTGCGGCATAGAATATATCATGCGTAAAATCATGAGGTTTGTATGTGCATGCCTGTGCATATGCGCGCTCATAGGCGGGGCGCTCGCTGCGTTCGTCTCCGGCGGGGATGAGGGCGAGGCGGAGGAGGGCACAGCCGTGCTCACGCTTTGGCAGATAGACGGCTTCGAGGGAGGCAAGGGCTCGCGTGCCGACTATTTGAGGCGCATGGCGGCCGACTTTTCGCGCACGGAAAACGTGTACATAGAGGTGGTCTCGCTCACTTCGGCGGCCGCAAGGCAGAATATGGCAAACGGCGCCCTGCCCGATATTCTTTCGTACGGTGCGGGCTTTTACGGCATAGAGCGGTATGTCACCTCCGCGCCGGGCGTGTGGTGCAACGGGGCGTATTGCCTCATCTCTCTCAAAACTTCCGATTTTTCACTTGTTTCGGTGGAAAACACCGTGATAAACGGAGGCAAGGATAACCTTGTCGACGTGGCGGCGCTGTTTGCGGGGCTGAGCGGCGCCGACGTTGCGGCGGGTACGAGCGCCTATGTTATGCTCATCGACGGCGAGTACGACTATCTCCTCGCCACTCAGCGCGATATTCAGCGCCTGAAGACGCGCGGAGAAAACTTCTACGTTCAGCCGCTGGAGCAGTTCAACGACCTATATCAGTATGCCGCCGTGCTCTCAAATGACGCGCGCAGCGCCCGTCTTTCCGGGCGGTTTATCGACTATGTTATATCCCGCAGCGAAGAACTTACGGCAATAGCCATGCTCAAAGAGGGCATGCGGTTCTACGACGACGAGATGAGCGCGCTGGAGGGGGTGCAATACGGCTACGGCCTGCCCGCGGTGATAAGCGAGCGGGCGATTGACGATATACGCGCCGCCGCGGCTGCGGGCAATATAAATCTATTGAAAAGTTTACTCAAACCATTGTAAAAACGCAAAAAAAATGTTATTATATAGGAGTAGCATAATTTGGCCGAAACCGACATTTGGCGGGATTTTAAGTATATCCCGCATAAATATAATTTCAGCTTTGCCTCAAACACTACTTACGGCTGCGGCGGGACTGCAAAAGCGGCGTTCTTTCCCGTATGCGAGGATGACGCGGCGCGGCTGTATTTTGCATTGAAGCGCAGCGGCGAAAAGTTCTGCATACTCGGCTGCGGTTCGGATACGCTCGCGCAGGACGGCTTTTACGACGGGTATGTGCTGAGCACTGTCCGCCTGAGCGGCATAGCGGAGACGCAGACAGCGTACGACGGCACCGTCGCGATCAGCGTTTCGGGCGGGACCAAGGTGTATGAGCTCCTCGCATATTGCAAGAGAAGGGGGCTGACCGGCGCCGAATTTCTTGCGGGCATACCTGCAAGCGTGGGCGGCCTTGCCTTTATGAACGGCGGGGCAGACGGAAAATGTATGCAGGATATCGTGCGCTCCGTAAAGATAGCAGATAAAAATGTGCGCGTCCTCACGGCCGAAGAGTGCAATTTTACATATAAGCATAGTACTATGCGTGACATAACATGCCTTATTCTTGAGGTAAAACTGCTTTTAAAGCGCTCTGTGCCCTCGGTTGTGGCGGCAAATATAGCGCGCCGGCTTATAGAGCGCAGAAAGCTCCCCGCCGGCAGAAGCTGCGGCTGCGTGTTTGAAAATTATTGCGGCGTGAGTGCGGGCAAGATAATCGAAAACGCCGGGCTCAAGGGGCTTAAAATGGGCGGGGCGTATGTCAGCCCTGCGCACGCGAACTTCATCATAAACTGCGGCAAGAGCTCTGCCGACGTGTATGCCCTGATCGCAAAGGTAAAGGATGAAGTGTATAAAAAATACGGGATAACGCTCAAAGAAGAGGTCTGTTACATCGGAGATTTTAAATGATTTTAACGGGTGATTACCATACTCATACGCCGTATTCGCACGGCAAAAACACCGTGCTCGAAAATGCCGAGGCGGCAAAAAAACTCGGCTTAAAGGCTGTGGGCATAACCGACCACGGCTTCAATCACATAGTTTTCGGCCTGCGCCGCAAAAAATTAAAGGCGCTGCGCGAAGAGTGCACGGCCGCGGAAAAGCTTACCGGCGTCAAGGTGCTGATGGGCATGGAGAGCAATCTCACTTCGCTCGGGGGCGACACCGACATGAAGGCGAGCGACCTCAAATACTTCGATTTGTATCTCTGCGGCATACACGAGGTGCTGCTCTATAAGAGCCTCAAAGATTTTTATTATATCGCAGTAAAAAATTATGCCGCCTACAAGTTCGGCAAAAAGCCCTCGGATAAGCTGTTCGAGGCCACCACGAAGGCATATATAAACGCCGTAAAGAACAACCCGATCGACATTCTCACGCACATAAATTTCAGGTGCGCGTGCGATGTCGTGGAGGTGGCCAAGTGCTGCGCCGACTACGGCACCTATATTGAGATAAACACAAAGAAGTATCACGTCACGCCGGAAGAGCTCAGCACCATGGCGCAGACGGGCGTGCGCTTTGTTATAGATTCCGACGCGCACTCCGCAGACCGCGTGGGCGACACAAAGATCGCCGAGCAGCTTCTCTCTCAGGCCGATATACCCATGGACAGGATAGACAATATCGACGGGCGGCAGCCGACTTTCCGCTTTGCCGAATATAAGAAAAAGCACCTTTAAAATGACAAACTTTACCGAAGAGATCAAAAACGAAATAATCAAAAACTTTACAGGTGGCAGGCCGTGTGCGCTTGCCGCCCTTTCGGCATTTATACGCACGAGCGGCAGCCTAATAAAATCGGGCGGCGACTACGGCTTCGAGCTCTCCACCGAGAGCGAGCTCACCGCGCACTTTTTTGCCGAAATTGCCGAACAGTATTTCGGCGTTGAGATAAGCGGATTCAGCTCGCGCTCCGACCTTGCGAGCGGCAGGGACAAGCTGGTATTCTCCTGCGTGAACGGCGAGAGTACGCGCCTTCTGCGCGAGGCGGGCATACTCGGCGAGGACAAGGAGGGACTGTATGTCGACTTTGCCGTCGGCCAGAGCGTGGCCGCCGACGAAGAGTGCGCCAGGGCGTATATAGTGGGTGCCTTTCTGGGCGGCGGGAGCTGCACTTTGCCCGACGGCAACAGCCTTTCGAGCACGGGCTATCACTTCGAGGTGGTGTTCCGCAACCGCATAACGGCGGGCGACTTTTGCGACATGCTGTGTTCATTCGACGTGCTCGCAAAGCTCGTAATGCGCAAAGACAGCGCCGTTGTGTATCTGAAGAGCATCGACGCCATATCCTCTGTGTTAGAGCTTATGGGCGCGAAGGAGGCGCTCAAAAAGCTCACCGAGCTTGCGCGCGAGCGCGATAACTCCAACAACGAGAACAGGGTGAACAACTGCTCGGTATCCAACATCGACCGCACGGTGTCGGCCTCGGTAAAGCAGGTGCAGGCAATTGAAACCATACGCTCGACGATAGGCCTGCAGAGCCTCGACGAAAATCTCTTTTCGGTGGCGGAGGGCAGGCTTGCCGATAAAAACGCCTCCATGCAGGAGCTCGCCGACAGGCTCAAGATATCAAAGAGCTGCTTAAATCACCGCATACGCAAGATAATGGAGATGGCAAAACAGCTCGCCGAAGAATAGCCGCCCGTAAAAGCGGCGCTTTAAAGCATTTTTCGCCCGCATCTTTTCCGCGTCCGGCGCGGCGCATTTGTCGCATTATTTTGCGCGGTTTTGTAAATAAACTTTTACTACAGCATAATTTTGGTCGCGCGTTGTTTTCGCGCGGAATTATACCAGAGGGACACTAAATGACCGACTTCGTTCATCTGCATCTTCACACAGAATATTCGCTTCTCGACGGCGCTTGCAAGATCGACAACCTTATAGAATACTGCAAGGAGAACGGCATAAACGCCGTGGCTATAACCGACCACGGCAACATGTACGGCACGCTGCACTTTGCCGAAAAGGCCGCCGTCGCGGGGATAAAATACATAATCGGCTGCGAATTTTACGTAACAAAAGACCTGCACGACAAGACTTCCAACATCTCCGAGCACCTCATCCTGCTTGCCAAAAACAAGGCGGGGTATAAAAACCTCGTCCAGCTCGATTCTATGGCGTTTGTCGACGGCTTTTACTACAAGCCGAAGATAGACTACAACGTATTGAAGGAGCACAGCGAGGGCGTGATATGCCTTTCGGCGTGCGTGGCGGGCGGCATACCCCGCAGGCTGCTTGCGGGCGATTACGAGGGCGCAAAAAAACTTGCGCTGCACCTTAAGAGCATCTTCGGCGAGGACTTCTATATAGAGATACAGAACCACGGCCTCGACGAGGAGAAGCGCGTGTTGCCCCTGCTTGTTAAGCTCGCCGACGACATAGGCGCCGAGCTCGTCGCCACAAACGACGTGCACTACCTTAAAAAAGAGGACGCCGAGATGCAGGACGTCCTCATGTGCATACAGATGAAAAAGACGCTCGACGACCCCAAGCGCATGAAGTTTGAAACGCAGGAGTTCTATTTCAAGAGCGGCGACGAGATGGCCGACCTCTTTCCCAATCTCCCGCGCGCCATTTCAAATACCCGCGCGATTGCCGACAAGGTGACAGAGCCGGCGTTCAACCTCGATAAAAAGGGTTACCCCATAAGGGACACTTCGCTAATTCCCGGCTACACCCCGCCCGACGGCAGCACGCCCGAACAGTATCTGCGCAAGCTGACCGATGAGGGGCTCAAAAAGCGGTACGGCACGGTGACCGCGCGCGAGAGGGAGCGAGCCGACTACGAGCTGGGCGTCATATGCTCGATGGGCTATGCCGAGTATTACCTCATCGTATGGGACTTCATAAACTGGTCGCGCGAGCAGGGCATACCCGTAGGCCCCGGCCGAGGCTCGGGCGTAAGCTCCATCGTCGCCTACTCCATAGGCATAACCGACGTGGAGCCGCTGCAATACGACCTGCTGTTCGAGAGATTTCTCAATCCCGACCGCGTATCCATGCCCGATTTCGATATCGACTTCTGCACCGACAGGCGCGAGGAGACCATTGAATACGTACGCAAAAAGTACCACCCCGAAAACGTCTGCCAGATAGTCACATTCGGCACGATGGCAGCCAAAAACTCCATAAAGGATGTCGGCCGCGTTATGAGCGTGCCCTATTCCGAGACCGACAGGCTGACAAAGATAATGGACGGCAAGACCTCCATAAGCGACCTTCTCGGCCTGAACATCGAAAAGACGAGAAAGAAGATGATGGCGGAGGAGGACGAGGACAAGCGCTCCTCCATTGCCGATAAGCTCAATGAACTGCAGCTTGCGCGCAACGCCGAGTTCTGCGAGATGTATGAAAATGACGCAACCCTGCACGAAGTCATCGACATGGCGCGAAAAATCGAAGGCATGCCCAGACAGACGGGTATGCACGCCGCGGGCGTCGTCATCTGCCGAAAAAAGATAGCCGACAACGTGCCCCTTTCGCGCAACGGCGAGGACATAACCACGCAGTTCGTCGCAAAGGAGATAGAGGCGCTCGGAATGCTCAAAATGGACTTCCTTGCGCTCGTCACCCTCACCGATATCAAAAAGTGCCTCGACTATATAAAGGAGGACTACGGCAGAGATATAGATTTCCACGAGATAGGATATACCGACGCGGGCGCCTACGAGCTGATAGCCGAGGGCGACACCGACGGCGTGTTCCAGCTCGAAGCCGGCGGCATGAAGAAGTTTATGCGCCAATTAAAGCCCGATACCCTTGAGGATCTGATAGCCGGCGTTTCGCTCTATCGCCCCGGCCCCATGAAGTTCATCGATTCCTTCTGCGACAGAAAGCACGGCCTCGAGCCCATAACCTACGACTGCCCGCAGGAAGAAAAGATATTAAAGGTAACCTACGGCATACCCGTCTACCAGGAGCAGGTAATGCAGATATTCCAGTATCTTGCGGGCTTCTCTCTGGGCGAGGCCGACCTTGTGCGCCGCGCGATGGGCAAAAAGGATAAAAAGACGCTGCTCGCGCAGAAGGATAAGTTTATCTACGGCGGCACGAGCGACGTAAACGGCAGTCACATCGACGGCTGCATAAAGAACGGCATCTCGGCAGAGGTGGCCGCCAAGATATTCGCCGACATGGAGGGCTTCGCCTCGTATGCATTCAACAAATCGCATGCGGCGGCGTATGCCACCCTCGCATATCAGACGGCGTGGCTCAAAAAATACTACATCAAAGAGTTTATCTGCGCCCTCTTAAACAACAGGCTCAACAAGATAGACGAGATAACTAAGTATGTGCTCTACCTCAAGGAGAAGGGGCTCAAAGTTTTCCCTCCCGATATAAACCGCTCCAAAACGGTGTTCTCGGTGGAAAACGACGGCGTGCGCTTCGGCCTTTCGGCGCTAAGGGGCACCGGCCAGGCGGCTATCGACCTCGTAATTCAGGAGCGCGAAAAGAACGGCCTCTTTGAAGACTTCCCCGACTTTATCTCCCGCTGCGCAAGCATGCTCAACAAGCGCATGATAGAGGGCCTCATCTACGCGGGCGCCTTCGATTCGATGGGCGTTTACCGCTCTCAGCTGATGCTCGTGTACGATACGCTCTATCAGCGTTCGGTGAGCATAGCCAAACAGAAGAGCAGCGCGCAGATTAGCCTGTTCGGCGACATAATCGCCGAGGAGAAGCTCAAGGTCACCTATCCCGACGTGCCCGAGTATGAGCTCAACGAAAAGCTTGCAAAGGAGAAGGAGGTGCTGGGCGTATACGTAAGCGGCCACCCCTTTGAAAAGTATATGAACAGCTTTTCCGACTGCAACTTCAACTGCAGTCTTCTGGACGACTATACCGAGGACGAGGACGGTGAAAAGACGTATAACGCCGTAAGCGACGGCATGCGCGTGACTATGGGCGGCGTGATAACGGCGTTCAAGCGCACGGTGACAAAGCGCACGGGCGCGCACATGGCGTTCATCACGCTCGAAGACGTGTACAGCAGCGTGGAGTGCCTGGCATTCCCCAACGTGTACGAAAAGTTCAGGGGGCTTATCGTAAACGACAAGATAGTCCGCGTGAGCGGCAAGCTCGACCTCGAAAACGGCAAGGAACCCACAATAATACTCGACCATATCACGGCGTTCGACACGTCGTCGGCGGGCGCTGATACGGCTGCCGCCGTTGAGACCAAGAAAAAGCGCGATATACTCTGGCTCAACGCCACGGCGCTTTCCGACGACGACTTCGACGAGCTCGTATCCATGCTCGGCAACTACGAGGGCGAGACCGACTGCGCCATAAAGCGCGGCAACAAGAAGTTCCGTTTAGACGGCGGCGTAAACTATTGCCGCGGCCTGCTTGCAGAATTGAGTACGTTCCTCACCGAAGCCGACGTGAAGCTGGTGTAAGAGCGCATCTTTCGGCATCATGTTGCGTTTTTATGCAATATGTACAAAAAATTGCATCGCATATAGTCATTTAATGTACGCGGAGCGGCAAATTATGGCGGCTTCGCGTATATTATTATATTTTACTTTTTTATTTTGCAAAAACTATTGAAATTTTTTTTTCTATTTGTTATAATATATAACTGAAGTGATGAGCATAGTGCGCCTAATTTGATGCATAAGGGGGCTTGCGGCTTTGCCGCTCGGCGCGCTGCAAAAAATAGAGAATAAGAGATTTATTTTTTCGGCGGAGGTTTTTATGAAGAGAATAGGCTTGCTTACCAGCGGCGGCGACGCTCCCGGCATGAACGCCTGCATAAGGGCGGTAGTCCGCAGTGCGCTTTATTTCGGCATGGAGGTATACGGCATTGAGCGCGGCTATCAGGGACTCATCGACGATGAGATGATATCCATGGATATGCGCTCGGTTTCCGATATCGTTCAGCGCGGCGGCACAAAACTTCGCACCGCAAGGTGCCTTGAAATGCTCACCAAAGAGGGGCAGAAGAGGGCCGTCCGCACCCTTGAGGCGCGCGGGATAGAGGGCCTCGTCGTTATCGGCGGCGACGGTTCGTTCAGAGGCGCAAAGTGCCTCTCTGAGGAGTACGGCATACCCACTATAGGTATACCCGGCACCATAGACAACGACCTTGAATACACCGACTATACTTTGGGCTTCGACACGGCGGTAAACACCTGCATCGACGTCATAAACAAACTGCGCGACACCATGACCTCGCACGAGAGGATCTCGGTAGTTGAAGTTATGGGCAGGCGCTGCGGCGACATAGCGCTCTATGCCGGCATTGCCAGCGGCGCCGAGATAATAGTCGTTCCCGAAGTCGTGTTCGATCTCGACGATATAGTAATGAAGATAAACCGCTCCCGCGCAAACGGCAAGCACTCCAACATAGTTGTAGTTGCCGAGGGCGTTTGCTCGGCCGAGGAGTTTGCAAAACAGCTTCAGTCCATAACCACCTATTCGGTGCGTCCCACCACGATAGGCCACATCCAGCGCGGCGGTTCGCCCTCCATGGCCGACCGTATGCTTGCCGCACAGTTCGGCAACAAGGCCGTGCGCCTTCTCAACGACGGCATCGGCAACAGGGTGGTAGGTATCCATAAGAACGAGATAATCGATATGGATATCATCGAAGCCGTAAACATGAAGAAAAAGTTTAACTACGAACTGTATGAAACTCTGCAGATGATCTCCATGTAACTTTTGCGAACGTCTTTGACTTCGCTTTTGTTGCGGGCGACCGTTTGCTGGAGGTATGATGATTTTAGCGATATGTTTGAGCCCCTGCATAGACGTCAACATGGAAGTTGACAGTTTATGCGTGGGCAAGACCAACAAGATACTCAATAAGCGTATATATTTCACCGGCAAGGCTATAAACACGGCGCGCGGACTCAAAAGGCTCGGCGCCGAAGTTTATGCAACCGGCTTTATGTATGAAGACAACGGCAAGCTCTTCGAGCAGGAGCTGCACTATGAGTGCGTGCCCTATAAATTTGTTTGGTGCCCTGGCAGGGTGCGCGAAAATTACAAATTTGTAGACAATAAGTCCATGCTCACCGAAGTGGACGATATAAGCCCCGAGGTCAGCGACGAAAAGAAGGCCGAACTCGTTTCGCGGGTGAGAGAGCTTTCGGCGGGCAGCGAGGCCGTGGTGCTTTCGGGCGGGCTTGCAAAGGGCATGCCGCCTTCGTATTACGGCGATATTTTAAGCGCCGTGCCCGACGGCGTAAAAAAGGTGGTCGATACTTCGGGCGAGCGCCTGTTTGAGGCCTTAAAATACGATGCCGACCTGGTAAAGCCCAACCTGCAGGAGCTTCAGAGCACGCTGAAGATAACCATAAACAGCAAGGAAGAGATGCTGTACGGCTGCCGCGAACTGCTGAAGCGCGGCGCAAAGCGCGTTTTGTTGTCGCTCGGCAAGGAGGGCGCCGTTATAACCGACGGCAGCGAGAGCTACTACTGCAAGAGCATAAACGTTGCGATGAATTCCACGATAGGCGCGGGCGACGGAATGGTCGCCGCGGCCACGTTTGCACTCGCCAAGGGCGGTTCGCTCAAAGAGATATTGCGCTGCGGCGTTGCCGGCGGCACGGCTGCCGTCACCACGCCCGACAGCATAACTTTCAAACGAGAGAAGTACGAGGAGATATTGAACGGGCTGGAAGTTACCGAGCTTTGAGTTTTTACCCGCTTTAATGTCTTGCTTGCAGTATTGCTTACATGCCGAGCGGCTGTAAGATAGTTCCGTTTTTACATAATGGAGATGACTGCCTATGTGGGACAAAAACAGACCTTTGAAACTTGCCGACGCGCTGTGCTTCGACGCTCACACGTTGCAGCGCATAATCGATGTCGACAAGTTTGCCGCAAGCCGTAAATTCGGCGCCGATCTCTGCGGCAACTACGCGCCCTTTTGCAGCGTGTGCGACAAGCAGGTTTTCGATCCCTGCTCTACGGCATACCGTGTAAACGCGCGCATCCCGCTCATCGAGAGCTTTTTCGATAGTACGGGCGCAGACGATGCAAGCGTGATCCAGGCGGTGGCAGACGTAGATAAATACCTTGCGAGCGAGGGCTTCGGCCTCGACCTTTGCGGCAGATACGCGCCCTTCTGCGCGGTGTGCGATAAATCGCAGCCCTTCCCCTGCGGAACGGCATATCTTAAAATGAAGAACGCCGAAAACTTCGCCACCAAGGCGCTGGTAACGCAGGCGGGAGGAGAACTCATGGCAAACGTTCCCCAATTAGATGATGCGCTCACCCAGGTGCTCGAATCGGATGCAGAGGACGCTGAAAATACCGCAGACGGCAAGGCTGCGGCCGATAAGGCGGCCGAAGATACTTCCGACGTGAGGATAAGGATAGGCATAGCAAAGCGCCGCTTTGAATGACCGATAAGCAATTATATAAAATTATATAATATGGTACAAGAAATGCCGGGAGCCTGCTCCCGGCTTTTTCTGTTGCGCGGGTATTTTTGCCCGATCGAACGGCTGCGGCCGTTCTTTTTTTGTCCCCCGCCGAATAAAATTATGTTGTATGGACCTGTCATTCCTGCCGCCTGACATACTTTCGGCGGTGAGCAACGTCAATTTGAATTTTCTCACCGAGATACGCCTGCGAAGGGGACAGCCCGTAATAATAGAGTATCGCGGCGCGTACAGATATCTGTGTGCGGGCGGCGCGGCCGAAACAAGGCGGGGCGCGATCATTTGCGGCGACGTCGTGAGTATTTTGAACGGCGCGATGGGCGGCTGCGTATACAGTTATGCCGAGGAGCTCAAGCAGGGGTTTATAACGGTGGGCGGCGGCATACGCATAGGCGTGGCGGGCGAATACGTCACCGAAAACGGACAGATAAAGACGATAGCCCGCGCCACCTCGCTCAACATAAGGATACCGCATCGCGCGGAGGGCTGTTCGTCGGCGGTATACGGCGCGCTGCTTTCGGGCGGCATAGCGAGCGTTTTGTTGTTCTCGCGCCCGGGGCTGGGCAAAACCACCATGCTGCGCGACCTCACCGCGCGCATCTCACGCGAACACAAAATAAACGTGCTCGTGCTCGACGCCCGCAACGAGATAGGCGGGGCGGGGGAGGCCTACGACCTCGGCGAGACGGTCGACGTGGTAAAGAGCTGCGATAAGCTCCCCTCGGTAAAGAGCGCCATACGGGCCATGCGCCCCGAACTTATAATAACGGACGAGCTGTACGGCGAGAGCGATATCGCCGCCGTGCGGTTTGCGCGCGATTGCGGCATAGACGTAATAGCGTCCTCTCACGTGTGCGACAAAAATTATTTAAAGTCGCTGCCCTTCGATTACTATGTAAGGCTCAACTCGATAGGCGGCAGGCCGGATATATATGATAAAAATTTTGATATTGTTGGCGATAGTAGTGCTGACGACGTTTGCGGGCGTGCTGCTCTCGGCCGAAAAAAAGAAGAGGGCGGCGGTATTCGGGGAACTGTATGAATACAACGAGCTGCTGCTTTTGAACTTGAAGTTCGGCAGGGAGGACATGCGCGCCCTTGCAAAAAAGTTCAGATATATGGGTGACGTGCTCGACGGCAAGCCCGTACTCAAAGGGGATGACGGCGAGTTTTTGATAAGCTATGCCAAAAACCTCGGCTCTACCGACGCCCTCTCGCAGATCGATTACCTCAACGAGCGCAAGTCGTATATAAAGAGGCACAAGGACGAGAGTTCTGCCGACTACAAAAAATACAGCTCGCTGTATGTAAAAATATTTCTCATGCTCGGCATACTCATTGCCGTGCTTATCGCGTAAATGGACATAAGCATTATTTTTAAAATAGCTGCCGTCGGCATAATAGTCACCATAATCTGCCAGATCTTAAAGAAGTCCGATAGGGACGACATCGCCACCGTGGTGAGCCTGGTGGGCCTGATAATAGTTCTCGCGGCGGTGATATCCATGATTGGCGACCTGTTCGAGCAGGTGAAGGGATTGTTTGAGTTGTTCTGATGGTAATTTTAAGACTGTGCGCCATAGCCGCCGTCACGGCAGTATGCGCCCTGATTTTGCGTTCACACAAGTCCGAGCTCGTCCCGCTGTGCCTTGCCGCGGGCGGCGTGCTGATGATACTATATGCCTTCGACTATGTTTCGCAGAGCTTTGAACTTTTAAAACAGTTTTCCGAGCAGACGGGCATAGACAGCTCGGTCATACGCGTTATATTCAAAATAATAGGCATAGGGTATATCGTGGAACTCACCGCCTCGTCGGTAAAGGACCTCGGCTTTGAGAGCATAGCGGACAAGCTGGTGATGTGTGGCAGGATAGTGATATTCCTCGTTTCCGTGCCCGTATTGAAGAGCCTCTACGACGTAATAGTATCGCTCATAGGTCTTGTATGAATTTTTGTAAACTTTCAAAGGGGCGGGCGGCCCTGCTCGTCGCGATAGCGCTGTTCCTTATCGCGGTGGCAGCTCTTCCCGCAGCCGTGTGCGCCTCCGCCGAGGAAACGGACGGGGAGGAGGAGCTCACGCAAAATATTGAGGACGTATTGGACGGGCTCGACCTCTCCGAGCTGCAGCAATACCTCGACGAGCACGCCGAAAGTTACCTCTTCAACTTCGGCGACAATGCCGAGGAGATAATACGCTACCTTGTAAACGGCAACATAGGCACCGACTATTCGAGCTACATAACCGAAGTGCTCTCCGTCGTGTTCTCCGACGTGCTCTCGCTTTTGCCCGCCTTTGCGGAGGTGGTGGCCATTGCCCTTCTGTGCGCCATATTTTCGGGCGCGGAGGGCAGCGTGCTCTCATCTTCGACCTTCCGCGTGGTAAAACTCGCGTGCTATTCGCTGATAGTAGCAATAGTTTCGTCCTCGCTCGTAGGCGTCGCCGCCGAGTGCATAAGCTGCGTCACCTCGCTGCAAAAACAGATGGAGATAATTTCACCATTGCTCGTCACGCTCACCGTGCTCACGGGCGGGACGGGCTCTGCGGCAGTCTATCAGCCGTCGGCCGTATTTCTCTCGGGCGGAGCGGTGGAGATAATCAACGGCTTCATATTCCCCGCGGCGATAGCGGCGGCGGTTTTAAACTTTATGTCTAAGATAAACCCGCAGATATCCTTTACCGGCATGTCGAAACTTTTAAAGAGCATCATGAAGTGGACGCTCGGCATAACGGTCACGGTTTTCAGCGTATTTCTCACCGTGCAGAGTTCGGCAACGTCACTCTTCGACGGGGTGCTGTTCAAGGCCACCAAATACATAATAGGAAACTCCGTGCCGATAGTGGGCGGCTTTCTCTCGGGAGGGTTCGATCTGCTCACCGCAGCCGGACTTTTGATAAAAAATTCGGTTGGTATGTGTGGCATAGTACTACTTATAATGCAGATTTTCGCGCCTCTGGTGCTGCTCATCGCCTTTTCGCTCCTTTTAAAGGTCGCGGGCGCCATAGTTCAGGCGGCTGGCGAAAAGGAGCTGTATTCGCTCTTTTCCGACCTTTCCTCCGATACGGGCTACTTTGTGGCGGGGCTTTTGGTGGTGGCGTTCATGTATGCGCTCATGATAATGCTTGTAATAAATTCGGCAAATTCATTCATATGACGGCTTACCTTGTTACCGCCTGCGGGGCGGTCTTTCTCTCGGTTGTGGTATCGTTCATAATACCGCAGGGCAAACTCAACAAAACGATAACATTCGTATTGCGCATGGTGTGCATCGCCATACTCATCTCGCCGCTTGCCGGCATATTCAAGATATCCGACGAAAAGTTCGACGAGATGACCGACTATGATTACATATGCAAGCTGTATTCTCAAAATCAGAGCAGGGCGCTCGAAGAGTGCCTTTTGGAGGAGTATTCGGTGGAGTCGGAGTGCGCCGTTACCGTCGCCTACGGCGATGAAGGGTTTTACGCGGAAAGCGTGGAAGTTTGTCTTTTAGGGTCGTATGACGGCCTTGCCGATAAAATTTATGAATATTTGCAAGAGGCGGACTATATAAATATAACTGTATATGAAAGCTCTGACCGAATGGCTGAATGATAAAAAGAAACTTATAATAGTGGTGCTGCTCGTGGCGCTGCTCGTCGTCATAGTATTTCTGTTTTTCGGCAGCGAGGAGGAGAGCGTTTTGGGCGACTCCATGAAGTCGGATACCGAGCTGCGCCTCACCGCCCTGCTCGAGCGCATCGACGGCGTCGGCGACGCCGAGGTGATGATAACCGAAAATGGCGGCGAAATAACGGGCGTCGTGGTGGTGTGCGACGGAGCAAACAGCATAATGGTAAGAAACGATATATTGAATGCCGTTTCAACGGCGCTTAATATAAATAAAAACAATATTGCTATTTATTCAATGTAAGGAGAAGTTTATGACAAAGAAAAAGAAGATCATCGTAATGTCGTCGCTCGTGTTTTTGCTGGCGCTGACTGCCGTGCTCAACGTGCTGCTCGCGCAGAATAACGCCGCGTCGGGTGACGCCGTCGCTACGGCAAACTACTTTGCTACATACCGTTCCGAGCGCACCACGACGAGGAGCGAGGAGCTCATTCAGCTTGACAGCATAATCGCGCTGTACGACGAGACGAGCGAGGAATATGCCGACGCGGTCGCCATGAAGATGGATATAGTGGGCGTCATGGAACAGGAGCTGCAGCTTGAAACAATGATCAAATCGCTCGGCTTTTCCGACGCCGTCGTATCCATCGGCGTCGACTCTGAAAACGTCAACGTATTCATCAACTCCGACGAACTCGACATGGACACCGCGCTCTCGATATACGATATGCTCAACAATGAGGCCGGCGTTGCGGCGGGAAACATAATAATTATGCCCGTTTACTCGGAAATTTGATAAAAGTATTGCAAATTGCGGCGGTATGTGTTATAATCGTTCCATAGGAGTAATCTATATGGCACATTTAAGACACGACCCTACGCAGAATCAGAAAGGCAAGATAACATACGATTCGGGCATAGTCGACGGCATAGTCGCTCTCGCCATAAGCGAGGTCGACGGGGTAACGCTGCTCAATACCAAGAACAAGGGCGTAAAGCTCGAGTTCGATAAAAACGGCATCGTCGCCGACATAAGCGTTAAAGTCGACTACGGCTACAATGTGGCTTCGCTCGCCTTCCGTATCCAGCAGTCGATAAAACACAACGTGGAGTCCATGACCAAATTCAAAGTGGATAAAATTAACGTGCACATTCAGGACGTCGACTTCCCTGATAATTTAACGTAATTGCAGATATTCCCTTTGTCGTCATAACGCACAGAGGGAATATTTTACTTTAAGGGCGCATATGAGAACCAAAGCAAGAGAAACATTATTCAAAATTTTATTTTCATCGCAGTTTGTCCAGCCGGTGGACAAGAGTTTCCGCACGGGGCTATACAGGGCGGGAGAACTCAACGAGGACGACGTAAAGTATTGCGACAGGATACTTTCTCTCATCGACGAGCACTCCGCCGAAATTTCGGAGGTGATCGATAAAAAGTCGCTCGCCTTTCCCGAATCGCGGCTGTTCCCTGCCGACAGGAGCGTGCTGTTCATAGCCGTCGCCGAGATACTGTATTGCGACGACGTGCCCGACAAGGTGGCCGCGAGCGAGGCTGCCAATATCGCCTCGCGCTATTCTTCCGAAAAGTCGGCTTCCTTTATAAGCGGCATACTCGCCTCGGTGATAGCCGACAAACGCTAAATTTACACTATAACTGAACATAAGGAGGTGCAGCGGAAATGTATAAGCTGATCGACGGAAAAAAACTTGCGCAGGAGATACGCGCCGAAGTAAAGCAAAAGGTGGCTGAATACAGCCGGAACAGCGGCAGGGAGATAGGCCTTGCCGTCGTCCTTGTAGGCGAAGATCCCGCGTCGAAGGTGTACGTGCGCAACAAGATAAAGGCGTGCGAGGAGGTGGGCATCAAGTCTTTTGCCTACTACCTCGATAAGGATACCGCCCAGGCGCGCGTGGAGGAGCTGATAAGGAGCCTTTCCGTAGACAACAAGATAGACGGCATACTCGTCCAGCTGCCGTTGCCGCCCCACCTCGACGAAAAGAAGATACTCGAGATCATTCCCGATAAAAAGGACGTCGACGGTTTTTCAGCGTCGAATACGGGCAAGCTTTCAAAGAACGAGCCTTGCCTCGTGGCGTGCACGCCCAACGGCATAATGAAGATGTTTGAGAGCGAAAATATATCGCTTACCGGCAAGAATGCCGTGGTCATCGGCCGCTCCAACATAGTGGGCAAGCCCATGGCGATGCTGCTCACGAACGCCAACGCCACCGTCACCCTCTGCCACAGCAAGACGGCAAATTTAAAGGAGGTCTGCGCCCGCGCCGACGTTCTGGTGGCGGCGATAGGAAAGCCCAAGTTTGTCACCGCCGATATGGTAAAGGAGGGGGCCGTAGTCATAGATGTAGGCATGGACCGCGACGAAAACGGCAAGCTGTGCGGCGACGTCGACTTTGAAAACGTAAAGGAGAAATGCTCTTACATAACTCCCGTTCCCGGCGGCGTAGGCCCCATGACCATAGCCATGCTGATGTATAACACCTATCTTTCCGCAGCAAGGAGCTGATCTGATTTGTATTCGTTCAAGGAAAAATACGGGGAATATTTAACCTCGTTCGAAGCACGCCTAAACAAATTTTACGACGAGTTCACCTGCCGTCCGCAGATTTTGGACGACAGCCTTAAATACAGCTTAAAGAGCGGAGGCAAGCGCGTCCGCCCCGTTCTCATGCTGGCCTCGGCCGAGCTTACGGGGGCCGGGGATTGTCGCGTGGAAGATTTTGCGCTCGCGCTCGAACTCATACACACCTATTCGCTCATTCACGACGACCTGCCAGAGATGGACAACGACGACTACCGCAGGGGGCGTCCCTCAAACCACAAGATGTTCGGCGCGGGCAACGCCGTGCTTGCGGGAGACGGGCTTTTGAACACCGCATACTATATTCTCTTCGAGCGGTGCGCCGACGGCAAGGCAAGTGCCGAAGCCGCTAAATTTTTGTGCGGCTGCGCGGGCGTGAACGGCATGATAGCCGGGCAGTCGGCCGACCTGTACTGCGCCGAAAAGGGCGTAAGGAGCGGCGACATGCTCGACTTTATCGTAGCGAACAAGACGGGCAAGTTAATTTCGGCGGCTACCGCCGTACCCGCCATACTTGCGGGCGGCAAATACTTTTTGGAGCTAAAGCAGTTCGGCGAGGACCTCGGCAGGCTTTTTCAGCTCGTCGACGACATTCTCGACGAGGAGGGCAGTCCCGAAAGCCTCGGCAAAACGACGGGCAAGGACAGGAGCGAGAACAAGCTCACCTATGTCACCTTTTACGGCATCGACCAGTGCCGCGTATATGCCGACATAATGTCGGACAGGTGTCTTAAAATACTCGAGGGCATAGAGGGCGACACTTCGTTTCTGCGCGACGTCGTGGCGTTCGTGCGTCATCGCGAGAGCTGAAAATTTGTTTGACATTTTTTTTGGTATATGATAATATATTATTAGTAATATCCAGGTGGCGCAGTATTCTAGTCAGATGTTGCAGACGTGAAGGCGGGGTTAAAAGACCGTCGTAGGGCATATTATGAAGTTTCTGGTATCTGCTTGCTTTGCCCAAAAGCGGGTGGATGCTGGGAGTAAAGGTTTATGGGAACTGCGTAACGGCATATGACAGTCAACCCATTTACCGCTGCAGCCGCAATTGTTTTGCGGATACACCTGCTGCCGGGCGCAAGCTCGGCACAGAGTAGCCTGCCTTGAGTGAGGTCAGCGGATAACAGAACAAAGCACATTCGGCGCGGCCACGTCGTCTGCAGCTATCGCTGTTTGAAATTGATCTTGCAAAAGAGGATAAACCCTGCAACAGCTGTCAAGGAAAGCTTCTAGACTGTCAACGTATTAGAGATTACGGTGTGGACTCAGTGGCGATTCGGTTGCGCGCAAGGCAACTGCGCGACCGCGCTCTCAAAAGGAAACTGCTTCTTCGGCGACGGGAAGTGGGCGCGGGGGAAATCCTACCGAACCTAAAGCCGCAAAGTTTATTTAATATAAGCCACCAAAATATTTACTTTTTCTACGCACAATAAATTTGTGCGTATTTTATTTAGTCGGGATTTTTATGGATAAGAGCGGAAATTTGGATAAAAACGGCAAAAACACGCCCCTGCAGGAGGCCGAAGCGCCCTTGGCGCAAGCTGAGCCGCAGAACGAAGCGCGTTCCGCCGCAAAGGGCAGGGATGCCGATAAAAATACAAAAAAGCGCAGGGGCAAAAAGAAGAAAAAGGTGCCCGTGTGGCTGAGCTGGGGGCTTACCATCTTAGTGCTCTCGTTCTTTTTGAGCGTGCTGTTCAGCTTCCTCACCGAAATAGCCGTGAACGACAGCCCCGTATACGTCTGCATAATAGTGCTCGTCGTGCTGCTCGTTTTGAATATAGGGTGCGACATAATAGCCAACGCCGTGCTCTCGTGCGATGTCGACGGGTTCAACGCCATGGCGTCGCGCAAGATACGCGGGGCAAGGCGCGCCGTAACTTTTTGCAAGCATGCCGAAAAGATAGCCAGCATTTTTTCAGACGTTATAGGCGATATCTGCGGCATAGTCAGCGGCTCTGCGGGCGCGGTGCTCGCCGCCATATTTATTGTTGACGAAAGTTCTTGGGAGGGAATGGTGGCGTCCATTCTCGTAAGCGCCGTAATAGGCGCGCTCACCGTTGGCGGCAAGGCCTTCGGCAAGCCCATCTCGTTAAAATATAACAGTAAAATAGCCTTCGCTTTTGCGAAGTTTACCACATTTTTTGTAAAGGAAAAGTAAGATCGTTCGGGAGATAGCATAAGTTGATGTTTGAAGATATTACGGGCAGCAAGCTTAAATCGCTCGATATGAATGGGCTCGAAGCTCTGTGCGAGGATATACGGGGAAAGATAATTTCTTCCGTCATGCAAAACGGCGGGCATCTTTCGTCCAACCTCGGCGTGGTGGAGCTCACCGTCGCGCTGCACTATGTGTTTGATTTCCCTGAAGATAAAATAATTTTTGATGTAGGTCATCAGTGCTATGCGCACAAGATGCTCTCCGGCCGCGCTGAGCAGTTCTCCTCGCTCAGAAAAAAAGGCGGGCTTTCGGGCTTTCCCAAGCGCTCCGAGAGCGTGTACGACAGTTACAATACCGGCCACGCGGGCACGTCCATTTCGGCGGCGCTCGGCATGGCAAAGGCGCGCGACCTTGCCGGGGACGATTACAATATAATCGCCGTGATAGGCGACGGCTCCTTCAACAACGGCCTTGTCTATGAGGCGTTCAACAACTTAAAGCAGCTGGGCGCGCGCATACTTATAATAATAAACGACAACGGCATGTCGATATCCCCCACGGTGGGAAGCATGCACGAGTATCTCGAGGCGCTAAAAAACGACGTGGAGGAGAGATACCACAAGAACCGCCGCGCGGGCATATTTGAAAGGTTCGGACTTGAGTACGACGGCGTATACGACGGCAACGACGTTGCCGAAATGGTGGCCGAACTTACAAAGGTAAAGCAGAAACTCAAGAGCGGCTCGGTGATAATGCACGTAATGACCAAAAAGGGCAAGGGCTACAGCCTGTGCGAGGACGATCCCGAGGCAACTCACGGCATATCCGAAGGGGGAGAGGCCGAAATTACCGAATATTCGAAGGTGCTCGGAAGGGAGCTCTGCTCGCTTGCGGCCGACAACGACAAGATAGTGGCCGTTACCGCCGCCATGACGGGGAGCGTAGGTCTTTCGGACTTCTTTGCAAAATTTCCGCAAAGGGCGGTGGATGTAGGTATCTGCGAAGAGCACGCCGCCGTGTTCTGCGCCGCAATGGCAGCGCAGGGATTCAAGCCCTATTTTGCGGTATATTCCACCTTTTTGCAGCGCTCCTTCGACGAGGTAGTGCTCGATATATGCAGCCAGAACCTGCCCGTCACGCTCTGCATAGACAGGGCGGGCATAAGCGGGGCCGACGGCGAAACGCACCAGGGCGTGTTCGACCTTTCCTATCTCTCGTTGATGCCAAACATGGCGATAGCCGTGCCGAAGGACGCCGAGGAATTTGCCGAAATGCTTAAATTCAGCGCGGGATATAGCGGGCCGCTCGCCATAAGATATCCGCGCGCAAGCTATCACACTTTCGGCAAATGCAAAAAAATAGAGCTCGGCAAGTGGGAGAAGCTTAGCGATGGCGACGGCAAAGTTGCCATACTTGCCTGCGGCGAGCGCGCCATATGGCGCGCGGTATGCGCTGCGGAGCGCGTGCAAAAGGAGTGCGGCGTGCGCCCCTCGGTGATAAACGTACGCTTTGTAAAGCCGCTCGACGAGGGTATGCTCTTAGAACTTAAAGAAAAAGATATAATAACGATAGAGGACAACGCGCTGATAGGCGGCTTCGGTTCGCTCGTTGCAGCCCGCTATTCGGGCAGCGGCAAGCGGGTGAAGATATTTGCATACGGCGATAAATTTATAGAACACGGCGGCGTAGAGGAGCTGATGGACGACTGCGGCCTCGCCGTGAAAGATATAGTCAGCTACATAAAAGAAAATGAGATTGGATAAGTATCTAGCCGAAAGGTTCGGCTCGCGCAGCAGAGCGGCGGCCGCAATAGAGCGCGGCATAGTCACCGTAAACGGCCAAAGCAGGCCTGCCTCCTATGAAGTGAAGGAGGGCGACAAGGTAGACGTTGCCGAGGAGAGCATTTCCTTTGTGTCTGCGGGAGGGTATAAACTTTATAAGGCGCTCAATGATTTCGGTTTTTCGGCGGAGGGAAAGGTGTTTGCCGATATCGGAGCAAGCACGGGCGGCTTTACCGACTGCCTCTTAAAGTGCGGCGCAAGCAAGGTGTATTGCATCGACGTCGGTGAAAGTCAGCTCGACGGCAGCCTTTTAGACAAAAATGTGGTAGTGATAGATAACTTCAACGCGCGCGACATATCGCCCGATATGTTTAATGAAACGCTCGACGGAGTTACCATAGATGTCAGTTTTATATCGCTCACATACCTGTTTGAGGCCGTTTGCAGAGTACTATGTCAGACAAAACACGTGCTTGCGCTCATAAAACCGCAGTTTGAGTGCGGCAGCAGGTCGGTCGGCAAGAACGGCATAGTGCGCGGCGCCGATAAGCACAGGCAGATAATAAAAAAGATATACGAAAGCGCCATATCTCACTCTCTTGCGCCGCAGGCGCTTACGAACGCGCCCGAAGTAAAGGGTAAAAATTTGGAGTATGTGATACTCTTGGAAAAGGGCGGCACGCCCGCCTCGTTCGAAAGTTTGCTTAAGGGTGTAAAGCTGTAATGCCGCTTTTTTTGACAGGGCGCGCCGAAAGCGCGCGGAGAGCAAGTTTTTTTACTAAATTTATAAACACCCTTATAATACGGCGGGCCTGCGATTTAAAATGATTTGCAGGCCTTAAAATTTTTGCCGACACTATTGCATATTTGCATAAATTGATGTATAATAACAGATGTATGAAAGTGGGGATATATTTTAACAAAAACTATCTTCCCGACAATCTCAAATTGGCGGCAAGATTGAAAGAAAAACTCTCCGGCTCCGGCATAGAATGCCGCGTGGTGTGCGCGGCCGAGGATCTTAGCGGCATAGACGTTCTGATGGTGCTCGGCGGCGACGGAACCATACTCACCATGGCGGCGGAGTGCGCGCGCAGAGGAATAAAGATAATGGGCATAAACTACGGCCACATGGGCTTTCTTGCCGAATTCGAGCAGGACAAGCTGGACGACGCCGTCGACCTTTTGTGCAGCGGCAACTATTCCACCGAAAGGCGCAGCATGCTCTCGATCGATATCGGCGGTAAAAACTATCTTGCTCTCAACGACCTCGTCATACAGCGAAGTACATATGGTAAGAAGTTCAGCAACACCATAAATCTCTCGGCAACTATCGATGGTTCGCTCGTAGATAACTATCTCTCCGACGGCATAATAGTAAGCACGCCCACGGGTTCTACGGCCTATTCGCTTGCGGCGGGCGGTTCGGTGCTCACACCCGATATAAGCGCCTTTATTTTAACGCCGCTGTGCGCCCATTCGCTGCATTCCCGCCCGATAGTATTCTCCGATAAGTCGGTGCTCAACATCTACTATCATAAAGAAAACACCGCCGTAAACGTATCGGTGGACGGAATAGTGGTGGGCGAGTTCGAGTCGTTTGCCGAGGCAAAGGTCACAAAATCGGACTTTTACACCGAATTTATCACCTCTAACAACATAAACTTTTTTGATAAGCTGCTGTCTAAACTCAGCAAATGGAGCAGATAAGTGTATAGAAACGCAAGGCAAGCCAAGATACTTGAAATAATTTCAAAAAACGAGATTGAAACGCAGGAAGAGCTGTGCAACGAACTCAATAAGCTCAACTTTAACGTCACGCAGGCCACCATCTCGCGCGATATAAAGGAGCTCAAGCTCTATAAAGTTTCGGGCACCACAAAAAAGTATAAATATGCAAGTCTGGAAGGCACGCAGGAGGAGCTCAGTCCGCGCATGATAAACCTGTTCAGGGAGTGCGTGCTGAGCATAAACTATGCGAACAACCTCATAGTGATAAAAACCATGCGCGGCAACGGGCAGAGCGGCGGCTCATTCGTCGATTCACTGCAGATAAAGGAGATCATAGGTTGCGTCGCCGGCGACGATACCGTGCTTGTTATAGTCGACAGTACCGAACACACCCCGGCGGTCACCGAAAAGCTCAGGGAATACCTCTTGTAAAGCCAAAATTATGCTCGAAAGATTGGTCATAAAAAATATTGCGCTCATCGAGAGCGCAGACATAGGGTTCGGCCCCGGGCTGAATATTCTCTCGGGCGAGACCGGTTCGGGCAAGTCCGTCATATTGGATTCGCTCAACTTTGTGCTCGGCAGCAAGGCCGATAAAAATATGATACGCTACGGCGAGAGTGAGGCTTCCGTCCGCGGCGAATTTTGCGTTGCTCCTCAGTCGGCCGCGGCAGAGGCCGTGCGCGGGCTGGATATCGACTGCGACGGCGAGATAATCATCACACGCAGATACGGTGCCGACGGCAGGGGGAGCATAAAGATAAACGGAAACGCCGTTACGGCCGGCATGCTCAAGGGCGTTTCGCAGCACCTTGTAGACGTGTATGGCCAGAGCGAGCACTTCGCCCTTTTGAGCGAGTTCAACCAGCTTGCCGTCATCGACGGGTTGTGCGGCGATAGGGCGCAGAGCATAAAGGATGCGCTTGCAAATTATATATCCGAAAAGCGCGAGTGCAGGCAAAAGCTTGAAAAACTCGGCGGCGACAGTGCCGAGAGGGCGCGCAAACTCGACCTGCTTGCCTATCAGATAAAGGAGATCGACGACGCCGCCTTGAGCGCGGGCGAGGAGGAAGAACTGCTCTCAAGGCGCAGGATAATAGAGAATACCGAAAAGATAGCTTCGTCGGTGGGCGGCGCCCAGCAGGCCATTGACGGCGACGGCGGCAGCCGCGACGGGGTGTTTGCGGCGCGCAGGCTCATGGCGGGCATATCGGAGTTCGGCGAGGACTATTCGTCGGTGACCGACCGTCTCGACGCCGTGCTTGCCGAACTTCAGGACATAGCCGACACTCTTTCTGATATGGCCGACGGTCTCGACTTCGACGAGGAGGACGCGCGCAGGGTCGAAGACAGGCTTGATCTCATACGCAACCTCAAAAAGAAGTACGGGCAGACTGTGGAGGCTGTGCTCGACTTCAGAGCCAAGGCGGGCGAAGAGTATGACCTGCTCTCAAACAGCGAAGCTGTGGCCGAAAAACTCTCCGTGCGGATAGGCGAGCTCGACGAAAGGATATTTGACGGGTGTCAAAAACTTACGGCGCTGCGTAAAAGTGCCGCCGCAAAGTTCTGCCGCGAGGTGGAGGGCGAGCTCAAGAGTTTGAACATCTCGGGCGCGCGCTTTGAAGTGCAGTTTGCCGATTATACAAAAGATACCGCCAACCTCGGCAGTAAAAACGGCTCTGATAAGATACAGTTCATGTTCTCCGCCAACAAGGGCGAGCCGTTGAAGCCGCTCAACAAGGTAATAAGCGGCGGCGAACTCAGTCGTTTTATGCTGGCTATAAAGACCTGCCTCAAAGACCTCAACGGCATATCGACATACATCTTCGATGAGATAGACGCGGGCATAAGCGGCGTTACGGCACGCAGCGTTGCCGAAAAGTTTGTTGCCATATCAAAGAACACGCAGATAATAGCCGTATCGCACTTGCCGCAGATATGCGCCGCGGGCGATAGAAACTTTTTGATATCCAAGGCCGAAAAAAACGGCGGCACGGTAACCAGCGTCGCCGAGATAGAAGGAGAGGGCAAGATAGCAGAGATAATAAGGCTGACGGGCGGCGGCGATACCGAGGCTGCAAGGCAGCACGCGGCCGAACTCATTGCTCAATACAAGAGATAAACTCAAAATTTGCCATTTTGCGAAGTACAATGTGTGACATAAAGCCGTATTTTTGTGCTTAATTGTATATTTTACCGCAAATTGCGGGCAATATAGTTTTATCGGCGCACGCCTAAGGCGTGCGCCTTTCCTTTTATATTGTTGTGCGGGTAGTTTGGTATATATGCAAAAAAGCTGCGCAAAATAGGTTTATGTCGAGCAGAAGAAAGTTATCAGTTAAAGTTTTCGCATTGGTATTTGTGGTCGTTTGTACTGTTTGCGCTATGACCGGCGCTTCGCCGGCAGAGAGCGCCGAGCTGTACCTGGGCGGTTTCCCCGCGGGGTTCGTGCTGAACACCAAAACCGTGGAAGTCGTGGGCGTGTGCGACGTTATGACGGAGGGCGGGCTCGTCTCTCCCGCGCGCGACGGCGGCATAAAGACGGGCGATATAATAAAGAGTATAAACGGGCAGGAGGTCACGTCGAGCGGGCGCGTCACCGAGCTGCTTGCGGACGCGAAGTCGGCGGAGATAACCGTTGAGCGCGGCGGCGAAGAGATGCATTTTACCGTGACGCCCGTAAAGGATATTACGAGCGGCGGGATGCGCGTAGGCGTGCTTGTGCGCGACAGCCTGAGCGGCGTGGGTACGGTGACATATATCAACAAAACGGACAATACCTTTGCCTCGCTCGGCCACCCTGTGACCGATACATCGGGCAACGTGACAGATATAAACGGCGGCGAGCTATACAGCTGTATAATTTATGACGTAAAGCGCGGCGTGCGCGGAACGCCCGGCGAACTGCGCGGAGCGTTCCGGAACGGCAGGAGCATCGGCGCGGCCGAACTCAACTGTGAGTGCGGCGTATACGGCAGGCTGGGCGCTGGGTATGATTTCGGCAACATGACGCGCATAGAAGCGGGCGACATCGACGACGTTACTCTCGGAAAGGCCGTCATATATTCTACGGTCGCTTCCGACAAGCGCGAGAGTTACGACATATCTATCGTAAAGGTGGATAAGACCAATAAAGACAACCGCAACTTTGTTATAAAGATAGACGATGCCGACCTGATCGATAAAACCGGCGGGATAGTGCAGGGCATGAGCGGCAGCCCGATAGTGCAGAACGGGAAACTTATAGGCGCGGTGACGCACGTATTCATAAACGATCCCACGCGCGGCTTCGGTATATCCATCGAAAACATGCTTGCGTCGTATTAAATAATGTTCTTTGAAAGGTAAAGTCCTCATATAATTTTTGTATGAGGACTTTCGACATTTCTCGCTTTATAATAGCAAAAAAATGGCTTATTGCCTATATTATTGTGATAATTTCGGCAATTATATCAGGCATAGTACTATGCAAAACTACCCAAACCAGCCCTTACATGCAAAATTATGCCTCGGAATACGTCTATTACGTGTTCAACTTCAGGAACTTTTCGCTGCTGTTTCCTCGGCTGTTTTATGAGGCGGTGTATCTGTACGCCTTCTTTTTTATAGCTTACTGCACCCGCTTCAAATTTTTGGCGTTGCCGCTGCTCTTTTTCAAGTGTCTTTTATCGTCGGTATATTGCGTGCTGATAATCTCCGTCTCCGCCCTCGGCGGGGTGCTTGCGGCGGTGTTCGTATTCATTCCGTCGGCGCTCATCTCATGTGCGGCGGAGATAGCCGTCACCGAATTTTGCCACCTGTTTAACAGAAGATACGCATATTTTGTGCCGCTCATCTTCGCGGCGGCATGCATGCTTGCCGAGTGCGTGCTTTTGAACGTTGTTTTCAGGCTGGTGATAGCGGTGGCGTAGGCCGCATAATTTTGCGCCTTTTGCGCGATACTGTTTGTATGAAAAAGTTTATGAGTTTTTGCTGTGCCTGCGTTGCGGCGGCGGGCACGCTGTTTTCATTCGGCTTTTCGAAGGCCGCGCCCGAGCTTACTACCGGCTGCAGGGCGGCATATCTGATGGATTTCGATTCGGGGCAATGTATCTATAAGGAGAACGAAGAGGCGCGTGCGCCCATTGCCAGCGTGTGCAAGGTGATGACGCTCACCCTCTGTCTCGACGCGGTGGAGAGCGGCGCTCTTTCGTTGGACGACATGGTGTATATAAGCGAAAACGCCTCGGGCATGGGCGGCTCGCAGATATTTTTAGACAGCGGCAAGAGCTACCCGCTCACCGAGCTTATAAAGAGTATTGTGGTGTGCTCGGCAAACGACAGCTGCGTTGCCGTGGCCGAGAAGATATCGGGCAGCGAGGAGGCGTTTGTGGCCGATATGAATGAAAAGGCCGCAGAACTCGGGCTGGAAAACACGCTGTTTGCCAACTGCACGGGGCTTCCAAAGGATACACAGTATTCCTGCGCGGAGGACGTGGCAAAAATGTTTGCCAATCTTTTAAAGCACGGCGAATACTTCGATTACAGCCGCATATGGCTGGAGGACTTTGCGCACGACGGCGGCCGCACTACGGTTATGACCAATACAAACAAGCTTATACGCAGCTATAACGGCTGCGACGGCGGCAAGACGGGCTTTACCAACGAGGCAGGCTTCTGCCTTGCGGCTACCGCCAAGCGCGAAAATATGCGACTCATTTCGGTAGTGCTCGGCGCCGATACAAGCGAACACCGCTTTTCAAGTGCCGCCAAGATGCTCGACTACGGCTTTGCCAACTACAAAAACAAGATGATACTCGATAAAACGGTGACGCTAAACGACGACTTCAGGCTGCGCGGCGGCAAAAAGGAGACCTATTCGGTGATGCCAAAAGATGACTGTTTTATCTTTTCAGAGCGCGGCGCCGAGGCCGACGCAGATTTCGTGGTGACCGACTTCGGCGTAAAGGCGCCCGTAAGCAAGGGGCAGGTAGTCGGCAAGATAGACGTCTACCGCGGCGGCGTGCTGTATAAGTCGGTCGACGTAATCTCTGCGGAGGACGTAAAGCGCGCAGGCTTCGGCGACAGACTTAAAACCGTGGCCGAGGACTGGCCGCTGTGAGATATGCGGCGCTTTAAAAGCCGCGCCGCGCCGTTGTAAAAGCGCTCTTATAGCGATATGCAACAATAACAACTAAAAGTTATCATTTAATTGACTTGACGCTCGTATTTTGTTAAAATAAAAGTATATAAATTTTAGCAGGGTACGACATATGAACCAAAGAGAAACTTTAAAAATTAACAGCAAGGGGCATCTCGAAATAGGCGGGTGCGACACCGTAGATCTCGCCGCAAAGTTCGGGACGCCTCTTTACGTGTTTGACGAAAAATATATACGCGACATGATGGATGTATACCGCGACACCATCGACAGGGAGTACGACGGCCACGGCCTGGTGCTGTATGCCTCCAAGGCATTCTCCTGCATGGCGATATACAAAATAGCCGCTCAGGAGAACATAGGCGTAGACGTCGTTTCGGGCGGCGAGCTCTACACGGCGCTCAAGGCGGGCTTCCCCGCGGAGAAAATATACATGCACGGCAACAACAAGCTGCTGCGCGAGCTTCAGCTTGCCGTAGACAGCGGCGTAGGCACGATAGTCGTAGACTCATACGACGAGGCCGACATGCTGAACGAGCTCGCTCAAAAGAAGGGCATAAGGCAGGACGTGTTGATAAGGATAAACCCCGGCGTTGAGGCGCATACGCACGCCTTCGTGCAGACCGCCCGCACCGACTCGAAGTTCGGTTTCTCCATCTCCGACGGCACGGCCGAAAAGATGACGGCATACATACTCAAAAAGGGCAGCCTCAACTTAAAGGGCTATCACTGCCACATCGGCTCGCAGATATTTGAAAAGCAGTCGTTCGTGCTGGCGGCGCAGAAGGCCATGGACTTCATGGCAAAGATAAAGGCCGACCTCGGCTTCGAGGTCGATACATTGAATATCGGCGGCGGATTCGGCATATGGTACACCGATGAGGACGCCAAGATAAGCGTGGAGGGTTATGCCGCCTACCTCGAGGCGCTGATTGCCGCCGTAAAGGACAAGGCAAATGAGCTCGGCTTAAAGAGACCTTACCTCCTCATAGAGCCCGGCAGGTCGATAGTGGGCGAGGCGGGCATCACGCTCTACACCGTCGGCGCAATAAAGGATATACCCGGGATAAAGAAGTATGTTGCCATCGACGGCGGCATGTTCGATAACCCCAGGTATGCCCTCTATCAGTCGAAATACACCGTGCTGCTTGCCAACCGCGTCAATGAAGAGTGCACCGAAAAGGTGACGATAGCCGGCAAGTGTTGCGAGAGCGGCGACCTCATCGCCGTCGATGTGCCCCTGCCCGAGGCAAAGAGGGGCGATATTGCCGCCGTGCTCTCCACGGGTGCATACAACTACTCCATGGCAAGCAACTACAACCGCAATTTTATCCCCCCCGCAATTCTCGTAAAGGACGGAGAGGCCGACTATATAGTTAAACCGCAGACGTACGACGACCTCATAAGAAACGACGTCGTGCCCGGCCGCCTCAAGTAATTTTTTAAAATGCTCGATATAATAATTTTTTACTGCGCGTCTATCCTTGCAATACTCTTCGTGCTCGTTCCGCACGAGTGGGCGCACGGAGCAGTCGCGTACTTAAACGGCGATCCCACGCCAAAGCTCAGCGGCAGGCTTACGCTCAACCCCATAAAGCACTTCGATCCTATAGGATTTGTTATGTGCGCGCTCGTCGGTTTCGGCTGGGCGCGCCCCGTGCCCATAAATACGGCCAACTTCAAGCATTACAAGGTAGGGCTGTTTACCACGGCGATAGCCGGCGTGGTGATGAACTATATAATGGCGTTCATCTTCTATCCGCTCTATCTTTTATGTGCCACCCGTCTGGGGAACGGCCTCGGCGCGGAATTTTTAACTACCTTTCTGCGCCTCGTATACAGCTATAATCTGAGCATCGCCGTATTCAACCTGCTGCCGCTCAATCCCCTCGACGGGTTCAGGGTGGTGGAGGCTCTCACCAAGCCGTGGAACAAGGTAAGGCAATTTTTGGGCAAGTACGGCCAGATAATTTTGCTCGTGCTCGTAGTTGAAAGCTTCATCTGCAGCATCGCCGGCCGGCTGCTTCCCATATTCTATTCCTTCGATGTGCTCGGCTATGTGATGACTTTTGCGACCGACATAATAGGCTGGCCGATAAGCGCCTTCTGGAGGCTGTTTATATGACGGATGAAACTATAGCGGCAAATGTGTCCGCAGGCGAAGACACACATGAGAAAAAAGTCACGAGCGCCGACTATGCCAACTTCGAATCGGACGTAGATTATACTACCGTGCTCGACGACTTCGAGGGCCCGCTCGACCTGCTGCTGCACCTTATAAATACCGCCAAGATAAACATAGAGGACGTGTTTGTATCAAAGGTCACAGAGCAGTTTTTGGACTACATCGAATATATGAAGACGCAGCCCTCGCGCGACGTCGACAAGGAGAGCGAGTATCTGCAGATAGCTGCGCAGATAATCTATATAAAGTCCAAGAGCATGCTGCCGCCCGTGGATATGCCCGAAAAGGATGAGGAGCTTCTCGCCGAACAGCAGGCATTCATCGAACAGCTCAAACAGCGCGAATACGAGCTCATCAAGGAGGAAACTCCCAAGCTCAAGGAGCTGGAAACTGTTGGCTATTACTTCAAGGGCGTCGACAAGGAGTTCAGTAAGGTAAAGGTGGTGTATAAGGACTTCACCGTGAGCGCCATGCTCGAGGCCTTTGCCAAGCTGATGCTCAGAAACGAGAGCCTTGCAAGGGAAAAGGCCAATATACGCGAGATACCCAAAGACACCTTCACCGTAGAGGAGAAGGCGGAATTCATAAAGCAGACGCTCATAAGTCGCGGCAGCGTGAAGTTCGACGAGCTGTTCACGAGCTATTCGAAGAGCGAGATAATAACCACCTTCCAGGCTATGCTCGAGATGCTCAAACATCAGCAAATAATGGTGGAACAGACGGGCACCTTCGGCGAAATAGACATAAAACTTAATCCCGACTGGGATTTAAAGGACGATTCAAGTGAAACCTTTGACGAATATAATTGAGGCTGTGGTATTTGCCTCGGGGGAACCGGTACCGGTAAAGTACATAGTGGAAAAGCTCGGCTGTTCGTTGAAGGAGGTCAACGAATGTGTGGACGAGCTCAAACAGATATATTCCGGCGACTGCGGCATACAGATACTTGCCTTCAACGGAAAGTTGCAGTTTGCATCAAATCCCAAGTATAAAGAGCAGGTGCAGGCGGTTATAACGCCCATAAAGGAGAAGGAATTTACCCGCACCATACTCGAGTGCGCGGCGATAATCGCCTATAAGCAGCCTATAACCAAGTCGGAACTTGAGGATATAAGGCAGGTTAGCGGCGACTATGCCATTCAGACGCTCCTCGACCTGGGCATGATATACCCCTGCGGCCGAAAGGATACCGTGGGCAAGCCCATACTTTATGCCACTACCGACAACTTTTTAAAGCGCTTTAAACTCAACTCCATAGACGAGCTGCCCGACTATAATGAGCTGATGGACCAGATAGCACAGCTCCACAGCAAGGCGCTCGGCGAAGAGGACGAGGAGGACGCCAACTACCTCTATAAAAAGGACGAATACGATCCGAACAAGGAGGAGGACAAAAAGACGCGCGGCAAGAAGGGGGACGGCAACGAACAGCTCAAAATAGTCGAGGACGGGTATGAGATCCCCGATTTCCTCGATTCCGATGACGACATAATAAAGATAAAGGACGACGATTGAGTTTGCATCATAAACTGCCTCCGGCGGTTTTGCATAAAGAGTATTTCGGGCGGGCGGCGCAAAAATGCGCCGCCCGCCTTTTACTGTAATGGTATATTTGCCGCTGCGTTACAAATAATATCTGTATGGATAATTTCATCGTGTACGGCGTGCCGGCGCTGTTCTTCGCGGCCGTGTTGCCGGTGTATGTGAGCGTATACGCCTACGGCAACACGCATACAAAGTACGCCTCGGTGAACTTTTGCCTTTACAGGGTGATAAGGTTCATGAACATGAACACCGAGGAGGACGGCAGGCTGATGATTAACGGCAAGGAGGCAAAGGTCAACCCCGCGCTTGCGCTGCGCGACGGCAAGATAGCCTTTGACAATCTCTGCATATCCAAGATAGTGCAGCTCTCCGATTTCGGGCTGGTAAAGGACGAAAACGCCTATATCGCGCTGTTGCAGAGCGCCGTCACCTTTCCGCTGTACAGCTATATTTCCAAAAAGGGCAGCTTTTGCAAGCTGCGCAATTACGTAATATTAAACGCCGAGCACGGCGGCATAACTTACGGCGCAAAAGTTGTAAGCGTGATAAACCTTGTGGCCGCGCTCAAAATACTTTTTATACTTATGTTGGAGAGAATAAATGAAACTTAAAGATAAATCAAGGGACAACAACTTCGACCAGCCGCCCAAGTCGCTCGACAAGGTGGCAGATGCAAATACAGTCGTGGGCGAACCGATAATAACGGTGAGCGGCACGCAGGTTATACCGCTCTCGTCCGTCACCGTGGTAAATCTCGGCGGCGGTGGTGAATACGGCGACATAAAGACCTATAAGCAGGCCGACGGCTTTAAAATCGCGGGCGGCAACGGCACGGTTATTACGGTAAAGCCCAAGGGTTTCCTCGTTGACGACGGCAAGGGGTGCAGGTTGCTCAGAATGGAGGACGGCGCGATAGATACGCTCATCGAAAAGACGGGCGATCTCGTCCATACCATAACCGACAATGCGTAAAATTTATTCAGGGCAAAAGCCGCGTTCAAGGGCCGCTTTAAGCGCAAGGCTGATAGCAGCGCTTGCAGTTATACTGTGCGTTTTCTTTGCTATTTCGCCCGCAAAGGCGGCGGCCGAATGTGCGGCAGGCAAGTCGGCATGCATAGCAATGGAGCGGCAGACGCAGACCGTTCTGCACGAATACAACGCCGACGCACGCCTTCCCATGGCGAGCACTACAAAGATAATGACGGCGCTTATAATATGCGAGGACTGCGACCTCGACAGAGTTGTCACCGTCCCCGACGAGGCCGTGGGCGCCGAGGGTTCGAGTATATATTTAAAGAAGGGCGAAAAAATAGATATCCGCGACCTGCTGTACGGCCTGATGCTGCGTTCGGGCAACGACGCCGCCGCGGCGCTTGCCATAATACACAGCGGCAGCATATCCGCCTTTGCGCAAGAGATGAACGCGCGCGCCCGCATACTTGGCGCCATGAACACAAACTTCAAAAATCCGAGCGGCCTGCCCGACGACGAGCACTATACCACCGCGCGCGACCTGTGTAAGATCGCCTGCGCCGCGATGGGCAACGCTGATTTCAGGCAGATAGTGGGCACGAAGTCGTGGCACGGAAAATACAGAAGCTATGCCAACAAGAACAAGCTGCTGTATAACTACGAAGGAGCCACCGGCATAAAGACGGGCTATACGGTAAAGGCGGGGCGCTGCCTGGTATCTTCGGCGCTGAGAGACGGAATGGAGACGGTGTGCGTCGTTTTGAACGAGCCGGACATGTATAACAAGAGCTATTCCGTGCTCGACGAGTGCTTTAAAAACTTTGAACTTGCAGAAAACGGCGGCGATAAACTGTTTATATGCGGCGGAGAGCTGTGCCGCGCAGAGGGCTTTAAAGTTGTGATAAAGAGAGGCGTGCCCGCGGTTTTTAAATGTGTACCAATGCCGCAGGACGGCGACTGTGCGGGCGAATTGCAAATTTACCAGCAAAATAACTTGATTTTTAGCACAAAGTTATATAGTATAGGTATAGTTTAAAAAATAAAGGCTGTACTTATTATGAGAATAAACAAATACCTCGCTCAGTGCGGGATAGCCAGCAGGCGCGGCTGCGATAAACTTATCTCCGAGGGGCGCGTTACTTTAAACGGCAAAATATGCACTCTCGGCGACGATGTGGCAGAGGGCGACATTGTGAAGGTCGACGGCAAGCAGGTCGGCATAAAAAAGAACGAATATTATATACTGCATAAGCCCAAGGGGTATCTCAGCACCGTCTCCGACGACAAGGGCCGAAAGACCGTTATGGACATTCTTGGCAGCGCCGTTGGCAGGGTATATCCCGTGGGCAGGCTCGATTATGACAGCGAGGGGCTGCTCATTCTCACGACCGACGGCGAGCTGGCCCAGCACCTCACGCACCCTTCAAACGAAGTGCCCAAGACTTACCTCGTAAAGGTGGAGGGGCGCCTCACCGAGGACGACCTCAACCCCATAAGGAGCGGTATTGAGATAGAGGGCGGCTACGTCACCAAGAAGTGCAAGGCGCACATTGTAGAGACTAACCGCGAATATACCAAAGTCGAGATGGTGCTCCGCGAGGGCAAGAACCGCGAAATAAGAAAGATGTTTGCCGCCATCGGCAGAGAGGTGATGCTGTTAAAGCGCACCAAGGTGGGCGAACTTTCGCTGCGCGGCATCGACAGGGGGAGCTTCAGAAAGCTCACCCCCGCAGAGGTGGAGTATTTAAAATCGCTGTAATTATATTTGAATTATAATATATAGGCAGGCGGCGCAAATTTTGCGCCGCCTGCCTATATAAAGGTGATTTTAAGCAAGATTTTTAAATAAGGTACTAAGCAAATTTCAAAAATCGGCCGTTTGCATAGTTATATGTTACGCATAAGACCCACAACTTTGCCCAAAATCGATACGTCGTCGAACACGAAATCGCTCATACTGTCGTTTTCGGGGTGGAGGATAAACTTGCCGTCGCGGCGGAAAAAGCGCTTTACGGTGGCGCTGTCGTCAACGAGCGCAACCACGATATCGCCGTTGTCGGCCGTGTTTTGTTTTTTGACGACTATTTTGTCGCCGTCGAGCATGCCGATGTTTATCATGGAATCGCCCTTTACGGTGAGCATGAACATATCGTCGGAGCCGAAAAATTCCGCGGGGAGGGAATAGAACGCCTCGTAATTTTCTTCGGCAAATATGGGCTGGCCTGCGGCTACCGTGCCGACGAGGGGCACGTCGATGCTCTGGCCGCCGCCGTGCTTGAGCGCAACGGCGCGCTTCTTGTTGCCGGCTTTGTTTATGAGCCCCTGCTCGTTGAGGCGGTTGATGTATTGATAGGCCGTCGCCGTGGACTTGATTCCGCAGTTGGCGCAAATTTCGCGCACGGAGGGCGAATAGCCGTTTTCGGTTATATACCGTTTGATAAATTCATATACGGCGTTGCATTTGTCGTTCGTTCTCATAATTTTATTCTCCTGAGTCTATTATAACACATCGCAAATAAAATTGCAAACAAATGTTTAAATAAAATTGCCTGAATTTATAAATATTTTTGATATAATATTATGGTAAGCTGAACGGAGGTGGCATATGAGTGAAAACAGGCCGCACGGGCAAAAGTGCATATTGTACGACAGGGATTGCATAGGCTGCATGGAGTGCGAAACGTGCGATCTCGATCCCGATAAAATTTGCGATAACTGCGGAAAGTGTCTGGATATACGCGACTACGCTGCGATAAAGATAGACGGCATAGTGGGTCTCGATAAGTATAACGGCAAAGGCGGCAAAAAGTAAGGCATGCTGTGCTTATTTTATTACATTAAAAAAAGTAACTTAAAATGAGGCCGCGGGGCGAAAATTCGCCCCGCGGCCCTTAAACTTACTCATGAGATTTATTGCCCGCCGTCGCTCTTAATAAAGCGCTTTAATTTGGGAATGTATATTCTGTCTACCGAGCACTGCACGTTGAGCCCGTTTTCGTCGTACTTTCTCGACTTTTCGTTTATCAGCCTCTCATACTCGTTGAACGAGGATATCTCGGAATAGGGTATCACGAGGGTGCAGTCGGCATAGCTGACTTTAAACTTGGAGGCTATCCGGTTTTCAAGCTCGTCCAGCCCTCTTTTAAACTTTGCCGAAATGCACACAAAGTCGGAAAAGGGGGTGAGATCCTCGACGTCTTCGCACTTGTTGAGCACCTTTATATAGGGCCTGTCGAAGCCGAGCTCCTCCAATGTGCCGAGCGAGGTCTTGAACTGCATGTCGTAGTCGCCGTGCGCGTCGCATACTATGAGCGCCAGGTCACAGTTCAAAGCGCTCTCCAGCGTCGATTTAAAGGCCTCTATGAGGTCGTGCGGCAGGTCCTGCAAAAATCCTACCGTATCGACGAGTATATACTCAACGCCGCCCAATTTTACTTTGCGCGCGGTAGGGTCGAGCGTAGCAAACAGCGCGTCGCGCTCCTCGACGCCCGCGCCTGTGAGCGCGTTCATCAGCGTAGATTTGCCCGTGTTTGTGTATCCGACGAGCGCTATTGTCTTAATATTGTTCTTCGCCCTGCGCTCAACGGCAAGTTTGCGTCGCTGTTCGGTCTCTTCGAGGCGCGCCTCCAAATACTTTATGCGCGTGCGTATGTGCCTTCTGTCTGTTTCGAGTTGCGTTTCGCCCGGGCCGCGCGAACCTATGCCGCCGCCCAGCCGCGAGAGCGCTTCGCCCTTGCCCTTCAGCCGAGGATAGATGTATTTCAGCTGCGCAAGTTCTACCTGTATCTTGCCCTCGCTCGACGTGGCGCGGCTTGCGAAGATGTCGAGTATGAGCGTGGTGCGGTCTATCACCTTTCTGTTGTCGAGTGCGGCCGAAATATTCAGCGTCTGAGAGGGGGAGAGCGAGCCGTTGAACAGTATTGTGACGTCGTCTAAGCCGCTCAAAAGCTCGCGTATGTGCTCGAGCTTGCCCGAGCCGAGATAGGTGGCGGGGTTTACCTTTTTTATCGTCTGATAGGCCGTTCCGCAGTAGGCGGCGCCCGCGCTCTCTATCAGCGCCACGGCCTCGTCGTGCAGGACTTTGTAATTATCGTCCGTGCGTGGCTGTATTATATATACTTTCTCTATATTTTCCATGTATTCAATCGTCGCTGTGCTCCGTCAGCTTTACTTTGCCGACTACTGCCCGGCGGTTGTCGTCGCTTATTGCCGCGTAGTGTTTGCGCGTGGTGTTTACATCCTTGTGTCCTAAAATATCGGCAACTATGTATATGTCGCCAGTGGCCTTATACAGCTGAGTGCCGTATGTGCTGCGCAGTTTGTGCGGCGAAATTTTTTTGAGTGGAGATACTATTTTTGCATACTTCTGCACGAGATTTTCAACCGCGCGCACCGTTATGCGCCTGTTTTTGTTGGATAAAAAGAGCGCGTTTGCGTCTTCGATACTCTGCATCTGTTGCTCGTCCTTCTGGTCTATGTAGCGCATGAGTGCGCCGGCGACGTCGCTGTCGAAGTATAAAATCGACTTGCTGCCGCCTTTTCTGGTGACAATGAAGGAATTGTTGTCGAAGTTGAGGTCGTCGTTATTCAGGCCCACAAGCTCGCTTATACGTATTCCCGTGCCGAGGAAGAGCATTAAAATAGCGCTGTCACGCACTTTATTTTTTTCGTGATAGGCGAGCTGGTGGGGGGACAGGCCGTTGCCGCTCTCTACCGTGTCGATGATGTTGTAAACTTCGTTCTGTTCGAGGCGGATTATCGGCTTGTCGTGCAGTTTAGGCGTGGACACTTTTGCCGAATTATCTACCGAAATTAGCCCTTTATTGAAGAAGTGCTTGAACATTGCTCGCACCGACGAGAGTTTGCGCGCCTTGGCGCGCTCGTTGCAATAGTGCTCGCGCCCGCCATATTTATAGTGCGTCAGAAATCCCAAAAAATACTCGATGTCGGTGTTTGTGACAGCCTCCAGGTCGTTCAGCGTAAAGTCGCGCACGAGTTTTTTGCCGCGGAATATGCGCTCCTGCATGTAATAGAAGAATATTTTAAGGTCGTGCGCGTAATTGAGGCGGGTGAGGGAGCTCGTCTGGTTTTCGATGGCCACAAAGTAGTCGAAGCAAAACGAGGGCAGATCTTCGTTGAGCAGCCGCTCGATGGTCGCAAGATTTTTATTGTTGCGCTGCACGTAGTAATCGGAGTTTTTCATACATGAAATTATACCGCCGAAGAGGAATATTGTCAATATTTTACGAAGCGTTTTATGCGATTTTTTATGCCGAAGGTTTAGTGGCGGTACCCCTATAACGGCTTGCAGCAGGTATTATTCGCTAAATATAAACATGCGTAACTATTCGTAAAATGCAGCTTTTACGAATAGTTAATGATGTTTTACGGTAAATAGGAGAGCTGCGACGGTTTTTTTACAAAAACTATAAAATCGATTTACCCGGCATTTGCGGCCTGCCGTACATTTTGCGCAAGTTACATTATTATGTTGTGGTACGCTCTGCGCGCCTGTTACAGCTTGATGCAAAAAAATTGTGTGCGGTAAATTCATAGCGCATAGCCGTCTGCGAAAATGCCTCAAAAAGGCCAAAATAAAAAACCCGTTTAAAGCCTCTGAGACAGAATAAAAAATTTATTTGATTAGTTCCCCGCACATTTTACGGCTGAGCGGGCAAAAAGCTGTGGCATTGACTTAGTTTAATTAAAGTCTGAGGCGGCCTGAAAAGTTCTTCGGGAGACCGATCGTTCAATATTGCCGAGGCGGCTTGAGCAGCTCTTCAAGGCCGTTTGAAGCGTTCGGCTTGAAGAGTCTTACAGATGGTCTATAAACCGTCCTAAAACCTCGTTTATGGCTTTGATTGTGTAAGGGCAAACTAAACGCCGTTTTAATGCCGTTCGGCTAATAAAGCCGAATCAATAAATTACACCACCTTATCGCGTCCGTACTTCAGGCGCTGCCATACCTCAGTGTTTCAAACAAAACATGTCGCACAAAACCACAAAATTAAACAAATGTTTATCAGGTGATATAGCAAAATCGAAAATATCGGGCAAATGCTCAAAAGATGGGCTAAATGCTTAAATGGGCAAAAAATCAGTTAAAATATGGATATTATGTGTGACATAGTACTTCGCATTTTAGTCAAATATGCAAATTCGGGTAAAATGAGAGCAGGAACTAGTGCTCCTGCTCTCGTAAACTTACTATTATATATTAGTCGTCTTTCTAATATAATTAGTCCTTGCTCTTGTTGGGCGTGAGGGACTTGAGATCCCAAATGTTTTCTGCGTACTCCTTTATGCTTCTGTCTGCCGAGAAGATGCCGGAGGATGCGATGTTTATGAGCGACATCTTGTTCCACTTCTTCTTGTCGGTTGCGTAGAGCTTGGATACGTCGTGCTGAGTCTGCCTGTAAGATTCAAAGTCTGCCATGCACATGTAGGGGTCTGCTATGGGTGCGCCCATCGTACCCGTCGTGAGGTATGCGGCAATATCGGAGAATGACTGGCCGTTGAAGCCTACTATGAGCGCCTCAATTATTCTGCGGAGCTTGGGCGAATCGTTGTAATACTTGTTGGAGCTGTAGCCCGACTTCCAGATATCGTCCACTTCGTTCGACTTAAGGCCGAATATGAAGATATTGTCGTTGCCTACTGCCTCCGCCATCTCTACGTTTGCACCGTCGAGCGTGCCTACGGTAAGCGCGCCGTTTATCATGAATTTCATGTTGCCGGTGCCGCTCGCCTCTTTGCCTGCAAGCGATATCTGCTCGGAGATCTCAGATGCGGGCATCAGCCTCTCCGACATGGTGACGTTGTAGTCCTCCATGTATACGACGTTGAGCTTTTCGTTTACCTTCTTGTTCTTCTTTATGTCTTCAGCAAGGAAGTTGATGAGCTTTATGATGTTTTTTGCCATCTGATAGCCCTGCGCTGCCTTTGCGCCGAAGATGTAGGTCTTGGGCTGAACGTCAAGTTCGGGATTATCCTGAAGGTCGAGGTAACTGTCGATTATGTTGAGCACGTTGAGCAGCTGGCGCTTATACTCGTGCATGCGCTTTGCCTGGACGTCGAAGAGCGATTCGGGATCGATGAGCACGCCCTGCTTTTTGTATGCATATTCGGCAAACTGCTGCTTCTTTATCTTCTTTATTTCGCCGAGGCGCTTTAACACGCCTGCGTCGTCCTGGAACTTCTTGAACTCGGAGAGCACGGCCGCATTGTGAACATATCCGTCGCCGATGCACTCGTTCAAAAGCTCGCAGAGCTCGGGGTTGGACTGGCAGAGCCAGCGCCTGTGAGCTATACCGTTGGTAACGTTGGTAAACTTTTCGGGAGTGTAATCATAGAAGTCCTTGAATATCGACTGCTTGATTATCTCGCTGTGGAGTGCGGATACGCCGTTAACCTTGTGGCCGCCGTATACCGAAAGGTTTGCCATCTTAACTTTGTCGTATTCGAGTATGGCCATGCGCGATATCTTGTTCCACTCTCCGGGATATTTCTTCCAGAGGTCTTCGCACATGCGCCTGTTTATCTCCTGAATTATCGAGTAGATGCGGGGCACCTTCCTGCGGACGAGGTCCTCCGACCACGTTTCGAGCGCCTCTGCAAGCACGGTGTGGTTGGTGTATGCGCAGGTCGCGGTGGTCACCGCCCACGCGTCTTCCCAGCTGAAGTAGTTTTCATCTATGAGCACGCGCATGAGCTCGGGTATGGCCATTGCGGGGTGCGTATCGTTTAAGTGTATGGCCGCAAGTTTGGGCAGGTCGTGCAGGTCGCCGTATCTGTGTTTGTGGTCGGCCACAATGTTCTGAATGGACGCCGAGCAGAGGAAATACTGCTGCTTTAAGCGCAGCGATTTGCCGCCCTCGTGGTTGTCTGCGGGGTAAAGCACCTTGGTGATGAGGTCGGCGTCGTTGTCTTCGCTCATCGCCTGATAATATTCGCCCTGCGAAAAGAGCTTCATGTTGAAGTCCTGAACGGGCTTAGCCTTCCACAGCCTGAGCACGGAAACAGCCTCGCTGTCCTTGCCCGATACCATCATGTCGTATGCGGTGGCCTCAATTTCGGTGCAGTTTACATATTCTGTCTGCATGCCGTATTTGGTCCACTTCTCCTGCACCTGGCCGTCGAACTTTACCTTGAAAGATTTGTCGCTTCTGTTGGTGAGCCATACTTCGCCGCCGGGGAGCCACACGTCGGGGAGCTCTATCTGCCAGCCGTCGACTATCTTCTGTTTGAAGAGGCCGTATTCATAGCGGAGCGAATAGCCCATTGCGGGGTAGTTGCCCGTTGCGAGCGCGTCCAAAAAGCATGCGGCAAGCCTGCCGAGACCGCCGTTGCCGAGGCCTGCGTCGGGCTCGAGTTCATACAGATCTTCAAGGTTGAAGCCGTACGAAGAAACGACTTTTTTGTATACGTCGGTCGCGCTGAGATTGTAAATGCTGTTTTTAAGCGATCTGCCGAGAAGGAATTCCATGCAGAGGTAATAAACGCGCTTTGCGCGCTTGGCCTTTACCTTCTTGTGGAACTGCTGCCTCTTTTCGAGCAGAATGTCGCGTACGCTCATTACTACGGCTTTATACATCTGCTCTTCTGTGGCCTCCGTGGGGCTCACGCCGAAATAGCGCGAGAGCTTGCCCTTAATGGCCTCTTTAACTTCCTTTTCGGTTATAGCTGTGCTGCTCATTAAAAACCTGTTCTCCTTTATGCGTGAAAGTATAATGTAAAATAAAGCGTTTTACCACGCAAAGACCTTTCTAACTTATAGAAAGGTCTTTGTTCATGGTTATTATACACTTTTTTTAAAACAAATGCAACCCGTTTTTAAGCAAATACAACTTATCGGACGCCTAAAATCAATATTTGAGCATATCGTAATACAGCGCTTCGTATTGCTTTGCCGACTGACGCCAGCTGAAGTCGGTGGTGGCCGCCCTGTACATGAGCTTAGCCCACTCTTCTTTGTCGTTCTTGTATTCGGCAACGGCCTCGCGTACCACATACATCATGTCGTGCGCGTTGTAGTTTGCAAATGTATAGCCGTTTTCAAGCGGTTTGATACTGTCTTTCAGGCCGCCGGTCTCCCTTACTACGGGTATCGTGCCGTAGCGGCAGGCTATCATCTGCGAAAGGCCGCAGGGCTCTGACTTGGAGGGCATGAGGAATATGTCGGCGCCGGAATATATCTTCCTGGAGAGGTCGCCGTTGAACATGATGTTGGCGCTCACCTTGCCGGGGTATCTCCTCGCAAGGTCGGCAAACCAGCCCTCGAAGTGCGATTCGCCCGTGCCGAGGATGACGAACTGAACGTCGTCCTGGAGTATCTCGTCTATTACCGTGGTGACGAGGTCGAGGCCCTTATGCGCGGCAAGGCGGGATATCATGGCGATTATGGGGGTATCGGGGCTGTCGTTTAAGCCGAGCATGCGCTGCAGCTCCGACTTGCACACCTTTTTGCCTGAGAAATCTTCGGGCGAGTAGGGCGCGAATATGTGGCTGTCGAACTTGGGGTTATAGCCCATGTCGTCGATGCCGTTGAGTATGCCGCACAGCTTGAACTCGTTTCTGCGCACGATGGGATCGAGCCCGTGCGAGAAATAGGGGTTCTTTATCTCCTCCGCATAGGTAGGGCTTACGGTGGAGAAGCGCTCGCAGCACTCTATGGCGCCCTTCATAAGGTTGATGCAGTTGTTGTATTCAACAAGCCCCGCGTAGGTGCCGTAGATATCGAACAGATCGCTCAGGAGATCCATTGAATAGATGCCCTGATATTCGATGTTGTGTATGGTGAAGAGCGCCCTTATAAACTGATACTCTTCCCTGAAGCAATAGTTGGTCTTGAGGTATATGGCCGCAAGCGCCGCCTGCCAGTCGTGGCAGTGCATTATGTCGGGATAGAAGTTTATGAAGGGCATTATTTCGAGCACGCTGCGCGAGAAGAATGCAAACCTCTCGCCGTCGTCGAAATAGCCGTAGCATCCGGGACGTTTGAAATAGAACTCGTTGTCGAGGAAATAGAAAATGACGCCGTCCTTTTCATACGTGAAGATGCCGCAATACTGGTTCCTCCACGCAAGGGGAACATATATATTGCCTATATAGTTGAACTGCTGTTTATACTCCCACTTTATGTCGGAGTACAGGGGTACTACCACTCTTACGTCAAATTTACCCGTAGCCGCCAGCGCCTTGGAGAGCGAGCCGATAACTTCGGCAAGTCCGCCGGTCTGTATAAAGGGCGTGCATTCGGATGCGACGAATAATATTTTCTTTTTGTCGCTTACTGCGACAGATTCTGTTTTTGCAGGCACTTCGGTCTCCTTTAAAGTCTTTGAGGCGGCCGCAGCGCGGTGCGTATGCGTCGCGGAGGCTATGCGCACTCCGCTCTTTTTAGCCGCGCCGGCAGCCTTACTTCCATTCATATTTTTTGTCGGCATAAAAATCCACCTTATCTTTTGCGAACTTTAAAAGTTATATAAGCGAGCCCTTACCGATGAAATAGGGTTTGATCTCGCAGCCGGCGAGCACTCTGTTATCTCTGATTATCGTATTCTTGTCGCTTACCACATATGCAAGGTTGCAGTCGTGGCCCACGTAGTTATCGGCCATGAGTATGCAGTTTTTAACTACGGCACCCTTGCCTATCTTAACGCCGCGGAAGAGTATGCAGTTCTCAACGGTGCCCTCGATGAGGCAGCCGTCGGAAATGAGCGAATTTTTAACAACGGCCTGGTCGGTGAATTTGGCGGGAGCGCTGTCGTTCACCTTGGTATATACGTCCCTGTCGCCGAACACCGCCTGCCTTACGTCCTTTTTGAGGAGGTCGAGGTTGGCGTTGAAGTATGCAACGAGCGAGTCGATGTTTGCATAATATCCGTCGAGCTTATAGCCGTAGAGGTTCATGTTCTTTACGCCGGGGGCGAGTATATCCCTGCCGAAGCTTGTATAGCCGCGCTGGATGGCGTCCTGAATGAGGTTGAGAAGGAAGGACGTGCGCGCTACCATAACGTTTATGTAGTTTTTCTTTACGCCGCTCGTCACGGGGTTGATCCACAGCTCGTCTATCTTATCGTCGCTGTCCGTTTCAAAGGTCACGTAGTAGTGCGACTTTGAAACTTCGTGCTCGTGATAAACGAGGGTTATGTCGGCATTCTTCTTCTCATGGAACTCGATGACCTTGCTGTAATCGAGTTTATATACAGAGTCGCTGTCGGAGAGGACAACGTAGTCCTGCTTGCACTTTTTAAGGAAGGAAGTTGCGCCCTTCAGAGCCTCCAGCCTGCCCTTATACAGCGTTTCCGATTCGTCGCTGTAGGGAGGCAGCAGTATAAGGCCGCCCTCCTTTCGTGCAAGGTCCCAGTCTTTGCCGGTGCCGAGATGGTCCATGAGCGACTGGTAGTTCTGCTTTGTGATAACGCCGACGGTGGTTATGCCGGAGTTTACCATATTTGAAAGCGCGAAGTCGATAAGACGGTATCTGCCGCCGTAGGGCACGGAGCCCATCGACCTTACTCTGGTGAGTTCGGGTACGTTTTCATCGTTTATGCTTGAAAAAATTACGCCTACAGTAGAAGCCATGTTTGTTTCCTCCCTTTATACGTCCTTGTCGACAATTTCGCCTGCGGCGACCTTTCCGCCGTCATGCACGGTTATGCCTCTGCCGAGAACGGTTATGCCGGCGGTCTTGCTTTCTACCTTTACCGCCTCTTCCTTTACCGCGCCTATCGCAGCGTTTTCGCCAACGGTGACCTCTTCGTCGATTATCGAGTAATTTATCGTGGCGCCCTTCTTTACGGTAATGTTGCCCATAAGCACGCTGTCGCATACCACTGCGCCCTTTTCAACTACGCAGTTGGTGCCGATGACGGAGTTTACTATCTTGCCCTCGACGTCGCTGCCGTTAGCCACTATGCTGTTCACAACTTCGCCTTCGACGTATGCGGGAGGCGAGAGCGGGCTCCTCGAATGTATTACGTGGTCGCTGTCGTCAAGTTCAAATTTGGGCGTAACACCCAGAAGGTCCATGTTGGCCTCCCAAAGGGAGCTTATGGTGCCTACGTCCTTCCAATAGCCCTCGAAGCGGTACGAGAACATCTTTTCGCCTGCGTTGAGCATTGCGGGAAGAACGTTCTTGCCGAAGTCGTTTTCGGAGTTGGGATTGGCCTCGTCGAGTTCGAGGTATTTGAAGAGCTTGTCCGCGCTGAATATGTATATACCCATGGAAGCGAGGTTGCTCTTGGGCTTTGCGGGCTTTTCTTCGAATTCGTAGATGGAGCCGTCGGGATTGGTGTTGAGTATGCCGAAGCGCGATGCCTCCTTGATGGGCACCTCCATGCAGGCGATGGTGCAGGCCGCACCGGCGTCTTTGTGCGCTTTGAGCATCTTGGCATAGTCCATCTTATAGATGTGGTCGCCCGAGAGAATGAGAACATAGTCGGGATCGTACATCTTCATGAAGCGTATGTTCTGGTATATGGCGTTTGCGGTGCCCTTATACCACGAAGTCGACTTCTTAGCCTCATAGGGCGAGAGAATGTGTACGCCGCCGAACGTTCTGTCGAGATCCCACGGCTGGCCGTTGCCTACGTATTCGTTCAATACGAGTGGCTGATACTGTGTGAGAACGCCCACCGTGTCGATGCCCGAGTTTATACAGTTAGACAGAGGAAAGTCTATGATCCTGTACTTGGCGCCGAAAGATACGGCAGGTTTAGCTATGTTGCTTGTAAGGGCATAAAGACGACTGCCTTGTCCGCCGGCGAGCAGCATAGCTACGCACTCTTTTTTTCTTAGCATAACTTTTGGTCCCCCAATAAAAATTTTTTTGCTTCTATCTCCAACGGTCCGCCGCTCCCCCTTTATTGCGGTAAAGCAGGCGAGCCCGCCGAAAAAACTAACTGACGGAATTCATATAACCTTATTCATTATAGCATGCAAATATCCATTTTTCAAGACCAAATGCAATTTTTTTTGAGCAAATTGCTAAAAAAATACTCGTTAGGCATATATTGTCGAGTTTATGACTTTATTTGCTCAAAAATTTGTAACAGGCTTGTTAAAAAAATGTATCGCGGCGCATTACATTCAAATTACGGCAAAAACCGGCCCGCAAACGCAGGCCGGCATGGCTATATCCTGTTTTATTTTTTTAAGCGGGAAAACAGCCCCTTCTTTTCGTAGGGCATGCTGCTCACCTCGCCAACGCCATACCCTTGGGCGGCTATCGCCGACTTTATGGCGTCGATGCTCGTGCCGTCCTCGGCAATTACTTCCGTTCTGCCCTTCGCGTGGGAGGAAGTGACCTTTTTTACGCCCTCCACCCTTCTCACCACGTCGTTTACGTGCGTTTCGCACATTCCGCAGTGTATGCCTTCTACATCAAGAACGATTTTTACCATATCCGTCTCCTTTCATAAGCGGCGGCCGCTTTTGCCTTTAGGCGCGGCCGCTGCGCATTTATTTATATATAGTATTATAGCATCGCCCGTCCGCAAATGCAATAAATTAACCACATTTAATTTATTTGTTTGTAAGTGCATTACCCTTGCCTGCACTTATGCATTTTGCGGACAATAAATTTTGCGATATTGCGCAACAACTTTATAAACTTCTGTTGACAAATACGGAGATTTGATATATAATAAGAATGTATCTTGATAAGATACAAAACCACTAAACGGAGGAATTATCATGACTTACGTATGCGATGTTTGCGGCTGGGAATACAACGAGGATGAAGGCGCGCCCGAATACGGTATTGCGCCCGGCACCAAGTGGGAAGATCTCCCCGACGACTTCGAGTGCCCCCTCTGCGCCGTAGGCAAAGATCAGTTCAGCGTTAAAGAGTAAATCAAGATAAAAACAATGAGGTGAAAACAGCAGACAGGCACCATTTGCCCGTCTGCTGTTTTGCATTATACACAAAAACCTCCGGAGGTTCAAATCCTCTTATCCATGCAGGTTCAACTCCTGTTGAGACACGCTGTTTTCCGTGCGCGTCCGCTCAAGGCGCAACTCCTGTTGAGTTTTGTCGTGTTATATCAAATTGTCTGTAAACAGTTGTTCAGCCGAGGACTACGTCGAGCGCCATCATCACGGCGAAGCCTATCATCGCGCCCCACGTTCCGAAATGCGGGTGTTCCGAGAGGTGCGCGTCGGGAATCAGGTCCTCCACTACAACGAATATCATTGCGCCGGCGGCAAATGCCAAAAACCACGGCTGCGCCGCCGAAAGATTTGCCGCCAAAAAGTAACCGACTACCGCAAATACCGGTTCCACCGCGCCGCTGCCCATGCCGTACAAAAATGCCTTGGCGCGGCTGCCGGTTGCCTCCTTCATGGGCAGGGAGACGGCCGCGCCTTCGGGAAAGTTTTGTATCGCCATGCCTATGGCAAGCCCGAGGGCGGAGATAAATGCGCCGTATTCACCCGCCGCAGCCGCCGCGCCGAAGGCAAACCCCACGGCGAGCCCCTCGGGAATGTTGTGAATGGTGACGGCGAGAAAGAGTTTTGCCGGCTTATTCAAATGGCTCTTGGGCCCCTCCTCCTCGTTGGTGCCTTTGTGAAAGTGCGGCACCAATTTATCGAGCAGCACCAAAAATCCGCCGCCGAGCAAAAAGCCGACAACTGCGGGCAATATGGCGAGGTCGCCGTAAGTTTCGCCCGCGCCCTCGATGGAGGGCAACAGCAGCGACCACACCGAGGCCGCCACCATTACGCCCGAGGCAAAGCCGAGAAAAAGCGTGTTCAGCTTGCCCGAAAATTTGCCGCGGAACAGAAATACGAGCGCCGCTCCCGCCGTCGTGGCAACGAAAATTATGCAAAAACCGAGTATAGTGATGGCTGTAGTGCTCAAAATATTTCACCGTGGGCGTGCCAGCGGCAACAAAAACCGCGCCCGCCTCTATATCTTTATTTTATCTTGATCTCTCCGCGCTTTAAAAGGTAAGTTTAAAGCTTGAACTCATACACATATGAGCTGCCGCCGCCGAATGAATACGGCTTCGACCACACCCTTGTAAAGCCGCGCCTCTCGTAAAAGTCATACGACGCATCCGAATCTGTAAACAGCCGTATGCGCTTTACTCCGTCGGAGGCACAGCGCCCCGCAAAGGTCATCCACAGCGCCGTGCCCAGCCCCCTGCGGTATTCCCTGCGCGAGGTGAGGGCGACGAGCTCGCAGTCGCACGCCATGGGCGTATGTTTGTTTCGCTCGCGAATGCGGCGGAAGAATGTGTCGAACTGCTCCTTGAACGCGGGCGAGAGCTTATATCCGCCGAAACTGAACTTTGCAAAGCACTTTATCCAAGCCCAATAGTGCCTCTTTGTATCGCTCTTTCTTGCAAGCGCTATGTTAAAGCTCTTTTTGTAGCTGCCGCTTATAAAGCCTATTACCTTGCCGTCGGCCAGAGCGACGTATGTAAACGAGCACTTTTCGATGAGGATCTGCACGTAATCGCGCAAAAACTCCCTGTCCTCTTTGGTGAGCGGACAGTCAAAAAACCCGTAGTAAAAGCACATGGCGCAGTCGTCGGCGTCGCCTGCCTCGAATTTGCGCACAGTGAATAAATTTTCGCCCATCGGCTTGCCCTCCCTGTCATACAGTTCGTATACGCGAACTATATTATATATTATACATTTTTGCGCCCGAAAAAGCAAGTAAACTGATATAGTCTTAAAATGCGGCCGCCGTTCGGGCGGCCGCACGGTCTATCAAGTATTTTCGGCAAGCCGCTGCCTTTCGCGCAGGCTTATAAAGTTGCTGTAAATGCCGCCGCTGCTGATCAGCTGTTCGTGCGTGCCCTGCTCGGCTATCCTGCCCTCAGAGACGACAACTATCTTGTCGGCGGCGCGTATGGTATTCAGCCGGTGCGCGATAACTATGAGCGTCTTGCCCTTTACAAGCTCGGTTATGGCCTCCTGAATGTAGCGCTCGTTGTCGAGGTCTACGCTCGCCGTCGCTTCGTCCAGAATTACTATAGGGGCGTCTTTGAGTATGCACCGCGCTATTGAAATGCGCTGTTTTTCTCCGCCCGAGAGGGACGCGCCGCCCTCGCCTATCACGGTATCGAACCCCTGCGGCAGCGCCATTATAAAATTGTAGCAGCGCGCCTTTTTTGCGGCCTCCTCCACCTCCTTGCGCGAAGCGTCCGGTCTGCCCATGGCTATGTTGTTGTATACGGTATCTTGGAAGAGATACACGCGCTGAAACACCATGCTTATGTTGTCCATCAGCTCCGAAAGGGGCACGCTCCTTATATCGGCGCCGCGCACCTTTATGCTGCCCGACTTCACGTCCCAGAACCGCGCCAAGAGGTTAGCAAGCGTAGTTTTGCCGCCGCCAGAGGGGCCGACGAGCGCCGTCATGGTGTTCTTCTGCGCGGTAAAACTTACGTCGTGTATGGTTTCTCCCTCCCCGTATGAAAAGCTTACGTCCTCAAACTCTATTTCGGGAGCGGAGCAAGTTGCTGGAATGTGTTGCTTGCCGTCGTCGGGCAGGGGTTTTTCGGCAAACACCTCCTCGATGCGGTCGAGGCAGCTGCCCATCACGGTCAGCCGCGACGAATCGCCATACAGCGTTTTGAGCGGCAAAAATATACTGAACGCAAACAGCACGCAGCCGACAAGGTAGGGCAGCGTCATCAGCCCCTCAAAATACAGCCACACGACGAGCGCGAGAATGCCCGCCATGCCGGCGGCATACTGCACATTGAGCGCCACCATCCAGGGCAGTTGGGAGAACTCGAATGTGAGCGCAGCGTCGCGCGTTTTCTTAAAATTATCGGTGAGGTTCTTAGATTTTTCGCCGAGCAGGTTATAGCTCTTTATTACGCCTATGCCCTCTATGTGCGATATGACGGCGTCGGTGAGCAATTCGTTCTGCTGTTGGCGGATATTGCTGTGCTTTATGCCCGATCTGTTCATGAGCGACGCCGTGAGCACCACGAGCAAGGATACGCCCGTCACGAGCAGCCCTATGCGCCAGTCTATAACATACATGAACGCCGCCATGATTATGGCCGAAAAGCCGTGCCCGAGCATGTCGGCGATAGACTGCATTACGTTCTCCTCAACAAACACCATGTCTGAGGAGAGCACCGAGCTTATCTTGCCTATGTTGCCCGCCGTGAAGTAGCCCATGGGCAGCTTTCTTAAATGTGCGCCCAGCTCCATGCGCTTTTCGGCAAAGATTTTGTAGCCCGCCGTGCTCTGCAGTCTGTCGCTCAAATTGGTGGCGGCAACATACACGGCAAAGCTTGCCGCCATGCCCGCAAAGTATATCAGGCAGCGCACCGCAGTTATTGTGCCAGTGTAAAATTCATTGAATAGTAAAAAGCCCAAAAATAGCGGCATCATCGTGCATATACCCTTGATAAAGGCGAACAGCGCCGCCGAGAGCACGCGCCACTTGTATCTGCCCGAAAATTTAAGTATCCTTACAAAAAATTTTATCATCTCTCTCCTCCCCGTTCGCCTACGACGTTCCATGCCGCGCTGTCTTCAGATATCTGCCACAGCCGCCTGTATATGCCGTTGTTTTGCAGCAGTTCGGCATGAGTGCCGCTGCCCGCCACCCTTCCGTTATCCAGCACATATATTCTGTCGGCATTCTGGATGGATGCAAGGCGGTGCGCTATCACGAGCAGCGTCTTGCCCCTCACCACTTCGGCGATGGCTCTCTCCATCTTCTCCTCGTTTTCGGGGTCGGCGAAGGCCGTCGCCTCGTCGAGTATCACCACGGGCGCGTCCTTTAAAATGGCGCGGGCGAGCGAAACTCTCTGCCTCTCCCCGCCCGAAAGGGCGTTGCCGCAGTCGCCCGCAAGGGTGTGTATGCCGTTCGGCAGTCTCTCTATAAATTCCATGCACTGCGCCTTCTGCGCCGCGGCGAGTACTTCGCTCTCCGTCGCCTCGGGCTTGCCCGCCTTTATATTTTCGTAAATGCTTGTATTAAACAAAAAGTTATCCTGCGATACGAAGGATATGCGCGAGTTGAGCGCCTCCAGGCTCATGTCTGCGATATCCTGCCCGCCGAGCGTTATCCTGCCTCCGCCGATGTCGTAGTAGTGCACCAAAAGCTTGGCAAGCGTGCTCTTGCCCGAGCCCGATTCGCCCACGAGCGCCGTCTTTTTGCCCTCCTGCACTACCAGTTCGGCGTTTTTTATCACGTCTTTATCCCCGTATGCAAAGGTGACGTTCTCAAACGCGGCGGTGTTGCCGCTGCCCGTAAATGCGTTGCCGTTGCTCTTTAAGGGAGGCGCGTCGAGCGTCTTTTCAAGCTCCTTTACCTTTCTGTCTACTTGCGCGAGCGAGGGTACAAAGCGCATCGCCTTCATGAGCGGGCCTCCCAGGCCGAACGAAAGGCAGAGCACGAGCACGAGGTCGGCAAGTTCAGATAGGCCGTTTACCACCAGCATGCCGCCGAATGGAAGCGTGAACAGCGAACAGGTGGCAAATACGCCCGCATACACGGCCATCCACGGCCAGCATACGCGGTACCACTCCAGCGTAAAGTCACGGTAGGCGGCAACGTCCTTTTTGTAGCGCTTGTATGAATCGCCATCCTTATTGAATACCTTTACCACCTCCATGCCGTTCACATACTCAATTATCGTATTGTTCATCACCTGCGCCGAACGGTAGTAACTGTCCATCTTTTTAAAGCCCGAACGCGTCATCATCATTACCGCCCACACGCCGAGCGGCAGCATTATAAGCGTAAGCAGGGCGAGCTTCCAGTCTATCGCAAACATTGCGATAAACACACCGAGCGGTATGAGCAGGTTGCCTATCCCCTCCGGTATGGCGTGGGCGAGCAGCAGCTCCATGCTCTCCACGTCGTCCACGAGAAGTTTTTTTAAGTTGCCCGTCCCCTTTTCCTGCACTACGCCGAGGGGCAGTTTTTCGGTCTTGCCCTGCAGGCTCACGCGCAGGTTATACAGCGTGTTGAACGCCGCTATGTGCGAGAGCGACAGCCCGCCGAGATAGAATGCAAAGTTGAGCGCAAGGCATACGGCCACGCCCACTACCCTCTCCACGGCAAACTGCCACGTGATGCTCTCTCCCGCTATCAGCGGCGAAATTATCTGATATGCAAAGATGTACGGCAGTATCTGCGCCGCCACGGCGACCGCCACCATTGCGGTAGCCGCGACGGTGAGTATCTTATACTTCCCCGCATATTTCAAGATGCTTTTTATCATATATCCTCCTGCAAATATACTGTTGATATCGTTGCGCAAATGCTCCCGCCTGCATATTGGCAGTTTTGCATGCATGCGGGCGCTGAACTTCTATTAGTTCGCATATGCGAACTGTATGCCGAAATAATTGCCGCCCTTTCGGGCGGCTCTGTTTACCGCTCTACGACGACTGTAAGCATTACAAGATAGTCGCTGCCGGTGTTTGAAATGCTGTGCGAAGAGCCCTTGGGACATATGTGGCATACGCCTGCCTGCAACAGCTCCTCCTGCCCGTCGCATACCGCCCTGCCCTCGCCTGACAATATGTAGTTGATATCGTCGCTCGTGGCGTGCGTATGCATGCCTATTGAGGCGCCGGGAGCAATGCGCGAGGGAATTATCTTTCCGCGTTTATCCATAAACATTTTGGCGCACACTTCGCCATCGCCGCCGTTCATGCCGGTAACTTGTATTTCTTTGATCTGATTGAAATCGATAAGCATTTATATATTCTCCTTTTATCGCTCAAAGCCGAGCATCTTATACCAGTCGAACAGTCCGCACATCAGGTCGGATATGCGGCAGGCCTCTTTATATGAAAAGCCGTGGATTATGGGTTCGCATATCGCCGTCCAAAAGGCTGTGAGCATTACGTGCATCTCCCTTTCGGAGATATCCGTCTTGGTAAGCCCCCTCTTTTGTGCCTCTTTATAGTATTCGTAGGTAACGGTGCTCATGTTTTCCACCCACTCGTGCTCAAAGTTTGAGTGGCGCGTCCCGTCTGCACACGTGAGCAGCAGTCGCACGCCGTCGTACCTGTCATACAAAAATTTAAACCACCACAACATGAAGCTTTTATCCATATCCCAGGCCGATTTGAGCTGCTCGTCGGAGAGCGTTTCGGGCGGCACCGAGCGGCTGCGCATAACGCCGTTGAGGTCGTCGATAGTGCCCTGCACTACCGCGCAAAACAGCTCTTCCTTTCCCTTGAACCGCTTATACAGCGCGCCGGTAGTTACACCCGCATTTTTGCATATCTCCTGCAGCGAGGCGTCTAAAAAGCCCTTTTGCAAAAACTCTTCCTTTGCGCTCTCCAAAATGCGCGGGTCGATGCTCTTGTCTGCGACCGCCATTGCTCCTCCTTTTTTGATAATTTAATTATCGATAATCTGATTATCAGTATAAACACGGCTTTATCAGTTGTCAAGTAAAATTTTGCAGTTTTATAAAATTTATTAACCGCGTTTAAGTAATTGACATAAATAGCTGTGATTTTGATTTTATAAGTTTATTGTAAAAAAATACCGACCGCGTTTTACACCCCAAATTACACCCCATTTACACCCCAAAACGGTTTAAAGCAAAAGAAAAAAGCCCCATATATTGTGCGTTTACGGTCATAAACCACAAATATACGGGGCTGCTTGGTGCACTCAACAGGAGTTGCCCCTTTGGCGGGGACGCCCCGGTGAAAGGTGGGTGTCCACCTTTCAGTTTGCATATTTTGCTGCGCTATGTAAATTATCCGCATGCAAACCGCTCACTCCCGTTCGCGCCTCCACCCTCAACTCCTGTTGTTCTACAAGTTTACAACCAAGCAAAAAAAGGATGGCGTTTGCCATCCCTTTTTTGCTTGGTGCCCCGCGTGAAAACAAAGTTGAACTTTCGAGTTCCGCAAGGCTTATTGTTTCTTCCTTACCGTTGGCGTTGTATATAATTTTTAAGTGGTCGTCATAAAGGTAAATTGCATTGATAAAAGTATCTATTATCTTGCGCTTGCCTTCCTGCGTGGTTATGTCTATCTTGCGGAAGTTGGATAGCGCCATTTTAAAATGGTCTTGCGAGAAGATTGGGGATTTGAGCTGTTCTTTGGCAATCGCGTCGCCTATCTCTCGCTTTTCCTTTTCCAGCCCGTCAAGTCGTTTCAATAATGTTTCCGTAGCGTAGCCCTTCTGCACGGCGTTGACGATATTTTCTATCTCTTTTTCCTTTTGCTTTAACTGCTCCTGCAATTTTGGAAGAATAGTACTTTCCGTGTACTGCAACTCGTACAGCTTTGCCGAAAGCCTTTCAATAATATCATCATCTTGTAGAAATTCCATAGTCTTGTAGACTATGAAATCTTCCAGCTTGGTCTTGCTGACTGGCTTCTTTTCGCATTGGTGTTTCTTCTGACGCAC
>CALVIN010000003.1 GCA_944330115.1 uncultured Clostridia bacterium
CGGTCACCGCTCGGGCGTGCATATGCCCTCGCTCATCTCACAATGCGCAAACAGCGCGTGTGTGCTGTTTGCAGAAGTGCATTGTTCGTCCCTCTTCGCGCGACCTTAAGGGCCCACGAAGCGTATAGCCGCGCGAATTCACCCTGCTGCGCGAGCGAAGCGCTGCTCTGCCGAGGCTCCCGAAGGGAAACGGCAGATGCGCAGGTATGCGCAAATGTGGGCCTGCGGCGGCGGGAAACCCGCCTTGCAACATTATTTGTTTTAGAATTTTTGCGCTTTGCAGGGTAAACCTGCTCGCGCTTATCCGCTCAATTTGCCTGCCGACCAAAAGGCAATGCAAATATTGTATTGCGCTTGACGGCTGAAATAAATTCAGCCTCGCGCCATTATTTATTTGGAAAATTGCGCTTCAGCAGGGCACGCCCTGCTTGCGACATAAGTTATTTTGAAATACCCCTCCCGATTTGCCCTGCTCCGCTTTTCGACAAATCTACCTCCCCTTTGAGGGGAGGTGGCATATACGAGCACCGCGAGTATATGACGGTGGGGTTTCACCGCACGCTTGTAGAAAGCAAATAAAGATAAGCGACGAAAAATATCCCCTCGTTTCCCCTTTAGGGGAAGTGGCATATATAAGCATCGCGAGTATATGACTAAAGGGTTAAAAAACACGGCGCTAATAATTAACCCTTCCGCCCCGTCCGCACTTGTGCGGACGGGCACCTTCCCTTCAGGGACGGCAAGAGAAACCCCACCCTACCCTCCCCTCAAAGGGGAGGTATTTTTTTGTCTTATTGGTACCTCCCCTCAAAGGGGAGGTATATTGTCCGCTTTCCCTCGTCTACCCTCAAAGGGGAGATGTCTATTCTGCCTTTGAATACTTCTTTTCGGGGAGGTATTTATCTTTGCGGATGAGCCTGGTGGTGGCAGCGCCGCCACGGGTGGAAGTTAAATAACACTCGCTCTCCACAACGCCGCCGTCGCCGCCCGTCACTACCGACTGCAGCGAATATTCGGCGCCGTCGGGCAGGCCGTAGAGCTCGCACCGCACATAGTATGTGCCCGTTAAAACGCGGATATATACGGGGCAATCGGTGGTGTTTACAAACTTTAAGTCGCTGTAGGTGCCGCTGACCATGGCGTCGCGCGAGGGGCTGACGTAGCTCACCGCCAGCGTGTGCGGGTGGTATTCGGTGACCTTCAGCCCGGCGAGCAGGGCGGCGTTATACAGCGTTGTGCTCACCTGGCACACCCCTCCGCCCACGCCGTAGACAAACCTGCCGTCCTCGATTATCTTTGCCCGCCTGAAGCCGCTTTTTAAAGTGCGCGCGCCCACGCGGCCGTTGAAGGAAAAGCTGCCGCCCGGAGGCAGCACGCAGCCGCTTATCTTTTGACCCGCCAGCTTTATATTTGAAACGCGCGGCGAATTTTCGCAGTCGAAATAGGTGGTGTACGCCGAGAGGCGCGCCGTTTTTGCGGTAAGCTCGGCAAGGCTGCCCTTTACCGCACGGCGGGCGACGTTTAGCCGCACGGGCGCAAAGTTTTGCCCGTACTCCCTGCCGCCGAGAGAGGACAGGATATCCCGCCGCAGCGCCTCGCTGTCGGCACACGCGCCGCCCTGCCCCTCGTCGTAGCAAAAAGCCTCGCCCTCGCCGGGATTGAAGTGCGCGCTCGGCTCCACCAGCTCCTTGAATTCGGCGGCACATATGCCCGAAATAACGGCGTCGAGGCAGTTTAAATAGCACCGCGGCCGCACCTTATACTCCCCCGCCCGCGCAATGCCTGCCACCACCTCGGCGGCGTTATCATTAAAGGATATTTCGGGATATGCATAGCTGTATATATGCTCATCCGAGGATATGATAAGCTCCCTGCCCGCCATATCCGCGACGATATCCTCCCGCACCGCAGCCACCGCACAGCGCGGCGCCATGCCGCCCACGTTGATGCCGTTTATAAAGGTGCCGTGCGGAAGGGTACGCCGCCACGCGCACGCGCAAAAAATAAAGCCCGCGGCGAGCGCGGGCAATATTAAACATGATATAAACCTTTTTAAATAACCTTTCACGATATGTTAAGCGCCGCGAGCAGTTTTTCCGAGGGATAGAACTCGGGCGTGCCCACAGAGCGGCTGCCCTCCGCATAGTGCGTATCCGAGCCGCCCGTGACGAGCAGGGAGAGCTGCGCGGCCACCCCCTTGAAATATGCCGTCTCTTTATCAGTATGCCCCGAATACACCGCCTCTATGCCGCACAGGCCGCACTCTTTGAGATGAGTTATGAGTTTATACTTTTCGTCGGCGTCCAGCGTGATGCGCCCGGGGTGGGCGAGCGACGAGAGGCCGCCGCACTTTGCTATAACTTCGAGTGAGTACTCGGGCGAGGGCCTGCCGAGCGCCGAATAGGCGGGGCGGCCGGGGGCGAGCATATCGGCATAGAACGCCGAGGGCGACGGGGCGTAGCCCTTGCGGGCGGCGGCGCGCGCTATATACATGGTGTGCACAGGGGATAGGTCGCACTTTCTTTCGCGCAGGATGTCGCCGAAGTCGAGATTGATGCCCCGCTTTTTTAATTTTGAGAGAATATCGGCGGTGCGCGCCATGGCGCCCTCCCTTACGAAGTTTTCAAACTTTTTATACTCGGCGCAACTATCGTCCATGTTGTAGCCCAGAATGTGCACCTTTACCTCGGTATATGCCGAGATCTCTATGCCGCGCACGCACTTTATGCCCCGCTCGCGGCAGGCCGCAAAGAACTGCGAAGTGCCGTTCATATTGTCGTGATCGGTGAGCGCGGCGAGCTGCACGCCGTTTTTTACGCACATTGCGACGATATCTTCGGGCGATATCAGCCCGTCGGAAAAGTATGAATGAATGTGAAGGTCTGCCCTCATCTCTTTATCGCACCCCCTTCTATCCTTATTTTATTGGCCTCGCGGCCGTAGAGCACACGCTCGGCGTGCGTGCAGGTGAGTATGGTCTGCATGCCCTGCGCGCGGTTTACCAGCTTTTTGCGGCGGGGAAGGTCGAGCTCGCTCATCACGTCGTCCAGAATGAGCACGGGGTATTCGCCCGAGAGCTGCCTGAATATCTCCATTTCGGCGAGCTTTACCGAGAGCGCCGCCGTGCGCGTCTGCCCCTGCGAGGCGTAGTGCTTGGCGTCCTGGCCGTTTATTATAAAGTCCAGATCGTCCCTGTGCGGCCCCACCGTGGTGAAGCCGAGGCGGATGTCCTTTTCGTAATTTCTCTTAAGCTCGGCAAATATTACCTCTTTGAGCTCCTCGTCGTCGCCCTGATACCTCTTTTCGGGGCGGACTATAAGCTCCTCGGCGCCGTCGGTAAGGTTTGCGTGCTCCTCCTTTGCGAGGGGGGCCAGCCGCTCGATGAAGTCGGCGCGGTGCCTTGTGACTATGGCGGCGTACTTTGCCAGCTGCTCGTCCCACACGGGGAGGGTATCATACACCAGCGCCGTATCCCTGTCCTTTAAAAGGTTGTTGCGCTGCTCCAAAATTTTGTTGTAGCGCAGAAGCGCCGTGTAATAGCTCTTTGAGAGCTGGGAGATGGAGATGTTCAAAAAGCGCCTGCGCTCGTCGGGGCCGTCCTGAATGAGCCGCAGCTCGGACGGGGAGAAGAACACGCTGAATATGTTGCCCAATAGGTCGGCGTTGCGCGCTATTCTGTTGCCGTTTACGCGCACCTCGCGCCCGCTCTCGAAGATGGTCGCCGAAATATTCACGTCGCCGTACCTGCCGCAGGCGAGCGCCGATATCTCGGCAGAAGTTTCGCCCTGCTTTATGAGCTGCTTATCGCGCCTGGCGCGCGGCGACACCCCCGTGCAGAGATAGAATACGGCCTCGGCGCAGTTGGTCTTGCCCTGCGCGTTTTTGCCGTAGAGCACGTTGAGCCCCTCGGTGAAGGTAAAATTTTCCGAGCTGTAATTTCTGAAATTTTTGAGCGACAAATTTTTTATATGCATTTTTTTATCAAAACACTTTATTTTAAGCGCGCGTTGTAGTATAATCTATGAACGAGGCGCCTTTTTGCGCCCCACGGCAATGCCATTACATACCCCGAATACGGGGATACGGGCTATTTAAAGTAAATTATAACACAAAATATTATAACACAGAATTTAAAAATATCAAAGGAACTTACAGGCAAAACTTATGACGGCAAAGGCAAACTTCGATTTTATTTACAACCCCATAAAGGAGAAGATGCGCGAACTTATTTCGCACATAAACTACACCACCTTTATCGAAAAGCTGGTGCCGGTGGATATCGACGGGCGCTTTATCGTGCTTGAAGCCCCCTCCGAGGGCATAGCCAGCTACATAACCACCACCCTTGCCGAAAAGATGCGCGAGGCCATTTTAGAGGCCAACGTGGGCATCACCGACTTCCGCCTTAAGGTGGAGGGCTCGGACAAGTACGCCTATAACAGCCCCGAGGACGAGCTTAAAAACTTCAGCGCGCCCACCAACCTCGATCCCAAATACACCTTCGAGAGCTTTGTTGTGGGCCCCAACAACGAGTATGTGTTTGCCGCGGCGCAGTCGGTAGCCGAAGACCCCGCGGGCACCTACAACCCGCTGTTCATCTACGGCGGCACGGGCCTGGGCAAGACGCACCTCATGCAGGCGATAGCCAACAAGATAGTGCGCGAAAAGCCCTATTTAAAGGTAATATACGTCACCTGCGAAAAGTTCGTAAACGAAATAATCGACAATATGTTCACCGGCCGCGGCGCCGACACGCGCGACAAGGGCAGCAAACTGAGGCAGCACTACCGCTCGGCCGACGTGCTTATAGTTGACGACATACAGTTCATAGAGGGCAAAAAGGCCGTTCAGGAGGAATTTTTCCACACCTTCAACGAGCTTGTGGCAAAGGGCAAGCAGATAATCATCTCCTCCGACCACTCGCCCAAGGAGCTGGCCGCGCTTGAAGAGAGGCTTAAAACGCGCTTTTCGGGCGGACTGCTGTTTGACATACTTCCCCCCGACTACGAGACAAAGGTGGCCATTTTAAAGCGCAAGGCCTTTGAAAAGAAGTGCATAGTGCCCGACGACGTTTTGAACTTTTTAGCAAAGGACAGCGGCGACGACGTGCGTACGCTTGAGGGCAGGCTCACAAAGGTGATATTCGCCTCCCGCCTGCACGAGGAGCCCATAACCGTGCAGCTTGCGCGCAACGCATTGAGCGAGGCCGTGCCCGAGGACGGCAACGAGGAGATAACGCCCGACACGGTGATAAACGCCGTGACAGGCTTTTACCACATAGAGCGCGCCGACATAACCGGCAAGAGCAAGAAAAAAGAGGTCGTCATTCCCCGCCAGATATGCTGCTATCTGATGTGCGAACTACTTTCACTCCCCCTCGTTTCGATAGGCAAGGAGCTGGGCGGCAGGGACCACACCACCATGCTGTATTCGCGCGACAAGGTCGAGGAGATGTGCCGCACCAACGACAGGATAGCCAAGGACGTCGACGACATAAAAAATATAATACTCAAAAAATAATTTTTAATTAAATTAAATTAAATTAAAATCAAATTAAATTATTTTTTTAATTATTTATTTGCAATTTATTTTTAATATATATATTACAGAAATTCCCGCTTTACAAAAAATGGCGGGAATTTTTGCGAGGCACACATGATACCTGAATTTGAAGAAGGACAGTTCGACGTTGTGGTAGTGGGCGCGGGGCACGCAGGGTGCGAAGCTGCGCTTGCCTGCGCGCGCACGGGGCTTAAAACGGCCATGCTCACGCTCAATTTAGACAGCATAGCATTTATGGCGTGCAACCCCTCGGTGGGCGGCACGGCAAAGGGGCACCTCGTGCGCGAGATCGACGCGCTCGGCGGGCAGATGGGCATAAATGCCGACAAGACCGCCCTGCAGATGCGCATGCTCAACGTGGGCAAGGGCGCGGCGGTGCAGTCATTAAGGTGCCAGTCCGACAAGAATGCCTATCACACCGAGATGAAGCGCACATTAGAGCACACCCCCAACCTGCGCATAGTTCAGGGCGAGGCCGCCGAGATACTCACAAGAGAGGGCAGGGTGCGCGGCGTTAAGACGACCTACGGCGGCGTATTTTACTGCAAGGCCGCCATACTTGCCACGGGCGTGTATTTAAATGCCGAAACCATTACGGGCGACGTGGTAAAGAGCAGCGGACCCAACGGCTTTGCCCCCGCCACCGCGCTCACCAAAAACCTGATGGAGCTGGGCTACAACGTGCGCCGATTTAAGACGGGCACGCCCGCAAGGCTCGACGGGCGCACGGTGGACTTCGGCAAGTGCGAAGTACAGTACGGCGACGACGACGTGCTGCCCTTTTCGTTCATGACGGAAGGGCACATACAAAACAAGCTGCCCTGCTACCTCACCTACACAAACGAGCGCACGCACAGGATAATACTCGGCAATCTGGACCGCTCGCCGCTGTATAACGGCACCATACTCTCCACGGGGCCGAGGTATTGCCCCTCGATAGAGACAAAGGTGGTGCGCTTTGCCGACAAGGAGAGGCACCAGCTGTTTTTGGAGCCCGAAGGGGCAGATACGCTGGAGGTGTATGTGCAGGGCATGTCGTCCTCCCTCCCCCACGACATTCAGGTGGAAATGTACCACACGGTTGCGGGGCTGGAGCACTGCGACATAATGCGCTACGCCTATGCGATAGAGTATGACTGCATCGACACGCTCGATATTTACCCCACCCTCGAATTCAAAAAAGTAGAGGGGCTTTACACGGCGGGGCAGATAAACGGCACCTCGGGCTATGAGGAGGCCGCGGCGCAGGGACTTATGGCGGGGCTGAACGCCAGCCTTAAAATACGCAGCAAGCAGCCGCTGATATTGGGGCGCGACGAGGCATATATAGGCGTGCTGATAGACGACCTCGTGACCAAAGGCACCGACGAGCCCTACCGCATGATGACCTCCCGCGCCGAGCACAGGCTGGAGATACGGCAGGACAACGCCGACTTCCGCCTTACTCAGAAGGGATATGACTGCGGCCTTGTGACCGAGGAGAGGTATAAGAAATACCTTGAGAGGAAGGCCGAGTATGAGAGCGCTTTAAAGCAGCTTGAAGGGCGCATACCCGCGGCGCAGGCCGACGAATTTTTGAAGGGGATCGGCCTCGACGGGACGGAAAAGCCGCTGAGCTTTGCCGACATGATAAGAAGGGGCGCCACGTTGAAGCAGATAGAGCGGGAGTTTTGCCCGCTTGAAGGCTGCGGCGAGAGTGCGGCGCAGTCGGCGGAGATATATATAAAGTACGAGGGATATTTAAAAAAGGGCCTCGAGCAGATAGCGCGCGCACGCAAATTGGAGGAGAAAAAGCTGCCCTATGACCTCGACTATATGAAGATAGAGGGGCTGAGGCTTGAGGCGCGCGAAAAGCTGAACAAAATAAAGCCCGCCTCTTTGGGGCAGGCCTCGAGGATATCGGGCGTAAACCCCGCCGATATCGCCGTGCTCATACTGTATTTAAAATAAAATACAATTTTAATTTATTTTATATTTGATTTTTTTGTATAATATTTTTAATATTTTAAGCGCGCCTGCGGCAAAAATTGCCGCAGGCGCGCTTTATTTTAAAAATACGGTATTTTATTTCGACATTATTTTATATATTATTTAATTATTTAATAAATTGCGCGCGCATACTGCCGCTATAATGGCGGTATGCCACTTAAAATAAACGTTAAAAGCGCATTTTTATATCTCATTTTTGCCGCCGCGTGCATATTTTTGAACGGCGCGGCAAGCGGCGTGCCGCTTTCGCTCGGGCTGTATTTTTCGCTTCTGATATGCGGCGGAAATATGATAGCCTGCCCGGTGATATACATAGCGTGCTCGGCGGTGCACTTCAGCCTTGCCGCCTTTTTGTGCTCGCTCGCCGAGGCGGCGATACCCCTTGCCGTCACCTTTATGTACCGCCGCACGGGCAGGAAAATAAAGTTTGAGGCGGCGCTCTTTTTTATTGCGGCGCTTGCGCCCTTTGTGGGGCTTTCAGACTGGGACGCACCCGCGCTGGAGATGCTGGGCAGCCCCTACCTTTCGCGCGCGGTTGCGGCCGCCGCGGCGGCACTATTGTTTTTACTGAGCTATAAGTGCGTGTATGCCTGCATATTCAGGCTGGGCAGGTGCCGCCTTAAAGGGGACGAGCTGTTTTGCATTGCGGCGGTGTGCGCCGTGGCGGGCACGGGCTTTTTTAACCTTGCGGGCGATATAGCCTACTGCGCGCTGGCGGCACTCGTTCTCTCCCTTTCGGCGCGCTTTTTTAAGGGCCCAGCCGCCCTATTTGCCGCGCTTGCCGCGGGCACACCCCCGTCGCTTGCCGCCCTGTCGCTGCAGCCGCTCACCGTATGCGTGTGCATATGCGCCCTCTCCCTCTTATTTGCAAGGGCGGGCAGATTTGCCGCTCCCGCGTGCGTGTGCGTGCTGATGTGCGCCTGTGGGTGGTTTGCGGGGTGGTATGCCGAGCTCACCCCCGCCATTGTGCGGGCGGCGGCCATACTTGTATGCTGCGTGCTGGCGGCCATACCTTCGGAAAGGCGGTTGAGCGGGCTGATGGACAAGGTGATGGTAAAGAGGGCGCTCACCGATACGGCGATAAACCGCGAGCGGGAGCGCACGGGCGAAAAGCTGTTTAAGATGAGCGACGTGTTCCGCGAGGTGGAGTGCGCCTTTAAGGACATGAACGAGGCCGCCGACGAGACTGGTGCGAAGAATCGGGTGGTCACAGAGCTGAAAGAGCGGCTGTGCAAAACCTGCCAGAAGAGGCCGCGCTGCGAAAAGAGCGTGGTGTATAAGGGCTTTGCCTCGCTTGTAGACGCGGGCGCGATGAAGGGCAAGGTAAACCTCATCGACCTGCCGCCCGCCGTGACGCAGAACTGCATAATGCCGACGGAAGTTATCGACGCGCTCAACGCCCTGCTTGTGGAATACCGCCGCTTTATGACCGAGGCCGAGAACGCGCGCGCGGGAAGGCAGCTGCTCGCCGACCAGGCGAGGGGAATTGCCGCAGTATTAAAAAACAACGCCGTGGAGCTGTGCAACAACAGGCGCTCCGACGAGAGCGGACGGGGCATAGTGCGCGCCCTCGGCATAGCCGGCATCGCCTGCCCCGAGGCCTATTACAGCGCCGAGACCGACGAGATATATGCCGTAGTCGTGGGCGCCGACCTTTCGGCGGTGTGCGCCGCACTTTCGCGCGCGACGGGCAGGACGTATATGCTCAAAGACAAGACCGAGCTCGGCGGCGAAAAGAGCTGCTGCGTGTTCTGCCGCCCGCCAAAATACGACGCGGTATTCGGCGTAGCCGCCGTAAAAAAGCGGGGCGAGAGCGCCTCGGGCGACACGCACTCGGTGATACGAATAAACGAACACAGGTTTTTGATGGCGCTTTCCGACGGAATGGGCAGCGGGGAATACGCGCGCAAGATATCGCGCACGGCGATATCGCTCATCGAGGCCTTTTACCGCGCGGAGATGCCCGAGGGCACCGTGCTCGACACGATAAATAAGCTGCTGGCCTTTTCGCGCGAGGAGCGCTTTGCGTGCATAGATATCTGCTCGGTCGATTTAAACAACGGGGCGGCGGAGTTTGTAAAAATCGGTTCGCCCATAGCGCTCATTCTGCGCGAGGAGGGCATACAGATCTTGGAGGGCGAGAGCCTGCCGCTGGGCATATTGGACAGCCTGCGCCCCACCGTATCGCAGGACAAGCTGCACGACGGCGACATGCTTATATTTATGAGCGACGGCATCACCTCCGCCTTTTGCTCCACGCCCGAACTGATAGATTTTTTGCGGCCGCTGAAGCCGCTCAACCCGCAGAACCTTGCCGACCTGCTGCTTGAAGGGGCGCTTGCGCGCACAAAGGGCCGCGCCGAGGACGACATGACCGTCCTCTGCACCCGCATTTTTGCGGCCGAGAGCGCGCGGGAAAGCGTGCGAACGGCGTAAATAAATTAAAAATTAAATTTTTTGATTTATTGTTTTTATATTTTTTTATCCACAATAAATTAAAAATTATATAATCAAATAAAAATATTAAAGGCAGCCGCGCGTGATTTGCGCGGCTGCCCTGTTTTAAAATTAAATAAAATTAAAAATAAAATATAAATTTTTAAACATTAAATAAAATTAAATTATTATTTAATTAAATTTATTTTTATTTTTTATGCGGGTATTTTTATAAAAATCATTCCCTGGCGCTTGATTTTACGGCGGCGCGCACCCATGCAGCAACCCTGCGGCCGGGGACCTCTTCGAGCCTGAACTGCCAGTTGCCCGAGGAGGTTGAGGGGACGTTCATGCGGGCGGAATTATCCAGCCCGAGGATATCCTGTATTGGCACAATGCACATATCCGACTTGGTGCCGAGCGCGCACTTTACCAACGCGCGGGCGGCTTCGGCACGGGAGACCACGGGATAGCTTATGCCCTCGTACTTCAAAGCCGAGCGCAGCAGCTTTTTGAACTGCATAAAGCGCTCTTCGCTCATGCCTAAAATAAAGCCATAGGCCGTGTCGTTATCGTGCGTGCCCGTGTAGGTCACGGTGTTTTCTTCGATATATTGGGGCAGGTATTCGTTTTTGGCGTTGCCGTCGAAGGCGAACATCATTATCTTCATGCCGGGGAAGCCCGTTGCGTCGCGAAGAGCCACCACTCCCTCGTCTATTATGCCGAGGTCCTCGGCTATTATCTTCACATTGCCGAGGGCGCTTTCGGCCGCCCTGAACAGCTTGATGCCGGGGCCCTTGCGCCACTCGCCCACCTCTGCCGTGGGCGCGCCTTCGGGAATGGCATAGAACCTGTCGAAGCCGCGGAAGTGATCGATGCGCACAATGTCGTACAGCTCGCACGAGCGCCTTATCCTGTCCGTCCACCACGCAAAATTCTGCTCCTCGTTGGCGGCCCAGTCGTAGAGCGGGTTGCCCCACAGCTGGCCTGTGGCCGAGAAGTAGTCGGGCGGAACGCCCGCCACCTCGGTGGGATTGAGGTCCTCATCCAACAAGAAGAGTTCGGGGTGCGCCCATACGTCGGAGGAATCGTCGGCGACGTACAGCGGGATATCGCCCACCAGCTCTATGCCCTTGCCATTTGCATATTTTTTGAGCGCCTTCCACTCGCGCAAGAACTCATACTGCAAAAACTGCCAGAAGCAGTATTCCTTTTTGTATAAATTTTCGCGCAGCTCGCTTATGGCCAGCTCTTCCTTATATTTATAGGCGCGCGGCCAGTCGCGGTAAGTGCCGCCGTATATCGATTTGAGCGACATGAACAGCGCGTAGTCGTCGAACAGCCCGCTCTTTACAAACTGCTTGAAGGCCTTATCCTCGATATTGAACCTGCCGTAGGCAAGGCGGAGCGTTGCATATCTGCGGGAATACAGCTCGCCGTAGTTCACTTTTCCCGCGGGCATCTCTGCCGCGGCAAGCTCCTCCTCGGTTAAAAGGCCCATATCGCACAGCGTGGGCAGGTCGATAAAGTAGGGGTTGCCCGAGTTGCAGCACACCGACTGGTAGGGCGAATCGCCGTAGCCCGTCTGCACGAGGGGAAGTATCTGCCAATATTTAATTTTGCTCCTCTCCAAAAAATCAACAAAATTGTAAGCCTCTTTGCCGAGCGAACCTATGCCGTATTTCCCGGGGAGCGAGGAGATATGGCAGAGTATGCCCGCGCCGCGCAAAAAAGCGCCCTTTTTTTCGCCTGTAGTATTCATCTGATGCCCTTACGTTTTTATTACTGTAAAATACCTTAAAATGCCGTTAGTTTGGGGATATGTGCGGGGCAATTTACTTTGAGAGCAAGTTTTTTATGCGCTCCATCGCCTCGGCGGTGACTTCCTTGCTGCCGAACGCCGTAAGGCGGAAGAAGCCCTCGCCGTTTACGCCGAAGCCCGCGCCGGGCGTGCCCACCACCTGCGCTTCTTTTAAAAGATAATCGAAGAACTCCCAGCTCTTCATGCCGTTGGGGCACTTGAACCAGATGTAGGGCGAGTGTTCGCCGCCGGTGAACCATACGCCGAGCGCGCGCAGCGTGCCGGCAATCACCTTTGCGTTCTCTTCATAATATGCAAGGTTTTGCGCTATCTGTTCCCTACCCTCGGGCGTGAATACCGCCGCGGCGGCGCGCTGAACTATGTAGGGCACGCCGTTGAACTTGGTGGTCTGACGCCTGAGCCACATCTTGTTGGCGGAAAGGCCGTCCTTTACTATATCTTCGGGCACTACGGTATAGCCGCAGCGCGTACCCGTGAAGCCCGCCATTTTGGAGAACGAGCAGAACTCTATGGCGCAGGTCTTTGCGCCCTCCACCTGGTATATCGAGCGGGCGAGCGCGTCGTCCTTTATAAAGCACTCGTAGGCGGCGTCGTACAGTATTATCGCGCCCTTTGCGTTTGCGTAGTTCACCCACTCTTTGAGCTGCGCCTTTGTGTATGCCGCGCCCGTGGGATTGTTGGGCGAGCATATATAGATGATATCGGCGTTCACCGAATAGTCGGGCATGGGCAAGAAGCCGTTTTCGGCGTTGGCGTTGGCATAAATTATCTTGCGCCCCGCCATTACGTTGGTATCGACATATACGGGATATACGGGGTCGGGCACGAGCACGACGTTGTCCTTAGAGAATATGTCGAGTATGTTGCCGAGGTCGGACTTGGCGCCGTCGGAGACGAATATCTCGTCGTTTTTGAGCTGCACTCCGCGCTCGGCATAGTAGGAAGCTATCGCCTCCTTCAGAAAGGGGTAGCCCTGTTCGGGGCCGTAGCCGCGGAAGGTCTCCTTTTTGCCCATCTCGTCGACGGCGGCGTGCAGCGCCGCGATGACTGCGGGGGCAAGGGGCAATGTTACGTCGCCTATGCCGAGGCGGAGCACCTTTTTTTCGGGGTGGGCGGCCTGGTATGCCGCAACCTTTTTTGCCACCGTGGAGAAGAGGTAACTGTCGTTTACGTTGGAATAGTTTGTGTTGAGCTGCATATTTTTTCACCGTACGCGCCGTGGCGCGCCCTATAAATTTAAATCTTTTTTATAAATTTTTGCCCTTGAAAATGCGGTATGAGAGGGCGCATATATGCGTTAGTTGCGGCATATATGCGGGGCAATTTAAAAATTTGCAAATGTAAAGCGCCGCACCGCTCCTGGTGCGGCGCTTTTTTCACCGTAAAATAAAAACTTACTTTCTGTGCTTTGCGCGATACTTCACCGAAGCTGCGATGAAGTCGCGGAAGAGCGGGTGCGCCGACTGGGGGCGCGACTTGAACTCGGGGTGGAACTGAACGCCCACATAGAAGTCGTTGGCGGGTATCTCCACCGCCTCCACCAAAAGCCCCGAGGGGGACGTGCCGGCTATCTTCATGCCGTGCGCCTCTACCTCCTCGCGGTATTCGTTGTTGAACTCGTATCTGTGGCGGTGGCGCTCGGAAATCTCGTCCTTGCCATACGCCTTTTTCATCTTTTCGCCTATTACCTTGCAGGGGTATGCGCCGAGGCGCATGGTGCCGCCCATCTTAACGCCGTGCTGGTCGGGCATGAGGTCTATCACGCAGTGAGCGGAGTCGGGATCGAACTCCGAGGAGTTGGCGTCTTTATAGCCGAGCACGTTGCGGGCAAATTCCACAACGGCCGTCTGCATACCGAGGCAGATGCCGAGATAGGGCACGTTGTTTTCGCGCGCGTACTTTGCGCACAGTATCTTGCCCTCTATGCCGCGGTTGCCGAAGCCGCCGGGCACGAGTATGCCGTCGACGTCGCCCAGAACTTCGCCGATATTTTCCTCGGTGAGCATTTCGCTGTCTACCCACTTTATATCTACCTTCGCCGCGTTTTCATATCCCGCGTGCGCGAGCGCCTCGGCAACGGAGAGGTAGGCGTCGTGCAGCTGCACATATTTGCCGCAGAGCGCAATTTTTACCGTCTTGTCGCGCGCGGCGATGCGGGCGAGCATCTTGTTCCACTCGGTGAGGTCGATGACGCGCGGATCGAGCTTTAACCTTTCGCACACTATCTGCGAGAAGTTGCTCTCTTCGAGCATGATGGGCGCCTGATAGAGCACGGGCAGGGTGAGATTTTCGATGCAGCACTCGGGTGCGACGTTGCAGAACATGGATATCTTGGTGCGCACGTCCTTGGGCATGTGCGCGTCTACGCGGGCGATTATTATATCGGGGGAGATGCCCATGCCCTGGAGCTCCTTTACAGAGTGCTGGGTGGGCTTTGACTTGAACTCCTCCGAACCGGAGATGTAGGGCACGAGCGTTACGTGTATGAAGCAGCAGTTATCGCGCCCCACTTCGCGCGCGACCTGCCTTATCGCCTCGATGAAGGGCTGGCTCTCTATGTCGCCTATCGTGCCGCCTATCTCGGTTATTACGACGTCTGCGCCCGTCGTCTTGCCGACGTTGTATATAAAGGTCTTTATCTCGTCGGTGATATGCGGAATGACCTGCACCGTCTGGCCGAGGTATTCGCCGTTGCGCTCCTTGTTGAGCACGTTCCAATATACCTTGCCGGTGGTGAGGTTGGAATACTTATTCAAGTTTTCGTCGATGAACCTTTCGTAGTGGCCGAGGTCGAGGTCGGTCTCCGCGCCGTCGTCGGTGACGAACACTTCGCCGTGCTGATAGGGGCTCATCGTGCCGGGGTCGATATTTATGTATGGATCGAGCTTCTGCGAAGCCACCTTATACCCCCTGCACTTCAAGAGCCTGCCGAGCGACGCCGCCGTTATTCCCTTGCCGAGACCGGAAACCACACCGCCTGTTACAAAGATGTATTTAGTCATAAAAGATTTCTCCCCACCCGCCGCGGCGGGCTTGCATTCCGCAAATGTATTTCAATTTTACCTATTATAACACACCGCCCGCATTATGGCAAACGCCTGCGGCGATTTATAAACTAATATTTTTGGCAGGGAGCGCCCTTTTGAGAGCGGGCGGCTATATAGCCGCGGTGCGGCTTTATGACAGTAAAGCGGGCTGCGCGGCAATTTTTGCCGCGCAGCCCGCGCCTTATCGCAAATTATTAAGATATCGTAAGCCGCCGCAGCCGTGTGGCCGCCGCTTACACCTCTATTTCGCCGGTGAACACAAGCTCGGCGCCGCCCTCCATGAATACCGTATCGTCGGTATAGGTTATGCGCAGCTCGCCGCCGAGGAGATATACCGATATCTCGGTATTCTTTTGGCAGTAGCCGTTCAAAACGGCGGCAACTGCCGAGGCGCACGCACCCGTGCCGCAGGCGAGCGTTTCGCCGCTGCCGCGCTCCCAGACGCGCATCTTAAGCCTGTTTTTATCTATCACGCGCACGAACTCGGTGTTTATGCGCTCGGGGAAGGCGGGGTGACACTCGAAGAGAGGGCCGTAGTGCTCCAGCCCCACCCTGTCGGGATCTTCAAACACTACGCAGTGCGGGTTGCCCATCGAAACGAGCGTCGCGCCGAAGGTTCTGCCGTCCACCTCTATGGGGACGTTGACCACCTCTTCGCCCGAAAAGGTGCTGGGGATATCCTCCCCCCTCAACACGGGCGCGCCCATATCCACGCGCGCCGAGTGCACTTTGCCGTCGGCGCCCTTGTGGAGGGCGAGCGTCTTTATGCCCGAGAGCGTCTCTATCCTTATGCTGTCGCCCTTTACATAGCCTAAATCGTGGGCGAGCTTGCCCACGCAGCGTATGCCGTTGCCGCACATCTTGCCCTCGGAACCGTCGAGGTTGAACATCCTCATGCGGCAGTCGGCAACCTTTGAGGGGCAGAGCAGTATTACGCCGTCGCCGCCTATGCCGAAGTGCCTGTCGGAAAGCTTTATTGCAAGCTCCTCGGGGTTTTCTACGGGCTCGCGCATGCAGTCGAAGTATATATAGTCGTTGCCGATGCCCTGCATCTTATAAAATTTTTTAAGCATGATATCTCTCTCACAGATGCGCAAATGCGCAATATTTTAGTTGTTTGTATACATCTGCTTGTAGGGATTTGCAGAGTTGGGAGTGAGCACAAAGAAGTTGTGCTTTAACAGCTCCTCCGCGGAATATTCGGGGAAGAAGTTGCACCACTCCCTTACGAGCGCGCACAGCTCCTCGATATCCTCGCCCCACTTCTTTTCGGCCGCAACCTGCGTGGGAAGCGACTTGGGCAGCTCGTCGCAGCGCAGATACATCACGCCGCCGTGCATGCCGGTGCCGCAGAAGTTGTTTATTATGGGAAGGCCGTCCTTGTTCTGGCCGAGCACGACTATCACGCCGCCCGCCTGGTATTCGCCGAGGAAGGAGCCCGCCCTGCCGCCTATCACTATCGCGGGCTTGAAGTCCATATACGCCTTCATGTGTATGCCCGCGCGATAGCCGGTGTTGTCGCGGATATATATCCTGCCGCCGCGCATGGCATATCCCGTGGCGTCGCCCGCGCTGCCGTATACGACTATCTTGCCGCTGTTCATGGTGTCGCCCGTGGCCTCCTGCACGTTGCCGTGCACTATCACCTCGCAGCCGTTCATGTACGCCCCGAGGGCGTTGCCGGGCACGCCGTTTATTACGATGCGCTTGCCCGAGAGGCCGTCGGCGATGTAACGCTGGCCTACCACGCCGTTTAAAGTTATATCGGTATCCTTGCTTTCGCGCACTATTCTGTTGAGCTCCTGAAAGTGAACATTTTCGTCAACGTTGATTTCCATAAAAAAAACTCCGTTCACAAATTTTTTGCGCGGGCCGCGCGCAAAAAATTTCGTGATTTTGAGGGGCTCTGCCCCTCTTCGCGCGACCTTAAGGGCCCACGAAGCATATAGTCGCGCGAATTCACCCCGGTGAGCCGCAAGTATGCGCAAATTGAGTCCTGCGGCGGCGGGAAACCCGCCTTGCGACGTTATTTGTTTTAGAATTTTTGCGCTTTGCAGGATAAACCTGCTCGCGCTTATCCGCTCAATTCGCCTGCCGTACAAAAGGCACTGCAAACAGGGGCGCGCTTGACGGCTGAAATAAATTCAGCCTTGCGCACATTATTTGTCTTAAAAATTCAGACCGAATTTAGTACCTCCCCTTTGAGGGGAGGGTAGGGTGGGGTTTCACGCGGCGCAGCCGCTATCTACTCAACTCACACTCTGTGGGCGAGTTTTTGCTTGCGCACTTCCTTGGGGAATGCCAGAAGCCGGGGCTCATGCTCAAGCAAAGCAAAATCAACCTCGGAAAGGGGCGTCTTTTGCCTGATGAGCGAGGTGTATATGCCCGCGCGCAAAAAGTCGTTTATGAGTATAAATCCCACGAGGTAGCCGTCCTTTACAAACAGCTTTTTATACACATTGCCGTGTATATCGGCTATCACCTCCCCTTCGTACACGCCCGCCGTGAGGACGTGCGTATCGAAGAAGCCTATGGCGTTCATGGGTATGGCGTCGGTGTGCGACGCTATGCCGCCCGCCATGTTTACGCCCGCTATACTGCCCTGGAAGTATGCGTTGGGCAGCAGTGCGAGTATGCGGTTTGCGCCTATGGAACTATCAAACCCCTCGGCGCAGTCGCCCGCGGCGTACACATCGGCAAGACTGGTGCGCATGCCCTTATCCACCACTATGCCGCGGTTTACCTCGCCGCCCGCGTCCTTGACAAGGTCGGTGTTGGGGCGCACGCCCACGGCCACCACGAGTATATCGAAATCTATCTCTTTGCCGCTCTTAAGATATGCGCGGTTGCCCTCAAATCTGGCTGCGCTGTCCGAAAGGTAGAACTTCACGCCGCGCTCTTCCAGCCCGCGCTGCACTATGGCCGCGCCCTCGGCGTCGAGTATGGAGGGCAGGATCCTGTCGGCCATGTCCACCACCGACACGCTCTTTACGCGCTGAAGTATGCCCTCTACGCACTTCAAGCCGATGAGGCCCGCGCCGATTACCAGCACACTCTTTTCGGGGGAGAGGGCGCCCTCGAGGGCGAGCATGTCGTCCATAGTCATGAACGAGAATTTGCTCTCCACCTTATCCAGCCCCTCCATGGGCGGCACGAACGGGCGGGAGCCCGTGGCGACGAGCAGTTTATCGTACTTCAGTTTTTTGCCGTCGTCTAAAAATACCGTCTTTGAGGGAGCGTCTATCTTTGTTGCGCGCCTGCCGTACAGCACCGAAACGTTGTTCTTGCCGTAGAAATCGGCGGGGCGGTAGTTCATATTTTCAAGCTTCACGCGCCCTAACAGATAATAGGAGATGAGCGGCCTGCCGTACACCTGATAATTTTCGGCGGAGACGACGGTTATATCGCCCTCGCCGTCGACAGAGCGTATGCCCTCGATGCAGGCAGCGGCGGCTATTGAATTGCCGATGATCACATATTTCATGGTAGTATATCCCGTATATTTGTATGCGAACGGCAGCCATGCCGCCCGCGGCTTACAGAATTCAGTCCCTCTCCTCGAACACTATTGCGTTGTTGGGGCAGTTTTTAACGCAGTTTGGCTCGCCCATGATATTATCGGTGCACAGCGCGCACTTTTGGGCGGCCTTGCCGTCTGGAGCGGGCATTATAGCGCCGAAGGGGCACACGAGCACGCAGGTGTAGCAGCCCACGCACTTATCCTTGTTGATGCGCACGACGCCGTATTCGTCCTTTGAAAGGGCGCCGGCTATGCAGCTTTTAACGCATATGGCGTTTGTGCAGTGGCGGCAGTTTACGGCAAAGTGTATCTGACTGCCGTCGTCGCCCTCCACCTTTATGCGGGGAATAAACTCGTTCGTCCTTCCCTTGAGCTTGAACATGGCGTCGAGCCCGGAATTTGCATACATGCACTCATATTCGCAGAGATGACAGCCGAGGCACCACTCCTCGTTTACATATATTCTTTTCATCAAAAAACCTCGTTTACGCAAATTTCCGCGCCTGCACGCAGCCTGTTGTTTGGTTTAAAATTTATTGTATTGCCGCTTTTTTTTAACCCTTCTGTCGCGGCTATGCCGCGACATCTCCCCTGAAGGGGAGACGAGAGGGGGCACCACTCCCCCGCCCATAGCGGACTTGGAGAGGCGAGCAAGACAAGGCGTTTACCGCCTCCCCTGCCCATAGTGACTTCATAGATACGAGCAAGACGCGGCGCGCGAGGAAAAATATCCACCGCAACACGCCCATCAAAACTTCAGAGAAGCGAGCAGGTCGCGGAGCGGGCGGAAGCTGCGAAGAAGTTTACAAAGACGTAAATGACTGAGCAGACCCGTAACCGCGACAATGAGATGCGAAGCTTATATGAAGTTTAGCGGCTCTAATCAGAACATTTTTATGCAAGCCTCACGCTCCGCCCCCACCGACACATACCTTATGCGGCAGTCGCAGAGCTTTTCGATGAGGCGGATATAGTCGAGCGCCTCTTTGGGGAGATCTTCGGGCTTTTTGCAGTGAGAAATGTCGCAATTCCAGCCCTTTACCTTTTCAAATACCGGCTTGCAGTAGTCGAGCACGTCGGTGAAGGGAAACTCGTCGAGCACCTTGCCGTCGAGCTCGTAGTGGGTGCATATCTCTATCTCTTCATAGTCGTCCAACACGTCGAGCTTGGTGAGCGCTATTTCATCGGCGCCCTGGCAGCGTATGCCGTAGCGGGAGGCGACCACGTCGAAGGGGCCCACCCTTCTGGGCCTGCCGGTGGCGGCGCCGTATTCGCCGCCGAGCTCGCGCAGTTTTTCGGCCTTTTCACCGAAATATTCGCAGGTGAAGGGGCCTGCGCCCACGCAGCTTGAATAGGCCTTCATTATTCCTATCGACTTATCGAGCTTTAAGTTGGGCACGCCGGCGCCTATGGGCGCGTATGCCGCTATCGTTGAGGAGCTCGAGGTGTAGGGCACTATGCCGTAGTCGATATCCCTGAGCGCGCCGAGCTGCGCCTCGAACATTATCTTTTTGCCCGCCTTGTGCGCCTCGTTGAGGTATACGCCCGTATCGGTGATATACTCCTTCAAGGGCTCGCCGTATGTAACGAAATAGTCTATCATGTCCTCCACCTTTACGGGGTCGTAGCCATAGGCGGTGACGGTGAGATTTTTCCATGCGACGATGTCGGGCAGGCGCTTGAACATGAGCTTGGTGTTTAAAAGTTCGCCCATGCGGAAGGCCTTTTTCATGTACTTATCGGCATATACGGGCGCGATGCCGCGGCGGGTAGAGCCGTAGGGCTTGCCCGTTGCCTTGGAGAGGCGGTCCTCCTCCATTACGTCCTGCAACACGTTGTAGGGCATGGTTATTACCGCCTTGTCGCTTATCTTTAAATTTTCGGGCGTGATTTTTATGCCTGCGTCGCGCAGACGGTCAATTTCGCCGCACAGGTGCTTTAAATCGATGACCATGCCGCAGCCGAGCACGTTTACCACGTCCTCGCGCAGGATGCCCGAGGGGAGAAGATTTAAAATAAACTTTCCCTTTTCGTTGATGACGGTGTGCCCGGCGTTGTTTCCGCCCTGATAGCGGCACACTATGTCGAAGTCGCGCGACAGAAGGTCGACCATTCTGCCCTTGCCTTCATCGCCCCAGTTGATACCACAGATACTTGTCAACATGATTAAGGTTTCCTTATAAATTTTATCTTTTACCCCGGCTCTCTAACGGGGCATTATTCCATATGTTAAAGCGGCACTTCGCCGCAATTAAAATATTTTTGCGAGTAAGGTTCCCCTGTGTAAAATTCCAAATAAATATCCTGCGCAAGCAGGGTTCCCCTGCGCCAGCGCGACCCAATTTGTCGCGCAAGCGAGCTCACCAAGGTGAATTTGCGCGACTATACGCTCCGTGGGCCCTTAAGGTCGCGCGAAGAGGGGCAGCGCCCCTCAAAATCACGAAAAATATAACTCTCGGCCAGAGTTATATTTTTGTGAGCCCTTTTTACTCGCCTGCGTGTTTTATGCCGAGTATTCTCAGCTCCGTCTCATTGAGTCCCACGCCGCGCAGCATCAGCCTGTTGCCGCGGAGGGCCTCTATCGAGTTGATGCCCATGCCGCCCATCATCTCCTGTATTTCATGCGTCCATGCGTGCACGAGGTTTACCAGCCTCTGTTTGCCGATATCGGGATTGAGGCGCTTTACGAGGTCGGGGCGCTGGGTGGCTATGCCCCAGTTGCACTTGCCCGCGTGGCAGCTGCGGCAGAGGTGACAGCCGAGGGCCATTACCGCCGCGGTGGCTATGTAGCAGGCGTCCGCGCCGAGCGCTATTGCCTTTACCACGTCGGAACTCGAATGAATGGAGCCGCCCACCACTATCGAGACGCTGTCGCGTATGCCCTCCTGGCGGAGGCGCTCATCGACCTGCGCAAGGGCGAGCTCTATGGGGATGCCCACATTGTCGCGTATTCTTGTGGGAGCCGCGCCCGTGCCGCCGCGGTAGCCGTCTATAGCTATTATATCGGCGCCGCTTCTGGCAATGCCCGAGGCTATCGCCGCAACGTTGTGCACGGCGGCAACCTTTACTATTACGGGCTTGGTGTATGCGGTAGCCTCCTTTAAGCTGTATATCAGCTGGCGGAGGTCCTCTATCGAATAGATGTCGTGATGGGGCGCGGGAGAGATTGCATCGACGCCCTTGGGTATCATGCGCGTCTTTGAAACGTCGTCGGATATCTTCATTCCGGGCAGATGCCCGCCTATGCCGGGCTTTGCGCCCTGGCCCATCTTTATCTCTATCGCGGCGGCCGTCATAAGATACTGCTCGTGCACGCCGAACCTGCCCGAGGCCACCTGCACTATGGTATTTTTGCCGTATTTATAAAAATCGGTGTGCAGGCCGCCCTCGCCGGTGTTGTAGTAAATGCCCAGCTCCTCGGCGGCGCGGGCGAGAGACTCGTGCGCGTTGTAGGAGATGGAGCCGTAGCTCATCGCCGAGAACATTATGGGCGTGGTGAGCTTGAGCTGCGGGGGAAGGGTGTCCTTCAGCCTGCCGCGGGCGTCCCTCTTTATCTCCACGTCCTTTTTGCCGAGATACACGGTGGTCTCCATGGGCTCGCGCAGGGGGTCGATGGGAGGGTTGGTGACCTGAGAGGCGTTGACCAAAATTTTATTGAAATATATGGGATTTTCGGTGGGGTTGCCCATGGAGGAGAGAAGAACGCCTCCCGTGGCAGCCTGCCTGTAAATCTCGTTCATGGCGCGCTGCGGCCAGTTGTAGTTGAGTTTGTAGGTATCGTCGCTCTTTACAATCTTTAAAGCATGCGTGGGGCAGAGGGCGACGCAGCGGTGGCAGTTTACGCACTTGGTGCTGTCGGCGATCATCTTGCCGAGGTCTTTATCGTATTTATGAACTTCGTTGGCGCACTGCCTTTCGCATACCCTGCAGCCTATGCACAGCTCGGTGTTGCGCACCACCTCGTATTCCGGGGGAATAAACATGTCGATCATCTTACAACTCCTTCGCGCAGGGTATAAATGACGGGCTGGCCGCCGGCGGGCGCAAAAATACTGTCGAGCTCGGGCTCGATCACCCTTATGCCGCACTCCTCCGAGGATACGAAGGCAAAGTCGCCCTTTTCGGCGCATACCATAGAGCGCAGTTTGAGCCTGTCGTTGAGGGCCATGAGGCCGCCGTCAAAGCCGAATATTATGGAGAACGGCCCGTTTATGAGCAGCGAGGGGAATGCCTTGCGCAAAAATACCTCCTGCCTGCGCTCCTCTTCGCTCTTATCCTCGATAGTCGACCAGAAGGAGGCCGAGATGACCTTTGCCACCTCTTCAAGAGTCAAGTGCTTTACCCTGAGGAGAAAATCTATTACATATGTTATAACTTCGGTATCGGTCTGCAGGTTGCACTTGTAGCCGAACATCTCTATGTAGCGGCGGTTGGCGTCGTACGACGAGATCTCGCCGTTGTGCACTACCGAATAGGAGAGCAGCCCGAAGGGGTGCGCGCCGCCCCACCAGCCGGGGGTGTTTGTGGGATAGCGGCCGTGGCTCGTCCACATATATCCCTCGTACTCCTCGTCCAGAAGGTAGAACCTGCCGATATCTTCGGGGAAGCCCACGCCCTTGAATATGCCCATATTTTTGCCGCTGGAGAACACGAATGCTCCCTTTATATCGGAATTTATGCGGTTTACGCACTTTACCACATACTGCTCCTCGTCCAGAAGCGAGTTGGCAAGGCGCTTGGAGAGCGGGTATAAAAAGTAACGGAATATGAGCGGCTCGCCCGTGATGCCCTTAGTCTTTCTCGTCTTCATCTCGGAGGAATACACCACCTCGAAGTGGGCGGCGAGATAGTCCTCGGTCTCCTTGCGGGCGGTGCGGCTGTCGAAAAACAGGTGGAAGGCATAGTAGTCCTTATAGTCGGGATATATGCCGTAGCCCGCAAAACCGCCGCCCAGGCCGTTGGAACGGTCGTGCATGGTGGCGATAGAGCGTATTATCTTTTCGCCCGTCATGGGCCTGCCGCTTCTGTCAATTATGGCGCTTACGGCGCAGCCCGATGGTATTCTTACTTCGCCCTCTACAGGTCGGAACTCATTTTTCGACGTAAACATATCTGCTCCGATGCGGGAACGCCCGCAAAATACAAAAATAATATATGCTCGCCGCCGCGTAAAAAAATTTTGACAAAGGCAAAAGTTGCGGCCGGAAATTGCGGCCATTTATGCACACCTTACGCAGCGCGGCGCTAAATGCGGGGAGCGCCCCGCCTTTACAGTCCTTTGTTATTATATAAAAAACGACACTTCAAGTCAAGCGTAAATGTTTGCTAACGGCAATTTAGCAGGCTGAAGAGCGTTCGATAAATTTAATACAAAATATAAGCAGAAATTATAAATACACCCGAAAAGCGAGTGTAAAAGGCAGAGCGTGCCGCCCTCTATACGCGGTGAGAAGCCGCAGGCGATATGCAGCGGGCGAGGATAATTAAGAGCCGCCGTTGGCGGCAGTACGGCGGCATGAAACATATAAAAGCCGCCGAACTCATATGAGAGCCGCGGCCGGCGATAATATGGCGGAATTAAACATATAAGGGCCGCGGCGCGCAGAAAAATTCTGCGCGCCGCGGCCCGTCAAGCGGAAAATATTATTTAAAAATAATTTAAAATTTATTTTTTAATTTTTAATTTAATTTATTTTAATTTAAATTTAATTTTATTTTTTCCATTGGCGGATGCGCCGTATGAAACCCCTCCGTCTTTGCCTTGCGCTGCTTCGGCAAATCCACCTCCCATCAGAGGGGAGGTATAAAAGGGTGAGGAGCGTGCCACTTACTCGTCACACAAAGGGGGAGGTACCAATGCGGTAAACTACTCCCGCTTTGCGCGCACTATTTCGCCGAGGCAGGCCTTTACATCCTCGTCGGAGACGGCCGTGCACTCGAAGGTTATTTTATCGCCTGCGTGCAGCACCGTCTTGCCGTCGGGCACGAAGCGCGAATTTTCGGCACTCACCTCGGTGACCATGCCGCCCGCGGGCCACAATACCGAGCGTATGCTGCGCCCCTCGGCATAGGAGCCCTCCTCCACCTCCATGCTCACCCTGCGCTTTGCCGCGCCCTGCGCGATGTGCTGGTCGTGCACGATGAGTTCGAGGCACTTTTCAAACACCGGTTGGGTGCGGAAGAGCTCGCCCACAATATAGCCTATGCCCACGCCGAGCAGGGCGGGCAGCAGGCTTTGGAAGCTGCCGGTGAATTCAAATATCATTATGAGCGCCGTAATGGGTGCGCGCACCACGGTGGAGAAATATGCCGCCATGGTGATTATTATTATGTAGTCTGCCATGGCCGCGTCCATTCCCGCGCCCGTAAAGCCGCAGCACAGCAGCGCGCCCAATCCCGCGCCCGTGGCGAGCACGGGGACGAACACGCCGTAAGGAAGTCCGCAGCCGACTGCAAGTATGGTGGAGATAAAGCGGAAAATCACCACGACGAGCAGCGTTACGGCGACGGACGCGCCGAATATCGTTTGAAAATCACCATTGTACAGCGAGCCAAGCGACTGAATGAACTCGTGTCCGCCGCCCATGGCGTACCTTGTGATGAGGCCGAACGCACCCGCGACCATAAAGGGAATTATGTATTTGCCCGCCCCCTTTAAAAAGGTGACCTTTGCAAAGCCCCTGCGGCAGAGCAGCATGAGGTGATAGAAAAGTATGCCCAAAAGGGCGGCGCACAGCGCGGCCGCCGCCGTATATAAGTAGCCCATGGGGTCCATGGGCGCAAATTCAAAGGTGGTGAAGGTGAAGCCCACCGAAAAGCCCATTGCGGCGCGCATTAAGTTGCGCACGGTGACGGCGACGAGCACGCTAACCGCCGAGCAGGTGAACACCTGCGCCGAAAAGGAGCGGAAGGCCTCCTCCATGGCGAAGATAAGGCCGGTGACGGGCGCGTTGAATGCCGTGGCAAGTCCCGCCGAGGCGCCCGCGGCTATCTGTAATCTTCGCACCATGAGGGGGCGGCGCAGCGTTGTGCCCACGGCGTCGCCCGCGCAGCCGCCTATCTCGAGCGAGGGGCCCTCGCTGCCGGCGGGCAGGCCCATGAACACGCACGCCACCGACGCGGCGAGCATGGAACACATCACCACATACCACTTGAAGTGCAGCATGCCGCGCGCGGCGCCCTCTATCTGCGGCACGCCGCTTCCGCGTATCATGGGAATGAGGCGCGTGGCGGTGCCTATTACTATCGCCCCCGCGGCCAAACCTATAAACAGCAATGGAATAAATGCGGGGTTTTGCACAATTAAAGAGTATAACTCTGTGGAGAGCTCCTCGCCGATGCCCGTGACTATATTATACAGCGTTACCACCGCGCCCGAAAACAAGCCGGTGAGTATGCCGAGGACGACGAGGTTAAGGCCGTATTCCCCCACCGCCTTCAATCGGTTTTTTATGCTCTTTTTGCCGCTCATATCCCTCTCCCGCAAATGCGCGCGCAAAGGCGCAAAAATTTATTTTGATATCAAATAAAAATGCGCATTTTTTTGTTTACGCGCACATTATAGCATGCCTTGCGCGGCGTTGTCAAAAATATGCCGCAAAAATACAGAAGAGCCCGCAGGCAAAAATGCCTGCGGGCTCCCCTTTTGTATCTATGAGAGAGCGGGGTGAGCAAATTTATTTTGCGGGCGTGGGCTCGGGCTCGTTGGTGAGTGCCTCCACTCCCGTTTCGCCGGTGCGCACGCGCATGACGTTTTCGATGCCGGAGACGAAGATCTTGCCTGCACCGTACTTGCCGTCGTCGCACACCTTCTGCGCAACCGATACGACGAGCTTGGGATCTACCGTGCTTACGACTATCTCTACCTGCACCTTAGGGATGAGGCGCATGGTGGTTTTAACGCCCCTGTACTGGCCGGTCTTGCCAGCCTGCGTGCCGCAGCCCATTACGTTGGTCACGGTCATGCCGGTGACGCCTATCTTGGCCATTGCATCCTTTAAAGTGAGGAACTTATCCTGCCCGGTTATAACGGTTATCTTTGTATACTTGCTCTCATTGGCAGGGGCAAGGTCGATAGCCGCGGGCTTGATGCCGGATATATCCACGTCCTCGCCCTCGCCGTCGTAGGAAGGTATGGAGGGAACGAAGTCGGGATAGGAGGAAGTGAGGCCGTGCTCGCTGATGTCGAGGCCGATGATCTCCTCCTCGGCGTTGCAGCGGAGGCCGTTCCACGTTTTGGCGTATTCGGCCACCTTTGCAAAGTTTACAGTCTTATACTTTATCATCACGGGCACATACTTTATCGCCGCGAAGAAGATCATCATCCATACTGCCGTCCAGGCAACTATAGAGAGTATGCCGAGGCACTGCACGCCGAGAAGGGATGCGTCGCCCGTGTAGAACAGGCCGTTTTCAACGTCGAAGAAGCCTACGGCTATTATGCCCCAGATGCCGTTTGCAAAGTGCACGGGCACGGCGCCTACGCAGTCGTCAAGGTGAAGTACGTGCTCCAAAAGCCAGGTGGCGCCCATAACAAGGAAGCCGGATACTATGCCTATGACGAGAGCGCCTATTATATCCACGTTGGAGCAGCCCGCCGTTACGCCGACGAGGCCGGCGAGAGAGGCGTTCATGCTCATTACGAGGTCGGGCTTTTTATTGCGTATCCATGTGTATATCATGACGACGAGCAGCGCTACCGAGGGAGCAATGGTCGTGGTGACGAATATCCTTGCAAGCTGACCGGTTTCGGTAGCGGCGGCGCCGTTGAAGCCGTACCAGCCGAACCAGAGGATGAGCACGCCGAGGGCGCCTATCGTCATGTTGTGGCCCTGAATGGCGTTTACCTTGACGACCTTGCCCTTTTCATCGCGCTCGAACTTGCCGATACGCGCGCCGAGGAAGATGATGCCTATGAGCGAAGCCGTGCCGCCTACGCTGTGTATTGCGCCCGAACCTGCGAAGTCGACGAACGCGGGGGTGAGGTTTGCAAGCCAGCCCTGGCTGTTCCAAACCCAGCCTGCCTCGATGGGATATACCACGAGGGAGATCATCGCCGAGTAGATGCAGTATGCGAGGAAGCGCGTGCGCTCTGCCATGGCGCCCGAAACTATCGTTGCGGCGGTGGCGCAGAACACGAGGTTGAACACGAAGCTCGAGGCAGTGGTTATAGCCGCCTCATACACCTCGGTGCCGGGGGTGCCTGTGAACAGCGTGTTGAAGCAGGAGAAGATGTCGAGGTTGGGAACGCCCACAAATCCTGCCACGTAGTCCACTCCCATCATCATGCCGAAGCCGAGGAAGAGGAAGCAGATTGTGCCTATACAGAAGTCGACAAAATTCTTGAACAGAATGTTGCCTGTGTTTTTGGCCCGGGTGAAACCCGTTTCCACCATCGCGAAGCCGCATTGCATGAAGAATACGAACGCCGCGCCGATGAGCAGCCATGTTGTCCAGGTAAGATTGCCCATTAAATTTATCCTCCAAAAAAAAGATCTGACAGATTAAAATGTTGCGGCAAAAGCCCGACGAATGCGGGCATATCCCACGCTTTTGCGGTGCTGTTACACCCCGCCGCACATTTGCAAAAAATATTGTATAATATTATTTAATCTTATATTTAATATAAATAAATATTATATTGTTGCCTAAAAAGGTAACAGTAAAGGCGCGCGCCTGTTTGCCTGCGGCAAAAGCCGCGCGCCTGCACGTTTTTGATACGTATTATATTATTAAATTACGCAAGGGGCTGTTTATACCCGCAGCGGGAGCCGCTTTTCTGCAGCTCACTTTACGCTGTAGAGTATTTCGGTGTACGAAGGATAGGGCCAGTAGTCCTCGGAGGTGAGCGTCTCCATCTCGTCGGCGATCTTCCTCACGGCCTGCATCTGGGGTATCACTTCGTGCGCCATTGCCTTGGATGCGGGGCGTACGTCCTCCTTGTTTATGCCGGAGAGTATCTTCTCCAGCTTTTTTACCTCCAGGCCGAACTTATCGTTGAGGTCGGAGAGCCTTACGATGAGGTCCTTCTCCGTTTCGTAGGGGATATTCTGCGATATCGCCTGCTTTGCCGCCACGTTGGAGCACAGCTCTGCGATGTAGTCGGATACGGCGGGAATTATGTCCTGCTTTGCCATCTTCAGCATGGTGACCGCCTCGATATTTATTATCTTGACGTAGTTCTCCAGCCTTACCATCGCGCGGGCGACTGCCTCCTGCTCGGTGTATACGCCCTGGTTTACGAACACGTCGATATTCTTCTGCTCGAAGAACACCTCGGTTGCGTCGGCGGTATCCTTGTTGTTGAGAAGGCCGCGCCTCTCGGCCTCGGGCTCCCATGCGGGGCCGTAGCCGTCGAGGTTGAAGATTATGCGCTTGTGCGCCTTCACCGTTTCGGTGATAAGCTTGCGCGCCGCGCTCTCTATGTCCTTTTCGCCCTCGAGCTTATCGGCAAAATCGCTGAAAGCGTCGGCTATTATGGTATTCAAAACTATGTTTGCATCGGCCACGTTTGCCTGCGAACCGAGCATTCTGAATTCGAACTTGTTGCCCGTGAACGCGAAGGGCGACGTTCTGTTTCTGTCGGATGCGTCCTTGGGGAATATGGGCGACTCGGGCACGCCTATCGAGCCCTCCTTTGCGCGGAAGGGAACGTAGTCCTTGCCGTTTGCAATGCTGTCGACAAGGGAGCCGAGCTGATCGCCGAGATATACCGAGATTATCGCGGGGGGAGCCTCGTTTGCGCCCAGCCTGTGGTCGTTGCCGGCCGAGGCAACGGCGCCGCGGAGTATGCCCTGATAGTCGTCGACGGCCTTTATTACGGCTGCGAGCACGAGCATGAAGAGGGTGTTCTTTTCGGGGTTGGGGCCGGGATCGAGCAGGTTGAGGCCGGTATCGGTGGACATCGACCAGTTGTTGTGCTTGCCCGAACCGTTTATGCCCTCGAAGGGCTTTTCGTGAAGCAGGCATATGAGGCCGTGCTTCTGCGCCACCTTTTTCATGAGCTCCATGGTGAGCATGTTGGAGTCGATGGCGACGTTGGTTGTGGCATATACGGGGGCCATTTCGTGCTGAGCGGGGGCCACCTCGTTGTGCCTCGTTTTGGAAGGTATGCCGAACGACCACAGCGTTTCGTCAAGGTCGGCCATAAATTCTGCTATCGTGGGCTTTATGGTGCCGAAGTAGTGATCTTCGAGCTCCTGCCCGCGGAGAACGGGCGCGCCGAACAGCGTCCTGCCCGTCATTCTGAGGTCGATGCGCTTGAAATACTCCTCTTCGGAGATGAGGAAATACTCCTGCTCGGGGCCGACGGTGGTGGTCACCTTTTTGCACTCTATGCCGAATAGCTTTAATATCCTCTTGGCCTGCATGTCGAGCGCCTTCATCGACTTCAATACGGGCGACTTTTTATCGAGCGTCTCGCCCGTGTAGGATACGAATATCGAGGGGATATACAGCGTAGTGCCCTTTACGAACGCGGGGGACGTGGGGTCCCATGCGGTGTAGCCGCGCGCCATATAGGTTGCCCTGGAACCGCCCGAAGGGAAGCTGGAGGCGTCGGGCTCGCCGACTATAAGGCTCTTGCCGGTGAGGCGCATTATAACTTTGTCGCCCTCGGGCTCGATAAAGCTGTCGTGCTTTTCGGCAGTGAGGCCGGTGAGCGGCTGGAACCAGTGGGTGTAGTGAGTTGCGCCCTTGGAAACAGCCCAGTCCTTCATTGCGGCAGCCACCGCGCCGGCTATCGATACGTCCAGCTGAGTGCCGGCCTCTATCGTCGCGCGGAGCGATTTGTAAACTTCCTTGGGGAGCCTCTCCTTTTGTACGGCGTCGTTGAAAACGTTTTCGCCGAACTTTTCGGGAAGATTCATATCTGTATTTCTCCTTTAAAAATTATTTATTGTGTAATGTGCGGGGCTCTCTCATCATCTCCACAAACGGGAGCAAATTCAACTGCCCGCGCTGTCCCTTTGCGAATACATTGAAATTATAGAATAAATATATTTTGCTGTCAAACAATATCGGCAAGGTTGTTTTTCGCAAGTTTTTATAAACAATATAAGAGGAACTTATAAATAGAGGGGTTCACAAAAATGCCGCGCGGGCCGCGCGCGGCATTTTTCGTGAGGTTGAGGAACTAAGTTCCTCTGACGGCATTTTTAAGTGCCCTCGATTATAGAAATGCCGCCATTCACCTCCAGCGAGCTCGCTCGCGCGACAAATTGAGTCGCGCTGGCGCAGGGGAACCCTGCTTGCGCAAAGTATTTATTTAGAACTTTTGCGGCGCAGCCGCTCTTCTCAATCGTCGTCGGGCGGCGGGACGGGGGCGGGCTCGGTGTCGTCGAATTTGGCGGGCTTTATGAGGTGCGTGCCCTTTATATCGTTATGCGCCGCCAGAATGTCGTCGGCCATTATGCCGCGCTGCAGCTTGGAATAGCCGTACTTTTTGCGTATGGCGTCCACCGCGCGCTCGGCGCGCTCGCGCTTCTGATAGCCGCCTCCCACCTCGTCGAAGGTGAGCTGCGTCAAATTATTGTCGAACCCCGAGACGGTGACGCCGAGGGCGCGCACCTTGAAGGGTTGCGGCACCCTTTCGCAGAACAGCAAATAGGCGTGCTGCGCTATCTCGCCACACAGCACGGTGGGGCGCACCTTTTTTTGCGCGCTAATGCTCTTGAAATCGGAGTAGCGCACCCAAAGGTGCACGGTGTCGGCCCTGCCGAGGTCGGCCTCGCGCAGGCGGGCGGCGACGCTTTCGGCAAGCACATATAAATTCTTTTTTATTTCGTCAAGGTTCGTGAGGTCGCTGGGATAGGTGAGCGAGTTGCCGATAGACTTGAGCTCGCCGCTCTCGCCCATGGGGCGCACCTCCTCGTCGTCCAGCCCGCGGGCGTACTTTACGAGCGTATCGCCCGCCTTGCCGAGCAGGGAGTGCAGCATGCCATCGGGCGCGTTTGCAAGCGCGCCTATGGTGGCTATGCCCCTCCTCTTCAGCTTTTCGGCCGTCGCCCTGCCCACAAACAGCAAATCGCTTACGGGGAGCGGATATATTTTTGTTTTGAAGTCGGTGAACGGTATGGCTGTGGTGCCGTCGGGCTTTTTCAGGTCGGAGCCGAGCTTTGCAAACACCTTGTTGAAGGACACGCCCACAGATACCGTTATGCCGAGTTCTGCCTTTACGCGCTCGCGCAAGGTGTCGCCCAGAAAGGTGAGGTATGCGGGCGCGAAGTGCCTGTTCTCCCCCTCGCCGACGTACATACCCTCGAATTTGGGGAATATCTTTGTGCTGTGAGTTACGTCGAGCCAGCACTCGTCGATGCCGTAGGGCTCGATGAGGTCGGTATATTCGGCATATATCGCGCGCGCGAGGCGGGAATACTTCATATACTCCTTAAAGTGCGGCGGCACCACCACAAGGCCGGGGCACTTGCGCTTGGCCTGCCAGATGGGCTCGCCCGTCTTTACGCCGCAGCGCTTGGCCTCTTCGCTCTTGGCGAGAATTATGCCCTTGCGCGCCTCCTCGTCTCCCCCCACCGCCACGGGCACGCCCAAAAGCTCGGGGTGCAGCTTGCGCTCTACCGAGGCGTAAAAGTTATTCAGGTCGGAATGAATGACTATCCTCTCCATATGTCACCGTATATATTGCCGCTTTGCGGCGCGCCTGCCGCGCACCTTGCACCTGTCCGCGCCGAAAAATTTTATTTTTTTGCGCGCAAAGCGGTATTTTTTGAAGGGGCGCGAAATAAACGCCGCCAGCCTCTTAACATCGGATATAAAGTGCTCGTGCTCCCAATACAGGCACATGACAAAGCCGAGCGGGCAGCCCAAAATTACGGCGGGGAAGAGCTGCCACAGCGCGGGAGCGTATTCGCCAGAGCCGCCCGAGGGCTTGAACCACGGCGGCACGAAGGCGAGCAAAAAGTCGAGCACGGCCGTGCCTTCGAGCGAAAAATAGGGCGCGAACGCCATGCCGCCGTTGCCGTAGGTGAGTATCTCCTTGGCGTCCTCCAGGCCGAGGGCGACGAGCACCACCTCGTTGGCTACAATTACGGCAAGGGCGAGTATATAGATGAGGGGCACGAAGATTATGCGGCGGTAATTTAATTTATGCCGCCCGAATATCACCATCAGGAGGGGCACCGCCCACAGCACGGTGTGGCAGAAATAGTAGCGCATCGTATCGAAGTCGAACACGCCCGCGTCGTCTATCGACATGGGTATCCAGCTTGCCGCAATGCCCGAGATGACGCCTATATAGAACATATAGTCGCGCAGCGCGCCGTTCTTTGAGAGAAAGATGAAGGGGAATATCATCGTATTTATGGCGCACACGTTTTCGGGAGTTATCGTCTGGATATAGTAGTTGAAGTCGCCCGTGGAATAGGGCGGAAAGAGCATCTTTAAAAAGTGCAGCGCAAAATTTGCGAAGAGGAGCGCAAAGAGCACTACGTTTTGCACGCGCGCACTCCTATTCCGCAGCACAAAATAGAGCACAAGGAATATTATTATGCCCGAAAGCGGATACATATAATAATAAGGATCGGTAAAATCGACTGTCATTGCCGTATGCGGCCGCCTTTAAAAAAATATGCCGATAAGCGGGCCGCCAGAATAAATCGGAGATATTATACCACCTTTATGCGCCGCGCGCAAGGCATACGCAAAATTTCATCTTTGCGGGCGCACGCGGGCAAATATACATTTGTGCACGCGCGCACGTATGCAGGCGGGCATATATTTTGCATATATGGCGGCAGATATTACAGTTGCGGCGCAACTTTGCCTACATATTTGACACATTCCGCGCAATATGCTAAACTTTGTATGACAAAATAAAAGATACGGGACGCGCCCGGCATATACATCCGAACGGGCACGCAATGAGGAGCGCGCCCGAGGTGGATAGATGACAGAGAAAAACACGGCCGCACGCAAGGCGAGCATTGCCGCGATAGTACTTGCGGCGCTGTATGCGCTGGAATTTTTCGGCACGGGCATACTTATATTCAAAAATATGTATTACACCTTCCCCGCGATGCCCTACCTGCTCTCGGCCGTCGCGCCGGTGCCGCTCGCGCTCGCCATACTCAACTTTGTAAAATTCAAAAACCTGCGCATGAGCATAGCTTTGATATGCGCGGCGGTTGTTATGGCGATAGGGCACTTTTTGTTTGCGGCATATGTGCTGTCTAAACTGATATTCGTGCTTGTGGCGGGGCTGCCGGTATATATAATTTTAGGTATAACGGGGCTGTTTTTATACCTCGTTCTGGCATATCCCAGGCTCAACAAGCTTGGAAAGCGCATCTCGGTATGGGCGATAGGCATCGCCATATTCTTCGTGAGCGTGTTCGGCATTTTAAAGCTGCGCATATTTTCCTTTACCTCCGACGGCGTGGTGTTTGCCGTTGAGGACGAATATCAGATAGCGTGGTCGACCTCAGTCCCCTCCACGGGCAGGGTTGAGATAGGCGGCAGCGTGTTCTATGACGAGGGCGCGGGCGAAAACGAGGTATCCACCCTGCACAAGATAAGCGTGCCCATGGCGCTTTTGGACGAGGCGAAGGAATATACCATAACCTCCGCACCCGTGTATTCGGAGGCGGCCTACCTTTCGGTGAGCGGCGGCGAGCGCAGCAGGAGCTATACCTTCCGCCCCGCGGACCCGAATGACGGGCTGCAGATATATAACATAAGCGACAACCACGAGTGCCTGAGCGGCGCGGGACAAGCGGGGCAGTACTTCGGCGACGACCTCGACATACTCATTTTAAACGGCGACATTATAAACGACGTATCCACAGAGTGGCAGATATCCCTTATATACAAGCTGGCAAGCAGGATAACGGCGGGCACGCGCCCGGTGATTTTTGTGCGCGGCAACCACGAGTGCAACGGCAAATATGCCGCCGAACTTCCGCAGTATGTGGGCAGTTATAACGGCGAGCTTTATTACAACGTGCGGCTGGGCGGGGCGTATTTTATGGTGCTCGACACCAACAACGACATGGCTGACGACAACTTTTTGATAACGCCCGCCGCCAATTTTGAAGAGCTGCGCGCGCGGCAGACTGAGTGGCTGAAAAATGTAACCGATTTCGGCGAAGACTGCGAATACAGAATACTGCTTGCGCACATGGCGTTTGCGCTTGCCGACTATGAGCGCTTCCCCGAGTGGCGCGACGAGCTTGTTGCCGCCACCGACGGCAAGTTTGACGTGTGCATAAGCGGACACTCGCACATTTTAGACTATGCCGAGGCGGGCACGGGCACGCGGACGAGCTGGCCGATAATACGCGGTTCGCTGCGCAGCAACAAACGCGAGAGCGGCGAGAGCGTGTGGCCCTATCACTTTACCGGCACGGCGATAGAATGCAAAGACGGCAAAATAACCGCATGGTTTACCAACAGCAACGGCGAAATTTTGCGCGAAATAAATGTGAAATAAATAATTTAATTTTTAATTATATTATATTTTTTAATTTAATAATCCGGCAAACAAAAAACCGCGCAGAAAATGCGCGGTTTTTTACTATCATTTTTTAATTTAATTTAATTTAATTCAATAATTATTTATTTTATTTTTTATTATTTATTTTAATTTAAGTAATTTGCCTTATAAGATCGTCGAGGACGGTGAAATATTCGCGGAAGGTCTTTGCGCACACCTCGGCGTCATTTATAACTATTCCCTCCGCGCGCAGGCCGGTTATTGCAAAGCTCATGGCAACGCGATGATCGCCGAAGGTTTGCAGCTCTGCGGGGCGGGGCGTGCCCGGGAAAATTACAACGCCGCTGCCCTCCTCCCTGCACTCTATGCCCATAGCCGAGAGGTTGCAAATAATTGCCGCTATCCTGTCGCACTCCTGCCCGCGGATGTGTTCGATGCCGCATATGTGCGTGGGTTTTGAAAAGTAGGGCGCGATCGCCGCCATGGTGAGCGCCTGGTCGGAAAAGGCCGACATATCCACCTCGCCGCCGTCGAAGCCGCTTTTCATGAGTTCGATGAAGCGCATGTCGCCCTGCATGGAATGAGGCATTATGCCCTTTACCTTTATATCGGTGCCGAGTATTCTGTTCATGGCATAGAAGTAGCAGGCTGCGGAGACATCGGGCTCGATATCGTATTTGCGCGCCGAATATGTGCCGTCCACAATGTATACGTCGCCCCTTTGAGCGCCCACACGGTAATTATTCCCGAACGAAAGTATAGTCTGCCCGTTCTCCCCGCGCTCGTCGGCGAGCTGAGCCCATTCCTCGACAGGACCCGCGCCAAACGACCACATTATATCCGCCGTCATATCCACATATTCCATGCCGTGGTTGCCTGAAGCATTCACGCGCACGCCGCCGGCTGCACACACGCCCGCCATTAAAATGGCAGACATAAACTGACTGCTCTTGGTGATATCAACGGTGATATCCTTTGCAGGGGTGGAAGTGCCGTAAATTTTAAACGGGAAGCAATTTTTCCGCTCCAAAAACTCGAAATATACGCCCGCCTTTTCGAGCGCCGAAATCAAATCGCCCATGGGGCGCTTTTTCATCTGCTCGGAGGAGGTGACGGTGAACTCGCCCTCGGAAAAGCCCAAAAGGGCGGTGATAAAGCGCGCCGCCGTGCCCGCGCTGCCCACATACACCTCGCCGCTCTTTACCGGAAGTTTCCCACCGCATCCTTCGACCGTGACGGTGGTGCCGTCGCGAAAAATTTTGATGCCTAAACTTTTGAGGCAGTCGATAAAGGTGAGGCAATCGTCAGAGAGCCCCGCGCCGTACAGCGTGGACGTACCGTTTGCAAGCGCCGCGATAAAGAGGGCGCGCGCCGTTATGCTCTTGGAGCCGGGAACGCTGACCAAAGCGCTCTTATTTTTTATTTTATTGTAAATACAGGGTACGGAAAAATTCATATTTTTATTTCATTAGCCGCGTTAATTCGGCCATATATACGCACCAATTTAATATTTCTGCACATACGCATATGCAAATATACGCATATAAAAAATTTAAAAAAATAATTTTTTGTCGATTTAACACTGTTCCACGTGTGACTTCCTGCGCCGCACGATATCGCCCGCCGAGAGGGCGAGGGGGCACTTTACGCGGTAAACTTCCTGCACGCGCTTGCAGTCGGTAACGGGTGAGCCGTTGGAATCGTACACCTCGCCCACCGTAAAGCTCTTGCCGAAGTTTTGCGAGGGAGTGAGAACCTCGAGCACGTCGCCAAAATAGAACCTGCCGCGCATTTCAACGAGGGCAAAGCCTTCGGAATAGCCGACGACGTTGCCGATATAGTCGCAGTCGCCCTTGGCCTGGCTGTCGGAATAGTTTACCGTGTTCGGGTTTGCGCCGAAGGCGTACGCCTGAGTATAGTCGCGGTGGGCGGCGGTGAGGAGCTCGCGCTCGACTACCGGCGAATAGCCGCCGTCGATGCACCTGCGGTAGGCATTTATTACGGTGGCGAGGTAATATTCGCTCTTCATGCGCCCCTCTATCTTGAAGGAGCACACGCCTGCCTCGCGCATTTTATCGAGGTATGCCGACATGTTGAGGTCCTTTGAATTGAGGATATATGTGCCCCTTTCGTCCTCCTCCATGTCAAGCCAGCCGCTGTCGCTCTTTTCATCAACCTTGCGTATCGAGTATTTCCAGCGGCAGGCCTGCGCGCACTCTCCGCGGTTGGAGGGGCGGCCGGTGAGGTAGTCCGAAAGAAGGCATCTGCCCGAGTATGATATGCACATTGCGCCGTGCACGAAGGCCTCGAGCTCGATATCGGGCACGTATGAGTGTATTTCGGCAATGTCGGCAAGCGGCAGCTCGCGGGCGAGCACCACGCGCGAGGCGCCCTGCTCCTGCCAGAACTTTACGGCATACTTATTTGTTACGTTTGCCTGCGTGGAGATGTGCACGGCAAGCTTGGGAGCCGACTTTTTTGCGGCGTACAGCACGCCCGGATCGGAGATGAGCGCCGCGTCGGCACCGGCCTCCTCAAGAAAGGCAAAGTAATCTTCCATGGCGGCAAGATCATTGTTGCGCGCATAGATATTTACGGTTACATACACCTTTTTGCCGCGTTCGTGGGCATATATTGCCGCCTCTTTAAACTCTTCGCGCGAAAAATTATCGGCAAAGGAGCGCAGCGAAAATTCCTTTCCGCCGAGGTATACAGCATCGGCGCCGAAGTAGAGCGCCGTCTTTAATTTTGCAAAATTGCCCGCAGGGGCAAGCAGTTCAACATTTTTCATAACTGTTTTTTCACCGAAACGGCCATGCCGTCGCCCACCTTTACCACGGCCGTGACCAGCTCGCCGTCCGCCGTCACCGCCGAGAGGTATTCCTCTATGTGCTGCGCAAGCATTTTGCGCTTTTTTGGCACTTCGGCCTCGCCGCTCGCCCAGCCATACAGCAACACGTCGTCGGCAAGCAGCACGCCGCCGAAAGAGAGCAGCTCTTTGAGGCGGGGGAGATACTTTACATACTGCACCTTGGCGCAGTCTAAAAATATCATATCGAACTGCCCCGAGAGGGTGGAAATTACCTCGCCCGCGTCGCCCAAAATTGCGCAAACGCGCGGGGATATGCCCAAACTATTGAAGTTTTGCACGGCCTCGTCATAAAATTTTTGCTCGCGCTCCACGGTGGTTATGTGCGCATGCGGGCATGCGAGGGCGAGCGCCGCCGAAGTTATGCCCACGGCCGTGCCCAGCTCGAGCACGCGGCGCGGCTTTATGGCAGCCGCCTGGGCGAGCACAAAGCAGAGGGTATCGTCTGCGGCGACGGGAATTTCGCGCGAAAAGGCGCTCTCGCGCGCGGCGGCAAGCTCCGGCGTAAGCTGCGGAGTATTCCACCTGTCTTTTGAAGAGGTGTTGCGGTGGGCATATGAGAATTCTTGCATATATTTTAAAAATATTTAAGTTTCCGCCGCTTGGCGGCGGTAAATATACGGCGGCCGCACGGCCGCTATATCCGGTACGCGCTTCCGCGCACAATGGCGGGGCGGCTTACTCAGCCTTACTTCGCCTTACAGCTCCACGACTACGGGAACTATCATGGGCGACTGCTTTGTCTTTTTGAGGAGGTAGTTTTTGAGCGTCTTTTTGATGGCGCGCTTCAGCTCGTCTACAGAGCCTATCGAGAGGTCGTAGCCCTCGATGGCGTTTTTTATCACCTCGCGCACCTCGGTTATATAGTCCTTGTGGAAGCCGAATATAAAGCCGCGGCTGTTTACGGCGGGTTCGCCTATCACCTCGCCGCCCGACACCACCACCGATACGATGAACAGGCCGTCGGAGGCGAGCTGGCGCCTGTCCTGCATTACCGTGGAGGTCTTTTCGTCCTCTATGCCGTCGCCGTCGATGAGGCGGGAGCCCGAGGGCACGTTGTCGCCGCGGCGAAGCGTTGAGGAGGTGAGCATGACGCAGTTGCCTATGTCGGGCAAAAAGATGTTGCTCTCCTTCATGCCGAGCTCGAGGGCGAGCTGCGCGTGCTTTTTGAGGTGGCGGTATTCGCCGTGCACGGGTATGAAGAACTTGGGCTTTAACAGCCTGTGCATTATTTTGTGCTCTTCGCGGCAGGCGTGGCCGGATACGTGTATATTTTCAAGGCTCTCATACACGACGTTGGCGCCCTTGCGGTAGAGGTTGTTTATTACGTTATATATGCCCTTTTCGTTGCCGGGTATGGGCGAGGCGGAGATTATTATGGTGTCGTTTTCGCCCACCGTTACGGAGGGGTTTTCGCCGTTGGCCATGCGGGTGAGCGCGCTCATCGGCTCGCCCTGGCTGCCCGTGGAAACTATTACGAGCTGGCTGTCGGGTATCTTTTTGGTGCGCGACACGTCTAAAAGTACCCCTTCGGGGATCTTCAGATCGCCGATATTTTCGGCGGCGTCGACGACGTTGAGCATGCTCCTGCCAGAGAGGGCCACCTTGCGGCCGTATTTTACGGCGAGGTCGATTATCTGTTGCAGCCTGTGCACGTTTGAGGCGAATGTGGCTATTATTATCCTTCGCGTGCGGTTTTCATTGAACAACCTGTCGAGCGTGCTGCCCACCGTCTTTTCGCTCATTGTGTAGCCGGGGCGCTCGATATTGGTGCTCTCGCCGAGGTAGCAGAGCACGCCGCGCTCGCCTATTTCGGCTATCGTCTTTAAATCTATGGGTTCGCCCGCGACGGGGGTAAGGTCAATCTTAAAGTCGCCGCTGTGGAATATGAGGCCCTGCGGCGTATCTATGGCGAGCGCCACCGCGCCCGCTATGGAGTGGTTTACGTTTACAAACAGCACTTCAAACGCGCCCAGCTTTACCCTGTCGCCGGGGGAGACGATTATCTCCTGCGCGTCGTTTATGCGGTGTTCGCGCAGCTTGTTATCGACGAGCGCAAGCGTGAGGCGCGTGCCGTATACGGGCGCCTTTATTTCGCGCAAAAAGTAGGGCACCCCGCCTATGTGGTCCTCGTGGCCGTGCGTAAGTAGCAGTCCGCGCACCTTGTGCTTGTTTGCCACAAGGTAGGAGATATCGGGCGCGACGAGGTCGATGCCGGGCAGCTCCTCCGAGGGGAATATTATGCCCGCGTCGATAATTATTATGTCGTCGCCGTACTCTATCGCCGTCATATTTTTGCCTATTTCGCCAACGCCGCCCAAAAAGATTATCTTTATCTGCTTTTCGCGGCGGGAACGCGTCTTTTTTGCGGGCTTTTCGGCAACATCTTCGGCTGCGGCGCTCTCTGCGGCCTTTGCGCGCTTTTTAGAGACCTTTGCGGGCTTTTCGGCCTTTTCGCTCTTTTCTGACTTGGCCGCCTTTGCCTTGGCGGGCTTTGACGCCCTTTCGGCCCTCTGAGCACCTGAGGCGCGCGTCCTCTTTTTGGGCTGCATTTCGGCCTGCTCTTCGCGCACGGCGGGTTCGTATGCCTTTTCGGGCTGCTCTGCCTGCGGCATATCGTTGGCGTTGCCGAGGTATAAAAACTGTGATAATCCGCCCGTGGCTTTAAGGGGCGTGCCCTCGGAAGGTTTGCCTATGCGCCCCGTGCGCAATTTTTTTGAACTTTTACTCTTTTCCTTTTCCAATATATTATCTCCGAAGCGCCGAAGCTTCCGGCGCCGCAACAAAACAAGGCCCGCGGCAGTTGCGTATGATTATTTCCCGGGCTTGTGCGCCCGCAAGATGATCTGCGGGCATTAAAAAATAAAATTAAAAATAAAATTTAAAAACAACACCTGATTTTTGCAATTTCCGATAAATTGCAGCAATTAAAAAATAATTTATTTTTTTGATTTTAAATAAAAAATATTGTATTTTTAATTGAGGGCGCCGCAAATTTTAAGGCGCCGCGCCGCCTTTTTGCCGTATTTGCGCAAAATATCGCAATATTTTGCGCAAATACGCCCGTTACCGAAGATATACAAAACCGTGCCGTATGATTTTTAATTGATTTTTTTAAAGCAATTTCAAATTGAAATAAATAATTTTAAATTAAATTAAAATTAAATAAAATGCCGATGAAATCAAAACAAATCAAATAAAATTCAAATAAAAGGGGTCGATAAAAAAACTATCAACCCCCCGATCCGTAAAATGTTTTATTTTACTTATTTTTGCTTACGTCCTTTACGAGCCCGTCCTCGATGAGTTCCTCCATGCTCTCATAGGGATACATGGCGGCGTAGTCGCGCTCCTGAATGTTGCGCTTTTCGCCGTTGCGCTTTGCGAGCATGTCGTCGATGAGGCGGATAGCCTTTTTGACGCCGAGAGGGCTCTTTATCTTTACCATCATGGGCGTGCCGTGCATCGACTTATTGCCGGACACGTCGACCTGATGATATACCGAAGTTTTGTATTCGTTGGGGTCGAGGTTGAGATACAGGCAGAGCGTCTTGCCCCTTATTTTGAGCTTGGCTATCGTCTCCCTGCCCTTGTTGAAGCGCTCGGCGCCCCACGCCACCGATGAATTTACCTTTTTATAGGCGAGCATGGCGTTTTTGATCTGGCCGTAATAGCGCTTTACGTCGTCGGAGCTCTGTATTATCCTTGCGATGAAGCTGCGGTTGTACTTCATCATATTTGCAAAGTCAACGCCGCCCTCGGCAAGTTCGCCGTCGGGCTGGGCCTCGCCCTCGGCAGTCTGCTCGTCGACGTCGTCGAAGATGTTTTCCATCACCTCGTCGGCGGGCTCCTCTTCGACTGCGTTTTCATCGACGATGTCGCTCACCGTCACGAGCGCGGGCTCTTCCTCGGCCTCGTCGGACTCGCTCTCTTCGGCGGGCTGTGCTGCCGCAACGGCAACTGCCGCGCCGCCCGCGAGCATGCCCTTTATCTCCTCGAGCTGGCGGTTGATCTCGGCCATCTCTTCCTTTATTTCGGCAATGTCGTTGTCGTATTCGCCGACATACTCCTCGTCGTCCACCTCTTCGGGCATGAGCAGCTCGTCGATGCGGCCGGTGAGGTCGTCTATCTTGCGGTTTATTTCAACGACGTCCTTTGCGTATTTATCTTCCTCGGTGACGAGCGCGGCCGCGCTTATGCCTGCCACGGCCTCTTTGATTTCGGCAAGCTTGCTGTCGAGCTCGCCGAGCGTCTGCTCGTTCGACTTTGCCACGCTCTCAGAAACGCCGTCGGTTATCTTCTTCAAGCCGTCGTCGTCGATGACTATATCGAAGTCGTCGTCGAGGGGAACGGTCTCGGCCGACTGCACGGTCTGCGTGCGCTCGTCGTTTATCTTTTCGGCCACGCCGTTTATTATGGCGTCGTAATCTATCTCGGTCGCGGGCACGGAGGCGAGCACGGCGGCGGCAACCTTATCGGCGATCTCGTCGCTGTCGACCTCGGGCATCACGTTGGAGAGGGCGGCCGCCGTTTTATCGGCTATAACGTCCTCGTTTACGCCGCTTGCAACAAGTTTTTCGGATACGAGGCGGGCGAGTTCGTCGGTATCGACGGCCTCGGCGTCGGCTGCGGCCAGCTCGTCATACCCGCTCTTTTCGGCGAGTTTTTTGGCTATGCCGTCGTAATCGAGCTTGTCGGCAACGGCCTCGGCAAGCGAGCGGCAGCCCTCGTCGTCGACGACTATGTCGAAATCGTTGGGGTAGAGCGCGCCCACCTTGCGGGCGATGTCGTCGGCAAGGGCGTCGGTATCTATCTGTGCGGAGAGCTCGACGGGAGTGCCGTCGGCAGAGCCTACTACCGCGGGAGGTATCACTATCTGGTCGGCGATCTTAGAGGCTATGTAGTCGGCAGGTATGACCTCCTGGGGCATGCACTCGGCAACGCGCTTTGCTATATCCTCGTAGTCGAGCGCGGAGATGAGCTCCTTTTCGACAAACTTATCGGCAAGGCGCTCGGCAAGTTCGTCGTAGTCGACGTGCGCCTTTACGGCGGGCATCTCTTCACCCTCGGCGGGCTTGGAGTAGCCAACGACGTACTTCATCATCTTTTCTTCGAGAGAGGTTATCATGGATGACAGCTTTACGAATATGCTCTCGCACTGGGCGGAGACATACTTTATCTCATTTTTGAGCTGAGCGTTTTCTTCGAGCAGTTTTTGCAATATGCTGCCGCTCTGAGTGCCGATATACGCCGTCTCTTTGGCGGAACCGGTGCCTGCAAGCAGCTTATCGAGCTTATCCGAAAGTTCGGCCTGGCGCTGAAGAATTACGTCGGCCTTGGTGGCATAGTTGCCCGTCTGACGCTCGCTGTCGCCCTTTTTGTTGAAAATCGACATAAGTACACCTCTCTTCTTTCGGCGCAGGCTGTTTATTTAAGCATATTCCCGCGCGTTTTGACTTGCTTACGCAATAATTTTACAACAAAAAAAGACGATTGTAAATATAATTTCCCGAACTTTTTGTAAAATCGGCCAAAAATTTTTGAATTGGGGCGCGGATATGCACGATTTAACGAACCGCCGCCCGCAAATAGCAACGCCCGCGACCATAGCCTTGCGTGCGCGCCGCAAAGGGGGCCCGGCACTTTGGCGCATTAAATCAAAAAAGTTTGCAAATTTTGCTCTATGCAGTTGAATTTTTTGCAGGCGTGTAGTATAATGAGTTTATTATACGAAACAGACCAAATACGCGGCGCCTTGATCCGAGCCGCCCGCGCGACATTTCGTAAACACTTTTGCAAATATATTAAGGGAGATAAAAATATGAGAGTTTACAACTTTTCAGCAGGTCCTTCCACACTGCCTTTGAACGTTTTGGAGCAGGCGCAGAAGGAATTTCTCGATTTTGCGGGCACAGGCATGTCGGTCACCGAGATATCGCACCGCGACAAGGCGTTCGACGCCATAGTAAAAGAGGCCGAGAGCCTTGTGAGAGAGCTTTTGAACGTACCCGACGACTATGCCGTAATATTCGTTCAGGGCGGCGCCTCCACCCAATTTGCCGCGATACCCTTAAACCTCATGCACCACGGCAAGGCCGACTATATAGTCACCGGCAACTTTGCAAAGAAGGCATGGCAGGAGGGCCAGATATACGGCGAGGCCGTAAAGATAGGCGACAGCTCCGACAAGACCTATACATATATCCCCGACGTGGATAAATTGAATTACTCCGATGACGCCGACTATGTGCACATCACCTCGAACAACACCATATTCGGCACGAGATATACAAAATTCCCCGAGTGCAAGGCTCCCCTTGTGGCGGATATGTCCTCCGAGATATTCTCGCGCGAGGTGGACGTGAGCAAGTTCGGCGTTATATACGCAGGCGCGCAGAAGAACCTTGCCCCCGCGGGCGTTACAATAGTCATAGCCAAGCGCGACCTCATACAGGATCCTTTGAAGATCTGCCCCACCATGTTAAAGTGGAAGGTGCAGGACGAGAACGGCTCGCTCTACAACACCCCTCCCTGCTTTTCGATATATATGGCCGACCTTGTGCTGCGCGACCTGAAAGCTAAGGGCGGCGTGAAGGCCATGAACGAGGTGGACGTATATAAGGCAGGGCTGTTGTATGACTTTATCGACAATTCCTCGCTGTTCAAGAACAACGTTGTTAAGGAATACCGCTCGATAATGAACGTGCCCTTCGTTACCCCTTCGGCCGAGCTCGACGCAAAGTTCATAGCCGAGGCAAAGAAGGCGGGCCTTGTATCGTTGAAGGGACACAGGCTTGTGGGCGGCATGAGGGCCTCCATCTACAACGCAATGCCCGTTGAGGGCGTTAAGGCGCTCATCGAATTCATGAAGAAATTTGAGCTTGAAAATAAGTAAGATAAGGGAGAACAAATAAAATGGCCAAACAGATACTTAAACTGAACGCCATAAGCCCGCTTGCCGACGCGATATTTGCCGGCTACGGCTACGGCGACAGCTGCGAAAACCCCGACGGCATAATGGTGCGCTCCGCACAGATGGCCGACTACCCCGTAGGTGACAAGCTTGTAGCCGTTGCCCGCGCGGGCGCTGGTACCAACAACATACCCGTTGCCGACTACGCCGAAAAGGGCATAGTAGTGTTCAACACCCCCGGCGCCAACGCCAACGCCGTAAAGGAACTCGTTATATGCGAGCTGCTGCTCGGCGGCAGGAAGATAACCGACGCCATCGACTGGGTAAAAACCTTAAAGAGCGAGGGCGACAATGTGGGCAAGCTCGTTGAAAAGGGCAAGTCGAAGTTTGTGGGCAGCGAAATAAAGGGCAAGATGCTGGGCGTTATAGGCCTGGGCGCGATAGGCGTTGAAGTTGCCAACGCGGCATACGGCCTGGGCATGGAGGTGTGCGGCACCGACCCCTACCTCTCCACGCTCAACGCGCTTGCGCTCTCTCCCCACATTAAAGTTGTGCCCGCGCGCGAAGATATATACAAGCAGGCCGACTTTATAACCATGCACGTGCCCCTCACCCCCGACACAAAGGGCATGATAAACAAAGACACCATTTCGCAGATGAAGGACGGCGTGGTAATTATTAACGACAGCCGCGGCGAACTTGTAAACACCGACGACATGATAGCCGCGCTTGAAAGCGGCAAGGTGGGCAGGTATATAACCGACTTCCCCAACGCAAAGCTGATAGGCGTTAAAAACTGCATATGCGTGCCCCATCTGGGCGCGAGCACGCCCGAGGCCGAGGACAACTGCGCAGTTATGGCCGCACACCAGCTGGTGGACTACATCGAAAACGGCAACATAACCAACAGCGTGAACTACCCCAACGTTTCGCTTGCGCGCGACGAGGGCAAGGGCAGGGTGTGCATACTGCACCGCAACGTAAAGAACATAATAACCAAATTCACCTCGGCGATATCCGAACAGCAGCTGAACATTGCGCACATGGCAAGCTCCAGCCGCGGCGAATACGCCTGCTCGATACTCGAGATCGACGGCGCCATTCCCGAAAAGACCATCGAGGCGATAACCAAAGTAGAGGGCGTGCTGCGCGTGCGCTCGCTGTAAGTTAAAAATTTAAACGCAATTTTAAGGGCGCCGCCGCGCAATACCCTGCGCGGCGACGCTATATTTTTACCGCCCCCCACATTTGATTTTGCCGCCCTACCCTTTGGAATAAAACGGGCCGCCGTGGGCATAATTATCTTAAAAAAACGGAGGTATAAACATGTCCCGTAAAAAGAAAAAGATGCCCAAACTTACCGACAGGCAATACAGCGAATACATCGCCGCGCTGCGCGCCCGCGACGAAAAGGAAGGACAGGCGCCCGAAAACTGAATATATGCGCGCCCCGCAAGAGCGGGGCGTTTTTTTGCGCCCTGCACGGCCGCATATGCAAAACGGGCCGCCGTATTTGTAAATTGCATGTATATGTGCACGGTTTTGTGAACATTTATGAAAAGTGAATGAATATAGTTTTTAAGTGCGGAAATTCCGTTGACTTGCGTTTGAACGGTGCATATACTGTTTAAATAGTTATCAGTTGATAAGTATTTTTGCCCGCGGGCAGGCCGCAGCGCCGCAAAAACACGAAAATTATTTATAAGGAGCAGGCAATGAACGAAGACAATTATGCCGAAAGGGCAGCCTCGCTGTTCTTCAGGTTCAAAGACAGCATGCACCGCTTAAAGCCGCCCGGCTCGGGCAACCTTTTCACCGTGCTGGGCGGGCTTGCAGAGTTTGAAGCGCGCTTCAAGCGCCCGGTCACCGTTTCGGAGATAGCGCGCTTTTCGGGGCTGGCGATATCCAACGTGAGCAGGCTGCTGCGCCCCTTCGAGGAGAAGGGACTTATACAGAAGGTGAAAAGCGGCCGCACGGTGAGCGTGGCGGTGACAAGAGAGGGGCACAGGGTTCTGGACGGATTCAATCGGAACTTTATGCAGGACATTGCGCTGGCGCTGAGCGCGCTGAGCGAGGACGAGCGCGAGAGCTTTATATCGTGCGGAGAAAAGATGATGAACAAATTAGACGAACTAAAAACTTCACGGGAGAAGGCAGATGTTTAAACTTTATAAAAATCTGAAGGCGCTCGACTGGGCGCTCGTGGCGCTTATCGTGGGCGTGACGGTGGCGCAGGTGTTCTTCACCATGCAGCTCACCGACCAGGTCTCGGCGATAGTGAGCGCGATACTCGGCGTGGTGACGGGCGCGGGGAGCACGGCCGACATATGGCGCGAGGGCGGCTTTATGCTGCTGTACGCCGTGTGCAGCTCGCTCTGCTCGGTAGCTTCGGGCATATCGGCCTCGTGCGTGGCCAGCCGCCTTTCGGCGACGCTGAGAAGCAAGGTGTATGCAAAGGTAGAGAGCTTTTCGATAGCCGAAATAAACAAGTTCTCCACCGCCTCGCTGATAACCAGGACGACCAACGACATCCAGCAGATACACATGGCCAACATAATGGTGCTGCGCATGCTGATATTTGCGCCGATAATGGCGATTTGGGCGATATGCAAGATAAACGCCTCCAGCGCCGAGCTCACGATAGCTACGGCCGTGGCGGTGATAGTGCTTGTTGTGTGCATAATAGCCGTCATGGCGGCGGTGATGCCCAAGTTCAAGCTCATGCAAAAGCTCACCGACAGGCTCAACGGCGTCACGCGCGAAAACCTCACCGGCATAAGGGTGGTGCGTGCCTACAACGCCGAGAAATACCAGGAGAACAAGTTTGAAAGGGCCAACGACGCCTTCACAAAGACGCAGCTGTTCACAGGCCGCGTGATGGCGCTGATGAGCCCCATAATGATGCTGATAATGAACGGCCTTACGCTGGCAATATACTGGATAGGCGCGTCGCTGATAAACGCGGGCGAGATAGACTACCCCACGATAACTTCCTTCATGATGCTCGCGTCGCAGGTGATAATGTCGTTTTTGATGCTGCTGATGATGTTCATACTGCTCCCCCGCGCGCAGGTTGCTGCAAAGAGGATAAACGCGGTGCACGAAACTCCCCTCTCCATCTCCGATCCCGAGGAAGAAAAACCCGTCACCGAGACGGGCACGGTGGAATTTAAAGACGTGAGCTTCCGCTACCCCGACGCCGACGCCGACGTGTTCGAGCACATCTCCTTCCGCGCCGAAAAGGGGCAGACGGTCGCCTTTATCGGCAGCACGGGCAGCGGCAAATCTACCCTTATAAACCTCGTGCCCCGCTTTTACGACGCGACCGAGGGCGAAGTGCTCGTCGACGGCGTAAACGTAAAGGACTTAAAGCAGAGCACGCTGCGCTCTAAAATAGGCTATGTGCCCCAGAAGGGCGTGCTCTTTTCGGGCACGGTGGCCGAAAATATAGGCTTCGGCGGCGTGACCGACAGGGATACCATAGTAAACGCCGCAAAGATAGCCGAGGCCGACTCCTTCATAGAGGAGATGCCCGAAAAGTACGACAGCCCGATATCTCAGGGAGGCAAGAACGTTTCGGGCGGACAGAAACAGAGGATATCGATAGCGCGCGCCGTGGCAACAAAGCCGGAGATAATGATCTTTGACGACAGCTTTTCGGCGCTCGACTACAAGACCGACAAGAAGGTGCGCGAAAACCTGAAAGAGGGCCTTGCGGGCGCCACCACCCTCATCGTTGCGCAGCGCATAGGCACGATAATGGACGCCGACAAGATAATAGTGCTCGACAACGGCAAGGCAGTGGGCGCGGGCACGCACAGAGAGCTGCTTGAAAACTGCCCCGTATACCGCGAGATAGCCCTTTCGCAGCTTTCGAAGGAGGAACTTGGCTTATGAGTCCCAGACCTGCAAAATACAACGGTGCGCCCATGAATAAGGGCGAATTCACCAAAAATATAGGCAAACTTGCGGTGTTCATGAAGCGCTACCTGCCGCCGATAATAATTTCGCTCATCTTCACGGTGGGTTCTACGCTCCTCTCGATATTCGCGCCGCAGATACTTTCAGACCTTGTGAACGTCATATCGGGCGGCGTGCCCATCGATATGAACGAGGTGACGCGCTTTGCAATAATACTGATAGTATTCTACCTTTCAAACGCGCTGTGCACATACGTTTCGAGCTTTATAATGACGACCGTGTCGCAGAAGATGTGCCGCGCGCTGCGCTCGGACATATCGCAGAAGATAAACAAGGTGCCCTTAAAGTACTTCGACTCGCACGCATACGGCGATACGCTCTCGCGCGTGACCAACGACGTGGATACCATAGGCAACTCCATGCAGCAGGCGGTATCCATGGTGGTGCAGTCGGTGTGCATGCTGATAGGCGTGCTGATAGCCATGTTCGTGAGCTGCTGGCAGCTTGCGCTCACCGTGCTGATAATAGTGCCCTTTATGGCCGTGCTGCTCTTTATTATAATGAAGTTCTCGCAGCCGCAGTTCAGAAAGCAGCAGGACGAACTTGCAGTTCTGAACGGCAAGGTTGAGGAAAATTACTCCGGCCAGCTCGTCATCAAGGCGTTCAACGCCGAGGGGCGCACGGGCAGCGACTTTGAAAATACCAATGCAAGGCTCAAAAAGAGCACATTCCTTTCGCAGGCGCTCTCGGGCATAATGCAGCCCGCGATGAACTTCATCTCCTACTTTGCCTACGCCGCGGTGTGCGTGGTTGCGGGCATACTCATAACAAATGCGGGCAGCGGCGTTACGTTCGGCACCCTCTCGGCATTCCTCGTGTATGTAAACCTCTTCCAGAGCCCCCTCTCGCAGATAGCGCAGGCGGCCAACGTGCTGCAGAGCGCGGCAGCGGCGAGCGGCAGGGTGTTCGCCTTCCTCGAAGAGGAGGAGCTTGAGGACGAGAGCGGCAAGGAGCGCAAATTAAAGGACGGCGTGCGCGGCGAAGTGGAATTCAGGCACGTGCGCTTCGGCTATAACGACGACAGAATAATAATACCCGACTTCTCGGCAAAGGTGCAGCCCGGCTGGAAGGTGGCGATAGTCGGCCCCACGGGCGCGGGCAAGACCACCATGGTAAACCTTTTGATGCGCTTTTACGAGGTAAACAGCGGCGACATTCTCATCGACGGCGTCTCCATAAAGGATATGCCGCGCGAGGAGGTGCACGATCTGTTCGGCATGGTGCTGCAGGATACGTGGATGTTCGAGGGCACGCTGCGCGAGAATATAGTATACTCCAAGCAGGCCACCGACGAGCAGGTGCGCGCCGCGTGCGACGCCGCGGGCATAACGCACTACATCACCACCCAGCCGGGCGGGCTCGACCACTATGTTGAAAACGGCGACGAGATCTCGGGCGGACAGAAACAGCTGATAACCATAGCGCGCGCCATGATAGAGAATGCGCCCATGCTCATACTCGACGAGGCGACCTCCAACGTGGATACGCGCACCGAGGAGATAATTCAGACGGCGATGGATAATTTAACGCGCGGCAGAACGAGTTTTGTTATAGCGCACAGGCTCTCCACAATAAAGAACGCCGACCTGATACTTGTTATGCGCGACGGCAACATCGTCGAGCAGGGCAAGCACGAGGAACTGCTAGAGAGGGGCGGCTTCTACGCCTCGCTTTACAACTCGCAGTTTGCCGGCGAATGAGCACAAAATGTGTAGCTCATATGACCTTTTCCGCGCAAAAAGAGCAGTTTGCATGCGGTAATTTATTTGCTCTTTTGATGCGCGGTTACGGAGCCGCCGCAGGCAATTGCCTGCGGCGGCATTTTTATGCAGTGGTTTTGCGCATGCGCAGTTTTTTTTGTTGAGTATTTTTTATTTTTTCAATATTTATTTTCTGCCCGAAATATTTGATATTTTTTGCCAAATTTTTAATATTTTTTAATTATTTATTTAATTGCGCGCGGGCGCATTTAAATAGGCATATAAAATAAAAAAATGCGCCGCCTTTTTTGCCGGACGGCGCATATGTTGCAAAAATAATATCTGAATCAAAGCAGAATTTTACGCCCCTTGCCATTGCAGAGGGAGTGGCGGGCGCTGCCTGCACGGCGGCGCATATATCCTTAAAAATTACGGCAAAAATCTTGCCGAAAATTGTCGAAAAGGCGCGGATATGTGCGCAAAAATATGGCCTTTTAAACACATCACTCCGCGATAAAGTGAGCGGCGGCGCACATTGGATCGCATGAAAAATAAGGCATATGTGTTAAATTTAATATGTTTTTTATTTTGCATTTTACACATATGCCGCATATTTAATTTATATTTAATTTAAATTATATACATATGCGGCGCATTTAGATTGATTTATTTTACGTTAAGCACATATGTTTTACGCGCCACCTCACCCCTCCGCCGCGCCCGCGCATATGCCTTTGAACGCACATTGTATTATTTTTTATTTTTTGATATTTTTTGCAGAAAAATAATTGCAATTTTTTGCAGGTGAAACCCCACCCTACCCTCCCCTCGAAGGGGAGGTAAGCCGAAGGCGAAGAGGGGTTATTCTAAAATAACTTATGTCGCAAGCAGGGTTTCCCTGCGCAGCAGGACTCAATTTGCGCATACCTGCGCCTCAGCAGGGTGAATTCGCGCGACTATACTCTTCGGGGGCCCTTAAGGTCGCGCGAAGAGGGGCAGCGCCCCTCAAAATCACGAAATTTTTTGCGCGCGGCCCGCGCAAAAAATTTGTGAATCCCTTACAGTATTATACAAATCACCCCGCCCTTGCCTTCGTTGGTCATGCGGGTGATGGCCTTTTTCAACTTATTCTTTGTGTCGTCCTGAATGGAGTTTACCTTTGCGGCCAGCCCCTCCTTTACCATGCTCTTTAACGAGCGGCCGAACACATCGGTGTTCCACGTCGCCTCGGGGTCGGTTTCAAAGCCCTTCATCATGCCCGTAACGAGGCTCTGGCTCTGAGCGCCCTCGCCCATTATGGGGCTCACTTCGCCAGCGACGTCCACCCTTATTATGTGGTACGAAGGCGCCGAGGCGCGCAGGCGTATGCCCACCGAGTTGCCCTGCTTTACCACCTCGGGCTGCTCGTATATAAGGTCATCTTCGGCGGGCGAAACTATGCCGTAGCCGTTTACTCGGGCGCAATTTAGCGCATCGCGCACCTTTTCAAAGCTATTTTTCGCCTCGGCGGCGGAGCGGACGTAGCGCATCAGCGAATACTCCCCCTCTATCTTGTCGCCGGCGATCTCGGAGAGCATTGAAAAGAATATGCCGTCCTGCGCGGCGCACTTTATTTTTGCGCCGCCCGTGGCGAAGTCGTACTCCACCTCTATCGCGGGCGACCAATACTCCGCGCCCGCGCACAGCCCGTCGAGCGCCGAAATATCCTTGAATTTTTTGATATTTGCGCACCTTTCGCGCACGCGCGAGATGAGTTCGGATATGGCCGAACTTTCGGCGGGCAAAAAGCCCATCCACTCGGGTATATCCACCCCCACCGTGCGCACGGCAAATTCGCCCGAGAGCGCGCGCAGCAGCATATTGAGCGCAGACCTATCCCACGTTTGCGGGCGCAGACACTCGCACCCGTACGTATTTTTAAGCTCCTCGGCGTTGGGGGCGACTATGATAAACGGCCTGCCCGCCGCGGCCTCGGCATAATTTATATCGCCCGCTGCGGCCCCTTCGCCGCCGCTTACGTCGCCCTCCGCGTTCGCGCCGCCATAGCCCGCGGCAAATATAACGGCGCCGCCCTTTGAAAGGTCGTCGCAAAAATCAAGTCCTCCCTCCGCCTTTAGCGCGGCGAGAAGTTCACCGTCGCCGCAGACGGCCACGGCCTTTCCGTTGAGCCGCGCCGCAAGTCCTGCACAAATATCGCTATCGAGCATACCATCCTCCGCAAACTGTTTTGTATACGCTATTTTATTTTGCCCGCACCGTATTTAGAACTGCCGCCGTGCATAAAAAATATTCGGCAAATTTTAATTTAACTATTGACAAGGCGGTAAATGCGTGCTATATTATATTTAGAAAAACTAAACATTATGCACACTAAATTAAAGGAGTTCATGATGCAGTCGGGAGAATACATAAAGGGCTTTACCGAAATAATCGCCTGCTCGCTTTTGAGCGAGGGCGACGACTATATATACAACATGGTGAACAGAATAAACGCCCGCGGCGGCGTGCGCATAACCAACCCCTCCATGCTGATGACGATGAAAAAGCTCACCGAGGAGGGCAAGGTGCGCAGCTACCCGGCGGCGGGCGCGAAGGGCGGCGACAGAAAGTATTATTCGCTCACCGAGCTGGGGAGGGAATTTTATTTGCGGAACGCCGGACAGTACCTTACCGCGGTGGATGCGCTGCGGCAGCTCATCGAAGGAGGACTAAAAAAATGAAGGAGCGCGAGATAAACCGCGAGATAAAAGGGCGCGTTGCCGCCGTGATGAGGGCATACGGCGTGCGCGGGAAGGAACTTAAAAAGCAACTTACGGCTCTATGCAACGACGAATACAGGGAACGCATGATAGGCGGGGCGGAGAGTGCCGAAATTGCCCTGCAGGGCGCGCTTGATGTTGTGAAAGACGAGGTGCGCGGGCACATACCCAAGAGAAACCCCTTTGCCTTTGCTTTGGGCACGGGCGCGCTGTTTTTTGCGCTCGCCCTTTTAGAGATGCTCACCTCAACGCTCTTTCCGAAGAGTTTTGCGTTTTCCGCGTTTGAATTTTACAGCGTAGCCGCCTGCGTTGCGGCGGCGGCAATACTTGTATACGCCGCGGCCACCTATAAACTGCGCGGCCCGCTCGACTTTATAATACCCCTGCTGATATTTGCGGGCAGGCTGGCAACGGCCGTGCAGCTGTACGGCTTCGACCACTACGTCGCGCCCGACGGCTACTTTACCGCCGACTATCTGTACCCGGGCGCAATAGCGCTCACCGAGTACCGCAGCGACGACTTCGGACAGACCTACCGCATTGCGGATACCGCCACGGCGGTAAGCCTCGACTTCTATATAGCGGCGGCCGCACTCATCGCGGGCGCGGTGCTTTATGCGCTGCGCGCCAACGGAAGGCTGCAAGCAAAGAGAAGGGGCACCATAGCGGGGCGCGTGAGGGGCGCGCTGGCAGGCTACGGCATTACAAGCGGAAAGTTGGAGCGCGAGATGATATCGGCCTGCAGCGACGAATATTCGGCGAGGCTTGCCGAGGGCGCGAGCGCGGACGAGGCGCTGGAGCTTGCCACGGCGGAAGTTGACGGCATGGCGCAGCGCGCGGTGAAGGCAAAAAATAAATTTGCCTTTGCGCTTAAAGTGAGCGCCGTGTACGCCGCGGCGGCGGTGTTTGAGGTATTTGTACACTGGTTTTGCGTGGGGCAGCTGTATATCTACGGCATGGAGAGCGCGCTGGGCGTGCTGCTAGCCGCGGGGCTGCTTATTTACTGCGCGATAACTCACCAAAGTCACGCGCTGCACGACTATATTTTTATAACAGTTCTCGGGCTGTGCTGGCTGCTGCCGTGCGCGCAGATATTCCCCTACGCCTTTATCCCCGACTATGTGCCGAACTGCTCGGCATGGTACAGCTCGCCCTTCGTTATAGAAGTGAGCTGGGACACCAACGGAACAGACGTGATAACTCTGAATATGCTGATATCCTTTATGGCGTTGATAGCCTCCGCCGCAATGGCGGTAATTTCAAAGAAAGCCGCAAAATAAATAATAAAAAATTATTTCTAAAATAAATTATTTAATTTACGCGTGCGGGCGGGGCAAATTGCCCCGCCCGCACGCGTAAAACAACGCACCATGCGTTAAATAAAGGGTGAAATAACGGCGCTGGGCAAACTTTGTTTGCCCCGCGCCGTTAAATTCAAAAATAAATTAAAATAAAAATAATTAAATTAAATAATTACCCGCCCCTCGAAGGGCCGAGCTATTCTCTATATTTACCTCCCCTCGAAGAGGAGGTGTCACAAAGTGACGGAGGTGTTCCATTTTCAAGCCTGTGAAACCCCTCCGTCTTTGCCTCGCTCCGTTCGGCAAATCCACCTCCCCTCAAAGGGGAGGTACCAAATGCGGTAAAAATTCCGCTCTGGCCGAGAGCGGAATTTTTGTAAACTGTTTTATATCTCCTTGGTTAAAAGCACATCTTTATAGAAGGCGTCCATCTCTTCCTTGGTTTTGAAGTTTGCAAGATACATGGTGTTGCCCATGGCGGCGGCGAGGGCGTCGGGTATCCTGCCCACCTCCTTTATGTTGGCGGCATACTTTGCCTCTATCTGCTCGCCGCTGTACATAAAGGGCTTGCCGTCGCGCCTGCCGGCGTATGCGCAATAGAATTTTTCGCCCGTGGGAACGAGGGTGCTGTCGTAGACGATCATGTCCGCCCAGATCTTATAAACGTCGGTGGAGTTGGCGTAGTCCATCATGTCGGGCGAGAACCCGCCGCAGGGGCGCATGTTCACCTCGAGGGCTATAACGTCGCCCTTTTTGCCGAGGTACTGGTCCTTGGTGAGGCGGAAGAATTCGAAGTGCACGAACCTGCTCTTTACGCCGAAGGCCTTTACCGTGCGGCGGCCTGCGTCCCTTACGTCGGGCGAAAGCTCGTTTACTATATAATAGATGCTGTTGCCGTTGGTGTTTACTATGTCCATTATCGACATGGGCGTTACGTTGCCCGTTTCAAATATGGGCTCGCCCTTGGAATTTATTATCGCGTCGTAGGAGTTGACCTCGGCCTCGACGAATTCCTCCATTATATACTCGACGGGCGGCTTTTCGTTGAGGAAGTTTTTGAGGTCGTCGTCGCAGGCGAGCTTCCACGTATCGTTTGCGCCCACGCCGTTATCGGGCTTTACTATTACGGGATAGCCGACCTTATCGATAAACTTTTTGCACTCGTCATAGCCCGTCACCATGCAGTAACGCGCGGTGACCACCCCCGCCTTTTTGTAATACTCCTTCATGCCCGACTTGAACTTTATGCGGGGCATGTCGTCGTTTTTAAAGCCCGAGCACACGTTGAAATCGGTGCGCAGCTGCGCGTCGAGCTCCAGCCAATACTCGTTGTTGCTCTCGATGAAGTCGATCTTGCCGTATTTGAAGGCAAAGAGCGCCACGGCGCGGTAAACTTCGTCGTAGTTTTTGAGCGAATGTACCCAATAATACTCGGCAAGGCTGTCTTTGAGTTCGGGCGCGAGGTAGTCGTAGGGGCAGTCGCCTATGCCCAGCACGTCGAAGCCGTTGTTTTTGAGCTCACGGCAGAACTTCCAATAGTTTGTGGGGAAGTTGGGCGAGATGAATACAAAGTTTTTCATAGTGTTTATTTCTCCCTTTAACGCTTTAATTCGTTAAATTATTTATTGAAAAACAAAACATACAGCCGGCACCGCAAATTTATATGCACGGCAGCGCCTGCGCGGCGCCCGCTGTACGCCATTTACCAAGTTAAAAATTTAATATTCGAGCAGTTTGGGCAAAAAGTATGCCGCCTGCACGAACCACCAGTCCCAATCGTGGCGGCAGTCGCTGCCCCAGAAGTCCACCCAGGCGTTTATGCCCTTGCTCTTTAAAATTTCGGCAAATTTTGAGGTACTGTCGAGCGTTTCGTTCTCCCACGCGCCGCGGCCGACGCACAGCACTATCCTGCCCGAGTTGTACTTTTGGATATAGGGGTGGTCGACGGGCATGCCCGCTACGAACTGCTGGGGGGAGTTCATGTAGGTGAGGTCGTCGCTGTAGCCGCCCATGCAGTATTCGGTGGAATACACGCCGCTGAGAGCAAGGAGGCTGTCGAACACGTCGGGATAGCGGAAAAAGAGCGTTGCCGCGTGCAGCGCGCCCAAGCTGAGCCCCGCGACGAGGAAGCGTATCTCCCAGCCGTTGGCGCAGGTGTTTATGTGGGAGAAGTGCGGAATTGCCTCCTCCATTATATAGTTTATCCACGCCTCGTGGCGGCACATGCGCGCACGCGGATCGCCGTGGCCGACTATCGTTTCGCTGTCGATACTGTCGATGGTGAACACCTGTATGCGGCCGTCCTCGATATAGGGGGCGTATACGTCGAGCATGTGCATGTCTTCGAACTCATAGAATCTGCCGCTCTGGCAGGGTATGACGAGCACAGGCTTGCCGCGCGTGCCGTAAATTTTGTACTCCATATCGCGTCCCAAGTGCCGCGAATAAAATTTTCCGTAATTTATTTGCATAGTAAACTCCTCACGAAAATCTCGCGCGGGCCGCGCACGATATTTTCCGTGAATTTAAGAGGCTCTGCCTCTCTTCGCGCGACCTTAAGGGCCCACGGAGCGTATAGTCGCGCGAATTCACTCCGCTCAGGCGCAGGTATGCGCAAATTGAGTCCTGCTGCGGCGGGAAACCCGCCTTGCGACATAAGTTATTTGGGAATACCCCTCCCGATTTGCCTTGCTCCGCTTCGGCAAATCTACCGCCCCTTCGAGGGGAGGTGGCGCATACGAACATAGTGAGTATGTGACGGAGGGGTTTCATTATTGTTCGCTTATATGAGCCTGTAAAACCCCACCCTACCCGTCTCGTGGTGCGTGCGGTGTATTACCGCATGGATCTGCCGTTTCCCGCAAGCGGGAACCCCTCGGCAGAGTGTCGTCGCATACGCTCCTCGCGCGGTCACTGCTCGGGCGTGCATATGCCCTCGCTCATCTCGCTCGGCACGCACAGCGGGTGTCCGCTGTGCTATGAAATGCCTCGCTCGTCCCTCAAAGGAGAGGTACCACTGCGGCAAAAATTCTGAATAAATACTCTGCGCAAGCAGGGTTCCCCTGCGCCAGCGCGACTCAATTTGTCGCGCAAGCGAGCTCACTGGAGGTGAATGGCGGCATTTCTGATAATCGGGGGCCCTTATAAATGCCGCCAGAGGAACTTAGTTCCTCAAATTCAAGGAAAATATCGCGCACGGCCTGCGCGAGATTTTCGTGAACCCTTTTACTCCCCTTCAAATCCCAAAGCGGGGAAAAATACGGGGAGCTGGCGCTGCCACGAGGCCTCGCAATGGGTGCCGTAGGGCACGATGCGAGAAGTTACGAACACGCCCTTTTCGATGAGGTCGGCGGCAACTTCGGCGAAGATGCGGCGCTGGCCGGCGTGGTTTTTGAACTCCTTGCTGCCGTAGTCCATATAAAGCTGCGTGGCCCTGCCGAACTTTGCCTTTGTTAAAAATTCGGGCGTGCCGCCTCCTATCCACAGGCTGGGCGAGAGAGCCGCCCCGCGCGAAAAATAGCGGTTGTATACGGCCAGCGCATACATGGTCATCAGCCCGCCCATCGAGCTGCCGCCTATCGCGGTATTTGCTCTATCTGGCAGGGTGCGGAAGTTTTCATCGATATACGGCTTGAACTCGCCCACGAGCCAGTCCATATACTTTTTGCCCCTGCCGCGTATCACAGCGCCGCCGAAGTTGAAGTTTATGGGGGAATACTCCGAGAGCCTGCCGTTGCCCTCGTGATCGCACTCCACGGCGGCTATTATCAGCTTTGTGTTTGTGTAGTCGAGATATTCGCCTATGCCCCAGCTCTTGCCGTAGGTGGCGTCTTCATCGAAGAAGAGGTTGTGCCCGTCGAACATATACATGACGGGATAGCGGCGGTCCTCCTCGTTATAGCCGTTGGGCAGATACACATACGCCCTGCGCGTGCGCTCGCCCGTGAGCTTGGGGATGGTTATGTCCCATTTTATTACCATACGATGCCTCGAAATTCAGGTTGGAATGTCTGTAATTTTATTTGAGCCCGGCGTGGTCGAATATAAAGGTGAGCACGTCGGAGCAGGCGGCGTTGCGGCAGATATCGTTGAGTATCTCGTGGCGCGCGCCCGTGTATAATTTGAGCGTCACGTCCTTTACGCCCGCTTCGATATACTTATCGTACGTCTTTTGCACGCCCTTGCCGTAGCCGCCGACGGGGTCGTCCTCGCCCGAAACTATGAGTATGGGCAGGTTGCGGTTTACCGAATAGAAGGCGCCCTTTGAGCACGCCTTTTTTATTATGTTGAACAGCCCCATATAGCCGCCGCAGGTGAAGCCGAAGCCGCAGTTTTTATCGGCGACGTAGTTTTTTACGTTCTTTTTATCCACGGAGAGCCACTCATAGCCCGTGCGCGCCGGCCTGAACTTGCGGTTGTACGAGCCGAAGGCAAGCAGTTTTATCAGCTTGCTCTTGTGGTCCCAGCCCTTTATGCGCGCCACGATGCGCGTTATGAGGCGGGCGAAGAAGAGCGTTGCGCTCCCCTGATAGCCGGTGCCCATTATTATCGCGCCGGCAAACTGGCTGCCCCTGCGCGCGATGTATTCGCGGCAGAAGAAGGAGCCCATGCTGTGCCCCATAACGAAGCAGGGCACGCCGGGAGCTATGGCACGGGCGCGGGAGGTGAGTTCGGCGATGTCCTTTAACACTATCTCGTCGCCGTCCTTGGGGAAGTGGCCGAAGTCGCCCTTGGCTGTGCCGCCGTGGCCGAGGTGGTCCTCCGCGCATACGAGTATCCCGCGCATTGAAGCCTGCTCGGCAAACGCCGAATAGCGCGCGGCATACTCCTCCATGCCGTGTATTATCTGCAAAATGGCAACTATTTCGCCGTGAGGGCGCCATAGCACGGCGTGGACGGTATGCTCGCCGTCGGCCGAAGGATAATAAATTTCTTCCATGTAAATGCCCCTTAAACAGTTAAAAACTTACTTTTTGCAATTATAATTTTTAAAAATTATATCACCGATGTGAAATATTTGCAACAAATTGAGCCTTTTACAGCCGTTTTAGTATAAAAAGGTCAGATATATTTTTTAAATTGCTCTATATTTTTCGGCGAAATTTCCCGCTCGCCGCGCTCTATCTCGCCGACTATCTGCTGCACGAGGCAGTTTAGCGTGGCGGGAGCGCACACGCGCGCGCCGTAGCCGGATATCACGCCGTTTACGAGGTCGGCCTCGCACCGCCTGCCCGCCTTTAAGTCGTAATACATTCCCGAGACGAGCGAGCGGTGCTTTTTCATGGCGACGGGTATGAGCGCGTTTGCGACGGCGCGCTTTAAGCAATTTTTGTATGAAAAGAGGACGGAAATATCATACCCCTGCACCTTGCCGGGGCGTATGCCGCACGCCTTTGCCACCGAAAAGCACTCGTTGAGTATGGCGTGCGCCACCCTGCGGGCGTACTTGTCGTCGCATATCTGCCCGTATGTGAGGCCGCTTATCGCCGAAAGACCCGAAAAGGCGCAGTTTATGGCGAGCTTTGACCAGCGCGCGCCTATGAAGTTGCTCTCAATCGAAACTTTGCCCATCAGCGAGAGCACGGCCTTTACCGCCTCCAGCTTTTGCGAGTTGTTATAAAGCGTGCCGAGGGCGAACTCCAGCCCGTCGGTGCGGGTGGTGAGCTTTGCCTCGCCCCGCCCCACAAAGGTGGCGCCCCACGACACGGCGCAGCCGCAGCAGCGCTCTTCGCCCACCACCGCCGCGACCGAGGGCTCGGGCAGGCCGTTCTGCGTGGTGCACACCACGCTGTCCTCCTTTATGTAGGGCAGCAGAAAGCGCAGAATTTCGGCGTTGTGCCGCTGCTTTGTCATTAAAAATATAATGTCGTACTGCCCCTGCATCTCCTCGGGGAGGAGGGCATGCACGGGCACCGTAAAATCTACCGTGCCCGTTATGTGCGCGCCGCCCGCCTTTAGTGCCGCAACGTGCTCGCGGTTGCGCGTGATGAGGTCGGCCTCGCCGCCGTTTTTTGCTATGAATGCGCCCAGAACGGTGCCCATTGCGCCCGCTCCGTAAATTGCCACTCTCATTTATCTTTCTCCCGTCCTGTAATAAGTTTTATGAGCCCCTTAAAAAAGCGGCCGTTGCAGATATCCACAAACCCGTGCGCCCTTGCAAGGCAAAAGCCTGCATACTGCATTGCCGAACGCACGGTGATGTATCTGAACGTGAGCATGGCGGTCTGCCCGCTCGCCGTGCAGAAGATATCGGCAAGTTTATATATCAGCCTGCCCGCCGCGCCGCGCGCACATTTAAGATCGATGAGCGGGCTGTGCAGCGTTATCTCCTTTTTCTCCCGCCTGCCTGCATTGTTTTCGGTATTTTCTGCCGCGGGCGCCCTGTTGCCGCGCGCCGCGCTCAATATCCGCACCCGTTCGGCGGCAGAGTTGCCCTCCCCGGGAAGGGCGCCATCGATATACATCTGCCCCTCCAACCTGAAATCGCGCGAGGAGGAGCCAACTTTTACGCCGTATTCGCCGCCGAACACCTCAAACCTGCCCTCCCCCTCGCAATAGACGCGCAGGGCGGAGATATCGGGGACGAGCGTAACCGTGCGCTCTTCGCCCGCGGCGAGGTACACCTTTTTGAAGGCGGCGAGCTGCTTTTCGGCCACGGCCGCGCCGCACTCCGGCAGGGACATATACAGCTGAACAACCTCCGCGCCGCCCGCGCTGCCTGTATTTTTTATTTTGAAGCTGACCTGCCCGTCGTTGCACGCAAGGCCGCTGTATTCAAACTTCGTGTACGACAGCCCGTGCCCGAAGGGGTATTTTACCGCAAAACCGGCGGCGTCGTAATATCTGTAGCCGACGAAAATATCCTCGGCATAGTCGCACCCGTATGCGTCGGCCGTCATGTCACCGCCGCAGGGCACGTCGGCATAAGAGAGCGGGAAGGTCTGGGCGAGCTTGCCGGAGGGGACGCTTTCGCCGCACAGCAGCGAGGCCGCGGCAACGCCGCTTCCCGCACCCGTGAGGGGCATATACAGCACGGCGTCGGCATACCTGTCCCAGCCGCAGTCTACCGCGCTGCCCGCGCACAGCACCACCGTTATTCTAGCGCCCGCGCCGTGCATTTCGCGCAGCAGCCGCACCTGACATTCGGGGAGGGCGAGGGTAGCTCTGTCGGCGCCCTCGGCGTCCTCTGAATCGGTAAGGCCCATAAAATATATCACCCTGCCCGTGCGTGCGGCCAGCGCAAGCGCGCGGGAGTGCAGTTTTTTGCTGTATTTGCCGTCAGTGCGGTACCCGCGTTCGGCGGATACATCAAACTTTTGCTTTAAGCAGTCGATAAAATTCTGCGCGCCGGCGTCGTTCACATGCGAGGAACCGCCGCCCTGAACGTGCGGCTCGAAGGCGAGGCCGCCTATCACCGCCACCCCTTCGCCCCGCTTTAAGGGGAGCATGCCGTCGTTTTTTAAAAGCACGGCGCACTCCGTTGCTGCGCGGGCGGCAAAAGCCGAGTGTTCGGCCCCGTCGAAGGGAGCGCCCGCGGGGCGGGCGTACTTTTTTGCAAAGTGCGAGAGGCGGGCAATGCAGGCGTCGATATCCTCCTCGGCAAGTTCGCCGCGCTCCACCGCACTTACTATCTCTTCGGGGGTGAAGTTGCAGCGGGGCATTTCGAGGTCCTCCCCAGCCCTTACGCCTGCGGCGCGGTCGCTCGTGCCCACCCAGTCGGATACGACTATGCCGTCGAAGCCCCATTCGCCGCGCAGGATATCGGTTATCAGCCGCCCGTTTTGCGAGCAGTATGTGCCGTTTACCTTGTTGTATGCCGTCATAACGGCGGACGCGCCGCCCCGCCTTACGGCTGCCTCGAACGGGGCGAGGTATATCTCCCTGAGCGCGCGGGCGGAGACGTTGCTTGAATATACCGTGCGCGCCCATTCGCGGTTGTTGCAGCAGAAGTGCTTTACGCAGCACGCCACCCCCTCAGACTGCACGCCGCGCACATAGTTTGCCGCAAGCTCGCCAGCAAGGTATGCGTCCTCGGAGAGGTATTCAAAATTACGGCCGCAGAGAGGGTTGCGCTTTATGTTTACGCCCGGGCCGAGCAGCACGTTTACGCCGAAGTACGCCGCCTCCTCGCCGAGGCGCTCGCCCGCGGCGCGCACAAGTTCGCCGTTCCACGAACAGCCGAGCGCGGCGAGCGTGGGGAAGCATGTGGCGGGGAGGGAATTTTTTAAATCGAAGTTGTATGTGCCGCCCGCCTGAACGCGCAGCCCGTGCGGGCCGTCGGCAAAGCGGAGGGGCGCAATGCCCTCTTCCTCCCACCCGCGGGAGTGCCAGAAGTCGGCCCCCGTGAGCATGCATGCCTTTTTATAGAGGAGCGCGCGGCCGTGCGCCCCCTTTGGAATATCTTTCATACACATTTATTTTAACACATGGCGGGCCGTAATGCAACAGCTAAATTAGAGGCCGCTTTGCCGCGGGCGCATAACGCGCGCATTTGTGCGCATACTTAATTGCAAGGAGATGTAATTTATGATAATTGCTAACTTTATCGCCTATATCCTCTGCATAATAGGCGCACTCAACTGGGGGCTTTACGGCATATTTGACTTCAACCTCGTCAGCTGGATATTCCAAGGCCCGAGGACGGCGGGTTCGATAACGCTGTACGTGATAATAGCCGTGGCGGCGCTTTGGCTGATAATATCGCCCATAATAAGCGGGCGCGGCCTTATGCTCTCGCGCACGGAGATGCACGACAATAAGGCACACAGGTAACTTAAAAAGGCAAAAAATAAGGCCCGTATTTATACGGACCTTGTTTTTTTATTTGCAGAATTTTTTGCGGAGATATACCGGAAATGAAACCCCTCCGGGTTTCGCTGACGCTCAACCCACCTCCACTCGAAGGGGAGGTACTTTGGCGCTTACTCTCCCTCCACTCGAAGGGGAGGTACTTTGGCGCTTACTCTCCCTCCCGCTCAATGGGGAGGTGATTGGGCGCTTACTGCACCCCGCCGAAGCGGCGCATAAGTTCGCTCTCGCTGTCGGCAGTTATTTTTAAGAGGGCGGTGAGGTTGGAGATATTCTCCTCTCCCAGCACCTCGACATACTTATCGAAATAGCCCTCGAGATAGGTGTGCTTATCCAGAAGGTGCTGCCTGCCCGCGTCCGTAAGGGTTACGAGCATCTTGCGCCTGTCATCGGCGGCGACCTCCATGGCAACAAAGCCCTTGCCGCGCAGGGTGCGCAATATGTTTGCCGTGCGGGCGCGGCTGAGGTGCATCTTTTCGCTTATTTCTCCGGGCGTGAGCGTTTTGCCGGCCGAGGCGAGGCACTCCAAAAGCGCCGTTTCGCCCACCAAAAATTCGCGCAGGTACAGCATTATATCCATGCTGTACATACGCCACAGCTGCGCCATCAAGGCGTCGCGTAAATTCTTTTTATCCATAAACTTTCTCCCCGAAAGCGCGCGGTGCGCGCGTGTATTTTTATGGCAAGAGCGGCGCCCGTGTTTAAAGCGCGGGCGCCGCGCCATATCATTCGTTTGACTTCAACGATTCGGCCATATCTATCTTATACAGTTTTATGAGCATGAAGGCATATACCAGAATAGCAAAGCCGAGAGTTATTAAAAACGCCCACAGGAAGCTGAGCGGCGCTATCGCCTTGCCGAACATCATCCACACGCTGTTTACCCTGCCCACTATATACATGTGCAGCAGCCAGCCGACCAAAAGGCCGAACAGCGCGCCAACTATGGTCAGAATTGAACTTTCGCGGTAGATATAGCCCGCCACCTCCCACTTTGTGTAGCCCAGAACGCGCAGGGTGGCGATCTCTTTGCGGCGCTCGTCGATGTTTATGTTGGTGAGGTTATACAGCACTATGGCCGCCAGCGCGCCCGCGCACACGACGAGGATGAGTATTACAAAGCCCATAGTATCGTTGAGCGAATCGAAGGTGCGCAGCGTTGTGTAGGTGAACTCCACGCCCGTGACGGAGGCGTCGGTGAGCAGCCTTTCGGCGGCGGCGTCCATCGCCTCTTCGTCGGTGCCGTAGCCGTATTTTACGAGGTAGGTGTTGGGCGTGAGGTCTATGCTGCTGCCCGCCTCCTCCATTGCCGAGGCAAAGTTATCCGCGCCCATATAAACCAGCGAGCCCGTGTAATTTTCGCACACGCCCGATATTTTGAGCGCAAGCTCAGTGCCGTCGGCGGCGCGGTAGGTCACATCGTCCCCCGCCCGGATATCGTATACCACGGCTATATTTTCGGGTATTATTATGCCTTCGGCAGAGATATCGAGCGCCTCGCCCGAAGTGCGCGAGTGCAGGCTTACGAAGTTTGCAAACTCCTCGGCGTCGTCGACGGCGTACAGGTCGACGCTCTCGCGCGAGTTGCCTATAACGAGCTGCCCGCTCTCGCTGAACACGTCGGTGTAGCTGTCCTTGTCGAGGCTGTCGATATATGCCGAGAGCTCCTCGCCCGCGCCCTCCTCCTGCGAGTCGGCGTGGGAAATTATCGTATCGTAGAACACCACCTTGCTGTATTGCAGGTCGGTGACGGCGGCGACGCTGTCGCCCAAACCGAAGCCGGTGAGTATGAGCGCCGTGCAGCCCATTACCGAGACGATGGTGAGTATCATGTTCTTTTTATAGCGGAAGATATTGCGGATGGTGGCCTTCCACTTGAACTTTATCCTCTTCCATATGGGGGTGCAGCGCTCCAAAAGTATGCGCTTGCCGGGCTTGGGGGCCTTTGGCTGCATAAGAACGGAGGGCTTTTCCTTTGTGGTGGCGCGGCAGGCTATCACCGTTACTATTATGGTGACGGCGAGCGAGCCGAATACCACCGCCAGCGCCAGCCACCACGAGAAGCCGAGGTAGAGCGAAGGCAAAAAGTACATCGTCTTGTATGCGTTCCAGAATATGTTGGGCATTATAGAGAAGCCCAAAAGTATGCCCACGACGAGGCCCACGAGGCAGGCGAGTATGCAGTAGACGAGGTACTTTATCATTATGGTGCCCTCGTTGTAGCCGAGCGCCTTTAAGGTGCCTATCTGCATGCGGTCCTGCTCGACCATTCGCGTCATCGAGGTGAGCGCGACGAGCGCCGCCACCACTATGAAGAACACGGGGAAGATGCCCGCTATGTCCTCCACCTTTTCGACGTTCATATCGAAGCTGACGTAGCTTACGTTGGTGCTGGCCCTGTCTAAAAGATACCAGCTCGCGCTTGCGGGCAGCCCCGCCGACTGTGCGAGCCTGCTGTCCTCTATGGCGGCGTTTACTTCGGCGTTTATTTCGCCGCCGAGCTCGTCGATGTATTCGGCAAGCTCCAGAACGTGGTCCTTATAGTCGGTGTAGAAAAATTCATAGCCGTCGGAGCCCGCCACCTGCACCCACACATCGGTGTAGAGAATGCTCTCGTCGCGTATGGCGGGGGAGCCGAGTATGCTCATGTCGAGGCTGAGCGACCAGAACAGCGTGCCCGACTTTGAGAAGTCGTAAACGTTGTTTTCGGTGTCGGCGACGTATTCCGTCTCGCCCTCGTCGTTCTCCTCGGCCTTTACCGAGTAGTTGCCGTACATCACCAGGCTGACGACGCCCGTGCCCACGGTGGTGACTTCGCGCGCGTCGCGGTAGTAGTAGTCGGGCGAGGAAACTATGCCCGTTATCGTGAGCTCCTTTTGGGCGTATATGTCGCCGTAGGTGCTGTTTGCGGTGTTTAATTCGTCGGCTATCACCACCTTGTCGCCTATGTTCACATCCTCGAAGTAGTTGTTGGAGCGCTCGACTACCACTTCATCTGCAGCCGTCGGCCACTCGCCCTCTATAAGGGTGAGCTTGTTGAGATAATCGCTTCCCTCCTTCACCTTTGAAAAGTCGAGGCCGATGAGATTTACGGCCGAGTCGTTTGCGCCGTCGATGCTGGCCATCACCGAGCTGGTAACGACGGGCATGTATTCGGTGACCACCTCGTCGCCGTCGTCGTCGGTGAGGGCGGCTATGCTGTCGACGTCGCCCCGGGTGAGGCCGTAGGTCGCCTTTACGTCGACGTCGTATGCGGCGTTTTCGTGCAGGTAGTCCGACATGGATGTCTTCATGTCGGGCGTGGCCTGCGTTACGCCGATCAGAAAGCCGACGCCGAGGGCGATTATGGCCATTATGGCCAAAAACCTGCCGAAGCTGTTTTTAAATTCTTTAACAATATTTTTTGAAAACTTTTTCATACAAAAACCTCGTAGCGGTTCAGTATAAGCCTTGAATCATGCGCGGAGCGCACCAAACGGCGCGTGTGCAAAGCGCAATATGCCCGCGCAAAAACATAGCTGCACGCGATGATCGCACGCGGTAAAATTGCGCACAGGTACGGCAAAAATTGCACGCGGCAACGCAGAATGCCGAAAGGGGCGAACGCCGCGGCGATTACCACTCGATGAGCGATACGTCCATGGGCTCGGGGTTGAGCTCTTCGCCCACCACCGTGCCGTTTTTGATGTGTATCACCCTGTCGGCCATCTGCGTTATGGCGGTGTTGTGCGTTATGACTATTACCGTCTTCTGGTTGTTGCGGCAGATATCGTGCAGCAGCTTTAAGATATTTTTGCCCGTCTCGTAGTCGAGCGCGCCCGTGGGCTCGTCGCACAGCAGCAGCTTGGGGTTTTTGGCTATCGCGCGGGCGATGGATACCCTCTGCTGCTCGCCGCCCGAAAGCTGCGCGGGAAAGTTCTTCATTCGGTCGGCAAGGCCCACTTCCTCCAGCGTCTTGGCGGCGTCGAGCGGGTTTTTACATATTTCCGACGCTATCTCGACGTTTTCGAGGGCGGTGAGGTTTTGAATGAGGTTGTAGAACTGGAATACGAACCCCACGTCGTAGCGGCGGTATTCGGTGAGCTTTTTCTCCTTGAAGTCGCTCACCTTTACTCCGTCGACGATTATCTCGCCCGAAGTTACGCTGTCCATGCCGCCGAGCATGTTCAAAACGGTGGTCTTGCCCGCGCCCGAGGGGCCGACTATGACGCAGAACTCGCCCTTTTCAATGGTGAAGTTTACGCCGTTGGCAGCCTTGATTACATTGTCACCCATCGTGTAGTACTTGCACACGTCGGTAAACTGAACAAAACTCATAATGCCTCCTGCTTATGTCATATAAAGATGTTATATGTCAATCAAAAATATGACAATACTGCTAATTGTTTTTACCCTTTACATATTTTCAATTACATTATATGACGGGCAGCGCGGCATGTCAATAGCATACCGTTAAATTTATGTGAAAGTTATTTCACTTTGCCGCCTTTATGCACAATTTTCATATACCCTCCGCACAAAATTTAAGCCGCGCAGCCGAAAAAATTTATGGATAAAACCACATAAAAAAATGCAGAGGGCCGAGCGAAAACGCGCAGTCCCCCTGCAATGCAAATTGAAAATAGTTATTAAAGCCGCCCTCCGGCAGGAGCAGGTAAGGGCGCCCTGCCCGCAAGCGGGCAAGAGCGCCCCGTTGGCAGTCGGCATTTGAATGACGGTTATCCTATATCTTTTAAATTTACATAGTCTAAGACGGTGTATGCGGCAAACCCCGCGACGCTTGCCACAAACAGCACTATGCCTATGATGAAGGCAAGAAACACCAACAGCTCGCGCATGTTGAGGCGCCTTTCGAGCACCTTTGCAACTATGCCGCCCGCAAGGCCGACGGCGGCAAGTATCAGCCCGGGTAAAAGTACGTGACACGCCACCAGAACGGCGCCTATAACGCTTACAGACAGCACCGAAACGGGTATAAAATTATATTTGTTTTTCATACTTCCTCCAACAGCTTTTGTACGCGCTTGCTCTTTTTATAATCACGGACATACACAATTTCGCCCGCCGCGCACGCCGCAACGGCGATCATATCGAGCAGCAGCACGAGGATTACCCACACGGGCACTCCGCCCGAAACGACGCCTAGATCCATCATAAAGCTGTTTGCCACCATATAGCAGGTGTTCTTTGCAGCCCTCTGCAGCGCGTGCCTCACTACGTTCGACTCGGTATCGGTGAGGCTGTTTGCCGAAGTATCGAGCTGAAGATCGACGCCGGCGGCAAGAGCCATATCGGAATATTCGTTCTTTGTAGAGGTGAAGTCGGTTATTACCGCGCCTTCAAAGCCCCACTCCTCCCTTAAAAGAGAGGTCAGGAGCGCATAGCTGCCCCTCGTGTAGCGATAGCCTATCCTGTTCATGGAGGCCATCATGGCGTTGGTCTTTCCCTCTTTCACCGCATACTCGAAAGGTTTGAAGTATATTTCGCGCATGGTCTGCTCGTCCGCCCATACAGAGAGCGAGCTGCGCTCCGTCTCCACGTCGTTTACGGCGAAATGCTTTACATAAGTGCACAGCCCCTTGCTGCGGCAGCCCTTTACCTCGGCTGCGCCGATGATGCCCGAAAGCACGGCGTCCTCAGAATAATATTCGTAATTCCTGCCCGAAAAAGGCGTGCGGTGTATGTTCATTGCGGGAGCATACCAGCCGCTTATGCCGGCGCGTATGCCGTCTTCGCCCACAAGCTCGCCCATGCGCTCGGCAAGTTCGGTATTCCACGAAGTGGCAAGCATTATGGTGCTGGGATAGGAATAGCTGGTCCAGCCGCTTATATAGCTCGTCAACCCGAGGGGGCCGTCGTAATCGTAAGTTCTCGGCTTGCCGATGCTGTCTATCTCGCGCGTGGAATAGCCCGCCTTGTTATAGAGCGAATGAAGGTCGCTTACAGAAATCTGCTCTATGAGTTCGTCCCAGCGGGGGTCGTCGTAGGGCACGCCGTCCATATCGTAAAATTTGATGTCGGCGGCCTTGCCGCACACCGCCTCGGAGGAATCTTCGGCGGAGGCGGGTATACCCGAGGCGTCCCAGCCTATGTCGTCGAGTTTTGCCTTGAGTTCGGGCGATACCGTCATGGTATAAACATTCTGCTCGGCGTCGGTGGTGTATGACACGCCGCTTTTAACGCCCGTGGCGTAGCGCAGGCCGTCGTTCTCCATCGCCGACCAGTCCGACCTGGAGAGATATACGGCGTCGGCCGCAACGGCGTCATCGAACAGATTGGTCACCGTGTTGCCGGTGGCGGCGTCTTTGTTGAGCACGGTAAGCTCCTGCACGCCGTAAGTGCCCACCATATCGGCATTGCCGCCCGAAGTCATGCCGTCTTCGGCGGAGTATCCCTTTTTAGCGAGAATATTATCGAGCGCCTCATGCGCGTCGCGCGCCGCCGTTATATAGTAGTCGCCCGCGTCCATTATGTAGCTCTTTGCCGTTGATGCGTCGTAAGACTTCATAACTTCTGCGGCGTTGAAGGTGAGCGATATATCCTGCGCGGCGCCAGGCTCGATTAGGCCGGTCTTAGCAAAGGCCGCAAGGCCTACCGAAGCCTTCTCTACGCCGTTTTCACGGTCGTAATCGGTATAGGGCGATTGGAAATATACCTGAACGGCGTCTTTGCCCGCCGCGGGACCGCTGTTGCGCACGGTGATATTCACCGTTATATTGCCGCCCTCCTCCGTCATGGAAAAGTTTTCGTAGGAGAAATCGGTGTATGAAAGGCCGTAGCCGAACGGGTATGCCACCGTTTCGGCATAGTCATAGTTGCCCGCATTGCCCGTGCCCATCACTACGTCTTCATAGCGGGTCTCGTAATATTTATAGCCCACATATATGCCTTCGGCGTAGTTCATATAGTTTTCGCCCGTAAGTTCGCCCGAGGCATCTATATAGCGGAAATCGCCGAAGTTCTGCATTGCGGGAGAGGAGAAGTTGTCATACACCAGCGTATCGGCGAGATGTCCCGAGGGGTTTACTTCGCCCTTTAATATCTTGCCGAGCTCCTCCACGCCGTTTATGCCCGTAGAAGCCACCCACATGCAGGCATCGGCAAGGTCGGTAAAGTCCATCTGCATCGCGTTGGAAGCTTTGAGTATGACTATCACCTTTTTAAAGCCCGCCCCGCGTATGCCTTCGAGCAATCCGCGCTCCGTTGAACTCAGTTCGAGATAGTGCTCGGAAGCCAGCCCGTCGTAGCGCGACATTTCGCGCGGAAGATCGGCGCCCTCGCACCCGACGCGCGCAAAAACTACCACGGCGGCGTCGTTATAGCCGGCAAAAGAGGAGCCGCAGGCGGCGTTAAGTTCGCTCCAGTCGGTCTCGTTAAGGCTCCAGTCGGCATTTTTGCCGCTGCCGCCCGCGGCCATCTCTCTGCCTGAATTTTTATAGTAGTCCCAAACCGTTTGATTTACCGAAAAGCCGGCCTGTTCGAGCGCCTGCTTTAAATCGATGCCCGAAACGTCGCCCATGGCCGAAGAACCGGTGCCCTCGTTTGCCCAGTGCACGGACGACTGCCCGAACAGCGTTACGGCCTCGTCGCCGTTCAACGGAAGGGCGCCGTCGTTTTTAAGGAGCACGGTGCCCTCGTCGACCATGTCGCGCACCAGTTCTTCCTGTGCGGCGCGGAGGTCCTCGTCGCTCGCATAACTGCTCAGCGATACCTCGGTTGCGCTGCCGCCCACGGTGCCCAAAAACAAGAGCAGGGCTTGCTCATAATATACGGCCACAACGTTTACCGCGGCCACTATGGCTATGATAAATACTACGGCAACGTTGTAGATGATAAGTTTTATTTTTTTAACTTTCATAGAACTCACCGGACAGATACGCCCCCGTCAGGCCGAGGTGTTTATTTTGAAGGTAAAGTTTTCCTGATCGATGGTTACCGTCATAGCCTCGTGGCCGTAGTTATGGCGGTAATTGATTATCGAACCGTTGAAATTATCGACATACTCGTTGGACGAATCGAGCATATAGCCCGCGTCGCCTATAACAGCGGCGCCCGGCCTGCCTGCACCAGGCTCAAACATGAACGAGAAGCGTTCGGGCTCGCTGAGCGTGACGGTATCGCCCTCAAACGTATAGGTGCCGTAGAACGTCGACCAGAAATACAGCCCCGTATACAGATCGCGGAACGACTTGGTGAGCTCGTACCTCTGCCCGGGTTCATACACATACTCGCATGCGTCGCGCACGGCATAGTCGTTGTTTCTTAAAATAAGTTCGTTCCAAGCTATGCACGACTGTTCATAGTTGGGATGATAGGTAAAGAGCGAACGTGCCTCCTCCCACTCGGCGTCGGTAAATTCCGTCTGGATATAATATCCCTGCACCGCGTCGCGCGTGTCCCAGCCGCCGTTGCTGCCGCCTATTTCGGCCTCACCCGGAGTACATGCCGCCGCCGTTACCGAAATACCTGCCGCAAGCACAGTGAGCGTAGCTATAGCCGCCGCTTTTTTTGCCAACTTTTTCATCTTAATTTTCCTCCTTAAATGAATTATTGTGTGCACTTCTGCGTGCGCAATGTAATTGTAGCCCGCAAATTTTCGCACCTCAATAGTTGATTTCTCAAAGTGTAATAAATTATGCGCAAAGTGTGGGCGCGGAATTCCGCGCCCACACTTTTTGTTGCAATATCAAACTTATACAGTCCCGTTTAAACAGACCGCAAAAATACTATCTTTAGCGTAAACAGCTCATCGATACAACTCATTTTGCAATAGCCGCCGTATTTTTCGGTGACCGTCCTTATGCTCTTGGTGCCGTAGCCGTGCATGCCCCTGTCGCTCTTTGTGGTAACGGGCATGCCGTCGGCAAAATCGGGAGGCTCGGCACAGTAATTTTCTAAAACTATCGCCACCCCGTTATGCAGCCGCCGTATGTTGAGCGACATGTTGCGCTTATCCGGTTCGGCCTTTAAAAGGCTCTCTATGGCGTTATCTATGGCATTTGAAAAGAGGATATACAGGTCGAGCGGAGCCATAAAACCGAGGGCCGCGCCGTCGGCCATACACGAAAATTGTATGCTGCCGTCCCTGCACTTGAACATCTTTTCCATGAGCACAACGTCGAGCGTCTTGTTGCCAGTATCGAATTTCGACTCGTATATGCTCACCGAATCTTCAAGTTCGGCGATCGCCTGCTTGCGCTCGTCCTCGCCGGCAACAAGCTTTAAGGCGGCGATCTGCCGCTTTAGGTCGTGGCAGTTTATGTTCAGCCGCTCTATATTCTCCCTGGATATCTCATACTGCCTGCCCTGCACTTCGAGCATCCTGTTTACGACGGCATTTTCATGCAGCAGCCTGTTTTCGTTGAAGAATGCGAACTGAAAGCACAGAATGAACACGTCGACTATGGCGGCATATGTACGCGCCACCACGTTCATATAGCTCTCCATGGTGCCGTAGTAGTTGAGGAATATTATTATCAGCAGGGTGACTATCTCTATGACGACCATGCTGGAATTTTTTAATCTGAAATCATAGTTCCGCTTATACCGCTTGATAAAAAAGAACCATACGGCTATTATTATGGGCACCTCTAAAAGTTGCCTTATCATAGAATAGAGCAGCGGCTTGGGCGTATTGTATATATCCACCTGCTCGGAGCCGTTGAAAAACAACAGGTTCAGAATGTTGCCTATCTGGCTGCCGAAATTTTCTATTATATATGCCGTGGTGCAAAAAAAGAGTATCCTCGAGAATTTTTCGTCGAAGCAGAACCATACGAGCAGCACCGATATGACAAAATAGAGCACATAGCCGAAGTGAAGATCGGACCATATGAGGTATTGATTGAAATAATTTACCACGCCTATCACGTTGTTGGTGAGCACTATATAGGGCACGAACACCAAACAGCGCACGAGCACGAGCTTTCGGCCGCGCATTATCGAAAAGCATATGAACAGCTCATAGAACACTATCACAAAGTTGGTGTCCTGCAAAAATCTGAGCAGAAGATTGAACCCGTCGAGAAATGCTTCCATGGCGCACCTTACACATAATCGGTGAGGGACGCAAGAAAGGCCTTGCGCCTGTTTCTGCTTATCTTGAGCGCCGAGTTGCCCACTACGACGGTATCCTTATTTATTGCCCTAACATATTTCAAATTTACCAGATAACAATTATCGCAGCGGGCAAACTGCCACGACGGCAGCTGCTTTTCGACAGCGGAGAGCGAGCTCCACGCCTCTATCGTTTCGCGCAGAGTATGTATCTTTAGCTCATGCCCGCAGATCTCGAGGTAGTAAATATCGTCGATGTCTATCTTGAGCAAATTTCGCTCCGACCTTATTTGGATCTTTCGCTTATCCGCACGCATGACTGAAGCCATCGCCCTTCTGAACCGGAACACAAAGGACTGGTAATTGAGCGGCTTTAGCACATAGTCTACCGCGTCTACCGAATAGCCCTGAACGGCATACGACGAAAGATTTGTTATGAACATTATCACCGACAACATGTCGGTCTCACGTATTTTGCGCGCAACTTCCATGCCGTTGCTATGCGGAAGCTCTATATCTAAAAGTATAATGGAATATTGCGCCTTATAGCCGTCTAAAAAATCGAGCCCGTCGCCGAATATGCTCACATCGAACTGTTCCCCGTTATCCTTGCCGAATTGCATGACGAACTCCCTTATTTGCAGGGCCGTAGCATTGTCGTCTTCCACTATAGCAACATTCATATCCGCACCTTATCCGCTGAAAATTTATTTGAATTATAGCAGACGGCATTATAAAAGTCAATATCTATAATTTTCCAAATAACTGTAGCTGCACAAAAAAACGGCGCCGTTCGCGGGGGCAGAAGCAAAAAAATGCCCCGAGGGCGGATGTTTGGGCGCCTCGGGGAGATTGCTTGAAGTTGTTATGTTTGCCGCGTTTGCCGTGCGGGGCTTCCCTGCGATAAAGCTCTACACTCCCTCTATGGTGACGCGAATGCGCTGCATTTCGTCGTCCAAAAGGGCGCTGCGTTCGGCGCAGTCGTGCAGCCTTTTTGCCGTGGCGGCGGCGAGCTCTGGCGGGAGGTTCTTTTTATACCTCAGCTTGTGCTCGAGGTTGGCCCAGAACTCCATGGCGATAGTGCGAAGCTGCACCTCCACCTTCATCTGCCGCTTGCCGTCCTGCAAAAATATGGGAGTTTCGATGATGAGATGAAGGCTGCGGTAGCCGTTGCGCTTGGGATTTTTTATGTAGTCCTTCGCCTCGATGAGCTTTACGTCGTCCTGCTGCAAAAAGCAGTCGGCGAGCATGTATATATCGTCCTTAAAGGGGCATATCACGCGCACGCCGGCGATATCGCTGAGGTTCTTTTCGACTGAGGAAAAAGTTTTGGGGTAGCCCTTGCGCTCCAGCTTTTCCAGAATGCTCTCCGGCGATTTGAGCCTCGACTTTATGGTATCTATGGGGTTGCGCGCGTGGCGCACGGAGAACTGCTCGTCGAGCACCCTGAATTTGGTCTCCGTCTCCATTATGGCGCAGCGGTAGTACGACATCAGCCTGCGCAGCCGCTCAAGCATGTCGCGCATGCGCACGACGTCGCCCGAAGAGAGCACGGCGGCAAGTTTGCCCTCTACATCGAAATCTGTAATTATTTCGTTTTCTCCGTAATTTTCCAGCAAGGCATTGCCCCCTTTACACACATATTACGGGCATATTATACACCGCCATTGTAAAGGTTTGGTGTATAACGCATAAAATTACGGGCAAAGTGCGCAAAAACATAAAGCGGCAGCCTGCGCGGGAAATCCCGCGCGGGCTGCCGCCCTACGCTATGAAACCGCCTTTTTGCGGGCAGCTTTAAAACAAATCATATATATGGCGCGCGTCAAAATAAATACATGCTCTCTCAAAAAAACATATTCTCCCGAAAAAACGCATGCCGCGCTCAAAAATTATACGTGCTTTAAGAAATAGTCCTGCGAATCTATCTTTTCGCCGTCGCTCTCCACGCGCACATAGGTGCCGTCGGGCATGAGCTTGCGCGCATTGACGTTGTCGGCAAGCATTATCTCGAGCATCTTGTATATCTCTTTTGCGATATCCTTGTCGAGCACGGGGGTGGCTATCTCCACGCGGCGGTCGGTGTTGCGCGTCATGAGGTCTGCCGAGGAGATATACATCACGCGCTCCTCGCCCTCGCCGAAGCAGTATATGCGCGAGTGCTCCAAAAACCTGCCTACTATGCTTATCACGCTGATATTTTCCGTCTTGCCAGCCTTGCCGGGAAGGAAGCAGCATATGCCGCGGATGATGAGCTTTATTTCCACGCCCGCGCACGAAGCCTCTACCAGCTTATCTATTATCACCTTGTCGGTAAGGCTGTTCATCTTGCCGATGAAAAGGCCCTTTTTGCCCGCCTTGGCCTTGGCTATCTCGCCGTCGAGGCACTCCAGAATTTTGCGCTTGAAGTACTTGGGCGCTATCTGCAGGCGGGAATATTCGCCGTCGACGTTGGAGATGGATACGTTGCGGAAGAAGGCCGCGCCGTCCTCGCCTATCTGCCTGTCGGCGGTGATTATATTGAGGTCGGTGTACTGCTTTGCAGTGCTCTCGTTATAGTTGCCCGTGCCGAGGTGGGTGATGTAGCTTATGCCGCCCTCCTCGTCGGAAAATACTATCGAAATTATCTTTGAATGGACCTTGTAGTTATCCATTCCGTATATTATGTTACAGCCCGCGTCGTGCAGCTGGCCGGCAAAGTAGAGGTTGTTCTCCTCGTCGAACCTTGCGCACAGCTCGATGACCACCGTTACGTCGATGCCGTTTTCGCTGGCGCGCTTTAAAGCCTCGACTATGCGCGAATGGTCGGCAAGGCGGTATATGGTTATCTTTATGGCGAGGCAGTCCTTGCGGTCGGCGCACTCGTTCAAGAGCTTGATGAGCGGCTCCATGCTCTCGAAGGGGTAGCGGAGGAGCACGTCCTTCTTTCTCACCTCGTCTATCATGGAAGTGGCCTTGGCAAGCCTTTCGGAGATCTTGGGTTTGAAGGGCTGATATGAAAGCTTTGCCGCGAGCTCCTTATCTATGCGCCTGGGCAGCGAGAACAGGTATTTGAACGAAAAGTTTGAGCGCACCTTGTATATGAGGTTCTCCTCTATGCCGAGCGCCTCCACCACGAACTTCATGAGCGACTTGCTTTCGCCGAACACCTCCAGCCTTATGACGTTTTGCACGAGGCGCGTTTCGACCTTGCTCTTCATATACTGCGAGAAGTCGTTGTTATACTCCATGTCGGCGTCCTCGACGTACGTCTCGAAGTCGGCGTTGCGCGTCACCCTTATCATTATGGACGACGAAGCCGTGTAGCCGGGGAAGGCGAGGTGGCCTAAGTTGCGTATTATCTCCTCCATGGTTATAAAGCTGCACTTTTTGCCCGTGGAGAAGCGGTAGAGCGTATCGAGCTTATCGGAAAACTCCATGACGCCTATCATGGTGTGGTCGTTCTTCTTGAGCTTATAGAGCATGTAGCAGCGCAGGTTTTCAAACCTGAAGAGGGGGTGCTTTGCGTCTATCACCATTGGCGAGAGAAGGGGCAGCACCTTTGCGTGGAACATCTTTTTGAGTTCGGCCTTCCTGCCCTCGGAGAGCTGCGCATAGGTGAGTATGTTTATGCCCTCCTCCGCAAGGTCGCGCTTTAAGTGCGTGAACACGTGCTCGCGCATCTCATACAGCCTGGGCGCCTTTTCGGCTATGGCCTTGAGCTGCATGCCGAAGGTGAGCTTGGTCTTGTTGTCGCATGCGTCGGGGTGCAGCTTGTCCTCGTTGTATAGGCTGCCCATGCGCACCATGAAAAATTCGTCTAAATTGGAGGTAAATATCGAGAGAAATTTACCGCGCTCGAGTACGGGCGTATTTTCGTCGGAGGCCTGCTCCAAAACGCGCAGGTTGAACTTTATCCACGAGAGCTCGCGGTTGACGTATATGCCCTTGATAAGTTTGATAGGTGATTTGTCGTTTGCCATAATTCCCTGTTTGCGCGCCGCAGCGCGCCTTTTATTTATTGTTGCGCCTCCTTAAATGCGAGCGGCGCACGCGCGGGCGGCTGCGCCCGTGTATGCAAACCGTCATTCTGCGGAGGGTTCTTCGCTCTCTTCACTCTTTTCGGGTGCGGCCTGATCCTTCTTTTTGGAGGGCTTGCCGGCCTTCTGGCGGAGCTTGATGTGCTCTGCGAGCTCCTCCACCGACTTTATCTCCTTTACCGGGCGCTCGGGAAAGAAGGGGGACTCCTCCGCCTTCTCCTCGCCGGAGAGGGCGAGCTTTAAATAGCCCTCCTTTACGCCGAAATCGCTTACGGCGACGCTTGCAAAGCCGTACTTTTTCAACAGCTGAACGAGCGTGATGAGCGCCACGACGATGAAATATATCTTTTCGGGCGCGTTTTTGATGAGAAGGTGCGACCTGTCGGGCGCCTCTATCAGCTTTTTAGCCAGCTTTTTGAGCTTGGGCAGCTCTATTACCATATCTTCGGTGACGTCGATATCGTAGTAGTCGCGGTATATCTCGTATATCGAGCGGTTGGTGGCGCCCACGAGCACGGCCGTGCCGCCCGTATATGCGGGCACTTCCGCCTTAGAGAGCGCCTTTTTTAAATACTTCTTTATGCGGGCGCACTCCTCCTTATCGGGATATACGCTCTTTACGAACTTGCGCTGCAACGTGAGCGCGCCGAAGTTGAAGCAATATATGCCCTCTTTGCCGCTCTTTGAAAGGTCGCACATCTCTATGCTGGCGCCGCCGATATCGATGAGCGCGGGGTTCTCCTTTGAGCGGAATTTTTCGTTGGCGATGAGGTCGCAATAGGCCTCCGTTTCGCCGTCGAGCTGGTTTATCACCGCGCCCGTCTTTGCGCGTATCTGCCTGAATACCTCTTCGGCATTCTCAACAAAGCGCATTGCGGCGGTGGATACCACATAGAGCTTTTCAACGCCCAACTTTTTGCACTGGTCCTGGAAGACTGCGATTTTGTCGCATATCTTTTCAACGCCGTGCTCGGTGAGTTTGCCGCCCTCGGTATAGCTGAGCGCGGAGAGGCCCTCCCTGTATTTATACGCGGGGCGGGCTCCGTCTTTGCCGCAGACGAGCATGGATATACTCGTCGAGCTGATGTCTATTACTGCATACATATCCTTTTTTTCCTCCTCGCAAAGCGCTTTTTTGTTACACGATGCGAATAATTATTTATAATTTGATCTCCCCTGCGGGAGTAATTATGCCAAGTTATCTTTCCCGCTTCTCCGTACGGGAAATGAATGTGTTGTTTGCCTTTTATAAGGGGTGAAACCCCACCTTTAATTCCTCCCCTCAAAGGGGAGGTACTTAATAAGGCAAAGATTTAAAATAAATAATGTGCGCAAGGCTGAATTTAGTTCAGCCGTCAAGCGCGCCCCAATACCTCCCCTTCGAGGGGAGGTAAGCTGAAGGCGAAAGAGGGGTATTCCAAAATAACTTATGTCGCAAGGCGGGTTTCCCGCCGCCGCAGGACTCAATTTGCGCATACCTGCGCCTGAGCAGGGTGAATTCGCGCGACTATACGCTCCGTGGGCCCTTAAGGTCGCGCGAAGAGGGGCAGCGCCCCTCCCCTCACGAAATTTTTTGCGCGCGGCCCGCGCAAAAAATTTGTGAACCGCGTTACTCTCCAAAATACACTCCCATGTCTTTGGCGAGCAGCACGAGCTGGCCGTCGGCGGGGACGCGCTTGGTTTTACCCGCTATATCCACGAGCATGTTGTAGCTGAGTTTATTGTTGCGCACGCACACCGTTACGCCGTACCTGCCCACCTTTGCAAGGTGAGCGCCGAAGGCGCCTATTTCGGTAGAGATGAACTTATCGTACGCGCACGGTTCGCCGCCGCGCTGAATGTGCCCCAAAACGGTAGCGCGGCACTGCATTCCGGTGCGCTGCGTCATGAGCGCGCACAGCTTTTCGGCAGCCGAGCCCGACTCGAAGGCCGAGAGGTACTCCTTGCGCTCCTTTTTGCTCATCGCGGCCTCGCGCGAGCTGAGCGCGCCCTCCGCCACGGCTATCACCACCGAGCGCGACTGCGCCTTTTTATTGCATATGAACTGCGCGAGCTTCTCTTCATCGTAGGCGATCTCGGGAATGAGTATGGCGTCGGCGCCGGCGGCAAGGCCTGCATACAGCGTGAGCCAGCCCACCTTGTTGCCCATCACCTCCACGAAGAACACGCGGGAGTGGCTGTCGGCAGTGGTGCGTATGCGCTTTATGGCGCCCGCCGCTATATCCACCGCGGTGTGGAAGCCGAAGGTCACGTCGGTGCCGTATATATCGTTATCTATCGTCTTGGGCAGGCCTATCACGTTGCACCCCTCCACCGAGAGGAGAGAGGCCGTTTTGTGCGTGCCCGCACCGCCCAGCGTTACCAGACAGTCGAGTTTGAGCTTTTTATAGTTGTCCACCATAACCTGCAGCTTGGTGGGGGCGTCGCCCTCCTTCACCGTCATAAGCTTGTAGGGCTGACGGGAGGTGCCGAGTATGGTGCCGCCGATATCGAGTATGTTCTCCACGTCGGCGGGGGTGAGCAGGCGGTAGTTTTTGTTCATAAGGCCCGCATAGCCGTCGATAAAGCCGTATATCTCCACGCCCTCCATTATGTTGAAGGCGCACTTGCAAAAGCCGCGCAGCACGGCGTTGAGCCCGGGGCAGTCGCCGCCGCTCGTAAGTATACCTATCCTCATTTCCTTTTCCTCTCCGCGCGCACCGCGCGCACTATGCTTTATATTTTTAATATGCTTAAAAATCGTCAGCCATATTATACCATAATTTTTTTATTTGTGGAGATAAAAATTGAAGTTTTGCCAACTAAATTGTAAAAAAGTTGTAAAAAAATCGTTTACGCGCACTTAACCGCCTTTTATTTTATAAAAATTATAAATAAAACTTGGCATAAATAACTTAAAATGCAGCAAAGGGGCGGCGGGGCGCAAAATTGCGCCCCGCCGCCCCGAATATTTATGATAATAAAACTTTACAAATTTATATGGCCGCCCGAGGAGGCAAAATTTCACTTCTCCGCCCGCCAAAGGTGCAAAATTGCGCGCCGGCATACATGGCAGGCATTTTACGGGAAGTTTTTGCGGCCGACAAACGCCTCTGCCGAGGCATGGGTGCTTATAGCTCTATATCCACAAGCTCTTTGCCCTTATACCGCACGAGCGAGCGCACGCCGAGCGATTTCAGTTGCCTGCACGTCTCGTCGAACATATAGCCGAGCGCCTCGCACTTGTGGGCGTCGGAGGAGAGCATGAAGCGGCAGCCGCGCGCATTAAGCTCCCGCACGAGCCAGGGCGAGGGGTACATTCCGCCCGTGCCGCGGAACACGCGCCCCAAATTTATCTCCACCACCGAGCCGGGGCTTAAATTTTCGGCCGCGGAGAGCGCCGCCCTCTTATAGCGCGCGTCCTCCTCGCTGAAGAAGCCCTCGGAGTTGAAGCAGGTGATGAGGTCGAAGTGGCCGAACACGTCTGGCCGCACATTTTGCGCAAGTTCCTTGACCTCGGCAAAAAAGCGCTCCGCGGCTGCGTAGCAGTCGCCCGCATACACCCTGTCTACAAGCATTTTAAAGCCGCGCGCCGAGTGGTCGACGGGGTAATACCTGCCGTCCTCCTTTAAGTAGTGCACCGAGCCTATCACATAGTCGCACACCGAGGGGCGCTCGCCGTACAGATCGAGCTCGACGCCGTTCAGAAGATAAATTTTATCGGCATACTTCGCCTTTAAGCGCTCAAACTCCTTCATATACGCGAGGTAGTCGCGTATGCAGTACGAGGGATCGAAGGCTGTGTATGAATGAAAAGAGAGGCCGAGGGTATCGAAGCCCGCGGCTATCGCGGCCTGCACCATCTCTTCCATGGTGTTTTTGCCGTCGCAGAAGGTTGTATGCGTGTGCACGTTAGATTTTATAAGCGGCATGATATCACACTTTATGCGGTAAAATTACTGCATCTTCTCCTGCTTTACCTTTTTATCGACGACGTGGCGGGAGGCGAGCTGCGCCTTTATGTCGTTCAAGGTGATGCCGTATTCGGCCATGAGCACGAGCACGTGGTAGGTGAGGTCGGATATCTCGAATATCGTCTCCTCCTTGTCGCCGCCCTTTGCGGCGATGACTACCTCGGTGCACTCCTCGCCCACCTTTTTGAGTATCTTATCCAGCCCCTTATCGAAGAGGTAGGAGGTGTATGAACCGTCCTTGGGGTTGTCCTTTCTGCCCTTTATCAGGTCGTACAGCTCGTCTAAAGAGAAGTCGGAGAGGTCGTCGTTTTGGAACACCTCGTTGGTAAAGCAGCTGTCGGTGCCGAGGTGGCAGGCGGGGCCGTCCTTTGCCACCTCTATTACCAGACTGTCCATGTCGCAGTCGGCGGTAATAGAGACTATGTGCTGGAAGTTGCCCGAAGTTTCGCCCTTGAGCCACAGCTGTTTGCGCGAGCGCGAATAGAAGCAGGTGAGCTTGCGCTTTATGCTTATTTCGAGGCTCTCCCTGTTCATATACGCCACCGTGAGCACCTTTTTGGAGTATACGTCCTGCACCACGGCGGGTATGAGGCCGTTTTTATCGAATACAAGTTTATCTAAATCGAGAAGTTTCATATGATCCTCCCATAAAATTTATACGGTTATTATGCGGTTATTATATTTTTATATTTATATATAGCGCGCCCGCGCGCGCATTGCTTACTTTATGTAATAACTTTGTTGATACGAGCAAGACGCGGCGTAATCTTCACCGCAGCAACCCGCCCGTAGTGACTTCATAGATACGAGCAAGACGCGGCGCACTACCTCCCCTGCCAATAACGGACTTGGAGAGGCGAGCAAGACAAGGCGTGTGCGGAAGGTTTGAGGGAGCGTACACAGACGTACGTGACCGAAAACACCCGTAAGCACAACGCAGTATTGCGAAGCCTATACAAGTCCGAGCGATTTATAAACGAACGTGCACGCCATTCTCACTCAAATACTTTTTCAACTCACCTATCCCCACCTCTCCGAAGTGGAAGATAGAGGCGGCCAGGCCGGCATCGGCCTGGGGGACGCTTTGGAAGAGGGTCAAAAAGTCCTCTTTTTTGCCGGCGCCGCCGCTCGCTATTACGGGGATAGTCAGCCTTGCGCACACCTTTTGCAGCATTTCGCAGTCGAAGCCGCCCTTTACGCCGTCGGTATCGATGCTGTTTAAAACGAGCTCGCCCGCGCCCTCTTCCTGGCCGCGGTAGGCCCATTCCTCGGCGGATATGCCCGTATTAACGCGCCCGCCGTGCGAAAATACGGTGAACTTGCCGTCTACGCGCTTTACGTCCATGGAGAGCACCACGCACTGATCGCCATACAGCTTTGCCGCCCTGCCTATGAGCGTTTTATCGCGTATGGCGCCCGTGTTTACGCTCACCTTGTCGGCGCCGCACTTTAAAACGCGGTCGAAATCGTCGAGCGAGTTTATGCCCCCGCCCACGGTGAGCGGAATGAATATGCAGGAGGCCACCGCCTTTAAAGTATCGGCAAACAGCGCCCTGCCCTCGGCCGAGGCCGTTATGTCGTAAAACACCAGCTCGTCAGCGCCCGAGAGATTGTAGCGCTGCGCGAGGGCGACGGGGCTCTCGACCTCGCGTATACCCTCAAAATTTTTACCCTTTACCACCATGCCGTCGCGCACGTCGAGGCAGGGGATTATTCTCTTAGCCAGCATCTTGCACCGCCGCTATCGCTTGTTTTAAGTCTATCTTGCCGTCGTATATCGCCTTGCCGAGTATGGCGCCCGCACAGCCGGTAGCTTTGAGCTTTTTGAGCTCGGCGATGTCGGCTATGCCGCCCGAGGCCACAATGTCGGCCCCTATCGGCACGAGGCGCTCGTACGCGGGGATATTTGTGCCCGAGAGCGTGCCGTCGCGCGAGATATCGGTGAAGATTATCGTGCGCACGCCGCTCTCTTTAAGTTTATAACAAAATTCAAAGGCGTCTACATCGGTGACGTTCTTCCAACCGCCTATCGCCACCTTGCCGCCGCAGGCGTCTACGCCCACGGCCACCCTGTCGCCGAAGAATTTGACCGCGTCAACGACGAGCGAGAAGTTTTGTATGGCGGCCGAGCCGAGTATCACCCTCGCCGCGCCCGCCGAGAGGTATTGCTCTATGCGCGCAAGCGAGCGCACGCCGCCGCCCACTTCGGCAAAGAAGCCCGCCGTGGAGATGACGTCCTTTATAATATCGAAATTTACCGGCTTGCCCTCGAGCGCGCCGTCTAAATCGACGATGTGCAGGCAGGTAGCGCCCGCCGCGGCAAAACTTTCGGCAACGGCGCAGGGCGAGGCCGAATACACCCTCTCCTTGTTGTAGTCGCCCTGGTATAGGCGAACGGCGTTGCCGCCGCGTATATCTATTGCGGGAAATATCTTCATAAAAACCTCATATTTTTGCGTTATTTGCGTCATATATGCGGGGCAATCTGATTTTTGCCGCCCTTGCGCACATATTGCAATAGTTCGGGCATATATAGGGGGCAATTACTTAAAACCGCCGTTATTTAAGGCATATACAAGGGTCAATTAAAAATGCAGCGCAAAAACGCGTTATTTGCGACATGTATGCGGGGCAATTTGATTTCCACTATACTATTGTTTCTAAAATAAATAAACGTCGCAAGGCGGGTTTCCCGCCGCCGCAGGCCCCTATTTGCTGCGGTCAGCAGGCTCACCAAAGGGGGAATTGCCCCGATTATATGATATGAGAGCCCCTAAAATCGGGGCAAGGGGGAGCTGGCTCCCCAAAACCTCACGGAAATTATTCGGCGGCACCAGCCGAAGAATTTCGTGAATTATCTTATCTCCGAAAATGCTCGCAAAATTTTCAAACCGGTGGAGCCGCTCTTTTCGGGGTGGAACTGCGTGCCGAACACGTTGCCGCGTTCCGCCGAGGCGGTCAGCTCTATGCCGCCGTAAGTGCACGTCGCCGTGACGCTGCTCTCGCAGTTTTTGGCGTAGTATGAGTGCACGAAATACACATACTCCCCGTCCGAAAGGTACTTATATATGGGCGAAGGACGCTTGAAGATAAGGCTGTTCCAGCCCATGTGCGGCACCTTTAACTTCTGCTTTAAGTCGGGCGCTATCGGGCAGACGTCGCCGCCTATAAAACCCAGCCCCTCGTGCTCGCCGTACTCAAAACTTCTTTCAAACAGCAGCTGCATGCCGAGGCAGATGCCGAGCATCGGCTTGCCCTCCTCCGCCTGCTCGCGCAGTACGGGAATGAGGCCGCTGTTTTGCAGCTTTTTGCAGGCGTCGGCAAAGGCGCCCACGCCGGGCAGAATTATCGCCGAGCTGTTCTTTATTTTATTTACGTCGGCGGTTATTTCGCTCTGCGCGCCTATATATTTGAGCGAGGCCGAGAGCGAAAAGAGGTTGCCCACGCCGTAGTCTATTACGGCTATCATAGCGCGCCCTTTGTGGTGGGCAGCTCGCCCGCCCTTTCGGGGTCTATTTTCACGGCCTGCGCCATCACCTTTGCAAAGGCCTTGAACGCGCCCTCGGCGACGTGGTGGTTGTTTTCGCCATACAGCTTTTTAAAGTGAAGCGCCATGGGGCAGGCGCGCGTGAAGGCAAGGAAGAACTCCTTGAACAGCTCGCAGTCGAAGTCGCCCAGGCGGTATTCCCCGGGGAAGGGGATATCGAAGTTGAGCGCCGTGCGGCCGCTTAAGTCTGCGGCACACAGAATGAGCGCCTCGTCCATTGGCAGCGCCGCCCAGCCGTAGCGGCATATGCCGCGCTTATCGCCCAGCGCCTCTTTAAATGCCGTGCCGAGCGCAATTCCGCAGTCCTCCGCCGAGTGGTGGAAATCGACGTTGACATCGCCCTTGCAGCGGAGATATAAGTCGAACCCGCTATGGCGGGCAAACTGCTCGAGCATGTGGTCGAAAAAGCCGCTGCCCGACTGCACGTCATACAGCCCCGCGCCCTCGAGCGTGAGCTTTACCGTTATATCCGTTTCGTTGGTCTTTCGTTTGACTTCTGCGTATCTCATACATCCTCCGCTATCACGGCGCGCACCGCGCCTAAAAATGCGTCCATCTGCTCCCGCGTGCCTATGCTCACGCGGATATAGTCCTTTATCCGCTCGTCGCCGAAGTGGCGGACGAGTATGCCGCGCTCTTTGAGCGCGAGATATAGCTCTTCGCCGCCCTTTGCGGGGTGGCGGGCGAGCAGGAAGTTCGACATAGAGGGCAGCACCTCAAACCCCAGCTCATTTAAATTGATTGCGGTATATTGCCGCACCAACTGAATTTTTTTTGTGCAATCTGCAAAATAACCGCTGTCGCTCAAGCTTGCGGCTGCCGCCGCCATGCTCATTCTGTTTATGTTGTAGGGATTGAAGGAGGCGCGCACCGCTTCGAGGTCGGCGATAAGCTCTGCGCAGGCGAAGGCAAAGCCCACCCTTGCGCCCGCGAGAGAGCGCGACTTCGACATCGTCTGCACGACGATGAGATTTTTATATTTATTTACGAGGGGCGCGCACGACTGCCCGCCGAAATCGATGTAGGCCTCGTCGACTATCACAAGACGCGAGGCGCTCTGTTCTATCAGCCTTTGCACCTCTGCGGGAGGCAGATATATGCCCGTCTGCGCGTTTGGATTGGCAATACATACGGGGCAATCTACATCTTTATAGTCGCCTACGGCAATGGAAAAGTCGGCGCGCAGGGGCACGACTTTGTGCGCTATGCCCAAGAGCGAGCACAGCACGGGATAGAAGCCGTAGGTTATATCGGGGAAGGCGATACCCTTGTCGGTGAGAAAGGCGCGGAAGATGTGCGCGAGGTTCTCATCGGAGCCGTTGCCCGCCATCACGTTTTCGGGCGCAAGGCCGTATACATCAGCCGCCGCACGCTTTAAGGGCAGGCAGGTGGGATCGGAGTAGAGGTTCAGATTTGCCGCCTGCTCCGCCGCTGCCACCACCGCCCCGGGCGCGGGGGGAAAGGGACTTTCGTTGGTGTTAAGTTTTATATAGCGCCTGTCCTGAGGCTGCTCGCCGGGGACATATGGCTGCAGATATTTAAGATCTGTGCTTAAAAAAATACTCATAAGATAAAAGCGTTCACGAAATTCTTCGGCTGGTGCCGCCGAACAATTTCCGTGAGTTTTGGGGAGCCAGCCCCCCCTTGCCCCGATTTTAGGGGCTCTCGTATTATATAATCGGGGCAATTCCCCCTTTGGTGAGCCTGCCGGCGCAGATAGGGTCTTTCGGCGCAGGGAAACCCTGCTTGAAACGTGATTTATTTATAAATATTCACCTTATTGGGTACCTCACCTTCGAGGGAAGGTGGGTTGAGCGTAGCGAAACTCGGTGGGGTTTCACAGGCTCATATAAGCAAACAACAATGAAGCCCCTCCGTCGCATACTCACTATGTTCGTATGCGCCACCTCCCCTCGAAGGGGCGGTATTTTAACTGCTTACTCTCGCCTTTAAAGGGGCGGCATTATCAATATCGTGCCTACTAACTTAAAAAAATCAGTCCTTCTGCACCCTAACCCTTATGGCGTTGGCGTGGCCGTAGAGGCCCTCGCTTTCGGCAAACTTCATAACGCAGTCGGCGGCCTTTTTCAGCTCGCCCTCGGTGTAGTAGATATACGACGACTTTTTGACGAAGTCGTCCACCGAGAGCGGCGACGAAAACTTTGCCGCGCCGTTGGTGGGCAGCGTGTGGTTGGGGCCTGCGTAGTAGTCGCCGAGGGGCTCGGGCGTGTATCTGCCGAGGAATATCGAGCCGGCGTTCTTTATCTTGCCCAAATAGTTCATGGGCTCGTCCACGCACAGCTCGAGGTGCTCGGGCGCTATCTCGTTGGCCACCTCAATGGCGCTCTCTATGCTATCGCAAATAATTATTTTGCCGTTGTTTTCTATCGAGGCGCGCGCGATCTCCTGCCGCTGCATCGTGCCGAGCTGGCGCTCGAGCTCGGCCTGAACGGCGTATGCAAGCTGCTCGCTCTCGGTGACGAGCACCGCCGAAGCCAGCTTGTCGTGCTCGGCCTGGGAAAGAAGGTCGGCGGCGACGAACACGGGGTTTGACTTGCCGTCGGCAATGACGAGTATCTCCGAGGGGCCGGCTATCATGTCGACGTTCACTATGCCGTATACAAGTTTTTTGGCGAGCGCGACGAAGATATTGCCCGGGCCGACTATCACATCGGCCTTGGGTATGCTCTCGGTGCCGTAGGCAAGCGCGGCTATCGCCTGGGCGCCGCCCACCTTAAACACTCTGTCCGCCCCCGCGACGCGCGCGGCGTACAAAATCTCCGGCTTTACCTTGCCGGAGGCCTTTACGGGGGTGGTCATTATTATCTGCCCCACGCCGGCTATCTTGGCGGGAATTACGTCCATGAGCACGGTGGAGGGGTAGCTCGCCGTGCCGCCCGGCACATACACGCCGGCAACGGCGACGGGGGTATATTTTTGGCCGAGGACCACTCCCCCCTCCTTTTTTATCTCGAACCCCTCCTTCACCTGCCTTTTGTGAAAGAGGGCGATATTTGCCGCCGAAGCGCGCACGACGGCCTTGAAGTCCTCGGAGAGGGCGGCCTCCGCCTCGGCAAATTCCTGCTCGGAAACTTCGAGCTCACCGCCCGTGAAGCCGTCGAACTTGGCACAGTACTCTTTCAGCGCCTCGTCGCCGCGCTCCGATACCTCTTTTAAAATGTCCTTTACCACGGCCTCGTATTCGCTGTAGTCATCTATCTTGCGCGAGAGTATCTCGCTCTTTTTGCAGTTTTTTAAAATTTTAATCATCGGGCAACTCCTCTTTGAGGCGCTTTACACAAGCCTCTATCTCCTCTCTCTTGAATTTATAGCGCGCCTTGTTGGCAATGAGACGCGCCGAAATGGGGAAAATCTCCTCCAAAACGCTCATGTTGTTCTCTTTGAGCGTGGTACCCGTCTCGACGATATCGACTATGACGTCCGAAAGGCCGAGTATGGGCGCGAGCTCGATAGAGCCGTACAGCTTTATCACCTCAATATCCCTGTTTTTTGAGGAAAAATAGCGCTCGGCGACGTGCGGGAACTTTGTTGCGACGCGCAGCGGGCGGGAGGTATCCTCCCTGAAGTCGTTTACCGACGCCACGCACATGCGGCACTTGCCCGTCTTTAAGTCGAGCAGTTCATACACGTCGGCGCCGCTTTCGGCGAGTATGTCCTTGCCGGCAACACCGATATCTGCCACGCCGTGCTCGACGTACACGGTCACGTCGGTGGGCTTCACCCAAAAGTAGCTTACTCCGCTCTTTTCGTCGGTGAACACCAGTTTGCGCGTATCCTTTAACAGCTCCTCGCACGAGTAGCCCGCGCGCTCAAGCATCTTATATATTTTTTCACCAAGCCTGCCCTTAGGCAATGCCACATTAAGCATAAAATACCTCTGCTCACGAAATTCTTCGGCTGGTGCCGCCGAACAATTTCCGTGATTTTTGGGGGAGCCAGCTCCCCCTTGCCCCGATTTTAGGGGCTCTCTTATAATATAATCGGGGCAATTCCCCCTTTGGCGAGCCTGCTGACCGCAGCAAATAGGGTCTTTCGGCGCAGGGAAACCCTGCTTGAAACGTAATTTATTTTAGAATTTTGCGGCGGCGGGTCGAATTGCACATTTCATAGAAAGGCGGACACCCGCCTTTCGTGTGCCGCGGAGAGACCGAGACATGCCGAGCGTAGCGTGAGGCGTCTCGGGGACGACCAACGAGGCACGAGGCGACCGCTGGCGCAGGGAAACTCTGCTTGCGCAGAGTTATTATTTTAAATATTCACCTTATTGGTACCGCCCCTTTGAGGGGAGGAATTAAAGGAGGGGTTTCACCACTCATCAAAGGGCAATGCAAATGCGGTTGCGCTTGACGGCTGAAATAAATTCAGCCTTGCGCACATTATTAAAATCTTGCCGCCGTTGATGGCGCATCACAGCCTTATTATCTCTTTAAAGGTGCGGTTTTCGGGGATGAAGGGCAGGGCGCATACGCGCTTGCCCTGCGATATCAGCGAACGGACGGCCTGCAGCACGTCCTCGCTCGGCGTGGCCTCGCTGTACAAAAGCAGACAGTCGCAGTCGACATCGCTTTGGCCGCCGTAATAGAGGCCGAGCTCGTCGGGATAGAGCGCAAACCCTGCGCCGCCACTGCCCGCGCCGAATTTTTTTACCAGATTATCGTACCTGCCGCCCGAGAGCACCGCGCGGGGGAACTTTTCGATATAGCCCTGAAATATGACGCCGTTGTAATAGACGGGGTCATTTAAAAGCGAAAAATCTACCTCCAACTGCGCCTCCCCGAGCGAGGATATGAGTCCCTCGAGCTCGTCGGCCGCCTCCACGCACTTTTCGCTTGTGGGGAATAGAGAGCGCAGGGCGGTAAGCTTTTTTTTGTTGCTGCCCGCCGCCGAAAGCAGCGTGCGCAGCTTGCCCGCCGCGTCCTCGCCCATGCCGCACGCCATGCACACGGCCTTCATATCGTGCAGGTTGCGGGCGCGTATGCAGTCCATAACTTCCTCGGGAAGGGAAGTCATGCCGCAGCTCTCGGCAATGCCCTCGAGCGCGCCCATGTGCGAGATATCCATCACATACCCGCCGCCCACGGCCTTAAGCGTCTGCGCCGCCAGCGCGAGCACCTCCAGCATACAGTAGCTGTCGAGCTCGCCAACGCACTCCAAGCCTATCTGATTTATCTCTTTGAACTGCCCGCCGGGGCGGTCGGTGCGGTAGACGCTCTCGCGGTAATACACCTTGCGCACGCGCTCTTTGAGCCCCTTGCAGTTTTTTACTATAGAGAGCGTTACGTCGGGCTTTAGCGCGAGCAGCCTGCCGTCGCGCCCGCCGAAAGTTATTATATCGGGGCTCTTTAAAAAGTTTAAGTTATCGGAATAGAGCGAATACTCCTCGAACCGCCGCATATGAAAGCGTGTGTAGCCGAAACTTTCGTACAGCGATTTCAGGGTGAGGTATAGGCGCTCCTCTCCGCTTAAAACAGCATCAGCCATCTGATTTATCTCCGGGATATTTACCGAGTATCTCGCGGTAGCCCCCGCTGCCGTGCTGCAAGCAGCGCGACACGCGCGAGAGCGTGGCCGAGGAGATATCGGTTATCTCAATTATCTTGTTGTATGTATAGCCCTTTAAAAGCAGCTTTGCGCACAGCAGGCGCTGGGCGAGCTGCTCCACTTCTGTATAGGTGCACAGGTCCGCGAGCAACTTTTCGAAGTCGTCGGCAGAGGTTATGCCGGCAAACAGCTCGTACAAATCGCGCCTGGCCTGCTCCTTGTCAAACTTTTCGTTTTCATGATCGTTCATGTTTTTCCCTTCCCAAACTTTATTTGTGTGTTACATGTATATTTTACTTTCATACTTTAAATTTGTAAAGCATTTTGCGCCGCTATATAAAATTTTTTTAAAGAGATAAAAAAGAGCCCTGCGCCGCCTGTAAAATTGGTGGCGCATACAATAAAAAATTACCGCCCCTTTGAGGGACGAGGGTGTATTTGCGCCGCTTCCCTTTATTTGCTTTCAACAGTCGAGCAAATGAAACCCCACCCTGCCCTCCCCTCGAAGGGGAGGTAAATTGGTAGTATGACTGCTCAAAGGGGAGGTAAGCAGGTTGGCCTCCCGCTCGAAGGGGGGCGCATACAATAAAAAAATCACCTCCACACAAAAGCGCGGCGCATACAATAAAAAATCACCTCCATTTCGCGGGGAGGTACAAATAAAGTAAAAAAATGCCGTGCGCAAAACGCACGGCATTAAATTCTTAAATAACTTACGTCGCAAGCAGGGTTCCCCTGCGCAGCAGGCCCCTATTTGCTGCGGTCAGCAGGCTCACCGGAGTGAATTGCCGCGATTATATATTTCGTGGGCCCTTAGAATCGCGGCAAGAGAGGCAGAGCCTCTCAAACTCACGAAAAATTCCGCGCTCGGCCAGCGCGGAATTTTTGTGAACCCTTACTCTACATTTTCAGGTTGTGAAACTGTATGGTGCTTTCGCCAGAGGCGTATGAATATCTTGCTTATTTCTACCGCGACGAGCGGGAAGAGCGAGAGTGCAAGCACTATCAGATACTGGTACCATTCGAGATATACCAGCTCGAAGAAGTCCATTACGCCGGGCACGAAGCATACGAACACCAAAATGACGAGCGAGGCCGCCATCGCGCCGTATAAGAAGCGGTTGTGCCCCTGGCCGGGACGGAACACGCTGTCGTAATTGGAGCGCTGGTTTATGGCGTGCACGAGCTGCGAGAGCGCGAGCACCATAAAGGTCATCGTCATGGCTATGGCGTGCTTGGAACCGTCGTCCCTGCTGCCGTAGCATTCTTCGGCTATCCAGTATGCCGCGAGCGAGGCGGCAGTTATAAACAGGCCGTGCACCACTATTCGTATTATAACGCCCTTTTCAAACAGCGTACCGCTCTTTACCGGCGGCACCTTCATCACGTTGCGGTCGGCGGGGTCGACGCCGAGCGCTATCGCGGGGAGCGAGTCGGTTGCAAGGTTTATGAGCAGCACGTGGATGGCGAGTATAGGGTCTTCCCAGTTGAAGCAGAAGGCGAGAAAGAGCGTGAGTATTTCGGAAATGTTGCCCGCAACGAGGAACTGTATTACCTTTTGTATGTTGCGGTATACTCGCCTGCCCTCGCGTATGGCGTGCTCTATGGTGGTGAAGTTGTCGTCGAGCAGTATCATGTCGGCGGCCTGCTTGGCCACGTCGGTGCCCGTTATACCCATGGCAACGCCTATATCGGCCTCTTTCAGGGCGGGGCTGTCGTTGACGCCGTCGCCCGTCATGGCGGCCACTTCGCCGTCGCGCTTTAACGACTTTATTATCCTGAGCTTATCGGAGGGGGACACGCGCGCAAACACTACGCACGTCTTTACCGCCTCGTCGAGCTGCTCATCGGTCATTTCGTCGAGCTCGGGGCCGGTTATAACGGTGTTGCCCTTGCGGAAGATGTGCAGCTGCTTGGCTATTGCGAGCGCCGTCACCTTGTGGTCGCCCGTTATCATTATAACGCGTATGCCCGCGTCGTGGCAGGCCTCCACCGCGCCTATAACCTCCCTGCGGGGAGGGTCTATCATGCCCACGGCGCCCACGAAGGTCATATCGAACTCCACGTCCTCCGTTTCGTCCTCGGGCACCTTGGTAAGGGTGCGCCTTGCAAAGCCCAATACGCGCAGCGCGTCGTTCGACATCTTGTTGCACAGCTCGAGTATCCTGCGCCTGTCGGAATCGGTCATCTCGCGCACGCCCGAGCTTGTGAGTATGTGCGTGCACAGCGGCAGCATCTCGTCTACGGCGCCCTTTGTATAGGCCACCAGCCCCTCCTCCATCTTGTTGAGCGTCGTCATGCGCTTGCGGTCGGAGTCGAAGGGCTGCTCGAACAGCCTGGGGTGCGCCTCTTCATAGTCCTCGGAATTTATGCCGAACTTATCGGCAAAGAGTATGAGCGCGCCCTCGGTGGGGTCGCCCATCGTTTCGCCGGGGCGGTCGGGGTCCATGTGCGCGTTGCCGCACAGCGCGCAGCCGTCGAGGAGGTCCTTATACGCCTCCGGCCCGTATTTTTTCTGCAGGTCCTCGGTGCGGGTGGTCATGCCCATCTCGAAGTCGGCGCCCACGGCGACGTGCGTCACCGTCATCTTATTCAACGTGAGCGTGCCCGTCTTGTCGCAGCAGACGACGGTGGCCGAGCCCAGCGTTTCGACGGCGGGCAGGCTCTTTACGAGCGCGTTCTTTTTGGCCATTCGCTGTACGCCGAACGCCATTATTATGGTGGCGGTTGCGGGCAGGCCCTCGGGTATTATCGATATAGCGAGCGATATGCCGAGGAACACGAGGTCTATCCACTCCCTTCCGCGCAGCAGGCCGATGAGCACTATAATAAGGCAGACGGCCACGCCGACGGCTGTGAGTATCTTGCCAACGGAGTTGAGCTTGCGCTTTATGGGCGTCTGGAACTCGTCCTGAGTTTTGAGCATATCGGCTATTTTGCCGACTTCGGTGTTCATGCCCGTGCCGACGACTATGCCCACGGCGTTGCCGTACATTACTATCGACGAGGAGTATGCCATGTTCACCCTGTCGCCCAAGGGGGCGTCCTCGGGGAGCACGGTGGGGCCGTCTTTTGCCACGGGCACGCTTTCACCCGTGAGCGAGGCCTCCTGTATGCTCATGTTGTTGTCGTTTATTATCCTTATATCGGCGGGGACGATAGTGCCGTCCTCGAGATATACGATATCGCCCGGCACGAGCTCGCTTGCGGGGACTATGCTCTCCTCGCCGTTGCGCAGCACGCGCGCGTTGGGCGCCGTCATATTTTTGAGCGCTTCGAGCGCGTCGGCGGCCTTCTTCTCCTGAATTACGCCCACCGTGGCGTTGAGCACTATTACGCACAGAATAACTATGGCCTCGGGCAGACCCTCGTTGATGTCCTGCTCGATTATGCAGGTTATCACCGAAAATATCATGGCGATAAACAGAATTATTACCATGATGTCGGAGATCTGCTCCCAGATCATCTTTAAAACGCTCTTTTGCTTTACCTCTTTTAATACGTTTTTGCCGTATTTTTGCAATCGGGCCGCCGCTTCCTCGTCGGAAAGGCCCTCTTCGCTGGTCTTTAAGACCTCTTCGGTCTCCCGGTAAGACATCGCGTGCCAAGGCCGCTTGAGTTGCTCTTCGTGCTCGGAATTTTTGCCCGAAGATCGCCGCTTATGGTCTTCCATGGTGTCTTGTTTTTATATCCTCCTGAAACAAAAAATTTTTTAAAACGCAAAAAGACATAACCATGAGGGTACGCCCTATGGTTATGCCTTATAAAGAAATTTTTAAGTTGTTACATATTCGTGGGTTGGCGCCGCTACAGTCGCCCGAACCTTCCGACATGACTTTACTATATCCCCTTGCGTTAGTTGTATAGTATTCTATCATATACATGCGGCGCTGTCAACTGTTTGCGCGCATTATGCCGCCCGCACGCCGCAATACATGCATTTGGGCGATATTTTTGAAATATTTTTGCCTGTATATTGCATAAAAGGGCGCAGGCGCGCCGCAAAAATTGCGGCGCGCCTGCGCTGTAAAACTTATAAATGCAGGAGCAAAAGGTGAATACAATGTTATTTGTTTTCTTCGGGCTGCGCGCCGTCCGTGTTGCCGTCCTCGCCGAGTATCTTGTTTGAAAGGGCGATTATCTCGGCGGAGTACTTGCGCTTGCGACTCTTAAGCACCGCCCTGTATATAGGGTAGTTGACGGCGGCGAGAATTATGCCGGCTGCGCCGACGGCCACGCCGAGGTAAAAGAGGTTTTCGGCGCCTATCTCGCCCATGCATATGCACATGCCCACGCCGAGCAGCAGCGCGGCGGCGACGCCGAGAATATACGCGAGCGCCGCGGCGGGGCGCTTTACCCTGCCGTCTAACTTGCGCAGCCTTTCGAGGTCGCTCTCCCTCTTTTCGCCGTAACTTTCGCGGATATGTTCGGTAAATTTTATCTGCCTTGCATCGTATGAACTCTGCATGATTTTTCATCTCCTTTGTTTTTATGGCCGCATTATACAGCCGCAATGTTTACCAAAGGATAATATACCGTAAATATTTTGTTTTTGTTTTGTTAAAAAATTATTAACGCCAAATTTATGCTCGCCGCCTCTTGAGAGGAGGTGTCACGAAGTGACGGAGGGGTTTCACTTGCACGGCTTGTCAACCCCTTTTGCCTATTAGTGTAGGCGGGTAAACGCGCTTCCGCCTGCCCGCGGCACGCTTTGTCACGGGTAAAATACAAGGTATTTAAGGGGTACCGTCCCGACGCATTATAAAGGGACGCGTGCAGCTTGTTTACCCCTCGTTGCAATGTAAAGGGAAGGGAAACGGCAGTTTGTCAACACCGCCCTCTCTCGCCTCCCCTTCGAGGGACGGGCGAGGCATTTCATAGCACAGCGGACACCCGCTGTGCGTGCCGAGCGAGATGAGCGAGCGCATATGTAAGCCCGAGCGGTGACCGAGCAGTGCGGTTTATTTTCCGCACGCACTGCGAGACGGTGGCGCGCGCCGTGCAACGGAGCGTGACGGAGGGGTTTCATTTACTCCACCCTGCCTACACCCTCGTTACAAGGTTAAGGGAAGGGAAACGGTAGTTTGTTACCCCCTTAAAGCAAGATTAAGGGAGAGAGGCAACGCTTTTTGTGTCCCCCTTGTTACTCATATATATGACCGCGCTATGTGCGGGCGCAAAAACAGATAGTAGAGCGGCAGCTTTTAAAAGGGCGGCCGCTTTATTAAATACATTTTTTTAAAGGAGTTTCACCATGCGAAACAATTTTTTTGAAAATTACGAAGACGACGAATTTGACGAGTTCCTCGAAGACTGCGAGATCGCCCGCTTTATGGAAGAATACGGGTTTGACGAGTCTGAAAACGGCGAAGCCGACGACCGGGCGGACGAAGCTGAAAACGGCGAAACCGAAGAGCCCGGCGACCTTGACGACGAAAGCGAAGAGATGTTCGACATGATCGTAGAGCTTTTCAAAAACCTTACGGACGTCGACTTTTCAAACGTAAAGTATGTGCCGAACATGCGCAAGCTGAACAAGCTGACAGAGCTCATTGCGGAGTTTACCGAGGCGCTCGAAAATGACAACCTAGGCGAGGCGCATGTGAGGGCGAAGCGCGACGACCTTACGCACACGGCGCTGCACCTTATCGTGCGCAGCGATATAATCTCTTTCAACAAGCCCAAACTGCTCGCCAAACTGTGCAAACTTGCCGACTGCGTGGAGATAGTCACCCTTACAAGCGGCGAGAGCGAACTGGGCTTTACCTTTGAAAATGTGTGGAAGATCGTGCTCTGACGCCTTGGGCATAAAGTGCGCCCGTTACCTTGCCGAGCGCTCCTTTGCCAGCCTTGCGCGGGATATCAGTACAGCGGGAAGGGAAAACAGCGCCACGACCGCGAGCACCAAGTATACGGGCAGGCCCATAACAACTTCAAACGCCACGCCGAGCACGGCTGCCGCCGCCGCTATAAAGCCGACGCCCTTTTTGCCGCGCTTTGCCGCGTCCTTTTTTGCTATCCTGCGTTCGGCGCGCTTCTGCTCGCCTTTGTCCACGGAGAGAACGCCCTCTCCGTTATCTTCAAGTTCATAGACCTTCATAAACTGCCTCCTTGGGTATATAAAAAATAGTGCATCTTAATTTGTTATTACCATTATATGGCAGCAATATATAAGGCGCGCAACAGCCGCGTAAATATACCGTATAAATTTAATGAAAACGACGTTAAAAGGCGGCAAAAGAGCATAAAAAATGCCGCGCACCGCACGGCAAAAAAATGTGCGCAAGGCTGAATTTAGTTCAGCCGTTAAGCGCGATACAATTTGCGCCGCTTGTGAAACCCCTCCGAGTTTCGCTGCGCTCAACCCACCTCCCCTCAAAGGGGAGGTACCAATGCGGTAAAATTTCTAAAACAAATAATGTCGCAAGGCGGGTTTCCCGCCGCAGCAGGACTCAATTTGCGCATACCTGCGCCTCAGCAGGGTGAATTCGCGCGACTATACGTTCCGTGGGCTCTTAAGGTCGCGCGAAGAGGGGCAGCGCCCCTCAAAATCACGAAAAATGCCGCTCTCGGCCAGAGCGGCATTTTTGTGAACAGTATTACATCATCGGTGCAAATATCTGCAATACGGCGGTGAGAAGGCGGCGGAAAAAGCCTACGTCGCGCTTTATATACTTTCGCTGCACGCTCTCGGGGAAGGCGGCGGCAAAGTCGCGCGCAAGTCCCTCCATCACGTCCTTATCGTCGGTATACAGCGCGTTTTCGTACTGCTGGAAGAAGGAGCGCAGATCGAAGTTGGCCGAGCCTATCACCGCGCAGTTTTCGGTGAGCACCGACTTGGTGTGCACGAAGGTATCGGACATGGTGTATACCTTTACGCCGCTCTTTATGAGTTTATAGGCGTTGTCGAGCGAGATGAGGTACACATACTTTTTATCGGGTATGCCCGGCAGCACCATGCGCACGTCGACGCCCGAACGCGCCTTGCCCGCGAGCAGGTCGGTTATAGTTTCGTCGGGGACGAAATAGGGCGTCATTATATACAGCTTTTTATCGGCGTGAGATATCACGTTTGCATACATATCGCGCACCACGGGATCGCGGTATTCCAGCCCCGCGGCGTACGGCAGAAATACCGAGCCGTCGTCTTTTTCGCGCTGCACGCCCTTGAGCTGCAAGAAGGGCGAATAGTCGAAGGGCTTTTTGGTGACAAACTCCCACTGGCGCAAAAACATCAGCGTGAAGCCCTGAACGGCGTCGCCGTCCACGCGCACGGCGTTGTCCTTCCAATAGCCGTACATGCGCTTTTCGTTTACGTATTCATCGGCTATGTTTATGCCGCCCGTATACGCCGTTTCGCCGTCCACCACCGTTATTTTGCGGTGGTCGCGGTAGTTCATGCCTATCTTATAGAGCGGCACCAGCCTGTTGAAGGCATATATCTTTATGCCGGATGCGCGCACCTGCTTTTTTAACTTGTGCGAAAGCCTGCCGTTGGAGCCCATGTCGTCGTAAATGACGCGCACGTCCACCCCCGCGCGGGCGCGCTCTTCGAGCACGTCAAAGAGGCGGGTAAAGAGGGCGCCTTCGGCGATTATGAAGTATTCTATGAATATAAAGCTGCGCGCCGAGGCACAGCGGACGAGCATGTCGTCGAAGGCCTGCGCGCCCGAGGGGAAGTAGCGCGCCGCCGTGTTTTTGTAGGGCACATAGCCCGTGACGTTCTTTAAATAAGCGCACGAGCGGGCGGTGACCTCGCTCATACCCTCCTCACCGCAGCCCTTTACCAGCCCCTGCGAGGCGGAGAGTATGTCGCCGTACCTCTTGCGCGAGCCGCGGAAAAATATATTTTCGTCGGAGAGAAAGTAGATAAGAAAGCCCACGGGGAAGAGTATGAGCACTATCATTATCCACACCGCCTTGGAGCGGCCGTTCTTCGACGAGCCGAGGATATAGAAGCAGGTGATCACGTCGAGCACTATCGACAATATGAGGTAGCTTTGAAAGGCCGCGGCAAACAGCAGGTGCAGCGCGGCGAGCAGGCAGAGCTGAAGTAAAGCCACAAAGAGTATGAGCATGGCCTTCAACTTGCCCATGCCCTTGCGCTCGGTCTTTATGCGGATGACGTCGCCGTCGGGCGACTTGAACATCAGCGGACTGCGCTGGCGCCTTAAAGTTTTGTTCTCAATCTTCATAGCGCACCCCCGTGATATTGGCGGCCTCGCTTATTATCGAGGAGATGTTGGCCTGTAATATGGAAACTATCGAGGAATAGCGCTCTCTGTCGCGCGAGTACAGCAGGCGGCAGCAATATACCGCCAGAAAGAAGAATATCGCGCCCGAAATGATGAGCGCAATGCCGCTGCCGACGAGCACGCCCGAGGGCGCAAACGCCACGCTTATGGCGCCGAACGTTATTAGCGCCGTGCCCAAAATTATAAGCAGCGCGGCGATCACGGCGGCGCGGGCACCCACCCTGCGGCGGGCGCGGGCAATAAAGTTTAAAGCCACCTCATAGCGCACCTGCAGCAGCTGAAGCCTGTCCTTGCCCGCAATGAGGTGCGGACGGGAAAAGTCCATGTGTATTATGTCGCGGTAGCTGCCGTCGGCGTACTCATCCTCCGGCACCCAGCCGAGCGCGCAATACGCCCGCTTTATCTCATCTGCGGCGGCGGCCTTTACGGCGACCGCGAGTTTGTCGTCTTTGAACAGTTCTTCGCTCATACTATATATCCTTCTCCTCGCCCAACAGTTCGGAAGTAAGCTTTATCACAGTATCTGCGTATTTTTTCTTTGCGCGCTTTAAAAGCGCCGTATATAGCGGCTTGGCGCACGCCATCACGGCTATGCCGCACACAGATATGGCTATGCCCGCCGCAAGCGCCCACCCGAAGGGCTGCTCCAGACTGAGCGAAAGCCCGCCGCCGAACATCAAAAGGCCGGCTATGCCCAGGGCAACGGCGGCCGCCTTGGGGACGGAGTGCACCCGCTTGTTGAGCTTGCGCAGCTGCTCGAGCTTGCTTTCGGCGCTGCCCGAGGGCAGGTATTGGCTGCGAATAGATTCTATCTCCCTGCGCTCATCCTCGGTGGGGGCGGAGTATGCAAAGGTAAAGCCGCCCGCCGCGCCATTGAAATCGCCGCTCTGCGGCGTACTTGCGCCGTTGTTGCCGCCCGCCGCGCCGTATTTGCCCTTTTCGGCGCCCTCTTCGGGGCGCATATCACTTTTGTCCATCGTACACCTCACCGGAAGGCTCCGCCTTATCCTCTTCCGCGGTCTCCTTATCTGTGCGCTTAAGCCTTGCAAGCCCGCACGCCGAGCGTATCATCATGTATATGCCCATGCCCGCGGTGCAGGCGACCACCGCCGCGCCGACCACAACATTAAGCAGCCACATCTCCTCGCCGCCGCCGAATGTGGCCACCATGGATATCTGCAACGCGAATATCGAAACGACGGCGTCGGCGAAGCTGATGTTGCGCAGCGCCTGCAGCGAAAAGCTGCCGTATTTTCTGTTCTTTACTATGTGTATTGCGGCGGCAATTATCTTGTAAAAGGCGTACGCCGCCATGGATATTACAGTGATCTCGCCGCTGTGCACGGTGCTGCCGCTGGTTATTAAATAACCCGCAAGGGTGGCGAGCGAAACGGAGAGTATCAAAAACATGCAGCCGCAGGCGAGATATACTTTGTAGCCGCCCGAAACTTCCTTTGCAAACTTGCGCGTGCCGAGGAATATTATCACGGCGCGCAGCGCGCTCAACACCATGTAGTAGCCGGCAAAGAGGCCGTACCATGCCGAGCGGAAGACTATGCCGAGCACGCCCTGATATACGGCGTACGCCACGTTTATCGCCAGCGATATGATTGACAGGGCCACCGTGCGGTAGCCGTAGTCGGCGGCGATGTGCGAGAGCAGCTTGTTTGAGGCGACCATGCGTGAAAATGCCGCGCGCGCAGGGCGGACGCTTACGCATATGCAGTACACAAGAAGGGCGAGGCAGACGGCATACAGCGCGCAGGTAACAGGGTGCGTGCCGCCTAAAAACCATGCGCAGAGCGCGGCCGCGACGGCGCACAGCACGAGCGCCGCCCAGAACGCCCACACCCACGCGCCCGGTGACTTTATGAAGTTGATAAATTTATTGTCGCCGCGCAATATATGCCCTCCGGTATTTTATGATAAATAAAATATTATTTTTAATTTAATTATTTGATTATTTTTAAATTCAATTTAATTTATTTTTTTATTTTTACGGTAAACGTGGTACCCTCGCCCTCGCGGCTGTTCACCGATATCTCACCGCCGAGGATATCTATCACGCGCTTTACGAGCGCAAGCCCCAGGCCGTTGCCCTCCTGCGAATGGGAGGTATCGCCCTGATAGAATTTATCGAATATGTGCGCGCCCGTTTCGGCCGACATGCCGCAGCCGCTGTCGCGCACGGTGGCGACGAAATAAGCTCCCTCCTCTTTGAGGGAAATAAACATACTGCCGCCGCCTTCGGTAAACTTTACGGCATTTGAGATGAGGTTGTTGAAAATTATCTCCAAAAAGCCGGCGTCGGATACCGCCTCCACGTCGTCGATGTCGCAGTCGAGCGATATGCCCTTATTTTCTATCTTTTCATCGAAAGACAGCACGCACTCACGCATGACCTCGCCGGCGTTTAGCGCGCACTTCTGCGGGAATATCTTTTGATTTTCGAGCTTGTTGAGCTTTAAGATATCCACCACGAGCGCGGTGAGCCTGTTCGACGCCGAAACGATGGTATCTGCGCACGCGGCGCGCTCCTCGGGCGGCAGGTCCTTTATGCGCAGCATCTGCGCGTAGCTCGATATGACCGAGAGGGGCGTCTTTATTTCGTGCGAGACGTTTGCGATAAAGTCGGAGCGCAGCATCTCGTTTTTTGAAAGTTCTGCCGCCATGCGGTTGATATTTTCGAATATGACGTCGTATTCGTCGTATTTGCCCCACATGTGGCGGGGTTTTAAACTTATTTTGAAGTCGCCGCGCGCCATTCTGTCGGTGGCGCGGAGTATCTCCTTTACCGGCCGCTCGGCCTCGGCGCGCCTATATACCGCAGATATCAGCGTGAGCACGACGGAGAGCACGATGAGTATGACAGCCGTGCCTATAGCCGCGGCGAGCGTACTCTCCGCCAAAGAGAGTATCAGCTCGTATGAGAGTATCGAGAGGGTGGCCGTGGCCGCCACCGCAGCGAAGAAGAATATGTACGAAGAAAAGCTGAACGACGAGCGCTGCGCGCCCATATTATTTTGCGCGCCCGCGGCGCTGTTTTTTTTGCCGCCCTTCATTTGAGTACCGCCTTATAGCCGAGGCCGTGCACGGTCACAATTTCAAAGCCCGTGCAGGCGGCCGTCTTTTCGCGCAGTTTGGCCATATACACGTCGACGGTGCGCGAGGTGGCGGAGCTGTCGTAATCCCACAGCTCCTCCATAAGTTTGGCGCGCGTGAACGTCTTTTTGGGGTAGGAGAGCAGTTTGAAGAGTATGTCGAACTCGCGCACGGTGAGGGGAAGTTCCTCGCCGTCGACATAGGCGGTGTGCTCGTCCTCGTCCATCACAAGGTTGCCGAGCTCAAGTTTTTTGCTCCTGCCGATGTCGGCGCGGCGCAGTATGGCGCGCACGCGCAGAACGAGCTCGCCCAGATCGAAGGGCTTTACTATATAGTCATCGATGCCCAGCCTGAAGCCGCGCTGTTTGGAGGGCATGTCGTCGCGCGCGGTCATAAACAGTATGGGTATACTCTTATCGGACGAGCGCACGGCCGCCGCGAGGGCAAACCCGTCGACGGCGGGCATCATTATGTCGCTTATTATCATGTCGAACTTGCGCTCGGCAAGTTTTTCGAGCGCGGCGGCGCCGTTCGGGCAGCCGCAGGGCGAATACCCCTCCGCCGAAAGGCAGGAGCACACAAGTTTGTTTAAATTTTCGTCGTCCTCTGCAACAAGAATGTTTACCATAGTCCACCGCCGCGCCGCACTTTTGATACACGGCGCTTAATTTTTATTTTTCAACGGAAAATATTGCAAATATAAATTTTTTTATATTATAAAAGCGCGGCCGCACCGCGTGCGGCCGCGCATACCTATACGCAGGCGCACCTTTCCATTGTTTTATTGCAGTATAGCGCCCATTCTTTAATAAATTGTTAAAAGGGGCGCCATTATTCAAATTTTTTTAAGAATTTTTTGAATGTGACCATATTTACGATGACGGCGACGAGCAGCGCTGCCGAGGCGGCCGCAAGCACGGCCGTGACCGCCCAGAACACGGCGGGGTAGTCTGCAATTATTTCGGCCGCGCGGGCGATGGTGACAAACAGCATGAGCGCGACGAAGCACGCGCTGAACGCAATGGTTACCGCGCGCGTGAGCTTGCTCTTGTGCATGATGTATTTTTTGATGAGCGCGGCATACTCCGCCTCTCTGCCCGCAGGTATCGAATGTTTATCGAGTTTGTAAATTTCTCTGTAAGTCATAATAACTCCGGATTTTATATGTGGCAATGCGCCAAAATCAACCCCCTCCGCCCCGTCTGCACAGGTGCATACGCGCCACCCCCACTTAATGGGTGACGAGAGTAAGCACCCAAAGTACCGCCCATTTGAGGGGAGGTAAGCCGAAGGCGAAAGAGGGGTTATTTCCAAATAAATAATGTCGCAAGGCGGGGTCTCAAGCAATGTAAGGGCAACATTGCATTCTGCCGTTTCCCAAAGGGAACCCTCGGCAGAGTGTCGTCGCTTACGCTCCTCGCGCGGTCACCGTTCGCGCTTTTGTCTATGCGCTCACTCATCTCATTGCACACGAAAGGCGGGTGTCCACCTTTCTATGAAATGTGCAATTCGACCCGCCGCCCTCACGAAATTTTTTGCGCGCGGCCCGCGCAAAAAATTTGTGAACCTCTCACTTCATAAACATTTTCAGCAGCTTATATTTCAGCTTGGTGTAGGGCTGATAGCGCACAGGCATGTCGAAGAAGGTGGCCTTATCGACGATCGACTTTTTATGCGTGAAGCAATCGAAGCCCTCTTTGCCGTGGTATGCGCCCATGCCGCTCGCGCCGAAGCCGCCAAAGCCCATCTGCGAGGTGGCGAGGTGAATTATAGTGTCGTTCACGCAGCCGCCGCCGAAGGCGCAGCGGTCTAAAATGCTGTTTGCAAACTTACTGTCCGACGAGAACACATACAGCGCGAGCGGGTGGGGCTGCGCGTTTATTTCGGCTATCAGCTCCTCGGTATTTTCAAAGGTGAGTATGGGCATGACGGGGCCGAAGATCTCCTCCCCCATCACCGCGTCGTCGCGGGTGACGTTGTCCATCACGGTGGGCTCTATGCGCAGAGTTTGCGCGTCGCTGCCGCCGCCGAACACCACCTTTTGGCCATCTATGAGCGAAAGTATCCTGTCGAAGTGCTTTTTGTTTACTATCTTGCCGTAGGCGGCGTTTTCGAGCGGGTGCTCGCCGAACTGCAGCACGATCTCCTTTTTTACCGCCTCGATAAACTTCTCCTTTACCGAGGAATGCACGACAACATAGTCGGGCGCGACGCACGTCTGGCCGCAATTTAAGTATTTGCCGAACACTATGCGCCTTGCGGCGAGCCGTATGTTGGCCGACTTGCCCACTATGCAGGGGCTCTTGCCGCCGAGCTCAAGCGTTACGGGCGTAAGCCTTTCGGCGGCGTGCCGCATCACCTCTTTGCCGACCGCCACGCTGCCCGTGAAGAAAATTTTATCGAAGGGCATATCGAGCAGGGCGGAATTTTCTTTTCTGCCGCCCAAAACTGTGGTGGCGAGCTCGGGCGGGAAGGCCTCCCTTATCACCTCGGCGACTATGGCGCTGGTGGCGGGGGAATATGCCGAGGGCTTTACTATCACCGTGTTGCCGGCGGCTATCGCGTCGATGAGCGGCTCCATGGAGAGCATGAAGGGGTAGTTCCACGGGCTCATGACGAGCACGCAGCCGTAGGGCGACTTTTTTACGTAGCTGGTTGCGGGATACTGCGCGAGCGGCGTGGGAACGACGGTATTGCGCGCCCAGCGGCGGGTACGCTTTATCATGTATGAGAGCTCGGAGAGCGTCATGCCCACTTCGCACATATAGCTTTCGAACCCGCCCTTGCCGAGATCGGCCTTTAAGGCCTCGTTTATATCCTTTTCGCGCGCAAGTATAACATCTTTTAATTTTTTGAGCGCCGCCACCCTCGCTTTGGCGGGAAGTGTTGCGCCCGTGGCAAAATATTCACGCTGTTTTTCAAGTAATTCTATCATAATATACCTCGCATATAATGTAACTGCGTTACAAAACGCCGCAAAAATACCGATTTAATTAAAAATTAAATTATTTTTTATTTTTGCGGAATTTTTTTGATTATTTTTATTTTGATAAAAATTAAATTAAAAATTATTTTTTATTTATTTTTAAATTATTTTTTATTTGGTAATAAATTTTTTCGAGCGCGCGGGCGTTCATAAGCTTGGGCACGGGATAGAGGGGATTGGCCTCTTTATCGGCGTGGCGGGCGAGCTCGGGAATGTCGCCCTCCTCCACCTCCAACTTTTCGGGTATGTTCATCGAGGCGTTGAGTTCGCGCACGAAGGTTATAAATGCCCCGGCAGCCTCCTTGTCGCTCAGAACGACGTCGGCGACGCCGCTCTCGCGGGCGAGGCGGGCCAGCCTCTTTTGGCAGGTGACGCCGTAATCTTCGAGCACGTATGGCAGTATCACGGCGTTCGCAAGGCCGTGGGGGGTGTTATACTTGCCGCCGAGAGAATGCGCCACGGCGTGCACATACCCCACATACGATATGGTGAACGCCAGCCCCGCGCAGTAGGCGGCGTACTGCATGCGCCTGCGCGCATACTTATTTTTGCCGTCGGTATAGGCTGTATACAGGTTTGCGCGTATTATTCTAACGGCCTCCACCGCCATTTTGCGCGTAAGACGGGTGGTAGAGCCGCCTATGTATGCCTCCACCGCGTGCGTGAGCGCGTCCATGCCCGTTGTGGAAGTTACGTTTGCAGGCAGGCCTACCGTCATTTCGGGATCGAGTATGGCATAGTGCGGCGCGAGGCAGAATGAGATAATAGTGAACTTGTCGCGCGTTTTATCGTCGACTATGACGGCGGCGATGGTTGTTTCGCTGCCCGTGCCCGCCGTGGTGGGTACGGCTATAAAGAGGGGCAGCTTGCCGAATACGCGGAGCACGCCGCGCATCTGCTGCAGCGTGCGCTTGGGCTTGATTATAAGCGCGCCCGCGCCCTTTGCGCAGTCCATGGCGCTGCCGCCGCCCACGGCTATCATACTGTCGCACCCGCGCTCTTTAAACAGGCGCGCAGCCTCCTCGCAGTTGGCCGTGGTGGGGTTGGCGACGGTATCGGAATACACGCAGCTCTCTATTCCGCGCTCTTCAAGAGCGGCTATTATGGGCGCGCACAGGCCGAGTTTGTATATATTTGCGTCGGTGACGATGAGCACGCGCTTTTTATTTTTGCTAACTAAAAGTTCGGCCGCCTCGGCGCTGCCCGAGAGGGGCTTGGGCTGACGGTAGGGAAGAAGGGGTATCGCCACCTTGAAGCAAAACTGAAAGGCGCGGCAAAACAGCCTTTTAAACACGTTCATCTGCGGCTTTAAGCGCCTGCCGCCGTTCATCGAGGCGAACAGCCCGAAGAATATCAGAAAGAACTGGGCGAGGTAGTATGTGGATATGTTCAGCCTGCAATACAGCGTGCATTGACCCGAATGGCCGCTGCGTATGGTGAGAAACACGTCGGATACGGCAAAGAGCAGCGCGCCTGAAAATACCGATATGCGCGTCTTTGCATCGAGAGTGCCGTCGAAGGCCACTCCCATCGCCCTGCCGAACATTATGCAGATTATGAGTATGTACAGCACCACCGCGGGGATGTAGGAGGCCTGCACCGTGTAGCGGGGCGTTATGAACACGGCCAGCCATATCACGGCGAACACCGCCACGACGAGCGCGGGCAGCACCGTGCGCCAGCCCACGGAATTTACCGACTGAAAGGCGGCGATATACAGCACGTTGCCGAGCGCGAAGAACGCCACGCCGACGATAAGGTTGCGCTCTATGGCGATGTCGCCTATGCAGCAACACACCGCCGCTGCGAGCACGAGGTATTTTACCGCGGGAAAGCCGCCGTGCGCGCGCAGGCGCGCGAAGAGCAAAAAGCCGAGTGCGAATAAAACGAATACCGCGCTTGCCGCACCTTTGTATGCGAGCGACTGCGTGAGCATGTACTCGGCCGCAAATACGGCGAGCAATGCAAGGAAAATTACGCCTGCAATTGCAAGGGGCAGGCATCTGAGTTTTGCTTTCAACTTTTTATATCCTCCAAGAAATAGTTCACAAATTTTTTGCGCGGGCCGCGCGCAAAAAATTTCGTGATCTGAGAGGCTCTGCCTCTCTTGCCGCGATTCTAAGGGCCCACGAATTATATAATCGCGGCAATTCACTCCGGTGAGCCGCAGGTATGCGCAAATTGAGTCCTGCTGCGCAGGGAAACCCTGCTTGCGACGTTAATTATTTTATAAAATTGCGCTTCCGCAGGGCACGCCCTGCTTGCGCATCACCTTCCCTTCGAGCGGGAGAGGGCGCGCACAATAAATGATATTGCAAGCAGCACGAGCGATATCACCAAAAATATGCAGAAGAAAAAGAGCATAAACGCACCCGCCGCCGCAACGCCGCCCGTGAACGCCGAGAGCGCCGCGGGACTTACGAAAAACAGGATAATGTCGGCGATGAGGAATATCAGCACATATGCGGCGAGCCCCGAGAGGGCGCCCTTTATATCCTCGCGGCTGAGCGTCATGTGGGTGGCTATAAAGCTGCCGATAAGCAAAAACACCCACCACTGCCAGCTGCCTATATACGAGAACATCAACGCAAAAGACCGCCACATATGGCCGAACGAACCGCCTAAATCGCCGATGAAATCTATCTGCGATATCTCCGCGGAAACGCCGGCGAACAGTTCGGGCAGCAGCAGATACAAAAGGCCCGCGAGTATGAGCGCGCCGACGAGCACGGGCGCTATGCCTATGAACAGGTTGCCCACGCGCTGATAGATGCTGCGCGGGTTGTATGCGTGGCGCACATAGCCGAGCACGCCGTCGGACGAGTTGAGCTGAAAGAACTTTATTTCGAGTATCTTATGCCCGAATATCAGGCAGAACAGCGCGTGCGAGGCCTCGTGCACGGGAGTGCCGATAAAGCCCGTTATATAGCACACCGCGCGCCCGTGCGTGGCGAGGTTGCGGTAGAACGCGCCGTTGCACAGCGCTATCACGAAGCCGAACAGAAATATAAAGCCGAGCGTGAACAGCATCTGCAATAAAAAACTTAAAATAAAAGTGCCGAAGTCCATGGCATTTACCGCCGAAAGTAAAAATATGTGTATTTTATTGTATAAAAAAAGAGCGCCGCTGTCAAGGCGCCGCGCCCCTAAATAAAATACCCGCAACCCGGGCGGCAAGGCAACGCGCCCGCCCTTTGCCACGGTTACAGCGCGGCGGGGCGGGCAAAATTTGCCCGCCCCGCCGCAATTGACCCGCATATATCCCGCAACTATGGACGCACGGCCACCTTCAATACGCCGTCTTTTCCGCTTTCGAACAGCGCATACGCTTTGGCTATGTCTTTGAGCGCAAAGGTGTGCGTTATCAGCGGAGAGGCGTCGAGCCTGCCCTCCGAGATGAGCCGCAGTATTTCGGCGCAGTCGCAGCCGTCGACGCCGCCGAATTTTATCGTGAGGTTTTTGCCGTACATATCGGGCAGCGGCAGAATTTGCGGCCGCTCGTACATGGCCGCGACGACTACGACGGCGTTGGGACGGGCATACCGCCACGCCATTTCGAATGTATCCTCGTTGCCGCCGCACTCCAGCACCCTGTCGGCCCCGCCTCGCGCAAGTTTGGCCGTTATTTCGGGCATATCCTCGGGGCAAACGCACTCCGCCCAGGGCAGCATGCGCGCCGCAAAGCCGCGCCGCCAGCCGTTCTTTTCGCATATTATCACGCGCGAGGGGTTTTTGAGCCGTGCGCACATGGCGGCGCACAGCCCCACCGGGCCCGCGCCTATCACCAGCACGACGTCGCCCTCCTCCGCCTCGGAAATTTTTACCGACCAATAGCCCGTGGCAAGTATGTCGCCCGTGAACAGCGCGCGTTCGTCGCTCACGCTTTCGGGTATTTTTACGAGATTGGTGTCGGCAAACGGCACGCGCACGTACTCCGCCTGACCGCCGTCTATCCTGCACCCGAGCACCCATCCGCCGTTTTTATCGGTGCAGTTGTTCACATAGCCGCGCTTGCAGAACCAACATTCGCCGCAGTATGTCTCTACATTTATGCACACCCTGTCGCCAGGGCGCACGTTGTGCACGGCGGGGCCGGCCTCCTCCACCACGCCCACAAGCTCGTGGCCGACGGTTATGCCCTTCACCGCGCGCGGCACCGCGCCCCGCTTTATGTGCAGGTCGCTCGTGCAGATGCTCGCGAGCGTCACCTTCACCACCGCGTCGCGCGGGTCGCAGAGCTTTGGCACGGGCTTTTGCGTGAGTTCAAATTTTCCGTCGTCTATGTATGTATATGCCAGCATTTTTGCCCCCTTATCATCGTTTATTGCGCCGCCCTGCGGCAATCTTGTGTATAATTTTTTATAATATACCGCCCGACGCGCCGGGCTGAACGGGCATCAGCTTGCAAGCCGCGCTTTACGCATGCCGTGCTGCGCCCACATATTATACCGCAGACGGCGCGCTTTTGCAATACCCATATGCGCGCGTATACGCGAAAAATATCCGCATATAAAACAAAGGAGCGCAAACATGACGCCGCATGCGCCCGCGCGCCCGCGATACGGCATTTTTTTAAAAAACTTGCAAAAGAGCGGGCAAAATCGCTTGTTTTTTTGTGTTCAGTTATATATAATAGATAGGCGTTGACAAGGCAGCGGCCCGTTTTCCTTTCGCGCAACCTGCGCGGCGGAAACTTTTTCGGCCGGCCGAACAACTTTATATTGGGGCGTCGCCAAGCGGTAAGGCAACGGACTCTGACTCCGTCATTCGGGTGTTCAAATCACTTCGCCCCAGCCATTTTGGAATAATTCGAACTTCTTCATCATTCGCAAGACGTTCGGATTATTTTTATTATTGAAGAATTTCAATAAATAATGGGGATAGCTTCGCTAACCCCATTATTTATTCTAACACATTCTGTGATATAGTTGATATTCTGCCCGATTCTTTTATAACCGCATCCATAACCAAGGCCCCACGAAGTATCAGGCAGAATAAAATGAATGATAGTCTCATATAGCTTATCCTCCTTTTCCCTTTATTACTTTTCTCAAATAAGATTTCTATGATTACGTTGACCACAGATTTCATAAAGATAAATAATAAAGTTTCCCAAAAGATATTTTCGACCAAACATCCAAGGTTATGGGGATTGGGATTCGAACCCAAAATGCGATATAAACTATACAATTAGATAGATCATAACGCTTAGATAATAAAAAATCAACTAATTTTGCATATAAGAGGCGGCGCGACGGCAGTGCGCCCGCCGGTTACGCGAGGCGAAAGCCCTACGCACGCTGTCAGACCACAATACGCCCGGTCTGCCGCAAAAATTTATTTAGTTAGCCTAACTAATTTTTTATTTATGTCATATGACAACGGGCTCGTCAACCAAAGTTGCACATATTTTTTTAATATACTGCAAAAAAATCAAAGAGCAAATACACTTGCGGCTTGGGAATTTGTCCGTTTGTCATATTAGAAATGTAAAAACAACTTACCCGGGTAACTACCCGATCGGGACTTAGGGAATATATATATAATAGTAACTATACGAAGGTTATAACTTTGTGCCGATTGATGCCTCCACAGCATAAAAAAGCGCAGAAAACTTGAACGCCTAAAAATGTTCCGTCTTCTGCGCAATCTTTATCCGCTCAAACTTGATCGTTAAGCAAAATATTGCTTTACTTGTCAAAGCAGCATACATTTCATTACTCCTCAATAAAAATCGCCAATGACATTTAATAGCCTCTTAACAACAATAGCAGTATTATATAAGACAATGTAGCATAAAAAATTCATTCAAAATTTGACAGAGCAATAGATATTTGCTATAATAATAAAAATATTTATTATAAGTGTAATTATGCCCGATATATCATTGATTGGCAATGCCATTATAGATGTCATTGCAAAACCCATAGATAGAAATATTTTTAAAGATGAATCGTCGTCAGTTGATTCTATTAAACTTACTTATGGCGGCGATGCTTTAAATGAATGCGTAATTCTATCGCGCTTTGGAAAACAAACTGAGCTTATTTCAAAAGTCGGCGGTGATGAAGCTGGCTCAAAAATACTTGAGTTTTTAGATAAAAATAAAATAATAACTTCTAAAATAATCATAGATTCGAACGTTGAAACATCGATCAACCTCGTATTAGTAGATAGCTGCGGAGAACGATTTTTTATTTCTAACCCATCAAGCAGCCAACGGCAACTTTCCAAAGACGATATTATTTGCCAACTTGAATCCACTGGGGAAATCATCAGTTTTGCAAGCATGTTCATCTCTCCACTTCTTGATATACCGGCAATGACCGAACTCTTCAAAACTATTAAAACAGATCACAAAAAAATTCTTTCTGTCGACTTGGTTCGTGCAAAAAATGGATTGACACTACGCAATCTCGATGGACTTCTTCCTTATGTAGATTTTATTATGCCGAATGAAGAAGAAATTTCAGCACTTACCGGCACTAACGATATTTGCAAAAATGCAAATGCTCTTCTTGACGCTGGCTGCAGTTGCGTCATTATAAAACGCGGAAAAAACGGATGCTATATAAAATCCAAATCATTGGAATGTCACATTCCGGCTTATCCTGTGAAAAACTGCATAGATACTACCGGTGCCGGAGATAGTTTTGCTGCCGGTTTCCTTTGGGCGCTCTCTGAACATTGGACAATTCCAGATTGCGGTTGCTTCGGCACCGCCGTTGCCTCTTGTTCAATAGAACACATGGGAGCAACTGATGGTGTTCACTCTATTGATGAAGCATTGTCGCGATTTGATATCGTTAAAAATATGATGCTACATAAAAGATAGTTTAAAAATGCATCTATCAATACTAAAATAAATAATATATTCTAAATTGCTCCAAATGTTTAAACATTTGGAGCAATTTAACTTGATAAAATAATAAATTTTAAATGAAAATATTATTTATATACCACTTCTTCAAATATTTATCAAAACCATAAATTACACCGAAAAAATAATATTTTCAATCATTCATATGAATCTTTTTATACTTTCGCAAAGCAATAGCCGCCGCTCCTTTAAGCGCTGCATAATATCCTAAATTAGTACGCTCTATTGGCACATTTCTGGCAAACTCTACTGTTCCGAGTTCTATTTGTCGTCTTATTTCCGGCAACAACAAATCAAGCGATTGCGAAACACCTCCACCAACAAATACGCGCGGCGGATTCAATACATTTAATCCTATAGCTATCGACCGACCTATATACTTCCCTGCTTCACGAAAAACATCAAGACTCTTTACATCATTTTCTCGCGCTAGCAATGATGCGCCATAAGCATTTACAGGATAATTTTTCCGCTTAAACAATTCCGCATAACTTGGGTCGTCATGAGCAAGCTGTTGTACTCTTCTGCCTATAGCCGCGCCGCTTGCATGAGCCTCACAACATCCTACCTGTCCACATGGACATGGACGAGGATGCTCATACTCAACTTTGACGTGTCCTAATTCTCCAGAAACTCCATTGGCACCTGGCATATTTTCACCGTTCATAATAATTGCAGCCCCAATGCCGTTGGAAATATTATACCATAAAAAATCACGTTCGCCCGTAATATCAGCTTCAGCTATTGCGCTGGCATTAACATCACAATCAGTTGCAATAATTTCAAAACCTGTACGTTTGCTATATTCATCTAACATATCTAAATTTCGCCATCCGGTTGCCGGAGCAAGCAAAAGATATCTTTCATTTCTTACCATGCCAGGCGGTACAACCCCAAGCGCAGATAAACTATCGAAAGTCATTCCCAGTTCAGCAGTGCAAGCATGCAATAATTCAACAGTACGGTCAAAGTGTATATGCCAATCTTTTTCATGGCCCTCAAAACGTTTTGTCGCTAAAATTTCAAATTTATCATCTAAAACAGCAACTACAGTTTTGCTGCCACCCATATCAATAGCACCAAGATACATAATCTTCTCCTAACAATATTAGAATTTATATTTTATACAATTTACTCAATTTATCAACCAGCTCATAATAATCCGATACTATCATATCGTCCATAAGAAACTTTTGCATATATTGCTTTTTAGTTTGATTATAAGCCATTCCTATAAACGCACAACCTACACAGCAACTGCAAGCGTAATCATTCATTGTATCACCAATAAAAACTATATTTTCAACAGGGGTATGCAATTTTTCTGCAACTTTCAGAAGAGACCATGGCGCAGGCTTCATCTTCTCTGGCATATCGGGTACTCGCCCTACAATAGGAACAATGCAACCATTGCAAAAATCGTTTAAAAATGTTTGCACACAAGCTGACGAATTATTTGTCGCTATTCCCACGGCATAATTGTTATCATATGCAAGCTGCAAAAAAATTTTTTCAACCCCTCTTATGGGCTGACAAGTTTTTACGGCTTCCGATTCTGCCACAGAAATAATGGAATCTGCAACACGAAAAGCGCTAAGTCTGACATCTTTTTTACTAATCTGACAACGAATAACATTAAAAACATCAAACGCATCACAATCGGGAGAAAAATTAACCCCGTATTCACGCATTTTTTCATGCAGAATCAAACTAGTATGTGCAAGATTATAATTGTTAAAAAGCCGGCACATTGTACCATCAAAATCAAAAACGACTGAAATCATTTACTTTGAGACTATCCATTCAGCTGTTTTTTTAGGATCACTCTCACTTATAGCAATATCATCAAGTCCCGCTTCGTGAGCAATAGTCTTTGTCGTTAAAATATAGGCATTGGGATGATTTCTCAATAAGGTAGCCGGCAACCCTGCTGTCATCGGACCGTTGAACATTCTTTTCAATATATTTGTTTTTTGTATATCAAATACAAGAATCAATAAAACGGATGACGACATTGCTACGCCAAGCCCTATTGTTATTATAGATTTTGACGGTTGATTGGGATCAATATATTTTTTACTATGCTCGCCGACCTCAACTATGCGCGGACCGTCATCTATTATTTCATCAATATCTGTATATGTGCCAACTTCATATGCAAGCACTTCGCCAACTGGTGAAATAGATACAGCATGAACGCAAGGCGGAAACTCACGCAATAATTTTTGCATTTTTTGTAGAGGATCACTGTCAGTATATATACCGCTTAGCAAATGTAGCTGACTTTTTAATGGCGCCTTGTTCATCTCTCTCAGTGGCTCTATAAGTTTTTCATTGATATGTTTTGTGCGACTCGTTTCATGTTCTGACCATACTCCAAATGTTTCCGTATCTGAAAGAACAGTAGCCTCACCAAACGGACACCCGTCAAACTCATTAACAATGCGTCTCATCGCTCTAAAAATTGCCGAGGCACTTCGCCCTGTAGGAAGGATAACAGAAGATTCAGGATTCTTTTGAGCCATACTGAAATAAACACGCGCAGCACATTCCGCAGCGGCGCGGTCAGTATCGAATGCTAAAAGACCTTTTGTCCAAACTTCATTTTTTATCCCGCGCTCAACCACCTTTTCATTGCTAGAGGTAATAGCAGGCTCAGCAAACTCTTTAGAAATACTATCAAGCGATTTAACATCTTCAACCAGTTTTTCCAGCGTGTTATCACGCGTATCCAACCAGTCCAGCCACTGTGTAGATGTTAGAAAATAACTTAAATTATTTGGTTCTACTCGCTCTATGCGTAACCAGAATACAGGTTTTTTATATTTGTCAGCCAAAGATAATTCTCTTTTAACTTGCCGACTTGAATCCGCCTGCGCACAAAACAACAATACAAGTGCCTTACAGTCTTTAATAGCATCATTTATAGCCTCATCCCACTGCTGTCCGGCTCGAATATCACGAGGCGCATACCATGTTTTTACACCATTTTTTTCTAAATATTTAGAAAGATGCGCTACTAATTCTATTTTGCTAGAATGATAACTAATGAAAATACTTTTGTTTTTAAGTTCAGCATCCATCACTAAAAAATCCCCTGCTGTAATATAATAATTACACTTACAATATTCTTATTTGTTAAAATTATATCATATATTTACATTAAACGCAACAATGCACATAAATTTTTAACACTAAATATTGATATTTTATGATCTATTACAATCACACAATCTTAAAACATTAAATCATGCTAATAAATATCAAATACATAAAACTGCCGTGCGGCGGGAGGCGAAGGCCTCTCGCCGCACGGCGGTTCTATAACAGGAGCGTATAAAACATGAATTTATCATTTATACACTGATGAACGGATATTTCACGGCTTAAATTTGCCGCGCTTTATTTAATTTGCGCGCTTGCCGTTTTTACCTGCCGCTATGAACGAATATGTCGACACTGCTATGCCGAACAGCGCCGCCGCGCCCAGTATGCCGTCGGTAACATACAGCGCTATCTGCCAGGAAGCGGGGCCGGTCATGCCGGTGGAATCGAGGCCGGCGTAGCTCTGCACGGCGTTGGAGTTGGTTATGGTATACACGATATTTTTTGCCGCGCGCGCAACGTTTGCCATTACGGTGGGGTTATCGCGGTACTCTTCGAGTGACCAGAACGAGCTGTTGGTGTTCAGCCAGAGGTCGGTGCCAGCCCAGAGGCCGGAGATCATATCCTGATAGAACATCGCCGAAACGGAGGCCTGATCGGTTATCACCATGCCCTCGAAGCCCCATTCATTGCGGAGCACCTCGGTCATGAGCCCGCGATGAGCGCCCGCCCAGCGCGCGCCTATGCGGCTCATTGCGGCCATGGCGGCGTTTGCACCGCCCTCTACCGTGATATACTCAAACGGCTCGAGATAGAGCTCGCGTATGGTCTGTTCGTTTGCAAATATTGCGCCGCCGTAGCGGTTGGTCTCCTGATCGTTGAGGGCAAAGTGCTTCATATAGGCTATTACGCCGCGGGAACGCACGCCGCGCATTTCGGCAGCGCCTATCTTGCCGGAGAGGAAGCCATCCTCGGAATAGTACTCGAAGTTTCTGCCCGAATAGGGGCTGCGGTGAATGTTTGCGCCGGGAGCGTACCAGCCAGTGACGCCCGCGCCTATGCTGTCTTCGCCGATGAGTTCGCCCATGCGCTCCATCAGCTCTTCGTTCCAAGTGGAGGCCATTACTACCTCTACAGGCCATGCCATGGTGCTGGTGCCGCCTACGAGGGTACCCGATATGCCCGAAGGGCCGTCTTTATCCTGCGTGGCGGGCAGGCCTATCGCGTCGATCTGTATGGTCGAATAGCCGCCGAGGCGCACGAGGCGCGTTATCTGACTCCAGCTGAGCTGGCTGAGAAGGTCGTCCCACCTCTCGTCGTCGTAGTCGGCCTCGGTCATGTCCTGCACTTTGAACGAGGTGTCCGTGGAACCCAGCTCGGGCATAACGGCGGAACTGTCGTTTATCACCTCGTCGCCGCGGTACCAGTTGAGGTCGGCTATCATCTCATCGCTCGCCTCCCAGCTGCCGTTTTTGAAGGCGGAAGCCGGCATGGTGCCCTGCCAGTCGCTGCGCGAAAGGTAGGTGCATTCCTCGTAATAATTTACGTCGGCGTCGTCGAATTGGTTGGTTATTTCATAACCCGTTGCCGTCGACTTTGAATAAGTTTGGGTATCGAGCTCGGCCTGTTCGTACTTATACACGAGGCCGTCGTTGCCCTCGACATCCGCGCCCTTGGCGGCGAGTATGTTGTTGAGCGCGTCGTGCGCGTTTTTGCCTGCGGCTATGTAGTAGTCGCCCGCGTCCACGATATAAGTTTTTGCGCTCTTGGAATCATACGCCTTGAGCTGCTCCTTTTCGACGGTGACAGTCACCTCCTCCGATTCGCCGGGAGCGAGAGAGGCCGTCTTGTGGAAGCCTGCAAGCTCTACCGCGGGCTTTTCGATGCCGTTTTCAACGTCGTATTCGGTGTAGGGCGACTGCATATACACCTGCACCACCTCTTTGCCCGCCATACTGCCGCTGTTTGTTACGGTGAGGCTTACGGTGAAGCTGTCGTCATTTTCGGTGACGGTATAGCCGCTCCAATCAAAGGTGGTGTATGAGAGGCCGTAGCCGAAGGGGAACTGCACCACCTCGTCGTAGTTGAAGTCGCCCGCGTTGCCCTGGCCTAAAACGGCGTCTTCATACCTTGTCTCGTAGTAGCGGTAGCCGACATACACGCCCTCCTGATATACAATATAGTGCGAGGCGTTGTTTGCATAGTCGGTAACTTCGGCGCTATTGGTTATGTCGAAGCTGCCCATGTTGTATGCCGAGGGCGCGCTGAGCGAATCGTAGGCATAGGTATCTACCAGCCTGCCAGAGGGGTTTACGTTGCCGTTTAAAATTTCGCCTATGGCGTACATGCCCTCCTGGCCGACGCCGCCCACCCACATGGCCGCCTTTACGTTGGCGTATGCGGGGTCGTCTAAAACGCCCAGCTCCATGGGGTTGTTGGCATTTATTAAAAGTATGACTTTATCGAATTTTTCGCACGCAAGCGCGAGGGTGTCGAGCTCATCCTTGTCCGGTTCGAGATAGAGATATCCGCTTGCAAGAGGCGTTGTGGGGATATCGGCACTCTCGCCGCCGTTGCGCCCCCATACCACTATGCCCACGTCGTCGTTGTTGAGGCTGTTCTTTACAGAATCGGTAAACACGCTCTGCGGCACCTCGTTTACGGCAAAGTCGCCTTCGCCCGAGGCGTTGGGCACTTCCTTGCGGTAGGAGCTGCCCGCGCCCGTGGCATAGAAGTCCCAAAGCGTGGAGTTTACCGTAAAGCCGCTCTCTTCGAGCGCCTCCTTTAAGGTGGGTGCCTTGGAAGAATCTACCGAACCCGAGCCTGCGCCGCCATATACGAAATCGACGCTGTTCTGGCCGAGAAGGGCCACATTCTTTTCGTCTTCGCCGAGGGGAAGAGCGCTATCTTCATTTTTGAGAAGTACGAGCCCCTCCGCCACTATCTGTTCGCAGGCCTCCTGTCCCTCTTCGGACGAAACGGTGCCGCCGTCGCTTAAGAACACCGTTATAAGGCCGCTGTATATACCCGTCACCACCGTGGCGACGATGAGAAGCACGGCAACGAACACGCTGACGGCCATCACCACTATCGCCTTGGTTTTAGACAAAAGTAATTTTTTCAACTTATATTCCTCCCTTTTGCCGTATGCCGATTATGCGTTGGGGTTGGTGAGCGAGAGAATGTTGCCGTCGGTAGCAACGTATACAGTCATGGCTGCGCCGTATGCGTCGATGACGTCGTCGGCGGACTGCGCCATGTTCTGCTCGCCCTCTGTCTGTGCGGGCATCTCTACGGGATAGGTGGAAGTTTGCGTATCGATATGTATATCGAAGCCGCCGGCAAGCGAATAGGCGTTGAGTATAACGCGCGTTGCCTCGGAAAGTTCGTAAGGGGTGTAGCCGTCTACGCTGGTGCCCGCCGTGTAGGTGCCGAATGTCTGATATGTGTAGGTGCCGAGATTCATGCTGTAGGCATATACATATACCGTCTTCACCATTTCATAGGTGCCGTCGCTCATGATATTGAGGCCGTATACGGTGTAGTCAGAGCCGCCGTAGGCATTCTCGCCCGTTTCGCTCACAACAAAGGTGTTCTCTATTTCGGCGCTCTCGCCCGAGCAGGCCGCAAGGCTTGCCGTCACCGCCGTTAAAGATGCCACCGCTGCCGCCACCGCAACAATTTTGCCAAGTTTTTTCATAATAATTTTCCTCCTGTCATTTCAGTGTGCCCGAAATGTTAATTTTTTTACACGCATATGATAATGCCAAACATTTAAAAGCACAATACCGCTGGCACGGTTGCCCCCGATTTAGGCACGGAATTAAAAAAACGCGCCGAAGGCGCGCGAAACATAGAAAGAGGCGCCGCAAACTGCGGCGCCTCCTTAAACTTAATATAGAAAGTAAAAAACAAAGCGGGCGGCTTTGGCCGCCCGCCATTGATCGCTGACAATATATAATTATTATATATCAAATGTATCGGCCGCCAATTATGCAACTTGCGCTCTGCTATGCAGCCGTCTTTTAATATCAAACCATATTGGCGCTATTCTATATTTTTATAGTAGAGATATCTCTCTTTACCACCATACTTTTTAAGTTCCTTCACCACTTTAAAGCCACTCATCTCAAGATTCCTGCTGCTGTATCCGTTCAGAGGGGAAACGGTGGAAAGCAGCACCTTTATGCCGGCGTTCTTAGAATATTCTTCAAAAAGTTTTACAAACCTGCGCTGCAATCCGTTGCCCCGGTAGCCTTCGCGCACGATCACTAACTTTACGTTTGCGTACTCGCACAAATCGCCGTGGCTATCGAGCGAATATGCAAGATTTTCGCTGTCTTCCCCGGCAATATACAGAATACCGAAACCTACAAATTTATCACCGTCAAAGGCGCCCAGCACAAGCGAGGGCGGCAAAAAACACACTTCCAGCGTCTGATAGGTATTGCGCCTGAGAAGATCGGGATTGGGAAGCGCCGCAATTACTTCCTCCTGAATATCGAGCATTGCCCCGATATAACCAACATCCAATTTTCTTATGGTCAAATTATCGTTCTTCATATGCATGCATTCTTTTACACCGTAGCGCTGAATAAAATAAAGCCGAACAGCATGAAAAAGTCGTTTGACATAAACTCTTCTTCAAGTTCGTCATACTCCTCTTCCAGCCATTCCTTTTCTCTGCGGAGCTTTATATCCGCGGGATTGTTTGCCGCCTCGGTGCGTATTCCTTGTTTTATAAATTTAAATATGACGTCAAAAAAAGCTTCGCGCTCCTCATAGGTCATGCCGGCAGTCGAAAGCCCGCACTTTTCAAGCGTTATATCCCTATACCCCCTACGCGTCATCAGAGTGTAGAGTTCACGGCCGGAATAACGGTAGCCGGTGGCCTCGCATTGCGATAACAGCGAAATAGCATGTTCGAAGCGCTGATTCTCGTCGGGATAAAAAATATTCATTCCGTCATCGATATTGCGCACAATAAGTTTTGCGCCCAAACTTGTGTATTTTTTTACTGTTTTCAATACCTTTGACGGCGATTTTAAGTGGGAAATAATGGCGAGCATATTTATAAAATCGAACTTTTCTATGCCCATTTCTTCCATTATGCCCGCAAGCCTGTCCTCGAAATCTTCCGCCTCAATATCGCAACAAAAAAATTTTACGTTTTCGCTGCCGTATTTCTCATTAGCGTGCTGCACGGATACGCTGTCAAATTCCAAACCTACGATTTTTGCTATTTCCTGCCTGCCGCCCAGCCTGCTCATCAGCGCCGTGCCGTTGCTAGAACCGAGGTCGAGCACGCACAAATTTTTCTTTCCCTTAAGCAGTTTTTCATAAACGGGCATATCGAATTTCAGCAACAGCTGCTGCTGTTCTTTAAGCCTGTTCTTTTCGGTGGCGTTTGTGTCTGAAAACATCTTATTCCTTTCAGACTGTGTGATATGAGTGCGCCTTTTAAATTTTTCTTCGTTCCTGGCGGCATACTCAAAGCCTGCCCTCTCCCGCAAAATAGGCGCAAGCAATTCAACGGAACTGAATGAATACACATCGGTATATTTTATTGGATTGATATGTATTATTCTGTCTATCTCTATGTCGGAAAAGTACTGTGTAAGATCCACATCTTTAAAGTCAAACTCCGGCATGATTATAGGCAAAAAACGGGTATTTTCGTTGTGCAAGGCAGACTGCAGTTCGCACATTACGATGTCGTCAGCATTTTTGCAATCGTCAAAAAAGCCGAGGGAAAGAATAATTATCATAAGATTGACATTCCCTGCGACTTCCATGCAGCGATTTTTAAAATTTTCACCTTTGCTGATGCATTTAGGCGCAAAAAACAGTTTTAACTTGTCCTTTGTATATAGTTTTAATTCAGAATATATGTTAGAACCTAACCAGCCACCCTTATCGCCTCTGTAACATATAAATACATTGTATCCCGTGTCCATCTTCCGTCACCGCTGATTCTGCTTTTAAGCAGACAGCAAAAATTATTCTTATAAAATTGTAGCACAATTTGTTGTTTTTTGTCAATTAACTTGCCATTTATCTTTTAAGTAATAACAAACTCTTACAAATTTTTTGGCATACACAATTAAAAGCAAAGCGGGCGGCTTTAGCCGCCCGCATATTTTATCTGCTGAAGGTTATATTTACGTTAAAAATGCCGTCGTCGGCGCTCATATATACCGAACCGCCGTATTTTTCGACTATCCTGCGTATACTGCGCGTGCCGAAGCCGTGGCTCGTTTTGTCGCTCTTGGAGGTCTGCGGCAAACCGTCCTTTATTGCGAGTTCTCCCGAAAAATAGTTCTTTGTGGCCACCGACACGACGCCGGAATGATCGGCTATGTTGCACGATATCACGCGCTGTTCGGCACTCTCCAGCCCCTCCACCGCCTCTATGCAGTTATCGAGCAGGTTGCCGAGCAGCGAATATACGTCGATATTCTCCATAAAGCCGAGCGCATCGGCATTTAACATACACGAAAGATTTATGCCGTGCGCCTTGCAATACATCCACTTTTCGGAGATGACTATGTTTACGGCGGTGTTGTCCGTCTTTATCACCGTGTCATACGCGCCCGTAACGTCCTCTATCGAGCGCAACAGCTTTTCGGCCTCCTCGCCGCCCGCGCGCAATACCGCCACCTGGTGCTTTAAGTCGTGCGCTTTTATGCTCAAAAGTTCGGCGTTCACTTCGGCAAACTTATATTGTTTCTCCTGCTGCTCCAGAATGGTGTTTACTATCTGCTTTTCGTGCGTGAGCTGAAGCCTGTCTAAAAGCAGCGTCTGCACAAAAAGAATGAGCGTCATGCACACTATTTCGATTATCAGCCCTATTACATATAACTGAAAATGCTCCTGGCTGTATAGTTCGCTCACGGCGTTGACTATTACGTTTACAAAGAGCACGACGGCAAACATGACGAGCACGCTTACGCCAACGTCGTAGTCGCGGCTGCGCGATATGGGCCGCACGAAGATAAAGAAGCACAACGCAAACAAAGCGGCGTAAATGAACAGATATATACCGGCGGCCGCCCAGCTTGTGTATTCTATGTTCAGCAGATTAAATTCTGGCAAGAGCACGGTTATTATAAAGATATAGCAGCAGAATATGAGCTGGCGCATACAGTAGCCCGAAACGGCGCAAAACCACAGCTGCCTTGCGCGTATGCGGTAGCAGGCGAAATAGCCGCACACGCTAGCCAAAAATGTCGTAAAGTAACATATGCAGGACATCACCGTGTAGTTGCCGTCCTCTATGCCCGTTATGGTAAAAGACATAAGATGACCGCAGCCGACGGCGACCAACATAACGCCTAAAAAAGCCAAAACGGCGCGCAGCCAGAATTTTTTGCGGCGCTCATAGCCATATATGAAAACAAATTCACAGAGCAACACTTCGGCGGCTACCAGAATATGCCGCATTGTGCAAAAGCCGATTATCGACATTACATCACTCCGTTATAGGCGCTGAACGCGCGCAGAAATTCCGCCTTGTACGACTTTGTTATGGGTACGGGCACGCCGTGAACGGTGACGGTGTTATCCTTTACGTTTTCAACGTGGCGCAGGTTTACTATGTAGCTGTTGGCGCTGCGCGCAAAACTTGCCGAAAGAAGGGGCAATATGCTCTTCATGCTGCCGCGCACGGTGATGTCGCCCTTTTTTGTGTGCACCACAAGGTAGTGCAGCATCACTTCGATATAATATATCCTGCTCTCGCCTATGCGCACGGCGCCGCCTTTGGTGTTGAGAACGATGAACTTTTCGGTGTGCAGCAGAATGTAGCGCATGGCCTTTTTTAATTTTAATGCGAAATCTTCATACACGAGCGGCTTTACCACATAGTCGACGGCGTCCACCTCGTAGCCGTTTATGGCAAACTGTACCGTCTTTGTTATGAACATTATGGCAACGTCGCGGTTGGCCTTGCGCACCTCGCGCGCAAGGTCGATGCCGTTTTGCCTGCTGCCGGGAAGTATTATATCCATCAGCAGCAGATGAAAATCGGTAAACGCGCTGCCGTGCGACAAAAAACTTTCGGCATCCACAAAGTGGACTATTTCATAGTCGATACCCGCGGCCGAAAAGAACCGCCCGAGCATGCTCTCAGTGAGGACGCACTCCTCTTCTTCGTCCTCCAAAAGGGCTATTTTAACTATCATGTCTTCCCACTGACGCAAATAATTAAAAATTTATCTTATTATAACATGAGTTTTTATATATTTCAATACAGGTATAAAAAAATAATTGTGCGAAAATAAATTCAGCTGTTGCAATCGCGCAAGGGATGTGTTAAAATACTGAGTGAACGGGGGCGGTGAAAATTACCCCTCCCCCACCGCGCGCGGCGAAGAGGCTGCGGCGGAACTTAAAATACATAAAAAAATCTGTATATACGGAGGTTATATCATGACAAAAGAGCAGATGCTTGAAAAAATAGCTCAGACAAAAGTGGTACCCGTCGTAGTTTTCAACTCTATCGACGAGGTTATGCCCAAGATGACGGCGCTCGTTAAGGGCGGCCTGCCCTGCGCGGAGATCACCTTCCGCACCGAGTGCGCGGCCGAGGCCATCAAACTTGCCGCAGACAACTTCCCCGAGGCGCTCATCGGCGCGGGCACGGTTATAAACAAGAACCAGTGCGAGCAGGCGATAGTTGCAGGCGCGCAGTTCATCGTTTCCCCCGGCTTCTCGCCCGAAGTTGCCGACTGCTGCGCGGAGCACGAAATGCTCTACCTGCCCGGCATAGTTACCCCCACCGAGGCAATGGCTGCCATTGCAAAGGGCCTTACCACCCTCAAGTTCTTCCCCGCATCCAACTACGGCGGACTTAAGACGATAAAGGCCATCTGCGCGGCATTCCCCTATCTTAAGATAATGCCCACCGGCGGCATCTCTGCCGACAACATCCTTGAGTATCTTGCATACGACAAGATAATCGCCTGCGGCGGCAGCTGGATGATGAAGGGCACGCCCGAAGAGATAGAGGCAAAGACCAAGGAAGTTGTTGAGCTTGTTAAAAACGCGTAAATAACTTAAATTAGCCGAAAAAAGCTTAAAATAAGCCGCGGCGCGAACCGCATTAACGGCCGAAAAAATAACGGCCATAATGGCCTTATTTATAAAAATAAACAGCTGCACGGTCAAATTAAAAGAACGGGCGGCGCGCAAATTTTTGCGCGCCGCCCTTAATTTTTATTTAATTAAATATTTAATTTATTTTTTAATTTTATTTAAATTTTATTTAAATTTTAATTTGATTTTATTTTTTATTTGATTTGATTTTTGATTTGTTTTTTATTAAGCATTGTAATAAATTTATTTGTTGTCCATTGACAGCAAAACAAAATTGTGTTAAAATAGAAATGTATTTATATGTTTAAATATCTTTATAATTTGTGATAAAGGAGAAATTTATGCTTTGTGTTAGAACTTATGAAGATCTTTGTCAAGAAACTATATACAACAGAAATCAGTTTTGGTATTATGTAATTATTTTTAATCCAAAAGATCTAACACCTGCAAGCATAAAGCTGCTTGATAATCTGTATTATTTTCATAAAGATTCTGGTGCCGACTGCGTATATTTTATACCAGGTTTTATAAATACGACTGAAGGTATTTCAAAAATAAATATCGACTTTGGGGGACCTCATGATAATTTTGAAATACCCAAATATGGTACTGTGCAATTTTATGTAGATGATTTCCTTGATTGCTACAAAAAAATTGAAGAGAATAATGCCATACAGTGGCGTTATAGCGGTGAATGCGAATTACTTCTTTTCAATTTAGATAAAAACGGCAAAATTATTCCTAATGATTTTGCAGCATACAACCTTGACGACATAATTAGAAATAACAGAACCATAACACCATTTATACGCTATACTATAAATTTAGGAAAAGATGCATATGATAAGATAGTGGCAAAAAGAGATCTGGATAATTTTTATGCCGAACTAATAATGCCTTCCTTTAATGATTTTAGCGAGCAAACAATTAGAGATATGTTGGGAACAATGCGTGATGGAGGATTCCAAAAAGATAATTACTATTTTTTAAGCTACTCATCTAAAGACTATAAATTTGTTTACCAAATACGAAATGCTATCGAACGAGCCGGCATAAAATGTTGGATGGCTCCGCGTGACATTCCGCATGGAATGAATTATGCACACATAATAGAACTTGCAATACAGAATGCTCAACAATTTATAATAATTCTTTCAAATTCTTCTATTTGGTCTGTTTGGGTAGAAAAAGAGCTATTACGAGCGATTCATTATTTTCAACATGAGCATTCAGATAAAATAGTTGCTGTTTGGCTAAACCATCAAATTGACCTCGATGCTACTCCCATGGCTTATCCGGTAGAAGGCATACAAATTCGCGGATGTTTAAGCTCGGTAGATGATTATAGAATACTTTTACCTGATGAGCTACAAAAAAAGCTTAAAATGCAAGATAAAATAAAGCAATCTTTAAATTATTTTGAAACCAATTTAGTTACTTCTACTTCTCTGCAGAAGCAATTTACTAAATTATTGTCCATTGCTCTATCAATTAAAAATCATATTAACTACAAAGCGGAAAATCCTCTATGCAATCAATTTAACAACCAATGCAACCAACTTAAACTTGCGATACAAAACATGGAAAATCTATCGGAGGAAGATGAAAACTATTGCGCAATACTTCACTCTGCCTTTAAATTAGAAAATGAAATATTACAAGCAATTAAGCAAATAGAAGAAATTTGCACTCAAAATTAAAGATATTAATTAAAATAACGTATAAGTAAAAATATTTATCGCAACCATCCCTATGGCATACAATGTTACACTCCTATCGTCTCCCTTTTGAAGGACGACAAGGCGTGCCGCTTTTTCATCTCCCACTATAGGGGCGACAAGTGAAGCCCTTCCTTCAATTCCGTCTCGCATGGTGCAAGATAAACACCGCCGCGTTCTGCCGTTTCCCAAAGGGGCCATCGCCGAAACCCCTAAATGGGTCTCCTTGGCAGAGCAGCGCTTCGCTCACGCGGCAGAGTGTCGTCGCTTGCGCTCCTCGCGCGGTCACCGTTCGCGCCTGACATATGCGCTTTACTTTGTCGCTCGGCACGCACAGTGGGTGTCCGCTGTGCTATGAAATGCCTCGCTCGTCCCACAAAGGGGAGGTACCAATACGGCAAAAAAATAACCTCCCGCTCAAAAGGGAGGTAGATTTGCCGAATCGAAGCAAGGCAAATCGGGAGGGGTATTTCAAAAATAAATAACGTCGCAAGCAGGATTTCCCTGCGCCGCAGGCCCCTATTTGCTGCGGTCAGCAGGCTCACCAAAGGGAGAATTGCCCCGATTATATAATATGAGAGCCCCTAAAATCGGGGCAAGGGGGAGCTGGCTCCCCTAAACTCACGGAAATTGTTCGGCGTCACCAGCCGAACAATTTCGTGAACCCCTAAAAAACTTTTGCCGAAGCGTTTTTTAAAACGCTTCGGCAATTTTCTTAAGGAGAGATTTACGTGCTTACCGCCTTTTGGCGGAGTGTAGTCAATTTTGCACCGCGGCAATCACTATGCGACTGCGCAGCGGGTTAAACTAAACGGGCGGATTTTCCTCCGACGCATTTGTCTTTTTAGCAGTTCTGAATACCATTTTCATGAGCCGCCTCCTTTAAGGAAAATTTTTGTGCTTTTTGCAAGCCGTGTGCCGCCTTTTTATGCGATCGCGATAGAATTACTCGATCTCGATGTTGTGGGAAGGAAGCTTTTTAGGCTCGCTCTTGGGAACGGTGAGGCAAAGCATGCCGTTTTCGTACTTGGCCTTTATGCTGCCCTGCTCTACTTCGTCGCCGACGTAGTAGCTGCGCTGGCAGCTTACCGAGCACTCCTTGCGGATGTACCTTTCGTTCTTGTCTTTGTTTTCCTCTTCCTTCGAGTTCTTGGTGGCGCTTACCGTGAGGTAACCGTTTTCCAGAGATACCTTTATATCCTTTTTATCGAAGCCGGGCATTTCGACATCGAGCTGATAGCCGTCGTCCGTCTCCTTTATATCTGTGCGCATACTGTCGATGCTCTCATCGTAAAATACAGGTTTGAAGAAATCGTCGAAAGCATCAAAGAACGGGTCGCGGGGATAAGAATTTCTTTTCTGTAAATAGTTTTTCATATATTTTGATCTCCTTTAAAAAACTTATTTTAAAGGATCGGGTCGTTAGCCTTGATTCTTTTTTCACTTTATATATAATACCCGCCGAACCGTTTAAAACAGGTTTTAAAAAAATTTTTTTACGAAGCGTTTTTATGCGTCTGCAAGCGTATGTAAGCGTCCGCGCGCCCTGTTTATATAGCAGTATAGCGTGCGCGCCCGCGCGGGATATCCCGCGCGGGCGCGCACGCATACGCATACATATATAATTATTATTTACTTGCGGCTTTTGAGCTCGCTGTCGCGCTCGATGATGTTGTCGAGGGTGGCAAGCGCGGCCTGCACCTTTTGCGCGGCGGCGGCAAGGCCCTCGCCCTCATCCGGCTCCCTTGCGCCGAACTTATATGCCGAGAGCTCGGCACGGGCGTCGGCTATGAGCTTGGAAACGGTGCCGAGGTCGCCATACCTCTCCTTTTCGGCGAGCATGTTTGCGTCGTAGGAGATGTTGTCGGCCTTATACATTGCGCGCGAAACGCTCTTTATAAAGTCTATCCTCTTTGCGCCGGGGTTTATCGCGGCGATATCGGCGGCGAGCGACGCCACCTGCTTTTTGAGTTCGGAGTGACGGGGCAGACGCGATTTTTTGTGCAGAATGACGAGCAGCACTATGCTTATTACTATCACCACGCCGAAGGTTATATACTGCGGCACCACGTCCCATATGTCGCGCGTGCTTTCTGCTGCGGCGTCTGCGGAAAGAAGGGCGCTTAAAAACAGGTTATTCATCGTCGGCCTCCTTTTTAGCAGTTGCGGCATCTGCATTTGTGGTATTTGCGGTATTTGCGGCCGCGTCGGCGCTATCCGTCATTTCGGGCAGCAGCGCGACTGTAGCGGCGCCGTCGTAATCGACGAGCACCCTGCGCGCCGAGGGCTCGGCCTTGTTTTCGCGTATTACGGCGTAAATTATCTCCCTTACGGCGTTCTTTGCGTCGAAATAGGCCTCCACGGGCGCCCAGGCGTACGCCGTGCACTTTACGGTGAGTTCGCCGAAGGTATCGAAGCAGATGGCAGGCGCGGGGGAATTTATTATCTGGTCGCTCTCCTCCATGCGCCTGAGCACCTCGCTGCGCACCTTGTTTGCATCGGCGGTGTATGAGATATAGAAGGGCAGCTCAACGCGGCGCAGCGGGCGGTTGCTCTCGTTTACCAGCGTTTCGGAGAGCACGTCGCTGTTGGGTATTATAACTTCCTCGTTGTTGAAGGTGAGTATCTTGGTGTTGAACAGGCGGATATCCTGCACGGTGCCCTCCTGCCCGTTTATCATTATGGTATCGCCCTTTTTGAACGGCTTGGTGAAGATTATTATAACGCCGTTTGCAAGGCTTGCAAGGCTGTCCTTTAAGGCGAGGGCGACCGCAAGGGCTACCGCCGAGAAGGCGGCGATTATGCCCGCCGTGGATATGCCGAGCGAACTTACCACCACTATGACGAGGGCGATATACAGCACCACCGTTATCATAGAGATGATGAAGGTGGCGGCGGCGTTATCGAGCTTGCTCTTTAAAGCCGCCCTGCGGACTATCATGCGCACAATTTTGAGAATGACCAGCCCGAGCAGGGCGAAGGCCAGCGTGCGGACGATGGTTATGCCGCCGTCATACAGAAAATTATTGAAATAATCTTGAATACTTTTCCAAAAATCTTCCATTTTTTACTCCATTGTTTATATTATTCACAAAATTCTTCGGCTAATGCCGCCCCCTCTTTTTACCTCCCTTTGCGGGACGAGAGCGGCTGTGCGGCCCGCGCAAAAGATTCGTGAACTATTACACTTATTGTACCACACTAATTGCCGCGCGTAAACATCGCGCGTAAACATTTTGAGTGAAAATTTTAAATTTGCTATTGACATAAAGCAAACTTTAAATTATATAATTTAAGAAAAGTAATTTTTAAGGAGTTTTTTATGTTGAGTGCCATTTTAAGGGGCAAGAGCGCGGCGGTGAGGCTCACCGTAAAGGGTACTGTGGCCGTGCTGCTCATCGTTATGGCGGCCGCGCTGCCGCAGATAGCGCACATGCCGGGCGGAAGCGCCGCAGGTGCCGTTTGGCTGCCCATGTATGCGCCCGCGCTGCTTGCGGGCTGCCTTTTGGGCTGGCAGTGGGGCCTGGGCGTGGGTATGCTCTCCCCCGTTGCGAGCTTTGCCTTTACCTCGCTATTTTTAGGCAGCGCCATGCCCGCCGCGGCAAGGCTGCCCTATATGATAGTGGAGCTGGGCGTATTCGGCCTTATCTCCGGCCTGTTTGCAAAGAGGATAGAGCGCAACGCGCTGTGGGCCTTCCCCGCGGTGATATGCGCGCAGATCAGCGGCAGGTTTATCTACTTTGTAGCGGCCGTGATATTCGGCCAGGGCGCGAACGAGGTGTGGAGCGCCATATACAGCGGCCTTGCGGGGCTGTATGTGCAGGCGGCGATAGTGCCAATTATAGTATTGCTCCTATCTATGGCGATAAAACATGACCGCGATTGAGAGGGCGAAGAAGCTGCTGTGCGGCAGGGCGACGCTTGCCGTGGTAAACGGAAAGCGCGAGAGGGTTTATTACGAACGCGGCGTGCAGCCGCTTACAGACATGAATGAGAGCGACCGCGCGCTGCTTGACGGCGCCTCGGCCGCGGACAGAGTTATAGGAAGGGCCGCCGCCCTTTTGATGATAGCCGGCGGCGTGAAGGAGGCCTTCGGCGAGGTGATGAGCGAGGGCGCCATTGCCGCGTTTGAAGAGCACGGCGTGCGGTATTTTTACGGCACGCGCACAAAATACATAATCAACCGCGCGGGGACGGGCCCCTGCCCCATGGAGCAGACGGCGGCATACATAACCGACCCCGCCAAGGCCGAAGAGGCCATAAGGCGCACGCAGCACCTATTAAAGTTGCGCGCGCAGGGAGGAAAGATGAAAAAATTAGGATTCGGAATGATGCGCCTGCCGCTGCTCAGCGACGACCAGGCAAATATCGACCTTGAGCAGGTGAACAAGATGGTGGATACATACCTTGCGCGCGGGTTTGAATACTTCGACACGGCGTGGATGTATCACAACCACACGAGCGAGATAGCCGTGCGCGAGTGCCTTGTGAAGAGATACCCGCGCGAGTGCTATAAACTTGCCACAAAACTGCCGGTATTTTCGCTCACCTGCGCCGAGGATATGCAAAAGATATTCGACAAGCAGTGCGAAAAGTGCGGCGTGGAGTACTTCGACAACTACCTGCTGCACAACATAAATTCGGGCGACTACGACGCCGTGCAGAAGTACGACGCCTTCGCCTTTGCGCGCAAACTTAAGGCCGAGGGCAGAATAAAGCACTACGGCTTCTCCTTCCACGACACGCCCGAAATGCTCGACAGGGTGCTCACCGAACACCCCGATGCCGAGTTTGTGCAGTTGCAGATAAACTACCTCGACTGGGAGAGCGAAGGCGTGCAGTCGCGGAGATTGTGGGAAGTCGCGCGCAAGCACAACAAGCCGATAATAGTTATGGAGCCGGTTAAGGGCGGCACGCTGGCGAACATACCCGAGCAGGCCGCGGGACTTTTTAAGGCGATAGCGCCCGAAAGGAGCGTTTCCAGCTGGGCGATACGCTTTGCCGCGGGGCTCGACGGCGTGTTTATGGTGCTTTCGGGCATGTCGAACATGGCGCAGCTTGACGACAATACCTCCTTTATGGAGAACTTTGAGCCGCTAAACAAAAAGGAGCTTGAGGCGGTGAAGAAGGTGGCGAGCATAATAAAGGGCACGGGCGCGATAGCGTGCACGGCGTGCAGGTATTGCACGGAGAACTGCCCGATGGACATACCCATACCCGACTACTTTTCACTCTACAACCTTGAGCTGATAGAGAACAGAGAGGGCTGGACGACGCAACAGAACTATTACGAGAACTACGCCGCATCCCACGGGAAGGCCTCGGACTGCATAAAGTGCGGCGCGTGCGAGAGCCACTGCCCGCAGCACCTTGAAATACGCAGCCTGCTTGAAAAGGTGGCGCAAAAGTTTGAAAATTAAATATACAGTTTTACTTTTGCGGCGCGGTGTGATATAATGCCGCATATGAAGGGGCGCATGCTTAAAAAACTGAACAGGCCCGCGACCGCCGAGGGCGTGGAGAGCGCGATAAGAGAGTGCGGCTATACCCCCTTTGAGGAGGGCGATATAGAGGGGCTTAAGCTTATGACGGTGTTCAAAGCGCGCGAGCGGCACACGGCAAGGCGCAAAAAGGCGGACGGGCTGTATTTGAGGGTGCAGAGCTTTACCTCGCCCGAGGGTGCGGAGGACCATGACTTTTTGGTGATAAACGCCGAGAGGCGCGCAAAGCCGCGCGGCGAGGACAAGAAGAAATTTGCGCCGGTATATTACAAAATATTTTATAAAAAAATAAATTAAAATTCAAATTTAAATTTAATTATTATTTTTGCGCAACAAAGTGCGGCATATACCGCGATTTTTTGGGAGAAAAGGTTTGTACCGCCCGAGGTTTTGCCTCGGGCGGTACATTGTTATTTTTATTTTATTTTATTTTTAATTGCAATTTAATTTTATTTATTTTTTGCCTCAAAGTCGGCTATTTTTTTGAGCACGCTCTCAGTGGGCAGCAGGCTTGAAAGGAAGATGTCGCAGTATTTTTGCAGCTCGGCGATATCGTTTTTGCCGTCGTCGTCCTCCACTCCCGCCACCATAAAGCCCGCGGCGCTTGCCGTGCGCGCGGCGTGGGGGGAATCTTCAAATACCCATGTATGCTTTTTTGCGCTGCCGGTGAGCTTTAATGCGGCCTCATACACGTCGGCGCCGTCGCGCTTGCCCACGCCCACCTCTGTGCAGGTGACTATGCCCTTGAAATACTTAATAAGGCCGAGGCGCCCCAACGCTATCTCAACGAGGTACCTGTCGGTCGCCGTGGCGACGGCCATGGGTATGCCGCGTAAGAAGAGCGCCTGCAAGAGCTGTTCCGCGCCCTCCTTGGGGGTTATTACGGTGGCATACGCGCTCTCCATAACGCCGTTTATGCCGCCGGCCGCCTCCTCTACCGAGCAGGGCAGCGAGTAGCGCTCGATGAGGTACTGCGCCGCGCCGCGTATGGTCATCTTTAAGATGGTGTCGGCAAGGCCCTCTTCGGCCGTGATGCCCAGGTTCTTCAAATAAATTTCGCCCGCGTGCCTCCACAAGCCCATGGAATTTAACAGCGTGCCGTCGAGATCGAATATCGCGCCCTGCATAAACATCCTTTTGCGGCGTGCGCCGCATTTTTTATTTTTTTGCTTGTAAATATTGTAACATTTAACGCGCCGCATTGCAAGCAAACGCGCGCTCCGCAAAAAAAGCGCCCCTTACGGCAGAGAGCAAACAAAATTTGCCCTTTTTGCACATATCGCCGCCCCTTTTTAAAGTGCGCACAACATATAAAATGCGCGCCCGCGGCATTTTGCCGCGGGCGCGCCTTAGCTATATCACGCTATTTAATTATTTGACGCGCGTGCGCTCGATATTGCGCGACTTTATCGCGTCCCACAACTTGCCGTATTCGGCGACGAGTATGGGCACGAGCGAGAGGCCTATCGCTATCAGCCACTGCTGCCAGCCGAGGGTGCCCATTTCGAGCGCGCCGGCTATGGGCGGCACGGCGGCTATGAGCGCGAACACCACTATCATCACGCCGCCGCTGATATACAGCTGCGGGTTGTCCTTTACGCGGTATTTATACAGCATGCTGCGGCTGCGCACGGTGAGTACGTGCAGTATTGAAGTCCAGCCCGTAATCAAAAATGCCATCGTTCTGCCTACGGCGAGCGAGGGGGCGGTGTCGCCCAGCTGCACGTGCATGCCGATGTAGTAGCCCACGAGGGTGACTGCGGCAAACACGCATATCTGCTGTATTATTACCTCCATCAGGCCGCCGCCGAAGAAACTTTCGGTGCGGGAGATGGGTTTGCGCTTCATTATGCGCTTATCCGACTCCTCTTTGGCGAGCGCCAGGCCGGGGATGCCGTCGCCCAATACGTTGATTATCAGCAGCATTATGGGCGTTAAAGGCAGCTCCCAGTTTATGAACTGCGCGAACAGCATGACCACGATTTCGGAGATGTTGCACACGAGCAGGAAATACACAAGCTTGCGTATGTTTGAGAAGATGTTGCGCCCCTCTCCCACCGCCTCTATTATTGTGGAGAACTTGTCGTCGGTGAGTATCATCTTTGCGGCGCTCTTCGAAACTTCGGTGCCGTTTATGCCCATGGCAACGCCCACGTCGGCGGCCTTTAGTGCGGGTGCGTCGTTTACGCCGTCGCCCGTCATGGCTACTACCTCCCCGCGCGACTGCCACGCCTTTACTATGCGTATCTTGTCTTCGGGGCTGACGCGGGCATATACCGAGTAATATTCCACGCTTTCGGCAAGCTCTTCATCTGAAAGTTTGCCAAGCTCCTGCCCGGTTATTACGCCCTCGCCCGCAACTATTATGCCCAGTTCGCGCGCGATTGCCGCCGCAGTTGCGGCGTGGTCGCCCGTTATCATGACCGTCTTTATGCCCGCCGCCTTGGCCTTTGCTATGGCGAGCGCGGCCTCCGGGCGGGGCGGGTCGATTATGCCCACAAAGCCGCGGAATGTGAGGCCGCTCTCCACCTCCGATATGTCGGCGGGGAGCGTTTTTATCTTTTTGGATGCGAGCGCGATGACGCGCAGCGCGTCTTTGGCAAAGCTGTCGTGCATGTCCGTGAGGTCATACATGAAGTTGCGGTCAGAGCGGTCGAAGGGCAGCCTGTCGAACGCGCCCTTGGTGAGCACGAGGTAGCCCCCTTCGACTTCATACACGTTTGTCATCATCTTGCGCGAGGAGGAGAAGGGTATTTCGGCCACCTTTTTGTATTTTGAAGGCAGCGCGGCATAGTCGATGCCCTTTGCCTCGGCAAGGCGCACAATGGCCGTCTCGGTGGGATCGCCCATTATCTTCTCGTTGCCGTCGTCGTCGCGGCCGATGGTGGCGGCGCACGCGAGGCAGAGGTCGGTAAGCAGCGCGCTCTGCTCTTTTGTGAACTCGTCGCCATCGGCGGCGGGCTGCCCGCCGTACGCCCAGATGCGCTTTACCGTCATCTTGTTCATGGTGAGCGTGCCCGTCTTGTCGGAGCATATCACCGAGGTGCTGCCCAGCGTTTCAACGGCCTGCATCTGCCGCACGAGCGCGTTTTTGGCAGCCATCTTTTTGGCGCCGTTTGAAAGTATGAGAGTTACAATAAGCGAGAGCGTTTCGGGTACGGCGGCGACGGCCAGCGTTACCGCCACCATGACCATCTCCCACAGTTCGTGACCGTATACAAAATAGCCGACGATGAACATTATTATCGCCGAAATTATGGCGAGGCCGCTTATTATCTTGCCGACCTTGTCGAGGCGGACCTGCAAGGTGGTCTTTTTCTGCTTGGTCTCCGTCAAAAAGCGGGCTATCTTGCCCATTTCGGTATTCATGCCCGTGGCGGTGACTACGGCCGCGGCGTTGCCCGCCGTGACCAGGCAGCCCGAATATATGCAGTTTGCCCTGTCGCCGAGGGGCACTTCGGAGGCAAACGAGGCGGCCGCGTCCTTTTCGGAGGGTACGCTCTCGCCGGTGAGCGAACTTTCGTCGACGGCCAGGCTCTCCGAGCGCAAAAGGCGGGCGTCTGCGGGCACCATGTCGCCGAATTTTATGTTTATTATGTCGCCGGGGACGAGTTCGGCGGGGTCGAGCTCGCGCACGTCTCCGCCGCGCAGCACGCGGCATACCGGTGAGGACAGGCTGGAGAGCGCCTCTATGGCATTTTCGGCGCTGCGCTCCTGCGTTACCGCAAGCACGACGTTCATCACTATGATTATTATTATCACGAGCGGCTCGATGAGGCTGTGCACGCCCTCCCACTCGCGTATGGAGAGCGCCAGGCTGAGCGCCGCCGCGATGATGAGGATTATCGTGGAGACGTCTTTGAGCTGAGAGAGGGCGAGCTTTAAAATGCTCTGCTTTTTTTGCTTTTCGAAGCTGTTGGGGCCGTATTTTTCAAGGCGGCGCCCCGCCTCCTCGTCGGTGAGCCCGCGCGCGCCGTCGGCCGAATACTGCCTTTCGGCCTCTTCGGGTGTGAGCAGATAACACTTTGAGGCCTGCTCATACAGCGAGCCGCTGTCTTGCCGCATTAAATTATTTTTATCGGGCATGGCATACTCCTTTGCTTTATTTTGCGGAATTTTGATATTTTAATAAAAGAATGCTCACATAAAAAAATTAAAATAATTATAAAAAATAAAATAATTAAAATAATCAGATATATAAAGAACAGATATTAAAAAATTAAAAAACCGTTTGTTGCCATAATTATACAATATACAGCGCAAAAATTCAATGGTAAAAATGAAAAAATAAGTTCACAAAAATTTCGCCCGCACCGAGCGGGCAAAATCAAAAGAAATTTTATTTGCCGCCATTGAGCGGAGATGGAGCGGCTTTGCTCGCCGTCCCTCGAAGGGGAGGTACCAATGCGGTAAAATGCCGCGCGCAAAACGCACGGCATTTATTCTAAAATAACTTACGTCGCAAGCAGGGTTTCCCTGCGCCGCAGGACTCAATTTGCTGCGGTCAGCAGGCTCACCAAAGGGGGAATTGCCTCGATTATATAATATGAGAGCCCCTAAAATCGGGGCAAGGGGGAGCTGGCTCCCCAAAACTCACGGAAATTATTCGGCGGCACCAGCCGAAGAATTTCGTGAACAAATATTCAGCCGCCGCGCAGGCTCGAAACCCGCACGACGGCCGCAAAAAAATAAAAAGTTTAAAGGCGCGCCCGAAGCACAAGCAACAACCGCTAAAATTTGCACTGCCAACGGATACGCGGAAAATCACGACGCTGCGGGCGTGCTCGCCTTTACAAAGTTTTACCGCCCGCACAAAACGCAAATTGCGCTATCGCTGCCTGCATGCCCCGCAGGCGCGCATATCTACGCATATCTATTCGGACGACTACATATTTAAGACGACCTGCGATGACCGATTTTACGCAAGCGGCACAAAAAAATTTTAAAAAATTTTACCTGCCGCGCTATCAGGCGGCGCACGGCAGCGCGCAGACTGCCGCGTCCGGCCCCGGCACAGATCGTCTTTGCCGAACTGTTTTGCCCGTCGGGCGCTTCGAGGCGCCCCTCTATGCGGCTCCACCGTTCTGAAAATTCGCCGAAGCCTTCCGCCTCGGCCCTTATTCTGCGTTTAATCTCCCTTTCCGTCATACTTTCTCCTTTCTTTCCCCGTTTGGTTTATATGCGCCCGCTGCATACGCAAAAAAGGCGGCAGGACCGCCTTCAGTTGAGTTTTTCCTTTATTTTGTTGAGCGCGCGGTAATACAGCGAAGTTATCGAACTTAAAGGCCTGCCAAACAGCGACGATATCTCTTTGAACGACATATCCTCCACTATCCGCAACAACACCACATGACGCTCTGTATCGTCGAGGCAGGCGATGAGCGATGCGAAACTCTCGCCGTTCTCCACGGCGGCTATGCCGCCATCCTCTACCGGTATGTCGCCGATGTCATCATACACCCTGCTGCTCTTCACCCTGTCTTTGGCGCAGTTCACCGAAACCGTATACAGCCAGCCGTACGGGTTGGATATTGAGGGCAGCTTTGCGGCGGTGTTCCATATCTTTGTGAGCACGTCGTCGACGGCCTCTTCGATGAGCTCTTTGCTGTCGGTAACGCCCTTTACGGCGAGGAATATGAACCTGCCGAAGAGGTTGCAGAACTCCTCGAAAGCGCCCTTTTCGCGCTCGGCTATGCGCGCGATGAGCCTATTAAATTTTTTACGTTGCCGCCTGAGCTGTTTGTGTTGCCTTCGGCGCCCTCTCTGTCACCTTTACACATTAAACCGAACTCTGTTTATCAAATTGACGCGGGCATATGCCCCGGATACGCGGGTGCGCCCCGCGCTAAAAAACCAAAATAACGCATAATATACTGCAACTATCCGCCCCGCAGACAAAAAGACCGCTGGATATGCCCGAAACAACCAAGCCTGCGGCCGCATTGCGGCATAAAATGAGAGCCCGGCACAGAAGAACTGCCGCAACTAGCGCAGACGGCGCGGCCGTGCCCCAAAATCAAGGCATAGCCATAAATAACCAAAGGTTGTGTTAAAATAAACACTGTAACTTCATTTTACCGTATTTTTATCCGATTTGCAACAAAAGTGATACAACTATAAAAAATTTAGGCATATAAAACACAAACACCTCGCAATTTTGCAAAATTTACTATGCGTAAAGCGTTACGGGCAGGGCGCAAGGCGATATAATGGCGGCGGGATACTTAACATGGCGCATAATGCCTGGCAAGGAATGTTTACACCTATCAAAGGTCATCGCAAATTGATTTCTACTACAAGAAAACCATTTTCACAAAGCGCCCCTAAAACTATATTCGGTAAAGTCTGGGCACCGCTATCAACTATAAGCGGTGCCCAATAAATAGCCATAAATCAATTACTTTTAAATTTACGAGTGACTTTAGCCGCACATATCATATTAAAATATAACATTTCTTGTAATATTACTTTAAATAGCTGACGATAGAATTTTTATAATCTTCAACACGCATAATTTCGTATGAACGATACTTGATCGGCAAGCATTGCTTATTAGTGTCAACAATTTTCTGAAAAACATCTTTCGTTACAACCATAATAAAATTTGCGTCCTTTTTTCTGCCCTCAACCATCTCATGTCGAAATGTTTTCATTTCCAACTCGACCCAATAAGATTTTAAATAATCCAAATCAGATATTACAACAACAAAATGCTTTGAATGTTCAATTGCATTCATAATAGCATCTTCATATTCCGATTTAGACAATTCTGGCAATGAAATTGAATCAAAAAAAGGATTCAAAAGATTGCTTTTTAAAAAATGATAGATGTTGCGGGCAATATCAGCATCTTCATGTTTATAGCTCAAAAACACATCAAACTCACCAGCACCAGGCAAACTAAAACCAAGTAAAGCTTTTAAACCATACTCCGCTATACCGGCATCAAAATTCGCCTCAGCCATTTGCTCAAGTTGATGATTTATTTCAGCTATACGCTCTATACACTCCGCACAAATTTCCAAACATCCCACTATCTCACTATATTTTCGTAAACGTTCGTAGCTTGTCTTTAGACATTTAAGAAAATCTACAGCTAAACAATTGTTGCCAACCAGTTCAAACAATTTGTTGCTCTGCTTCATATAATCGGCGATTGCATAAAGTTGATTTTCAGTATCACTTATTTCATTTAAATTAGCTTCTTTATGTTTTTCTATATATATGCATGTATTTGTAAGCACAAATTTTTTCGCTTGAAGAATCAACTGTACCTCATCTTCGGTATATTTACCATGATTATCTTCAGTTATGTTTTCAGCTACCATTTGACTGTTATATATTTTTAAGTAGAAATCTTGTTTAGACACTGCACCCTTAGCATACTCATCTCCAACATGCACATCACCATTTGTTAAAGTATCTATTATATCATTTCGTATATCATAATCTAAATAAATCATTTTTATTACGAACGATATAAGAAAAAGATCTATGCTATGAAAGTCGCTGTTTCCAAGCAATTTATTCACACGATTAAGTGTATCCAATCGCTTATGAGCAAGTTTACGATCCTCATCGGAATACCCGGGTTCTAAACAATCTTGCAATTGCTCCATGCATCGCAATAATTCCTTATAAATACCGCGCCGAGATTCGGCAGAAGTGAAAACATGTTCTGCTTCATCACAAAGAAGCATGATAAGATCGCACAGATTCGACGAAAGCCCCGGAATATAATTTATTTTTGACAAGTTGGATATTTTTTCATATAGCAGTTCTTTCCCTTCGGAATTAGCGAGAATGTCATATATCTTCTCCGCAGCTTCTATATAATGCTCAGAACTACCGTCGGCCTTGATATAAATTATCAGTTGTGACTCTAAAAGAAATGAAAAAGGTGTTGCTTTTAATGCTTGATTATCACATGCAAGAACAGGGATAATATTTTTATCCCTTGTCTTCGCATATTCATATGCCAAATGAATTTCTCGTGCTAAAAATTTACTATTTAAAGATTGCTCCGCTATAAAAATAACGATATTTTTCGCATTAACAATAAGCAATTTAATCTGCTCATCCCAAGAAAGACTTGCGCTTAAAACATTATCAAGTGTTTCTGTACTTATGCCCCATTCATTAAGTTTATCCGTAAGAATTTGAACAAAAGGCTTATCATGCATTACATACAACATTAAAACTTTTACTTTATCCATATTTGCCCTGCTCCTTTACAAATATAACACACAACTAAAACTGTGATAAATATAAATACAGATATTTGAATTATTTTTAAATCAAATTATAATTTATAATCATTATAATTATAACATACACATATTATCTATGCAAGATAATATACAACTTTTATAGCGATAATTTAGCATAATATGTTTATACGAGCAACAAAACACTAAAGCATAACAAGCTGTCGGCACAGATTTTGCAACGGCTCATTAGTATAATCAAAATTTATATTTTATGAAAAATAAGCAAATAAAAAATATTTGAATTTAAATAATACAACAGCGAGTCTGCATGCAGGCCCGCCGAATTAAATATTTTTAAAATTTCATTTTAATATTTTTTTATACGCATTTACATATTCGCCGCAAATTACCATGTAAAATTTATTGATAAAAATTACCATGTAAAATTTATTGATAAATTTTTAATTCCTCTAAAAATTCGCGGTAATCTTCCTCCGACCAATAGAAAGTCAGTTGCTCCTCGGTATAGTCTTCCGGTCTGGCATCCATAAAGTCCGTTCCAACATCGTAGCCGAACCTATTGAGCACCGCCGCAGCAAACTGCCTGAAAAACATACCTATGGCAGTTATCACATTGCAGTCAATAACGACGCCTTTATGTATAAAATTTTGCTTTTCGATAAACGGGAAGGCATCGACCATCTGCATAAAAAAGCCCGCGGTAAACTTTTTGCCCTTTAAAACGCCGGCTTTTGCAAGCAATACGGGCGAGGAGGATATGGCAGCATACACAACGTCGCTATCCTTGCCCGAACTTAAAAAGGAGATGAGTTTATCATCGAAGAGAGCGGGCAGCGGATCGACCGTGCCGGGCATTATCACGCATTCGTAATCGGTTATCTTCACCTCGTCAAAGGTTTTATCGGGCAATACGCGCAAGCCCTCTTCGCTACGGTACTCCCTATTTTCGCTTGCGATAAATTGTATTTTTTCACCGAACCATACGGCAAGCGCACTCGTAAGGCAGGTGATCTCCTGCAGACAAAAATCAGGATAAATAATAACGGCAAATTTATGCATTTTTATTCCCTCGTTTTTAATCATTTTTAACGCCGACGCGCAACGCCAACAACCCCACGCAGAAGCGGCCGCGTCATCATATAAAAGAGCCGTTCCTCCAGGCATTTACAACTCGACATTATCTTTAAATAGCTCGAGCATCTCAATTGTGTCACCGCGGTGACACTTTTTAGTCGTACTTGCAGAACTCGTAAAATTGCCTCATGCGGCACAGTCCGCGGCAGTTAAAGCCTTAATCGGGATAATTTTGCTCAAAGACTTTTTTGAATAAGCTGCCCTGCTATTTTACCTTGGAAAGCACTACCAGCGTCTCGACGTGTTTGGTTTGGGGGAACATGTCGTAGGGCTGGATGTAGTCTATTTTATAGGCGCTTGTTGCGGCATAGTTTGGGGTCTTTTTCAAAACGCCGCCCTCCTCTTTGAGCGAACCTAAAAGTATGCCGAGGTCGCGCGCGAACGTGGCGGGGTTGCAAGAAACGAGTATGAGCTTATCGGCGCCGCACTCCTTTATGGCCTCCACCACCGAGCGCTCCATGCCCTTGCGCGGGGGATCGCACACGACGACGCGCCCGCTGCCCGAAGTCTTGGCAAAGACGGCGGAGAGCTCGTCCTCCACCCTGCCGCAGATGTTGAACATGCTGCCCGAAAGGCCGTTGAGCTCTTTGAGTTCGTCGGCGCATATGCTGGCCTCTTTTACAATTTCAATGCCGTAGGCGGCGCCGCATTTTTTGGCGAGCATGGCGGTGAGCATGCCGCCGCCGCTGTACAGATCTATCGCGACGGAATGGCCCGAGGCCTCGGCCACGATGCGCTCATACAGCTCGGTGCGCACGCCGTCGTTGACCTGCAGAAAGGTATTTGCGCCCGCGCGGAACTTTATGCCCATATCCTCCGCCTCGAAAAAGCCGGGGCCGTAGGCGGTGTGCCACTCCTCGCCGAAGATTGCGTTGCCCTGCGACCTGTTTATATTTAAAAGGAGCGTCACCTCGCCGAGCGCCGCCGCAAGCATTTTGGCAAGCGGGGCGCAGTTGACTTTTTTTGCGGCGACGAGCACCACTATGAACCTGCCGCCCACCTCGCGCACGGCAAGGCGGCGGATATCGCCGCGGCGGGCGGCCTCATCATACCCCGTGAGGCCGTTGGACGCCATATATGCCTTAACTATTTGTATTATTTTGGCGCACCACTCCGACTGAATGGGGCAGTCCTCGGCCGCCACTATGCGGTGACTGCGGGGCGCATAGAAGCCGACTTCGCCCGCAGCTCCCACGGGCAGCACGAGCTTGTTGCGGTAGCGGTAGGTATGCGCGCTGGCAACCGCGGGGCGCACATCCGCCTCTATGCCGGCTATCTTTTTGAGCGTGTTTTTTACAAGCTGCGTTTTGAAGCTGAGCTGCGCGCCATACTGCATATGCTGCAGCTGGCAGCCGCCGCACTTTGTGAACAGCGGGCAGGCGGGCTGCGCCCTGAGCGGCGAGGGGACAAGCAGGCGCTCACACTTGCCGTAGGCGACGGAGCCCTTTACCGAGAGTATCTTTACCTCGGCGCGCTCGCCCTCTATGCAGAAGGGCACGAACACGGGCGAACCCTCGCACACAAACACGGCCTCGCCCTCGCTGCCGTAGCCGGATGCAGTTGAAATTATGACGTCGTTCTTTTTCATAAAACTCCCGAAAAATAATGTAAAATTGCAATAGTTAAGGCATATTGCCGCGCGTTTTTAAAATTGCCGCAAGATCGCCGCCGCGCAAAACACGAAATAGTTGGGGCATATCCTTGCGTCAATTATATAAAATGCAATATCTGCGGCATAGTATGGCATTAACGCCGCAAATGGCGTTAGTTGGGGCATATTGCCGCACCAATTTAAAATTTCGACGCTTTTGCAGCCTTTTTTATTTATTTTAAGCCGCGCCCGCAAAGTTGCGGGCGCGGCCTTACATACAAAAAACAAAACTATTTTTTTATACGATACACAAGCATGTTTATCCAGATCTGCACCTTGAACATGACGTAGTCGTACAGCCACAGAAAGAGCGAGCCGGCGACGAGAATTATTATCCACACATAGGGATCGATCGCCTGCCAGAAGGTGCTTTCGGTAAATCCCAAAAAGCCGCCGAGCGCGTAATACATTACAAAGAGCATGGCGTCGAACCAGATCATCTTTACGACGAGCGCCAGCCACCTGTTCACGCGGTAGCGCAGCTGAAAGGAGTTGGCGAGCGGGTGCAGGCCGAAGAACATTATGAAGGGTATAAACAGCCACCACGCGCCCACGAGCCCGCCGACGAGCGCCGCAAGCAGCACTGTGGCGAGGTATGCGAGCACGTCTATGCCGTAGAACTGTTTTGAGAGGGGTATCATGAGCGCGACCTGCGCGATGATGTACGCCGTGCCGATGAGCACGTTGACGTAATAGCCCATGATGAGCGCCGCCACGGCTATCGCGCAAGAGACGCCCGCGAGCGCCACCTGAAAGGAGCGCGAATATCTGTGTTTGTTTGCGTTTGGCTCGGGGCGCTGCCACAGCCTGAAGCCGCCCCTCTTTTTATTTGCGTCTGCTTCGCCATTTTGGCCGTTATTTTGGGCATATTGCCCGTCGTTTTGGCCGTTGTTTGGGGCATACTCCCCGCCCTTTTGGCCGCTCTGCGCGTTTTGCGCAAAGTCCTTTTCCTCTTCTTCGGGCTGCGTATTTTTGCCCGCGGGCTCGTTTTGCCCGCCGTTTTGCTCTCTGTTATCTTTCATAACTGCACCTTTCGGCCGCGGCCGCAGATAATTACCGCGTCACGCCGCGCACGTTGCGCGGCCGGATATTACAAGATATGCCGCGATATCAGCGGCAGCAGTTGCACAGCATGTTTATGCACATGTTGAGCGCGCAGCACTGTATGCACCACGAGCAGAAATTGCCGCCCATCTGCTCGTCGCCCGAGGGCTGCATGGTCTGCCCCTCATACACGCCCTGGTTGTTCTGCTGGGGGTTCTGCGCCTGCTGAGTGCCCGCCTTTAACCTGTCGCTCAGCTTGCGGTATGCGTCCTTATATTTTTTGTTGTCAGGTTCGAGCTGCATGGCTATTTCGAGCTGCTTTTTGCTCTCGTTCATCCAGCTCTTTTTATAGAACACCACGCTCTGCAGATAGTGCCAGCGGCCGCTGCGCTCGTTGAAGCCGTCGAGCACGCGCTGCGCCTCCTGGATATCGCCCGAGCGGATGAGTTCCTCCACCTTTTCGAAGGAGGAGCCGCCGTTTTTGGCGTTCTGGTCCTCGGAAAGTTCGCTCATTATCTCGGCATAGGCGGCGTCGAGCTTGGTGAGCATGCGCGCGGCCTCGTTGCCCTCTTCGCCGTCTTTGAAGCGGTCTTCGAGGTATTTTGCGCGCAGTTTTGTATAGGCGTCCTTTATCTCTTCTTCGGTGGCGCCTTCGGTAAGGCCCAAAAGTTCAAGGTCAGACTTCTTCATTTTTTTTCTGTTTTCTCCCGCTGGGACCGCAGCCGTACATAAGCGCGCGCGTCTTTATGGGTATGCCGCGCAAAATTATGTTGTCGGTGAGGTCGTGATTGAATTTAAATTTAATTTGCGCAAGGCAGGTGCGCATATCGGCAAATAAGCTGTCGAAGATAAACACAAGTTCGCCCTCGCCTTTTTTTACCGCCTCTTGCAAAGTTTTTTGACCGTAGTTTAAATATAGTACGTTGTATCTGCCCTTCTTCACGTCCTTGTTATAGTCGTCGAGGGCGTCGGCAAGGTATATCCACTTGCCTATGGCATACATGAGTTTTGAGGTGTGTTCGGTGGCCTTGTTTCCGAGGACGTACTCCGAAAGTTCGCGCATCATCTGCGCCGTCGGTTCGCACGCCATGTCTATGCTCGAACAGCCCGCTTTTTCAAGTTCCGCCTGGGCGTCGGTCTGCCGCTTTATGATGTCTGTCATCTGCGGGTGCGCCTTTAAAACGCGCTTATAGCCCTTTTTATACAAAAATCTGAGCACCCCGCGCGCCTCTTTGTCGCGCCTGTCGTCATCGAACTTGAAGTAGGCGAGCGCGGTATTTGCGCAGGCGAGCATGCGCGTCACCTCGTCGGCGTCGGCCATCGGGCGGCGGCGGAGCGGGTGAACGGGGCAGCGGCGCCTTACTATTTTTACGTCCTCGCCCAGAATATTGTGCACGAGCGCCGACATGAACGCCATGTCGTAGGTGAGCGCCGTGCGCGCCGTTTGCCCGCACTCCTTTGATATCGCCCTGCACACGCCGCAATAGAGCGCCTTGTAGAGCGTTTCGTCCTTTATGAAGAGGTAGGGCCTGTCGGGATTGATATAGCCGAACATATGCCTCCTTTAAAGCTGATAGAAACCTATTTTGCGGTATACCTTTGAGAGCGTGGACGACGCCACCTTATAGGCGCGCTCGGCGCCCGCCTTTAATACGGAATTGAGATATTCCTTATCGGAAAGCAGCCTTGCCTGCTCGCTCTGCACGGGCGCGAGCTTATCAGCCACCGCCTCGCCGACGGCAAGTTTGAAGTCGCCGTAGCCGCGGCCGGCAAATTCGCGCTCGGCCTCCTCTATGCTCTTGCCTGAAAAGGCCGTGTATATGGAGAGCAGGTTGCTCACGCCCGGCTTGTTTTCGGGATCGTAGCGCACCTCGCTGTCGCTGTCGGTCACGGCGCGCTTGAATTTGCGTATTATCGTATCCCTGTCATCGTCCATGAAGATGGTGCCGTTGGCATTTTCCGCCGACTTGCTCATCTTTTTGGAGGGGTCGAGAAGGTCGCCTATCTTTGCGCCCACCTTGGGGTATACGCCCTCGGGCACGACGAACGTGGGGGAATATATGTTGTTGAAGCGGATGGCTATGTCGCGGCAGATCTCGAGATGCTGGCGCTGGTCGATGCCCACGGGCACGACGTCGGTCTTATATAAGAGTATGTCGGCCGCCATGAGCACGGGATAGTCCATGAGCCCCATATTTATATTATCGGCGTGTTTTGCGCTCTTATCCTTGAACTGCGTCATGCGCTCCATTTCGCCGACGTAGGTAAAGGTGTTGAGCACCCACGCGAGCTCGGCATGGCAGGGCACGTGCGACTGCACATACAGCGTACAGCGGTTTGGATCGAGCCCGCACGCCATATACAGCGCGAGCAGAGAGAGCGTCTTTTGCCTGAGCTGGGCGGGCACCTGGCGCACGGTTATTGCGTGCATGTTTGCTATCGCAAAAAAGCAGGTGTATTCGTCCTGCATGGCCACCATGTTCTTTATCGCGCCTATATAGTTGCCTATCGTGAGCGCGTTCGTCGGCTGCACCGCCGAGTAGAGTACCTTTTTATTTACCTTTTGCTGTTCAACTTCTTCCATGATTCTTACTCTTTAAAATTTACAGTTATCTGTTTGAAATTATTTGCAGTTATAAAAATATTTACACTTATAGAAATATTTTAGCATAACGCTGTGCAAATTGCAAGGTAAATGGCGGCAACTTTTGGCGCAATCACCAAAGTAAACTGAAATTTACACCGTCCTTTCACCGTGCGGCTATGGCGCGCCGGCGGCCTTATACGGCAAAATGCCGCGCATTTTGCCGCCGTATTTTGTAATTGCCCCGCACATATGCCGCAACGAACGGGTTTTTGCGGCGCTGCGCCGCCGTACTGCAACAAGCGCCGCCATAAACGCCCGCCCGCCGCAAAAAATTGCGGGGCGCACCGAAAGGCGCGCCCCGCGTATTGCAAAATATTACTTTTTATCGATAAATTCAAGCACCTCGGCAAAGAGTTCGCCGCGCTTTGCCGTTTTAGAGAAGCGCACGGGCTTATCTTTGAGCTTTGCAAGGCTCTTGGGCACGGCCATGGCCGTGGCGGCGTGCAGGCGCTTTATGCCCTTGAAGCTGTCCTTTACATCGTTGCCCGTTACGGCATACAGCACGTCCTGCGGGAACTTGTAGGGGTTGGCGGTGGATACCACCACCATCTTTGTGACGTCCTTCTTGTTCTTGTCGAACCAGTCGAGCGCCACCTTCATTGCGCAGCCGGTGTGCGTGTCCATTGTGTAGCCCGTTTCGCAGAACAGGTCGTATATAGTTTCTACCACCTCGTCCTCGTTGGCGAAGCCGCCGTCGAAAGTTTCGGCTATCTTGGCCTTCTCTGCGGCGGTTATGGTGTATTCGCCCTTGTTTTTGAGCTGAGCCATGAGCTCGGCGGTGCGCTTCTGGTCGCGGCCGCATATCTCAAACAGAAGGCGCTCCAAATTGGAGGATATGAGTATATCCATCGAGGGAGAGGTCGTCTTGTAGAAGTTGCGGTGGGTATCGTACTTGCCGCTTGCAAAGAAGTCGGTGAGTATGTTGTTCATGTTGGACGCGCAGTGCAGGCGCCTTATGGGGAGCCCCATGCGCTTTGCGTAGTAGGCGGCGAGTATGTTGCCGAAGTTGCCCGTGGGGACGGAGAAATCTATCTCCTCGCCCATCTCTATCTGGCCGCCGCTGACGAGGTCGAGATAGGAGGAAAAGTAATAGGCTATCTGCGGCGCAAGCCTGCCGAAGTTTATGGAGTTTGCCGAGGAGAGTATTACGTTTTTATCCTTTAATACCTTGGCATACTCCTTGTTGGAGAATATCTCTTTTACCGCCGTCTGGCAGTCGTCGAAGTTGCCCTTTACGGCCACGACGTTTACGTTGGAGCCCTCCTGCGTGCACATCTGCAGCTTCTGCATCTTCGAAACGCCGTCGTCGGGGTAGAATACCATTATCTTTATGCCCTCGGCGTCTTTAAAGCCCTCGAGCGCCGCCTTGCCGGTATCGCCCGAAGTTGCCACGAGGATGAGTATATCCTCCTTTATGCCGCAGATATCGCAGCCCTTGCGGAGAAGATAGGGCAGCACGGTGAGCGCCATATCCTTGAAGGCGCAGGTGGGGCCGTGCCACAGCTCGAGAATGAATATGCCGTCGTCTATCTTCACAAGCGGCGCGGGGTCGCCGTCGAACTTGGAATATGCCGCCTCGAGTGCGGCTAAAAGCCCGTCTTTGTCGTAATCGTCGAGGTATTTATAAAGTACCTTGGCAGCCCTCTCGGGATAGCTCATGGGGAGCATCTCCTCGAGCTCCCCGCGCGTTACGGGGGGGAACGTTTCGGGGACGAACAGTCCCCCGTCGGATGCCAGCCCCTCTACTATTGCCCTTGCGCCCGTCACCTTTTCGCCGCCGCGCGTGCTGATAAAATTCATTTTATTCTCCTGATATATGATATACCGTGTAAAGTAAAAGGGAGAGCGCGTTAAAATTGCGCTCCCCTCGTTTTAAGGTCTACGTTTTTTAAGCGTACTTTGCAATAAATTCGGGCAGGCTCTCGGTAGGGCAGCTGCACGTGATGGTTATCACGATGTTGTTGTCGTTAGAGAGTTTGTCGAGCATGTAGAATATGCCCGCAAGGTCCTTAAGCTCCTTGCCCGCAATGCGCGCAATGCCGTCTATGTAGATGTATTCGTAGTCGTGATTGCCGGCGGCGATGCCCTTTACAAAGCCGCAGAGCGCGTCTTCGCCTGCAATGTTGTAATCTGTTACGTCTATAAAGCGCACAGCGCGGTTAAGGTCGTACATATACCTCTTGGTATCGGTTATGAACGCAAGTACGCCCTTTGCCGAAGCCGCGTCGCTGTTTGCGGCGTCGATGAGTTTTTTAGTCTTGCCCGTGCCTTTGGCGCCCGTTATGATTTTTATCATTTATATCCTCCTATCACACCGTGTTCGATGTGTTTATTCTATTCTATCAGTAAAACGGAGGAATTTCAAGACCTTTGCAAAAATTTATGCAAAAAAAATAAAAAGTTCACGAAGAATTCACGAAATTCTTCGGCTGGTGACGCCGAACAATTTCCGTGATTTTGGGGGAGCCCTTCTCGCGCGGCGGGCGGTATAGTACCGCCGCGCTCGGTCACCGCTCGGGCTTGCGTTTGCCCTCGCTCATCTCACAATGCGCAAACAGCGCGTGTGTGCTGTTTGCAGAAGTGCATTGTTCGACCCCCTTGCCCCGATTTTAGGGGCTCTCATATTATATAATCGGGGCAATTCCCTCTTTGGTGAGCCTGCTGACCGCAGCAAATAGGGTCTTTCGGCGCAGGGAAACCCTGCTTGAAACGTGAGTTATTTTAGAATGACCCCTCTTTCGCCTTCGGCTTACCTCCCCTTCGAGGGGAGGTGGCACATATGAGCACCGCGAATATGTGACGGGTTTCATTGTCGTTCGCTTATATGAGCCTGTGAAACCCCACCCTACCCTCCCCTCAAAGGGGAGGTGCCGCCGTAGGCGGCGGAAGGGTTATTCATAATAACTCACGTCGCAAGGCGGGTTTCCCGCCGCAGCAGGCCCCAATTTGCGCATACCTGCGCCTCAGCAGGGTGAATTCGCGCGACTATACGCTCCGTGGGCCCTTAAGGTCGCGCGAAGAGGGGCAGCGCCCCTCAAATTCACGGAAAATATCGCGCACGGCCTGCGCGAGATTTTCGTGAGCTCATTTTACTTTGCGCAAGAAGTCTGCAATGCGGTTCAGCCCCTCCACCATATCCTCCATCGAAAGAGCGTAAGAGAGGCGGATGCACTCGTCGTCGCCGAAGCATATGCCGGGGGTGAGGGCTACCTTTGCGTGGTCGAGCAGCATTTCGGTGAGGTCCATGCTGCCGCGTATCACCTTGCCCTCGTAGCTCTTGCCGTAGAACTTGTCGCACAGCAGCATTACATAGAAGGCGCCCTCGGGCTTTACATAGTCGAGGCCGATGTCCTTTAAGCCGTCGAGTATCTCCATCATCTTATTGCGACGGGCGGCGAACGCCTTTACCATCTCCTCCATGGGCTTGATGGGGCCCTCGAGGGCGGCGAGCGTTGCATACTGCGTCATGGTGTTGACGTTGGAGGTCGCGTGGCTCTGGAAGGAACCTATGGCCTTTGCTATCTCGGGCGAGGCGCCGAGGTAACCCAGCCTCCAGCCCGTCATGGCGTACGACTTGGATACGCCGTTTACCGTTATGGTGAGATCCATCATCTTGGGGGATACCGATGCGATTGAGAAGTGCTTTTCGCCGCCGTAGATGAGCTTTTCGTATATCTCGTCGGCGAGCACGAGGATGTCGTGCTTTTCGCAGACTGCGGCTATTGCCCTTATCTCCTCCTCGGAATACACGGCGCCCGTGGGGTTGCCGGGGGTATTGAAGATGAGCATCTTGGTTTTGGGAGTTATAGCGGCCTCGAACTGCTCGGCCGACATCTTAAAGCCCGATTCGCGCGTGGTGGTCACATATACGGGCACGCCGCCGCAGCACTTCACCACCTCGGGATAGGTGAGCCAGTAGGGCGAGGGAATTATTACCTCGTCGCCGGGATCGATAGTTGCGAACACGGCGTTGAAAATGGAGTGCTTTGCGCCGTTGGAAATAACTATCTGAGAGGGCTGATATTCGAGGTTGTTATCGTCCTTGAACTTTTTGCATACCGCCTTTTTGAGTGCGGGCAGGCCTGAAGCCGCCACATACTTGGTGTAGCCCTTATCGAGCGCGTCCTTAGCCGCCTGAATGATATGTGCGGGGGTGTTGAAATCGGGCTCGCCCACGCCGAAGGAGATGACGTTTTCACCTGCGGCCTTGAGCTCGGCAGCCCTCGCCGACATGGCGAGCGTCATCGAAGGGGCGATATTTGCCACTCTTTGAGATAATTTTGACATTTGGCACTTCCTTTGCAAAAACACGCCGCGGCCCTTGCGGCTGCACGCAGAGTTTTTGACAATATAAAAAATTTTTATTCATTTTTTATTATACATAATTTGCCGCCGTTTGACAAATGTTTAAAAGAAATTTATATACAGGCAATTATTTTGTAATTTACACAAACTTTTTTTGTTATTTTATAGAGCAAGGGAGCAAAACGAACACGATTTAAAGCGTGCAGCTATCCTCAAATACGGTGTCAAAGCCCTTGAACGTGCCACACAGCACGACCTGCGTACTTTTCCTTGTCTTTTCGGCATCTTCACGCTTTAAATTGCCTTGCACCCGTAAAGGTCTTGTGCGGCGTGCGGTAAATAAACCGCCGCACTCTCTCACCGCTCGCGCGCTTACATATGCGCTTTGCTTTGTCGCTCGGCACGCACAGCGGGTGTCCGCTGTGCTATGAAATGCCTTGCTCGTCCTTCAGGGGAGACAAGAGAGCAGCTTACGCCGCCCCCTTCGGGGAGACGAAGTGAAACCCCTCCGTCACGCTCCGTTATACTGCGCGTGCCACCTCCCCTCGAAGGGGAGGTGACGCGGACAAGCAAAGCGAGGCCGCGGCGAAGGGGTTATTCCAAACAAATAATCGTCGCAAGGTGGGGTCTCAAGCAATGTAAGGGAAACATTGCATTCTGCCGTTTCCACGCTTTGCGCGGAACCTCGGCAGAGCAGCGCTTCGCTCGCGCGGTCACCGTTCGCACGGGACGTATGTGCTCACTCATCTCATTGCACACGAAAGGCGGGTGTCCGCCTTTCTATGAAATGTGCAATTCGTCCCGCCGCAGCAGGCCTCAATTTGCGCATACCTGCGCATCTGCCGTTTCCCTTCGGGAGCCTCGGCAGGGCAGCGCTTCGCTCGCGCACCAAAGGGGGAATTGCCCCGATTATATAATATGAGAGCTCTTATAAATCGGGGCAAGGGGGAGCTGGCTCCCCCAAAATCACGAAAATTATTCGGCGACACCAGCCGAATAATTTTGTGAGTAAATTGTATTGCCGCCCCCGCGCAAACAGCGCGGGGGCGGCAATACTAACGTAATATTTAGGAGTTTTTTGATGTACTGTATAAACTTATTTTTCCGCGCGTTGAGGGGTGCGACCACGCCCTTGCGCGCGGGTTTTTAAAAGCAGGGTTTATGCGCCCTTCCTTTCGTTTGTAGGCGCGGCGCTCTTTTGGGGAGCGTTCTTCGCCTGTTTTGCCTTTGACCGGCAGGCATTGCAATGCGGGCAGGCAGAGCAGCTTCCGCAGTCGCGGCCGACGCTCTCCCCCTTTACCTTTTTGCAGATGAGGTAGGCGAGCACGCCCACTACGGCAATGCCGACCACAACGATCGTAACAATTTCAAAAGGTCCCATATATATTGCCTCTTTGCCCCTGTGCGGAGCCTTGTTTGAGAGCGGGGCTTTAATGCGCCCCGCGTCCTTGCCTATTGCCTTATATTTTTACTATATTTTTATGCTCTCTTCTTTCTGCGGAGCGAGGGCAGCTTTATTTTGCCCCTGTTCCTTAAGATGACGATCGTGGCGAATACCGCTGCGACTGCCAGCCAGATGAAGAGCGTCCACCACCAGCTGAGCACGGTGTAGCAAACTGCGCCCACTATGTAGCTGGTAACTATCCAGAAGAGCACCGTCCACCTGAACTTGCCCTTGGGCAGTTCGGCCTTTGCCGTTGCGCAGGCTGCGAAGCAGGGAATGGTGGTCATGTTGAACATTATGAACGCGATGAGCGCGGGCCATGTGATGCCGGTGGCGTTTATCATTACCACGGCCTCCTCTACGCCCTCTTCGGTGCCCTCGAAGCCGGCAACGAGCATGGCTGCGAGCACGGAGAAGGTGGCTATTACGTTCTCCTTTGCGATGAGGCCGGTGATTGCGGCGACTGCGAATACCCAGCCGTATTCATTGAGCTGCGAGCCGAAGCCGAGCGGCGTGAATATGGGCTGAAGCAGCTGGCCTATGGAGGCTAGTATCGACGACTGCATGCTGTCGGCGCCGATGAACGTCCAGTTCCAGGTGAAGGACTGGAGGAACCAGATGAGCACGGTGGAAGCGAAGATTATGGTGAACGCCTTTTTAACGAAGTGCTTTGTTTTATCCCACAGGTGCAGCATGAGGTTTCTCAGGCCGGGCACATGGTATGCGGGCAGCTCCATTATGAAGGGAGGCGTTTCGCCGCGCATCGTGGTGGAGCGCATTATTATTACAGAAACTATCGCCGTGATTATGCCCAGAAGGTACATTGCATAGGTTATGAGGTCGACGTTGTCGAAGCCCCAAACCCTGCATATGCCGCCCGCAATGGCGGTGAGTATGGGCAGCTTTGCGCCGCAGCTGAAGAAGGGTATTACCCTTATCGTTGCCGTGCGCTCCTTCTCGTCGGCGAGGGTACGGGTGTTTATCATTGCGGGAAGGGAGCAGCCGAAGCCCATTATCATGGGCATGAACGCCCTGCCCGAAAGGCCGAAGCGGCGGAAGATCCTGTCGAGAATGAAGGCGACGCGCGCCATGTAGCCCGTATCTTCGAGTATGGAGAAGAACAGGAAGAGTGTGAGTATCTGGGGAAGGAAGCCGAGCACCGCGGTGATACCGCCGACGATACCGTCGTTGATGAGGCTTGCCGCCCAGTCGGCAGCGCCCGCAGCTTCAACGCCGAGGCCTATGCCGTAGGTTATGTAATTCAATACAAGGTTGAGTATATTTGTGAGTATTACGCCCGGCGAGAACACCGCTCCGTCATAGAAACAAGCGAGCAGCGCCACGCCGAAGTTTGAATAAATTTCGGAATCGCCGAGGGTGGCGCCCCAGCCGAGGTCGTCCATGGTGGGCAGGGGGCTGCCGGCGGCCGAAGCTATGGCGTTTATATAGAAGAGGTCCTCCGAGAAGGTGAGGTGGAACACGAAGAAGAGTATTACTATGAATATGGGAATACTCCATACCTTATGCGTGAGGATCCTGTCGGCCTTGTCGGACTTGGTGAGGACGGGCTTTGCCGCCTTCTTTTTTGCCGTGGAGAAGTTGGCGGAGATGTATTTATACCTCTCGTCGGCGATGACCGCCTCGAGGTCCTTGCCATACTTTTCCTGCACGCCCGCGAGTATGCTCTTCGCCTCCTTCGAGGCCGTTTCGAGCTCGTCGCCCTCGAGGAGCTTCACCGCGTGGAACACGGGGGAGGTCGCCTCTCTGTCTTCGAAGTACTTTTCGGCCTCGCCTATGGGGCCTGCAAGCGCCGAACGGAGCACCGTTTCGCCCTTTCTCTTTGCGGGCATTGCTATGGCGCGCTCCATCAGCTCTTTTATGCCCGTCTCTTTGAGCGCCGAGATGGGCACAACGGGCACGCCTATGCGCTTTTCGAGCGTGGGCGCGTCTATCGCGTCGCCCTGCTTATCGACGGCGTCCATCATGTTGAGCGCCACGATTACGGGTACGTCCATTTCAAGCAGCTGCGTGGTGAGGTATAAGTTGCGCTCTAAGTTGGTTGCGTCGACGATGTTTATTATGCCGTCGGGGTGTTCGTCCAATATGAAGTTGCGCGCTATCACCTCTTCGGGGGTGTAGGGCGAGAGCGAATATATGCCGGGGAGGTCGACTATTTCGACGTGCTCCTTGCCGCCCTTGTATACGCCTTCGCGCTTATCCACCGTTACGCCCGGCCAGTTGCCGACGTGCGCGGTGGAACCGGTGAGCGCGTTGAACAGCGTCGTCTTGCCGCTGTTGGGGTTGCCTGCCAATGCGAATGTTCTCATTTTACCGCCTCCATTTCAACACACTCTGCCTCCGCCTTTCTCAGCGTGAGCTGATAGCCGCGGATAGTAACTTCGAGCGGGTCGCCGAGGGGAGCCTTTTTTACGAGCGTCACATCCGCGCCGGGCGTGACACCCATATCGAACAGCCTCCTTCTGACCCTGCCTTCGCCGGAAACGGAAACTATGCGTCCCTTTTCGCCGACGGCAAAATTACAAAGTAGTTTGCCCATAAAAATCTCCTTCAAAAATTCACATAAAATATCCCGCTTTTGCAGATGAAATATCCTGCGCCTTTGCGGAATATTTATTGCCGAATGTAAGTGCGGCGCGCCGTGCGCCGTATTTTATGCGGCCGCGCGCCCCTTTATGCGGCTATCGCCACGGTAATGCGCGAGGCAAGGCCCCTATCCAGGCACAGCCTGCCCTCTTTTACGAGCAGTATGACGTTGCCGCCGTCCGACGAGAGCACCGTTATGCGCGCGCCCGCCGTTATGCCGAGTTCGTTTAGGTGCTTTACCACCTTTTCGTCGGCGCTTATTCTTTTTACCTCCACCGCCACGTTGAGCGGCGCTATCGAGAGAGGCATATATGTAAAAACTCCTTATTTGTATGCGCTTATCCGCGCACCTTACGTGTTTATCGCTCTGTAGCGCATGCCCGATTTCCGTATCGCCTGCGCAAAAACATGGCGCAACGCGTGCGCCGTGCGGACAAATAAATTAACTACGGTTCATTAACAAAAATTATTATAGTAACCGCGGTTATCTTTGTCAACTAAAAATAAACCATAGCTAATAATTTTTTTAAATTTTTTTAAAAGCGCGGTGAAAACGCCTGCCGCCCAACCCCGCCGTTTCAGATTTCCCCGTATTGACAGCGCGGCGAAACCGTGATATAATATACATCAGTTAATATGCGTGCGCGGGGAAATACAGCCGGCGCAACGCAAATATCATACGGGCGGCGCAGCAAGCGCAGTCGCCGCACAGCGGAGGGGACATGAAACACAACCAGTCGAGCGAAGATTATTTAGAGACCATTCTCCTTCTTTCGGGCAAACAGGAGGCCGTGCACCGCATAGACGTGGCGCGCGCGGTGGGCGTATCGCAGCCCGCCGTTCAGAAGGCGATAAAAATTCTGATAGCGCAGGGGTACGTCGTCACCGACGGCATGCACATCCACCTCACCGAGAGCGGCAAGGAATACGCCTGCTCGGTGTATGAGCGCCACTGCACCATACGCACCTTTTTAAAGCTGTTCGGCGTATCCGACGAGACGGCCGACGCCGACGCCTGCGAAATGGAGCACATAATCTCGCCCGAAACGTATGAGATGATGCAGCGCTACATCGCCGAAAACTGCAAAAAGCAGTGAGCATGTATTTAAAAAGCGCCGAAGGCAGTCTGCGGTGTTTTGCCGCGCAAGAGCTGTACGCGGGCGCATGCAAGGCATTTTTTTGCGGCTCAAATTAAATGCAATTTAATTTAAATAAATAATTTATTTTTAATTTATTTTTTATTTGAATATTTAATTTATTTTTTTGCTTCATTTTCGGCGCTAATATTTTTGGGCAGCTGCAAACCAGATAAATATTGCAAATATAAATAATGTTGTAAATAAAAGCCCCCGCCGCGCGGCAAAATGCCGCGCGGCGGGGGCCATAATATTATATGAATTTTTATTGAATAAGAGGTGAGGGGACATTTACAGAGCGTTCATGCAAGTTAATGAAACCCCTCATTTAATTCCTCCCCTCGAAGGGGAGGTACCAATGCGGCAAAAAAAATACCTCCCCTCAAAGGGGAGGTAAGCCGAAGGCGAGAGGGGTATCCCAAAACAAATCACGTTTCAAGCAGGGTTCCCCTGCGCCGAAAGACCCTATTTGCTGCGGTCAGCAGGCTCACCAAAGGGGGAATTGCCGCAACTATATATTATGAGAGCATTTTAAGGTTGCGGCAAGGGGGAGCTGGCTCCCCAAAACTCACGGAAATTGTTCGGCGGCACCAGCCGAACAATTTCGTGAACTCTTACCCCGCCAGCTGATTTTCGCGCTCGGCGACGGTGAGCGCCTCTACCATCTCGTCGATGTCGCCCTGCATGAAGGTATCGATAGAATAGAGCGAGAGGCCGATGCGGTGATCGGTCACCCTGCCCTGCGGGAAGTTGTAGGTGCGTATGCGCTCGCTGCGGTCGCCCGTGCCTACGAGGCTCTTGCGGCGGCTGTCGTACTCGCTCCTGTTCTGCGAGCTGTAATAGTCGTAGAGGCGCGAGCGGAGCACCTTGAACGCCTTATCCTTGTTTTTGAGCTGGCTGCGCTCGTCCTGGCAGGTGACGACTATGCCCGTGGGGAAGTGCGTAATTCTTATGGCCGTCTCGGTCTTGTTTACCTTCTGCCCGCCCGCGCCGGAGGAGCGGTATACGTCTACCCTTATGTCCTCGTCGCGTATCTCCACGTCGACGTCCTCGGCCTCGGGAAGTACGGCCACGGTGGCCGTTGAAGTGTGCACGCGCCCCTGCGACTCCGTTTCGGGCACGCGCTGCACGCGGTGCACGCCGCTTTCAAATTTTAAAAGCTTGTATGCCCCCCTGCCGCTGACGTTGAACACTACCTCCTTTATGCCGCCCAGCTCGGTCTCGTTTATGTCGACGACCTCCGTCTTTAAGCGGTGCCTTTCGCAGTAGCCGAGGTACATGCGGTAGAGTTCGGCAGCAAACAGGGCGGCCTCGTCGCCGCCGGCGCCGCCGCGTATCTCCACTATGCAGTTCTTTTCGTCGTTCTTGTCCTTGGGTAGGAGCAGCACCTTCAGCTCGCCCTCTATCTCCGAGAGCTGCTTCTTTAACGACTGCTCCTCTTCGGAGAGAAGTATCTTCATCTCGGGGTCGCTCTCCGTTTTGAGCGCCTCGGTAGTCTGCGAGAGCCTGCGGTCACACTCGCGGTATTCGCCGTATTTTTGCGCCATTTCGGCAATTTCGGACTGCTCCTTGGCGAGCGCCGTCCACTTGGCACTGTCGGCAATTATGTCGGGGTCGGCCATCTTTTCAGACAGCGACTGATATTTATTATAAATTTCGTTGAGCTTATCTAAAAAAACCATACATAACTCCGTGTTCACGAAATTCTTCGGCTGGTGACGCCGAATAATTTCCGTGAGTTCTGGGGAGCCAGCTCCCCCTTGCCCCGATTTTAGGGGCTCTCATATCATATAATCGGGGCAATTCCCCCTTTGGTGAGCCTGCTGCCGCAGCAAATAGGGTCTTTCTGCGCAGGGAAACCCTGCTTGAAACGTTTATTTATTTAGGAATAACCCCTCCGCCGCCTACGGCGGCACCTCCCCTCAAAGGGGAGGTATATCTATTTTCAAAGGATAGGTGACAAACAAAAAATGCGGCGGCGCGGCTTTGCCGCGCCGCCGCGCCAATACTGAGATATCCCCCTGTTTATACATCGCTACGCTCAAAAAAAATTCATAGATGCGAGCAAGACAAGGAGAACGCGGCTTTGTCCGCAGGGAGCTTACTTAATGGTAAGTGACCAAGGCAAAACGCAAGTTCGACGCCGTATTGCGACGCATATACCGCAGCCATAAAAATTCATAGATGCGAGCAAGACAAGGAGAGCGAGGAAAACTTGAGGGAGTTTACTTAAGCGTAAATGACCGAAAGTTGCCGCAGCGCGACGCCGTATTGCGACGCATATACCGCAGCCATAAAAATTCATAGATGCGAGCAAGACAAGGAGAGCGAGGAAAACTTGAGGGAGTTTACTTAAGCGTAAATGACCGAAAGTTGCCGCAGCGCGACGCCGTATTGCGACGCATATACCGCAGCCATAAAAATTCATAGATGCGAGCAAGACAAGGAGAGCGAGGAAAACTTGAGGGAGTTTACTAAAGCGTAAATGACCGAAAGTTGCCGCAGCGCGACGCCGTATTGCGACGCATATATGAATTTTTAAAAGGCTATTTTTAAAAACCTGTCTTTACCCTCCAGATCCTTTATCACCATGGCGTAGTCGCGCTTTTCAAAGAGGCGGAGCACTTCGGCGGCCTGGTCTTCGCCGACCTCCAAGATGAGCATGCCGCCGCGCGCAATGTAGCGGTGCGCCTCGGCAGCCAACCTGCGGTAGAAATCGAGGCCGTCCTCGCCGCCGTCGAGCGCTATCCTCGGCTCGAAGTTCTTTACCTCGTCGGCGAGGGTGTGTATCTCCGCCGAGCGGATATAGGGCGGGTTGCATACGATGAGGTTGAACCTGCCGCGGATATTTGCAAACAGATCGCTCTGCACGAAGTTTACGTTTACGCCATTCAGCTCGGCATTCTCTTTGGCGAGCATTATGGCGGCGTCGGAAACGTCGGCCGCGGTGACCGCAACGCGCTTCTTTTCGCAGCCCTTGGCTATGGCTATTGCCAGGCAGCCGCTTCCCGTGCACATATCGAGCACCTTGTCGCCCTCTTCGGCCGTCTTTATGGCTATATCGGCGAGCTGCTCGGTCTCGGGGCGGGGTATGAGCACCCTCTCGTCCACCTTTATCTTGCAGTCGCAGAAGTCCACGTCGCCGATTATATACCACAGCGGCCTGCCCGTAAGCCTCTCACTGGCGATGGCGGCTATCCTTTTGCTCTCCGCTGGGGTGACCATGCGCTCGTCTTTGAGCCCGCTGCGCGGCACGCCGAGCACTATCGAATATATCCACTCGGCGTCGCTCTCGTCGATGCCCTTTTCGGCAAACTTGGCCTTTGTTTCGGCAAGTTTTTGCGAGAGTATGCCGCTCGTTATAAACTCCGTTTCGGGCATGGCGGGGTCGGCGTCCATGTCGAGCACCTTCTGGAAGGCGGCTATGGCCACCTCGGCCATGCTTTCGTCGGGCTCGCGGGTGGTGAATACCTTTTGGATGAAGAAGCCGGGGGCCTTGAATATCAGCACAAACTTGTTGTTGAACCTGGCTACGAACTTTAATATCTCGTACGAGATGCCGGCGATGACGGGCAGGAGCACTATTTCAATGCCCAGCTTTGCCAAAAATTCGAGCACGCCATTTTCGATGCGCTGCACACCTATCGCCCAGTTGACGAGGGAAATGATGAGTATATTTATTATTATTACTATAAACAGAAAGGACGTGCCGCAGCGCGCGTGCAGGCGGGAGCACTTCATCACGTTTTCCACGGTGAGCGGCATGCCGCTCTCGTAGCAGGTGATGGTTTTATGCTCGGCGCCGTGATACATATACAGGCGGCGGATATCCTTTAAGATGAGTATCAGCCCCAGATAGGCGAAGAATATGACGAGCTTGAACACGCCGAGGAGCACGAACTCCCACGCGGTGCCAGCGACCGCGGGCGCGGCCTCCCTTATGCCGCCGACAGCAAGGTTTGGCAGCACGATAAAGAGCGCCACCGCCAGCACCACGCCGAGGCATACGGCTATGGTGGAGACGACGCTCATAAGATTTATTTTGCACTTTTCGGCCAGCCACTTTTCGACCCTGCCGGCCTCCTCCTCTTCGCCGTAGACGGCTGCGGAGCGCATGAGGGTGCCCATGCCGCGGACCAAACTGAGCGCCATGTTGACGATGCCGCGCACGAAGGGTATTTTTGACGCGCGTGCGACGCCCTTGGGGGTGTTGAGGCGCTTTGCCTCCACCTGTATCTGGCCGTCGGGATCGCGCACGGCGGTAGCCATGCACGTCTTGCCCATCATCATAACGCCCTCCAAAACGGCCTGGCCGCCTATCGAGCACGATATTTTTTTGTTCTTTTCTGATTTGTTTTTAGGCATAAAGGAAATAAAGTCTATAAATTTTCGGGGAAGTGAAACCCCTCCGTCACGCTCCGTTGCACTTCGCGTGCCACCGTCTCGCCATGCGTGCGGTATAATACCGCATGGCTCGGTCACCGCTCGGGCTTGCATTTGCCATCGCTCATCTCGCTCGGCACGCACAGCGGGTGTCCGCTGTGCTATGAAATGCCTCGCTCGTCCCTCAAAGGGGCGGTACAAATATTGCATTGCGCTTAACGGCTGAAATAAATTCAGCCTTGCGCATAATTTATTTCTAAATAAATTAACGTTTCAAGCAGGGTTTCCCTGCGCTGAAAGACCCTATTTGCTGCGGTCAGCAGGCTCACCAAAGGGGGAATTGCCCCGATTATATAATACGTGAGCCCCTAAAATCGGGGCAAGGGGGAGCTGGCTCCCCAAAACTCACGAAAATTATTCAGCGTCACCAGCCGAATAATTTTGTGAACCTTTTTTTGAGAATAATGGGCGGCGCCAAAAAATTGGAGCCGCCCTGCTTTGTTACATATTGTATCTTTTTTTGAATTTGTCTACACGGCCGCCTGTGTCGACAAGTTTCTGCTTGCCGGTAAAGAACGGGTGGCATTTGTTGCAGATATCCACTTTGAGCGTTTCAACGTTCTTGGTGGTACCCGTTTTAAATGTTGCACCGCAGGCGCATACAACCGTTACTTCATGATATCCGGGATGTATATCGGGCTTCACTTTATTCACCTCGCGTTAGTTTTCAATGCTAAACTATTATATATCATTCTGCGGGGGCAGTCAATCAAAAATCGGCTCATTCACAAAATTATTTGCCCGCCGCAAATTTTTTTATGCACATTTACGCGCGCCGCGCGCCTTATTTTTTGCCTTCTGCACAAAAGTTGCGCCGCCGCCCGCCCTGCGGGGGCAAAAATTATTTATAATTTAGTTGCGTTTATCAAAATTTGTGAGTATAATTAAGTTACTATTATGGATAACTGGATTTTAAAGAGCGCCAATACGCTCGTAAATGAACCTCAGCAAGAGCGCGCCGTCTCAGCCGACGAAGTGAAGGTTAAGGTGACGTATGTGCTTGCATCCAACTTCGACGCCGTGCTCTATTCGGGTACGGGCGGCGCGCACTATCCCAAGACCATAGGCAGGTTTGCCGTGGGCAGGGTGATGGAGGCCGGCGCCGACTGCTACGGCGTTGAAAAGAATACGCGCGTTCTGTTGAAGCCCACGCGCCCCTGCGGCAAGTGCTTAAGCTGCAAGACCGGCAAAGAGGAAAAGTGCAGCTCGGTGGCCATTGCGGGAAGGGACTTCGACGGATTTTTGCGTGATTTTGTGGTGTGCAAATATACCGACGTGGCCCCCTTGCCCGACTCTGTGACCGACATAGAGGCGCTGTGCACCGAGGCCGTGGCGCTTGCCGAGCGCATATATTCCAGACTCGCCCTCCCTGCGGGGAGCAGGGTGGCCGTAGTTGGTTGCAGCTTTGCGGGCAACATACTTGCGCAGGTGCTGCAGTATCACAAGCTGATACCCATAGTTATCGACAACAGCCCCGCCGCGCTCGACAAGGCGCGCGCCTGCGGGATATACTATTCATATTTACCCGACGAGGACCTTGCGGAGAACATACGCGAGGCGACGAGCGGGCAGCTGTGCGACGCCGCGATATACACGACGTGCTCCCGCCTCGACCCGGCGATAACCATGCGCGTACTGGCGGAGGGCAAGTGCGCCGTGCTGGCGGGCTTTGCGCCCATCGATTTCAACATTCCCGCGCGCGAGCTGTGCGACAGAAACATAAGCCTTACATCCGTTATGTCGGGCTATGACTATACCGACACGGCGATAAATCTGCTTGTGCACGACGCCGTAAACACCGACGTGTTTGAAAAGGAGATACTCACCGAATACGACCCCAACGCCGTATATAAGGCGATGAGCGAAACGGTGGGCACCCGCAAAAATAAGATGATAATTTTTAAGATGATACTGTAAGGGGTTCACGAAAATATCGCGCAGGCCGTGCGCGATATTTTCCGTGAGTTTGAGGAACTAAGTTCCTCTGGCGGCATTTTTTAGGGCCCACGATTATCAGAAATGCCGCCATTCACCTCCAGTGAGCTCGCTTACGCGACAAATTGGGTCGCGCTTAACGGCTGAACTAAATTCAGCCTTGCGCAGAGTTATTATTTTAGAAATATTTACCTTATTGGTACCTCCCCTTTGAGCGGGAGGTGGCGCTAATGAGCATCGCGAATTAGTGACGAAAGGGTTTAGTTTTTAGCGCCGCTCATTTACAACCCTTCTGTCGCGGCTATGCCGCGACATCTCCCCTGAATGGGAGACGAGAGCAGCGATCCCTTCAAATCAAAATCATAATAAAATAAATTTAATTTAATTTATTTTAATTTGATTAAAAATTACCGCAAAATAAAAAATTAAAAATAATTAAATAATTTAATTAAATTATTTTTTATTTAAATAAAAATACCAAAATTAAAATACCTTAAAGCAAAAATTACGCCGTAAAAGTCGGCAAAACGACTTTTACGGCATTTTAAAATGATACGGAAAATGGCTGTGAAAGACATCAAATGCATTGCATCAGACCTTGACGGCACTCTGCTGCCGCCCACAAAAATAATGCCCGCCGAGATATTTGCGCTCATCGACGAAATGTTTGCGCGCGGCATAACCTTTACGCCCGCAAGCGGCAGGCAACTGCCCAACCTTATGGAGCTGTTTGCGGCAAAGCTGGGAAAGATCGCCATAATCGCCGAAAACGGCGGGCTGTGCTGGCACAGGGGCAAGGTTATATACTGCGACCCCACCCCCGCCGACGACATACTTTATGCGCTCGACATAATAAAGCGCGAAGAGGGGCTGTATCCGCTGTGCAGCGGCGTCGACTGCGCCTATTACGACAGCGACGACAGTCAGTTTGAAGATGTGCTCCGCCGCTCATACTCGCGCGCCGAGAGGGTGGACGACCTGGAAAGGGCGGTGAAGAACAACACCATACTCAAAATTTCGGTGTGGGACAAGCTGCCGGCGGCCGAACACGCCGCGGGCGTGCTCATACCCAAAATTGAGGGGCTGCGCACAAAAGTTTCGGGCTATGACTGGCTGGACGTGTGCAAGGAGGGCGCCAACAAGGGCGAGGCACTCAAGGCCCTGCTCAAGGAGATAGGCGCCGAGCGCGGGCAGTGCGTGGCCTTCGGCGACCACATGAACGATTTGGAGATGCTTGAAGCGAGCGGGCAGGCGTACGTCACGGCAAACGGCTTCCCCGAGCTGAAAAAGCTGATACCAAATATAATACCTTCAAACGCCGAATTCGGCGTCATACAAAAAATAAAGGAGCTGTTATGAAACTTTTTATAGCGTCCGACCTGCACGGTTCGGCAAAATACTGCAAGGATATGCTCGACGCATTTGAGAGAGAGGGGGCCGACAAGCTCCTTCTTTTGGGCGACATACTCTATCACGGCCCGCGCAACCCGCTGCCCGAGGGCTATCTGCCCGCCGAGGTGAGCGCGCTGCTTGCGCCCTATAAGGAGCAGATAGTGTGCGTGCGCGGCAACTGCGATTCGGAAGTGGACCAGATGGTGCTGCCCTTCCCCTGCCTTTCGGACTACGCCCTGGTGTGCGTGGACGGCATAAACATATACCTCTCGCACGGGCACCGCGCCGTGCCGCCCATGACGGAGCGCGACGTGTACCTCACGGGGCACACGCACGTTCCCGTGGCCGAGCGCATACCCTACCTGCACCTCAACCCCGGCTCGGTCAGCCTGCCCAAGGAGAACAGCGAGCGCGGGTATATAGTGTATGAAACGGGCGTGTTTGTATTTAAGACGCTCGGCGGCAAGGAGTATATGAGGGCGGAGATCTGAGAGATGGACGAGGGATATATACGGCTGAATAACGGCATGGAGATGCCCCTCGTCGGCCTGGGCGTGTTCCGCATGAAGGGCTACGAGTGCACGAAGAACGTGATAAGCGCCGTTGAGAGCGGCTACCGCCTGATAGACACCGCCGCGGTATACGGCAACGAGCGCGCCGTGGGCGACGCGGTGAGGTGGTGCGGCCTGCCGCGCGAGCAGCTGTTTGTAACCACCAAACTGTGGTACACGAATTGCAGCTACCATAACGCAAAGCGCGCGCTTGAAAAGTCGCTCAAAAACCTGGGGCTGGACTATGTGGACCTGTATCTCATTCACGAGCCATACGGCTGGCTGAAGGGGACGTGGCGGGCGCTGGAGGAATGCGTGCGCGAGGGCAAAGTGCGCGCGATAGGGCTTTCGAACTTTTGCGAGCGCGACATAGAGAACATCACGCGCGGGGCGGAGATAATGCCCGCCGTGGACCAGATAGAGCTGCACCCGCTGTATAAGCGCGAAAAGCTGCTTGCATACCTAAACGAAAGGGGCATAACGCCCGAGGCGTGGGCGCCCTTCGGCGCGGGCAAGAGCGGCATTTTAGACCATCCCGTGATAGCGCGCGTCGCCGAGAGGCGGGGCTGCACGGTGGCGCAGGCCGTGCTGGCATGGCTGCGCGCAAAGGGCGCGGTGGCCATACCGAAGTCGTCCAACCCAGAGAGAATGGCCGAAAATTTGGCCTCGCTGAGCGTGGAGCTGACCGATGAGGACATACGCAACATCGACTGCCTCGATTTGGGCGACAGCCTGTTCCCCTGGGACAAGGGCATCCGCAGGCCGCTCAGAAAGGCGATAGGCTTTTTGCACTATATCATCTGAGATAGTCGATTTGAAGTCGCATTTGCGGTAGTTTTTGAAACAGCATGCGGTATTGCAGTAGTGCGGTATTGCGGTTGTTTTTTAAATTGCGTTGCCTGTATTTTTTAGAGCAGCATTGTGTGTGTTTTAAAAGCAATATTGCGGAATTTTTTTGATATTAACTATAGTCGCCGTGCGCGCCGCGCACGGCGGCCTTTTTATGCAAGGGCAACGCGCCGCCTTGCTCGTCCCTATATTTCTTTTATACCTCCCCTCAAAGGGGAGGTACAATAAGGCAAACACGCGGCCGTGCAAAAAATTTGTGAATTCTTTATTTTCCCCCCTCCATTCCGTTGACAAATTCTGTAATAGTCGTATAATAGTGTACGGTTTCGATAAAAAGATATCGATAAATTTAAAACTAATTAACTTTTCGGAGGTTTTATTTATGGCAAGGTTTACTCTTCCCCGCGACCTTTATCACGGCAAGGGCGTAATGAGCGAAGTTTTGGCAGGACTTAAGGGCAAGAAGGCCATCATAGTTACCGGCGGTCATTCGATGCGCGCCGGCGGTTTCCTCGACAAGGCAGAGGCCGCCCTTAAAAAGGCAGGCATGGAAGTTTACATACTCGACGGCGTTGAGCCCGATCCCTCGGTTGTCACCGTTATGAAGGGCGCAAAGATAATGCAGGAATTCCAACCCGACTGGATAGTTGCCATGGGCGGCGGCTCGCCCATCGACGCGGCAAAGGCCATGTGGGCGTTCTATGAATATCCCGACGTCACCTTTGAATCGCTGTGCATACCCTTCAACTTCCCCGAGCTGAGGCAGAAGGCGCACTTCGTGGCCATCCCCTCTACTTCGGGCACGGCCACCGAAGTTACGGCGTTCTCCGTTATAACCGACTACGACAAGGGCATCAAGTATCCCCTTGCAGACTTCAACATCACCCCCGATATCGGCATAATCGACTACGAGCTCGTTGAATCGCTGCCCGTAAAGCAGGTTGCATACACCGGCCTCGACGCGCTCACCCATGCGATAGAGGCGTATGTATCCACCGCCGCATGCAACTTCACCGACGGCCTCGCATTGCACGCCATAAAACTGATATTTGCCAACCTGAAGGCATCCTACGACGGCGACATGAACGCGCGCGCCGTTATGCACGACGCACAGTGCCTCGCCGGCATGGCGTTCTCCAATGCGCTCCTCGGCATAGTGCACTCCATGGCGCACAAGTCGGGCGCGGTGTTCAAGCAGGACGGCAAGACGGTGCACATCGTTCACGGCTGCGCGAACGCAATGTATCTGCCTAAGGTAATACAGTACAACGCAAAGGACGCGCGCGCTTTGAAGCGCTACGGCGAGATCGCGCACCTGCTTGAGATAAGCGGCAAGGACGACGAGGAGAAGACCGAAAAGCTGATAAAGGCCATCTGCGACCTGCGCGCTTCGGTGAACGTTCCCTCCTGCATAAAGGACTATGACGACGGCCACGGCGGCAAGGTAAGCGAGGAGGAGTTCCTCTCCAAGCTCGAGAAGATGGCCGACGACGCCATAGGCGACGCATGCACGGGCTCAAACCCCAGGATCCCCACCCATCAGGAGATGGTAGACCTGTATAAGGCATGCTACTACGGCACCGACGTAGATTTCTGATAAATAATTGAGAGATGTGACGGGCCGCCGCCGCGGAATTTCCGCGGCGGCGGCCCTGCAAATTATATGCGCGGCGCGTTTTGCGGCATACCGCGGCGCATGCTGCGGCATAATATGTTTGGGCGGCGCTGCCGACACCCTGCGCGCGGCTGATTTTGCCTTAAAATTTCGGCGCAGGTATTGACATATCCGCCCCCTTTGATGTAATATATTTGAGAGGGCGGCCTAGCCGCCAATAAATTATAGTGTAAGGGAATAAGACGTTTTGTTTTGCTCCGTTACATGAGGGAGAAAGTTATGCAGGAGTTTTTAAACGAAGTAAACGGGCTGCCGCTCGTTGTGAAGGTGATACTGTGTATCCCCGTGCTCGACATCTTTTACTGCGTGTGCCGCATAGTAAAGGGCGTCGTTAAAGGCGACGTGCTGTGGATAGTGCTCGGCGTGCTCACGGTGTTCCCGGGCGCGTTCTTCATGTGGATACTCGACCTCATATGGGTACTCCTTAAGGGACACGGCATACTTATGGGCGACAGCTACCTCGGCTGATCGGGCCGTAAGCGCCGCATTACACGCAAAAAATAATACTTGCCCGCATCTGCGGGACAGAGGGAAGGTGCAGGCTGCCGCGAAAATTTTTCGCGGCAGCCTGCCGGTTTTTATATATTTATTTATTTTTAAAATGCGGCGCGCGGGCGCGTAATTTTGATACATGCCCCGCCGAAAAGCGCGCGCACCTTATAAAAGCGTGGCGGCGATATACATTTTCAATACAAAAAATACGGGCGCGCCGATTTCGGCACGCCCGCGTTTGTTCTCACTGGAAGCACAACTTTTTGAAGAGAAGGCACCAAATCATGTCGACCCAGCCTACGACAATGCCGAGGAAGGTAACGACTATGCAGATAACTAATCTTAAAACACCGCCCTTCTTGATGAAAGTTCCCCACCTTACTATAATTTCAACGACCCAGTTTACGCCGGGAATAAGGAGAAGGAGAATCTGAACAAGACGAGGCAGTTTATTGAACCAGGTCATACACAACTCCTTTAAATATTTTTGTAACTATATTATATCACACCGAGCGGGCATGTCAATAGAATGAAAATAAAATTTTTTGGCAGTTCACAAAATTCTTCGGCTGGTACCGCCGCTTTTTTAACCCTTCCGCCCCGTATGCATAAACGCATACGGGGCACCTTCCCTTCAGGGACGGCAAGTGAAACCCCTCCCTACCCTCCCCTTCGAGGAGAGACGAGAGCGGCTGTTTTACCATACAAAAAAAATGCCGTGCGGATGCACGGCATTTTTAATAAATTCAGATAAGTTCGATGATGGCTTCCTCGGCCGCGTCGCCGCGCCTTTCGCCGAGCAGGTAGATGCGGGTGTAACCGCCGCCCTGACCTACTTCTTCCTTGCGCTGAGCGTACTTGGGAGCTATTTCGTTGAAGAGCTTTTCCATAAGGGGATGCTGCACGTCCTTGGTGCGGGCCTTGAAGTCGGACTTCTTTTCGGAGAAGGTCTTAACTTCCTGAAGGTCACGCAGCTTCGACATTATGTCGCGGCGGGCGGCAAGCTTTTTGGGCGTATCCTTTATGGACTTTACGGTAACTTCCTTGCCCTTCTTGTCTTTGGTGACAACGTCGATCTCTTCGTTGAGGTCGTAAACGTTTACAGCCTTGGTTATTATTTTTTCAACGTACGGCTGAAGCTGCTTTGCTCTTGCCGCAGTCGTCTTTATTTTGCCGTACCACAGGAGCTCGGATGCCTGATTCCTGAGTATAGCCATTCTCTGCTTGGTAGTTCTTCCTAATTTACCGGGCATTTTTTTAGTCCTCCTTGTTTGCGAGTGAAAGTCCGTATGACTGAAGCTTTAAGATGACTTCATCGAGCGACTTCCTGCCGAGGTTCCTTACCTTCAGCATCTCGTCTTCCGTCTTTCTCGTCAGATCTTCGACGGTGTGTATACCTGCGCGCTTTAAGCAGTTGTAGGAGCGCACGGAGAGATCCATCTCCTCGATGGCCATGGCGAGCACCTGCTGCTGCTTGTCGTCTTCGTTCTTTACCAGGATATCCATGCCCTTTATCGTATCCGAAAGGTTGACAAAGAGGCTGATGTGGTCCTGCATTATCTTTGCCGCAAGGGAAACAATCTCCTTTGCGCTGAACGCGCCGTTGGTCCAGACTTCCAGAACGAGCTTGTCGTAGTCGGTGTTCTGGCCTACGCGCGTGCTTTCTACGTTGTAGTTTACCTTCTTTACGGGGGTATAGATGGAGTCGATGGGGATGTAGTCGATAAGGTCGCTGCGCGTGTGGTCGGCGCCCTTATAGCCCCTGCCCCTGCCTATCGTGATCTCCATGTCGATCTTGGAGCCGGCGTCGACGTGGCATATATACTGGTCGCCGTTGATTATCTCTATCTCGGCGTCCTGCTCGATATCGCTCGCCCTTACGTCGGCGGGGCCCTCTTTGTAGAGGTGAACAACTTTTACGTAATCTTTATCGGTTACTTTGGTTTTTATTGCCAGCGTTTTGAGGTTTAAGATGATCTCGGTTACGTCCTCTTTAACGCCGGGCACAGCCGAAAACTCGTGCTTTACGCTGCCGTCCAAAAACCTTATTCCCTGCGCCGCCGCACCGGGGAGCGCGGACAGGAGTATTCTTCTAAGGCAGTTGCCTATTGTAAGACCGAAGCCCTTTTCGAGCGGTTCCACCACGACCTTTGCGTACGACTGGTCGTCGCTTTCTTCCACTTCGATCCTGGGCATATCCATTTCGATCATTATACTACCTCCTTATATTCGGTTATTATTACTTGGAGTACAGCTCGACGATCATATGCTCTGCGATCTGGCTGTCGATATCCGCCCTTACGGGGAGCTCGAGGACCTTGCCTTCGAGTTTTTCGGAATCGAACTCAAGCCACTTGGGCATATTCGCCGCGGGTTTGGAGCCCTTTACCTCCGCAAAGAATTTGTTGCCCGTCTTGCTCTCTTTAACGGCGATAACGTCGCCCTTCTTTACGATGTAGGAGGGGATGTTTACCTTTTTGCCGTTTACGGTGAAGTGGCCGTGGTTGACGAGCTGCCTTGCCTGCGCGCGCGATGCGCCGATGCCGAGGCGGAACACAACGTTATCGAGCCTTCTTTCAAGGAGGGAGAGCATGTTTTCACCGGTGATGCCCTTCATGCGGTCGGCACGCTCGTAATACTCTCTGAACTGGCCTTCCTGAACGCCGTAGATCCTCTTTACCTTCTGCTTCTCGCGAAGCTGCTGGCCGTATTCGGATACCTTCTTTCTGCCGGTACCGTGCTGGCCGGGGGCCATGGGCCTCTTTTCGAACGGGCACTTGCCCGTGTAGCATTTATCGCCCTTTAAAAAGAGCTTTCCGCCTTCTCTTCTGCAGAGGCGGCACTTTGCTTCTCTGTAAGTCGCCATTTTACACTCTCCTTAAACTTAAACTCTGCGGCGCTTGGGGGGCCTGCAACCATTGTGGGGGATGGGGGATACGTCGGATATCAAGGTTATCTCAACATCGCATGCGGCTATCGCCCTTATTGCCGATTCCCTGCCCGCGCCGGGGCCCTTTACATACACTTCCACCGAGCGGAGGCCGTGCTCTTTTGCTGCCTTTACCGCGGTCTCCGTTGCCATCTGTGCGGCGAACGGCGTGCCCTTACGGCTGCCCTTGTAGCCGAGGCTGCCCGCGCTCGACCATGCGATCGCGTTGCCCTGTGCGTCGGTTACCGTAACTAAGGTGTTGTTGAAAGACGACTGAATATGAACCTGGCCCTTGTCAACCTTTTTGAGCTCTTTGCGCTTTCTTACGGTTGCGGCCTTTTTTGTAGCTGCCATTTAATTACGTCCTCCTATTACTTTGCGCCCTTCTTTTTGGCGACGGTACGGCGGGGGCCCTTCCTGGTCCTCGCGTTTCTCTTGGTAGACTGTCCGCGTACGGGAAGTCCCTTTCTGTGCCTGATGCCGCGATAGCATCCTATTTCCATAAGGCGCTTGATGTTGAGGGATACTTCAGAGCGAAGTTCGCCCTCCACCCTCACGTTATGGTCGATATATTCCCTGAGCTTGGAAACCGTCGTTTCGTCGAGGTCCTTCACGCGGGTATCGGGATCGACGCCCGTTGCGGCAAGGATCTTTTTAGACGTTGCAAGCCCGATGCCGTAGATATAGGTGAGACCTATCTCTATTCTCTTCTCTCTGGGTAAATCCACACCGGCAATACGTGCCATAGATTTCAAATTCCTCCGTTTAAACTTTTCTTTGAATTGGTTGTTTGTATGCTATGTCAACCGCCTCGGCCGCACGCGCAAAATGTGGAATGGGCGCGCGCCGCCTTCGGCGCAATTATTTTTGTATTCACGGGCGGCGGAAGCCGCCCTAAATATTTGAAGTTCAAAGGGCGAAACCGCCCGTTCAGGCCTCTACGGGGCTAAGCACAGGGCGGAGCCTTGCGCTTTAAGCGGCTTTTTGCCCGCCCCCTATATCAGCCCTGGCGCTGCTTATGGCTCTTGTTCTTGGAACAGATGACCATAACTTTGCCGTTTCTCTTTATGATCTTGCATTTGTCGCACATAGGCTTTACAGAAGGTCTAACTTTCATTTCGATACCTCAAAAAAATCTGATTTTTTGCACCCGCGCCCTTGGCGCAAGGCCGTTTTGCGTGCATGCCGCGCTTTGCGGCAGCGTATAAACTCTATTCCCCGCAGCGCGGGGCTGCGGCTTTGCCGAAAACTATGACTTGCTGCGCCACGTTATCCTGCCCTTGGTGAGGTCGTACGGGCTCATTTCAAGTTTTACCATGTCGCCTTCGATGATCCTTATATAGTTCATGCGAAGTTTGCCTGAAATGTAGGCCGTAATAACATAACCGTTTGCGAGCTGAACTTTGAAATTGGCGTTGGGAAGGCACTCTATCACCCTGCCCTCTGCTTCAATAACATCGTTTTTAGACATCGTTTCCTCCGATATTATCTTCCCCTTCGGGGGAGCTTGCCGCGGCGCCGAAAACTTTGAGCGCCGAATATATCTCGCTGTCGAACACCTTGCCGCCGTAAGAAAACTTTTCGGCGATGGCCTCCGCCCTCTGGGGCAGGAGCTTTAAGTGCTTCAAGCTCTTTTTTTTGGGAGAGGCAAGCTTTTTGTAGTTGCCGTCGCAGACGAGCACGAAGCCGCCCGGGAGCACCTCTTTTATGATGTAATACCTGCCTGCGTCCCTGCCCTGCGTGCTTAACGCTATGCCGCCGGGCACCGCATCTTTAACTTTCATATATTTTGGCCCTCACCCTGTGTTTTAAAGCGTGAGTATCTCCACGCCGTCCTCGGTGATGAGCACTGTGTTTTCGTAGTGAGCGGCAGGCTTGCCGTCCATCGTGCGGATGGTCCAGCCGTCCTTTGCGTCCTGCCACACTTTCCAGGTGCCCATGTTTATCATGGGCTCTATGCATATGGTCATGCCCGCCTTTAAGCGTATGCCCGTGCCCTTCCTTCCGAAGTTGGGGACGGAGGGCTCTTCGTGCATTTCGCGGCCGATGCCGTGCCCCGTGAGGGCGCGCACCACGCCGTAGCCGTTGGCCTCTGCATAGGTCTGCACCGCGTAGCCGATATCGTACAGCGGCGTGCCCGCCTTTAAGCCCACTATCGCCTTGAAGAAGCACTCTTCGGTGACCTTTACCAGCCTCCTCTTCTCCTCGGATACGTTTCCGATTAAAAAGGTGCGGGCGGCGTCGCCGTTAAAGCCGTTCTTTTCGGCGGTGATGTCGACGCTGACTATGTCGCCGTCGACGATAATCACGTCGTCCGAGGGTATGCCGTGCACTACCACGTCGTTTACCGAAACGCAGGCGCTGGCGGGGTAGCCCTCGTAGCCGAGGCTGGAGGGGTAGGCACCGCAGGAGGTGATGTACCTGTATACAAGTTCGTCCACTTCCTTGGTGGTCATGCCCGCCTTTATGTTTTTGCCTACAAATTCAAGCGTTTCTTTTACTATCCTGCAGGGCTCGCGCATGAGCTCGAGCTCTTCGGGCGTCTTTATGTGGATCATCTTATTTTATAATTGCGTCGAGCTTTTCGCATATCATTGCGAATACTCCGTCGGGAGAGGCCGTGCCGCATTCTATGGTGATAAGCTTGCCCTGCGCGCCGTAATAATCGATGAGCGGGGCGGTCTGCGTTTGGTAGGTCTTTAACCTTGCCCCCACCGTTTCGGGATTGTCGTCGTCGCGCTGATAGAGGGGTTTGCCGCACTTTTCGCACGTAGTCCTGCCGCCGAGGGTGGATACGTGGTAGCTTGCGCCGCAGCTGCATACGCGCCTGCCGCATATTCTGTCCATGAGGAGCGCGGGATCTACCGAAATGTTTATGCAGGCGTCGACGCGAGCGAACTTATCGAGCTCCTGCGCCTGGAAGAGGTTGCGGGGGAAGCCGTCGAGCATGTAGCCCGCCTTTACGTCCTCCTGCTGAAGTCTGTCTTTTACGATATCGCAGGTGACGGAATCGGGGACGAGCTGACCGGCGTCTATGTAGCTCTTTGCCACCTTGCCGATGGGCGTGCCGCCCTTGATGTTTGCCCTGAAGATATCGCCGGTAGAGATATGCACTAAGTTATACTTCTTTTCGAGCAGCGCCGCCTGAGTGCCCTTGCCGGCACCGGGCGCGCCCAACAGCACGATATTCATTGGATGTCCCTCCTCTTCTATTAAATTATTGTATATGCAACTGTTTTACGGTATCTCTGCGCCAAAGCGCAGAGATACTGCGCAACTTGTAATTTGATTTGCCGCAATGCGACGGATTGTCGTTTGCCTGTACTTTTGTCCGAGGCCAACCGTTGCAGAGATGCTACGCATATATGCGGCGGTATTACTTCAAAAATCCTTTGTAATTCTTCATCATCAGCTGCGACTGGAGCTGCTTATCGAGCTCGAGCGCAACGGATACTACGATGAGGATACCGGTGGTGGAGAACACGCTCAGAAGGCTGGTATCCGTCGTGATGCCCGTTACCATTACTATTATGCTGAGTATGGAGGGAACGAGCGCAACGAGCGAGAGATATATCGCGCCGAAGAGCGTTATTCTGTTGGATATTTTGCGAAGGTAATCTGCAGTGGGCTTGCCGGGGCGGATGCCCTGAATGAAGCCGCCGTTCTGCTGAATGGTCTTGGATACGTCCTCGGGATTGAACTGCATCGACGAATAGAAGAACGCGAATGCGAAGATGAGGAGGCACAGAACTACCAGATATATGAGCTGGCCGTACCATGCGCCGCTGCCCGAGAACCACTCTGCAACGCCCTGCTCGAAGCCGCTGCCCGGCCAGAACAGGCTGGCGAGCATGCCGGGGAAGCTTATGATGGCAAACGCGAAGATGAGGGGCATAACGCCGCCGCCCGCTATCCTGATGGGTATCACGGAGGACTGGCCGCCGTACATCTTGCGTCCCTTCACCTGCTTTGCATACTGAACGGGGATGCGCCTTTCGGAGAGGTCGACCGCGACTATCGCGGTGAACTCTAAGAGCGTGAGTACTATAAACCCTATCACTTCCCACAGAGGAGCGAGGCCGTATTCGGCGCTGCCTATCTGCGAGAGCTTGGTAACTATCGTGAGGCCGGCGGTGGATATGATGCCCACGAAGATGATGAGCGATATGCCGTTGCCGATGCCGTATTCGGTTATCCTTTCGCCGATGAACATTACGAGCATGGCGCCCGCGGTGTATACGACTACGAGGAATATGCCGCCTATCCAGGTGGCAGCCGTGTCGGAGAGAAGTCCGCCCTCGCCGCCGCCGAACATGACGAGCTTTAATGCACTTTCTTCGCCGTTGATGGCGATGTTTACTATGATGCCAATTGCCTGCGCTACGGCGAGCAAAATGGTTACGTAGCGCGTTATCTGCGCTATCTTCTTCCTGCCCTCTTCACCCTGGCGCGAGAGGCGCTCGAGTGCGGGGATGCCGACGGTAAGCAGCTGAATGATTATCGAGGCGTTGATGTACGGGCTTATGCCGAGCGCGAACAGCGTCGCGTTGGAGAGCGACGAACCTGTTATCGACGACATCAGCTCGAGGAAGTCGTAATTTGCTATCGCGTTGCCAAACACATCGGAATCGATGCCGGGCACGGGAATGTAACATCCTATCCTGAAGATCAGCAGCAGCAACAGGGTTATCCATATCTTTTTGCGGATCTCCTTGACTTTAAAACAATTCTTTATTGTTTCAAACATTTCTACCCCTTTGCGGCGAAAGCGCCGCGAAATGAATTACAGGACTTCCGCCGTGCCGCCTGCCTTTTCGATTGCCGCTTTGGCGGTCTCCGAAAATTTAGCCGCCTTAACGGTTATCGCATTTTTAACTTCGCCGCTGCCGAGCACTTTGAGGCCGGAGTTGTTCTTTACGATCTTGGCGAGTTTGTTTTCGACTACGTAGTCGTAGTCTACAATGGTGCCCGCGGGCACCTCGGCAAGCTGGGAGAGGTTGATTATGAGGTAGCTCTTAGCCCACTTGTTGTGGAAACCTCTCTTGGGTATGCGCCTTGCGATGGGCATCTGGCCGCCTTCGAAGCCGGGACGTACGCCGCCGCCCGAACGCGCCCACTGGCCCTTGTGGCCCTTGCCGCTCGTTTTGCCGGTGCCGCTGCCTATGCCGCGGCCCAGCCTTTTAACTGCTTTTTTAGAACCCTCTGCGGGGGATAAAGTATCAATTCTCATTGCCGTTTAAAGTCTCCTTATACCCTTTCGACCTTTAAAAGGTATGCAACCTTTTTGATCTGGCCCATGATGGCGGGGTTCTCTTCGAATACCTTTTCGGAACGGATCTTTTTAAGGCCGAGAGCGGCGATGGTGGCCTTTACGGACTTCACCTCGTTGCTCGGGCTTTTTATTAAAGTTACCTTTATCATTGCGTTCCTCCGATTAACCTAAAATTTCTTCCGCCGTCTTGCCGCGCGCCGCCGCGATCTGCTCGGCGGTCTTGAGCTCTTTGAGCCCCTCGATGGCTGCCTTTACGCAGTTGATGGGGTTGTTGGTGCCGTGCGACTTGGTACGTATGTCCTTTATTCCCGCGGCCTCCATAACGGCACGCACGGGGCCGCCGGCTATAACGCCGGTACCTTGTGCGGCGGGCATCATGAGCACTTTGCCCCTGCCGAACACGCCCGTAACGGTGTGGGGGATGGAGGTATCCTTGAGGTTTACCTTGAACATATTTTTCTTGGCCTGGGCGGTAGCCTTTTCGATGGCTTCGGGAACTTCCTTTGCCTTGCCCACGCCGCAGCCGATGGAACCCTTGCCGTCGCCCACTACGATGAGCGCCGCGAAACGCATGTTGCGGCCGCCTTTAACGGTTTTGGATACCCTGTTTACCTGTATGAGCTTTTTGATGGTGCCGTCGTCTTCGGCCCTCTTGAATCTCGATTCCCTTCTTGCAGGTCTTTCTTTCTTTTCTTCCATTTTTGCTGCTCCTTAGAAATTGAGTCCGGCTTCCCTAGCGCCTTCGGCGACTGCCTGCACCCTGCCGGTGTAAAGGTAGCCAGCCCTGTCGAATACGACTTCCTTAACGCCCTTGGAAAGAGCCCTTTCGCCGGCCGTTTTGCCTACAAGTTTAGCCGCCTCCGTCTTGGTGAGCTTTGCGGCCTTTTCCCTTAACTCCTTCTCCATCGTCGAAGCCGAAACGAGCGTTACGCCCTTTACGTCGTCGATGACCTGAACGTATATGTGGTTAAGGCTGCGGTATACGCAGAAACGGGGAGTTTCGGCGGTGCCCGCTATCTTCTTCCTCACGCGGGCGTGGCGACGCTTGCGCTCGGTGTTCTTATCTATCATCTTGATCATTTTATATCTCCTTTGAGCAATCGGCCATGCGGCCTATCCTTCGGATATCCCCTTTTGGGGGAGCGGTTACCCGAAATTACTTCTTGCCCTTGCCTCCCGTCTTGCCTTCCTTGCGCTCTATCACTTCGTCGCTGTATGCGATGCCGTAGCCGTGGTAGGGTTCGGGAACTCTTATGCTGCGGATATCTGCCGCCGTCTGGCCTACGAGAGCCTTGTCTATGCCCGAAACGGTTATTTCGTTGGGGCCGGGGCACTCGAGTTTGATGCCTGCGGGCTCGGCAAATTCAACGGGGTGGGAAAAACCTACGTTGAGCACTACCTTGTTGCCCTGCTTTGCGACCTTCCAGCCTACGCCGTTTACCTTTAAGCTCTTGGTGTAGCCGTTAGTTACGCCCACCACCATGTTGTGGAGGAGCGCCCTGTAGAGGCCGTGCATGGGCTCGAGCTCCTTGGTGTCGTGCTTTTTAACAACGTGCACGGAAGAGCCCTCTACCTTTATATCGATATCGCCTGCAACTTTCTGGGTGAGGGTGCCCTTTGCGCCCTTAACGGTGAGAGTGTCGCCGTCGAAGGAGACGCTGACGCCCGCGGGAAGGTTTACGGGTAATTTACCTATTCTCGACATACCTATAACCTCCTTTTATCACCAGATGTAGCAGAGCACTTCGCCGCCAACGTTTGCGGCCTTTGCCTGCTTATCGGTCATGATGCCCTTGTTGGTGGAAAGCACGGCAATACCCATGCCGTTCATAACCTTGGGCATATCGTCTACGCTCGTGTAAGTGCGGAGGCCGGGCTTGGATACCCTGGTGAGGCCGTTTATTACGGGCTGCTTTTTGCCTGCGTATTTGAGCGTTATTACCAGCTTGCCGTTGTAGCCGTCTTCGACGAGTTTAACGTCGGAAACGAAGCCCTCTGCAAGCATTATGTCTGCGATGGCTTTCTTCATGTTGGAAGAAGGTATTTCCACCGTCTCTTTGTTTACCATGAGCGCATTCCTTATGCGCGTGAGCATATCTGCTATGGGATCGGTCATCTTGGCACCTCCTTACCAGCTCGACTTTTTAACGCCGGGTATCTCGCCCTTGTATGCGAGGTTCCTGAAGCAGATACGGCAAACGCCGTATTTGCGGAGAACGGCGTGCGGCCTGCCGCAGATCGAGCACCTGGTGTATGCTCTGGTAGAAAATTTTGCAGGCCTCTGCTGCTTGTTTATCATAGACTTCTTTGCCATACTTTTATCTCCTTACCTCTTGAAGGGCATACCCATTGCCCTTAAAAGCTCTCTTGCTTCTTCGTCGGTCTTTGCCGTGGTCACGATGCATATGTCCATGCCGCGGATCTTTTCAACCTGGTCGTACTGGATCTCGGGGAATATGAGCTGTTCCTTGAGGCCCATGCAGTAGTTGCCGCGTCCGTCGAAACTGTCGGTGGGAACGCCGCGGAAGTCGCGCACCCTGGGAAGAGCGATGGATACGAGCTTATCGTAGAAGTCGTACATCATCTTGCCGCGGAGCGTTACTTTGATGCCGACGGTCATGCCCTCGCGCACCTTGAAGTTTGCGACCGACTTTTTGGCCTTGGTGAGGATGGGCTGCTGGCCGGTGATCTGCTTGATCTCGTTCTGCGTGGTCTGTATGGACTTTGCGTTGTCCTTTATGTCGCCGAGGCCGGTGTTTATTACTATCTTTACCAGCTTGGGTACCTGCATTACGTTGGTGTAGCCGAATTTTTTGGTAAGGTAGGGAACGACCTCTTCCGCATACTGCTTGGCTACTCTGCTCTTATACACTTTTTCTGCCGCCGCGGTCTTGGTTGCCGCGGGTGCGCTCTTTGCTGTATTTGCTGCACTCTTTGCCATATTCGTTCACCTTACTCCTCGGTCTTCTCTTCCTGAGCGGCCTGAGCCTCGGCCTCGGCCTTGGCTGCGCGCTTTCTGGTGCGCTTCTTGGGCTGCTCTTCCTTCTTTACGTCCTTGCCCTTCTTGCCGGCGTATGCTCTGTCGAGCACGGCGCCGCACTTGGGGCACACGCGCACGCGCTTGCCTTCCGACATGCCGCTCTTTACCCTTACGGCCTTGTCGCAGGCGGGGCAGACTACCATTACGTTGGATACGTCTATCGCGCCCTCTTTTTCAACTATCTTGGAAACTTCGTTGCCGCGGCGCGCCTTCTGCGCTTTGTGCTGTATGTTTACGCCTTCTACGGTTACCTTGCCGTTCTTGGGAGAAGTGGCGATCACTTTGCCCTGCTTGCCCGCATACTTACCGGTGATAACCAGAACATTATCATTCAATTTTACGTTCATAGCTTAATTCTTCTCCTTAAAGAACTTCGGGTGCGAGGGAGATTATCTTCATGTAGTTCTTCTCTCTCAGTTCCCTTGCGATCGGTCCGAAGATACGGGTGCCTCTCGGCTCCTGGTTCTGACCTATGATCACCGCTGCGTTGTCGTCAAATCTGATGTAGGTGCCGTCGTTGCGCCTGATGCCCTTGGTGGTGCGCACGATAACCGCCTTTACGACGTCGCCCTTTTTAACGGCGCCGCCGGGGGTGGCGGTTTTTACCGAGCAGACGATCACGTCGCCGATGTTGCCCGTCTTTCTGAAACTGCCGCCCAGCACCTTTATGCACATGAGCTCTTTGGCGCCGCTGTTGTCGGCCGCCTTGAGCCTGCTCTGGGGTTGTATCATATAAATTCTCCTTAAATATTTATGAACTTACAACTGCGTGTTCGCGCCGTGCCCGTATTTTTGCATACGGGCGGCCGGAACACCTTTTCCAGCGGATTGCACCGCCGCGCGCGTTATCCCACGCTTTTATCGCGGAGAACGAAGCGTGCGGGCGCGCCCTTTCGGCAGGAAGCAATCGTGGAAAAATTTATGCCGTGATGAGAAAAGGCTGTGCGGGTCCTGCCCGCAACGGGAAAATTACTTTGCCTTTTCAACTATCTCTGCCACCCTCCAGTTCTTGCTCTTGGAGAGCTTGCGCGTTTCGACTATCCTTACGGTGTCGCCTACGCCGCACTCGTTGTTTTCGTCGTGAGCCTTGAACTTGGTGGTCTTGGTTATCGTCTTTTTGTAGAGGGGATGCTTGCTCTTTTCGGTAACGGCAACAACTACCGTCTTATCCATCTTGTCGGAGACAACTACTCCCGTCCTTTCCTTTCTGAGCGTCGTTCTTTCCATTTCTTACTCCTTAACCTTTGAGCTGCCTCGCACGGATGACCGTGTTTACCCTCGCGATATCCTTTTTGACGAGGTTTATGGAGAGGGGATTGTCGAGCTGGCCGCTTGCGTGACGGAAACGCAGGTTGAACAGCTCGGTCTTGAGTTCCTGCAACTTGGCGTTGAGTTCCGCGTCGCTCAAATTAACTATTTCCTTAGCCTTCATTAGCTTCACCGCCTTCAGCCGCGGGTGCCGCAGCCTCTTTCTTGACAAACTTGCACTTGATGGGAAGTTTGTGGCTGGCAAGGCGCATTGCTTCCCTTGCCACCTCTTCGGGTACGCCTGCCATTTCGAACATCACTCTGTCGGGCTTTACGATGGCTACCCAGTATTCTACAGAGCCCTTGCCGGAACCCATACGGGACTCGGCGGGGTGCTTGGTTATGGGCTTGTGGGGGAATATGTCTATCCAAACCTTGCCGCCGCGCTTGATGAACCTGGTCATCGCGATACGCGCAGCCTCTATCTGGTTGGAAGTTATCCTTCCGCCCTCTTCGGCCATGAGGCCGTATTCGCCGTAGGCGATCTTGTTGCCCTTATGCGCGCGGCCGCGGATCTTGCCGCGGTGCTGCATTCTTCTTTTTACTCTCTTGGGGATTAACATTTTACTCTTCGCCTCCGTCTGAGATTATCAGCTTCCTGGAACCCGAGAGCACTTCGCCCTTGTAGATCCAGCACTTTACGCCGAGCACGCCGAAAGTGGTGTGCGCCTCGGCAAAGCCGTAATCGATGTCCGCGCGGATGGTCTGAAGGGGAATGGAGCCGTCGTGGTAGCTCTCGCTGCCGGCGATCTCCCTGCCGTCGAGCCTGCCCGATACGGTTATCTTAACGCCCCTTACGCCCGATTTGGACACTTTGGATATCTGCTGTTTAACGGCGCGCCTGTAGGATACGCGCTTTTCGAGCTGAGCCGCGACAGATTCTGCCACGAGCTGAGCGTCCTGATCGACCTTGTCGACCTTTTTGACGTTGATTATTATCACCTTGCCCTTGGTGAGCTTGGCAAGGGACTTCTTTATCACGTCTATCTCCGAACCGCCCTTGCCGATGAGCACGCCGGGACGGCCGGTGTATATGGTGACTTCCACCTTGTTTGCGGCGCGAACGAGCGTTATTTTGCTTATCGCCGCCTCGTAATACTTCTTTTTAAGGAAGGTACGGATAACGTTGTCTTCCTTGAGGTATTTGGAAAAATCCTTTTTGTCGGCATACCACTGGGTGTCCCATGCGGATATGATGCCTACCCTTAAACCGTGAGGATTAACTTTCTGTCCCATGCTTGCTCTCCTTAAATTTTCTTCGCGTCAAGAATGACGGTGATGTGGCTGGTTCTCTTTAAGATAGCCCTGCCGCGCCCCTTGGATACGGGCTGCATCCTTTTAAGGTGAGGGCCGCCGTTTGCGAACGCTTCGGCAACTACAAGGTCGCCCCTGTCCATGCCCATGTTGTGTTCGGCATTGGCTGCGGCCGAGAGAAGTACCTTTTTGACTTCGTCGGAGCCGCCCTTGTTGCAGTAGGTGAGTATGGCTTCGGCTTCCTCTACGCTCTTGCCTCTGATAAGTGCGAGCACGGTTCTCACCTTGTAGGGGGAAATCCTTATATACTTTGCCGTGGCATGGGGGCGATTGTCCCTCTTTTCGGCAATTCTTTCAACTTTCTTGTTCATGTTGCTTGCCATAATTCTTTCTCCTTACTTCTTGGTGGTCTTTGCCGCGTGGCCCTTGAACGTGCGGGTGGGCGCGAACTCGCCGAGCTTGCAGCCTACCATGTCCTCGGTTACATACACGGGCACGTGCTTCCTGCCGTCGTATACGGCGATGGTGTGACCTACCATCTGGGGGAATATAGTGGTAGCCCTTGACCACGTTTTAACGACCTTCTTTTCGCCCGCCGCGTTCATCGCCTCTATCCTCGACATGAGGCGCGCCTCGGCGTAAGGTCCCTTTTTAACGCTTCTCGACATTTCCTATATCCTCCTTAATTTATCCTCTTTAATATGAACTTGGAAGAGGTGTTCTTCTTCTTTCTCGTCTTATAGCCGAGCGCAGGCTTGCCCCAAGGGGTCATAGGGCCTGCATGGCCTACAGGGCTCTTGCCTTCGCCGCCGCCGTGAGGGTGGTCGTTGGGGTTCATTACCGAACCGCGGACGGTGGGACGTACGCCGAGGTAGCGCATCTTGCCCGCCTTGCCGAGGTGAACTATCTCGTGCTCGAGGTTGCCTACCTGGCCTACCGTTGCCTTGCACTTTACGGGGATGAGCCTCATTTCGCCGGAGGGCATTTTAAGCGTTGCGTAAGCGCCCTCCTTTGCCATTATCTGCGCGGATATGCCGGCCGCCCTTGCGATCTGCGCGCCGCGTCCGGGCTGCATCTCTATGGCGTGAACTATGGTACCTACGGGGATATCCGCAAGGGGAAGGGCGTTGCCCGCCTTGATGTCGGCGCCCGAACCGGAGAGCACCTTGTCGCCTACCTGAAGGCCTACGGGAGCGAGGATGTACCTCTTTTCGCCGTCGGCGTATACGAGCAGGGCGATGTGCGCCGAACGGTTGGGATCGTACTGTATCGACTTTACCGTTGCGGGGATGCCGTCTTTATTGCGCTTGAAATCTATTATTCTGTACTTGATCTTGTTGCCGCCGCCGATGTGACGAACGGTTATCCTGCCCATGTTGTTTCTGCCGCCGGTCTTGCGCTTATCGTGCAGGAGGCTCTTTTCGGGCTTGTCACCGGAGAGCTCCGTGTAGGCGTTTACCGTCATGAAGCGGCGGGCGGGCGATGTGGGCTTGTATCTTTTAACTGCCATTTTTCCTGTCCTCCTTTACGACAATGAGGCGAAGAACTCTATCGCTTTGGAATCAGCCTTGAGCTGAACGATTGCCTTCTTGTAATCGGGGGTGTAGCCCGCGTTCCTGCCCATTCTTTTTAATTTGCCCTTGCAGTTTACGGTGTTCACGCTCTCGACCTGAACGCCGAAGAGCTTTTCAACTGCAAGCTTTATAGCTGTTTTGTTCGCCGACTTGGAAACGACGAAGGTATACTTTTTATCGGCTATGCCGTCGTAGCCCTTTTCGGTAAGGAGGGGCCTTATGATGATGTCTTCAGCAACCATTATTCTCCGTAAACCTCCTCGATTTTCTTAACGGCCTCTTTGGTGAGAACTACCTTGTTGTTTGCGACCACTTCGTATGTGGATATCTGAGCCACGGGAAGGGTGTTGAACTTCTGGATGTTCTTTGCGGCGCGGATGACGAGCTGATCGTCGTTATCCATCACAACTACGGCCGACTTTTCGATGTGGAGCGCGTTTTTGAACGCAACCATCTCCTTGGTTTTGCCTTCCTTTACGGAGAGGCTGTCAACCACGATGAGCTCGCCGTCGGCAACCTTTTTGGAGAGCGCCGAAACGAGCGCGGCCGCCTTGGCCTTCTTGTTCATGTCCTTGGAAAAATCGCGGCTCTTGGGTGCGAACACAACGCCGCCCTTTATCCACTGGGGAGCCCTTATAGAGCCCTGACGGGCGTTGCCCGTACCCTTCTGCCTCCAGGGCTTGCGGCCGCCGCCGCGCACTTCGGTGCGGGTGAGCGTCGACTTCGTTCCCTGCCTTTCGTTTGCAAGGCGGGTGACTACCGCCTGATGAATGAGGGCCTCGTTATATTCCGCCCCGAATACCTTTTCGCTTAATTCTATGGTGCCGGCCTCGGAGCCGTCCATCTTATATACTTTTACGCTGGGCATCTTCTTTCTCCTTATTTGACGGTGTCGTTAATGGTCACGACGCTGCCCTCGGGTCCGGGAACGGAGCCCTTTATAAGAATGCAATTTCTTGCAACGTCTACTCTTACCACTTCAAGGTTCTGTATGGTAACGTTCTCTACGCCGTAGTGGCCGGGAAGGCGCTTGTTTTTGAATACCCTCGAGGGGGTGCTGTTCGCGCCCATGGAACCGGGCTCCCTGTGAACGGGGCCTACGCCGTGCGTTTCCTTTAACCTGTGCTGATTCCACCTTTTGATAACGCCCGAGAAGCCGTGGCCCTTGGTAACGCCGTGTACGTCAACCCTGTCGCCTGCGGCGAACACGTCGGCTTTTACCTCGCCGCCTACCGAATACGACGAAAGATCGGCAAGCCTGAATTCCTTTAAAACCTTGCAGGGCTTTACGCCGGCCTTTTTGAACTGGCCGAGCTCGGGCTTGTTGAGGCTCTTCTCGCTCGTCTCGTCAAAACCGAGTTTCAGAGCGGCGTAGCCGTCTTTTTCAACAGTTTTGATCTGGACAACGGGGCAGGGGCCCGCTTCGATGACGGTTACGGGTATGACCTTGCCCTCCGCCGTAAAGACCTGCGTCATGCCGGCTTTGCGGCCGATGATTGCTTTATTCATTGATAAAGTTCCTCCGATTGATATTTATGGTAATACCGCATCCGCGCGTCGCGCCACCTTCGCAAAAGCGATATGTCGTCGCCCGGATGTAGAGTATTGAAGCTTGTTTTATTTTATATTATATGGTATATATGCCGCTTGTTCGGGCTGCTAACCCTTCCGTCACGGCCTCGATTGCTCGGCCGTGCCACCTCCCCTGAATGGGAGACGAGAAAGGGCTTTAATACCCACACTCATAATTGCTAAGATGCGGCACTCAATACCTCTGCTCATAGCGGCCTTGGAGAAGCGAGCAAGACAAGGCGTGTGCGGAAGGTTTGAGGGAGCGTACAAAGACGTACGTGACCGAAAACACCCGTAAACACAACGCAGTATTGCGAAGCTTATACAAGGACGGTGCGGTTATAATTTAATTTTGATATCCACACCCGCAGGCAGATGCACAGTATCCAACAGCTTTGCATTGGGGGTGTATATATCGATGATCCTCTTGTAGGTGCGCTGCTCGAACTGCTCGCGGCTGTCCTTATACTTGTGGGGGCAGCGAAGGATGGTAACTATCTCCCTTTCGGTGGGAAGGGGAATGGGGCCGGAGATCTTGGCTCCGCTCTTCTTCATGGTCTCCACTATTCTCGACGCGGCGAGGTCAACGAGTTCGTGATCGTATGCCGCAAGTTTGATTCTGATTTTCTGTCCTGCCATCTTTGTTCTCCTTTTTATACTAACAAATCAAAGTTTTTAAAATTGTGTCAACTTACCCGTGCGTATCGCGGCTTAACAATAAAAAAAGCCGAGAGCTCGGCGCAAAAAGAAAAAGCCACGGTTAGTCGCCGGAGTCACGCCCCGACATTTGTCAGCATAAATTATCTGTTCCGCACGGCTTTAACAGCAGATTTTGCAGTAACTTTATGCCTCAACCCATACGCATTCTTTGACACGCTCGACTATTATATATGCCGCGCCGCCATTTGTCAAGCGTTTGAAAGCAACTTTTTGCGGCGAAACGGCGCTTTTTTTGTCCGTTTTGGCGCCGTTTTGAGTACTTTTTGAACGATTGGCCGCCCTCCCCCTCCCTCGGCGGAAAAACACACAATATATTGACGAAAGCGGGGCAAAATATTCAATATTTAGGCGGTTTCGGCAAGTTGCGGCCGGGCATTTGCGCCGGACGGCGGCAGTACAAATATTTTTACATTTTGCTATAATATTTTCTTATACCTGCCATTCGCGCCGCTTTTAACAAATTTTTGTTGCAAATTAACATTTTTTTACCGTCTGAAGGGGCTGTAAACCAAAAAATTTTTTGTAAAATTTATGTAACTGAAGGGTTCACAAATTTTTTGCGCGGGCCGCGCGAGGAGCGAAAGATGACGACACTCTGCCGAACATAAGTGGGCGACGGAGGGGCCCCGCTTGCCGTCCCTTTAGGGAAGGTGGCGCAACGAGCTATGCAGGAGCGACGGAAGGGTTAAATATGTGGCGCTATTGCAAATAATTGCGGCATATGTGCACCTCTTTTGCAATTTACGATAAATAAATCGTGCATATATGCGCCTCTTTTAAAAAATACCGATAATTAAGGCATATCCACGGGGCAATGCAAATTGCCTTGCAGATATGCCCAATTTAAAAGTTTAAAAGCCGCGCGGCAAACAACTGCCGCGCGGCTTTTTCACCGTAATAGTACCTCCCCTTTGAGCGGGAGGTGGCGCATACGAGCACCGCGAGTATGTGACGGAGGGGTTTCACCCTCACTCAATAGAACGTGGCGACTTCCTGCTCGGGCTTTTGGGCGGGCTCTATCTTTTCGGCGACTATAACCGGGCCCTTGGAGCGGTATACCGAGTTGTATTCATACATAATTTTGCCCGTGACGGTGAGCCAGTCGCGCGTTTTTACGCCTTCGGCGAGCTTGCCGCAGCGTATGGCAAAGCCGTCGTACGCGATATCGGCCTCGCAGCACGTCATGATATAGCGGCCGAGCACGATGTAACCTGCGGGCACCTTTTTGTTTACCGCCGCCATGCCCTTGAAGCGCACCGTTTTGCCGATATACTCCTTCAATTTTTCGGATATGTCGCGGTAGAAGAGGGCATAGTCGCAGTCCTCTATCTCTATCACGGGCGCGTTGACGTCGAAAGGCAGCGGGTCCTCTATATCGTCGAACTCCGCCTTGCCGCCGATGTATTCATACACGATGTCAGGCCGGCGCGAGATGGCGCGCACCACCTTGTGGAACTCCATCTTGTCGTACTCGCCCTTGAAGCGGTTGAACACCACCATCTGCGTCAAATTGACCTTGTCGAACACGAGCTGGCGCATGTTGCGGTTGTAGTTTAAAAAGGTGGCTGCGTCGAAGAAGGTCATCATCTGGTTTATCACCCAGTCCTCGGGCATGGCGTCGAAGAAGGCCTGCAGCAGCCAGGTGCCGTTGTATTCGACGAGCACTCTGTCGCACTTGTGCTTTTGCGCGAGCGCGGTGAGGTTTTCCTGCGTGAGGTCGGCCTCGCTCTCGAGGTACTCTATGGCGACGTCCTTCACCTTGAAGAGGTGGGGATCGTACTCCTCCTCTCCCTCCTCGCAGACGAGTACCATGGTCTTTTCGCCGCTCTCCATGCGGGGATCTTCGAGCGTCTCCTGAATGAATTTAGTTTTGCCCGACTCTAAAAAGCCGAGGAACATGTAGACTGAAATTTCTTCCGACACGAAAGCTGCTCCTTAAAATAAAAACGCGCAAAAAATATAAATTTATTTGCCGTTTTTATAAAAATATTTTATTTATTTTTTTGAGTATTTGCGGCATATTGCCGCGGCAATATGCCGCAAATACAGTTACTTTTGCGTATATTTAAATAATTTATTTTTAAATTATTTTTTAATTTTTTGCACCAATTTATTGCGCATTTAATTTACGCCGAAGAGCTCGGCAAGCTCTTCCTTTTGCAGCTTGCTGCCTATTACGCACAGCTTGCCGGTGTATGCCGCCGCACCCTCGTGAACGTCGGGCTCGCCGGGGTTGTAGTCGAAGTGCAGCCACTTGCCGTCTTTGCCGGCAACTATGCCCTTTGCGCGCAGCACGATGCCGTATTCCACCGCGTTGCCCAGCTGCGAGAGTATGGCCTTGAGCTCGTCGGCGGAGTACGTCTTTGCCGTCTCCGTGCCCCAGCTCTCGAATACCTCGTCGGCATGGTGGTGATGGTGATGACCGCAGCCGCACTCGCCGTCGTGGTGGTGATGCTCGTGTTCGTGCTCGTCCTCGTCGTCATCATCATGGTCGTGATGGTGGCAGCAATGGCCGTGCTCATGCTCGTCCTCGTCGTCGTCATCCTCGTCGTCATGATCGTGCTCGTGGCGCTCCATGGCGTCCTTCTTGAGCTGCTCCATCTGGTCGGCGAGGGTGTCGCTGTGCTCCATTGCGGCGAGTATCTCGGCGCCCGAAAGCTGCTGCCAAGGCGTGGTTACGAGCGTTGCCTTGGTGTTGTGCTCGCGCACAAGCGCTACGGCATTTTTGAGCTTTTCCTCGCCCGCGATATCGGCATGAGTGAATATTATGCAGTTGGCAGTTTCTATCTGGTCGTTGAAAAACTCGCCAAAGTTCTTCATATACATCTTGCACTTGGCGGCGTCGACTATGGCCGTGTAGGTGTTTATAACGCAGTCCTCAAGTTCGGCGCTGTATACGGCGCGGATGACGTCGGAGAGTTTACCTACGCCCGAGGGCTCGATAAGGATCCTGTCGGGGTGGTATTCGGCGCACACCTTTTTGAGTGCCTTTGCGAAGTCGCCCACGAGCGAGCAGCATATGCAGCCCGAGTTGAGTTCGTTTATCTTTATGCCCGCGTCGGCCAGAAAGCCGCCGTCGATGCCGATGTCGCCGAACTCATTTTCGATGAGCACGAGCTTTTCGCCGGCATACGCCTCTTTTATCAGCTTTTTGATGAGCGTGGTCTTGCCAGCGCCGAGGAAGCCCGAAAAAATATCTATCTTGGTCATGTAAATCACTTCCTTAAAAAGTTTTATTTTATTCCGTACAGTATTATATAAACCTTTATATAAAAAAGCAAACCGCACTTAAAAAAATTTTTAATTTTAAGGTATTGTGTCCGCACCGCGCCGCCATTTGAAGCGGAAAAGCGGCTGCGCCGCGTGAAACCCCTCCTTTAATTCCGTCTTGCAGTGCGTGCGGTAAATAAACCGCACTGCGGCGGTCACCGCTCGCGCGCTGACATATGCGCTCGCTCATCTCACTGCGGCACGCACAGCGGGTGTCCGCTGTGCTATGAAATGCCTCGCTCGTCCCTCAAAGGGGAGGTGAATAATAAGGTGAAAATGCCGTGCGCAAAACGCACGGCATTAAACTTTTCAAAATAAATAATGGCGCGAGGCTGAATTTATTTCAGCCGTTAAGCGCAACGAATTTACGCCGCCATTTTTGAGCGGTGAAACCCCACCGAGTTTCGCTATGCTCAACCCACCTCCCCTCGAAGGGGAGGTAAGCCGAAGGCGAAAGAGGGGTAATTCAAAACAAATAATGTTTCAAGCAGGGGTCTCAAGCAATGTAAGGACAACATTGCTTTCGGTCACCGTTCGCGCTTTTGTCTATGCGCTCACTCATCTCATTGCACACGAAAGGCGGGTGTCCGCCTTTCTATGAAATGTGCAATTCGTCCCACCGCAGCAGGACTCAATTTGCGCCGAAAGGCGGCTCATCTGCCGTTTCCCTTCGGGAGCCTCGGCAGAGTGTCGTCGCTTGCGCTCCTCGCTGGAGGTGAATGGCGGCATTTCTGATAATTGTGGGCCCTTAAAAAATGCCGCCAGAGGAACTTAGTTCCTCAAAATCACGGAAAATTCCGCTATCTGCCGTTTCCCTTCGGGACCTCGGCAGAGTGTCGTCGCCTTCGCTCCTCGCGCGGCCCGCGCAAAAAATTTGTGAACCCTCTCACTTATCATATCTCAATTTTCTGAAGGTGCCGTCGGCCTTATGTATTATTATGCTGGCCTCCTGGTTTTGCGCGAGCGCCTTGGCGTAGTCGATCGCCTGCGCCTGCGTATCGAACAGCTTTATCGCCTTTTTGCCCTTGTTGAACTTGACCTGCCACTTGCCGTCGGACGTGCGCTTGGTTATGTGATATACCTTGGGCCCCGCCTTTGCCTCGGTTGCCTCTTCGGCAGCAGTATCTTCGGCAGGCGCCGCTTTTGCCGTCTTGGCCGTTTTATCGGCCTTTACCGCCGTCTGAGCGGACTTCTGCTCCTTTTTCTGTTCCTTATCATCTGTATTTTTCACGGTATTTTCCTCCTTGGTATCGGCTTTTTGCTTATCATCCTCTTCAGGCTGCTCCGCGGTCTGCGCAGGCTCCTCTTCAGACAGCTCATCTTCGTCCTCGCCGCCTTGAGCATCTTCCGCGCCCTCCTGATTTTTGGCGCGCATCATTTTTAAACCGACAACTAACGCGACGATGGCGAGCACCACAAATACGGCAATTACTATCCACGCCCAAAGGGGCACGCCCGCCGCACCGTCGGCAGACAACAAATAATTCAACTTTAAGTCCCTCCTTATACGGTTTAAAGCGGCGCTTGCGTGCAATATGCGTGCCGCCGCTTATAAAAATTATAGCAGAAAGTTGAGTTTTGTCAAGTGCGCTTTTTTTAATTGAATTTGCGCCGCCGCATTTTATACGCGAAAAAGCGGGAAAAATATACAAAAATACAGAATTGCCCCGCACATATGCCGCAACTAACGGGGGGGGTGCTTTAGAGAGCATTTGCAATTCGTTTATATAAGTAGGTGAAACCCCTCCGTCACGCTCCGTTATACTGCGCGTGCCACCTCCCGCTCGAAGGGGAGATACTGACGACAATAAAAATGCCGCGCGGAGGCGCGGCATTTTTTGCTACCTTATTTATTTATTATTGATTGCACCACATTTTCGGGAGCGAGTTCGAAGCGCTCGAACGTTTCGATGAACTTGCCCCTGCCCTGCGTGATAGAGCGGAGGGCGGTGGCATATGTGAGCAGCTCCGACTTGGGCGCTTCGGCGGTTATCACCTGCAGCTCGTCCTGCGCGTCCATGCCTATTATCCTGCCGCGGCGCTTGTTCAAATCGCCGAGCACGTCGCCCAAATACTGCTCGGGCACGCCTATCCTCAGCTTGGAATAGGGCTCTAAAATGGCAGGTTTGGCGGCCTTCATGCCCTCTTTGAATGCAATCTCTGCGGCAGCCTTGAATGCCGCCTCGGAGCTGTCTACCTCGTGGTAGCTGCCGTCGACGAGCACGGCCTTCATCTTTATTACGGGATAGCCCGCGAGCACGCCGTGGGGCAGGCACTCCAAAAGGCCCTTTTCGACGGCGGGTATATACTGCTTGGGCACCGAACCGCCCACTACCTCCTCGGCGAACTCGAAGTCCTGCTCGGAGGGCTCGAAGCGGATCTTGCAGTGGCCGTATTGACCGTGGCCGCCCGACTGTTTTTTATACTTGCCCTCGGCAACGGCCGTGCCGAGAATGGTCTCTTTATAGTTTATCTGCGGCGTGCGCAGGTCGGCGTCGGCGCCGAACTTTGCCTTTAACTTCTTATTTATAATGTCGAGGTGCACCTCGCCCTGGCCGCCTATCAGCGTTTCGCCCGTGTCGGCTATCTTGCGGACGCCGAACGACTTATCCTCCTCCTCTAACCTGGCGAGGCCGGAGAACACCTTGTCTTCGGTGCCCTTCACCTTGGCATATACCGCCATGAACAGCACGGGGCGGGGGAAGAGTATGGGGTCGAACTTTACGGGCGCAGACTCGTCGCACAGCGTGTCGCCCGTGTTGGTGTTCGAGAGCTTGGAGACGGCGCCTATATCGCCCGCGGTGAGCTCGGATACGGGCTCCTGCTTTTTGCCCTTTAAAAGGTATATGGCGTTTATGCGCTCGGTCTGGCCGGTGGTGGCGTTGAGCACTGTCATGCCCGTCTTTAACACGCCGCGGCACACCCTTAAATAGTTCATCTTGCCCACGAAGGAATCGACGGCCGTTTTGAACACCTGCGCCGCGAAGGGCTGAGTGTCGTCACACTCGATGTCTATAAGCTCGTCCTTATTTAAATCGGTCGCGAGCAGGTCGCCGCGCTCGGAGGCATCGGGCATGTACTTTACGATCTCGTTCATGAGGTTGATGACGCCGCGGTTGTTGAGCGCGCTGCCCGCCATGACGGGTATGGTATTTATGTTCTGTATGCCCTTGCGTATGCCGTGAATTATCTCGTCGCGGGCAAGTTCGCCCGTTTCGAAGTACTTTTCAAGCAACACGTCGTCGTTTTCGGCGGCCGTTTCGGTGAGGGAGAGCTGCATGGCGGTGAGCTCTTCGCGCTTGTCCTCGGGAATGGGTATCTCTTCGGGGCCCATGCCTGTGAAGTGGTAGGCGCGCTCGGTGAGGGCGTTTACAAAGCCCGCCATCTTATTGCCCTCCATTATGGGTATCTGTATGGGCGCAATTTTGCCGTGATACTTCTCTTCAAGCGCGGCAACGGTGCCGTGGTAGTCGGCGTTCTCCTTGTCCATGCCGTTTATGAAAATTACCATGGGCTTTTTGGCCTTTAAGCAGGCGTTTATCGCCTTTTCGGCGCCTACGGTAACCGTGCCGCTCGCGCCCATTACGACGAGAGCGCCGCCGCAGGCGCGCATGGCCTCGTTGAACTCGCCCTCGAAGTCGTAAAAGCCGGGCACGTCGATGAGATTTATCTTGGTCTCGCGCCAGATCGTGTAGCTGACGGAGAGCGATACCGACATTTTGCGGGCTATCTCCTGCTCGTCGTAGTCGGAGACGGTGGTGCCGTTATCCACCTTGCCCATGCGGTCGATAGAGCGGCCGTTGAAGAGTATGGCCTCGCAGAGGGTGGTCTTGCCCTCGCCGCTGTGGCCGATTATGGCGATGTTGTGAATGTTTTTAAGTTTGATGCTCATATTTTAGGTCCCTTATCATAAATTTGCGCCGCAAATGCGCGCCCGAGCGCACACTTGCGGCCGCGTACAATACAATTATACAGTATGTCCGCGCAAAAATCAATACCCAATTTTTTAAACAGGCCGCCCCTATGGCAATTGCCCCGCACATATGCCCCAACTAACGCCATAAATTTATGCCGCGTGCGGCTATAAGGTATGCCGCCGCGCGGGAAAATCCCGCGCGGCGGCACTTGAAATTTTGAACAGCTCAAGTAGTTTTTTCAGGTCTTGTTATCGTTATTTCGCCGTCACTTTTTTTATAATCGATGGCGGCCATAATGGCATACTTTACGCAATCGCCAAAGTATTCTTCGTCATCGGAAGATGAAGCATACAGGGAACAATAGAACCTGCCGCTGTCTTCGGCATAAAATTGGTCGGGGACGACGACCTGCTCCGAATATTCATACTGTGCTTCACCGTCAATCACCTCGCATACATACGAAGTAAAATCGTTTGTTTTTTAACTGTATAATATTGTTGCGGCTGTTCATTTATCGATGTCAATTTATTGGTGATAACTATTATGACTTTACGGGTAAGATCAGGCATACCGCCGGCGCCGTATGCCATACTATTCGGACTGCCCAACAATACCGAAAAAGTTACATCTTCGTCGTCATTAAAATGCTCGCGCGGCAACTCGATATTCATATACAGCGGAAATTGCGGCGGTAGCATCTGACCCGGCTGCCAGCCGCACGCACACAGCAAACAGCACAACATACAAAGCACGCTGCACACAGCACTCAATAATTTTTTCATGCGCCCTCCTTATTGTTTTAGCGGCAATCCATAGCGTAACAATAACAGATGGATAATATGCAATAATATGCCTATTTTATTTTATACGACCGTGCGCCGCTCAATCTGTTTCGAGCTCTTCGGAGGTGAACAGCTCATCGTTTAAAAATTCGACGAGCGTCATATCAAACCCGCGGGCGAGCATTATCACCGTGCTTAAAGTGACGGTTTTGTTGCGCCCCTTTATTATGCACTCCATGCTGCCGTGCTGTATGCCGGAGTTCTGCTCCAACCGGTATAAAGACATATTACGTTGTTTCAGCAAGCCCTCTATCCGCTTTGCCACCGCTTGATTTACCGTCATACAAACACCATACAGGCAGTTATGCCTATGTGTAGTGTATCATAGCCGCCGCAAAAATTCAAGTACCCGTTTTAAATAGCGGCGGCATATTAAAATGAGAGCGGTATGATATAAGGCGGGGCGGCGCGGGAAAAATTCCCGCGCCGCCCCGCCTTATGCGCACTATGCACATTATTTACTTTATGCGCAATGTGTGCCTTTATTTTTACAAATAATATTTAAAATAAATTATTAAATAATTAAAATTGCATTTATTTTTTGCCGCAATCAGCTGCGGCGGCCGCCGCGAAGGTACGAGCGGCGTATCTTTAACTTGCTTACGGCGCGGGCGAGCTGAGCCTGGGCGGAATAGTATTCCTGAATGCTCAGCTTTTGCGTCATGGCCTCCTTGGCCTCGGCGGCCTCGCGCTCGGCGCGCTCTTCGTCGATCTCCTCGGGGCGCAGAATGGAATCGGCGAGCACGAGCACTTCGCCGTCTTCTATCTTCATGATGCCGGCGGAAACCGCGGCCTCCTGCTCCTCCTCGCCGGGGGCGCGGAAGGTGAGCTTGCCGGGAACTATCGCCGTAATTGTGTTGCTGTGCCCCGCCAACACGCCGTATTGCCCGTCGACCGCGGGCACGACGAGGCTTTCGCACTCGCCCTCGTAAAAGGTGCGGTTGGCGCTTAAAAGATGCACGTTAAATGTGTTCATATCAAATTACCTGCCATATATGCCGCAACTAACGCATATTTTGCGGCGCTTGACCGCGTATCTTGCCGTCCCTGAAGATAAGTGACGGCCACTTTGTCGCCTTCTCTTTAATTGGAAAATTCTTCCGATTTTACCTCCCCTTTGAGGGGAGGGTAGGGTGGGGTTTCATGCGGCACAACATATTCGCTTGCCCACTATTCACAGAGCGATAAGTGAAACCCCTCCTTTAATTCCTCCCCTCGAAGGGGAGGTATATAGGTAGAGTAACCTCCCTCAAAGGGGAAGGTAAATTTTAGGCTATTCATCCCTCGAAGGGGAGGTGAATTAGTAATGGCATATCACTCGTTCTTTAACTGTTCGGCCTTTTTGATGACGTCGTCGAGGGTGCCTACGTTGTAGAAGGCGGCCTCGGGATATTCGTCCATCTCGCCGTCGATTATCGCCTTGAAGCCGCGCACCGTCTCCTTCATGGGCACATACACGCCCTTTATGCCGGTGAACTTTTCGGCGACGTGCATGGGCTGGGATAAAAACCTCTGCACCTTGCGCGCGCGGTATACCGTGAGCTTATCGTCTTCGCCGAGCTCGTCCATGCCGAGTATGGCGATTATATCCTGCAATTCGTTGTATTTTTGCAGCGTCTCCTGCACCTTGCGCGCCGTTTCGTAGTGCTCCTTACCGACGATATCCGGCTCGAGTATGCGCGAGGACGACTCCAAGGGGTCGACTGCGGGATATATGCCCTGCTCGGATATCTTTCTGCTTAAAACGGTGGTCGCGTCGAGGTGGGCGAACGTCGTTGCGGGGGCGGGGTCGGTGAGGTCGTCGGCGGGCACATATACGGCCTGCACGGAGGTTACCGAACCGCTGCGCGTGGATGCAATGCGCTCCTGCAGCTCGCCCATGTCGTTTGCAAGGGTGGGCTGGTAGCCTACCGCCGAGGGCATGCGCCCCAAAAGCGTTGACACCTCGCTGCCCGCCTGCACGAAACGGAAGATGTTATCTATGAATAAAAGCACGTCTTTGCGCTCTTTATCGCGGAAATACTCGGCCATGGTCAGGCCCGTGAGGGCTACGCGCATACGCACGCCGGGGGCCTCGTTCATCTGGCCGAACACGAGTGCCGTTTTATCGGCGACGCCGCTTGCGCCCATCTCGCGCCACAGATCGTTGCCCTCGCGCGAGCGCTCGCCAACGCCGGTGAATATCGAATAGCCGCCGTGCTCCATGGCGACGTTGTGTATGAGTTCCTGAATGAGCACCGTTTTGCCGACGCCCGCGCCGCCGAACAGGCCTATTTTGCCGCCCTTTGCATAGGGCTCCATTAAATCGATTACCTTTATGCCCGTTTCGAGCACTTCGGCAACGGGGCTCTGCTCCTCGAAAGAGGGCGCCTTGCGGTGAATGGGCCAGTGCTCGGCCGCCTCGGGTGCGGGCTTGCCGTCGATGGGCTCGCCCAATACGTTGAACATTCTGCCGAGGGTGCAGTCGCCCACGGGCACGTTTATAACGTCGCCGGTGGCAAACACCTCGGTGCCGCGGGAGAGGCCCTCGCACGCGCCGAGCATTATGCAGCGCACTACGTCGCCCTTTACCTGCTGGGCGACTTCCATTACGAGCTTTTTGCCGTCCTTTTCAACATAGAGCGCGTCCTTTATTTTGGGCAGCTCGCCCTCGAACTTTACGTCGGTGACGGGGCCCGATATGTGAACTATTCTACCTTTATTCACTTAAAGAGTCTCCTTTATTTTTAAGCTGTGCCTTTGCGCCCGCGGCTATCTCGGTTATCTCCTGGGTGATGGCGGCCTGGCGCATTCTGTTATACTGAACGGAAAGGTCGGAAATGAGCTTTTCGGCGTTGTCGTTTGCCGCCTTCATGGCGGTCATGCGCGCGTGCTGCTCGCTGCAGAAGCTGTCGACGAGCGCGCTGTAAATAAAGCCCGCTATGTAACTCTGCATGATATTGTCGAGCACCACCTCAACCGAGGGGGTATATTCGAAAGGGTCGCGCACGGGCTCCTCCACCGTCGTCGTTACGAACTCCTTGCGGTGGAAGGGAAGTATTCGCGTGACCATCGCCTCGTCGGTCATGCCGCGCATGTCGGTATATGCCACATATATCTTGGTGAACGCGCCCCGCCCGTATTCGTCGAGCAGCAGGTTGCATATCGCCCTGGCGCGGTGCATCGTGGGGTTTTGCGCCGTGTATGAAAAGCTCTTTTCGATGGCGATGCCGCGCTGCTTTAACAGCTGGCGGCCGTATTCGCCCACCACATACCACTTTATTTCGCAGCCCTTGGCCTGCAGCTCGAGCGCCTTTTTTATGACGTTGTAGTTATACGAGCCCGCAAGGCCCTTGTCGCCCGTTATCAGCAGGCAGGCAAACGTGCCCGTGAGCTTTTCCTTTACGTTGGCGGGATAGAAATAGCGGTTTTCGGCTGGCATGTCGCCCTGGCGGAAAATACGCTTTATCTCGGTGCGCAGCGCCTCGAAGTAGGGGCGGGTGCGGTCGAGATCGGCCTTTGCCTTGCGCATCTTTGTGGAGGAGATGAGGTACATGGCGTTGGTTATTTTGCGCGTCTCCCTGATGCTGTCTATTCGCTTTTTTATTCCCTGGATATTAGGCATAAAAAGACCTGCCCCGCTGTTATTTTTTATATTTTTTTGCGGTAATTTTTTAGTATTTTTTTAGTATTGTTTTTGCCGTCTGCCGCTCTTTTGCGGCTGATTTTGCGCGGATATTGCGCAATTTTTATTTGCGTCCCGCGCAAAAATTCAATAATTTATTTTATTTATTTTAAATTAAAAAATAAATTAAATTTAATTTAAATAAATATTATTTTTATTCGCTCTTGATCTTGCCGAGATTGTATTGCGCCGCAAATTTGCGCGCGGCCTCCACTATCTTTGCCTTGAGCTCGTCGGATACCTTTGCGCCCTTTTTGACCTCTTCGCAGATATCGGGGCAGGCCTCGTCGAAATAGGCGAGCAGCTTATCCTTGAAATCGGGCACGTCGTTTGCATCGACTTCGATGATGCCGTGGCCGAGCGCGGAGGCAAGCAGCAATACCTGCTGATACATCTGCAGCGGGCGCGACTGCGGCTGGCGCAGCAGCATCATAAGGCTCTTGCCGTACATGAGCAGCTTTTTGGTGGCGTCGTCGAGGTCGGAGGAGAACTGCATGAACACCTCCATCTCCCTGTACTGCGCGAGGTCGAGGCGCAGAGGGCCGGCTATCGACTTCATGGCCTTGGTCTGCGCGTCGCCGCCCACACGCGACACCGATATGCCGACGTTTACCGCGGGGCGCTGGCCCGAGAAGAACAGGTCGCTCGCGAGGAAGATCTGGCCGTCGGTTATTGAAATTATATTCGTAGGGATATATGCCGAGATGTCGCCCGCCTGCGTTTCGACTATGGGCAGGGCGGTTATCGAGCCGCCGCCGTTTTCATCCGAGAGATGCGCGGCGCGCTCAAGAAGGCGGGAGTGCAGATAGAATACGTCGCCGGGGTATGCCTCACGGCCGGGCGAACGGCCTAAAAGAAGGGAGAGCGCGCGGTATGCCACGGCGTGCTTTGAAAGGTCGTCGTAGATAATGAGCACGTCCTTGCCCTGGCGCATGAAGTATTCGCCCATGGCGCAGCCCGAATAGGGGGCTATATATTGCAGCGAAGCACTGTCGCTGGCGAAGGCGCACACTATTATAGTGTATTCCATGGCGCCGCGGCGCTTGAGCATTTCGGCAAGGCGGGCAACCGAGCTGGCCTTCTGGCCTATGGCTACGTATATGCAGATGACGTCCTTGCCCTTTTGGTTGAGTATGGTATCGGTGGCGATGGCCGTTTTACCCGTCTGCCTGTCGCCTATTATAAGTTCACGCTGGCCCCTGCCTATGGGGAACATCGAGTCGATGGCGAGTATGCCCGTTTCGAGCGGCCTGTTTACCGGCTGACGGTCGACAATGCCGGGCGCGGGGTTCTCTATGGGCATGTAGGCCTTGGCCTCTATTTCGCCGCCGCCGTCGATGGGCGAGCCGAGCGCGTCCACCACCCTGCCTATCAGTCCTTCGCCCGCGGGCACGCCCGCAGTTTTGCCGGTGCGGTATACGGCGCTGCCCTCTTCGACCTCTCTGTCGTCGCCGAAGAGTATGGCGCCCACGCCGTCCTCGCCGAGCTCCTGCACCATGCCCTTTATGCCGCATTCAAAGGTGACTATCTCGCCGTATTCGACGAGGTCGAGCCCGTCGATGCGCGCAATGCCGTCGCCCACGGAGAGCACTTTGCCCGTCTCGTGCGCGGTAAGAGGCATCGACCAGTTATCTATGGCGCTCTTTAAGCCCTCCACCGATTCGCGGAGGAGCGTGGTTACGTTTGCCGAGGCCTTTATGTCCTCTTTGAGGCGGTTTATCCTGCCCTGCGCCGACCAGTCGAACACGTTGTCGCCGTATTCAAGGCGGAAGCCGCCCACAACGGCCCTGTCGATCACTATCTCTATCTCGGGACGCACGCCGTAGGTCTTTTGCAAAAAGTCGGCAATGCCCCTGCGCTGTTCGGCCGTGGGGGGCGTTACGCAATAGAGGCGCGCCGAGGGAGTCTCGGCGGTAATTTCCTGCTGCCGGGCGGGCGAGGGGACTGTGCCCGTCAAGTCGTCCTTTATCTTCTGTACGCTGCCGCGCGCCGACCAGTCATACACGTCGCCGCCGCACTCGAGGCGGAAGCCGCCCACGAGGGAATTATCTGTTATTATCTCCATCTGCGGGCGGGAGCCGTATTTGCCCTCGAGGAAGGAGAGTATCCCCTCCCTCTGCCCGGCCGTGGGGGGTGTTACGCAATATAATTTTGCCGTGAGGGCGGCAGGTTTTTTATTGTTTTCCATCGCTGCCTCCGCTCACGCTCTTTAAGAATTCGTCGTATACGGCGCCGTCGCTCTCCGCGGAGTGTCCGCGCTCGATAGCCGCAAGCGCCGCGTCGCCCACCGCCTCGGCGACCTTGTCGGAGGGGGCAGAAGGCTGCTGAGCGCTGCGCGCAAGGCGGGAAGCCATGGAGGCGCGCGCCTCGTTTGAAACGCCCTTCACCGTTATGTCCTTATCGGCAGTTTTGAGGTAGCTGTCGTAGAGGGCCCTGTCGCTCTCGGGAGTGCTGCCCACGGCGAGCAGTTTTTCGGCGGACTTTACGACCATGTCGGCTATCTCATCGCCCGCGCCCGCTATGTATGCGGCGCGCTCGTCCTCAGAGCGCTTTCTGCCTGCGGCGAGTATGCTCTTGGCCTCCTCTTCGGCATCGGCAACTATCTGACGGCTGCGCTTTTCGGCCTGAGCGAGCACCTCCTTGCGGTGCGCCTCGAGCTCTGTATCGAGCCCGGCGAGCTTTTCGGTGCGCTCCTTTTCGAGCTGCTCGATCTCGGCTACCTTTTGGGCATGCTCTTCGGCGGCCTTTTTATACTTTTCCTCGCGCTCGCGCATGAATTTGCGCACGGGCTTGAAGAGGATGAATGTGAGGCCGACGGCAAGTATTATAAAGTTGAAAGCATGCAGCAATATCTGCTGCCAATCGATATTCAAAGGCATAAAAAAACTCCGTTCACAAATTTTTTGCGCGGACCGCGCGCAAAAAATATCGTGAGATTTTGGGGAGCCAGCTCCCCCTTGATACGCGCGGCTGAAAACATTTCAGCCGTTAAGCGTGACCATATTTGCGCCGCCATAGGCGGCAGAGGGGTTTCATTTCTAAAACAAATAATGTCGCAAGGCGGGTTTCCCGCCGCCGCAGGACCCAATTTGCGCATACCTGCGCCTCAGCAGGGTGAATTCGCGCGACTATACGCTCCGTGGGCCCTTAAGGTCGCGCGAAGAGGGGCAGCGCCCCTCAAAATCACGAAATTTTTTGCGCGCGGCCCGCGCAAAAAATTTGTGAACTTACAGTACGAAAATCAAAAGTACCGAAACTATCAATGCGTAAATTACTACCGTTTCGATGAACACAAGTCCGAGCATCATCGTCGAGCGGATGTTGCCCGAGGCCTCGGGCTGGCGGGCTATGCCCTCCGACGCCTTGGCTATGGCAAGGCCCATTCCTATCGCGCCGCCGAGTGCGGCGAGACCTATTGCTATGCCTGCGGCGATCGCCTTGCCGCTGGTGGCCTGCGCCTCGGCTTCTTCGGCAGAGGTATCCGTTTCGTAATCGGGAAGCACCTCGTTTTCGTCCGCGCTGGCTGCAACATACGTATCGGCAGCGGCGGGGAGCGTATCGGCCGGCTGCACCGCCGACATTATCACCAGACCTGCCGCAAGCGCGATGAGCGCAGCTATCACTATACCGGTTATTCTCTTTGCAATTTTCATAACATTTCCTCCGAAATTGCCTGTGAAAAAATTATTTTTTATATCAAGCCCGTGCGGGCGAATTTTTTATATTTTATATATTTTAATAAATTGGTATTAAATAAAAAATAAATAAAATTAAATTTAAATTATTTTTAATTTATTTTTACGCCGCCTGCGCAGCCTTTTTTGCCTTTTTTACTTTGGGCTTTTTTGCGTGCGGCTCGGTCACCTCGCCGAAGTAGGTGGCGGTAAGCACCACGAGCACGTACGTTTGAATGAGCGCGTGCAGCAGCGTGAACAGCACGCCGACGATTACGGGCAGCACTATGCTGAGCGAAATTGTGTAATACACGAGCTCGGTGACGAGCAGGCCTGAAAGCAGCGCGCCGAAAAGACGGAAGCTCATGGATATGGGCAGCGAAAACTCCTTTAATGCAAGGCCTAAGCCGCGGGCACCGCTCTTTACTATGCCGCCGACGAGAATGACTATGTAGCTCATAAAGCCCATGGCGATGGCGGCGTTTATATCGGAGAGGGGCGCGGGCAGGCTTACTATCTCGCCGTTGGCGGCCGTAACCTGCACGCCCAAAAGCTCGAACAGCGTGCCTATACATATGTAGCAGCCCGCCGCAAAGATGTAGCAGCCCAAAAAACCGTTGGAGTGGGGGCTGTTGGTCTTTGCCATATTGTCGAAGAAGTCGACGAGCTTTTCGATGAGAAGCTGGAACTTGCCGGGCACCTCTTTGAAGCGGGGCACGGCAAATATGCGCACGCAGATGGCAAAGATGAGCAGTATGGCCGTGACGATAAACGCCGATATGGCGGCGGGATTGACCAGCCAGCCGAACAGGCTTATTTGCTTTTCTTCGTGCAGAACGGCGTCGGTGAGTTCATCAGAAACGCTGCCCGACTTTTCAACGCCGCCCACAAGGAAGGCGCCCACGAGCAGCGCCACAAGCACGAGCACCACCGCCGCTATTATAAATATTTTTTTGTTAATGCCCTTTTTTACAGTCTTCATACCTCACCGTATACGGATATATTTTCTGCAAATTTCTGCATATGCCGCGCGCAAAATGCGCATAAAATAAGCCGCAAATCGCCGATAAAATAAAAATAAATTCAATTAAATTAAATGCAATTTAAATACAATTTATTTTATAATTTTTTTGCAATTTAACTGCCGATTTATTGCGTATTATTTATGCGGCAGCCGCCCGTTGCAGAGGCATACCCGCCCTTTTCGGCAAAAAAATAAACGCGCGCTGCGGCCAAAGGCCTGCATACGGCGTTCACCGAGAGGGCGCACAAGCGTGCCTCAAAATTGTGTGCACGGGCAAAACAGCCCGCGCCAAAAACCGAACGCCGCTCCCATCATGCCGCGCAAAAACTACACCTGAGTTCAGCGTATAGCCGCCGCACGGCGTCATTTCCCCCATTGAAATTCACGGTTATTGTACGACAAAGTTTGCACGCTGTCAAACATTAGAGCGCAGCAAAAGCTTAATTATTTCTTATACCCATATACCTTATACTTATGTTTTATATACAAGCTGTGCTTATAGCTGCGCGCAATTCCGGCGGCTTTGGGGCGCAAAAATATATATTATATGGTAATAAAAGGTATGCCGCCGCGCCTTTTTGGGGCGCGGCGGCATACAATAATTCTTATTTTTTAAATTAAAATATGCGCACGAGCTCGTAGACGATAATGCCGACGACTATTGCGAGCACTATCGCGCGCGAGGCGATGTAGCGTACGAACTGACTGCGCGGCATGCCCGAGAGGGTGGGCTTTGAGGCGAATGCGAAGCCCACATAGCCGAGCACGCCTGCGGCGCCCGGGATGAACAGCCATGGCACGGACGACAGCCCCGCCGCCAGAATGAACGCCACGGCGAACACCAGGCAGCCCACAGCGCACCAGTAAAAGGTGCGCGAGCGCTTTATTTTTGCGTTGCGCGCGGCGACCACGTCGTCATCGGAGATGAGCTCGTCGAGGCTGACGTTATACACCTTTGAGAGCAGTTTTAAACTGTCTATCCCCGGGTAACTCTTGCCGTTCTCCCACTTTGAAATTGCGGTGCGGGTGACATATATCTTTTTTGCGAGCTCGTCCTGCGTGAGGCCGCTCTCCCTTCTTAAATTGGTAAGTTTTTCGCCGAGTTGCATGATAAAAAAATTGCGAAAAAATAATATTTAATTTAATTTTTATTTTTTATTTTATTTTTTCGCGGGAAGGCATTTGCCCGCGCCGCGGCGTTGCGGCGGTTTAAATACCCTTCCCTTTCCTCCTTGACTGCATTATACCACAAAACGCCGCCACAGCACACATTTTGAGCGACACCGCCGCTCACACCCGCCCGATTTTTTCTCTACCGTTGGTAGAGTGCGCTTATTTTGGGGAAAAAAATGCCGAATTGTTGTAGTTCTCTCGTTTCCCCTTCGAGGGACGAGCAAGGCATTTCATAGCACAATGGACACCCATTGTGCGTGCCGAGCGAGATGAGCGAGCGCATATGTAAGCGCGCGAGCGGTGACCGATGCAGTGCGGTTTATTTACCGCACGCACTGCAAGACGGTGGCATATACGAGCACCGCGAGTATATGACGGAGGGGTTTCACTTGCCGTCCCTTATAGGGAAGGTGGCGCTAATGAGCATAGCGAATTAGCGACGGAAGGGTTTTTATAGTCGCTTTTTTAACCCTTTCGGCAGGAACTTGCAACTGCAAGTTCCTGCCACCTCCCCTTCAGGGGAGACAAGGGTGTATTCACACCGCTTCCCTTTATTTGCTTTCAATAGTCGAGCAAATGAAACCCCTCCGTCTTTGCCTCGCTCCGCTCGGCAAATCCACCTCCCGCTCAAAGGGGAGGTACTTAATGCGGTAAAAAATCACCTCCCCTTTAAGGGGAGGTAAATAATGTAACACGAAATATTCCGCTATCTGCCGTTTCCCAAAGGGAGACATCTGCCGTTTCCACCCTGCGGGCGGAGCCACGGCAGAGCAGCGGCTTTAAAGCCTCGCGCGGCAGAGTGTCGTCGCCTTCGCTCCTCGCGCAGCCAGAGCGGAATTTTTGTGAACTTCTTTTTTGGTGTGCCCGGAGAGGCTCGAACTCTCAACGAGGGCGTCGGAGGCCCTTGTTTTATCCAATTAGACTACGGGCACATTGCATGGCATAGCTCGGCCGCACACCCATGCGGCCTTAATCAACAATATATTATAAGGTACTGCGCTTGCCTGCGGCTTCTCGCTCCCCTACAGCTATGCGCAAATTTATACAAGCCCTGCGCTCGCTTATCGCCCTGCGCAGACCTGTGCGTCCTTACGCAAACCTGTTCTTTTCTTCGTCGTATGTGCAGCCGAGCGCGCCCAGCCTTTTATACAGCTCGGAGACGTCCCAGCCGAGCTGCTCGCACAGTTCCTCGGGAGAGGAAACGCCGTCGCGCAGCTTCATGTTCACCATAGACAAAAGTATGGCTCCGTCCTGCGGCATCTGCATATCGTCACCTCCGCGCAGCCGCCCTGCCCGCCCCCCGCCAAAGCGGCGGCAAAAGCGCGGCATACCTGCGCTTAAAATATTATAGCATATTGCAAATACGTTTGCAATCACTTTTATTTGTGTTATAATTGATAAAAATAGCAATATATCGGTAATTTTGCGGTGCGCCGCGCAAAACATCGCGCAAAACGCCGCGCAAAAATGTATTTTAAAGGTATTTTATGAACAAAAAGACTGCCGTGGTCGGCCTGAGCGGCGGGGTAGACAGCTCCGTCGCCGCGCTGCTTTTAAAGGAGCAGGGCTACAACGTGATAGGGCTGTTTATGCTCAACTGGGAGGAGGAGGGCGAAAACGGCGCTTGCACCGCCGAGGAGGACTTCGACGACGTGAAGCGCGTGTGCGCAACGCTGGATATACCCTATTACAGCGTGAACTTTGCCAAACAGTATTACGAGCGCGTGTTTGAATATTTTTTGCGCGAATATAAGGCCGGACGCACGCCCAATCCCGACGTTTTATGCAACCGTGAGATAAAATTCGGCCCCTTTAAGGAGTACGCCGAACACCTCGGCGCAGACGTGATAGCCACGGGGCACTACTGCGGGATAGCGCACGAGGGCGGGCGCAACTACCTTTTAAAGGCCAAAGATACAGGCAAGGACCAGACCTATTTTTTGAACCAGGTGCGCGAGGAGCAGCTGAATAAGATAGAGTTCCCGCTCGCCGCGCTCACCAAGGCCGAGGTGCGCGAGATCGCGCAAAAGCATGGGCTTGCCAACGCCAAAAAGAAGGACAGCACGGGCATATGCTTCATCGGCGAGCGCAACTTCCGCGCATTTTTAAAAAATTATCTGCCCGCGCAGCCGGGAGAGATACGCACGCTCGAGGGCGAGCGCGTGGGCGAACACGAGGGGCTGATGTATTACACCCTCGGCCAGCGCAAGGGGCTGGGGCTGGGCGGCATGCACGGCGAGGACGGCCGCTGGTTTGTGGTAAAAAAGGACCTTGAACACAACATACTGTACGTTTCGCACGGGGACGAGGGGCCGCTCTATTCGGCGGCGTGCATCGCCGAGGAGTGCAATTTTATCGGCTTCGAGCCGCCCGCGGGCGAATTTGAGTGCACGGCAAAGTTCCGCTACCGTCAGCCCGAGCAGAAGGTGCTGGCAAAGTATGAAAACGGGCAGCTGAAAATAGAGTTTGCCGAGAAGCAGCGCGCCGTCACCGAGGGGCAGTATGCCGTTTTATACGACGAAAAGCGCTGTTTGGGCGGCGGAGTGATAACAGAAACTTATTCACGAAATTCTTCGGCTGGTGCCGCCGAATAATTTCCGTGATTTTGGGGGAGCCCTTCTCGCGCGGCGAGCGGTATAGTACCGCCGCGCTCGGTCACCGCTCGGGCTTGCGTTTGCCCTCGCTCATCTCACAATGCGCAAACAGCGCGTGTGTGCTGTTTGCAGAAATGCATTGTTCGACCCCCTTGCCCCGATTTTAGGGGGGCTCTCATATCATATAATCGGGGCAATTCCCCCTTTGGTGCGCGAGCGAAGCGCTGCCCTGCCGAGGCTCCCGAAGGGAAACGGCAGATGCGCAGGTATGCGCAAATTGAGACGAGCGGCACATTTCATAGAAAGGCGGACACCCGCCTTTCGTGTGCCGCGGAGAGGCGAGCAACACACTTCTTCAAACAGTGGACACCCACTGTTTGAGTGTTGCGAGGTGAGCAAACACTCTACTTGTGTTTGCGGTGACCGAGCCGATGGCTGCCCTTACCATCGGCGAGAAGTGACATGCCGAGCGAAGCGTGAGGCGTCTCGGGGACGACCAACGAGGCACGAGGCGACCCTGCTGCGGCGGGAAACCCGCCTTGCGACGTTATTTTATTTTAGAATTTAATGCCGTGCAGTCGCACGGCATTTTCACCGCAAGGGTGTAGATGGTGGGTATCGGAGAGAGCGGCTTAACACATTCCCTCGTCTCCCCTTCAGGGGAGGTGGCGCGACGAGCTACGCAAGGAGCGACGAAAGGGTTTTGAAATTTGCGGCGCATTTTAACCCTTCTGTCGCAGTTGCGCTATAGCGCAACTGCGACATCTCCCCTATAAGGGGAGACGAGAAGGCGGCACAAATCTAGGTTGCAAATTTTATATAAGATGCGATAATTGCGGCATATTGCCGTGCCAATTTTAATATTCGGCATATAAAAGCGGGAGCGGGGCACAAATTTTGCGCCCCGCTCCCGCGTTGCTCTTTCCGCGCCGCCGCACAAAATGCGGCGGCGCGGCCCGTTAAATTCCCGTAAAATTTACATTCAGTCGGCCATATCGGTGAAATACATGGTTATGCCCTCGGCGTCCTTAAAGCCGAACTGCGCATAAAAGCTCTCCCTGCCCGGGTAGCGGGTGGAGGAATCGACGAGCACTATCTTTAAATAATCTTTATAGTGCGCCTTGACCTCCTCCACGAGGCGCGCGCCTATGCCGTGCGCGCGGTAGGCGGGCAGCACGAGCAGGTAGTGCACATATGCCGTCATCACGCCGTCGTCCATGGCGCTTGCAAGGGCGACGAGCTTGCCGCTTGCCTCATCGCGCACCGATATTACGTAGTTATACCCGCGCATGGCGCGCACCAGAAGTTCGGGATACTCGCCCGACGACCACCCCGCAGATAAAAACAGTTCCTTTAATTCCTCGGGAGCAAATTCGTGCTCCTCTCTATAAATTAACCCCATAATATGCCTCATTCAACGCAGTTTTTAAGTATTTTTGCCGCCGCCCTGTGCGCAGTTACACGGCGGTCTTTCCCGCCTCGCGCGACTTTTTGGGGCGCTTTTTGAGCTCCTCCTCTATGTCTTCGCACGTCTCTTTCAGCTCCTCCTCGGTGCCCGAAACTTCCACGCCGTCTAAAATGTCCTGCAGGCGGTATTCCTTGTTCAAATACCTTATCGTCTGAAAGCCTATGACCGCGGTGAGCGTGCCGTTGGTCAGCCCCTGCACAGAGCTGTCGACGAGGGCAGATATGGCCGAGCCGAGGAAGGGAATGCCCTTTGCAGCATCGCCCATCGTCTTTACTATGCCGTTGCCTATCTTCACCGAGCCGAGGCCGTAGGATATCAGCGAATTGCGCACCACTGCGCCGAAAATTTTGACGAGGCGCGTATCGGACGGGCGGAAGCCGTATAAAAAGACTATGTCCTTTATAAGCTGTAAATTTACCACTGCGACGAGCGCCGCGTCGGTGCGCGACTGCTGCGATATGGCCGAGTATGCCGCCGATTTGAGCGCGTAGCGGAATATGTAGTCCTTGGCCGTCTTTTTCACCCTGCCCGAATAGAGGGCGGTGAGCGAGCGCTTTATGCCCTCGTCGTCGTTTTCGGCAAGGCGGGTGGCGAGCTCGGCAAGTATTGCGTCGTCGTACCAGCCGGCGTTATCCACGCGCGTGCCGAAGTCGACCATGCGCTCGGCGATAGAGCGGCGCAGCCGCCTGTTGTGCCGCTGGGCCGAGGCCGCGTGCGCGGCGTTTACGTTGGTTTTGAAGTAGTCCAGCCTGAATATCTTTACGAGCGGCACGATAAAGAGCAGTATGAACAGAATTACCGAAATCCCCGCGGCGGCGTAGCCGGCGTATTCGTTGATATTCCACACCTGCAGAGTTATCGAGAGCAGGCACCACGCGAGGAAAATGCCCACGACGGCGGCTATCACCTTTATCAAAAGGCGCGCGCCCCGCGCATTGCGGCTTTTGACATATTTTTCTTCGTATTCGTAGATAGTCATCTTGCGTTCTTCACTTCCGCTTGTCTTGCGTTCTTCATTCATAAAACACCTCACGAAAATGTCGCGCAGGGAAACCCTGCTTGCGCAAAGTATTTATTTTTTAAATATTCGCCTTATCGGGTACCTCCCCTTTGAGGGGAGGTACTTTGACCGATTGCCCTCACACCTCGTTAGTTGGGGCATATATGCGGGGCAATTACAGATCTATGCCGAATTTATACAGTTCGCTCTTTGTCACGCCCCTGTCTTTGGCGGCGCGCTTTATGGCCTCCTTTTTATCCAGCCCCTGCGCCATGTAGTGCTTTATGTGCTCCACTTCGGTGAGGGAATTGAGCTCGTTGTGCGCCTCGGCCCCGCCGATGATCAGCACATACTCCCCCCTCTTTTCGCCGGGCAGCCCCTCCTTTAAGGTGAAGGGCAGCGCCTCTTCGTGTATCTTTGTTATCTCGCGCACGGCGCAGGCGGGGCGGTCGCCGAACACGGCGTACATATCGGCTATGTACCTGTCGACGTCCTGCGGGGCGGCATGGAAGATGAGCGTTAAGTCGAGCGCGGCGTATTTTTCGAGCAGACGGCGGCGCTCGCCCTGCTTATCGGGCAGAAAGCCGAGAAAGGCAAACCGCTCGGAGGGCATCGCCGAGAGTATCAGCGCCGAGAGCGCGGCATTTGCGCCCGGCACCACCGTATAGGGCACGTCCGCCTCTTTGAGCGCGGCGCACACCTGCCCGCCCGGATCGGATATGACGGGCATGCCGGCATCGGATATCACCGCCACCTCGCGCCCCTCGCGCGCCTCGGCAATTATCCGCTCTGCCGCCGAACGCTCGTTGAACTTGTGGCAGGCGACGAGCGGCTTTTTTATCTCGTACGCGTTGAGCAGTTTGAGCGAGTGGCGCGTGTCCTCGCAGAATATCACGTCGGCCGCACGCAACGTTTCGAGCGCGCGCAGCGATATATCCTTTAAATTGCCGATGGGCGTTGCAACAAAATATACCATATGTCAGACCAAAAAATATGCGTTAGTTGCGGCATATTGCCGCACCAATTATCTATTCCGCCGCCCTTGCGGCGTACTTTAATACCGTATTTTACGGCGCGCCGTTTAACTGCCTTACGCGCCGCCCGTCGTGCCGCCCGTCGCACCCTCGTTTACGGCAAGAGGGAGCACCTCCACGCCCTCGCGTCCGCCCTTGGCGGCCTCCACCATGACGAGGTAGGGCTTGCCGCCCTGCCTGCCGCACACAAATTGCATGCGCTTGGGCTCGAGAGAGCGGCTCTTTAAGCCGTATACCAGTTCGGCCACGCGGTCGGCGCGGTTGATTATGGCGATCCTGCCGCCGAACTTTAAAAGGCGGGCCGCAACGTCCAGAATTTCGGCGAGGGTTATGGTTATCTCCTTGCGGCAGATTGCCTTTTCGTACGAAATATTTTCAAAGCCGCCGCGCTCATAGGGCGGGTTGCACAGCACGAGCGAATATCTGCCGTTATATTCCGCGCCTATGTCCTGCACGCGCGCGCACACGGCCGCGGCCTTTGCAAAATTATTGTATTGTATGGTGCGGGCGCTCATATCGGAGAGGGCGGGCTGCATTTCGTACAGCGTGACCGAGGAGATGTGAGTATTCAGGCACATAAAGTGCAGCCCCACTATGCCGCTGCCCGCGCAAAAGTCGGCCACGACGTCCCCCTTTTTGCCCTTCACGAATTTTGAGAGCAGCACGCTGTCGGACGTGAAGCGGTAGAGCGAGGTGTTCTGTATTATCTTTTTGTCGCCGAAGAGCTCCTCGAGCACTTCGCCCTCTTTGAGCGCGATTTCCATGAGCTCATTATACATTATGGCGCGCCATTTTGCAACGCAAATTTTGTTGGCGGCAGGTGAAAATACGGCAGAGCCGATGTATTTTATCCGCCGCAAATAAATTAACCACATTTTATTTATTTAAAAAAATGCAAATTCCCACTTTTTTTATGGGATTTTTTGAGGGGCAAAAGGCAGAAATTTACTCAAAAAACAGGGGCTTGCAGCAAAAAAATGTAATTTTCCCCTTTACTTTGCAAAGCCGGTGTGCTATAATAAATTCACTAAAAGCGTATTATTTAACATGGAGGTATATTATGGCACATGTGATCTCTGACGAATGCGTAATGTGCGGTGCTTGCGCAGCTACCTGCCCCGTATCCGCCATTTCCGAAGGCGACACCAAGTATGTTGTTGACGCCGATGTTTGCATCGATTGCGGCGCATGCGAAGACGGTTGCCCCACCGGCGCCATCAAAGCTGCTGACTGATTTTTGAACAGAAGAACGGCGGAGCCATTCGGCTCCGCCGTTTTTTTGTGAAAAAATGCCGTGCGACTGCACGGCATTAAGTTTAAAATAAATTAACGTTTCAAGCAGGGTTTCCCTGCGCCGAAAGACCCTATTTGCTGCGGTCAGCAGGCTCACCAAAGGGGGAATTGCCCCGATTATATGATATGAGAGCCCCTAAAATCGGGGCAAGGGGGAGCTGGCTCCCCAAAAATCACGGAAATTGTTCGGCGTCACCAGCCGAAGAATTTCGTGAGCCCCTTAGTCCAGCAGTTTCTTTATTTCGTCGTCGATGGGTTCGTCGTCCTTTTGTTTTTCGCCGCGGCGCTTGAACTTTAAGTCCTCTACCTTATAGTCGCGGTAGGCGGAGTTATCGCCCTTATCTATGCGCACCTTGGCCTCCATTTTGAGCATATTCACGTTTACCACCGTGCCGTCGCCGTCGGGCGTGCCGACTATGCTGCCCACCTTGGGCATCTTTTTGTATGCCTCGGCATAATACTCGTTTTCGTACGAGAGGCAGCACATCAGCCTGCCGCACAGGCCGGATATCTTGCCGGGGTTGAGCGAGAGCCCCTGGTTTTTTGCCATTTTTATGGATACCTTTTTAAAATCGGGCAGGCAGCTTGCGCAGCAGCACTCTCTGCCGCACGGGCCGAGGCCGCCTATCATCTTGGTTTCGTCGCGCACGCCTATCTGCCTTAATTCTATCCTTATTCTGAACACCGCCGAGAGATCCTTTACCAGCTCGCGGAAGTCCACCCTGCCGTCGGCGGTGAAGTAGAATATCACCTTGGTGCCGTCGAAGGTAAATTCGCAGTCGACGAGCTTCATGTCCAGCCCGCGGGCGGCTATCTTTTCGGCGGCCGTCTTCATGGCGGGGGCGCGCCTCTCCTCGTTGCGGCGCACGGTCTCCTCGTCGCGCTCGGTGGCGGCGCGGAGCACGGGCTTTAAGGGGGCGACGAGCTCGCTTTCGGGCACTTCGCGCACGGGCATGTGCACCTTGGCGTATTCGACGCCGCGCGCCGTCTCCACCACCACGCCCGAGCCCTTTTCGAACGTCTTGTCGCCCGGGTCGAAGTAGTAGAGTTTGCCGTTATCTTTAAATTTTACACCGATAATTTTTGCCATTTATTGTTCTCCTGTATGAGTGTGAGCATGGCGCCAAATAGCAGCGCCGTAAAGTAAGCATTAAATTTTAAATTGCGCATGGCGGAAGAAAAAACTTCGGCCCCGCGCAGAAGGGCGGGCACGCCTTTTGAGGCAAGTATGGTGCTGTTTTCCCCGTCCGCCTTTCCGCACGCACCTGCGCGCGCCGCGGCAAGGCACAGGCGCTGCAATTCGGCAAGCAGCTGGCGCTTATACTTGCTGCCGCCGTATTTTTGGGATATCAGCCCCGCCTCGCCCTCGTTTTTTACGCACAAAATTTCGAGCGCGGCGGAGTGGATCTCGGAAAACTGTCCGCGGCAGAGCGCCTCGGCGGTACTGAGCACGCCCCCGCAACTTTCGGCGGCCCTGCGGTTGAGAGCGGCGCCCGGCTGTACTCTTTCGAGCGCGGCAAATATCTGTTCGGCCGAAAAGAGGGGAATTTCCAAAAGGCGCACGCGCGAGAGTATGGTGGGCAGCACGGGCGAGAGGGTGGTCGCGCCCAATATGAACGCCACGCCCTGCGGCGGCTCCTCTATCACCTTTAAAAGCTTGTTCTGCACTATCGCCGTGCACTCTTCAAACGAGCTTATGATATACAGCTTTTTGTCGCCTGCGGAGGGGCGCATGGCGCAGTCCTCTATCAGGGCCACGGCCGCCTCGGCGTTGAATTTTTTGCCCGGCTCGGGGTATACCTTGCAGTCGGGATAAGTCCCGCGCAGTATCTGCCCGCCGAGTTTGCTCTCCCTTTCGGCGCCGAAGTAGCGCAGCGCGAATATCATGAGCGCGTCGCGAAGGTAAACATCGTCCTCAAACGCAACCATGTATGCGTGCGCCAGCCTGCCCGCCTCGGCCTCGCGGCAGAAAATTTTGTATGCAGTTGTGCCCTTTATAAGCTCTTCCATGCCGCTTTTTACGGCGCAGGCGCGCCGCCCGTTTTTTTGATTTTTATTTTTTTATTTTTGCCGCAATTTATTTTATTTATTATTTATTTTTTAATTAAAAATAAAATTAAAATTAAAATTAAAATAACAGCAAAATATAAAATAAATTAAAATATAAATTTAAATAAGTTTTTTATTTTTTAATATTTTATATATATTTTCGGCGGTGTCCCACTTGCTGCCGCCGCACTCCACCTTTACTATCCTTTCGGGGTAGCGCTCGGCAAGTTTAAGGTAGCCCTCATACACCTTTTGGTGAAACCCAAGGCCGAGCTGCTCTATCCTGTCGCCGCGGTCGGCGCCGTGCTTGCGCTCGAATGCCGCCTTTGGCGAGATATTCAGAAACAGCGTTATATCGGGGCGGAAGTCGCGCAGGGCGAAGCTGTTTATGTTGTTTATAAATTCCATGCCCAGCCCCCTGGCGTAGCCCTGATAGGCGAGGGAGGAATCGACGAACCTGTCGCACAAAACGAGCTTGCCGCCCTCAAGTTCGGGCTGCACTTTTTCGCGCAGGTGCTGCGCGCGGGCGGCGGCATACAGCAGCGCCTCGCACTCGTCGCACATGGCGGTGTTTTTGCCGTTTAAAATTATGGCGCGTATCTGTTCGGCGATGTCGCTCCCGCCCGGTTCGCGCGTGACTATGTGGGAAATACCCTCTTTTTTGAGCCGCTCGGAGAGCAGCCTTATCTGCGTGGACTTGCCGGAGCCCTCGCAACCTTCAAAAGTTATAAATCTGCCCTTCATGAGCGCCTTACCACCTTTATATTGCCGTTTTCGACGCCGAACGTGTGGGGCGCCGTGATGAGGGCGCGCACGGCGTCCTCGGTTATTATTTCGCCCGCCGCCACTACCGGTATGCAGGGGGGCATGACGCCGGCGTTGCAGGCACTCATGCGGCCGATGCTCGCCTCGAGCGACACATATTCGCAGGGTTGCGCGAGGGCGTACAGATAGCTGTACGTGCGCGCGGGCGCGGGGAAGGCGGCGCGGGGAACGTATGTTGAGCGCAGCTTTTTGTTGCGCACGGCCATGGCAAGGGCGGAGCGTAGCGCGTTCAGATCGGAGGGCGTGGTGCACGGCGAGAGGTAGAATACCACATACCTGCCGTCGGCAAATTCGGGATATATGCGCCTCTTTTCCAGCCTTTCGGCAAGCAGGGCGGAGTTTATGTTGAGGGGCGCGCAGTCAAGGCACAGCTTTGTCCAGTCGTCCGACGGGCGGAAGGTGAGCTTGGGCAGGCTGCGCTTCAAGTTGCTGACGGCGGCCTTTACCCGCTCGATATAGCCGATATTTTCGGCGGTATATTTATAGCCGTATTCCACCGATGCCATAACGGGGAAGGAGGGCGACGTGGTGCGGAATATGTTTAACCCCTCGCTTAAAAAGCCGTCGAATAAGAGGTTATTCGAGAATACCACGGCGCCCTGCGTGAGCGTGGGCAGCGACTTGTGCGCGCCGTCCACCCACATATCGGCATAGCCCGCGGCATACATGGGCCTGTCGTCGCCGAACGCAAGGTGAGCGCCGTGCGCGCCGTCCACCATCATCAGCCTGCCGTAGGCGTGCAGCGTTTCGCAGTACTTTTTTAAGGGCGCGACGTTGCCGTAGTAGTCGGGCGACACCGTTATCATGCCGCATATGTCCTCGTCGACGGCGAGCAGCGAGGCAATTTTTTCCGCCTCGGGGAAGGAGAGTATGCCGTCCTTCTCCTCGCCCTGCACGATGACCGGCTCGAGGCCGACTATGCGGCAGGCATTCCACACGCTCTTGTGGCTGTTGCGCGGAACTATCACCTTTCCGCCCGCCCGCCTGGCGGCGTACAGCATAGCAAATATGCCGCTCGACGAACCGTCGGTGGTTATGTAGGCGCGCTTTGCGCCGCAGATATCGGCTATGTCGCGCTGGGCGGCGGCGATGGGACCGGTGGGGCTGCCGAGGTCGTCGGTAGCCGAGAGCTCGGTGAGATCGAGGTCGCTGCTTTTGAGCAGTTTTTTCAGCCCCGTGCCCTTATGCCCGGGAGTGTGAAAGCTGATGTGCCGCCTGCACTTTTTTAAGGCGTTGAAGATGTGATATTCCATGGCAATATTCTTTTGTATAACTTATTTTGCACCCCGCCGAGGGGAGTATGCGCGCAACGATTTATTGTTACAGAGTTATTATAGCACAAAAAACGGGCGTGCACTACTGCCCGCCCGCACTTTTTTTAAAAAAGCGAAAAGAATTTGCAAAATTGTAGTTTGGCGATGGGCAAGCAAGGTTCCCCCGCGCCAAAAGGCCACACTTGCGCCGCCCTTCCCACCCTTACACCTCCCCTTCGAGGGGAGGTGGGTTGAACGAAGCGAAACCCGAAGGGGTTTCACTCGCCGTCCCTATAGGGAAGGTGGCACGCCTTTCTTCTTTATACCTCCCCTTCGAGGGGAGGTGGCATATACGAGCACCGCGAGTATATGACGGAGGGGTTTCATATCGAGCACGTGAAACCCCACCCTACCCTCCCCTCGAAGGGGAGGTAAAGAAGTAGGATAGCCGCCCGCTCAAAGGGGAGGTACCTAATAAAGCAAAAAATGCCGTGCGCAAAACGCACGGCATTAAATTTAAAAATAAATTACGTTTCAAGCAGGGTTCCCCTGCGGAAGAGCAAAATTCCCAAACAAATAATGTGCGCAAGGCTGAATTTAGTTCAGCCGTTAAGCGCGACTCAATTTGCGCCGTCAGGCGGCTCACCGGAAGTGAATGTCGGCGATTATATAATATGAGAGCACTTAAAAATCGCCGACAGAGAAACTTGGTTTCTCAAGTCACGAAGATTTTTCGCTGTCACCAAGCGAAAAATCTGTGAGCCTATTTCTTGGGTTTCATCGTCGGGAACAGAATTACGTCCCTTATCGTGGGGCTGTCGGTGAGGAGCATCACCAGCCTGTCGACGCCCATGCCGAGGCCGCCCGTGGGGGGAAGGCCGTATTCGAGCGCCGTGATGAAGTCCTCATCAACCTGCGCGTTGCAGCCGGGCTCCTGCGCCCTCTTTTCCCTTACCTGCCTTACGAACCTCTCCTTCTGGTCGATGGGGTCGTTGAGCTCGGAGAAAGCGTTGCCGAATTCGTGGCGGCATATGAAGTATTCAAACCTCTCGGTAAAGGCGGGATCGCTCGGCTTGCGCTTGGCAAGCGGCGAATTTTCGACGGGGTAGTCGTAGATTATGGTGGGCTGAACGAGCTTGTCCTCTACAAATGCCTCGAAGAGCGCGATGAGCACATGCCCCTTGGTGGCGTGCTCGCCCTCCTCTACCTCCACGCCGAGCTTTTTGGCAACTTCGCGCGCGGCGGCGTCGTCCGCCCACTCGTCATAGTCGGCGCCGCAATACTTCTTTACGGCCTCCTTCATGGTATGGCGCGCCCACGGTGCGCCCATATCTATCTCGGTGCCCTGATAGGTTATCTTAGTTGTGCCGCACACGTTTTGCGTTATGGTGCGGTACATGTCCTCGATGAGGTCCATCATGCCCTTATAGTCGGTATATGCCTGATACATCTCCACCGAGGTGAACTCGGGGTTGTGGAAGGCGTCCATGCCCTCGTTGCGGAATATGCGGCCCACTTCATACACGCGCTCCAGCCCGCCGACTATCAGCCTCTTCAAATAGAGTTCGGTCTCTATGCGGAGGTACATGTCGATATCGAGGGTGTTGTGGTGCGTTTTAAAGGGGCGCGCCGCCGCGCCTATCTCCAAGGTGGTGAGTATGGGGGTATCCACCTCGAGGTAGCCCAAATTATCGAGGTACTGCCTTATCTCCTTTATTATCTGCGAGCGCTTTACGAAGGTGGAGCGCACTTCGGGGTTTACGATGAGGTCTAAATCGCGCTGGCGGTACTTTAAGTCCATGTTTGTGAGGCCGTGCTGCTTTTCGGGCAGGGGGCGGAGCGACTTTGAAAGCATCTCGATATGCGTGCAGTGCACGGAGATCTCGCCCGTCTGCGTTTTGAACACAAAGCCCCTTACGCCCACGATATCGCCTATGTCGTAGTCCTTTTTATAGGACATGTAGTCCTCTTCGCCCACGTCGTCGCGCTTTACGTATATCTGTATTAGGCCGTCGCGGTCGGAGATATGCGAAAAGGAGGCCTTGCCCATTATGCGGCGGCTCATCAGCCTGCCCGCTATGGAGACCTCTTTGCCCTCGAGCGTGTCGAAGTTGTTCTTTATGGAGGACGAGTTGGCGGTAACGTCGTACTTTACCTTCTCGTAGGGGTTTTTGCCCTCGGAAACAAGTTTTGCCAGCTTTTCCCTTCTTATGCGCGCCTGTTCGGCAAGCCTTTCGGCCTCCTCCTCTTCGGTGAGGAGCTCGTTGTTATTTTCTTCCATAAAACTTCCTTATGCGATGGAAACTATCTTGAGCTTGTATGACGAACCGTCGGGGCAGCTTACCGTCACCACGTCGCCCGCCTTGTGGCGCATGAGCGCGGAGCCCACGGGCGATTCGCTGGAGATGCGGTTTGCCATAACGTCTACGTCGGTGACGCTTGTCACGGTGTAGGTCTCGGTGTCGCCGAATTCCTCGTCCTCTACCGTCACCTTGCTGTTGAGGTGAACGTAGGAGTTATCGGTGACCTCGGCGATTATTACGGCGTTCTTGATCTGATACTCGAGTTCGGCTATCTTGCCCTCGTTGGAGCGCTGCTCCTCCCTCGCCGCGTCGTACTCGGCGTTCTCCGAAAGGTCGCCGTGGCTGCGCGCTTCGGCTATGCGCTCGATTATTTCGGGGCGCTTTTCCTTTACGAGGTAGTCGAGCTCCTTTTTTAAATCGTCATAGTTCTTTTGCGTCATTTCAAAAACTTGATCTGCCATGATTATCTCCTTGCCGCATTTTTTTGCGGCATAAAAATAACTGATATTTTTTACGGAATTTTTTGCAGCATTTTTGCAGCATTTTTGCGGCAATTATTTTGCCTTTTTATGCCGCGCCCGTGCGCAATTATTCCGCTTGTTTTTATGTCCCCCGCACCGACGGAAGCTATTTAGCCCGCGCGGCGCAAATTAAATAACAAAAGTGATTCCGGCAATGCTGCGGAACCACGTTCAACGTTAGCTATTATATAATTATGCGGCAAATTTGTCAAGAAAAACAAAAAGAGTTCACGAAATTCTTCGGCTGGTGCCGCCGAATAATTTCCGTGAGTTTTGGGGAGCCAGCTCCCCCTTGCCCCGATTTTAAGGGCTCTCATATCATATAATCGGGGCAATTCCCCCTTTGGTGAGCCTGCTGACCGCAGCAAATAGGGTCTTTCTGCGCAGGGGAACCCTGCTTGAAACGTTAATTTGTTTAGAAATGGAACCCCTCCGCCGCCTGCGGCGGCACCTCCCCTCAAAGGGGAGGTACAAGTGCGGCAAAAATGCCGCGCGCAAAAAATTTGTGAACTACTTTATAAAGGCTGTTATCCTTTCTATCGCCTCGGCGAGCTGCGACATTGATGTGGCGTAGGAGCAGCGCACGTGCATCTTGCCCGCCTCGCCGAAGGCCTCGCCGGGCACTACCGCCACCTTCTTTTCGGCGAGCAGCTTGTTTGCAAACGCCTCGCCGTCCATGCCCGTGCTCTCCACCGAGGGGAACACATAGAACGCGCCCTTGGGCTGAAAGCACTTTAAACCCAGCGAGTTGAAGGCGTTTACCATAAACCCGCCGCGCTTTTTATACTCCTCGCGCATCTCCTCCACCGTGGCGAAGCCGTCGGAAAAGCCCTCGGCAAGGGCGGCGTTGGCGGCGTGCTGGCTCATGCGGGGAGCGCACATTATCGAATACTGGTGTATTTTAAACATGGCCTCGTCGATCTCGGCGGGGGCGCATACAAAACCTATGCGCCAGCCCGTCATGGCGAACGCCTTTGAAAAGCCGTTTATGAGCACGGTGCGCTCTGCCATGCCGTCAAACGAGGCTATCGAGCAATGCCTGCCCGTGTAGGTGAGTTCGGCGTATATCTCGTCGGAAATTACCAACAGGTCGCGCGAAACTATCTCGGGAATTATCGCCTCAAGCTGCTCCTTCGTCATTATGGCGCCCGTGGGGTTGTTGGGGTAGGCGAGAATTATCGCCTTTGTTTTGGGCGTGGCGGCAGAGGCGATGAGTTCGGGCGTAACGATAAATTCGTTTTCGGCAACGCAGTTTAAGGGCACGGGTACGCCGCCCGCCATGAACACGAGGGGGGCGTACGACACATAGCAGGGCGAGGGAACGAGCACCTCGTCGCCCGGGTCGCACACGGCGCGGAGAACCAGATCGATGCCCTCGCTTGCGCCCACGGTGACTATGGTATGCTCGGGGGAGTATTTCACGTTGAAGCGCTCCTCCAGATACCTGCATATGTTCTGCCTGAGTTCGGGCAGCCCGCGATTGCCCGTATATTGCGTTAAGCCGCGCTTTATCGAGCGCACGGCGGCGTCGCGTATGTTCCAGGGCGTGACGAAGTCGGGCTCGCCCACGCCGAGGGAGATGGCGCCCTTCATTTCGGAAACTATATCAAAAAATTTGCGTATGCCGCTGGGCTTTAACTCGGCGGCGCGCCTGTTTACAAAATCTCTCATAGGGCAATGACACGTTACGGCTGGATGCTCAGCCTGCCGCCCTCCTCGTCCTCCATGAGCGCGCCCTCCACCTTGTATTTCTTCAAGATGAAGTGCGTGGCGGTGGAAATTACGCTCTCGTATGTGGATATGCACTCTGAAACGAAGCGCGAAACGCTTTTAAGCGACGAGCTCTCCACTATCACCGCGAGGTCGTAAGCGCCGCTCATGAGGTACAGATTTTTCACCTCGGGGTGGGCGGCTATCTCGGCGGCTATCGAGTCGAACCCGTGGCCGCGCTGGGGAGTTACCTTCACCTCGATGAGGGCCTCCACCTTCTCCTCGTCGGAGATATTTTCGTTGACTATCGCGGTATATTTTACTATTATGCCCTCCTGCTCGAGCTCGGAAACGGCCTTGGCCGCCTCATCTTCGGTAACGCCGAGCATGGCCGCGAGCGTGGCGGCCGAAAGCCTGGAATCTTCGGTGAGAAGGGTGAGTATGTCCTTTTTTATCTTATCCATTATGATACCCCCGTTGGCTTTAAAGCGCAGTTTTTTGCGTATTGCGTATGTGCGGCGCATATTTATGCAGCCCGCCCCGCGCATTTAAAGCAGACTATAGTAATAAATATACTAAAACTTTATAAACATTTTGTCAAGGAGTTCACGAAAATCTCGCGCATGTTACTCTTCCCTCGTTTCCCCTTAAGGGGAAGTGGGTTTGCCGAAGCGTAAGCAAGGCAAAGCCGAAAGTGTTAAAAATAAGCGGCGCTATAAATAAAACCATTCCGCCCCGCCTGCATACGCATACGGGGCACCTTCCCTATAGGGACGGCAAGAAGTGCCGCTGTTGCGCTACCCTCTGCGAGTACGGGCAAAGTGCCGCATGAATTTTTTATCGACAATAAATTTTACCTCGCCGACACAATTTTTGAGGCGATAATTCTTGCGATTTTTTTGAGTGTATAGTATAATTTAGCAAGGCCGGACGGCGGCATTTTGCGCCGCGCGGCATAAAAACAAATATGCGATGAGGGCGGGCTGCCGTGCGGACGCGCGCTCCATTTGATAGACGGAGGACATCATGAAAAAGACTTTACCCGCAATAATACTTGCCGCGCTTGCGGCGGCGAGCATACCGTTCACCCTGGCGGCGTGCGGCGACGACGAGAGGTCGGCCACCGAGGGGCTCTCTTTCACCCTTTCGGCAGACGGCGAATATTACGTAGTGAGCGGCGCCGAGGAGGGAACGGAGGGCGACATAGTGATACCCGAAACGTATAACGAGCTGCCCGTGACGCAGATAGCGCAGTTTGCGTTCAGCGAGCAACACATAACTTCGGTAGTGGTGCCCTCGAGCGTCACCGTTATAGGCACGGCGGCGTTCAACAGCTGCACGGCGCTTACGAGCATAACCTTTGAGGGCAGCCTTGAGAGCATAGGCCAGGTGGCCTTTGCCAACTGCGGCGCGCTTACCGAGGTGGTGCTGCCGAACGGCTTGACGGCCATACAGTCGAGCACCTTTATGGGCTGCTCGGCGCTTACCGACATAACCATTCCCGCGAGCGTGACGGCCGTGGAAGACAGGGCGTTTTACGGCTGCAACGCGCTTACCACCGTGCACTACAGGGGCAGCCGCACGGCGTGGCTGGGCATAGACATAGCCGCAAACAACGATCCGCTCACCTCCGCAGAGGTGGTATTCAACAGCTGAGCGAATAGCTGTGTTTAAAATTAAGTTTGCCGCGGCATAAAAAAACCGCGGCAAAAAAATACCGAAAAATTCCAAAAAAATAAAAATAAATTATTTTAACAGATTTTTTTTATCTGATTTTTGATTTACGGAGCCGCTCGATGTTTAAAATTTGGGGCAGGATAGAGAAAAACCACAAGATAATAAGGCAGGTTACCTACGAGAGCGACAGAAAGTTTGAGTGGAGCGATTTTTTTAGGTACCTCGCCGACATCTGCGAGGAGCTGGACGTTGCCACGCCCATACTTTTAAAGACGCACATATTCAACTATGCAAAGTTCAACCGCGTGACATTTATCCCGCGCGACTTTGCCGAACCGGTCAAATTCGACAAATTGGTCCTTGAAAATATTTTGCGGTAAATTATTTTTGATTTTTTTATTTATTTTTATAAGAGCGGCAGGCGCGCGCAAAATGCGCCTGCCGCTCTTTTTATATACATTTTTGCGCTATTTGAGCCCCCTGAACGGTTTGAACGCGATGAGGGCATACAGCGAAAAGAGCGCCGAAACGAAGCACACGCCGAGCACGGCGCGCACGGCCACGGCGCTTTCAAAGCACAGAAAATACAGCAGGTCAAAGCCCGAAAAGGCATAAATACCCCCGCATATGCCCAAAATAATGAGGTTTGCGAGGCAGATAGTGGCGGATAATCTCATACAGAGAGTATGGGCAATTTTTTAATTTTTGCGCGCCCTTTTGCCGCCCGCCGTCATTTTTTTGAGCGCCGCCCGCGGCATTTTTTGCGCGCAAAAATTATGCCCCGCCGAGCTTTACCGAGGCGCCCGTGCGCGCGTCCTGATACATCACCCAATAGCCGCTGTTCTGGCTGCGCGCTGGTATGAAGCCCGCCATGCCCGCAAGGCTTTCGGGGCACAGCGCGGCCTCGCCAGGCACGCCGTAACATATGTATGCGGGCGAGCCGTCCTCGTAGATGACGCCGAACACATAGTGCAGCCTGCCGTAGTTTACGCGCACCCAGCGCGAGTTTTCGACGGCGGCCTCCAGCAGCTGCTCGCGCGGGTGAGTGGAGAGCAGGCGCTCTATCTCGCCGCTCATGCGGCTGTAAAACTGCGCCGCGCTGCCGGCTATTTCCACATTATTTTTGGCATATTGCCGCCCCTTTTTCCCATCTGCGGCGGAAAAGGCGCCCTCTTTTGCCGGGTTTTTTGCATGCGCGCCAAAACTTCCGCTTGCTGCGGAAAATTTTTTTGCGGGGTTATCGACATTTCCAACGGGGATATCCACTCCGCTCTCCGCCGCCCCTGCGGCAGTCATCTGCGCGGCATTTGCGGTGCCGTTGCCCCCTCCGTCGGCACTGTTTTCTTCGGCGTCTCCGCCGTCGGCGCGGCCTGCTGCCGTGTGCCCGCCGGAGCGTCCTCCCTCTGCAGGCGCAGGCTCTTTGAGTATGCCGCCAGCATCTTCATTTTGGCGAGCGCCGCGCCCGTCCGCCGCTTTGCGGCCCGCGCATACAGCGCCCTGCCCTTTATTATCAGGTGGATATTCATAATAATTTTCCTCCGCGATGGCCTCGTCCTCATAGCCCGCGGCAAGATCGGCCTTTTCGGCGCGCTCTATGGCGGCGGCGCAGGCGGGAGTTGCCCAGGCGAAATTTCCGCACACCGCCGAAGCCACGGGCAGCACCTCGTTGCCGACGTGGCAGACGAGCGCGGCAAAGCCGTAGGAGGTATCGATATCGCTCTCCCCCTCGAAGGACGTGCCGTTTAAAACGACGGTATGCTCGCCGTCGGTGACGGCGGCAACGTACCTTCCGAAATCGAGGGGCGCGAAATTTATATACGACACCTCCGCGCGGAAATAGGGGCCGTATTTTTCGGTTTTTACCAGCCCCGAAAGCGCCCCGCCGTTCGACGAAAAGCCGCTCTTTATGCCCTTAATTACGGCGATATTTTTTATGTAGCCCATATGCCACCCAAGTGCGTTCACGAAAAATCTTTTGGCTTTGCCAAAATCTTTTTCCGTGAGTTGCTGCGGTATTAAATCGGCTTAACGGTGGAAGTAAATTCCACCTTGCCGACTTTCATATTCACGCGAAATCTTTTGCTGCGCAAAATCTTTCGCCGTGAGGTTGCTGCGGTCGTAAAAATGCTTAACGGCGAAAATAAATTCCGCCTTGCAAGTTTTAGTTCACGCGAAATCTTTTGCTGCGCAAAATCTTCCGCCGTGAGGTTGCTGCGGTATTAAATCGGCTTAACGGTGGAAGTAAATTCCACCTTGCCGATTTTTTGACCTTTTTTATTTTTAAACTTTGCTGCGGTGAAAAGTTTTTTGTGCCTTGCAAAGTTTTTAACGCTCGCGCCGGCTCGCTTAACTTTTCAAGGCGGAAACGATATTTTTCGTGCCGCCCATTCGGGCGGTTTACATTAAATAATATATTAAAAAACTTGGGGCGCATAATAAAATTTTTGCTCGCATTTTGCCGCATAAATGCGAAAGATATTGCCGTATATATATTTAAAGGCGCGCCGTGGCGGCCGTCTTTTGCCGTTATGCGTAAGGGCGCAGAGCGCCGCGCGGGCGGCGGAGCGCAGATTTTTTAAATATTTTAACAAAATTCGTTAATTTATTTCATTCAGCATTTTTATGCGGCAAAATTAAATAAAAAAATCGCCGTTTATTTATTTTACATAAGATTTTTTATGTTTAAAATAATTGCCTTTAAATATTTTTTGAAGTATAATTGAAATGAACAGAAATTTATTTTTGTGTATTAAATAAAGGAGTAAAAAATGGCACTTACGAGAAATAAAAAAATTCTCTCCTTCGTTGAAGAGAGCGCCGACCTTGCACAGCCCGATTATATCGTGTGGATCGACGGCAGCCAGAAGCAGATCGACGAGTTGAGAAAAGAGGCCGTATATTCCGGCGAGCTTATCAAGCTGAACGACAGCCTTCTCCCCGATTGCTACCTTCACCGCACCAAGGTGAACGACGTTGCGAGGGTGGAAGACAGGACCTTTATTTGCACAGCCAACCGCGACGACGCGGGCCCCAACAACTATTGGATGGACCCCAGGCAGGCGCACGAGCTTGCAAACGAGATCGCACGCGGCTCCATGCACGGCAGGACGATGTATGTAATACCCTATTCCATGGGCGTTATAGGCTCGCCCTTCGCGCGCTACGGCATTGAAGTCACCGACTCCATCTACGTAGTTTTAAACATGAGCATAATGACGCGCGTGGGCAAGAAGGTGCTCGAGGCAATAGGCCCTCACGGCGACTTTATAAAGGGCTTCCACGCAAAGTGCACCGTCGACGCCGAAAAGAGATACATAATGCACTTCCCCGAGGAGAACTCGATAATTTCGGTCAACTCGGCATACGGCGGCAACGTGCTCTTGGGCAAAAAGTGCTTTGCGCTGCGCATTGCCTCCTACCTCGGCAAGAACGAGGGCTGGATGGCAGAGCACATGCTGATATTAGGCGTGACCTTCCCCGACGGCGAAAAGAAGTACGTTGCGGCGGCATTCCCCTCGGCATGCGGCAAAACCAACCTTGCCATGCTCATTCCCCCCAAACACTACCTTGAAAAGGGATATAAAGTTGAGTGCGTCGGCGACGACATCGCGTGGATACGCGTGGGCGACGACGGCAGGCTGTGGGCGGTAAACCCCGAAAACGGCTTCTTCGGCGTGGCTCCCGGCACCAACGACCACTCCAACCCCAACGCCCTTGCAACCACCAAGCGCGGCACCATATTCACCAACGTGGCACTCAACACCGACGACATGACCGTTTGGTGGGAGGGCCTCACCAAGGAGCTTCCCGAGCACGTTATTGACTGGACGGGCAAGCCCTGGGATCCCGCTAAATTCAACAAGAAGGATAAATCTACCTGCGCCGCTCACCCCAACAGCAGATTTACGGCGCCCGCGCAGAACTGCCCCTGCATCTCGCCCGAGTTCGAAAGCCCCAAGGGCGTGCCCCTTTCGGCAATAATATTCGGCGGCAGAAGGGCCACCACCACTCCCCTCGTATATCAGTCGAGAGACTGGAACCACGGCGTGTTCGTAGGTTCGGCAATGTCGTCTGAGACGACCGCCGCAGCCACCGGCGCGACCGGCGTGCTCCGCCACGACCCCATGGCGATGAAGCCCTTTGCAGGCTACCACATGGGCGACTATTGGCAGCACTGGATAGATATGGGCAAGATAGTTAAAAACCCGCCCAAGATATTCAACGTAAACTGGTTCCGCCAGGACAAAGACGGCAACTTCATCTGGCCGGGCTTTGGCGACAATATGCGCGTGCTTGAATGGATATTGAAGCGCTGCGAAGATTCCGTAGGCGCAAAGGAGACGGCCATAGGCTACGTTCCCAACGCCGAGGATATAGATATCTCCGAGCTCGACTATGAAATAGCTCCCGGACACAAGTTCGGCATCGAGGACTTAAAGAGCATACTCGAAGTCGACGAAGCGCGCTGGGGCTTTGAGGCCGACGAGCTTGAAGGCTATTACAACAACTCTATAGGCAGCAGAATACCCAAGGAACTTTGGGACTGCCTTGAAACTTTGAAGAGCAACTGCGCCGAGGCCAAGGCCAAGGCAGAGGCCGAAATGCCCGCAGCTCCCGCACCCGCACCTGCTCCCGCAGCGGAGGGCGCAGAGGTTAAGCCCGCATATACGGGCAAGAAGCGCGGCAGAAAGCCCGGCTCGGGCAAGAAACAGCAGCAGCCCGACGAGCCTAAGGTAAAGCGCGGCAGGGGCCGTCCCCGCAAAAACCCTCTTCCCCAGTGATCTTGCGTAAGTTTCCGCCGGAACCGCAGGGCGCGGCGGCGGTGTGTATGGAAAAAATATAATTTAAAATATATATTATGGGCTATAATAGTGCGGCCTTAAAAGGTCTTTCACTATAAACAATTGGCAAAGTTGATGCGCCCGCGCGGAAATTCCGCGCGGGCGCATTTTTTTATGGAATGTGCAATGCTCTGCCGTTTTATGCCGTTATTTGAGGCATATTACGGGGGTAATTTGGTTTTTACCGCATTTTACCATATATATGTACCTCCCTCAGGGGCGGCATATTAAAAAGCGCCCGCGCGGAAAATTCCGCGCGGGCGCTTGTTGTAAAATGCACATATTGCTTGCATTCGACAGAATTTAAAAATTATAAAAACAGAGTTTATTTATTACTCTTTATCGTCGTCCTCTTTATCATCGTCTTTCTTTTCTTCGGGCTCTTCATCTTTTTTATCGCCGCCCATAGTTATTCTGAGCGACTTGAGCTCGGAGAGGGAATCGCCTACCAAAAGGCCTACAACCATCAGGCCGAGGCCCAAAACGAGGAAGAGCACGCCGAATATAATGCCTACGATATAGTTGCCGTAAGGGCCGGCAATGACGCAGAAGAGCGCCACGATGAGCAGGCCGAGGCCGCACAGTAAAATTTTAAGTCCCTTCATAAAATCTCTCCTTACAGGAGGACGCCGCACGCCCCTCCCTTATTTATATTATAAATGCAAACGGGCAACAATGCAATAGTTAGGGCAAAATTTGTTACAAAATTTTTTATATTGCGCCATAAATCGGCATAAAATGGGCGCCGCGGCAAGTTTTGCCGCGGCGCCCCGCCGTTTATTTAACTTGACTTATAAACAATTCAACGGGCGTTATCCCCGTTTTCTTTGGGCAGTCCGCCGCCATTTTGCGCTCCTCCCATATCTGCCTGAGCGCTTACGCCGGTGCTCTGCACGGCATGGACGGGCGAGGTGAACACGCGCACGCCGCGCTTGCGGAGGTTGTATATGGCGATGTAGAGAGGTATGCCGAGGGCGTACACCCACACGCTCTGCGTGATTATCATTGAGGCGAATTGGTACCAATACACGACGTCGGGCGTGCCTGCGAGTATCCACACGGCGGGTACGATGAAGGCGTTTAAAATTACCGGCCAGATGCCGCCTACAACCACCTGCAGCACCCTGTTTTTGAATATTTTGCCGCACAGGTATGTCAAAAATGCGGCAAACAGCGTGGCAAGGCTGCCGAGAAAAATATCATATACGTTGTAAATGGATATTATGTTTGCCAGCATACAGCCTATGTACAGCGCGGGGATGCTTTCGGGAAAGAAGAGGGGCAGTATGGTGAGCGCCTCGGTGGGCCTTATCTGAAAGGGGCCGTAGGCAAGCCCGCCGCCCAGGCCGAACGCCCACGTTAAGGCGGCGTACAGCGCGGCGATAACGCCGGCGCGGCAGATCATCTTTGTGTTCCAGTGCGAAAAATCGCTTGCAATGCTTTTGAGTAAATTTTTCATTCTCTTTTACAGGCCACGGCGCAGTATTTTTGCGCGCATTTTATTGCATTTTAAACTGCATATTGCCTTATAATTTGCTTAAAATGCGCACGGCATGTATTTAAAATAAATAAAAAATAAATTAAAAATATAATTAAAATAAATTATTTAATTGCAATTTAATTGATTTTTTAATATAAAAAATACATAAAAAAGGACGGCAAAAAACCGTCCTTTTAAAATACTTGGTCTGTATTTCTCCTTCGGTTTTTTTAAGGAAGTGTTGAGCCGAAAACCTTCCTGACAAACTATTTTATTTTTGCGCCCGCCTGCCGTATGTATCAAAATCGGCGCGCTGCGGGCATGCGGGCATTGCCGCCCGCCGCAACACGGCATTACTGCTCGTTATTGTTGTTATTGGTGCTGTTGGTATTATTGGTGCCCTCGGCCTCTTTACCTGCACCGGAGTTACCGAGATAGGTGCCGAGGTATATCTGCTTTTTGCCGCGGGGCGCAGAGCTGCGGGGAGCCGAACTGCGGGGTGCGGAGCTGCGGGGAGGACGGGAGGAACGGTCGCCGCGGTCGCGCCTGTCGCCGTCGCGCCTGTCGCGGTTAAACTTTCTTTCGCCGTACTTTTTCTCGCCGCGGTCGTCGCGCTTGTCGCGGTTGAACTGCCTGCCGCGGTTGAACTTTTCTTTGCGCTCGAAGGGAACTTCGTTTTTAGGTATTATTACCACCCTGCGCGTGGGCTCCTTGCCCTCGGAAACGGTGGTAACTTCCTCGTTGGAGGCGAGCACGGAGTGCACCACGCGGCGCTCGTAGGGGCTCATGGGCTCCAAAGCAACGCGCCTCTTCTTTTCTACGGCCTTTGCCGCCTTGGCGATGGCCACGTTTTTGAGCTTCTCCTCGCGCTGGGCGCGGTAGTTTTCGCAATCGACCGAAACCCTGCGGTATTCGTCCCTGCCGATGTTGGCAACGGCGCCCGCAAGGCACTGAATGGCGTCGAGCACCTCGCCCCTGCGGCCTATGACTGCCGAGGTATTGGTGGTTTCGATTTTGATCTCTATCTTTTCGCCGTCGGATACCACTTCGGTCACTGCGGTTATATTTAAAATTCCCATGAGGCCGTCGATAAAGTTTACGGCGCGCTCGCTGTCGGTAGCCTTTTTGACCACCTTTACCTTTGCCTTTACCGAGCCGAAGAGTTTGCGCTTGCCCTCTTCCAAAACCTCTATCTCCGCCTCGTCCGCGGTGATTCCGAGGGCTTTAAGCCCCTCTGCGGTGGCCTCTTCCACCGTTTTCCCGGTAAAAATGTTTTCCATATTTTCTTCCATTATATACTCCTTATCACCTGTTGACGGCGATCACTTTTTAGCCTTTTTTTCCTTTACCGGCTTTCTTAAATACCTGTCGAGCTCCTGTCTCTCCTCAAGTTTTTTGAACTTGGCGTCGAGCACCTTGTTCACTATGAGCGAGGTGAGCAGGCTGTATGTGGTGTTTACTATCATGTATATAGAGAACGCCGCGCTGTAGAAGAACGAGAAGAAACCGTAGATGACGGGCATCAGAATGAGCATCCACTTGTTTGTGCGCTTGCCGCTGCCGTCGACCGTGCCCAGCTCGTTCATGCCCTTCTGCATGCGCATGGATATGAACTGCGAGAGGAACATCATGCCTATCGCAAGCACTATCAGCACGAAATAGCCGTTGTAGGTATTCTTTTCGCTTGTTAAGTTTGCCGTTACTTCGTTATACGAATCTTCGTAGTTTGCAAGGTTGGTTGCCCTGTTCAGAGTGGATACGAATTTATCGAAATCGGGCACTTCCTTGTTGAGCATAGAGTCGGGATACCAGATGCTGCCTACCCATATAAAGCCCTGCTTGTTTTCGCGGTAGTAGGCGGCCGATGCGGCGCGCGCGTCCTCGGCGATATAGTTCTTTATTATGATGAACATATCGTTTTCCGTCTCGACGTCTGCCGTGAGCTCTTCATAGGTGGGATCGTTGTATACGTCCCCCCTGCGGTGGTCGTTGTAATAGTTCTCGAACCTGCCGAAATCTACCTGATATACCGTCTGATTTTCGTAGTCGGTATCCTCGATGAGGAAGCCGTAATTTTCGTTGCTGTCATAGGGTGCGTTTTCGTCGACGCACACATACTGCTCGACCACGTCGTTATAGGCCTTCACCATGCCGCGGTAGAGCTCTAAATTTGCATACTGAGAATAGGTAGAGAACTGGCTGAACACTACCATGAATATTACAAGCGATATAACGGTGGGCAGGCATATGCCCATCATGGAGTAGCCGTTCTTTTTATACAGCTCCATGACCTTCTGGTTATACATCTGCTTGTCGTTGGCGTACTGCTTTTGCAGCTTTTCCATCTGCGGGCGCATGCGCTCCATTATGAGCGACTGCTTCTTCGTCTTGTATTTTGAAAATACGTCGAGAGGCATTACTATCGTCTTTAACACGAGAGTAAATATGATTATGCCTATGGCTGTGATCGGCACGCAGGTGATTATCGCCTGGATCACTTCGCCTATCCAGTTCAATGTTATGGGGTCGATGTCTTTAACGCCGAATTCGAACCACGTTTGCGACAGACCGGTAAGTGTTGCCAATAAATTCATTTTAAAAATTTTAAGCTGGGTTTAGAGCACCCACCTCACCTTAAAAAAATTTTCAGGAACGGGATCGTACCCTCCCTTCGTTAGGGGGTTGCAGCGCAGTATGCGCCATGAGCCTAAAAGTATGCCTACTATCACCCCGTGGTTGTTTATGGCGCGCAGCATATACTCTGAGCATGTGGGCGTGAACATGCACGTCCCGTGCGAAAAATAGCGCTGATAGAAGATTATAAGGCGCATGCATGCCGTCTTTATAAAGGGTTTGAATACCGTGCGCCTCAGCTTTTTATATACCGCCCTCAAACGCGCCATCACTTCATCCTCTTAAAACAGCTTAAAAGCGAGCGCTCGAAGGCCGCAAGCGAATACTCCTCGCTCACCTTGGGAAGCAGCGCTATGCTGCACGCAAAGGGCGCGCGCTCGCAAGTTAAAAAGAATGCGCGGCGCACCAGCCTCTTTATTCTGTTGCGCTTTACCGCCTTGCCGTGCTTTTTTGAAACGATGACCGCCATTTTAAGCTCGTCCGACGGCATATATACCGCCGTGAGCGCGTTTGAATACGCCCTTTTGCCGCGTTTGAACAGCTTTTGTATGTCGGTGTTTTTTTTAAGACGAAGATATTTCATAAAAACACCTCTCTTTTACGGCAAAGGGAAAAAATACTGAAAATTGCGGGCAAAATTTAAAAATGGGGCGCATATATGCCTTGAATAACGCCCGCGACGGCACCGCTTGCAGGGCAGAAAAGTATTTTGTGCGGCACGCGGAAACGCATCTTCCCCTTATGCGGAGAGATGCTTCCTGCCCTTGTTTCTTCTTCTCTTCAGAACCTTCCTGCCGGCATTTGACGCCATGCGCTTTCTGAAACCGTGAACCTTGCTTCTCTGTCTTTTCTTGGGCTGATAAGTCCTTTTCATTTCTTTTTCTCCGTAAATTTTATTTTTTAAATAACTACACAGCACGGACTTGCCGCCCGTGCCGTATTTTTTTATTGAATTTCTTTATATTTATGTATAGCAGCGGGCGACTTACATAAAAAAGCCGCACATTTAGTCCCACTATGCTATTTTTTATTATACAATCAAATTTAAAGTTTAGTCAAGCGTTATTGCCCCGAATTTGCCGTTAAATCAGCCGTTTGACGACGTTCTTACCGGCAGAATGAGGTATAATACGTCTTTATTTTCGGCATTGCAGCAGATGAAGGGCTGCACGCCGCTGTTGAAGGAGAGCGTTACGGTGTCCTCTTCGAGCGCGCCTATCGCCTCGGTGATGAACTTCGAGTTCATGGCGATCCTCACGTCCTTGCCCTCCACTTCGGCCTTTACCGGCTCCTGCACGTTGCCTATCTCGGAGTTGGAGGATATCTCTATCCTGCCCGCGGAAATATCGAAGATAATAAGGCTGTTTTTATCGGAGCGGACGAGAATGGCCGCCCTCTCTATGCTGTTTTTGAGCGCGTTTTTATCCACAGTGACCACCGTGGAGAAGGTGCGGGGTATAATGTTTTCCTTCTTTATAAATTCGCCGCCGTACAGCCTGGAGGTGAGCACGGTGTCGTCGACGGAGACGAGTATCATGCCCCTCGCCACGAACACCTCGGTCTCGCCTTCGGCGGGGATCATCTTCTCTATCTCGTTGAGCGTGCGCGCCGGGCAGATTATATCCAGATCGGCGGTGGCCGAAGTAACGGGCGCCGTGATGGTCGCCAGCCTGAAGCCGTCGAGCGCGGTGACGCACACCTTGCCGTCGGAGATCAGAAACTGGCAGCCCTTCAGATTGGGGCGCGAATCGTCGGTGGCACAACAAAATGAAGTGGCATTTATGACTTTTTTGAGGTCTTCAGCCTTCATTTTGAAGGAATTTTCGCTTATATCCGTGCTTATCTTGGGGAAGTCCTCGGCGGAGAGCGTCTGCAGCTCCGACTGGGAGTCGGCATATATTATCTCCATGCGGTTGCCGTCTACCGAGAGCGTTATCTGCACGTCCTCGAGCTTTTTGATGAAGTCGGAAAAATATCTGCCGGGGACGCAGGTCTCGCCCTCCTCATATACCTCCGCCTTTACAGTCTTCTGAATGGATATTTCGCCGTCGGTGGCGGAAAGGGTGAGCCCGTCGTTGTGCGCGGTAAGTTTGATGCACTCCAAAAGGGGCACGGTGGTGCGCACGGCGCAGGCCTTTACCACCTTTAACACGGCCTCCGACAGGTTGATTCCTTCGCAAACAACTTTCATATCGTCCCTCTCACTTTCAGTTAATTATATTAAAAGATTTATATAGTAATAGTATTATTAGGGGGCTGTGGAAATATGGATAACTCCGTTTATCCACTCCCCAAAACTGCGTTTACAGCAATATAATAGCAAATGCGGCGGCAAAAAGCAAGTAAATGAGCTTTTTTTAAAGGTGTTAATAACTTAAAATTTTGGGTGGATAACCGTGTAGATAACTTGTTGATAAACTTTTGCCGCGGTGGATAAAATTTACCCTCTCAACCTGCCGTTTTTTTGAAAAAATTTGTGAAAAAAACCTTGATTAAGCAAAATTTTTGAGGTTATCCACATTTCAATAGCCGTGTTGAAAAAGTTTTATACAATTTCACCTGCGGCCGTTACGGCGCAAAAAATGGCCGTTTTGGGTTGAAAAGGCGGCAAAAAAGTGGTATAATCTTAAAGACGAAAAAATTTTTTCAACAAAGTTATCAACTTTTTGGAGCGGAAAATTGCTTTTTAAGGACGATTTTACACCTCCTCCCGGAGCGGAGGAGCGGCTCAACAGATTTTACGAAGTGTTGACAGATTATAACGAGAAGGTAAACTTAACTTCCATAACCGGGCGCGAGGACTTCTTCACAAAGCACATCTGGGACAGTGTTGCAGGGCAAAAATATTTTGCCGCGGGCGCGAACGCCGTCGAAGTAGGCTCGGGCGGGGGCTTCCCCTCCCTTCCACTCAAAATTTGCCGCTCCGACCTGAAGTTTACCCTCATCGAGAGCGTGGCAAAAAAGTGCGCCTTTTTGCGGTATGCCGCCGAGGAACTCGGGCTTTCCGACGTAAAAGTTGTAAATATGCGCGCCGAGGAGGCCGGCAGGGGCGATCTGCGCGAAAAATTCGACGTATGCTGCGCCCGCGCCGTGGCGCGGCTGAACACGCTGCTCGAATATTGCGCTCCGTTAGTCAAAGTCGGCGGGCTGTTCGTCGCATACAAGGGCGAGGCCGGCGAGGAGATCGAAGAGGCAAAACATGCCGAAAAGGTGCTGGGCATGCAGCTTGTTTCGGCGGAAAAATACAATTTGCCGGGCGACGCAGGCGCGCGCACGCTGGCGGTATATAAAAAAACAGCCCCCACTCCCGCAAGATATCCGCGCGGGCAGGGCAAAGAGAGGAAACAGCCGCTGTGAGAGAGAACGCTTGCGCCTTCACCGGGCACAGAGAACTTGGCGGCGACTTCGACGTGCAACTTTTGGAGCGCGTCGTCGAAAGGCTGGCAAAAACGGGCACCGTCACATTTTTATGCGGCATGGCGCGGGGATTCGATCTCGTTGCGGCCGAGGTTACACTTAAATTTAAGTTGAAGTATAATTTAAAACTTGTGGCGTGCGTACCTTACGAGGGGCAGGCCGACTATTTTTCTGCGTCCGACAAGGAGCGCTATGAAAATATAATGGCTCATTGCGACGAAAAGCGCGTCTTTGCCGAAAGTTACAACAGATATTGCATGTTCGCGCGCGACAGATACATGGCTGAAAATTGCTCGGTGATGGTGTGCTATCTCAGAAAGACTAGCGGCGGGACGTATTATACGGTAAACTGCGCCAAAAAGCTGGGCGTGAAGGTCATCGAACTGTAAATTTTGCCTTATTTGCGGCATATATGCGGATATCTGCGGCATATTCAGGCAATTTTTGTAGAAATGAAGCTCCGCGGCGCGAAAAATGTTTAATGTGAAACATTTGCCATAGTTTAAGATATTTTAAGCAAAAGGGCGCCGCATAATGGCGCTTTTATTGTGCTTTTTATATTAAAAAAATGAAACTTTGTGGAGCTCAATAACGAGGTCTGATTAGTAAATATTTGATTGCGGCGAGAAGCTTTCCCCTCGTCTCCCCTTCAGGGGAGGTGGCTTTGCCGCAGCATCGGCAAGGTACAGCCGGAAGGGTTTATGTGATCCGCGAACTGCATTTATTATAAAACACGTTCCCTTCAGCACAAATATTGAATATTTTGCATATAGTCGGGACTTTATTTTTAAATTACTGCAACTTTTTAAGCAAATAGCCGTCTTTCGCCTGCAACTCAATTAAAGTTAAATTTAAGTTATAGTTTTATAATTAGGCATCGTGTAATTGCCGTCAAAATGCCGGTAATTCGGCCATATATCGGGGCGTTTTAATAATTTTATGTGATTTTGCGGCTGCTGCTCCCGCCGCTTAACATAATGATCGGCCTTCCTTCATGAATGAAAATATATTTCCCTAACAATTCCTCCTCTCCTCATAACGGCCTTTGCCGTTTTAAGTCTTGAATTTACTTTTGAAGTTAAATTAAACTTATATAATGGAACGGCTTAACACCATAAAACTGCGTATAGTGCTCAGTTTTCAACGGCGGAATTTGTGAATTTGTTAATATTGTTAATTTAATTGAGCCTAATATATGCCAAAATTATTACAAAATAGTAAATTTAATTTATCCGATTTTATCATAAATGTTCAGAAATTTTGTTGTAAAATTTCATTTTGCGCCTTAAAGGTGCTTTTTCAGGCTAATATGTGGATATCTCGGTGCATAACCGCAAATATTTACCTGATTTTTTGCTTAAAATCTGCTGATTGACCCGCATATATGGCCGATTTAATCGGAGTTTTCAACATTTCCACAGTGTTATCCACATTTGGTGAATTACTAAAATCTATTCCTTTTGAGCAGGCGCAGCGCTCTGCTTCATTCAGCCTGCATACCAACGGAATTTTATTGGCAAAAATTTAAATTGGTGCCGCAATATGCCCGATCTGACGGCAATTTTGCATATATATGAAGAAATTATAAGTATGCCGCCGGTAACTCGCCTTTAAACATACCTACTCTCTGCCGCCATGCGGGATCTGGCTGCGTAGAAAAAATAAATTGTCCTTTGCAAAATAACTATTCGTAAAATATTTACGCCTGCTTCTGGTCAAAGTCTGAGAGCGCATTGTTTGCTATGTCGTCGCAGATATACGTGGCGACGCCCTCGGCAATAATATTTGCCATGCGGTAGACGATATTCAGGCGCGTTGAGGACAAAATCGAGAAGTTAAACACGGACTTTTCGGCAACGATGCCGAGAATGGATATATCCCCCACTTTGCCAAGCTTTTTGTTCGTGCCGCTCCCCGGCTTTACGCCGTGTCCTGCAATTTTGATAAGGCCGATATCGCCTGCCGCTCCGACCGCCGCATCTATGGCGATAAGCGGACTGTTCGGGTGCGTGCTTCTCACAAATTTATCGATATACCTGATCTCATGCGCTGTTATCGGCTTTTGCAGCGTGCCGTAGATGTAGCAGTTTGTGAGCCGCAGTTTTTCTTTGAGCAAAGTGCCGACCAACGGGCCGAGACTGTCACCCACCGAAAGATCGCTGCCGATGCATACAATAGCGGGAGTGGAGTGGGGCATTGTTATCAGTTTTTTGAGCGCGATCACCGTCCCGCTCGGCGCAAGGCTGTTGTATAGGTTGAAGCAATATTCTGTATTCATCGGCATTTTTACGCTAAAATACTTCAATTTTCGGCTTATTTTAATCCTCAGATTTTAAGTTTTAGCGAGGTTCTCCTTTATAAATTTTGGTATGATTTTTGCCGAAATTTTGCGTTTTTATACCTGATTTTGTTAAGTTTTATTGATACTTATAACAAGTATGTTACTCATCTAATGCAATGTTATATATGCAAAATATGTCTGAATATGCCATATTTTGCATAGTTATATTGTAATTTACGGTTTGATTTTTACTTAACTGTAATTTTTGCGAGTTTACGGATAGTTAGCTGCCGTTTTTGCCGCTTTCAAGCCATGTAGATTGCATTTTTTATGTGTGCAGCCAGGTTGCAGTTATTGCGTCGTCTGCCTGCCATAATGCCGTATTTGCGGGCTGTTTTGCTCATTTATGGCGTATTTGGTCTGCTTGTATGGTCTGGGGCTTAGCTCTCAATTTTCACGCTTCCTGGCATTTTAAGCCGTTATTCTTTAATGCAAGCTCTGCCTTTTATCTGGTCATTTCAGGCCTTTCAGGCAGAATTATATGCCGTTGCGTGTTTTTTATGGGTATTTTATTCTGTATGAGCGGCTCGTATCGTTCCCGGGTTCACTATGGCTTTTATGGAAAGATCCAGATAGGCGAAGTTCATCACTTTTATATGTTATGCCTCGGAATATGGGTATATTTGGTGCATTGTCCGTCATCCGGCAATTTTGCTTTGTATTATATATCCGTTTTGAGGTAGTGGAGGGGGAGGTTGTCAACAATTTCGTTGTTGATATGTGGATAACTTTTTAACATTTATACCGTTGAATTGTCAACAACTCGGGCTTTTCGGGGTTGTTTTGCACATAACTTTTAGCAGTTTTCAAAAAAGTTATCCACATTTTTGTATCGCTTTAACTGTTGTTTTATTCGTCCTCGTAAGACTTAATTTTTCTTTGCGCCACATAAAATTGCTGGCGCAAAACGCATTTAATACATAAATTTTGTGTCTGCGCCCATAGATTTTTTTAATTTTATTCTGCTGCCGGATTTGAGTCTATTTGCCGGATCACTTCGCATTTTTTATAAAATACTGTCAAAATTCAAAAACTTTATCCACAATTATACAATTGTTTTGGTTAGTTTATCAACAATTCAACCTGATGCCTGCTAACTGCTGCGCTACATACCTTGTTCTATCCTGCTCAGATAGATGGGGTGGAGGGGGAGGAATAAGGTTATGCTTGCCTGCACTTGTTTTATATTCGTTTTAACTATGTTGTAATCGGATAAAATTGCGTCTGTAACCGGGCCTCTGTTCCATTTATCAGCGTCGAGGAAGATTTTTTGCGTTTTGTGTTTCACGTGGAACATTTCAAAGCGAAAAAAATCTGGAAAATGTTTCCCGTGAAACACAATTTTTGCCAAAAATTCCATAAGCGCAATCAATTTTATCCGCCCAAAATCGAATTTTACGAAGTGTTTTTCTCCGTTTAAAGGCCTGTGATAACACTATAAAATTTGAGTGAAGTGCATCTAAAATATCGCCAAATACTTGAAAAACTTGCAACAATATGCTAAAATTATAATCAAGCAGTAATATTATATCTATATAGTCGCGCATTGCTGCTTAGCGCTATCAAATTTTTGTGGCGCTATCTATATTATTGCGCCATGGAAGCGCCGTTTCTGCGGCAACTTCAGTCAAAATTTTAGCGTCGTATCGGCGCTATATTAGCTGAAATTTGCAAGCCTTTATCATATAAGAACGGCCGCCTTTGGTGGCGGTGGTCGGTCTGCATTTGGCCTATGCTTCGGCCGTGTTTGGCTGTTCCCGGGGCTCTGTAAGCCGCGTTGCATCTTTGTATAGCGGGCAGATTTTGACCCGCTGAGGCAGAATTATTAGAGCAAAATACAAGATTTTACGCCTTATTCTGTGTGAGAGGCTTAAAATCGGCTTTCTGTGTTCGCCCTGAATTGGCCCTTAAAGGCCCAAAATTTGCTCTGTAACGCCTGCTGTCGGCCAACGTGCAGTTGTGTTCGGGCAGCCGGCTTGTGGCGGCGTTTTTACGGCCATTAAGGCCCCGTTGCCGTGCCTACGCTCGGTTTTCTGTTAGGGCTCTGCTGCCTCTCGGAAAGCATTAAACGGCTCTGGGCTTTAATAGCGGTTCATTATCGGCAAATGCCTTACAATGGCAAATATGGCCGCTCTGTGCGGCGTAAGGCCGCTTACAGCCAAATTATAAGATAAGCCCGCAAGGGCGCCTATATTAGACTGAGAGCTGCTAAAAAGGCCGTAACTTTGTCCAACTATTGCCAAAGGCAAATATGCGGTCAGACAGGGTCTGTATGCGCAATTTTTTTACGCGCGCGCGACATAATAATATAATAAGGGAGTTATTGCGGCGCATTTTGCGCCCATTAAACCGCCTGGCGCAAAGCTAAATCTTCTGCGGGCAGAGCAAGAGAGCGCTGCGCCAAGCCAAATAATGCAAAATTTTTGGAAGAATTCTTCCCAAAGGAGCTTAATTTGAGTAAGAAAAGCAAAATTATCATGTGGGTGATCATTGCGCTGCTCGTGATTGCGGTCATCGTGGTGGTCATCGTCACCAGTCTCGACAGAGGTACTCAGCTCAATGATCTCACGAAATTTGATAAGTACGTCGAGAACTACAGCTACGCCCAAAAGAATGACGGCGAAGTGGTGGTGGAGGGGCAAAATGTCGCGCTCGATACTGACGGTGACGGCAGCTTTGAAACGACTGTGCCCGCAAGCGAGGTGATCACGCGCGTTGAAATAAATCAGTATGCGCTCACCGGCTACGCTGCGAGCGGCACGGTATATTCGCTCTACGGCGCGTCGCTCTACGGTTCCGAGGCGCTCAGCGAAAACGGCATAGTTGCCCGCTGGATGAACTATGGCGTACAGATCGAATACGCCAACCCCAACTCGGGCAGCTATTGGTCGTCGATAATAACCGTCGGCGGGCTGGTGCTGCTGTGCGTGGTGTTCTGGCTGATCATCCGCTCCACCGCGGGCGGCACGGGGCGCACGATGTCGTTTGCAAAGAGCAAGGCGCGGATATCCACTAACATAAAGGTGCGCTTCACCGATGTGGCGGGCGCCGAGGAAGAAAAGCTGGAGCTTGCCGAAGTAGTTGAGTTCTTAAAGCAGCCCAAAAAGTTCTCCGACCTGGGCGCAAGGATACCTAAGGGCGTGCTGCTCGTAGGCCCTCCCGGAACGGGTAAAACGCTGTTTGCAAAGGCAGTCGCCGGCGAAGCGGGCGTACCCTTCTTCTCGGTATCCGGTTCCGACTTCGTCGAGATGTATGTAGGCGTGGGTGCATCGCGTGTGCGCGACCTCTTCGATATGGCAAAGAAAAACCAGCCCTGCATAATCTTCGTAGACGAGATAGACGCGGTCGGCAGGCACAGGGGCGCAGGTCTCGGCGGCGGCAACGACGAGCGCGAGCAGACGCTCAACCAGATACTCGTTCAGATGGACGGCTTCGAATCTAACGAGGGCGTCATCGTAATGGCGGCGACCAACCGCGCAGATATACTCGACCCCGCGCTGATGCGTCCGGGCAGGTTTGACAGACAGATTTACGTAAATTTACCCGACGTACGCGGCAGGGAGCAGATACTCAAAGTGCATGCCCGCAACAAACCGCTCTCGCCCGACGTCAACTTCAAGACCATTGCAAGAATTACGAGCGGCTTTTCGGGTGCAGACCTTGCCAACCTTTTGAACGAGGCCGCAATACTTGCCGCAAGGGCAAACAAGAAGTTTATCGGCAATCAGGAGCTCTATGAGGGCGTAAATAAGGTGCTCATGGGTCCCCAGAAGAAGAGCAGGATAGTCACCGAGAGCGACAAGAGGATAACCGCCTATCACGAGGCCGGCCACGCCATCGTCGCCCGCAAGTGCAAGCACTGCGATCCCGTACAGGAAGTTTCGATAATTCCCCGCGGCAACGCGGCCGGCTACACCATGACCCGCCCCGACAACGATGATTCGCATATGTCGCGCGAGAAGATAAAGGACTTTATCTGCATGGCACTCGGCGGCAGAGCGGCGGAGGAGCTTGTTATAAAGGATATTACCACGGGCGCGTCGAACGACTTGGAGCGCGTTACCGAAATGGCTAAAAAGATGGTGACCGAATGGGGTATGTCGGAAAAGCTGGGCCTTATGACCTACGGCAGCAACTCCCAGACGGTGTTCCTCGGCAAGGATATGGAGACGCACAATACCTACAGCGAAGAGACCGCAAAGCTCATCGACGAGGAGATGCACTCCATAATCAACACCGCGCACGACCGCGCTGTGAATATCCTCACTGAAAACCGCGCCGTGCTCGACAACATGGCGAGGGTGCTCATCGAAAAGGAGACCATCTACGCAGAGGAAGTTGACCTTCTGATGGAGGGCAAGAGCTACACCGAAGTTATTGATTTCATGAACGAGCAGGATTCTTCGAGAGCGGAAAATCCATTTAAGAGATACGAGTGATGTCGTATGCGGCGGAAGTGTTTCACATGAAACATTTTCGCCGCCTTAAAACGGGGGTAATATGGCTAAAGTAGTTTCGTTTACAAACAAAAAGGGCGGCGTCGGCAAAACGACGACTGTTGTAAATATGGCTGCATACTGTGCCGACTTCGGTAAGCGCATGCTGCTCATTGACCTCGATTCGCAGGGCAATGCAACTACTGGCATGGGCTTTTCGAAGAGCGCGCTCAAAAAATCGGTATATAATGTGCTCATTGAGGACGAAAAGGTTTCGGCAAATATCCTGCCAACGCAGGTGCCGCTTTTAGACATACTTCCCGCCAACGTCGATTTGACGGGGGCGGAGGTGGAGCTTGTGTATAAGCGCAACCGCGACCGTATTTTAAAGACTGGACTCGAAGAGGTGAAGGACAAGTATGATTACATATTTATCGACTGCCCGCCGTCGCTCGGGCTGCTCACGATAAACGCCTGGGCGGCTTCCGATTCGCTGATAATCCCGCTGCAGAGCGAGTATTACGCCCTGGAGGGCGTCAGCCAGCTGATGAACACCATATCGATGGTGAAGCAGCACCTCAACCCGCAGCTGACTATCGAGGGCGTGGTGATAACCATGTACGGCGGCAGGGCGACGGTATCAAAGCAGATCGCCGCCGAGATAAAGAAGTTCTTTAAAAATAAGTTATACGAAATAATAATACCGCGCAACGTGCGCCTTTCGGAGGCGCCCAGCCACGGTAAACCGATACTTCTGCACGATCCAAAGTGCATAGGCGCGCGTGCATATAAGGCGCTGACCGAAGAATTTTTATCAAAGCAGTAAATTTAAGCTGAAGCGCCGCTGTGCGCGGCGGAATTTGGTACATATAATATAGCGGTAATATGCGGGCAAACTTCGGTGCGCCCGGGTGAATGAGCGATTTTTAAGCAAGGAGTTTAAAAGAGTATGGCAAAAGGATTAGGTAAGGGGCTCGAGGCGCTGTTCCAAGACACAAACGAGGCTTTTGAGCATATATACGAAAGCGGAAAGCCGTTTGAATACACCGAAGAGGAGCGCAAGAATGCGCAGGATATGCCGCTCGACAAAATAAAGGCAAACCCCAATCAGCCGCGAAAGAACTTCGACGAGCAGGCGCTTAAAGAGCTTGCCGATTCGATAAAGAAGCACGGCGTGATAATGCCAATCGTCGTGAACGATAACAACGACGGCACCTATATGATAATTGCGGGCGAGCGCCGTTTCAGGGCGTCGAAACTTGCCGGCAACACGACGATCCCGGTAATTATCAGGCGCTACAACGAGCGGGAGATAAAGGAGATATCCCTTATCGAGAACTTGCAGCGCGAGGACCTCAACCCGATAGAGGCCGCCACGGCGATGAAGCAGCTCATGACCGACTATAAGCTGACGCAGGACGAGCTGGCTGAGCGCATCGGCAAATCGCGCCCCGCAGTTGCAAATACGTTGCGCCTTCTGACGCTTGCGCCCGAAGTTATAATGATGGTTTCGGAGGGCAAGCTCTCCGCTGGCCATGCAAGGACGCTCGTCCCGCTCTCGCCCGAGGACCAGGTGACGTTCGCAAAGGACGTTGTAAAGAACGCCTCGTCGGTGCGCGAGCTCGAAAAGAAGGTGCGCGCCTATAACATGCCTCCGGAGATGCAGGAGGAGCGCAAAAAGAAGAAGCGTGCGCTCGCCTCAATCGAACTCAAAGATTTGGTCGACAGAATGCGCTTCACCTTCCGCACAAAGGTCAGCCTGATCGGCAACGACAAGAAGGGCAGGATATACATAGACTATTATTCGCGCGACGATCTCGACAGGATCTCCGAGATACTCGACATTGTCGATAAACAGAAGTAAAAGTATCAGTAACATATCACATATATATATTTCGGCCCGAGCCTTCGTGCCGAAATATATTTTACCAAAAAAAAGTCACGATCGGCATAAATTTGCCGGAAATCGGGTAAAATTCAGTTTAAAAATTCGGCAAAAATCAGGTAAAATTTATAAAAATTCTGTCTCAGAGGCTTTAAACGGGAAAATTTGACCGGATTTTAAGGTGAATTTTGGCAAAATGGGTAAAAATTTTGGCTCATTCTGTTATAGCGGCTTCAAATTTTCGGCATTTTAATGCCGGGTTCAGGACAATTTTGTGGTGCAACTTTAAAAAATTAAAATATTTACCCCGCATTTAATTGCCGGGATCGATAAATTATTATGCTTGAATTTAAAAAACTTACGCTTGACGACATAATTGAAAATCTGCAATATTTCAGCGGCTACGGCTTTTACATCAGCGACAACTCGGCCGCATTTAAGTATATGTGGCAGGAGTACTTCACCGAGTACTTCGCCAAGATAGAGGACTGCCTTATATTCAAGGAATATTTCCAGGGCAGGGTGTTCTTTCATTACCCCATCTGCCTGCACCAGGAGCAGGACGAGGACGTGGCGCTCGACGCGATAGAGGAGTATTGCCGCGAAAATAATGTGCGCCTGCACTACACCTCGGTGCCCAAAGAGAAGATCACAAAGTTAGTTATGCGCTACTGCTCTGAAATGCGCCTCAACAACAAGAGGCGCTGGCGCGACTATCTGTATAATGCTGAGGACTTTGTCAAGTACGAGGGCAAGAAGTTTTCGGGGCAGCGCAACCATGTAAACAAATTTAGAAAGCTATATCCTGACTATGAATTCTGCGCCCTGTCATCTGCCGACGCAGAAGAGATAAGGGAGTTTTTAAAGGAATTTGCGCGCCGACAGATAGCCAAGGGCACCACGATAGCGCGCGAGGAGCTGCAATCGGTGTATAAGCTCACCGAAGTGCTTGAAAAGCTCAATTTAAAGGCTGGCGGCATACGCATCGGCGGAAAGCTCGTATCCTACTCGGTGGGGGAGGTGTGCGGCGACCAACTGATAATTCATGTTGAAAAGGCGCTCACCCAGTTCGAGGGCATATATGCCACCACGGCGCATGAGTTTGCCCGCCATTACGTCGACGGCAGCATAAAGTATATCAATCGCGAGGACGATTCGGGCGATTCTGGCTTAAGAAAGAGCAAATTGCAGTATAACCCCGTCGAACTCGTCGATAAATTCAATGTTTATCCCCACCGCGCCATAGACAGCATACCGCACTACCCCGAGCTTTCGAGCGAGCGGCTTATCCTTCGCGAGATCACCGATTTCAACGCAAATGAGCTGTACAGGCTGGAATTTGACGAGGAGCGCAACAAATATTGGGGTTATAATTGGCGGGAGCACTACTCCGGCGAGCCTACGCCCGAGTACTTTCTCAGTAATATCCGCGCTGACTTTAAAAATAAGGAGGAGATGCCCTTCGGCATATTCTTTGACGGTATGTTTGCCGGCGAGGTGGTTTTGCACAACTTTGGCTACAGAAACGACTGTGAAATAGGCGTTCGCCTGTTGCCGGAGTTCGAGGGCAAGGGCATTGCCAGGGAGGCCCTGCTCACGCTCATGCACTACGCCTTCTTCACCCTCGATATCGATGTGGTGCTCGCAAAATGCTATAAGCCCAACGAAAGGAGCCGCAAGTGCCTGCTCTCCGCGGGAATGAAGGCATGCGGCGAGGACGAAACCTATTATCACTTCAAAAAGACCGCCGCAATGTAACCGTTTTTTAAGTTTCACGGGAAACATAATGTGCAACATGCATAAAATTTATGTGGCGCAGAGGTATTTTTAATATATGGACAAGAAGTTTTTAGTTAAGGCGATAATATTCAATACCTGCTGGATATTCTGGATAGCGCTTTCGGTGGTGTTCGGCTACCTCATCGCAAGGAGCGCCTTTCCTGACAATATTTTAACGTTTATCCCGTTCAGCCTCATATTTATGGCGATAGGCGGCGTCGCGGCATTTCTTGTATATCGCAGGTTGTTTAAGCGTGAAAAGGGGAACAGCCCCGCAGCCAAGACGAAAGCCGACGATATGTGTGAGAGTGAAGGTAATGATGGCGGCGGCAATATCAGCAAATAAAACTTTACAATTATAGCAATATGCTGCCTGCAAGTAATTTTATTGTTATATTGTCAAAAAATCGACAAAATTCATAGTTATATTTGCAAAAATTAAAACAGCAAAAAACATGGGCGGCGGCTTGTTAAATCAAGCCGCCGCCCTCTAAATATATCATTGCTCTTTCTGTTCGCCTGCGCATCGCCGCAGGCTATTTTGCAGAAATTGGCTTTTCTTCGTGTCCTCGCGCGCCGGCACATTCCCGCGCCTCGGCCGTCCGAACGCCCGAACGTCCGCGGCTTTTACATCAGCTGCGAGCCGACTACCGTGAACACGTTGAGCTCCGTCCCCGTGTTTGCGTCGAGGTAGACGTAGTACGTCCTGCCGCCGTAAGTTCCGCAGAACTCATAGGCTAGCGCCTCGCCGCCGTCCTTGGGGATAACCGCCAGGCGCGACGTGCGCACTTCCAGCATGCCGCCCAGTTTTGCCTCGGCCTCGCTCATGCTCAGCGCCGGCTTTGCTATGCTGCGCTCGGTGTGGTTGAGCACATAGGGCAGCGCCTCCACGCCGGTCACGATGCCGCGCTCTTCGCACACCTTCACCTTTATCATGTCGGGATATACGGCCGCGCCGTTTTGCTCATACACAAAGTTCAAATCGCACGTCGTGCCGCTCTCGCTCTCCCACACGCACATAAGGTCGCCGTACCCCGCCGATTTAAGGAAGTTCTGCGCGATCGCCCTGCAATTTTCGCCCGTCACGTTGTGCTCGGTGCACTCCTTAAAACTGTCGAACATCACAAGCTTGCCGCCCGACTTAGAGATCTGCGCAAAATACTCGTCGCCGTCCTCGCTTCTCATCTTCACGTTATAAACGGTGAGTTGCGCCGCTTCGGCCTCGCCGCTGCACCCAACTTCGGCAATGCCGTAGTCTTCAAACAGCTGCCTGCAAATTTCCTCGGCGCGCTCCGCCGATACCTCTTCCAAATTCTTTATATCTTTTGCGCCTGTCTTTTGCGTATTTTCGGCAAACGGCCCGTCGTATATCTCCTTGGGCACGTCGGCGGCGGGGTCGACGTATCCCTCAAACCCCTCGAACATCATGCCCTTGCCGGCGAGCGCGTCGAGCACGTCCTTGTTGGTGCAGTCGGCCGCAATGCCGTTCAAAAATTCCTTCAACTGACGGTTACACCCGTACATATACTCGATCGAAGCCCTCTGCGAGGTGCTCAGGTCGTTGCCTGCGGCAACGGTAGTAAGCATGCCGCGCGCGCTTTCGCCCACCTTATTTATAAAGGCCGTCATGCTGCGCGTAAGGTCGCCCGCCACGGGCAGGTGCTCTATCGCGCTCTCGGCGAGCTCGCTCTCTATGGCGATGTCTGCAAAAATTTCCGCCCTGTCGGCCGCGGATGAGGATATCCTCGCCTTGGCCAGGTTTGCGTCGAGGTTGTCGACGATGGAGTTGAGCTCGTAGAGGGAGTGGGTGGTGTCGGCGGCCATGTCGGCCTGCATGCCGTTCATGTTCAGCCAGCCGAATGTGAGCATGGTGCCCAGCGCCAGGGTGGTCACGCCCAGCGCTATCACCGCCGCCAGCCATCCGCCGAACCCGGGCGTGCGCCCGTTCTTATCGTTTTTATGCCTTTCGGCCTTCCTTTCCGCCCGCTCTCGCTCCTCGCTCTCGTGCTTTGCGAGCTTTGCGTTATACTTTGCCTCGCGCTTTGCCTTAGCAGCCTCGGCCCTTGCTATGCGCGCCTGCTTCCTCTCTTCGGCGAGCTCGTCCGCCGTACTTGCGGTGCTTTCGCCGCTCGTTTTTACGGCGCCCCTGCCCCTCGATTTGCCGCCGTTTTTTGCGTTCGTTGAGGCATATGTGCCGCCCTTTTGCTCTTTTGCGGCCTCGGTAAGCTTATATCCGTCGTCGTTTGCCGCGTCTGTCATCGCCTTATTTTCAAGGCTCTCGGCCTTCTCGGCCCCGCTCGAAATATTCTTTTCGCTCATCTCTCCCCTCCTATATGGCAAATACGTGCCTGCCTATCGTCGTCACCGTCTGCCGCGTGAATATCCAGCTGCTCGTCGCGGTGGCGGGGTTGTAGTAATACAGGCAACCGTATGTCGGATCCCAGCCGTTGAGCGCATCCTTAGCGGCGTTTATTGCCGTCTGGTTGGGCGTAAGGTTTATCTGCCCGTCGTCCACGGCGGTAAAGGCGCCCTTTTGATAGATAACGCCCGAAATGGTGTTGGGGAACTGCGATGATTTAACTCTGTTCAGCACCACCGCGCCCACGGCCACCTGGCCGGTATAGCTCTCGCCGCGCGCCTCGCCGTATATGCACCGCGCCAAAAGGTTCAATTCGGAACTCGTATAGTCGGAACTTCCGCCCGAACTATTGCCCGAACTGCCGCCCGAACCCGAGTCGCTCGAGCCGTTTTCGAGCACGCGGACGGAGTCGTTCATGCCGAGCGCCGCATAGGTGGCCTTGCCGCATATGCCGTCGGCCGTGAGCTCGTTTTTCTGCTGAAAGTATTTCACCGCCTTGACGGTGGCGGGACCGTATATGCCGTCGACCGAGCCGCTGTAATAGCCCCAGTTTTTAAGCCTGCGCTGTACTTCCTTCACCTCGCCGCCGCGCGCTCCCTGGCGCAGGACGGCCGCATACGCCGCAGGCTCCGCATAATAGTTTACGCCCGTGCGTGCCACAATGGCAGCGCCGCCCGCGCACATCGCCGCCGCTGAAAGCACGGCGGCAACTGTTTTTAGTGCCTTGTTCATCCTTCCTCCCGTTAAATGTAAACGCAATAGTTGCGCCATATATGCGCCTCTTTTTATATATATGTCAAATATTTGCGGCATATATGTAGGGTATCTGCAAAAGGGTGTTATTTGCGGCATATGTGCGGGTGTTTTAAGGGCGGAGGGAGTGTTTGCGGCATATGTGCCGCCCTTTTATAAATGTATGTAATAGTTCGGGCATATATGGGGGTATTTTGATTATAGCGGCAGGTCATTTGCCTCCAAAACTCCGTTATTTGCGTAATATATGCGGGGCAATTTAAAAATACGTTAATTCCGCCATATATGCGTGCGTTTTTTGCATATATTTAAATAGTCGGGGCATATGCGGCCTCATTTTGCAAAAAAGCGCTCTATTATGTCGTATATAAGCGAGCGGTATTCAACGTTTTGCGTGGCCGAGGTAAAGCACAGCGGCGGATACAGCACGCACCACCAGTTGTCGCCCGTGCCCGAGCCCAGCTCTATTATCAGCGCGTCGTACACGCCGCTTGCAAGCGTCACGTCGCCGTATACGCGCGTGGGGAACTCTTCGCGCCTTATCTCGGCGTTTGCGCCGTAATAATAGCCGTTTGCGCGCAGCGTGCTCTCGCACACGCTCTCGATGCCGTCGAGGTTTGCGCCCACAAGCGCCATGGCCTCGCTCTTGGTGTCGCACTGCGCGGCGAGGGGAGTGATGAACTCCACCACGGCGTCCTTCACCTTATATTTAACGCTCTGGTCGGCTTCGGAATTGGAGTTGGCGCGCACGTGTATGCGCAGATATTCGCTCGTTGCGCCCGCCTCGTCCTGCGCGCCCGCACCGCCGAGCACGGCAAATATCGCCGTTGCAATTATTATGAAGAATACAAAAAAAGTTATACCAAAATTTTTCATACCCCCGTTATTGCCCGCAGGGAGAAGATTTATACAGTAATAAATGAGGTTCACAAAGAAGTTCACAAATTTTTTGCGCGGGCCGCGCGCAAAAAATTTCGTGAGTTTGAGGGGCGCGTCTCACGCGGCGGGCGGTATAGTACCGCCGCGTTCGGTCACCGCTCGGGCGTGCATATGCCCTCGCTCATCTCACAATGCGCAAACAGCGCGTGTGTGCTGTTTGCAGAAGTGCATTGTTCGTCCCTCTTCGCGCGACCTTAAGGGCCCCCGAAGCGTATAGTCGCGCGAATTCACCCTGCTGCGCGAGCGAAGCGCTGCCCTGCCGAGGCTCCCGAAGGGAAACGGCAGATGCGCAGGTATGCGCAAATTGTGTCCTGCGGCGCAGGGAAACCCTGCTTGCGACGTTATTTATTTGGAAATAACCCCTCCGCCGCGGCCTCGCTTCGCTTGTCCGCGTCACCTCCCCTTTGAGGGGAGGTATAGGAAAAAATTGGCAGTGCCTTTAACGGCAAATTTTGCCGTTTAAAGATTTTTCTTGACGAATTTGCACAAATGCTTTAAAATGTTAAGAGAGAATATGTAACGGGGGAATATTTTATGGACGATCTTGCCGACTATGAGCCGCTGGAATACTACGAAAAGCAGCTCAAGGCCGAGTTTGAAAACAGCGCAAGGCAATATTTCGACGAGCTTGTAAAGCGCTCGGGCGTGGACGAGGCGCAAAACGCCGCCACGGTAAAAAAGTATAAGGCCGCCGAAAAAAAGGCGGAGGAGGCCGAAAAGAGGCTGTCATCCGGCAAGGCGCTGCGCGGTTTTTTGATATTTCTGGCGGTTGTCGCCCTCATCGCCGCGTTCGCGCTCATCATCTTCTATCTCGACGGCGACGGCTGGCTGTATCTGTTTTTCAGCATACTGTGCGCCGTGCTCGGCGTCGCCGCGATAGTCCTCATCTGCACCAAGATGAAGCAGATGATCGCCGCGCGGCAAAAAAAGTATGAAAAGGCGCGCGCCGCTGCCGAGAGCATAAAGGCGCAGGCCTACGATCAGCTCCGCCCGCTGCACGCATTATTCACGTGGAACATGACGCGCGAGCTCGTGCAAAAGGCGCTGCCCTACGTCACCTTCGACGACAGGTTAGACGTAAAGCGGCTCGACCTGTTTATAAATAAATACGGCTTCCGCCGCGCAAACGCCGATGCCGACAGCTCCACCGTATATCTTCTCTCGGGCACGATAGGCGGCAACCCGTTCTTGTTCGAGCGCAAGTTCCGCCATACCACGATATCTAAAACATATTCGGGCTCGATAACCATTCATTGGACGACGTATACCGTCGATTCAAAGGGCAACGGCCGCACGGTGCACCACAGCCAGGTGCTCACCGCCACGGTGAGCAAGCCCGCCCCCTCATACGACTACGAAACGTGCATGTATTACGGCAACGAGGGCGCGCCCGACCTCACCTTCTCACGCACGCCCAAATATTCGCACATGCAGGACGAAAAGGAGAGGGAGAAGTTCATAAAGAGCGGCAGCAAGCGCCTCGCCGAGATGAGCCGAAAGGCCGTAGAGAGCGGCTCGCGCGGGTTCACCGAGATAGCAAATACCGAGTTCGAAGTACTCTTCGGCGCCACCAACCGCACCAACGAGGTGCAGTTCCGCCTCATGTTCACGCCCCTCGCGCAGAACAATATGGTCGATTTGATGACCTCGGGCGTGGGCTATGGCGACGACTTCGCCTTCAGCAAGGCCGGCATGCTCAACTGCATCCGCTCCGACCACGCCCAGACCTGGCAGACCGATACAAACCCTTCGCGCTATAAGAGCTATGACCTCGCTGCCTCGCGCGCGGCCTTCCTCGCGTTCAACACCGAGTATTTCAAATCGCTTTATTTCGACCTCGCGCCCGTACTCTCCGTGCCGCTGTACCGCATGACCGAGCCGCACGAATACATATACCGCGACGTGTACCCCTCGAACTACACCGAGTACGAGGCGGAGGTGGTGGCAAACACCTTCAACCCCGCGCAGTTCGCGCCCGCGGAGGCCAAAACAAACAGCATTTTAAAGGCGTCGTTCGCGCAAAAGCAGGGCGGGGCCGACACGATGGAAGTTACGGCTTATTCATTTGACACCGTCCCGCGCGTCGATTACGTCGACGTATTCGGCGGCGACGGCAGGGTCCACGCCGTGCCCGTGCCGTGGACGGAGTATATACCTGTCTCGCGCACCAGCCAGATGGCGGTGAAGGCGGTGGACGGCTCGCGTGAAAACTATAATAAACTCAGCGCCGAGTCGGCGCTCGCCTCCTTTGTGCATAAGTTCTCGCCCGGCGGCGCCTCGGCCTTCAAAGACGGGCTTGTGGGCATACCCCTCGGCGCCACTTTCACCGCGGGTGACGACAGGGAGCTCGGCAATATATTCGGTTTAAAGGCCGCGGCGGCAGGCACGGCGGCATTTATAGCGGGCGCAGAGGCAGTCCGCGCCGCAGCAGATATGCTCGATAAACAGGATATGGAGAGGGCGGCAAAAGCGGCGGACGAAGCCGCAAAAGCCACAGATAAGGCCGCAAAGGCGGCGGACGAAGTTGCCAATGCGACAGACGAAGCTGCCAAGGCGGCGGATAAGGCGGCAAGAGCTGCTGATGAAGCCGCAGCCGACGAAACGACAACGGATGAGGCCGCCGGCGAAGACAACTCGGCCGTCACCCCTCCCGCCGACAATTCCGGCAACGAAACCAAGTAATTGCGCCATATTATGGCACTAATTCAAATAAACGCGCCATAGTAGGGCACTAATTGCAGTTGATTGCGGCATATTACCGCTCCAATCACAAATAATTGCACTATCACACCCGCAACATCAAATAATTGCAGCATATTGTGGCACTAATTGCAAGTAATTGCGGCATATTACCGCTCCAATTACCCTATTTACCTCCCCTTCGAGGGGAGGTGGCACGACGAGTGGCGACGAGGAGTGACGGAGGGGTTTCATTACGCGCACTGCAAGACAGGCAGGATGTGCTTCCGCTTACCAAATAACTCACGTTAAACTCACGGAAAAATGTCGCGCACGGCTTGCGCGGGGTTTTCGTGAACATATAATTTTTTAAGGAGGAATTTTCAAATGGCAAACGAGCTTGACGAACTCACCGGTCCCGTGAATAACGCCGGCCGCGACGTAGCCGTCATCGAAAAGCAGCTCCCCATAAAAGTGGGAGTAGGCTCAAAGATCTTCGAGGTGCTGCTCTGGATATTGGGCATAATACCGGGCGTTGTGTTCCTTTTCATGAAGATAAAGGCGGGCAACTACCTCTCCCAGCTGCAGCAAAAGCTCCAGCACGACGCCTCGCAGATAGATAACTACCTCGAGCAGCGCGTAGTCATCCTTCAAAACTGCGCAAAACTGCTCGACAAGGCCATCGACCTCGACAAAACGACTATGACGCAGATAGCCGCCTATCGTTCGGGCGCAAACCCCGCCGATGGCGAGCGCAACGCCATAGCGCAGCAGATCGATTCGGTAGGCCGCAGCATCAACCTCGCGTTCGAGGCCTATCCCGACTTAAAGGCGCACGCCGAAATCGCCGACGCAATGCAGCAGAACGCCTATTTGCAGAAGGAGATAACGGCCGCGCGCGAGCTCTATAACGACACGGTGAACATCTGGAACAGGGACATATACGCATGGCCCACCAAGATGATAGTTGCGGCCAAGCGCGGCTACACCACGCGCATACCCTTCACCACCTCGTCCGAAATCAAAGAGCAGGCGAGGGGAGTATTCTTTTGAGAGTAGTTCACGAATTTTTCGCCTTGGCCGAATGCGAAAAATTCCGTGAGTTTTGGGGAGCCAGCTCCCCCTTGCCCCGATAATAAGGGCTCTCATATCATATAATCGGGGCAATTTCCCCTTTGGTGCGCGAGCGAAGCGCTGCTTTGCCGATGGGCTCCCGCTTGCGGGAAACGGCAAAACCTGCTGACCGCAGCAAATAGGGTCTTTCAGCGCAGGGGAACCCTGCTTGAAACGTTAATTTATTTTAGAAAGTTTAATGCCGTGCGTTTTGCGCACGGCATTTTCACCGTATTTGGTACCTCCCCTTCGAGCGGGAGGTGGCGCGACGAGCGGTGGCGAGGAGCGACGGAGGGGTTTCACTGCACGATTGCTGCGGTTGAGTATCGTAGAAAGCGACGCCTCACCTTCCCTTGCCGTCCCTATAGGGAAGGTGGGGCGAACGAAAGTGAGCCACGGAAGGGTTAAAATACACGGCGGGGGCTTTTACACCAATCTCCGCCGCACACTCCGGGCCAATACCGTACACGCCTGCCGCTCATGCCATACATATAAAATTTTTGTGCATACTGCACATTCAGACAATATCTTGTGCCCGATTTGCCTTAAATCGATATATATTGTGTGCCCGGCGGCGGGCGGAGTACGTCTCAAAAATTTTTCATAAAAAGCTGAAAAAAAGCGTCAAAAACGCTTGATTTTTGAATTTATATTTGGTATATTATTTAAGCGTTCGGGAGCTTAGCTCAGTTGGGAGAGCAACTGCCCTACAAGCAGTGGGTCACAGGTTCGAGCCCTGTAGCTCCCACCAATAAATAGTGCGTATGAATATCATGCGGGAATGGCTCAGTGGTAGAGCGTCACCTTGCCAAGGTGAATGTCGCGGGTTCGAATCTCGTTTCCCGCTCCAATTTATTCATCGCACTATTTTTTTTTACCGGCGCTATAGCCAAGAGGTAAGGCAAGGGCCTGCAAAGCCCTGACTCCCCGGTTCAAATCCGGGTGGCGCCTCCAAAAAACACCGATCGCCCTCACATCTAAAGGATGCGAGGGCGATTTTTTATATAAAAACCATCGCGGCGGAGCTTTCTCCGCCACGCTGCCTAATAGCATATGATAAGCGATATTGACACTTAATATGCATATCGGAAAGCAATGCACTTTTTGCGGTATAATTTCCGATATCGTTTTCCCTTCCGATCATGTGAACACCGCCATGCAGACCGTACCCGCCGTCAGCAGCGCAAGGCCCGTCCATGCCTTTACGGAAAGTTTTTCTTTGAAAACGATGAGCGAGAACAGCACGGTGACGAGTATGCTCAATTTATCGACAGGCACGACGACGCTGACCTGCCCCTGCTGAATGGCGTAATAATAGCACAGCCACGAAGCGCCCGTCGCCAGCCCCGAGAGAATGAGAAACACGAGTTCCTTTCCGCGCACGTCTTTTACGAATTTCGCCTCGCCGCGAAAAATGACGATGAGCCACGCCATGACGAGCACGACTACCGTACGGATTGCCGTGGCGAGGTTGGAATCGACGTTTTCGATCCCCGCATTGGCGAGCAATGAGGTGGCGGCGGCGAATACGGCCGACAACGCGGCAAATGCGAGCCAGGCAAAACGCGACTTGCCCTCGCCCCTCTTTATATCTGTCATGAGATAGGTACCGACGGCTATGACGGCGAGGAAGATGAGTTTGAGCCGCCAGAGGTTGCGCTCGTCGGGGAATATTATTATGGCAAACAGCACCGAGAGCGCCGCGCTCGATTTATCGACGGCGGCGACTTTGGACACCTCGCCCAAAGAGAGCGCCTTGAAGTAACATATCCACGATGCGCCGGTGGCGAGACCCGAAAGGATAAGGAATATCCACGAACGAACGTCTATTTCGGCTATGCCGGGATACGCTCCCGCGATAAAGACTACCAGCCACGCCATGACGAGCACGACGCCCGTCCTTACAGCCGTGGCGACGTCGGAATTTGTCTTCTTTATGCCGCACTTGGAAAGGATCGCCGTTATGCCGGCGAACAGAGCCGAGCCGATTGCCGCAAAAATCCACATAAGCCCTCCGCTGCGTATTCACGGGCGCAAGCCCGCGCAGACGCTCCGATGATTTTGCAGGACGAAACTTCTTTAATTATAACTTTTTGCCGAGTTCGTACGCCTCGGCGATATAGCGCGAGCGGGCGGTCATGGCGGGCGTGCCGCACCCCCTGCCCCACACCGCGCCCATATCGGTGAAGTTCAGGTACCTTACAAGCGTCTTATAGTGCGCTTCGAGCGCGTCGAACGTCCAATCGTCCGCATTCCACGCGGCAGCGATGATGACCGACTTCATATGCTTTCTCTGAACGGACGAGTTAAAGGCGCAGAAGCGGTCGACGAGCGTCTTTAACTGCGCGGACATGCCGTAGTAGTAGAGCGGCGTCACGAACACCGCCATATCGGCGGAGAGGATGAGGCTGAGCGCCTTATCGACGTCGTCGCGCTGCACGCACGGCCCCTCGTACCCGCAATGAATACACCCCGTGCAGGGGCGGATGTTTGCATGGGCGGCGTCGAAAACTTCCACTTCATGCCCCGTCGCCTTTGCGCCTTTGATAAAACTTTCCGCCAACAGATTCGATGAGCCTTTCTTGTTCGGGCTGCCTTCAAGCACTGCGATCTTCATGCCGTACTCCTTTTGCATTTTTCCTTTCTATTATATCGCATCTCTTTAACAATGTAAAATACTTATTTTTAATAGTGAACCATAACTAAATTGCATTATCAAGATTTGCCACTGCAAACAAAAAGGTACAGCATTATATTACGACCTGCACCTCTTACTTCTTTATCAAATTTTTCTCTCCGTCACAGCAAAATCAGAGTGTCCATAAAAATATGTGGCAGTATTTTATATTAGGTGCGAGCGGCACTAAAAATGCCATAGACAAACATCATATTTTCCCTAAAAATTATTTGGCTAAGATAGGCATTACGAATGACAGAGACAGAAATCAGCTTGCCAATTTTACATATCTAGATTATACAACAAATATAGATATTTCCGACAAAGAACCACAACTGTATGTCGGTCAATACAGGGCAAAGTTGAGCGAAGAGGGGTATAAAAAAACGTGTGCCGAACACGCCCTGCCTGAAAACTTTGAAAATATGCAATATAACGAATTTCTCGAAAAGCGAAGGGTTTTAATGGCAAAGATAGTAAAAAAGGCTTATGATAAATTATGTGAATAATGGTTTATTTCAAACCGGTTTACTCTTTTAATAATTTAAAATTTTAGTACTTGCATATGGTGTAATAATTGTAATTGAAACGAGGATATTTATTCAATGAAAATTAAAAAAGCTTTTTAAGCGAGTTCTGCGGCGCCGGGTTTGTCTCAGCGCCGCAGTTTTTTATTGGACTACGAGTTTAAGACTGCCAAAATTTTGGCAATATATTGACAAAGCGGCAGATAATTGCTAAAATATTAGTACTATGATAAAGAACACTTTTGATATATCCGACTTTGTGCAGGCGCAGTCGCTAACGGGGACTGTGTATGAGCTCGTAAAACGCGAAAAGGCGGCGAGGAAGGCAAAAAAGTTAACACAAAAGCAGCTCGCCGAGCGGACGGGCGTCAGTTACGGCTCTATCCGCAGGTTTGAGCAGACGGGCGAAATATCTCTTCTTTCGCTCGTAAAAATCGCCAACGCGCTCGATTGCCTCGAAGATTTCAACGCGCTCTTCAAAAAGTCTCCCGTCACTAACATCAGGGATTTGAAATTATGATCACAGATATCAAAAAACTCACCGTAAAATATAACGGCAAAATCGTCGGCTATCTTGCGCAGATAGATGAAGGCATCTCCCGATAAGGCCGAACACGAGATGACGGCCGCGGGCAGCGGCAACCCTGCGGAGAAATATCTGTTTGAAGTCGCCCGCCAGACGGCTTTGGATATAGGTAAGAGCAGGAAAATTGTTGCGAAAGTCAAAGATATTTGCGGTAAATGAGCGACAGAGAAAAAATTATTTTGTTGACAATCTGATAAAATTTACTGTCAGGCCGCGGCGAAACCGCCGCGGCATATTATTAAAGAAGCCGGGCGATAACTCGTCCGGCTTGCTCTTTACATCATCGGCAAATTTGAGATCGTTTTGGGGAACGATTGGGGAATAAAATTTTGCTTGCCGCAAAATATACAATATATTGTTTTATCGGTGCAAAAAATCACTATATATTGTATATAATCGTTGCGGCTCTCTGCGCGCCGGGCGGTTCAAATCCGGGTGGCGCCTCCACACTCACGCGGCAATACAAATGCGGGCATTAAATGAGTGCAGGACGGGGCGGAGAGAGGGGGATCAGATATCGATTATTTTTGTGGCGACGTTTTCTCTGAAGGCCCGGTCGTGCTCGACGAAGATGAGCGTCGGCGCAAATTGCAGGATAAGATTTTCGAGCTGTATGCGCGAATATATGTCGATATAATTGAGCGGCTCGTCCCAGACATACAGATGCGCCCGCTCGCACAGGCTGGCGGCGAGCAGCGCCTTTTTCTTCTGTCCTGCCGAAAAATCGGCCATGTCCTTTTCAAATTGATCCTTGTTGAACCCCATCTTGTGCAGCGTGGTTTTAAACACGCTCTCGTCTATACCGCGCTCCGCGGCCAGGTCTCTGAGCGATCCGCTTATGTGCGAAGCGTCCTGCGGCACGCAGGATATTACAAGCTGCGAACCCGTGCGCACCTCGCCGAGGTGCCCGATATTTTGCCCGCACAGCAGCTTTAAAAGGCTGCTCTTGCCGCTCCCGTTTTTACCGTCAATGGCGATGCGGTCGCCGCGCTTTATCTCGAAGGTGACGGGCGCGCACACCTCCCGCCCGTTGTATACGGGCGCAACGCCGCTGAAATACGCCAGCCGCCCGGCATGATATGCAAGCGGCGCAAGTTTCAGCGGGCTGTCTACCTCGCGGTTTTTCAGCAGGGCAGATTTCTGCTCTATCTCTTTCTGCTGCCGCGCCTCTGTTACCTTCGCCCTCTTCATCATCTTAGCCGATTTGTGGCCCACATATCCCTTGTCGCCGGCGCCGATCTTCGAGGCCTCCACGATGTCCGCCCAGCGGGCCGTGCGCCGCGCCGTCTCTTTCAGCCGCTTTATATCCGTTTCCAGCTTGTCGTTCCGGCTCTGCTCAAAGGCCTGCTGCCTCTCAAAATTTTGCATGAACGTAGTAAAATTGCCGCTCTGCACCTCGATATTTGCCCTGTTTAAAGAGAGTATGTGGTCTACGCAGCCGTCTAAAAAGTATCTGTCGTGCGATACGAGTATAAAGCTCTTTTTTCCGTTCAGGTATTTTGCCAGCCTCTCCCTGGCCGCCGAATCGAGGTGGTTAGTCGGCTCGTCGATGAGCAAAAAGTGCCCCTCGTTCAAAAACAGCGCGGCAAGCAGCGCCTTGGTCTTTTCGCCGTAGGATAGCGTGCCAAACGGCCGATAAAGCACGTCCTCACGCACGTCGAGGGCGGAAAATTCGCGTAAAAACTGCCACTTTTGCGCGTCGGGGCAAATTTCGGCGAGTATGTCGGCCGTCTGCCGCGTTTCGTCCTCTACGGGGTAGGGGAAGTAATCGAATTTTACCGAGGAGATTATCTTGCCGCGGTATTGGTATTTTCCCGTCAAGAGGTTCAAAAACGTGGTCTTGCCCCTGCCGTTGCGGCCTATAAAGCCCAGTTTCCAGTCGCTGTCTATCGTAAAGCTGACGTGTTCGAAGATATTGTCGTAAGACGACGGATATGAAAAAGTGAGATCTTCTACCTTGATTACTGACATAATTACCTCCTTAAAAACAAAAAAAGGCCGTGAGAAAGTTTCTCACAGCTTGCTTAAAATGCGCCAAAGCGGCGCGCCCGTTGCGGCACATTGTATGACTAACTTTCTTGCATGAGCGCAAACCGAAGGGAACACCCGTTCGGCCTGCAATTCAGTTCAGCAAGAAATATTGGTCACCTCGCACCTCACATTTTTTAATTTATTAAAGTATAGCGCGTTATCTCCGCGCTGTCAAGTATTATTTTGCCGTCCGCGTATGATCCGGCATGCGGGCATTTTCAGCAAAAATTAAATATTAAAATAAATAAAATATCTGAATTTAAATTTATTTAATAATTTATTTTGATTAAAATAAAAAATAATTAAATATTTATTTTAATTTTCTCTGCCTAAAATGAAGTCGGTGCTGCAATCAAATAGTTCGGCCAGTTTTATTATGTTGTCGACGGAAGGTGCGCGTTTGCCGTTCTTCCAGTCGTAATAGCGGCTCTTGGATATGCCCGTGTCGTGGTAAATTTTATATGATGAGCATTTAAAATAATTTTTTAAATATTCTATTTGCTCGCCGAACGGAGGACATATTTTAAATGCATGCGCGCTGTTTTCCTCCGTTTTGCCGAGTAAAAAATCGGTGCTGCAATTAAAATAATTTGCTATCGCAACAAGATTTTCCACCGAGGGCACGCGTTCTCCTTTTAAATATCTGGTAATGGTGGAAGGCTCCGCGCCCAGTGCCGCGGCCAGCGATTTGGCCGTAAGCCCGCCGTCAAAAATCAGCTCGCCAAGTACTTCAGAAAATTTCGACAAATTTATCATAACAAAAACCTTTTTCTACAAAAAATTATGCCCCATTTTGGCAAATATTCCTTGGCGATTGCCTCAATGGTACGGTATAATATAAGCAAGCAATGAGAGCTCGCTGTTGCAAAAAATTTTAACGGAGGTACGTTATGAAAAACCAAACGAAAAAATCTGTAAAAAAGGAGGTTTTGTCGCAAACGGCGCTGCGGCCAGAGGGCGGGAAGATCTCTCCCGAAGATATCATGTTCAGCTTTGCGCCGCTCATCGAGGAGTACTTCTGCGGCAAGGCGGTTTGCCGCGGAGGGGTGATCATCTGTTTTGCCCCGGGCGGCCAAAATTTCCGCATAGCTGCGTCAGAAGTCAAATAATGCCTTAAAAAATAAAAGAGCCGCGCGGCGGAAAATTTCCGCCGCGCGGCTCTGCATAGAGCTCGCCGATATAATTAAATCAGCCTTTCCAAAAATCAGTACCCCTTGCCGTCTCTTAAGGGGAGACAAGGGGATAAGTTGCGGCACTCTCTGATACATACTCTCATAAGTCGAGCAAATGAAACCCCACCTTTAATTCCTCCCCTCAAAGGGGAGGTAAAGAAGTAGGGTAGCCTCTCTTCAAAGGGGAGGTAAGAGGTAAATGGGAGGAAGGGGAGGCGAGGGCAAGCGGTCAAAGTACCGTCCCTTCGTGGGACGAGAAATGGAACCCCGCGCTATATCGCCGCTCATCGCCGCAATTGTACCTCCCCTTTGAGCGGGAGGTGTCACGAAGTGACGGAGGGGTTTCACGCGGCGCAGCCGCTCCCTCGTCTCCCCTTCAGGGGAGGTGGGGCGAACGTATGTGAGCCACGGAAGGGTTTTTGATATTACTTCCGCAAAAATATTGAAATTGCCGCAGGAGTGTGGTATAGTACTTTTATATTGCGATATAAAAATAATTGAATAATTCAAAAATAATTAAATAATTAAATATTTTTTATTTTTAATTTTGAATTATTTTTTAATTTGCGGGTGAAATACATATGAGGTATGTCATGTCGGACATACACGGCGAATACGGGCTGTGCATGCGCCTTTTGGATAAAATAAAATTTTGCGATTCCGATACGCTGTACGTCTGCGGCGATATGGTCGATAAGGGCGACGAAAGCGTGCACCTGCTGCAATTTCTGCTCAACGCGCCCAACGTGCGGTGCATACTCGGCAATCACGAATACGGCTTTCTCGCGTACTATTGGGCGATGATGAAACATTCGCCATCCGATTTCGACGGCCTGCTCAAAGACCTGCGTCGCTGGTTTCAGGGCGACGGGCGGCTGCTCGACTGGGACACGGTGGATAAGTTGGAGGCGCTGCCGCTGTATATCGAGGAGGAGCAGTTCATCTGCGTGCACGCGGGGCTCCCGCTCGACGACGACGGCCGCATAGTGCCGCCTGCCGCCGCGCGCGACATGATAATTTTGGAGGACCGCAATTTCATGCGCCCCGAGGTGGTGCCGAAGGACGGAAAATGCGTATTTTTCGGCCATACGCCCACGCGCAACGTGTGCGACGAAGACGTTATACTCGCCTACAAGCGCCCCGGCCGCCGCGGCGACTGTATTGCCGACTATTACAAGGTGCACCTCGATACGGGCACCTGGTTGGGCGGCCCGCTCGGGTGCTTTTGCATTGAAACGTGCAGGGCGCATTATGTAAAAGGGCGCATTATATAAAATAATTTACGAATTTTCCGGCGCGGCACAGCAGGCAAGGCAGGTGCTGCAAATTGTGCGGCGGCAGGTGTGACATATTGTGCGGTATAAAATAAATTGACAAACGGCGCAAAAAGTGTTATTCTAAACAAGCTGATATGCAGCGCCCGCGACGCGCGGCCGCCGGCCCGGCGGGTATGGCGCATTGCAGCTGCGCGTAAAGCATTGTTAAGCTTGTGTGGCGGAATCGGCAGACGCAAGGGACTTAAAATCCCTCGGAGTAAAATCCATATCGGTTCAAGTCCGATCACAAGCACCAAGTCATAATAGCTTGAACTTCTTTACCATTAAAAGAATGTTCGGGCTATTTTGCTATATTGAGGAATTTAAAAAATTTCGAACATAAAAATAGCGGGCAGAGCGAAATTCGCTCTGCCCGCCTCGCCGTTTTTATCATCTTAATCTTTTTCTTTTACGGCGTAACTCAATCATTTTGATTTTTACCAACTTATATACCGCAACTTTCAGCGGTTTCCTTTCGCCGCAACTTATGGCGGCGTTCCCTTTACTTTTTAAAGGGATAAATTATTATTAAGTTTTGTATTCAGTTGTCGACTTGCCGACCATTCGGCATAGTCTTTTTGCCCTTGTTCGGACAGAAGATATGCCCTGATTTGCGGTAACAGAACTCTTGCAAGAGATTCTATTTGGTAATCAGGAATATCAAAGTCAGTTTGAATTAGTTTCTTTCTCGCCATTCCCCGTAGTTATGTATTCTGTTCGATACGTTTTCCTCCTTTTTAACGGTTATTCAGTTTTATTTGCTCCAACCGTTTCCAGACGATTTGAAAGGTGAAGAGCGCTTTACTGCCTTACGTTGCTCGGCAGTTGCCAATGCTTCCCTAAGTTTGTCCGGCGCTTGCTCTCGTAGCTCTCTCAAAGTCTTGGCATCCTCTTGTAGCGACTGTCGTTCGCGTTCGGTCTTTTGGTAGAGCTGAAAGACGTCGTGCTGGTCTTTAATGCTGTATTCAAGCTCTTGTCTGAGCCGCGCATTGTCAGCGGCAAGTGCAGGTACGTCTTTCTTGTTCGGCTTACGTTTTCCTGAGTTGTATTCCTGCGCAACGTCTGCTGCCGCTTGAAGAGGAGCAACTTCGCGTTGTAATTGCTCACGCTTTTCTTCAAGCTCATGCGTGACTTGTTCCGCGTGGGCTTGGCTTTGCTCTGCGGCTTCTTTTCGTTTTTTGGCTTCCGATGCCTGCAACACGGCAGCTACAGCTTCGTCTTTCATCTTTTTGACCTTGTACGATATTGTGTCAAGGTGCTTAGCTGTACTGCCTTCCTTGCCGCGTTGCAAGTTCCATTTCTTGCCCACAACAGAATGAAAGTCTGTCTGCAATTCCTGCAATGCCTTGCGGTCAAACAGCTGCTTGGCGCAGAGCCTGCCGTCAGCAATCGGGATTAAGTTCAGGTGCAGGTGCGGTGTGGTTTCGTCCATGTGGACTACGGAGGAAATAATATTTTCTTCGCCGTATCTGTCTGCAAAGAACCGAGTGCAATCGGCAAAGAATTTTTCCTGTTCACGCGCCGACAGATTTTTGAAAAACTCTCTGTCCGAACCCACGACAAAGGAACACATCAGAACTGCGTCCTTGCGCACTTTTGTAGGTAGATCGAGTTCCGCTATTCTTTTGTTGATGTGCTGCGTGTAGGAGCATTGTCGCTTAATGACATTGTAATTGTTATGAGTGCGAGTGCAGTCTATCTGTGGATTGCTGGCAACATAATTTTCGTCGCGCTCGTTCTCCTGTTCGACGGGCGCAATATCCGTCTTGTGATATTTTTGCATGTGACAAACTAAGTAGCTTATAATTTTTACCTCCCGTTGTTTTGTGTTAAAAGCCCTCGGCAGAGCGAACGGTACTTCGCTTGCGAAGTATAGTGAGCTATACTTCGAACCCACGAAGTGGAAGAAGTATCAATAAACCAATTCACGTTTGCTTGCCGAAATCAGACTTTTGAGTGCCCTGTAATATCCGTTTGCTTGCCTGATTTATGGCGGTCTGATTGTCGTTTGCTTGTTCATTTTTTACCTCCTGATATGTTGATTTTTTATCTTTACCCACGAGCATAATCATGGGCTTGATAGCCTAAAAAGAACGCAAAAAAGTCGCTGATGCTTGTAACGCGATCACCGACTTAAAACCTTGTTTAGCTGTAAGCTCCATGGTGGTTAGCCATTCTATTTGATTTTCGGTTAATCTAATTTTGTTTTCGCCTCGGTTATCTGAAAATTTGTATACTGAAAAAACCCATCAAGGCACGCCCAAAAATGCGAGATGTTTTAGGCTTTTTCGCTAAAAAATTGTACAACAACAAAAGCCTTTCATCGCACATCTTTTCCGAACGAAGGAGATAACGACTTATTTCGTAAAAGCTGTAACACAAAATAAGCCTGTCTTCGCTCGAAGAAAGTCAGCCACTTAACGGGGTTTAAGCAAAAAATTGTATGCTTATAAAACCCCGTTATGGTGCGTCTTTCAGACGGCTCGGGTGCAGCGCATTTTGCGCTGAAATCCTTACAGAGCATTGCGCTCTGTGGCGCAGTCATATCTGCGCTAACCCCTCTCGTAGAGGGAGAGTATCCGTACTCAAAGGTACGGCAAAAGAGTACAGACAACACATTCGCCTGTACTCTTGCATTATATCATATAAAAGTTGCTACTGTCAATAGAAATACAAACATTTGTTTATATTTTATCCGTTAAAATTTTATAGAACTAAAGTGTTTTCTCTTTTATCTGCAAAAATTTATTAGTTGTGTAATTTTTCCAATACTAAAATTTTCCTTTGAAGCGTTGCTTTTCTTTGCATATTCCCGATATGCACTTTCGCGTGCAAGCATTTCATTGTTAGCAGTTACTGTAATCGATTTACGCAAAAAAAATCACTGTCGCTTATATGAATAAATACTTCACACTCATATACTTTTACTTTCGTTTCCTTTTACGCTTTCGTGCTTCTATGCTTTTATAAAATAGTGTATGTTTGCGCCAGTTTTTTCCGTAAGCAAAATAAAGCGTCAGTACTTCTACTCCATAGCAGAATGCAAAAAATAAAACGGCGATATCTATCCAAAATAGTGCGTATAAGATTTCCATATTTTATTTCCAGTCTTGCATCAAGTTAAGATAATAACCAATATATTCTTTGATTTTTTGTATAAAAGCGTATTCGTCCTTGACGGTTATATTATCCAAATAACCGATTTGTTTCGGATAATATTTATCTTTTCCGTTCCTGTTTTGTACCATCCCTTTTGTGGCGAAATGACCGTTTTGCTTGATTTTTTCCATAAGTTCCTTTTGCTGTGTGATATCTTCTTCAGGCATACCGTAGCAGAGAAAACGGATATTGATATTTCTTTGCAAGTGCTGTTTGTTTACAGGCAAGCAATCCCTGCTGCGAATCTCAAGTTTAGGAACTATTTTATCGTATCCGCTTTTTTCAATACTCATATAGACATACGGATATTGACCGGCTTTTGTGACAAAGAACTTGCATTTATCCTGATATTCTGAAAGTTGCGGTATGACAGTCTTTTCGAAATACGAGATCCACTTCAGATAGTCAATATGTGTACCGTCTTTTTCGGGAATTTGTGTATTTTCGGTAGCGTGATACACATTGACAACGTGTTCGGCATATTGACGCAAAATAAGATTGCCTGCACCTATGTATTTTTCGAAGAGAGGGCGGATCTCTTTAATGGAATAAACACGCCATTTATTCGCGTCTTTTGTATGATCAATTCTTGTTTTCTCTTTATCTCTCACAATATCTGTTTTATAGAAAATTTTATAAATACGGGCATATTCGTTTTGACACCATTTGATATGATTGTCGTAGTTATCAAGTTGATTATGTTCTTCGGAATATGTCTTATCCTCGATAAACAATGCTGCTTTACTATCATCTTTTAATGTTATCCATACTGAAATATCTATGTTACACCACTGAGCCGTCGAATTTATGCTTTTGATGTCTTTGACGTTAATTCCGCAGAATTCTTGCAAAAGATCGTCTGCGGCATCTTTAAGTTCGGGATCGTCGTAATTTTCAAGCAACCAACGTAAAAAAGCATCTTGCGAAAGTTCCCGAGTTGCATAATCAAATATATTTTTCATTTTTCTCCTTTGTCTCCAATTATATTTTTTATTGATTCATCGAACCAATCCATACAGATATTATCTTCCATCTTTTTGCAATCTTGTATAATTGTTGCAGTGTAACATTTTTCCGTTCGCTCAATATTTACAGAAGTATGAATGCTTCCAGAAAGTTCGTTTTTACCCCTAATGCAATCTGGTATAATGATATATATATGAAACTTATAGGCATTTTCAAATGCCTCTTTGACGGAATTTAACTCCAAACCACTATTATCCAATATGCCTTTGGAAAGCGGTCCCAACCAACCTTCAAATATATACAACCTCGGATGCTTTGCTAAATATTCCTGATATTCCTCTAATGAGTATATGTAATCAGAAGCCTTGCGCTCATTCTCCGACATTCCCGACAGCTTACTCAGCGTATTCTTAACTGAATTATAGTAATGCAAAAGGTCATATATGGCAGTACAAGCATCGGTGATATATTCATCAGCAAAAGGTATATCGTTAAAGCTCCAACTATAAAAACCACCCACACAACTGACGCATAGGAAGTATTTTTGGCGCAGTACTTGTTCTCTTGCTTTAAGCATGCTGAAAAGAGACGTATTGCAAACGGCACTTATGCCGATCTCGCCATACATAGCAATACTTTTTGCCTTTACCAAATCAAGATATAATAGCTCATCGTTGCGCTTGCCGATATAGACAGGCAATTCCATATCGGAAGGCGCAGAAGCTATTATCTTTTCATATTCTTTTTTTGAAATGGGATCATTCACCTTTTTGTTCTCCATATTTATCTAAAGCAATTTTCAAATCATTTTGAATACGTTTTCTCAAGTGGGCAGGTGTGATTATTTCTATATAATTGAGGTACTGCAATGCCCAGTACTCCATAGCATTGGGGCTGGCATAGACTGTAACCAAAATCCATTCGTCTTCTTCTTTGAATTCAACATCGTATCCAAACCAATCGATTATCTGATCGACGATTTCAGGTTTAGCATAAAAAGTTATAATTTCCGCATTATCGGAAAACATATACGGAAGTCCGCCGGATATTTTACGATAATCAATTCCGTTTTCACATCCCGGTATCGTGCGCAATGGCGTTATCGGCCCATTTATAATCCCGATTTTCGTAATGCGATCCATACGATAAAACGCGATATGTTTCCATTTTTCGTTGTATGCCATCAGATAATATCGCTGGTTGTGTAAAAGAAGTTGATATGGGCTTACAGTATGTATTGCGGAACGGTGTAATTTTTTATCCGTCCAGTATTTATTGTAATCAAATCGTATCTGTTTCAGATTTTCGATAGCTTCGTACACGATTGAAATGTTATAAAAAAGAGTGTTGTTTTCGGTTTTAGACCAATCACCGACAGAGTAAATATTTTTAATGTGTGAACGAAAGTATACGTTTGAGAGAGCAGACAACTTTTCTATCAGTTGCCGTGAATGTGTTTCGCTGATATGTTTACTGGAAAGTATTCCATCAATAAGCAATCGCAGCTCGGCGTCATCAAATGCGCGTTCGGCAAGATAACTGCCATATCTTGATAGAACGATATCGTATCCGGCTTCGCGTAGCATAGATACATTTCTTCCGATTGCTTTACGTTCGATTTCAATTCCGTATTCCTGCAACAGCCGGCGAGCAATATCGTCATAAGTAAGAACGTGTTCGCTATTGCTGTACTTTTGGTATATTTCCAGAATTCGCAAAAGAGCAAGTTTTTTAGGTTCAAACCCCATATTCACTCCTTGTATGCACCAGCTTCAATCAAATACAGTATAACAGGTCAGGTGCGTCATATTTGGGATAGCTTAATTATATAATAAAAATTTATACTTTTCAATGGTAATTAAGAAATTCATCAGATCCTATAATAAAAATGGTGTCAAAAATGTTAATATGCCAGTAAAATAATATGCCAAAGGTTTAAAGTTCTTCATGAAAGAAGAAATATCACACAAGCGGTATTGGTGCAGGCAAATAAAACAATTGCAATCTGCAATAATCCGCTACGAAAACGGATATTAAGATGAAAGAATTTATGAAAATGCGTTTTGATCCGAAATTCCTTGCTTATAAAAAGCTGAAAGAATCCATTTTGAAATTATTGCAGGAAAACCAAAAAAATTTTTAATATATGACTATATCTGTCATATTTACTATGGTATAATGCCGTTAGAGAGGTAAAAAATGAAAGCAGTAATTTATGCTCGGTATTCGAGCGACAATCAAACTGAAGCTTCGATAGAAGGTCAGATACGCGAATGTATGGAGTATGCGACCTATAACGATATTCAGGTCATCGGCAACTACATAGACCGCGCGTTTTCGGCAAAGACAGACCATCGCCCAGAATTTCAGCGAATGATTAAGGACAGTTACAAACACGCTTTCGACTGTATTATCGTCTGGAAGTTGGACAGGTTTTCCCGTAACCGCTATGATAGCGCGCACTATAAAGCACTGTTGCGCAAAAATGGGGTAAAGGTCATC
>CALVIN010000004.1 GCA_944330115.1 uncultured Clostridia bacterium
TATGGAGATAGATTTTTTACTTTCAAACAACAGTAAAACAAAACAAAAACTGTTTCCTATAGAAGTTAAGGCCGGCAAAAGATATACAACTGCGTCATTGAATAATTTTATCGAAAAATATCACAGCCGCATAGGCAGGGCATATATTATCCATCCTAAAAATTTGTCTGTAAATAGTGAAATTGTTTGCTTGCCGTCATATATGACTATATTTTTGTAATGGAGCATGGTATTGCCGATTGGGCTCATATAGGTATTAGGTTTAATTGCAAGGTGATATGCTTATTTTGTGGTTACACAGTAATCTATTGAGGTTGGAATCTCGGAGCCATTCCGGTGATAATGGCGACGAGGATCCACCTGTTCCCATTCCGAACACAGAAGTTAAGCTCGTCTACGGCGAAAGTACTTGACCATCCAAGGTCCGGGAGGATAGCAAGTTGCCGGATTTCATTAAAAAACGCCCGTTTTCAGTCGAAAACGGGCGCTTTTCTCATGATTTTAACCGTTTTCGTTGATCGCTCGTTGTTAAATTGGTAAACGATTTTTAGTGGAAATTTGGCTTGACAATCAACTTTATGTTGCTGAATTTTACCTTATTCCGCACCTTCGCGCAAATGTCAGGTTTGCCGCAAAGGTGCGGTTTTTTCATTGATTTTGGTAAACGTTTTGGTAAATAAAATTGCTCTCAAACGCCGATGGTTACTGTGGTTGCGCTATCTCAATAACACAGCTTTTTCCCTTCAGCGAGTAAAAATTCGTCCGAAAGGTCGGTATAGGTATTTCCGAGTTCACCCAAAGAGTGCCCCACAAATTCGTTCCTCGCCACGGGTGCAACATTGCACTCCTGACAGCGGGTATAGAAGGTTGTCCTCAAATCATATAATTTATGATTGGGTAGGATACCGTTAAATTTGTGTCTTATCTGCTCCAACCTCGTGAAATGAAGTTTTGTGTTGTTTTCGAGGTAAGGCTTTAACATTGGCGTTATGGGTATCTTCTTGGTTTCAACCTTTCCATTCTTGCGCTTACTATTGTTAGCGATTATGAAGTCGCCCTCAACCTTTGCGGTGTAGTACTCATTAGGCCGCATGCCCGTGTACAAACCCACGGCGAACATAGTCTGATAAGGCGTTCCCGCGGTGCGCTCCAACAGCAGTCTTTCTTCGTCCTTGGAGAGGGCAGAGCCATGCGTCCTGTTGTGTTTGGCGTGGAATACCATGTCCATGGGATTGTGCTGTAAAATTGCGTGTTTCATTGCCGCCTTGAATATCATGTTCAGAAGCGAGCAAACCTCGTCAACCGTCCTGCCTTTTCCCGTCGCCTCGATTTTGTCTATCAGCTCCTGGCATTGTTTGGGAGTGATCTTTTTTAACGGCGTGTTCTTGAAGTGCGGGGAGAGGTGGTTCTTGAACTGACTGAGCGCGGTGCGGTGGGTACTCTGCGTAACCTTGCGTTTGTAGAAGTTTTCAAAGTAGTAGTTTGTAAAGCCGTCAAAGGTAGTGGGTACAGATGGAGCGGCAGTTCCGTTGTTTTTGTCCGCCTCGTGCAGTTTCTCGATGAACTTACGCTTGGCTTCGTCTATGTCTGTGGACGAGGCGTTTATGTTGTAGCCGTTGCGCCTGTACCTTATGACATAGCACCAATTCTTCCTGCCGCTGCGTATCTTGTGGACGTGCGCAGTGCAGCCCTCTACTCTGAATTCTTTTCTGAAAGTCTTAGGCATTTTTCTTATCTCCTCTTCGGAGAACGTAATTTCCCGCGACTTTACTCCCGATAATTCTTTCAGTTGTTTGTCTTGTTTGTTGTCCGTGAGAGCGACAAGTTTTTCGAGGGTAATGGAATCGGCGGCCGCCTGCAAAACGGCCAGCGCCTTTTCGTCGTTGCCCTCGGGTACCTCACGGATAGTTTGTAATAGTTGTAATAATTGTTCTTGCGTCAAGTATTCTTATTCGGGTCGAACCGGCTGGTTTAGCCTATGCCCTTGTAGCTTTGAATACTATGTTCTCTTTCCATCGCGTTTCCTCCTGTATTATAAAATTTTGTGTGTGCGGTGGGAGCTGTTCGTCTACGCCGCTCACTGTTTGTTTTTGTACTGTTCCTGCAAAGCCTGCCAACCTACATATATTAGTTCAATTTTCTTGATGCCGTTGTCCTTCAAAAACTTGTTGAGTTTGTCGAAGTCCTCGCGGTTCATAGAAGTACCCCATACGGCGTGCGCGGCCTTGCGTTCTTCCTTGTGCCTGTCCTCGTAGCGCTTGTCAATCTCTTTTTTCGTCATCATGTCAACTGCTCCGGCTTTTTATTTACAACGTTATGTCAAAATCATACTTATCGTCAATAAGAATGTATCGCAGGCAGTGCCGTTTGCACATTTCAAGGTATTTGGCATTATCTGCCAAAATATTCTTTAAGGTGCAACAGCCGTCGTCTTTTCGCTGCTCTATGACATTTGCATATTTTTTTATGTTCTCAAAATTTTGCTCGATGTATGCCCGGCTCATCACAAGGCAGATAAAGCGTATATCTTTGAGATAGCTCTCCGAAAAATCTGTTTGCCAGTCAAACGGGATATAACACCCCTCGATGATCAAGTTCTGATTGTTCTCTATGGCGGTTTTAATGATTTCCCGCGCGATCGGCCACAAATAATTTGCGAGTTCCTCGTCGTCATCGGGCGTGAGCGGCGTATTTCCGCTGCGTATCAATCCCATTTTTAAATGATCCAGAGAGAGGTAGGGGAAGTGATACTTTTCAAGCAGTTTCTGTGCCAGCGCAGTTTTGCCCGTGTGCGAAGCGCCGGTAATGAGTATGACCATAAAGTTGCTCCTGCAGTTTTGAATAAAGCTGTTTTCAAAATGTTAATACGATTATACACGCTTTGCGACAGAAGTCAAGAGTTAGAGCAAAATTTCTTATTTGCCGCCGCGATTGCTCCCCGAACCATTGAAGGGAGAGGAGTGTTTAGTTGTCTTGCGCTGTTCTGCGGTCGCCAACGCCTCTTTGAGTTTATCGGGCGCGTGTTCCCTAATCTGACGCAGAATATCGGCGTCACTTTGAAGAGCCTGCTTTTCGCGTTCAGACTTTTGATAGAGAGTAAACACGTCGTGTTGGTCGCGCCTGCTCATTTCAAGCTGTTGTTCGAGTTGCCCGTTCTCCGCTTTGAGTTTTGCTGCCTCGGCAGCGATTACGGGCAAGTCTCTTTTATTGAGCTTGCATTTGCCGTCGCTGTACTCCTGCAAAACTTCCGCAGCGGCTTGTAGGGGCTCAACTTCGCACTCCAACTTTCCTCGCTTTTTTTCAAGCGCCTGTGTCGCTTCTTCTGCGTGGGCTTGTCTGCTCTCGGCGGCGTCTGCTCCTTTCTCGGCAATGGCTTGTCTGTACTCTGCTTCATCTGCCTGCCGTTCGGCTCTGGCTGCCGCCTCTTTCATCTTCTTCAATTTGAACTCCGCCGTGTCAAGGTGTTCTGCCGTGCTGCCTTCCTTGCCGCGCTCCAAGCCCCAATGCTTGCCTACGTCATTATGCAGGTCGGTCTGTATGCTGCGCAGCTCCTTTCTGTCAAAGAGCTGCTTCGCACAAAGTCTGCCGTCCAGCACCGGCATAAGATTGAGGTGCATGTGCGGAGTAGTTTCGTCCAGATGAACGATGGCGGAGATTATATTCTCCCGCCCGTATCGTTCGGCGAAAAACTCCGTGCACTCAAAGAAGAACGCGCCAATGTCGTCCCTGTCTTTGCCGACAAAGAATTCAGGGCTTGCGCCTACGAAGAACGAACACATAAGAACTGCGTCGTCCTTAACTTTGCGCTTGGGCGCAAGGTCTGTAATCCTTTGATTAATAAAGACGGTGTAGGTGTCGTCAGGCTTTATGAAGTGATAGTTGTGCGGCGTTCGCTCGCAGTCAATCTGCGGGTTGCTCTTCGAGCGGTAAGTTTCGTCCCGTTCATTTTCGCGCTCGATGCCGACGATAGCATCGCGCTGATATTTTTTCATGTGGCAAATTATGTATGCTATAAATTTTCCTCCTGATAAATTTTTGATTCTGCACGAATGACGGCAAAGGTATAGCTCACTTCGTCGCGGCCAACGCTTGCCCGATGGCGTTCGCTGAAAGCAAACGCCAATTTCGTAGCGTTGTCGCTCCTCTTCCCACAAAATTTCGCTGTGCGAATTTTTGTGGGAGTCCTTTTTTGTTTGGTATAGTTCGCCATACGCTTTGCGCCTGCGGCGGCAAAGGTATAGCTCACTATACCAAAGCCGCTTCGCGGTTTGGTGCCGTTCGCGCTTGCAGCGAGCTATTTGTTTGTAGGTGGCTTGACTTTTGCTTCCTGAAAATCATACTTTCGTTGGGGCATACTATGGCCCCAACCGTAGTTATACCCTCATATATATCATCACCTCCTTGCGGGAGCATACCGTTTTAAGGATAAAAAAAGTCCATAGAAAGATACCTTCCTATGGACAGTAATTTTATATTGGTAGTCCAAAAAACGGTATGCTTATAACAGCCTTTGTTTGCGCATAGAAGCGCAACAAAAGCATACGGTGCGAGAATTTATCTCGCCCGTCAGCGACTTAAAGTCGCTCATTATAAACAGTGATAACTGCCGTCGGCTACTGAAAATAATTCAGGTCACAGCTCAACAAACAAGTTATTCTTCTTAACCCGTCGTCGCAAGCCTCGGCAACACAAACGCGTTGCATTGTCGCCGCAAAAAGATAGTGGTGCAGGGGTCAAATCGAACGCCAGACTGCTCGGGTACCGTTTTTTGTCCGTAAAATGCCGCCGACACTGCCGATTCGCCGCGGCCGATAAAGTCTGTTAAAGCCATATAGCCGAACAGTAACAAGCTGCATAAAGCGATGGGAACAGACAAAACCTCTCGTTTCTTTCACCGATACGGGCATTTTGCGTATATCGTGTAAAACTTAATTCACCCCGATACATTTATAATATAACACGCTGTATTCCGCTTGTCAAGCAAATATCAAACAAATGTTTGTAAATTTAATTTGTCGCAGACATTCTTTATAAGTATTTATAAAACGTCGCAAGTTCATTTATAAATTTTAAATAAAATGTCGCATAGCTATTGACTGTGGGGTCAATCGGGTGTATAATATAAAGCGAATAAAAATAGGCGGTGCATATGCTTTACAGAAAATTCTATGACGAATTAGTTGAATGGCATAAACAAACAAAAAAACTTGCGATGCTCATAGATGGCGCGAGGCAGATAGGAAAAACCACGCTCATAAGGCAGTTCGCAAAAGATTGCTACGGGGACAACTTTGTTGAAATCAACTTTATAAACACGCCCTCTGCAATGAATATATTCAAGGGCGATATTTCGGTAGACGGCATTATAAGTAAACTTACCCTGTTTCTTCGTCGCCCATTAGAGCCGCATAAAACGCTGATATTCTTGGACGAAGTGCAGGAGTGCCCAGAAGTGCGCACAGCCATAAAGTTCCTCGTCGACGATGGTAGGTTCGATTATATCGAGTCCGGCTCGCTTCTCGGAATCAATTATAAGGAAATTAAGTCCTATGCTGTGGGATATGAGGAAATCAGAAAGATGTATCCCATGGATTTTGAGGAGTTTGCCATAGCGAACGGTATTCAGAAATCCACTTTGGATATGCTCAAAGACTGCTACAATAGGCGTGCCCCCGTAGACGAGTTCGTGCATAAGCAGATGATGCAACTGTTTACCTATTATATCATAATCGGCGGTATGCCGGCAGTTGTGCAGGAGTTTGTCAATTCCAAAGATATGGGGCGCGTTGTGGGGATACAGGAGGATATATTGCAGCTCTATCGCAAGGATATAACCAAGTATGCTATGACTGGCAAGGAGAAGATAACGCTCATATTCGATACCATACCTGCAGAGTTGAACGCAAAAAATAAGCGGTTTATGCTGTCAGACCTCGCCAAGTCGGCGCGCATGGAGAGGTACGAAAGTTGCTTTAATTGGCTTACCGACGCAGGCGTGGCACTGCCGTGTTATAATCTTGCAGAACCTAAACAACCTGTTGAGATAAATAAACAGCACAATCTTTTCAAGTTCTTCCTTGCGGATACGGGGCTTTTATGCGCAATGTGTTCGGGCGACGTGCAATATCAGATAGTAAATGGTGCGTACGGCATAAATCAAGGCAGCATAATGGAAAATATGTTCGCCCAACAGCTCAAAAGCAATGGCTTCACACTCTATTATTTTGATAAGCAGAGAGTGGGGGAAGTTGACTTTATAGTCGAGCAACATGCCGAACTTGTGCCCGTAGAGATTAAGTCCGGCAAAGACTACAAGTCGCACAGGGCGCTGAACAATCTCCTGGCGGTGGATGAGTACAAGCTGAAGGAGAGCATTGTGTTCTGCACTGGGAATATCGAGGTCGAAGATAGAGTTGTCTATCTGCCGCTGTATATGATAATGTTCTTCAAGAAAGAAAATATGCTGAACAAAATTGTGTTCAAGAATGTTGCGGATAATTTATAATTACAGATGAAACATAGTAAAGACAGCTAATATATTTAGTGCTCGCGAGAGGTACGGAATGAAGATAATTGATAATATCAACAATACAGTGAAAAACGATTTGCAGGAGAGCATTCGCAAAGGAAGCAAGCTTTCGATTGCAGCAGCCTGTTTTTCAATCTATGCCTACCAGGAACTGAAAAAGCAGCTGGAAGGCATTGATGAGCTGCGATTTATCTTCACCTCCCCGACTTTTATCACGGAAAAGACCTCCAAAGCGCAGCGAGAGTTCTATATTCCCCGCATCTCCAGAGAGCGCAGTCTCTACGGTACCGAGTTTGAAGTGAAGCTGCGCAACGAACTCACACAAAAGGCAATTGCAAAAGAATGTGCCGACTGGATCCGAAAAAAGGTGACTTTCAAATCCAACGTCACACAAGAGCAGATGATGGGATTTATGACGGTGGATGAAAGCACTTACATGCCCATCAACGGGTTTACGACGGTCGACCTCGGCTGTGAGCGCGGGAACAACGCATACTATCCCGTTCAAAAAACGGAAAGTTTCGAGAACGCGCAATATTTCATCAAACTCTTTGAGCAGCTTTGGAACGATAAGAAAAGATTTCAGGAAGTAACAGATGTCATAATGGAAAATATTACGGCGGCGTACCGCGAAAATGCCCCGGAATATATTTATTTCTTCGCTCTTTACAACATCTTTCATGAATTTTTGAATGATATTTCCGAAGACGAACTCCCCAATGAAGCGACCGGCTTTAAGGAAAGCAAAATTTGGGGCATGCTTTATAACTTTCAAAAGGACGCCGCCCTTGCGATCATTAACAAGTTGGAGAAATTCAACGGCTGCATTTTGGCAGACAGCGTTGGTTTAGGTAAAACGTTTACGGCACTTGCCGTTATCAAATATTACGAAAACAGAAACAAATCCGTTCTGGTCTTATGCCCGAAAAAATTGGCGGAGAACTGGAACACATATAAGGGGAATTACATCAATAACCCTATTGCAGAAGATCGCCTCCGTTATGACGTGCTGTACCATACCGATTTGTCGCGTGAACACGGAAAATCAAACGGGATCGACCTCGAACGTCTGAATTGGGGAAACTATGATCTCGTTGTGATCGATGAGAGCCATAACTTTCGCAACGGCGGCGAAATATCCGGCGAAGATGCGAGAGAAAATCGCTATCTGAAACTTTTGAATAAGGTGATCCGTGCGGGCGTTCGGACAAAAGTATTGATGCTCTCCGCGACGCCCGTCAACAATAAATTTATCGATCTGAAAAATCAGCTCGCCCTTGCGTATGAGGGTGATGCCGAGCAACTCAATAAAAAACTCGATACGACGAAAAGCATCGACGAAATTTTTCGTCAAGCGCAGAAGGCTTATAATATCTGGAGCCGCCTTCCTGCGGAAAGGCGCACGACAGACGCCCTTTTGAGGACGTTGGATTTTGACTTCTTCGAACTTTTGGACAGCGTGACAATCGCTCGTTCCAGAAAGCATATCGAAAAATATTACAATACTTCCGAAATCGGCAAATTTCCGGAGCGGCTGCCGCCGATCTCTCTTCGGCCGCGTTTGACCGATTTGAGCGACGCAATCAATTATAACGATATTTATGCGCTGCTCATGTCGTTGAACCTCTCCATCTACACGCCGTCCAATTATATCATGCCGTCGAGACTCGCAAAATATCTCGATCTTACGCACAACAAGGGGACAAGCCTGACGCAGCAGGGCCGTGAAGAAGGCATTCGCCGACTGATGAGCATCAATTTGCTCAAACGCCTGGAAAGCTCGGTATATTCCTTTCGCCTGACCCTGGAGCGCATCCGAAAGTTGATCGGCGATACGATCGAAACCATCAAAAATTACCGATCTGGAGATTGTATGCTCGATCTCACGGAGATTTCCGACAGTGAAGATTTCGATTACGACGATCAGAACACAGACCTCTTTTCCGTCGGTAAAAAGGTGAAGATCGATCTTGCCGACATGGACTATGTGTCTTGGCAACGGGAACTTGAAAAGGATGCCGAAAATCTGGAGCTGCTATCTCTCATGATCGACGATACCACGCCGGAACATGATACCAAATTGCAGACGCTCCTCTCGCTCATTCGGCAGAAAATCGAGCATCCCATCAATCCGGGCAACAAAAAAATCATCATTTTCACCGCGTTTTCGGATACGGCGAACTATCTCTATGAGAACGTCAGCAAATTTGCGAAAGAGCAATTCGGTTTGGAGACAGCGGAAGTTACGGGCGTCGTCGAGGGCAAGACGACTATCCCCAAGCTCCGTGCCGACCTCAACACCGTGCTGACTTGCTTTTCGCCGATCTCTAAGGGGAAAAGTGTGCTTTTGCCGGGGCGTTCGGAGGAATTGGATATTCTGATTGCAACCGACTGCATTTCGGAAGGGCAGAACTTGCAAGACTGCGACTATCTTATCAATTACGACATCCATTGGAATCCCGTTCGCATCATTCAGCGGTTTGGCCGAATCGACCGCATCGGCAGCAATAATGAACGCATCCAGCTTGTCAACTTTTGGCCGGATGTGGATCTCGATGAGTATATCAACCTGAAAGCCCGCGTCGAGACGCGCATGAAGATTTCCGTATTGACTTCCACCGGCGACGACGACCTCATCAACGCGGAAGAAAAAGGCGACCTCGAATACCGCAGGGCGCAGCTCAAGCGGCTGCAAGAGGAAGTCGTTGACATTGAGGATATGACGAGCGGCATTTCCATCATGGATCTTGGCTTGAACGAATTTCGCCTGGATCTTATGGAATACATGAAACAGCACGAGGACATCGAGACGGCGCCCAAGGGGCTGCACGCAGTCGTAAATAGAGCGGAAGATCTGCCCGCCGGCGTGATTTTCGTCCTTCGGAACATCAATGACAGCGTGAATATCGACGACAGAAATCGCATCCATCCCTTCTACATGGTGTACATCGGCGAGGATGGCGAGATCGTGTGCGATTACCTCAACCCCAAAAAACTGCTCGACACGATGCGCCTTTTGTGCCGCGGAAAGAGCGAGCCGCTGATGGAACTTTGCCGAGTGTTCAACGAGGAGACGGACGACGGCAAAAAAATGGGCAGGATATCCGAGCTGTTGTCCGATGCCATCAACTCCGTCATCGACGTAAAAGAAGAGAGCGACATAGACAGCCTTTTCAAAAGCGGCGGGACGACTGCGCTCCTCTCCGTGGTATCTGGTTTAGACGACTTTGAACTGATTTGTTTTTTTGTGGTGAAATAATATGTTAGAACTTTTTAATATTCCAAAACAATGTATCTTAAATAAAAATATCCCGTTAGAAAGATTTTTTGATGCGGATCAACATAGTGGCGCTGCCGTAGCATCTATTCAGTGGTGCGCGTCACTCAAGCCGGTATTGACTGGTACAGAAGCGGTAAATGAAAATAAATTTCGCTATGAAGAAATCGAGGTAATTTGTGTCGAATTGAAAGATACAAATCATTTATTCGATGTGGTGAACGGCATATGTAAAAAAATTAAATATCCTTGTTTGCTCGATATAAAGTATGGGGATAAGTTTTTAATCGGCACTTGTCAATTTGAAGCGGGGAAGCTCGACCGTAATAGTAATGTTCACCGCTATACATATAATAAAAAGTTTTGTTTGGGCTCCAATTATAAGTTACATTTTGTTTTTTATTCTTATGGAGTTTGGGCAGATTGAATTAAGTATTGATTGGATAAAAGATTATCGCGTGTGGGTTAATGAGTATGTTATAACTTTTATGACATATTTGTTACATATCTGTCTAAGGAAGAATGTGCAAGTTTAAGACAGAACTCCTTTAACGTCCTGTTAAAACCCATTTTGAAAGTTCAGCTCGAAAAAATAAATAGTTTTGAATATGGCGGCGAAAAGAGGTCTTTTTCGGAAGTCAATATTTTGCGTGCCGTTGAGGAGCTGGACGAGCCTCTTACAGACGGTCTTATCAAGACGAGCGAAAAAATTTACGATGCCCTTATGCTCGGCAAAAGCTATGCCGAACAGACAGCGGACGGAACTATAAAAAGTTTTAACCTCAGATATATTGATTGGGAAAATCCTGAAAACAACGTTTACCACGTAAAAGAAGAATTTCCCGTGGACAGTTGGGACAGGCTTCATAACGTTCGCCCCGATATAGTGCTGTTTGTAAACGGTATACCCTTTGGCGTTATTGAATGTAAAGCGCCATATATTCCTTTGGAGCAGGCAATAGAGCAGACTGTCCGCAATCAAGGCGCAAATTATGCTCCGCAGCTCTATAAATTTACGCAGATACTTATGGCGGTAAGCATGAGCGAAGCTAAGTATGCCACCTGCGGTACTGGCAAAAAGTTCTGGAGCGTCTGGAAAGAACAAGACGATGCTTTTATGAAGAGCGCGCTTGAAAAGTGCGTAGTTGGCAGAGTGCCTACGGAACAGGATAGGGCAATTATCTCGCTTTTCTCAAAAGAAAGACTGTTAGAGCTCACTCAGTTTTTCATCCTCTACGATGCAAATGTAAAAAAAGTGTGCCGCTATCAGCAGTATTTCGCAGTTAAGGAAATAATTAAAACAATAAACAAAAATGATATTCGTGGCAACAGGCAGAGCGGCGTAATATGGCATACTCAGGGAAGCGGCAAGTCGCTTACTATGGTAATGCTGTCCAAATATATCCTTATGAAACTTGCAGGACGTCCGCGCATTGTCGTCGTAACGGACAGAAAGGAACTCGACAGACAGATAGTTCAGACCTTTGCGCATACAAGGTTAAAGCCCGCAAGGGCTACAAGCGGCAAGCATCTTATAACGCTCATCAACTCGGATGCGGTCGATGTGGTAACTTCAATAATAAACAAGTTCAACACGGTAGAGGTGAGCGGACTAAAAAATTATTCGCGCGATATTTTTGTGCTCGTCGACGAAAGCCACCGCAGCAATTACGGTGCTATGGCGGCGAAAATGCGTTCCGTTTTCCCCAATGCCTGCTATATAGGTTTTACGGGAACTCCGCTTATGAAGAGCGAAAAGAACACTATGCAAAGGTTCGGCAAGCTCATTCATAAGTACACCATTGCCGACGGTGTTGCAGACCGTGCAATTGTACCGCTGATATATGAGGGGCGTTTTGTCGAGCAGAGCGTTGATGAAGAAAATATTGACTTATGGTTCGAACAGACGACAAAACGGCTGACAAGCGAACAGCGTGCAGACCTTGCAAATAAATGGAGTTCTATCCGCCGTCTGACGTCTACCGATGCCCGTATCCGTCGCATTGCGTTGGATATAAATCAGCATTTTTGCGAGGCGTTAAAGAGTACCGGCTTCAAAGCGATGTTAGCCTGTAATTATAAAAAAGATGCAATAAGGTATTACAACTGCTTTGAACAGATGGGGGATTTGAAAACTGCTGTGGTTATATCTGCCCCCGATGTCCGCGAAGGTCAGGACGACGTGGATGAAAGTACGGATGATGTCGTAATTTCCTTCTGGCAGAAAATGATGAAGGAGTATGGCGATCCCGATACTTACGAAGAAACCTTAAAAGAGCAATTTATTCACGGCGAAATAGATATTTTAATCGTGTGCAGCAAGCTGCTTACGGGATTTGATGCTCCGCTTACGCAGGTATTATATATCGATAAAGAACTCAAAGAGCACGGACTTTTGCAGGCGATAGCGCGTACTAATCGTCTGTATGACGGTAAGGACTTTGGTTGGATAATTGACTATCGCGGACTTTTGAAGAAGTTGGACGACGCTATGGAATTATATGGCGGAGCAGGCCTTGAAAACTTTGATTCCGAGGATATCAAAGGCGTTGTCGTTGATGTAATGGCAAGCATTGCAAAAGTACGCGAGGCATACTCTCAGTTAATGGATTTATTCTCGGGTATATCCAAAGACGACGAAGAGGCAATTCATCAAAGTTTAGAAGATGACGAGAGACGAAAGAATTTTTACGAGTTGCTTTGCAACTTTGGTAAAGCACTCCGCATTGTAGTAAATTCCGAGCAGGTAGTACAGGCAATTCCAAGGGCTGAACTTGAAAAGCTGAAAGCAGACTTCATTCGCTTCAGCAAGACAAGGCGTGCGGTGAGAATAAGATATTGCGATGGCATAGACAACGCCGAATACGAAAAGCAGATGCAGGGGCTTTTAGATCAGCATATGCGTGTGGCGGGGCTCAAGCAGATAACTCCGCCTGTCGATATCCTTGACGAAACGGGGATGGAGGAGCAGCTTGAAGAGCTGGGCTCAATATCTGCAAAGGCAGCGGCAATACAGTCGCATCTTGCAAAAAGCATTAAGCAGCATTATGACGAAAACCCTGCTTACTACGATAACTTTTCCCAAAAGATAAAAAATGCCCTCGACTTGTATAAAGCGCAGGTAATAACTGAAAGCGAATATCTTTTGAAAATGCGTGAGATAATGGAGGAGTATCGCAAGGGTATTACGGATATAAAGTATCCCGAAAATATCAAGGGCAATCTCCATGCTCAGGCATTCTTCGGCGTTGTGGCGGCTATTCTCGAAAACGTCATAAATATGGCTGAAAATTTCGACTTGATTGGTGAAATATCATTAAAAATTGCCGAGATTATTGAAAAACACAACGCTGTCGACTGGCAGACGAATACGGCAATTCACAATAAAATCGCCCAGGATATCGACGATCTGTTCTACGCCTATGAAAAAGAGGGAAGGCTCAAATTGAATTTTAGTACGATAGATAAGATTATCGAAAATGTTAAGACGGTTGCACTTCGGAGATTTTAATGGAAAGGACTATTGTTTTTCCTGACAGGGTGCTGAATTATCAGTATGAAATAAAGGATGTAAAAAATATCAACATCCGCATTCGTCCGGATATGAGCGTGTATGTCTCTTCAAATATTCATACAGATTTTTCGCAAGTGGAAAAGGTTTTGTTGGAGAAAAAGGAGTATATCTGCAAGGCATTGGATAATTACGCCGAAATGCATAAATATGCCTCTGTCGAGCGTGATTATATAAACGGCGAATCTTTCAGGCTGTTGGGCAAAGATCTTCGCTTAAAAGTTACTGTCGGCGACAAAAATTTTGTTGATACTGATGGACTATATCTGTTTTTATCCGTAAAAAAAGATGAATACGACGTTAAGAAAAGACTAATTGAGCAATGGTATCAAAAGACTTGTTGCGAGGAAATCGGTAATATATGTCGCGAGATGTATCGATTTTTTGAGAAATATTCAATTGACTTTCCCGTTATAAGATATCGTTCAATGATTTCCCGCTGGGGTAGTTGTCAGCCAAAGAGAAAGGTTCTAACATTTAACCGAAGGCTGATTGAAATGCCTAAAATTTGTATAGAATATGTCGTCTTGCACGAGTTCGTTCATTTCTTACAGGCCGATCATTCAAAGAGGTTTTATGCGCTTATGACAATGTTTATGCCCGACTGGGAAAGTCGTGCCCAATTGCTGGAGAAAGAGGGTGTGCAAGGAATTTTATGTTAGTGAGGTAAAGTATAACCAAGACAAACGCAATGAGGATAATAGAAAAAGAGGGAGTGGAGTATAAAGTTCACGAATATGACGGCGGTGCGCTTTCGGGCGTAGAGGTTGCCGAAGCCCTCGGTGAGGATGTGGACAGAGTTTATAAAACTCTTGTAACGACGGCAGGCCCGGGCAAGTTCTATGTGTTTGTAATTCCCGTAGTCGCCGAACTCGACTTAAAGAAGGCGTCAAAGGCGGCAGGAGAAAAGGCGGTGGAAATGTTGCCGCAAAAGCAGCTTCTGCCTACAACGGGCTATATTCACGGTGGCTGTTCACCCGTTGGGATGAAAAAGCTCTTTCCCACATTTTTCGATAACTCTGCCGAAGGCAAGGTTATCTTTGTCAGTGCAGGCAAGGTAGGCATGCAGGTGGAACTTCCCTGTGACGTCCTTCTTAAAATTACGAACGGTAAACTTGCAGATATTGCGAGAGGGCAATAAAAAAATTTAACGGGAGGCTGGTTGCCTCCCGTTTTTACATATCCTGATTGTCATCATTATCTACTATTGAAAGCTCGATAATATCTTCTTTATTTCCGCAGCGTCTCAGATAATCGAGACCGCCATCAACGGCAACCGCTCCGCAGGAGCAAGATACAAAGTCGTGAACGTGTTTAGATTCTATAACGTCGCCGCATTTTCTGCATTGAATTGCGTTTTTGATTATTTTCATTATTATCGCCTCGCGCTTGAGAATTACAGCTATTTTACATTGAAATACGGCGGTTGTCAATATCGTGCATATAAAATTATTCAGATGTCGGTTTATCCTTGAAAACCCTATCAAAATTCGTTATCATATAGAGGTAATCACGGAGAAATAGAATGGATAAATTTCTGGTAATCGACACCGAAACGACGTGGAGTGATAAGGTTATGTCGATAGGAGCAGTCATAGCTGACTCATACGATATGCGCCCGATTCTGCATAGTTTTATATCCGCTGTTGTATTTTTCTATGATAAGGCGCATAAAAAAGAAGGGCAAACTGCAAAGACTTGTTATGCTTTTGCCTTCTGCGCTGATACTCTTCGCCTCGGTATTCATAAATCTTTATTTTATATTCTTGCGTTGGGAATATCCGTATATTTCCGTCTATCATATCATTCTCTGTGTGATCGCGCTGTTCTTGCAGATGAGTCTCTCGCAAAACGGGCGGCTCACCGAGAAGAACGAATATATGGCACATCTCTTTGAGAAAGAGCAGATGTATCAGAAACTCTCCGAAGAGAGCATAAACGCGATAAATCTCAAGTGTCACGATATGAAGAAACAGCTCGAGACGATTTCAAAGATAAACTCGCCAGAGTCTCTCAAGGAGTATAAAAACGAAATAGCTCAGTCGATAGCCGATTATGATATGCTTGCCGAAACGGGCAACAACGCCCTCGATATAGCCATAAGCGAACGCATACCCTTCTGCCGCAGCAGGAATATCAAATTTACATTCATGGCGGACGGAAAACTTGCAGACTTTATTTCTTCTCCCGATCTGTATTCTATGGCAGGCAATGCTCTCGACAACTGCATCGAGGCGGTCATGAAGCTCGGCGAGGCTGAACGCGTCGTTACAATGAAGCTCTTTGAGGAGAACGGCATGGTCTGTATGCAGTTTGAAAATTACTTCGACGGAAAACTTGCCATGCGCGACGGTTCGCCTGCAACGAGCAAGAGTGATACAATAAGCCACGGCTTCGGAATAAAGAGCATACGCATGATAGCAAAAAAATATAACGGTACGGTAACTATATCTTGTGAAGATAATATATTCGACCTGAATATACTTTTCCCTTCCTCCCATTAAAATTATACATAAAAGGGCGGCCCGCGCAAGCGGGCCGCCCTTTTATGTGCGTTGTAACATTTCGTGCGCAGTCAAAAACATTTCGCGCCGCTTAGCGTTGACGATATGCCGCTCCCAACTTATAATGGTTGCATTCTCACAAAGAGAGCAAAATATTATCAGACTGGAGGGTAAAATAGTGAACAAAAAATTCAGGATTGCAACTGTTGCGCTCAGCACCGTTGCGGCAGCTGGCTTGGCTATGGGCCTTGCGGCGTGCGAAGATACCGGCAGGAAAATTTCCGGCACATACACGGTGGAGTACAGCCAGGAATATGTTTCTACCCATATGAGTGAATTTGTCGGCGGCAAGGAGAGTTTCCTTACCGTGGGCCAGGCAGTTTCTTCCAATACGTTGGTGTTCAACGAGGACGGCACCTATACTTATACCAAAGAAATGACGATGGCGCCATTCTCTTTTGAATTTTCGGTAGAGTTTACCGGCAAATACAGCGACGGCACTACGGCGTATGAAGGCAGCACGGAGTATTCTTACATCCTCAACGAACCCACCTCGGCGGAGTGGTCTCTCACTCCCGGTATGACCTGTATAGCGGGATGGGGGGATGGCGTCATCCATTCGGATGACTGGCAGAGTCAGGCAGGCAAAAGTTATACCGGCGGACTCGGCGATGCCATCCAGCTCGGCGAAGCGGGTATGACCGATCCCGTTGCCGTAATAGATTTCTTCCCCGCCGAAACTTTCGTCGCGGTGACTACGGATGGGATGACGGACAGTCAGCTCAGCGTCGAAGTCGCAATAGACGACGAAACAAAAACCATCATATATCTTTGATCTGACCGGAGGATGCAATGGCGAAACTCGTAAATAAAAAGAAACATATAATAAAGTGGTCGTGTATAATGGCAGTCGTCGCGGCGGTGATCATAGTCGTCAACTGTCTGGCAATGTCGCCCACGTTTTACAGCATCATAACTATGGCTCTCGGCGGCGCAAAATATGAAAACGTCGGCGGAGGAGATGTGAATGCCGAATATTATAAATCCTCTTATGCGAGCCATGACGAGGCTATTGCCGCTACCGAAGAGAAGATCATTCCCGAGGCGGTAACCGAGGGCATCGTTCTTCTCGAAAACAACGAAGAGCTGCTGCCGCTGTCGGAGGGTGCAAAAGTCAGTCTTTTCGGATATGATTCGATAAATCTTGTCGTCGGCGGCACGGGTTCCGGGCAGTCGGTCGGCAAAGCCGATATGAAGACAGCGCTCGAAAGTGACGGGTTCGACGTCAACGATGACGTCTGGACGGCAAGTACAAACGGCGGCGGATATCGCGGCTCTGTGGATGTCGTTTTAAATACGGCTGATTTCAGACTGACGGAAATATCTTCCTCGGCATACGATGGCGCAAAGTCTACCTACTCAAACTATGATACAGCCATATATATGATCGGGCGAATGGGTGGAGAGGCGTTCGATCTTCCCCGCGATATGGGCGAATGGCGGGGCGATTCCGGCAGGCATTATCTTGAAATGACTTCCGGAGAGGAAGCGTTGCTCTCGTATATATGCGATAACTTCACAAAAGTCGTCGTCATAGTCAATACGGCGGGCAATTCGTTTGAGATGGATAGGGTAAATGCTATACTTGATGACGCAAAAGCGGGTAATTCTGCCTTTAAGTCGGCTACTCTCTTTATGGCAGGCGTGGGTTCGACGGGTGCAAACGGCGTTGGGGAAGTGCTCAACGGCACTGTTTCTCCGTCGGGGCATATGACCGATACCTGGCTGTGGGATATAACCAAAGATATTACCTATGCAAACTCCGGGGATTTCCGTTACGGCGGTCTCGACAACGTCGCCTACGTCGAGTATGAAGAAGGCATCTATATGGGCTATCGTTATTATGAAACGATAGACGCCATAAAAGATGACGGAGGCGAGTGGTATTCATCCACCGTAAGTTATCCTTTCGGGTATGGCCTGAGTTATACCACTTTCTCGCAGACCATGAGCGACATCACCGTAGAGGATGGTGCGCTCAAATTTGACGTCACGGTTACCAACACGGGCAATACGTATTCCGGCAAGGACGTCGTGCAGATCTATCAGACCGCGCCTTATTACACTGGCGGCATCGAGAAGGCGGAGCGCGTGCTCGTCGATTTTGCAAAGACGGACAATATCGAGCCGGGCGGCAGCCGGACGGTTTCTTTCTCCATTCCCGTGGAAGATCTCGCGTCGTATGACTATAAGACGGAAAAGGCATATGTGCTTGATGGCGGCGAATACACCATCATAGCGGGTAAAAATGCGCACGAGGCGTATGACAGCAAGACGGTGGAGCTTGAAAAAGTCGTCTATTCGGGCGACAACAAGCGCTCGTCAGATGCCGTAGCCGCAACCAATAAGTTTGACGATATGAGCGAATATATGGAGAAGGCCACGACGCAGCTCACCCGCGCGGACAATTTCGCCGGCGGCGTTACCGCGCCTTCGGGGTCGGGAGATGACCTGCCCTCATATCAGTCGGAATATCTTACGATGTCCCTATCCGAAGCGTTGACCTCCAAAGATCCGTCCGTAGATTATACATACGATCCTTCGGTTTACAGCGGCGGAGAACCTGTGTTTGGCGAGGCAAACGGGCTCGATCTCATCGAGCTGCGCGGTCTCGAATATGACGATCCCCTTTGGGAAGATCTGCTCGATCAGATGGATATGACCGAGGTGCGCAGGATGATAGGTACGGGTGGTTATCAGACGCTCGGCGTCGATTCGATAAACAAGCCCGCCACGAAGGATCCGGATGGCCCCGCGGGGTTCACTTCATTCATGGATGCGTCCATATACGGTTCATCAATACCTGCGGCAACGCTCATTGCATGCACCTGGAATAAGGATCTTGCTGAAGATCTCGGCGAGGCCATCGGCGAAGAGGGCCTCACGGGCGGTTACAGCGGTTGGTATGCTCCCGCCACCAATATGCACCGTTACCCCCTGTCCGGCAGACATTTTGAGTATTATTCGGAAGATCCCGTACTTGCAGGACACATGACGACGCAGATCGTTCAGGGTGCGGCATCCAAAGGCGTATATGCTTATGTCAAGCACTTTGCCATCAATGAGCAGGAAACCAACCGCAAGACTAATAATAATGTCGCAACGTGGGCAAACGAGCAGGCCGTACGTGAAATTTATCTCAAGCCTTTTGAGATGTGCGTCAAGAATGCGACCATTCAGCTCAACTATCTTGCCTCCGAAACGGATGAGGACGGATTGACGATGTACACTATGCATACAAAGCAATTCCCTGCATGCACCGCCATTATGAGCTCGTACAACCGAGTAGGTGCGATATGGGCGGGCGGAAGATACTCGCTTATGACTGGTGTGCTCCGCGACGAATGGGGGTTTGACGGCATGGTCGTCACCGACTATTTCAGTACTTCGGTTCAGGATATGAATCAGATGCTGCGCGCAGGCAACGATCTCGCTCTTACCACTATTGCAAGCAGTGTGCCTGTGACGACGGCGGAAGATAAAACAGTCTTGCGCAACGCTGCACACAATATATTCTATACCGTTGTCAATTCTAATGCGATGAACGGCTTTTTCAAGGGCACAAGTCAGGTTGCGCTTACTCCTGCGTGGGTCATCGTGTTGTATACGGTAACGGGTATATTGAGCGCTGCTTGGGTAGCATGGGGCGTAATACTCATCCTTGACGGCACAGGCAAAACACATATCGTCTATCAATTGACGAATGAAGAGGTAAAGAAGGTAAAGAAGGATAAAAATAAGCAATAATACTGCAAAGTATTGCGCTTAATCATTAGTTTTCTCCTTATGCAGCAGGGCAACGTATGTTGCCCTGCTATTTCTATATCATTATTCGATTTATGATAAATATATAAATTGTTCATTTCGCTATATATTCTATTGGGTTTGATTTAGCGGAGGCGAAGGAACGATATAAAGTTCCTGTTAACCATACCACAAAGAATACCAAACATTTGCACAAATACCGCGAACGCCCTTTTAGTGTACTTGATTTTTTATAATGTTAAACACCTTCGGGAACACAATATTTATTTTTCGGTATTGCAAAACGGCGGAGGGTGTGGTATAATAACTTTGCTCTTCAATGGTATACGCGTAATAAGGTTACAACGGCATAGATGTACCCTTCTTTTTCCATATTACGCGGAATTGTAGAGCAACTTATTAAGGGTAACATTTTTGCGGGCGCCCTTAAAACGGGGCGCTCTTTTGTTACGGCGCGGAAATACGGACAATTCAAGGGGGGAAAATTATGTATTCCATAGCACTGGTGGATGACGACAAGGAGGACAGGGAGACTCTTAAGGCGTACATCGCCAGATATTTCAATGAAAACGGCGGTGAGTATGCCGTGGCGGAATTTGCCGACGGCAGCGAACTTTTAACAAACTATGCGCCCAAGTACGACATAGTTTTTCTGGACATCGACATGGAGAAGCTCAACGGCATGGCGGCCGCCAAAAAGATGCGCGCCACCGACGAGAGCACGGCCATAATTTTTGTCACCCGCATGGCAAAGTACGCCATAAAGGGGTATGAGGTGAGTGCCCTCGACTTTATCGTAAAGCCGGTAGAGTATTACAGTTTTGCCTTAAAAATAAAGCGCGCCCTCGACTATTGCGACGCCAACCGCAAAAACTATGTGCATTTAAAGGTGAGCGGCAACGAGGTGTTCATCAACGAGGCCGATATAACGTATGTGGAAACGCTCGGCCACTACCTCATATATCACACAAAGAAGGGCGAGCATAAGATACTCGGCACGCTCAAATCGGCGGAGGAGGCGCTCTCGCCCGGCAACTTTGCGCTGTGCAACCGCTGCTATCTTGTAAATCTGCGCTATGTGGTATCAATAGAGGGCAACATTCTCTCGCTCGGGGACGAAGAGCTTGTTATAAGCCGCTACAAGCGCAAATCTTTTATAGAGGCGCTGGCGGGGTATTGGGGCAACCGCGGATAATATGCAGACATTTATAAATTATTTTTTCTCGTTCAAGTTTTTCCCCAGCCTTGTTGTGGCAACGCTGCTGTTTGCCATATATATGCCCAAGCGCAAGCTGTTCTGGCTGCGGCTGATACTCTCCTTTTTGGCGCTGAGTATCCTGTCGGTATTTATGTGGCGCTTTGCAAAGAGCGACATCGTGGCCGCCGCGCTTGGCAACTTTGCCTATGTGCTGTGCGACGTCACCTTCTTTTTTATGATAGCCGCCTTTTTGTGCTTCAACTTCAAGTGTTCATTTATAGAGGCGGTGTTGTACGATTCCACCGGCTGGTGCGTGGAGCACATAGCCAATTCGCTCACCGTTATATTCGCGCTGCTTTTGAATATGGGGGTGGAAACTTTATATTTTAATTACAGCACGGAGTATTTCGTGCTCACCGTCCTCGTCTATCTTATAGTATACATGGCGGCGGCCATAGCGTTCTGGGCCTTCTGCCGCGGCAGCACCATAAAGCTCAACAAAAAGAGGGTGCTGCTGCCCTCCGTGCTGGTGCTGTTCGTAACTGCGCTGATGGGCGTATACACGCCGATAGCCGACGTGCAGCCGAACGTAATGATAATATTAAAGTTGTTTGCCATAGTGTGCTGCATAACCAGCCTCTGCCTTGCTCTCAGCATGTTCGAGGCGGGCAAATACCGCTACGAGCTCGACGCGATAGAGGTTATCGACCGCAAGCGCAGGGAGCAGTATGAAATAGCCAAAGACACGATTGACGCAGTAAACGTAAAGTGCCACGACTTAAAAAAGATGATAGGCTCGGTACTCGGGCAGTACAAAGTCATGACGGAGGAGGAGCTGAAAAATTTAAGCAACAAGATATCCATATACGACGCCATAGTAAAGACGGGCAACGAGGCGCTCGATCTCATACTCACCGAAAAAAGTCTGTATTGCGAGCAGAACGATATAAAGCTAACAATAATCGCCGACGGCGACGGGCTGGGATTTATCTCCGACGCCGACACCTATTCGCTGTTCGGCAACATACTCGACAACGCCGTGGAGGCGGTGATGAAGCTCGAGCCGCACCGCCGCACGATAACGCTCAACGTGCGCACGGTGGGCGGCATGCTCGTCGTGCACGAAGAAAATTATTGTGCCGGCGAGGTGCGCTTTGTAAACGGCACCCCCGTCACCTCCAAGGGCGACACAAACGAACACGGCTACGGCGTTTTGAGCATACGGCACATAGCCGAAAAATACGGCGGCGGTGTGAACATAACTGTGAAAGACGGCATATTTTCAATGAACGTGCTCATGCTGATACCGCAGGGTGCGGCGGGCGGCGCGGCCGCCCGAAAGTGAGCCGTTTAGCATGGCGGCATAAGTTTTATTAAAAGTATAAAAAGGGTCTCCCGCGAGGAGGCCCTTTTGCTATTCGCGAATATGTGCAGGCTATTCGGGCATAGCCCCTTGTTTTTTTGCAAGGCTCTCCTATAATGGGGGTAACTTACATAACATTTTCAATTTAAGGAGGAACAATGTATGAAAAAACTCAAAAAGTGCCTTTTCGGCGCTCTTGCCGTCGCCATGGCGGCAGCGGCTGTATGCGGTCTTGCCGCGTGCGGCGAACCCGACGCCCCCGATACTCCGGACCCGGGCGACGAAACTGTGGGGATCTCCTATCAGTTCACCGGTCACTATACCGATTCCACCCTTACGGGCATGGGATTTGACTATTATGTGCTACTCAATCTCATGGACGACGGCACCGTTGCGGGCAGCGGCTACAACAATCTCACGATGGACAGCTCGCCCTATGCCGAAAATGCCGGTTTTTCTGAAAAGTGGTATAAGGGCAGCTGGGAAGATACCCAAAACGAGGAGGGGCTCGACTGCATCGAGCTAAAAGTCAGCTACGATACCGACGCCGTAAACTCCATGACGGGCGGCCAGCTCGTCGGCAACTTCGAGTATCAGCTCTATAAAGATTCCTCGGGCAACATAAAGTTCACGCTCGACGTGCCCTTTGCATCCGGCCGCCAGACCGAGGTTACGGGCAGTTCGTCGGTAAAGTATGAAACGCTCGACGAGTTCATTCAGGGCAACCTCTATCAGTTCACCGAACCCGAATATTTGGTCGTGTTCCAGACTGCCGAGGGTAGCGAGGACGCCGCAAGGCTCTATTGCCAGGACGACGGCACCGCGCTGTTCTACACCGCCACGCAGGACCCCGCTACCGGCGAAGAAAAGTACCGCATAAATTCCACCTGGCAGTGGAGCTGCACGGGCGATAAATTTACCATAATACAAAGCGAAACATCATCTATAGAGGCCGCCGTTTCCGGTAATTCTGCTTCCTTTGAGTATGAGTATTCACTCATGGGCTATGAACCTACCGTATATAACCTCTCCTGTAACGATATATCTGCTCTTGCCGAAAACGGCGGCATTGCTCCTCCCGCAGAGGTGACGACTCTCGCCACCTTCGTCAGCGAGGACGGCAGCAGCACTGTAACGGTATATTCCAACGGCACTGCCACCATGAGCGCCTACGGCGGCATGCTCAGCCCCGAATTTGTATGGGAGTATAACGGCAGCCAGCTAACCTTTACCGACGCCGAAAATTCGCAAAAGGTGCACACCGCCGTAATATCGGGCAGCTCGGCTACGCTTACATACAACGATACCCTCGCGGGCAACACCATTCAGATAGTTCTCTCCTGCGACGACGTTTCGGCCTTGATAAAGTGACGGGGAGAGTATGAAAAAGATAATATTCAAGATACTCGCGCTGGCTATGTGCGCGACGGTGGGGCTTACTGTAGCCGCAGGCTGCGACAACGGCAAAACGGATACCCCGCCCGATGATCCGGGCGGCCCGGTGCTCCCCGACGACCCCGACCCCGAACCCGTCGACAGGAGCGACCTGCCCTATCTTTCCTCCCTGGAGGAGTATAAAAAGGACGCCTCGGAGTGGGGAGATGCAAAGTGGATATGGGCGGACAGGACTACTTCAAACTCATACGTCGCTTTCCGCAAGACGTTCACACTCTCGTCGGTGCCCCAAAGCGCCGTGGCCGATATCGCCGCGGAGAGCAAGTACTATCTGTGGGTAAACGGCGAGCTCGCCGTTATAGACGGCGCTTCCAAGCGCGGCGCAACGCCCTACGACGGCTTCTACGAGCAGATCGAGCTTGCCGACTACCTCGTGCAGGGTGAAAATACCCTTGTGATACTCGTCTCCTACAACGGCAGGGGCGGCAATTCCAGCGTCGATCCGGGCGCGGCCGGCCTGCTGTTCGAAATGGAGGCGGGGGACGTCACCGTCGTATCCGACCAGACTTTCAAGGCCAACAGGCTTACGGCATACCGCAACCAGGGGCTGCTCGGCGCCGATTGGCCCAACTATTCGCAGTCGTCGATGCTTGCCGAGTGGAACGTGTATTACGACGCCCGCCAGAGCGTGGGCGATTACACCTCTCCCGAGTTTGACGATTCCTCGTGGAGCGCGGCAACGGTGGTGGCGGAGCCCGGCGAACAGCCCTTCAACGATATCTACCTTTCGGTGATCCCTCCCATGGAGTTCGACGAGGAATATACCTTTCTCGAGAGCGAGTACATAGGCAAAAAGTTTACCGTAGATACCGTGATTACGGTGGACCTGCCCGAAAATATGCAGTTCAGCCCCTACTTTGAACTTTCGGCCGAAAGCGCGGGGCTGCGCTTTACCTACTACACAAACACGCTTACCAGCCAGGAGATAGATTCCTTCCGCGACGACTACGTCACCGTGGAGGGGGAGCAGACCTACGAAAGCCTGCCCTGGCGCACGGGCTCGCAACTCATCATAGAGGTGCCCGCGGGCATAACGTTTACAAAGATAGGCTTCCGCAGGAGCGGCTACGCCTCCGAGCGCGCGGGCAAATTCGTCAGCGACAACGAGGATGTGAACACGCTCTGGGAAAAGGCGGTCAATACTCTGCTCATCTGCATGCGCGATACCTACATGGACTGCCCCGAGCGCGAGCGTTCGCCATACATAGGCGACGCCGCCAACCAGATCTCCGAAACTTTCTACGCCCTCGACAGCTCTTCGTGGGCGATGACAAAGAAGACTATACTCAACATCATCGGCTGGACAAAGACCGACGGCTGCATACCGCTGCGTTCCCCCAGCGAGGTGACCAACGAGTGCCCCGCGCAGACGCTCAACTTCCTCGTTTCGGCATACGAATATTACCTGTATACGGGCGATAGCGAAACTATGGAAAAATTCTATCCCGTGGCAGTAGATTATTTAAAGTTGTGGGAGCTTGAAGAGGACGGCAGCATAGTTTACCGCAACGGCACCTTCCAGTGGGTAGACTGGGGCAGCGGGCAGGATAACGAAGTGATACAGAATTGCTGGTATTACTACGCGCTCGACTGCACGCATAAACTTGCGCTGGGATTGGGAATAGATACCGACGAACAGTTCTTCACCCAAAGGCTCGCCTCTGTAAAGGCCGGTTTTGATAAGTTCAGAACGGAAAGCGGCTTTACTTCGGGCACATCTTACGACGACAGGGCAAACGCCATGGCGGTCGTAAGCGGCCTCGCCGAAGAGAGCGACTATCCCGCCGTGCTCAAAGTGCTCACGTCCACATACAACGCCAGCCCCTACATGGAGAAGTTTGTGGAGGAGGCGCTCTGCATCATGGGCGAGTACGGAGCATGCATAAACCGCATGCTCTCCCGCTACGGCGAGATGATAGATGACAAAGAGTCTACCCTGTGGGAGCTGTGGAGCAAGGCCGAGGGCACCATAAACCACGGCTGGTCGGGCGGTTCGCTCACCGTGCTCTCAAAATACTTCGGCGGCGTTGTACCAAACGATGCCGGCTACCAAAGCTACTCGATACGCTTCAACGACTATTTCGGCGCGCTCTCGGTAAACGTGGTAACGCCCAAGGGTGATATAAGCTATTCGCTTTCCACGTCTGCAGACGGCGTAAAAAACATAGATCTCTCCACGATATCGGCAGAAGGCTTGCTGTATATCCCCTCAGAATGGGGCACGGTGAGCATAAGCGGCGCGGATTGCGAAACGTCGGTTGAGGGTGGCTGCACGGTGGTGGCCGTAACGGGCGGCAGCTGTGTTATTACCGTAACTCCTTAAATTGACGCGGCACAGGCCGCAAACAACAGTTTCAGACGCCCTATCCTTGATTCGGGTGTTCTGCATATTCCGCGTATGGGAAGGCTGCGGCTTGCCGCAGTCTTCCCCTTTTTTGTACTTGTGAAAAAATGCGCGAAGTAATAGAGCGTATTTAACAAAAACGGCGCCCTGCTGCCGAGCGCTGCAAACAACAGGTGTTAATTGCGGCAAAACGTGCCCCGAAGTGCTATTCGCGAATACTGAAAGGCTATTCGTTCATATGGTATTGATTTATAAATTTTGCCTTTCTATAATGTGCTTACAAATAAATTTTTCACAATTTAAGGAGGATATTATGAAACTTAAAAAACTTGTAATTGCAACCGCATGTGCGGCTGCGGCTGTTGTGGCGGCGGCGTGCCTTGCCGGCTGCTCGGGCGGCGCTCCCGCATCTACGGGCACCTACCTTTCGGAGAATGAACTCTCATATTCTAACATGCTGCCTGCATACAACTACTTCTTTGCAACTTCCACCACGCAGCAGCTCGATACCTACAGCGACAATACCTATTGTCTCACCATAACCACAAGCACCTATTCAAATATCAGCCTCGGCCCCGACGTCGCCACCGGCGAGGAGACCTGGAACGACCGCGGCCAGACGATAACCCGCTACTACGGCGCATGCACGGTAGAGACGGATCCCTCCGACGACACTCTCTCCTTTATAACCATATCCTCTCCCGATCGCGTAGTGTTTGCCTCCTTCGGCTCTGTAACTCTCGATACCGGCAACTGGACCGACGCCATGACCGAAGCGGCCACGACGCTCGCATCCAACCCTCAGGGCGGTCTCGGCATACAGCTTGAAGAGGGCGAAACCGTCACCGCCGAGCTCCTTCTCGAGGCAAAGGTGGGCGAGTTTCCCGCAGACGGGATAGAGATAATGGTAAATCTCAACGCATGTTCGTTCGAACAGGTAAGCTGGTAACGGACCCCGCACGGGCGCCGCGCAATGCGGCGCTCATGCTCAATCGATAAGGAGCTGAAAATGAGAGATAACAAATTCTTAAAGGTCTTCAAATCGGTCGTAGGCAAGGTCAACATATGGCGCGGCGCCGCCGCGGTATTCGGCCTGCTCATGGCCGTATTCCTCGTCCTTACCAATCTGGGCTGGCGCTATGAGGGCTTCGTAAACGATGCACTTGGCGTCGTCCCTCCCGTCATAGAGGGCGATGAAGACACCATGGTATATACCTCGCAGTTCGGCGAGCTCAATGCCGAAAACAGCCAAAAGCTCATCGAGGCCGAAAACGATTTCAATATACGCGCAATGGAGGAGGGCGCCGTTATGCTCCGCAACGAGGACAACGCGCTGCCCCTCGCGCAGAACGAAAGGAGCATAACGCTCTTCGGCAACTCGGTAAAGAACCCCGTATACGCCACCAACGGCGGCGGCTCTTCCTTCAAGGCCTCCCGCGGCGGCGGGCTTCTGGATGCGTTCACGGCGGCGGGCTTCGACGTGAACATGACTATGTATAACGCCTATATGAACAGCAACGTGAACAGAGTTTCCTCTGCCACGCCCGGGCTTTCGGATATAGGCGAGGTGGGCAGAGATTTCTATACCTCCGAGCTCACAAATTCCTACGCAAACGACTATAACGACGTGGCCGTCGTTCTGCTCACCCGCTACGGCGGCGAGGGCGTCGACCTCGACTACAACAAGGACGCCGACGGCGTGCCCCTGCTCTCCTTCCACCAGGAGGAGGCCGATCTTCTCAAGATGATAAACGATTCGGGCAAGTTCGGCAAAATAGTGGTGCTCGTAAACAGCCCGTTCGCAATGGATCTGCAGTGGATAGAGGACGAGCAGTACGGCGTCGATGCCTGCATAGTATTCGGCGCGGCGGGCGACGTCGGCTTCAAGGGCATAGCCAACCTTTTGACGGGCGCGGCCGACCCCTCCGGTCACCTTGCCGATACGTATGCCGCCGATTCGCTCTCCGCTCCCGCAATGCGCAACTTCGGCGACTTCACCTTTACCAACCACAGCACCCAGTACGAAAATAAGTATGTCATATACGCCGAGGATATCTACGTCGGCTACAAGTACTACGAAACGCGCTATCACGACCAGGTGCTCGGCATAAACAACGCCGCGGGCTCCGCGGGCGTGTATGCAAGCACGAACAACAGTTGGAACTATGCCGATGAAATGGCATACACCTTCGGCTACGGCCTCTCATACACCAACTTCACGCAGGAGCTGCTCTCGGTGGAGTGGGACAGGGAAAACGGTCAGGTGGTGGCAAAGGTCAACGTCACCAACGAGGGCAACCCCGAATCGTCCTACACGGGCGCTTCCAAGAGCGTCGTGCAGCTGTACGCAAGCCTGCCCTATGAGGACGGCCAGGCCGAAAAGTCGGCCATTCAGATGATAGGCTTTGCCAAGACCGGGCCCCTCGAAGTAGGCGAAAGCCAGGAGGTCACCGTAACCGCCGACGACTATCTGTTTGCTACTTACGACGACGAGGCGGTGAACGGTGCCGATACCACAAAGACGGGCTGCTACATCTTCGATGAGGGCGACTACTACTTTGCCATAGGCGACAACGCGCACGACGCGCTCAACAATGTAATGGCGGCCGAATACGGCGAGGAAGTTTCGGGCAAGCTCACCGATGAAAAGGGCGCTGCCGTCGGCGGCGACGCCAACAAGGCCGTCATGATAAACCTTGCGGAATACGATAATACAACTTACGCCCGCTCCGAGGCGACGGGAGAGGTGGTATCCAATCAGTTTGAAGAGATAGATTTCAACTACTTCACTGAAAATACCGTTACCTACCTCACCCGCAGCGACTGGAACACCTATCCCAAGTCGTACACGGGGCTGGCCGTCACCGAGGAGCTAAGGCAGCTTCTCATAGGCGAGACTTATACAAGGCCCGCCGATTCGCCCGACGCCAACGACGACGTGGTCACGGGCGCCGACAACGACATAGAGTTCGTGGAGATGAAGGACGTCGCCTACGACGACGATGAAATGTGGGATGCCTTCATCGACCAGCTCTCCATAACCGAGCTCGGCACCATCATGGGCGAGACGATGGGCAACGAAAAGATAAATTCTGTAAACAAGCCCGCAAACTCCAATACCGACGGCCCCAAGGGTCTGGGCGCAAGCTATAACAAGGGCAACGGCGAGGGCATAACCCTCTACGTCGACCAGGTGGTAATGGCGTGCACGTGGAATCTCGACCTGCTCGCCGAGCGCGGCACGCTGTTCGCCGAGGATGCGCTGTATGCCGGCTATTCGATGATATTCGGCCCGGGCGCCGACTGGCACAGAACTGCCTACTCGGGCAGGAATTCCGAATATTACTCCGAGGACGCCAACATGTCCTATCTCTGCGGCGCCGCTCAGGTAAAGACCATGCAGGAGGGCGGCCTGCTCTCTGCAATAAAGCACTTTGTGGGCAACGATCAGGAGACCAACCGCCACGGCGTGGCAACCTTCGCCGATGAGCAGGGCTTCCGCCAGGGTTCGCTCCGCTGCTTCGAGGGCGCTCTTCGCGACGATGTGGGCGGCGCGCTCGCCACCATGACCTGCTTCAACCGTGTGGGCGCTACCGCAGGCGCGGCAAGCGAGGCCATACTCACGCAGGTGCTCCGCAACGAATGGGGCTTCAAGGGCGTAAACCTCACCGACTCTTCGAGGGACGCGGCCGACTACGTTCACACCGAAGAGTGCGTTATGGCGGGCACCGACATGTTCAACAACGATAACGGCAGAACGAGCGAGCTCACCAGAATAACCAGGCAGAACGGCGACGGCACCATACTCGAAAAGATGAAGGAGGCCAACAAGCACTTCTACTACGCATACTCGCGCTCCAACCTCGTAAACGGCCTTGCGGTCGGCGTTGAAGTGCCCGACTTCGTTCCCTGGTGGCAGACGGCGCTCATCGCATTGGATATAACTCTCGGCGTGCTCACCGTTGTATGCGCCGCGGCGTTCGTAACGGGCAGCGTGTTCGTGCTTATCGGCAAAAAGGGAGGTGCAAAATAATGTTCTCCGTTAAAAATGCTTTCAAAAACAGGACCGTGGGCTTCTACATAGGCCTTGCGGCGGCTGTCATTGCGCTCATCGGTGCGATACTCTTCATAGCCATCGACGGCGACGACAGAACTTTCACCGCGACGGGCTTCGCGCTCATGCTTGCGGGTGCGGTAGTAGAGGCGGTAGTCATATTTGCCGACTTAAAGATAGTGCCCCTCATCTCCACGGGGCTGTATATCGGCGGCTTTGCGCTCACGATAAACGCCGCGCTCCCCTCGCTTTCCGATGTGTGGAACGGCGTAACGTTCATAGGCGGCAACGCCACCCTCGGCGTGATATTTTCGGCAACGTTTTTGATATGCGCCGTTGCGGGCATAGTTGCATGCTTTATGAACGAAAGGCGTAAAACGGATGACGCGGCTCCCGCCGAAGATTGATTTTTTAATACTGCCGCAATAAATTTTAAGCGGCAAACAATGTAATAAAGGCGGCGCGGCATGTCCCGCGCCGCTGTAATAGCGGTTAATACCGCAATCGGAGGTTTAATTTTATGAAGGTAAAAAGATGGCTCGCAGGCCTTGTGCTTGCCATAGCCGCCATATGTGCAGTATTTGCTTTTGCCGGCTGCGATAACGGCGGTGAAACGGAAGAAGAAGCTCCCGGTGAAGTTACGATATCCTATCAGTTTTCGGGCGTGATGGACGGTGAAGACCTCGATTCGTTCAGCTTTGCCAAGGGCGCGTTCTGGCTCAAACTCATGTCCGACGGCTCTGTCGTGATGGACCGCTATAGCTTCGGCAACTACAACACCTCTCCCGCGGCGGAGAACGAGGACTACATACCCGGCTATATGTCGGGCGAGTGGGAAACGACCAGCCGCGACGGCGTGGACGCGCTCTCCATAGAGGTATATATGCTCACGAGCGGCGTAAAGACCAACGCTGCCTCCGGCACCGCGTATGACAGAAACGGCACCTATTCCTGCTCGCTCAGGCTGGAAGTCGTTCAGGGCGCGGGCTTCTACAGGGAAATTGAGTTCACCGGCGGCACGACGCTCTATGCCGACGCCGATGAGTTTATTGCCGATAACGCCAAGGAGTTCGTTCCTCCTCAGTCCGTAACGACGTTCACCGCCGAGGGCGGCACCGTATACGTTCAGGAGGGCGGCACGGCGCTCATATATTCGGGCTATTCGCAGGTCGCCGAAGCGACGTATGCAAACGACGGCGAGGGCAATATGACCGTGACCGTTGGCGGCCAGACTATAGACGTCACCGTGGATACGGCAAACAACACCGCATCTTTCGAGTATGAGTACGCCATCTACGGCGACTATACCACGGTATACAGCTTCACCTGCGCAGACTATTCGGCAATACCGGTAGTTGCCGCACAGACGCCCGCCGGCGACGTTTATACCGGCACATACAGCTCCATGACGTGGACGCTCACCATACTTGACGATGCCTCCTGCACCATAGGCGCAAATATGGGCGGGTTCAACGTAGTGTTCAACTGCACCTATGCCGAGGATGCCGACGGTGCGCTCACTCTCGCCACGGTAGACATGCCTGAGGCATATGCGCCCGCATGGGCGGCCATCGACGGCGTAAAGTGGCAGCTTGCAGATGACAATACCATGACGGCTATAGCTCCTGCTCCTTCGCAGCAGGGATAAGCCTGAGTTCATCTTTTAAGGCTGCGGCGGGGAATTCAGCCCCGCCGCAGCGCAATATCTGCGGGGGGCCATGCCCGTCCGCAGTCAACAACGGAGACGGTTATGAAAAAATTATTTTCAAAAAAACTATGGATAGCGCTTACGGCGGTCTTTGCCGTCCTTATGGCGGTATGTATCGCCGCCTATTGCGTGACCGACTTTTTCAGAACGGCTATAAACGCCGCCCTGCAGGTCACCGACTATAAGGTCATACAGGACCCCGACGCGCAGATATTCTACGAGCCGCTTGCTTACAGCGACGAGGCTCTCGCCGAATACGAGGCGCAGCTGTGCGAGGATATAGAGGGGGAGGGCGCCACGCTGCTCTTCAATAAGGACAATGCTCTGCCCCTTGCAAAAGACAGTAAATTTTCCTGCTTTTCGCAGTCCTCTGTAGATCTTCTCTACGGCGGCACGGGTTCGGGCAGCATGGATGCCGGCGATGCAACCACGCTTCACTCGGCGCTCACTTCCGTGTTCGGCGAGGGGTGCATAAACCAGGACTTGTGGACCTTTTACGTAACGTCCGGCTATAAGCGCGTAAATGCAGCCACTACCGGCGGCAACCAGGGTCAGTACCGCATAAACGAAGTTCCCTGGAGCGAATATGAGGACGCGGGCGTAACTTCCTCGTTTGCCCAATACGGCGATGTCGCCCTCGTGGTGCTCGCGCGTTCGGGCGGCGAGGGTGCAGACCTTCCCGACGACGAGGAGTGCTTCACCAACAACGGCGCGACCGATTTCGACAGTACCGACGGCGATTACCTCCGTCTCTCCGCCGAGGAGAAGGATATGCTCGACCACATCCTTCAGTACAAGGCTAACGGCACTTTCAAAAAGGTGGTGCTGCTTTTAAACTCGGCCAATGCGCTCCAGCTCGATTTCCTTGCCGACTATGACATCGACGCCGCGCTGTGGATAGGCGACGTCGGCATGACGGGCATCAACGCCGTCGCCGAACTTCTCTCCGGCGACAGGATCCCTTCGGGCAGGCTGGTGGATACCTTCCTCAAAGATAATCACTCGTCGCCCGCAATGGTAAACTTCGGCGCGTTCGCCTATTCAAACGCCGATGAACTCGGCCTTGAAAGCGCCCAGAACAACACCGATCCGGGTGCAAAAAAGGCCAACAGGAACTATGTGATATACCAGGAGGGCATATACGTCGGCTACCGTTACTACGAAACGAGGTATGAAGACTACGTGTTCGGCAACGGCAATGCGGGCGACTATGACTACTCGGCCGACGTCGCATACCCCTTCGGCTACGGCCTCTCGTATACCACCTTCGAATACAATAACTTCAACGTGGAGCCCTCGTCCGACGGCAAGACGTTCAAAGTGAGCGTAGACGTCACCAACACCGGCGACGTCGATGCAAAGCACACCGTGCAGATATATTTCAGCTCGCCCTACACGCAGTATGATATACAAAACGGCATCGAAAAGGCCTCGGTAGAGCTGTGCGGGTTCGATAAAAAGCTCATAGCGGCTGGCGACACGCAGACCTACACCATAACGGTAAACAAGGAGGATCTCACCTCGTATGATGCCAACGTCGCCAAGACATATATACTTGAAGACGGCGACTATTGGTTCACTGCGGGGCGCAACGCGCACGATGCGGTAAACAACATCATACGCGCAAAGGCGCAGGATGCGGGCGTAACTCTCGATGAAGACAGAATGTACAGTTTCGAGGGCGACGGCAACGGCGATGCATCACTTGTTGCAAAGTGGACTAACGGCGAGTTTGACGATACCACCTTTGCCGTATCTTCGGCCACCGGCAATCAGATAACCAACAGGTTCGATAACGCCGACCTCAACAAGTATGCCGGCACCGCCGATCAGAAGATAACCTATCTTACGAGGAGCGACTGGACGGGCACGTTCCCCACCGAGGTAAAGGTGCTCACCGTCACCGATCAGATGTGGGCCGACGGCCTCACGCACGACGAATCGGGCGAAAGCGGCAGGGCTGCGCTTGTAGAGCGCTATAAAGAGGCCTATTGGTCAGACGCCACAACGCTTCCCACCCAGGGCGCGGCGGGCGACCTCAGCGCCATCGACATGCGCGAGGAGGAGTATGATTCCGAGGTATGGGAACAGCTGCTGAACCAGATCCCCTATTCCGAGATGACGGCGCTCATAGGCGACGGCTTCCACCTCACGCAGTCCGTTCAGAGCATAAACCTCCCCGGCACGCTCGATGAAAACGGCCCTCAGGGCCTCACCGCCAGCCTCGTCGGCGGCGAAAGCGCAATGGCCTACACTTCCGAAGACATCATGGCGGCAACTTTCAACCGCGAGCTCGTGGCCGAGATGGGCAAGTGCATAGGCGAAGATTTTCAGCGTGCGCCCAGCAACGGCGAAAGCGTATATACAGGCATATACGGCCCCGGCGCAAACATTCACCGCACGCCTTATTCGGGACGCAACTTCGAATATTACTCCGAAGACGGCTGGCTGAGCGGCGAGATTTGCGCGGTAGAAGTGGCGGCCATTCAGGAGCGCGGCGTGTATGTGTTCACTAAGCATTTTGCGCTCAACGATCAGGAGGAGGGGCGCTACGGCATAAGCACGTGGTCCAACGAACAGGCTATCCGCGAGCTCTATCTCGAGGGCTTCGAGGGCTCCGTCGTAAAGGGCGGCGGCCTCGGCGTGATGACTTCCTTCAACAGGCTGGGCGTAGTCTGGTCCGGCTCGCACAGGGGCCTCATGACGGGCGTGCTCCGCGATGAATGGGGCATGAAGGGCGCCGCCATAACCGACTGCTCGGTAATGGCCAACTATATGGACTACCGCCTCGGCGTGCTCGCCGGCCAGGATCTGTGGGACGGCTACCGTTCGGGCATGGATACGCTCGCAGGGTTAGATAACGACCCCGCAATAGTTTCGGCGTGCAGGCTGGCGGCAAAGCACATAATATACAGCGTAATAAACAGCCATGCAATGAATATCGGCGACGCGCAGATAATTCCCGTAATGCCCTGGTGGCAGGCGGCCATACTTTCGGCAACGATAATATTCGCCGTATTCACCGCGGCAAGCGCAGTCATGCTCGTCGTAAGCATCGTCAGATCAAAAAAGCAGAACAAGTGACGCCGCTTAAAGCGTGATCTCACGAAAAATAAACAAACATCCGCCTGCGCCGCAAGAAAAGCTGCGGCGCAGGCGGCAAACTTAACACAAGGCTATGTATGAAAGATATGTTGAATAAGGGAGATATTATATATATGGGCGAGCCGGAGCGCTCGGTCGGGTTTGACGGCGCGTTCCGCGTACTCGACCCCAAAATTTGCAATAACGGCAGGCCGGGCATATTCCTCGTTTCCGAAAATCTCGTCGGCGGAGAGGGAGGCAGGGGAATTGCCTTTAAAGATGTTCCCAAACCGACCGATAACTTTTATGCCGGCAGCACAGCCCAAAAATGGTGCCGCGAGTTTTATGAAAGGCACTTCTCCGATGCCGAAAAGGCGGCCATTCTTTCTACCGATAAGTCAGACGAAGCCTATGTTAAGATGCGCACATGGAAGCTCACCGGCGGCAGAGAGTGCGATTTTGAGTGCCCTTTTGTGGCTGCGCCCGGTATTTTGCAGGGCGACAAGCTGTTTCCGCTTTCGGTCGAAGAGGCCGACTGCGCGGCCTACGGCTTTGCAGACGACGCCTCGCGTCTCGCATATTTGCGCGGAAAGCCCGCCGCGTGGTGGCTCAGAAGTCCGCATGCGCCCGACTTTCCAAAAGACGTAGGCGTGGTATTTTTCAACGGCTGGCTGCTCGACTTTGTTGAAAATAAAAATTCCGTTTTCGGCAAAGCGCCGGTGTGCATGCGCCCCGCGCTCAATCTCGACTCCTCCAAAATAGCCGATATCCTGCCCGCGGGCGGGCAGAGCGGCGAAAGGAGCTATAACGAGTGGGTGCTGCGGTTTGAGGGCGAAAGCGAGGAGGAGGCGCGCGGCAAGCTCAAAAAATACGCCTTCGGCAGGCGCGTCTGCAAAGAACAAAAGGCCGCGTCTGAAGAGCTCGGACCGTTTGCCCGCCTCATGATGACGGTATTTCTGGCCTTTTTGGACCGCAAGCGCAAAAAAATGCAGCGCGATAAAAGGTGAATTGCCTTTTCAATGTTTATGAGGGTATGCGATGGCAAAAAGCATACAAAAACATATCTTAAACTCTTATCTGCTTTGGATAAAATATATGCTTATCTGCTCTGTATAAATGGCAAGCGGGGCGCGGAGTTTTCCGCGCCCCGCTTGCTAATATAGAGGCGAATTAAAATATTAAGTTAAATAACTGATAAATCTTGTTCCGATATTGGTTGCTATCCTTTCGTAATAGTGGCTATTATTTATGCAGTATTGACAAAATTTTATAGTTGTATCAAAATAGTGCTATAATGTTATATGCTCAAATTTAAAAAGAGGGATTATGGAAACAAGTGGATATGCTTTTATTAGTTACAGTTCTAAAAATTACATAGAAGCTGAAACAATGCGCGCGATTTTAAATGAATCGGGAATTAAAACATGGATGGCGCCGGGTGATATACCTGTGGGGAAAAAGTATGCCCAGGTAATTAATCGTGCTATTAAGAATTGTTCATGTTTTGTCCTGATACTATCGGATGAAGCACAGTCCTCTGTATGGGTTCCAAAGGAAATCGATAGGGCGGTACACTATAAAAAACCAATTTTCCCTGTTAAAATCAAGGAAACTTCTCTGAACGATGAATTTGAATTTTATCTCAGCACCGATCAGCTCGTTTTAATAAAAAAGCTGGAAAAGTCAAATGAAATATTGAAAAAAATGTTGGCTAGCATATCTGCATGCGTGCATGAAAGTGCTGCGTGCAACATTAGCAAAGACGAAAATAAAAATGAAGATAAAGAGGAAGAGAAAAACAAAGCGCAGATTCTTGACTGTAAATCCGATGTCGTAGATTCAGCAGATTTTGCTAATTACTTTTATTTTCATATCAATTTTAGTGACACGGGCGGATCTTTATTAGTAGTTTCACCTGAAAGTAGATCTGGCAAGATTTTAAAGGCTGAGATTACGGAACAAATTTGGTCAGAATTTGTTAAACTTGTAAAACAATTATTGTCTACGGCACTCGGAATTGATACAGATGAGGTGTCCGTTAAGCGTTACGCTGATTGTCCGTTGGGAACCTATGAGTGCGCGCCGGCAGGCAGTTTGTCCTATGATAAAGTGAAAAATGAAATTTATTTTTCATGTGCTTGTTTGGGCAGCAATAGTCATTTCATACATAATGGAGTAGTGTTTCAAGTATACGAACGTCAATTTGAAGTTTGCTTTTTTAAGGATGAAGACTTTGCATTTAAATTTATGCCCAAATATTCTACATTCAGTGATTTCGGCGTGGATGAATCAAAGATGTATGAGCTTGGAACGCAGCTTATTTCATTTGCTATGCAAAAGAAAGATTTGCATATAGCAAAACAAATGCAAAAAAGAGTGTATGATGATTACAGTGGTGGCTTTTATATAAATTTTATAGACAAAGAATAGCCGCTGGCCGAATGTGCTTTGCGTCGTTTAGTTATTATTTTATCTTGTTATTCCTCAATGAAGTTTATCTTGCCGCCAACTTTTTTTGCGCCTTTTAATGTGCAATATCCGCTGCGGCAAAGTAGTTGTGATTTTTATTCGTGATTTACGGCGGCACTGAATAGCAATGCCGCCGTCTGCTGTTTCAAATATATCCCCGACAAGCTTTTCTGCTCGCAGCTCTTCGATCAATCAATTTAAAGAACATATAATAAAATGCAGGTATTGCGTTTTTTTAGAGGGGAGGTAAATTATAATTTAATTACAGTTATTATGTAACAGCGTGATGCATTCGGCAAATTCGGGATTGTTTAATATCACTTTAGTGCTTATCATTCTGCCGATGTCGGTGCGTAAAGCGCATCTGGGGCTATCAATGTATACAGCTGAAAGCCATCTGATGCAGTCTTCATCGCTGAAGTTGCCCGAATGCCTTAAATAATATCTGCAGTATTGATATGCCGCTTGTATTTCGTCAATATCTTTTGCTATCAAAGCGTTGATGCCGGCGTTATCGTCGCTGTGTTTTAACCAGCTTGACCATTCTTTGTTGAAATCGGCCAACGAAGCGTTGACCATAGGGTATGTTCCTATCAGCAGGAGAGAACGCACTACCTGGTCTTCTTCTTTATCGTATTTTTCTTTATTCAAGCTTTTGGTGGCGCGGTCGATATCGCCCGTCACGGTTTCTCCGATATCGTGTATGAGCAGCATTTTTAGTATACTGTCTTTACAATAACCTTCTTCGTCGCTGTGGTCAGGTAAAAACAGCAGGCCTATGAGCCAGCAGTTATACATATGTTCCACGATGTTTTCCGGCGCATCGATTTGGCGTTTTACCCAGCCTGTGCGCTTTACTTCTTTTGCCTTTGAAAAAGTATTGTACGCGCTTGTTTCCAAAGATATATCTATGCCGCGGTAATTATCTGCGCGCATATTTATAAATTTAGCAAGCTCGTCCTTGATCCATCTGAAATATGCCCTTATCTCGTCGTCAAGTTTGTTGAAAAACGGTCTTTGCGACATCATAAAATTGATATGCTTTATACAGCCGGGGACATAGTTCGCGATGTTTAGAACATTATTGCCTGTACGCATTCGTGCCTGAATAAGACTGCACATTGTAAAAAGCTGCAGTACGGTTTTATACGTGTATTGATTATTTGACCTTTCAAGTTTATCCAAAGACATTTCAAGTACCCTGAAAGTATTTATTCCTTTTGAAAGATCGTCTGTCAATTCAAGCGTATAACTTCCCGCTCTGCCTGAAAATTTGATATCGCCGTAATATTCCAGGTGAAAGCCTCTGTTGATATCGTTTGCCATCTTATCATGCAGCAACGAATGCATATAATCGGTAAACGCCTCCGCTTTATTGCCGTATATCAGACTAACGCTTATGCCGCGCAATAAAAATGCATTGTTGCGTTTTATTGTATTGTCGTCGCCGGTGTAATTTTTGCATATTTCTATTTGTTCGCGGCGCAGATTTTCAAGTATTTCAAGGGAGGCTCTTTCATATTTTTTTGAAAGTCTGCCAAGCCATAACGTAAATTCGCTTTTACCGTATAAACCAAGTTTATCATAGTAATTTTTTGCGATTTTTAAAACCTTTTTTTGGTTTTCGTCGTTGCCGCATAACATCTGTACTATAAATCTGGTTATGCTTTTGGGCATTACAATATCAAAAAACTTAAGTTTATCGTCTATATCTTCAGTGTAATTTAAGTCGAGCTCCTCCAACTTATTTACATAATAGCGCGCAATGAGAAAATCTAACGTGCTGCGGTGTTTGCGGATAGTTTTCCATTCTTTGCTGAAAAAGAAATCGTTGTTAAAAAAGCCATCTCTGCCAAATTCAAATTCGTAAGCAAATTGAGCCGCATTGTTGGTGTTTTTTGTCCCTGCGCCCAAAACATCTTCACATAGCGATGTGTATAGTTCAATCAAGTTTTGAGGGGCATAGTTTTTTATGTTTTTAAGTATAGATACAAGCCAATAGGCATCAAGAGAGATCAGGTCGAAATTATTGAATGTGTCATATAGTTTAACTACGTCATCCCGGCTATACTGAGCAATGGTAGGATCTTCCTTGCCGAAAATATCAATGCAATCGCCGATAAATTCTTTGCTCTCTTTTTCTTTATCAAGCTTCATTGAGCTTATTCTTATAAAGTATTTGAAGGTATTTGGCGCAAGTCTGTTATATATTCTTTTTTGGACGCTGTTGTTTGTGAAGTCGGTATCTACGCCGACAACTCTATAGAATTTTAATCTGTCGAGCATTTCATTTAAAATATCGTAGATCCAAAGTTTTCCGCAGGCAAAGTCGCGTATTCCGTCAACTATAACGAAGGGGCTCAGATTGGGCGAAGCTTTTACCATTTCCTCTATTTCGCTGATATTTTTTTTGAGATGTTCTTCCCAGTTGGCTCCATCGATCTTCTCATACATCGCCACGTCAATATAAAACGGCAATATATTTTTGATCGTCTTGGCTACATACAAATACATATATTGCAATAACCTGTTTTTGTATGAACCGAGAGGACTTTTAATTTTTAATATCAGTTTTTCGCCGTATAAGCCTACGTTTTCTGTGCAGTTCTTTATTATTTCATATATTTCGGCGCCGATATCGTCTATATTTTTCCGTATTTTGTCGGTTCCTTCCACCTGAGCGATATTTTTGAATATTCTTGAAAAAGAATCTATATCGCTTCTTAACGCATCGGCCGTATAGCCGAGTCTGTTTTTTGCATGTTTGTGAAAGAACTCGCGGGCGGAAAAAGCTATCGCATTGTTTATCGCGGCCTCTGTGTTTAAAGCATTGCCGAAAAAATGTTCGATTGTATCGTCAAAGTAATTGTCTGGTTTGCCTAAAGACTTTGCCACCCATACCAACATGGCCGACACTGCTTTTTTAAACCCGTCTTCTTCTGATGATTCTTTAAAATTTGCGGCACCGTTGAACATTATATGAAATCTGGCTGCACGCTCATGGTCAAGCCCGCCGTATGCAAATACGCGTGCTTTGCCGCTTGTGCCGTATGCCTGGAGGTTATAGAATGCGCTTAATTCTTCATTGATGTCAACGGAGTCCAGTTCGCCGTTTTTGTCGGTAGTTACTTTTTCGTTTGCCACGAACAAAAACAGTTTGCTGTGCGAGGCGATGATGGGCGTGCTTTTAAAGTTGCCAGAGATATTTATTTTGGTTTGCAAAAAGGGTTTTGTTTTGCCTGAATAACTGAGTATTTCAAACAGCTGTTCGGCTTTTTTGATCGAACCGGCGGGATCTTCTGTTCCGTGATATCCGATAAAGATATCAAAGTCTGCATGTAGAACATCTTTTGCATTCGTATCCATAAAATCCTCTTCTTACATAAAATATTATAAAATTATTGTTATAATTATATAAAGTATAGCATTTTCATATTTCAGTGTCAATTATATGTTCTTACAGAAATCACTTGCATTATGGTGTTGGCGTTGTTTGGTACTTCTACATAGGGTTGAAGAGGAACATGTGGTCGATGTTATAAAGACTGCGGGACGGCAACAAAAAATACTCTTCTTTTCTCAACCGGTATAAACGGCGGGGCGGCAAATTGCCGCCCCGTCGTGCTTTTATGTGTTGTGAGTTAATCTTGTAATGATTGCAATGCTTTTTCGCAATCGTTCACGTCGTTTGTATATAAGCCGGGATTTTTGCTTTCCAAGCGCTTATAAATTTCTAATGCTTTTTCATAATATTCTTTCGCTTCAGCTAATCTCTGTGTATCTCTATATAAAACGCCGAGATTGTTATAGCTCATTGCAAGGTCTGGTTCATAAGCCGCGGGGTTGGCTTCTGCTAGGCGCCCATATATATCTATTGCCTTATTATAATACTCCTCGGCTTCGGCAAATCTTTGTGTGTTTTTATATAAAGTGCCGAGATTGTTATAGCTCATTGCAAGGTCAGGCTCATAAGCTGCGGGATTGGCTTCTGCTAGGCGCCCATATATCTCTATTGCCTTGTTATAACACTCCTCGGCTTCGTCGAATCTCTGTGTGTCGTCATATAAAGTGCCGAGATTGTTATAGCCTGCTGCAAGGTTCGGTTCATAAGCTGCAGGATTAGCTTTTGCTAACCGCCCATATATCTCTATTGCCTTGTTATAACACTCCTCGGCTTCGTCGAATCTCTGTGTGTGGTTATATAAATTGCCGAGATTGTTATAGCTCATTGCAAGGCCCGGTTCATAAGCCTCGGGGTTGGCTTCTGCAAGCCGTCCGTATATTTCAATTGCCTTATTATAATACTCCTCAGCTTCGTCAAATCTCTGTGTGTTATGATATAAATTGCCGAGATTGTTATAGCTCATTGCAAGGTCAGGCTCATAAGCTGCGGGATTGGCTTCTGCTAGGCGCCCATATATCTCTATTGCCTTGTTATAACACTCCTCGGCTTCGTCGAATCTCTGTGTGTCGTCATATAAAGTGCCGAGATTGTTATAGCCTGCTGCAAGGTTCGGTTCATAAGCTGCAGGATTAGCTTTTGCTAACCGCCCATATATCTCTATTGCCTTGTTATAACACTCCTCGGCTTCGTCGAATCTCTGTGTGTGGTTATATAAATTGCCGAGATTGTTATAGCTGTCTGCAAGGTTCGGTTCATAAGCAGCGGGGTTAGCTCTTGCAAGCCGCCCGTATATTTCTATTGCCTTATTATGGCAATCCTCAGCTTCGGCAAATCGCTGAGTGTCGCTATATAAATTGCCGATATTATTATGGTTTGTTGCAAGATAAGGTTCGTAAGCTTCGGCATTAGATTCTTTAAGACGTTTTATCATTTCTAACGCCTTCTTATAACATCTCTCAGCTTCGGTAAATCTTTGAGTATCGCTGTATAAAAGCCCGAGCAGATTGTTGAGTTCGGCAATATCGTATTCAGTTGCGTTTGCTATGCCGTCGCTGTAATATGTCTGCAATTTTTCGGCATAGCTTATGGCTGTGTCATATTGATTTTGCCTCCAAAGAAAATAAGCATAATCATATAGGACATCAAGTTCAACGGCGTTTTCTTCCGCCTCGGCGATTATTTCGCGATATATCCTGTCAATTTCTTCGTGCCGTTTGGCGTATAGATACATGGTATTTAATACGCTTATGGCAAGTCGTTGCTCGCGTATGTAGTTGCGCACAAAATTCTTGCGTTGCTCGGCGAGTTGTTCAATCTGTCTGTCAAATTCAAGTAATCGGGCACGGAATTCATTTTTATTCTCGTCCTCCGTCAGCAGCTTAACGCAGCCCTCCTTGTCGCCGAGCTCGAGCAGGCGGTGTGCCTCTTTCATTCGGGGAGATATTTCTCCCGCGGCAAAGTTGCGGTTTATGTTGAGCATCAGTTCAAAGGTCGCCTTGCGCAGCTCCTCAAGGTCTTTTTTCAGCTTCTCACGCCTTGCCGCAACTTTGGCATATTCCTTGTAAAAATCGTCGTCAACTCCGCCCTTTGCATATATGGGCTTCATCTGCAGGTACTTTTCTTCCGTGCGCGCAAGCTCGTCCTGCAACGCCTTAAGATCCTTGCTGTTGGCAAATTCTGTCACGTTTTCTAATTTTATGCTGTCAATATCTTTTCCGCCGACTCTGCATTTGCCGTCTGCCACTTCTATGGGGAGGTAGTCCATAGCGTTTAGCTTTATGTTCAGTAACAGGCACAATTTAACCGTATCGAGGTAGGCAAAAGTGCTGTAAAAGTGCTTATATGTCTTGTCAACTTCGCCCATAAAATCGGTGAGCGACTGTTCCACGCTTGTGCCCGGCTGCTGAGTTTTGTTTGAATGTTTCCACGGCCTTGCGGAATTCCTCCACGGTATACTCGCCCGCGCGGGTGTAGAAGAGGAAGAAGCACATATCGCTGTTTTTTATGGCCTCGTTGTATTCGTCCTGCTTGCGCGTGAGCGCCATGGCGGTGTCGAACGCCTCGCAGACTACGGGTATTATCCTTGTGTTGTATCTGTCTTCAAAGTCGTTGCTCAGGCGGTGGATAAAGTTCTCCAGCTCCATGCGCTCTGCGGCGAATTCGGTTATCGAAGACCCGATGAATATGTAGATCTTCTTTTGCGGTGCTGCCAAAATGTATTTCCTCCCTGATTTTTTAAGGCCGCCGTTAAAGTGCCTATTACAGGCCCGGCCTTTGTTTAATATACTTATATTTTATCATTAAAATTATATCTGCGCAATATGCAGTCCCTTAAAATTTACATAAAAACAACAAAAACTACATAACCCGCGGCGGGCGCGAAAAATTCCGCACCCCGCCGCGGGTTAAAATGAGTATTATATCTGAGCAGGTCGCACTATCGGGTTCGGCGGGTTTAAATGGCCGCCGCGCCGCCTATTTTTTACCGCCGCGCCGCTTATTTTTTGTCGCCGTTTTTACCGCCGCGCTGCTGCTTATCTTTTCTTATTTTATTGAGGCAGGACTGCGGAACGGCTCCGCTCTTGCGGAAGGCCGACACCGTTTCGCACATCATGCGGTAGCTCAGTTCCACGCCTTCGCCGTCGGCCACAAAGTCCGCCGCCCTGTCGGCGCCTATGCCGAATCTTCCCGCCGTTTCAATTGCGTCGATGTTGGCGCCGAGGAATATGAACTCCCAGCCATAGCGTTTCTTTTGCTTGCCTATCATCTCCCTGACTTTTGCGGCGGAGTAGCGCCGGCTGGAGTTTTCCTCGCCGTCGGTGATTATTACGAACATCACCTTGCCCGCGCGGTAGTCCTCGGCGGTGTTTTTTTGTGCGTTTGCTATCTTCTCTATCGTAAGCCCTATCGCGTCGAGCAGCGCGGTGGAGCCGCCTACGAAATACTCCTTGGCCGTTATCGGGTTCACAGCCCTGATGTCGATACGGTCGTGGAGCAGTTCATAGTTGTGGTCGAACAATACGGTGGTTATAACGCACTCGCCCTCCGCTTTTTTCTGCTCTTCGAGCATGGAGTTGTAGCCGCCTATCGTGTCGCTTTCCAGTCCGCTCATAGAGCCGCTCTTGTCGAGTATGAATACAAGTTCCGTTAAATTTTCTTTCATTTTAAAGCCCTCCTGCTTTCTTGTTATGGCTGCATTATAGCGCATGAGGGCCCGCATATGGTCGCTTTGAAGGCGACATATCAGCCCGCGCCGAGCAGGGGCTGATCGTATTTGAACAGCACTTCGTTTATCTCGAATATGTCATACTTCTTGTTTATAATAAAAAATTCCACGATGACGTCGAATATCCTGCTGTGCGAAAGGGTATAGCCCGCCCTTTTAAGCAGGTCGTCGGTCTCCTGCAGATTGAGTTCCAGCGCAATTGCCAGCGCCAATATGGTACGTTTGCCGGGCGTATATCCCTTTCCCGTGCGTATCTTTGAAAAGAGCTTCCTGTCGATATTGGCCCGCTTATATACCTCGGCGTCAGTCTTTCCGCGGGCGTCGATAAGTTTTAAAAGCGTGGTATTGAACGGCTCGTCGAGCTCGCCTAAAACGTCGTCAAGCGCCTTTGCGTCGGCCGCGGCGGGGGCGCCCTTTGCGGGAGGTATGGCGGCAGAGTGGGAGGGGATGCTCTGCACTATTGTATTTAGGCTTTCGATTGTGCTGCGGCGGAATATATGCGAGGATATATAATTTTTGTCAATATAACTTGTCACCGCGCCCAACAATTCTTTGTTCACTTCAAAGGAGCGGCGGTCGAATATTGCCAGATACACATCCATGTCGCACGTGTCGAGGAAATCTCTTATGGCGGATACGGCTACTTTAAGCGCCTCGTCTTTTGGGTAGCCGTATATGCCCGAGGATATCAAAGGAAAGGCTATGCTGCCGCATCCGTTTTTATGCGCAAGCTCCAGCGAACTGATGTATGCCGAGCGCAGCAGCCGTTCGGCGTCGCTTTTGCTCCAATTGCCGTATATGGGGCCGGCCGCGTGTATCACAAACTTTGCCGCAAGCGCAAAGCCGGGCGTAATGGCCGCGCCGCCCGTGCGTATGGGCGCGAGCTTATTGCAAGCCTCCTGCAGTTTTTTGGCGCCTGCCGCCCTGAAAATGGCGCCGCAAACGCCGCCGCCCATGATAAGAGCGGTGTTGGCCGCGTTTACGATCGCGTCGGTATCCATTTTGGTTATGTCTTGCCGCACTATTGTAAATGGCATAAGTTTACCTCCCGCACATGAAATATATCGCGCATGTATCATTATATATCATTTCTGCCGCAATTTCAAGGCCGCATTTTATGTTGCGGCGCGCAATATGCGTTATACGGCGGCTTTTGAGGTCGGTTTTTTGAGCCTGTATGCAAAAGTTGCGGGCTGGTAATATAAAAAATTCTTATATTTTTTCGTGAAGTTTGTGTGACAATTTATCGTGATAAATTGTTGCCAAATAAAACATCGTGTGATAGAATAACAATGTGTAGATAAAAGATTTTGTCGGCTTATGTCGGCTTAACACACAAAGATCTCTTCACTAAAATTATTCAGGCCGGAAAATTTGCATAGCTTATATAACGATCAGCATTTTTTAACGTTGGCCTGAATTTTTTTATAGCACTGCCAAAAATATCTTTTCAAATAGTGTAAAGAAAGGAGGAACATTAAATGAAGGCAAAGACCAAAAGATATCTTTTGATCGTAGCGGGCTTTATCTGTGCGCTTTCGCTCTTTCTCGGCATTGGATTGTGGCAAAGCGAAGCACCTGTGCTCAGCGCAGACGCAGAGAGATATAATGTCACTTCTACAGTAAGTGCGATATCTTCCGGCGTAAAAGAGACCAAGTACATCACAAACGACTTGCCCAGCAATACTGATCAGGTCGTCACATATGCCATAGAAGTCGATCTTAGACAAAATACTCTTATTGCCGGCTACAAAGGTTATGATACCAGCGGCACATGGGGTATGGATACTGTGCGTAACCATGTTACGGCGGCTGAGCGAGCTCGCGATGTGAAAATTGTTGCAGCGGTAAATGGCGACTTCTTCAATATGGCCACGGGCGAACCTACCGGTGCGCTTGTTATGAACGGCAAAGAAGTGCATGCTTCGGGCAACAGAATTTATTTCGCTATATTGGAAGATAATACGGCTGTCATTCGTACCGGCGAGCTTCAAGGCGATGAAAAGGAGGCTATCGGCGCGGCGAGTATGCTCGTCGAAAACGGCGAAGTTGTGCCCAGTTCCTCCGATACAGTAAAGCAGCCCCGTACGGCGGTAGGCATAAAGGCAGACGGCACGGTGGTTTTAATGGTGGCAGACGGCCGTCAGTCGCCTTATTCGAGCGGTTATTCACTCTATGATCTTGCTTGCAAGATGAAGGAAGCAGGGTGTGTGGTCGCCGCTAACCTCGACGGCGGCGGTTCGACTACATATCTTGCAAAATATGCAGGCACGGACGAGCTTACACTTGCCAACAGTCCATCCGATGGTCAGGAACGCTCGGTTTCCTCCTCGCTTCTCGTGGTTTCAAATGCCGAGCCCACGGGTGTGTTTGCTTCGGCAGAGATTTCTCCCAATAACCTCGTTTATACTCCGGGTTCCATTATCGAATTCTCGGCAATAGGCGCTGATACGGCGGGTTTCCCTGCAGAAGTGCCTGACGAGGCTTATTGGCGCGTAAGCGAAGAAGATGCGATATACGGCGAAATGACCACCCTCGAGGGTGGTAACGGTGAGTTTGTAAGCAATGAGACAACTATCCCGGCAGAGGGAACTCAGGTAACTGTAGAGCTGGTATACCAGAATAATGTTGTGGGTTCTGCTACGGTAGAGCTGCGCAATCCCGATACACTCTCATTCTCATCTTCGGCAGTAACGCTTGCATTCGGCCAACGTACCGACCTTGGTTTTACTGCAACATGGCAGCATCGTGAAGTTATCGTGCGTGAATCGGGCGACCTCGAGTGGACGATAGGCGAGGGCTATGACAGCAGCGGCGAACCCACCGGTTACAAGGCGGGCGCAATGGACGGTAATACTTTCGTTGCTGACGAAGAGGCACTTGACACAACTTCGCAAGTCACCGTAAAATCGGTTAAAGATCCCTCGATTTCTGCAAAGGTATCCGTTTCTGTAGGTCAGATTCCTACAGTAGTATGGGACTTCGAAGATGTGTATGACGAAGCAACAGGAACAACTATACCGGCTGAAGAATACTATTCCACCACAAGTGAAGATTCTGATTTCTCGGTAGGTAACGCCGGACGCGGTGCTGTTGTAAGCACTCAGGTCGTAAGCAGCGAAGACGGGTATCCCGTGCGCATGGGTTCACATTCGCTGCGCGTTGACTACGACTTCACCAATATAACTGGTACCGACGGTGCTTATTTCGGTGAATCTAACGAAACGCTCGTTCCCGGCAAGCCTACCGCGGTTGGCGTATGGATGTATGTTCCCGAGGGGACACGCAACCTTTGGTTACGTGCTTACGTTAACGGCTATAATTATAATGACGAGGGCGAGATCGCTTATATAGAGAATGAAGACGGCGAAATGGTCCTTGACCCCGCTTATAAAGTGACCGGCAGTTATGCCGTAATCAACTTTACTGCACAGTCGCAGACCGAGGCAGATGCACTCGGCATACCTTATTACGCCGATTATATTCCTGCCGGCTGGCACTATTTCGAAGCGCCTCTTGCAACTTACAGCACGACTGACGGTGTTACCACCACAACTCCGATTGCCGGTGACTTTTACACACTTTGGGCAGGTCAGGCGCTGCGTCTGATGGTTGTTCCCGGAATAGGATTGGGCGTTGATGAAAATAAAAAGGGTGACAAGAGCTATGTCTACTTCGACGACTTCCAGTTCGTATACGGCGCTCAAACCAATGACACTAACGCTCCCGAAATAACGCTTGCCTATATAGCAAATCCCCAGGGCGATATCGAGAATGCCGAACTTAAAGACGGCTTGGTGATAAATTCGTCCAAGTTCCAGGTACACGCCCAGTACAAAGACTACACTAATCAGTTTGATACCGGCGTTATTCCTGAAAATATACATATTTATATAGATGGCAACGAGCTTGAATATGGTTCGAGGACGGGTACTCAGGATGCCGAGGGCAACGCTACCCAAAATGAAGGAAATACCCAGTCGCTCGACTATTTTGTGCCCAACGGTCAGCACGTTATCACCATAGAGGTGGGCGACTCGGCGCAGAACTATACAAGCAAGTCGTTCACTGTTACGGTAAACGGCAACAGTAACTTCGAAACGGTTTCTCTTGTTCCCGAGCAGGAGTCGGCACCCTTGCTCAACAGCGAGTATATGCTTGAGCTTGTGGCTACCGATATGAGCAAGGTAGATAACGTTACTTTCGATTTCTCGCTGCGCAGCGAATTTGAAATGGACGTTGTGCCCGTGGAAGGGTTTACTGTAAACAGTGTACTTACGAATGCGGTCAACAATACTTATACGATAACGGTAGAAAAGGATGAAAATGTCGCTGAGGTTGCCGAAGGAGAGGGTAGCATTGCAAAGATAGCAATAACTATACCTAAAGATCATGCTTCGGGCATACCTCTCGTATATTCGGTAGACGCAAGTAAGGTAACATATATCGACGGTTTCCAGGAGCAGACCGAAGATGGTTTTGCGATAATGAACAGCTTCTGCCTCGAAGCTACCGTAAGTGTTGAGGCATACTATGCTGTATCTACCGATATACTCGTAGTTGGCAATAACGATAAATATAACGCATATATCTATGTTACGCACGCAGGTCAGCCCGCTGCAGAGGTAACGCTCTATATCGACGGGACTTCTGTAGGCGCAACCGATGAGAACGGTAAACTTAAATTGCCGGACAGCTATCTTGAAAGCGCCGCTGTAATGCAGGTAAAGGCAGAGGATGCCTCCGGTAATGTATCATTTGCGACCACAGCGTTTACCCGCGTTGCTGCAGGTGATAGCATAGGGCCGATGTTTGTATCTTCAAAGGCTAACGAGGATTCTCAGACTCAGCAGCATATAAGTTGGTTGGCCAACCCTATCACTTCCGAAAATAAGGCCATAGTGCGCTACATGACTGCAGCAGATTATGAGGCCAACGGCAACTCTTTTGAAAGCGGTTATACGGAGTTTGAGGGCGTAAGCGAACTGCTCGCTATGGGTGAAACAGCCACCGCAACCGAGAATCATGCTGTGCTTGTAAATTCCGCCGAGATAACCGGCCTCAAGCGCAATACCGAGTATGTTTATATAGTTGGCGACGGTACAAATTGGTCGGAAGTTCACTATTTCTCGACAACTATAGATGGTGAAAATACAAACTTCTTTGTTATCGGCGATACCCAGGCTGAAAATGCGGCAAATGTTGAAACTATAGCTGAATTTATAGGTTCTTCCGGAATAGACTACAGCTTTGGCATTCAGACGGGCGACTTTGTCGATAGCGCGAACTCCTACGCACAGTGGGCCGAGATACTTAACGTATTCTCCTCCAACTTCAGTAATGTCGATATGGTGCAGGTGCTTGGTAACCATGAGTATGCCGGCGATTTAAGCGGCAATATCGCAAGCACTATAAATATGTTGCCAAATGCAGCATACTATTCAGTAACTTATGGCAACACATATGTAGCTGTTATTAACTACTGTGATGCTGCCGGCCTTCAGGATGCTATTGATTGGCTTATTGAAGACGCACAGAACAGCAATGCTATCTGGAAAGTGCTTACACTTCATCAGCCGCCTTATTATACCAACCCTACAGGTGGTAGCGATTTCGTAAATCAGCTTCTTCCTCCGGCTGTAGATGAGGCTGGTATAGATGTAGTATTCTCTGGTCATGACCATGCATATGCCCGTACTCTTCCTATGACTGGCGGACAGGTCGATGAGCAGAACGGTGCGGTTTATTTCATTTGCGGCTCTACCGGTGAGAAGTCATATGATGTGTACCCCAGCGGCAGCTTCAACTTTGCTGTAGCAACAAATGATTATAATGCCGTATATATCTCCGTTGAGGCAACCGATACGGAAATGACTATTATTACATATAATCTTGGCTCAGGCGGGCCTGAAATTTTTGATACATATATCATTCAGAGGAACAACTCATGCTCGCAGAACGGCCACAGCTATGTATATGAAGGCGAATATATCTATTGCACGGCATGCGGCTATTGCATGACTGATATAAGTGATTTCTCAGGATTCATACAGAATACAGAAGGCCAAAATATGTTCTTCACGGCCGGCGTTCCTCAGACCGGCTGGACACCTCTCGGTACCGATTACTACTACTTCGATGAAGACGGCATAGGTGTAAACGGCGAGGTAACGCTCACCTCCGACTATGCGGGCCAGCAGGCGGGCGATATAACGTTCGTGTTTGAAAACGGCCTTAAAGTTGGCGGCCACACAGGCTGGTACGGCGAAAAGTACTATGATAATGGCACATTCGTCACCGGCTGGATAGACCTTGACGGCGACTATTACTACCTTGCCACCGGCAATGATGTGGGCAGAAATCCTGGCGTAAGCATAGGCGACAAGCTCAAGGGCGGCCGCCGCGCTGTATATACGCCTACAAGCCCCTACTTCACAATTTACTATATCTACTTTGATGCCGACGGCAAGTATATGCACGGCGACTTCCACGAAAGGGGCGATAACGGCTCCGGTCAGTGGGCATATACCTACGTTCGCGTGCCTTCCGATCCCGACGGTGTTTGGGTAAACTATTGCTGGGACAGGTGGGTAGAAACTGAATACGGCATGTTCTACGTGCAGTATAATACCATTATTACCCGCGGCGAGGCCGTTATCGACGGCGTCAGGTACCGCTTTGCCGATGAAGGCACGGCAGATCCCCGCACATCGGGCAACGGCGTGCTGCTCGGCAGGTATTACGATGTAGAGTTCGTATCTCAGGGCACCACTATCTCCTCGTCAGAGATGTTCGAGGGCGATAAGATAACCGCTCCCGCAGCTCCCGAGGCACCCGCAGGCAACAGCATAAAGAGCTATACCTTTGCAGGCTGGTATAACGGCGACGTTGCCTTTGCCGACGACGTCGTAACGCAGGATGTGACCTATACCGCAAAATTCGATGCGGTATACACCGAAAAGTATAACGAAATTGCAGGCGCTCTCGAAGTTCTCGAAACGGCGGAGGAGCTTGCAGATAAGCGTGCGGCCCTCTACGACGTGCAGGAGCTCTATAACGGGCTTACCGCCGAAGAGATAGCCGACTGCGAGGCCGAAGGGCTCAGCTTCGATACATACCGCGAGCTGCTCGGCGAACTCTATACGGTAACCTTCGTTGCCAACAACAGAGTGGTATTCACCGCTAACGTCCTCTCGGGCGAAACGGTAAATGCTCCCGCAACTCCCGCGGCTCCCGCAGGCAACAGCATAAAGAGCTATGTATTCGGCGGCTGGTTCAGCGGCAGCACGCAGTTCGTGTCGGGCGTTGTAACGCGCGGCGGTACCTATACGGCAAGGTTCGATACCGTATATACCTCAACATATAGCTCCGTTGCAGGCGCGCTCGCCGTGCTCAACAGGGCGCAGACTCCTTCCGCACAGCGCGAGGCTATCGAAGATCTCCAGCCTCTGTATGAAGCCCTCACCGAGCGTGAGCTGGCCGACTGCGAGGCCGAAGGGCTCGACTTCTCGCTCTACCGCGAACTTGTAGATGATTTCTGCACGGTCACCTTCGTTGTCGACGGTGAAAACGTGCTCACCGTAACCATACTTCCCGGCGAAACGGTTGCCGCTCCCGCAGCTCCCGAAGTACCCGCAGGCAACAGCATAAAGAGCTACACCTTTGCAGGCTGGTTCAGCGGCGACACCGCTCACACTCCCGAACTTGCCATAACTGCCGGCATGACTTTCGAGGCTGTGTTCGACGCGGTATATACCGATAACTACACGCAGCTCTCCGAAGCACTTTCGGCTCTCGAAGGCGCCGAGGGCGGCACCCTTTCCGCAAGGTACGAGGCGCTCACCGCTGTTTACAATGCACGCGCAGCCATGACCGAAACCGAACTCGCCGATTCCGAGGCGGAGGGACTTTCGTTCGCACTGTATGATGAGATGCTCGCCGACTACAACTCCGTTGCAGACGGTGCAAAAGAGGATCTCGATACGGCTACAGACGCAGCCGCAGCCATAATCGGCGCGGTGACCGCAGTGGCCGCAGCGGCTGCCGTGGCAGGCTTCTGCATCAAGAGGAGGTAAGATAAGATGAAAAAGTATCTGATAATTTCGGCGGCTGCCGCATGTGTTCTGGCCTCTTCGGTGCTGTTTGCCGCATGCCAGCCTTCCGATTACGAAGTTATAAGCGACGCTGTTCAAAATGCAGGCAGCGCGTCGGAGATAGTTAAAACTATAACCGTTACAAACGACGGAGAAGAGGTGGCCTCCTTAAAGGAGGAATACACGCTCGATGGCGGTTCGTATACCGTAGTCACCACCGAGCGCACGCTCAACCCCATAGGCGCGGGCGAGCAGTTCTCCGAAAGCGTGACCACCGGCACCGTTTCGCAGGATGAAATAAGCATCGGCTCGCTGCCCGCAGAGAGCGCGCTTACCGATATCGCCTACACCGGCGATCTTACGATGACTGCCGAGGTCGCCGACCTCGGCGCCGTGGGGCTCACCGCCTCCGATGTTCAGGGCGATGTTACGGTGCGCTACGTGGTGGAAGAATCACAGTGCACAGAGATAACGATGCAGTATTCCACTACAAACGGAAATGATGTAAATGTGCTTATAACATTTGCCTATTGATCCTTTAAGCTACGGACGGGCGCAGCACATGCTGCGCCCGTTTCTGCGGCTTTATTGTTTATATGAGAGGAAACAAGCATTTATGAATAAAAAGACGGTCTCGCTCATTATACCTTGTTACAATTCTGAAGAATTTATCGAAAACACATTAGGGTTTGTACTCAATCAATATTACAGCGATATTCAGGTGATCTGCGTAAACGACGGCAGCACCGACGGCACCGTGGAAATAATACAAAAGTATGCCGGCATATATAAGAACATACAGCTCGTCGACCTCAAAGAAAACCGCGGGCTGTTTGCCGCGCGCATCGCAGGCGCAGAGGCGGCAACGGGCGACTATATACTCTTTTTAGACAGCGACGACGAAATAACTCCAGGCTGGGTGAGCGCCCTCGTCCGCAAGGCCGAGGCAGAGGGCGCCGACATCGTTTTGGGCGATGTAAAAAAGAAAGGCGACTTAAAAAATAAGCAGATCGATCCCAAGATCAGTTCTTATCAGAACCTCGAGCCGCTTCATCTCATCGATCTCGATACCGACGGCAGCGGCATGATAGATATACTCATGCGTATTCACGGGCTTTGTTCGCATTTCCATTACATATGGAATAAACTTATCCGCCGCGACCTGTGGCAGGCATGCCTTGCCGATTTTGCAAAACTTTCTGCGGTCAATCCCCATCATGTCATGGGCGAAGACCTCGCTTTCTCGGCGACGCTCTACTGCCATGCTAAAAAGGTTTGCAACATACATAACGAATATTATATATACTGCTTTCACGACGGGCAGAGCGCACGCTCCGATTCGATAGAAAAGTATTTGAAGAACGTTTCGGAAATAATAATTACGTTCAACTATTTTGAAGAACTTTTAAAGACGTATGGCTATTACGAAAAGTACGCCAACGAATTTAAAATGTTCAAACAGCGCTACGGAATAATATATCTGCGTGCAGCCGATAGCCTTAAATTACCCAGGCGGCTGCGCGAGCATGTCGAAAAGCTCTTCCTTCAGGATGAGATCGAAAACGAGAAGCGAGTAAAAACAGAATTTTTCTTCTCGCTCATGACAAACACTTCGCCGATATATGAAGAGTACACCAAACTCATGCGCATGCTGTTTTCGGACGAAGTGGAGGTGGTAAGTTTCGACTTGTTCGATACTTTGGCGCTGCGTCCGTTTGGCGATCCGCTGGATATGTTCAATTATCTCGAAAAGCCGTTTGCCGAATTATTTAAAACTACTCCCTATGTGAATTTTGCTTCACAGCGCATAGTTGCCGAAGACATAACGCATAGAAAACAAAAAATAAATAAGCCCGGCATTGAAGAGCCTACCCTTGACGATATATACGACACATTGTCTGAAATATACGGCTACGACAGAGAAAAACTCAGAAAGATAGAGAATATCGAGCAGGAAAACGAGGTCCGCTTTTTATATCCCAGAAAATTTGCAAAAGATATCTTCGAGTTGGCAAAGGAGCTGGGCAAAAGGGTAATTATCGTAAGCGATATGTATTTGCCTCGCGGTTGCGTAGAGGCCATACTTGATAAACTGGGGTTATACGGGTACGAAAAACTCTACCTTTCCAGCGAGGTGCATCTCACAAAGCATCACGGCACCCTCTATAAATATATTTTAAAAGACCTCGGCGACATAAAGCCGTCGCATGTGCTGCATATCGGCGATAATTATCGCTCCGATATAGAGAATGCCAAGAGTAACGGGCTTAAAGCAGTTCATTTGCCCAGAACCATCACCCTTTTCAGGGCCGATAACCCGGGTATTTATACCGGTAAATGTTATCATAGGATATTCAGAGTGGGTGATAGGTACCGCGATATGTCGCTTGCCTATCACGGATTTGCGGGAATGCGCAGCCTGTGCGCCATTGCCGCCAACGAAATTTTCGACTTCCCCTATGTAAGTTACAACAAAAACAGCGATTTTAACGCCGATCCCAGGTATATCGGCTACTTCGCGCTCGGCATGCACATATATGCCGTCGCCCGCTGGTTGATAGAAAATGTGCGCGGCAAGGGATACCGTAAAATACATTTTGCCGCAAGAGACGGCTATATAATCAAAAAGGCGTATGACATACTCGCCGAGGGCGAGAACGACTTGCCCGAAAGCAATTATATCCGTATTTCCCGCAAGGCATTTGCCATTGCAGATATCAATTGCATACAGGATATGCATTCCTTGGTATACAAGCTCAATTTTGTTCAGCAGACGCCCGATTCGGTATACGATCTCTTTGCCCCGGTAATGAGTGAAGAATCAAAGGCACGCTATGCGGAATACAGCGAACGGAACCCCGGCCGTTGCCAGACAAATTTTATCGAGCGTTTTCAGTTTGACGAATTTTTGGTACAGTTCTATAAAGATTATCTGTTTGACGCCGACTTTAAGGGCTACCAGGCCATGCTTAAAAAGCACTTTGGCGAAACATTCAAAGCAAACGACGTGCTCTTTGATATCGGCTACTCGGGACGCATAGAGATGGCGCTCAACAAGCTGCTCGGCTATAAGATAAAGTCGTTCTATCTCCACATAAACAACGACCTTATCGATAAGCGCAAAAATCTGTCGGATATCGAAAATTCGACCTTCTATGACTATAAGCCTGCCGTTACCGGCATAATACGCGAGCATATACTTTCGGAGATGTGTCCTTCAACTATAGGCTATACGTTTGAAGACGGCGAGTTCAAACCCGTGTTCGATGAGTATGATATCGACTTCCCCACGCAGTTTGTTACATATTTAATGCAGGAAAGTGCAATAAAATTTGTTTCCGACGTAAAAACTATATTCGGTAAAGATGCTCTCGATTTGTATTGCCGCCTCGACGATGTTTCCCGACCGTTTGAGTACTACATGCATTTCTCCCGCAATTTCGACAGGCGTGTGTTTGCCGATTCGGAGTTTGAGGATGATTTCGGCGAAGGTCATCAGTTCAGCGGACTTGATTTCTGGAATCGCGCTCTCGCCCGCGGGCATGACGACTATGTGGGCGAAGAGGAGCCAGTACCGGTATTGCCTGAGGCCGTAAAAAACAAAAGCAGGCTGCTGCGTGCGCTGTATTTCTTTATCTATGACAGACAGAAGTTCAAAGAGAAGTTAAAAAATAAATTCGGAAAAGGCAGCAAATGACAAATGGCAGATTATTAAAGCTCACCGCGGCTGCAACCGCCGTTCTCATAGCGCTCTGCGGTTGCGCCCCCGCGGTTGTCCCCGGCGACGATCCCGATGTCCCCGATGTTCCCGATACTCCTGAAGAGCCGGATACCCCCGAGGGACCGGATATGCCGGAAGAACCGCAGGATGGGATAACGCTCACGTCCGTCTATGGCGGCGGCATTGTACCCATATACGGCGACGCCGTAAGGGAGTATCTCACCGCGCCGTACGAGGAGCAGCCGGAAGTGCTTTTGGAATGGTATAACACGGGCGAGGGCTCGCTTATCAACCAGTTTATCGCCTTTTCGTGGGACTATACTGAAGACGAGGCGCCCTATACGGTTACCTTTTCGCAGAACGAGGATCTTTCCGAAGGCTTTTCATTTGTCACAGATCAGGAGAGCCTCTCCGTAGGCGTGTTCATACCGGGGGTAACCTATTATTGGAACGTCACCTCGGCATCTGGTGCGCAATCTGCCACCGATAGTTTTGTGCCCGAAGATCTCGACGTGCGCTTTGTCACTGTCGGCGGGCTCGACAATATCCGCGACCTCGGCGGCTGGCGGACGGAGTCCGGCAAGAGCGTGAAATACGGCATGATATACCGCGGAACTCAGCTCAACGGTTATGCTAACGGTCCTACGCTCACCGATGAGGGCAGAAAGGTATTCGAGATCCTCGGCATCAATTCCGAGATAGATATACGCACCCCGGGAGTAGATGACAAGGATCAGATGTCAAATCTCACGGGTGGCAGCGGGGCATATTTAAAGGCGCCCTTCTATGCCTATACTTGTATACTCCCCGAGTTCGACCAAATCTACCCCACGCGCAGAAATTTTGACGAGCGCGTGCCGTTGTCTATCCGCGCGATATTTGAATTTCTTGCCGACGAGAGCAACTACCCCGTATATATCCATTGCAATGCCGGTGCCGACCGAACGGGCACGATAGCCTTCTTAATAAGCGGCCTTCTCGGCGTGGGATATGAGGATCTTACGGCCGATTTCGAGCTGACGTCGTTTGCCGGTGCCGGCAGGCGCTGGCGCGGCGACCTCACACGCGACGACCTCGGCAACGGAGTGATGCAGGACGACAGTTCCAACTATGTTGCCTGGGATAAGATGTATGACTACATGCTGCGTTACTACGGCACGCCGGGCGGCACGCTCTCCGCGGCGATAAGAAATTATCTTTCTTCCGTCTGCGGCGTTTCCGCCGATATGATGGACGCGGTGTGCGATATAATGCTTGAAGACTGAAAAATTTATTTATAAGTTGCCCGCCGTGCCTGCACGGCGGGTTTCTTTTTGCTCCGTTTTCTTTACTAACGCATAAGTTGCATATGTATTGTATTTTGCGCGGGGGTGTGATATAATCGTCTATGTAAGAGCGCGTGGCGCAAAACGGCATAAAACAAGACGTACAAAACAAGGCCATAAAGCAAAACGGCGTAAAACAAGACGCACAAAACAATATAAAACAAAGGCAGTAAAGTAAAACGGCATAAAGCATAAATAAACAGGGTGATTTATGACAGATCTAAGCAAATGTTATGTGGGCATAGAGCTCGGCTCCACCAGAATAAAGGCGGTGCTCATCGACGGGCGCGGAGAGGTGCTCGCCTCGGGGCAGTTCGGCTGGGAAAACAAACTTGAGGGCGGCATATGGACGTATTCCTATGGCGATATCGTCCGCGGCCTGCAGGAGTGTTACGCCGCCTTAAAGCGCGACATAAAAAACCGTATCGGCGCCGATGCCGTCACGTTCGGCGGCATGGGTATTTCGGCGATGATGCACGGCTATATCCCGCTCGACGAAGGCAACAGGCCGCTCGCGCCCTTCAAAACGTGGCGCAACAACGATGCGGAGGAGGCCGCCGCCGAACTTACGGCGCTGTTCGGCTATCCCATACCCGCCCGCTGGAGCATTGCGCACCTCTACGCCGCCATAAGGGCGGGGGAGGAGCACGTCGGCAAAACAGATAAGTTGTGTACGCTTGCCGTATACGTCCACCTGCTGCTCACGGGCAGATTCTGCGCGGGCATAGGCGAGGCGAGCGGCATGTTTCCCATAGATACGCGCACAAAAACCTACAATTCGCGCATGCTCGCCATGTTTTCAAAGCGCAGCGGAAAAGACGCGCTTCCCATTCTTCCCGAGGTGCTCCTTGCGGGCGACGACGGCGGCAAACTCACCGAAAGCGGCGCGCGCCTTCTCGATCCCTCGGGAGAGCTTAAGGCGGGCGTGCCCTTCTGTCCGCCCGAGGGCGACGCGGGCACGGGCATGGTGGCCACAAATTCCGTTCGTCCCGGCACGGGGAATATCTCGGCGGGCACTTCGGTGTTCGGCATGGCCGTTTTAAGGGCCCCGCTAAAGCGCGTGCACGGCGGCATAGACCTTGTAACTACTCCATGCGGCGACGAGGTGGCCATGGTGCATTGCAACAACTGCTCGTCCGAAATCAACGCATGGGTAAATATTTTCGGTGAATTTGCCCGCGCCGCGGGCGCCGAGATGCCCAAGGACAGGCTGTTTGAACTGCTCTTCTCTTCCGCGCTTGCGGGGGAGGACGACTGCGGCGGCACGGTGGTGTGCAACTACCTCTCGGGCGAGAATATCACCGAGATTGAGCGCGGCGTGCCCGCCGTGATACATACTCCCGGCCGCGCCTTCAACCTTGCAAACTTCATGCGCGCTCAGCTCTATTCGGCGTTCGTAACTTTAAAAATAGGCATGGACGAACTCACGCGCGGCGAGGGCGTTGTGCTCGATAAAATGTATGCCCACGGCGGCATCTTCCGCACGGAGGGAGTGTGCCAGAAGTTCCTCGCCTCGGCTATAAACACGCCCGTCTCCGTACTCGAAACGGCGGGTGAAGGCGGCGCATGGGGCATGGCGCTGCTTGCGGCCTATCGCGGCAGCGAGCAAAATCTTTGCGACTTCCTCGACGAAAAAATATTTTGCGGCGCCGAGGAGATGTGTGCCCTGCCCGAAAAAGATTGCGCCGAGGGGTTCGGGCGGTATGCGCTCGCTTTCAAAAAACTGCTCGATGCCGAAGACCTGCTCTCGAGAGAGATGCTATAAAATAATTAAAATGTGAGGTGCCGATATGCTTGAACAATTAAAAAATGAGGTGCTCGCCGCCAATCTGGAGCTCAAAAAAAACGGCCTCGTGCTGTTCACCTGGGGCAACGTCTCCGCGATAGACAGGGCGAGCGGGCTTATAGTGATAAAGCCGAGCGGCGTGAGCTATGAGGAGATGAAACCGCAGGACATGGTGGTAGTGGATATGTACGGAAAGGTGGTGGAGGGGACTTTGCGCCCCTCTTCCGATACGCCCACGCACGCGGCGCTCTACCGCGCATTTCCGCAGCTGGGCGGCATAGTGCACACGCACAGCACGTTTGCCACGGCGTTCGCGCAGGCGTGCAGGGCCATTCCCGCCTACGGCACCACCCATGCCGACTATTTTTACGGCGACATACCCTGTACCCGCAGTTTGACCGGGGAGGAGATGGCCGACTACGAGGCCAACACTGGCAAGGTGATAGCCGAAACTGTGAAAAGAGAGGACGTGCTCGCCGTGCCCGCCTGCCTTGCCGCCAACCACGGCGTGTTTGCGTGGGGCAAGACGGCTGCCGAGGCGGTGTATCACGCCACCGTCGTCGAAGAGGTGGCAAAGATGGCATACCTCACCGAAGGTCTCTCGCGTGAAGCGCGCAAGTTGCCGCAGCACATCGCCGATAAGCACTACTTCCGCAAGCACGGCAAAGACGCCTATTACGGCCAGCCCTCCTCGCCTGACGGCGACAAGAAGTGAGCCGCCGTTCGATATCGCGCATAAAAAATTTGTGCGAGCATAGGTAAATGGAATAAACCGCGTGCCTGTGGCATAGGTCATAGCGGTTGCTATAATAGCAGAGGTAAATATATTGCGCTCTGCAACATTAAGGGGCGGCGATCCCGTTTCTTACGAGGTAGCGGACTTGAACCGGCGTGGCAACCTTATCCTAACCTAATATAACAGACGGCAAGACGCAATCATGACGATTGCGTCTTTTTCTTTTTCCGGGAATATAAAAGTACTGTTTGGACCGGGCCGGCTGCACCGTTTTAATGTCCGCTTTTCGGTACATCGGGAGTGGTATTATCCTCTGCGTAAAGGCAGGTGAAATACAATGAACGACAGGGAGATGAGGGGTATTCTGATTGAATACCTCATGATAAAAAACAGACATTACCGCATATTTCAGGAGAAGAACATAGGTTCGTCGGTGTGCGACGTCATGCTCGTGACCGACAGGCTGTGCGGCTTTGAGATAAAGAGCGACAGCGACAACTTCGAGCGTATAGGCAGGCAGGTGGAGGCATACGAAAGGTTTTTTGACGAAAATACCATCGTCGTGGGCGAAAAATACAGGGATACCGCCGCCAAAAGGTGTGCTCGCTTGCGGAGTTCGAAATTTACACGCCCGAGCGGCAGTCGCCGTCAAAGTCAAGCCTATATATAGGGCGCGGCGGGGCGGAATACTGTGTGGAGTTCGGCGCAAGTTTAAAGGGCAACATCACCCGCCTGAAGAACTTTTTGCGCGGCTTTGAAAAACTTATAAACAATATGAAAAAGTTTCTGCGCGAACAGCAAAAGCGCAAACAACTGCTGCTCGAACAGCAAAAGGGCGATCCCGCCGCCGCGCAAAAGGCAGAGCGGCTCAAGGCGGAGCTTGCCGAGCTCTTCCAGAAGCTCCGCGCCTCCGGCGAGGTGTAAAAGGCGGCATTGACAAAATAGTTTAAATAATTTAAAATAATATTATCGTTATTATATATTTAAAGCAAGGGGTATAAATTATGAATGATTATGTTGTGAGGATAAATTTAAAAACTAACTGTGAAGGGAAAGGCAAGGCCGGAAGAAAAAAGCTTATTGATTTTTGTCTGAATAACAATGAACAGTATCTTGCAATAGGTTGGAGCTATGTGTATAAAGATAAGGATGTTCGCATAAATAGTTATGACAATTTTTTCGACAATGTTGTAAAAAAAGAGGGTAAAAAGAATAAAACTATAAATGTCTTTAAAGAAGTGCAGGCTGGCGATCTCTTTTGGACAAGAGATTTGGATGGGTATTATTGGATATGTCGTGCCAAAGGCGGAGCAATGCCATATTATAGCGATGAAATGGATATAGGTGCTGTGGTGCCTATAGAAGCGTATAAATTTAGCATGCAGGTCACCGGGCAGATAAAGGCATCTTTTAATAGACCTAATGCTGGAACTTTACAAAAAATATGCGGCGACTTAATGTTACAGTATTCAAGATATTTATTTAATAGGTTGTGCGGCAAAAATATATATGAGGTCGCTTATATAGAAAACGATATTCTATCAAATCTGCCGGATTTTGATTTGGAAGAGTTGGTCATTTTATATCTTCAAATAAAGCATAATTACTGCGTTCTCTCCAATTCAATAGCAAGTAAATCTACAACCGTAGAAATTGAATGCGAATTGATTTCACGTGATGCAAATGATAAAAGAAGAGCTGTTGTTCAGGTAAAGGGTGGTAATAATAAACATATAAACGCATTTGATTATAAGTGTTATGCTGAAGATGGATATACTGTATATTTTTATGCGCCATATATAGATGAATTAGAGCAGGTAGATAATGTTGTTGTTATCACTCCCGATGAGCTGCGTTCTTTCTTTAATGAATATAAAAATATATTGCCGGCATCTATAACTATGTGGGAAAACCTGTTTAAAAACTAAATAAAATTCAATGTAAAAATTAGTTGATATATAATAATTTAAAAACACCCGAGGAGCCTCGGGTGTTTTTTTATGGCAAGGGGCTTATTTATGAAGATAATAATACCGGCACTCAAAATGTCGCAAAAAAATTTTTGCAAAAGGCGGGCAATGTACCAAAAACGGGACGGGGGTTGCATTATAATATAACTGTAAAACGACAAGTGAGGTGTTTTTATGGAAATTTTCAAAAACGTTATCGGCTACGATAAGGAAAAGCAGGAACTTATGCAGGTATGCGATATGGTCACCGACCCGCAAAAATATGCCGTCCTCGGCGTGCGCCTTCCCCGCGGCGTGCTTCTTCACGGCGAACCCGGCGTAGGCAAAACGCTCATGGCCACCGACCTCATAAACGCCATGGGCAGAAAGATTTTCACGATCCGCAGGGATAAGTCCAACGATAAGTTCGTCGACCATATCGGCGAGGTGTTCGCCGAGGCGAAAAACAGCGCGCCCTCGGTTGTGTTTCTCGACGATATGGATAAATTCGCGCACTCGAAGTACGGCAGTCCCGAAGAGTTCACCGCCGTGCAGGCTGGCATCGACGCCGTAAATAACAGCGACGTGTTTGTTATAGCCACCGCCAACGATATCGACGATATTCCTCAGTCGCTCCTCCGCTCCGGCAGGTTCGACCGCATTATAGAGGTATGCACTCCCCGCAGAAAGGACGCGGTTGAGATAGTCCGCCACTACCTCAGCGGCAAAAAGGTGGCAAACGACGTCACCGCCGAACTCGTCGCCCGTCTCATGGACGGCCATTCCTGCGCCGACCTCGAATCGGTGCTCAACGAGGCGGGCATCTATGCAGGCTTCGACGGCTGCGCCCAGATAGGCCGCACGCACATCATGCGCGCCGTGCTCCGCAACATTTTCGAGGCGGAAGACGGCGTAAACGAAATCTCCGCCGCACTCAAGCAGGAAGTCGCCTTCCACGAGGCCGGCCATGTTGCCGTGGCCTACATTTTCGAGCCCGAGAGCGTGGGCATAGTGTCTATCCGCTCTTGCAGCAACGACGAGCGCGGCGTGGTGCAGCTTCTCAAGAGCGACGACTACTTCGGCTCTTACGAAAAGATGTATCAGCGCGTGCTCGTGCTCCTTGCCGGCAGGGCGGTCACCGAGCTCAAATTCGGCCGCACAGACGTGGGCGCCGAAAGCGACCTCAGCCGCGCAACGGCAATAATACAGCGCTTTGTGTGTAAGTACGGCGCAAGCGGCCTGCATCTTCTCCGCGCGGACAGCGATTGCGACCTCGAATACGACGGCAACGACAGGGCGGTGATAGACGAAACGAACGCCATGCTCGCAAGAATGTATGAAGAGGTAAAGGCAATTCTGCGCAAAAATTGGGACAAGGTAGAGCTTGTTGCTGCCGCCCTCGCAGAGAGGGGCACCCTGCTGTTTGAGGATATCGTCGAACTTCTTGGCGACAAGGCCGCATAAGCCATACAAAAATTCAAAGTACTGCGCGCGGCGCAAAAATTGTGCCGCGCGCAGTACCTTATAAAAAGCGGCGCTGTATGTATAGCGCCGTCGCCCGCCATTTTACCGCCAAAAACCGCGCCGCTATTGCAAACGGGCGGATAAAGTATTATAATGTATATATAATTTTATTTTTTGATACGAGTGGTGAAAATCATGAAACTTTCTAAGAGCAAATATACCCGCTATTGGCAGTGTCCTAAAATGCTGTGGATGGATACATACAAAAAGGAGCTCGCAAGGGAGGACCCCGCTTTGGAGCGCCGCTTTGCCGAGGGCAACGAGGTGGGCGACCTTGCCATGGGGCTTTTGGGCGACTATATCGAAACTACCGCCTACACCGAGGACGGCAAACTCGATATCGCGGCAATGCTCAAAAATACAAAAAAGTATCTCGCGCAGGGCGTAGAGAACATCTGCGAGGCGGCCTTTTCAAAGAACAACTGCTACTGCGCCGTGGATATCCTGCACAAGACGGCGGATGGGCACGATATATACGAGGTGAAGTCGAGCACGGAGATAAAGGACGTGTACCTCGCCGACTGTGCCTACCAGAAGTGGGTGCTCGAAAGTTCGGGGCTCAAAATCGGCCGCGTGTTCATAGCATACATAAACAACAACTACGTTCGCTGCGGCGAGGTGGATATTCACGGACTGTTCACCATAGAGGACGTAACCGAAAAACTGCAGCCCTTCTATGCGGTTGTGGCAGACAACACCCGCGCGGCGCTCGAATATATCTCGCAAAAGCAAGAGCCCGAAATGGAGCTTGGCAAACATTGCAGCCAGCCCTATGACTGCCCGTATTGGGAATACTGTTCGCGCAATCTGCCCAGGCCTAACGTGTTTGATCTATACCGCATACGCGCCGGCAAGGCTGAGGAATATTACAAGGAGGGCATAGTGTCCTTTAGCGACGTGCTCAAAAGCGGCATTCCGCTCAACGATATGCAGCGCAAGCAGGTAAATTTTGAGACGCTCGGCCTGTCTACGCATGTCGATAAGCTCGGCATAAAGGCGTTTTTGGATACGCTTTCATACCCGCTGTATTTTTTGGACTTTGAAACTTTCCAAACGTGCATACCGCTGTACGACGGAATAAAGCCCTTTCAGCAGGTGCCCTTCCAGTATTCGCTGCACTATATCGAAGAGCCGGACGGCGCGCTCAAACACAAGGAATTTCTCGCCGACGAAAATTGCGATCCCCGCCGCGCCATAGCCGAAAGGCTGGTGGAGGATATTCCGCAGGACGCCTGCGTTCTCGCCTACAACAAGGCGTTCGAGTGCACGCGCCTTAAAGAGCTCGCCCAGGCCTTCCCCGATCTGTCGGCGCACCTTCTGAATATAAGGGACAACATGCGCGACCTTTTGGACGTCTTCCGCGACGGCTTCGTGTATGACAGGGCGATGGGTGGGAGCCTTTCCATAAAGAGCGTTCTGCCCGCGCTGTTCCCCGATGATCCCAACCTCAACTACCACAACCTTGCCGACGTGCACAACGGCACCGAGGCGACGGATACCTTTTTATCCCTCCGCGGAATGGATAGAAAGCAGCGCGACCATCTTCGCCAAAGCCTTCTCGCCTACTGCAAGCTCGACACCATGGCAATGGTGCTCCTCTGGCAGCGACTGAGAGAATTTTGTGTGTAGAATTTATTTAAATAAAAGGAGGCTATGTTAAAAATGCAAATAAATGAATTACAGAAGACAAAAAAATATAAGGTGATATTAAATAAGGTGTTTCCCAATGCCACATATATGACGAATTACGATAATATAGGTCATGAGATAATAAATCTGTTTCAGGAAGATAATGGCAGATTTTTTATTCACTTGAATCCAAATGGCACATATGACGAAAAATATTCTGACCCTGACGTGGTTCTGAATGTGACGCGTGCGGGTACAAATTTATATCAAATAATTTCAAAAGCCGTCGGTTGTCAAACTCTGGCTGCCGCTCAAATAATCGGCAAAAATAAAGGAGAAAAACGCTATGACGAGCAAAAAAAAGATAATATAAGATATGGCGGTTTTCCGGTTGAAGAGTACTTTAAACATAATCTTTCAATGCAGGGGAAAGAGGAAAAAGATTTGTTTGCCACCTTTGAATGTGAGGGTATCTATGAGGCAAAAGCGCCCATATATATAACTTTCGGTAATGCGGGGAAGAGGTACAGCAGTCTATCCGATAAGAATATTTGTGTATTAAATAATGTCGAGGCTTGGAGTTCAGCGTGTAGGTTGGTAGAAAAAATAACCGAAGGAGATCAGGACAGATTACTTGAATTGGCTAAAGATGACAAGTTATGGAAAGCGGAACCTGTTCCTACATTGGTGCAGAGATATAATAACTTTAAGGAAAAAAGTATAGTATCAGATGAAGATTGCTTTACTTTTTTAGGTGTGGAAAAAAGCGAGCTTGCTTATTCAAACGCACTGGTTAATATCTTAAAATTTGATACTAATTATGTCACTAATTTCTTGAATGAATTATTAGGCAAAAATTGCAAAGAAAACAATTTTGAAATTCTAAGAGAAGAGAAAAATATAGATATATTATTTCGTGATCTTCATAAAGAAAAAGGCAAAATTGTAATTATTGAAAATAAAATAGATGCCGGCATAACTCTTTCAGATGGTGACAAAACGGTCAAAGAGCAGATGGAGAAAAAGGAATACTACAAAGGGGAAAAAGATATAAGTAAATTTTTTGACAACTATCTATCGATGAAAGCCTCCCAACTTAGTAAATATTATATCATAGCTGTCGGCTGGGCAGTCGAAGCAGGCTGGAGCGATGAGAAGATAAAAGAAGATATTTACTGTTATTTCCTTTGTCCGGAATATCATAAGCTCATGTATAAAACAAAAAATGATGGTTGTCTTGATATTGGTTTGGCTTGTGGCGATAAATATACTTTGATTACATATGGCAGAATAAATGAAATTTTAAGTGAATTTGATCAAAATGCTTTAAGCAGCCACAAAAGGTTTCTCTTTAAAGATTTTGTTCAAGCGATCTCACGGTTGGCAAAAACAAGGGACGATTCAATGGAATTGAAAATGATTCGTATGTTTATTCAAAGATATGACGAGTTGAAAGCAAAAGGCGGATCAAAGATATGAACTCATCAGAACCTAAAAAGTTGGCGCTTTTGCGCATTTTGCAGATATTACATAAATACAGCGACGCCGATCATCCCTTAAAGCAGGAGGATATCGCGGGGTATTTGGACCGCGAATACGGCATACAGTTAGAGCGCAAGGCGGTTGGCAAAAATATCGCAATACTTCGCGACGAAGCGGGCTTCGATATCGTATCAGAGCGCCGCGGCAGCTATATGCTCTCGCGCGAGTTCGAGGACGCCGAACTTCGCCTGCTCATCGACGGCGTGCTCTCCAGCCGCCACATCACGGCGAAATATTCAAAACAGCTGATAGAAAAGTTGTGCGCGCTCTCAAACAAATACTTCCGCTCGCACGTCAAAAATATCTATTCGGTAAACGATTGGAGCAAGACCGATAACGCCGCTTTATTCCTCAACATAGATATAATAGACGGCGCTATAGAGGCGGGCAAAAAGGTAACTTTTGCCTACAACAAATACGGCGCGGATAAAAAGCTGCACAAGTCGAGCGACAATATTGCCTCGCCCTATCAGCTCATATTGCACAACCAGCGCTATTACCTTATGGCGTGCAACGAAAGGTGGGGCAGCATCACCTACTACCGCCTCGACAGAATTACCGATATGCGCCTTTCCGACGAAGCTGCAACGCCTCTTCGTTCCTTGAAGGGTTACGAAAGCGGCATAAATTATAAGGAGATAGCAACTTCCCTTCCCTATATGTTCGCCACCAGGCCCGAGCATGTCGAATTTATATGTGACGGCGGCGTGCTCGACCAGGTGGTGGACTGGTTCGGCGACAACGCCCGCATCTTTCCGCAGGGCGAAAAGTTTAAGGTGAGCGTAAACGTCAGTCTTATGGCAATGGAGTATTGGGCAATGCAGTATCTCAACGCTGTAGAGGTGATATTCCCGCAGTCACTGCGTGAAAAAATAGCCGCAAATTTGCATGCGGCGATTGAGAAGTATAGGTAATAAATTGCGTTATGTTGAGCGGAACGGCAGTAAATGTCCCTAATTTGGTACACAGATAGTGTTATAATGTAAGCGAAAATAAAATAAGGAGCTTACATATGACCAAAATTTTTTCGCGCAGTTGCTTTGAATCGGAGGACGCCTTTTACGCCCTTTCGCCGGCAGACTATCTCAAAACAATGCTTTCCTTTGTTGATGGCGGCAAACTGTATATTGCAATATATGCGGACGATGTGTCCGTAGAGCTTGCCGAAAGTGTGGATAAGGCGACTATCATCGCGGAGTACGAATTTGATGCGGGTAAGGCCGACGTCGCCGCCATCTGCGCAAAGGAGGGGGAGATAGATGACGTATGCCGTGAAGTAGGCGATAAAAATATATCCGAACTTAAAGAACAAATATCCGCGTCTGTAAAAAATATTATCACGGCCGGTGCGTATACGGATAACGTAGTTATACGCGCGCAGCGCCTTGCGAGGATGTATCAGCTCGGCGCGCCCGATTTTCTCATTCTCGGCGAGCGCCGCTACCTTATAGAGAGCATTGCCCTCAATATCTGCGCGGGCGAAAGGCACCTTGCCGATAAAGCCCGCCTTGCCTGACGGGGAAATACGCAAAAGGGGAAGTATTATGTTTGAAGTTACCGATTTTTTAAATTCAAAGGATATAGCCGCCCATTGGCGGAAGATCGGCTTCGATAAGCGCTGCACGCCGCTGCAGAGCGCGTACATAGTGTGGCACAACCGCACAAAAACGCTCGCCGAAAAGCATGCCGCGTGGAGCGAGATAGCCGATACCATGCCCGACTGCGCCGTGGCGGAGGGGCACCGCAAGCTCAATATGGATATCCCCGAGGCGCTTGCGGCCAGCCTGCACGAGTTTCTGCGCGCCTTTATATCGCTGCAGAACGGGCTCGTCGAAAGGTTTTATAAAGACGAAGAAAAGTATGTTTACCGCTACCGCGTGCTGTATGACGGCGACGAGGACTTTTCGCGGTGGAGCATGCTCTACGAAAGTGCTGCCGACTGCTTTGCCGAGGCCGAGCTCGACGCCGGCCTCGTCCCCGAAATACGCTATATCGAGCTCGAAAAGCTGCACATAGGCGACATATGCCGCATAAATATCGTGACGGGGCCGGATAAAACGGTGTATTCCGTCGATGCGGACGGGCTTGCCGAGCCCGAGTGCAGCCTGCTGCGCGCCTTCGAGTGGATGTGGTTCGACTTCCCCACGCCCTTCAAAAAGGGTGATATAGTGGTCTCGCCCTTCTCGCCCTTCGGGTACCGACTGTACGGCGACGAGCCCTTTGTTTTAACGCTACTGTGCAGCTGGGGCAGCGAGGAGTATGATGAGAACGGCATAAAGGGCAGTTTCGGGGTGTATAAATCGGCGGACGGCTTTTTGGAGCATCACAGAAAGTGCGCCGACGAATCGGATATGACGGCGCACGGCTACTTTCAGAACGAGGACGGGAGCGTATATTACGAGCATATGCACCACTACCTCGACCTCGAGTATTGTCGCGCCGAACTCAAGGGCGCACGCCGCATATTAAAGGCCTTTTCAAACTTCATAAAGGGCGAGATAAGCGAGGATCTCTTTGCAACAGCCTACCATGTGCTCATGCAGGAGGAGCATTTAAAGAGGCAGAAGCTCGAGCTTTCGTGCTTTACCGATGAGGGCCTGCGCCTTGCAGGACTCAAATAAAAAATAAAATAACGCGAGGAGGCGTATATGTGGGGTGCGATTATCGGAGATGTTGTGGGCAGCGTGTATGAATTTAACAACTGCCGCCGCAAAGATTTTCCCCTCTTCGACTTAAAGTGCCGCGCCACCGACGATTCCGTTATGACGCTTGCCGTGGCGGAGGCGCTTGCAGAGGCCGGTGAGGCAGGCGACGCCGCTCTCGCTGCCAGAACGATAGAGATCATGCAGAGCCTGGCAAAAAAATATCCCTCGGGCTACGGCATTTCCTTTTTCGCCTGGTTGTTGGAGGATGACCCCAAGCCCTACGGCAGTTGGGGCAACGGCGCGGCCATGCGCATATCGCCCGTCGGCGAATATGCCCGCAGTGAGGACGAGGTAAGGCGCCTTTCAAGGGCGGTCACGGCCATATCCCACAACCACCCCGAGGGGCTGAAGGGCGCGGAGTGTGTGGCAATGTGCATATATCTCGCCAAAAACGGAGCTTCAAAGGAGCAGCTTTTTACGCGTGCAAGGGGGTATTATCCCGAAATAGGCAGCTACACCTGCGAACAGCTTTCAAAGACCTATGAGTTCAACGAAAGTTGCCAAGGCACCGTGCCGCAGGCGCTCACCTGCTTTTTCGAAGGGAAAGATTTTGAAGATACCATCCGCAACGCCATTTTCATCGGCGGCGACAGCGATACGATAGGCGCCATCGCGGGCAGCGTTGCCGAGGCGTTTTTCGGTATTCCGCAAAATATACTCAAGGATGTGCAGCTCTATTTAGACGACGACTTGCAGCACCGGATAGAAGCTGCGGATGCAAAAATCAAAGGACGTTCAAAAAAATAATCAAAGATTTTTTGAAAATAAGCGCAATTTCAGGCGGCTGAACGGGCCGCTGTGTATGCGGGTGATGTAATGGATAAATATATCGAACTGTATAATTTTTTGTATGCCAAAACGCAGGAACTCAGGTCCGAGTTTTCGGATATGGGCGCTATGTGCGGCGGCGACGGGTTTGCCGAACGTTTGGAGAGCTTTGTTGAAAAGTTGTGCCGGGTTGCCGACCACGCCTCGCATGAAATAGAAGATCTCAAGCCCGCGCCGCCGGAGGAGGAGTTTACCGTTACCGACGAGATGATGGACGAGGCGCTGCGCGCCGGAGCTGAAGAACATGATTTCTCGATAGGTTTTTTGCAGAGGCATTTTTGTATAGGCTTTTCCAAAGCCTGTAAATTGCAGGAAGCGCTTATCAAAAAATGTGCGGCGGCCCTCGGGGCAAAAATTGAAAATAATAAATAAATTAAAAATTAAATTAAAATTAAATTAAAATTAAATATTGCATTTTTTATTGCGGGGCGCGCGGCATAAGCCGCGCGCCCCGCTATGCTGCCGTGCAAATACCGCGCCCGTCCGCATTGCCGCTCATAAACCGCCGCCTTAAAAGGGCGCATTAAAAAATAATAAAAACCGCGCATCCGTCCCATTTTTGGTACATGAGTTGCATTATAATATAATTGAAAATACGCACGGAGGCAAGTTATGATATTTTATAAGTTCACCGCAAAACTCAATGACGAATTTTCAGACGACGGCGAAGGCAAGGCGGCAGAGTACGCCGCCATGGGCAAAAGGTATAATATGGACGGCAAAAATACCTTCTGCTTTATCAGCGGCGAGGACGACGGCACGGTCAGCGGCTGCATGATAGTTATGAACGAGCGCGGAGAGAGCGTTGAAAACGTAAGCTTTCCCTGGGAATACTTCAAACTCAACGTGGGGGAGGTGAGCGTGAGCGAGATAACTTCGGCCGCGCTCTACAATGAACTGCAGGCCGCCGAGGACGGGCGCTTTTTCAGGGCGTCCCGCTACGAAGGGCTGCTCGGCAGTATGCGCCGCTCGCTCGGCTTTGATGACGGCGGCATCTTCTCCGACGAATATTTTTACAGCGAAGGCATGGCCGAGCCCTCCTCAAAGGAGGAGTGCCAAAAGTTTGTGCGCGAAAATCTGTGGGAGGACGCGCTCGCCGAGGAATTCGGGCGCATATACATTCCGCACTCCGGCCGTTTTCTGGGGCACCCCGTGCACTATGTGCTTCGCTCCGATAACTACGATATGCGCGAGCAGGTCGCCAAAAAGCTCATCGCCGCACTCTGGGCAAACGGCAGGCTCAAGAGCCGCAGGTTCTGCTCGATAAGCGTATCAAGCCTCTCGCTCCGCGACATCCGCTCTCTCAAAGAGCTCTATTCCTGCTGCACGGGCGGCACGGTGATGCTGCGCTTCAGGGCGGGTGCAGGCGGGCGCGGCCTCGGCGACGGTTCAGTTGATGACATTATCGCGAATATATGTTCCCTTGTAAAGCAATTCAAAAACAGCGTGCTCACCATATTCTGCTTCCCCCTCAACGCTGAAAAGGAAAAATCGCTCTTCTTTGAAAATCTGAGTAATTTTTCGGTATGCGAATATTCCGATGCCGTAGTCGATGCCGAAAGGGCCAAAAACTATCTTTGCGGGCTGGCAGAAAAGAACGGCGTTGCCGCCGACGGCGCCCTCTTTGCAGATATCCTGCCCGGCAAAACGTACCGCTCCTCCGAACTCGGCAGAATGTACGACGAATGGTACGGCGACATGCTCAAAAAGACGGCCTATCCCGAATACTTCTCGGTAAAGCGCCTCGGGGAGAAGGAGTGCGGCAGGGAGATAGCAGGCGCCGCGTATGCAAAGCTCATGTCGCTCACCGGCCTTTCAGAAGTCAAAAAGGTGATGAACCAGGCGGTAAACTACTGCAGGGCGGGCAAAATTTTTGCCGAAATGGGCATGAAGTTCAAGCGCCTGCCCATGCACATGGCCTTCCTCGGCAATCCCGGCACCGCCAAAACGACTGTTGCAAGGCTTTTTGCCGAAATAATGCGCGATAACGGCGTGCTCTCCTCCGGCCACATAGTTGAGGCGGGCAGGGGCGATCTCGTCGGCAAATACGTCGGCCACACCGCGCCGCTTGTAAAGAGCAAATTCCGGGAAGCCGAAGGCGGCGTGCTGTTTATCGACGAGGCCTATTCGCTCGTGGACGAAAAGCAAGGCAGCTACGGCGACGAGGCGATAAATACCATAGTGCAGGAGATGGAGAACAGGCGCGACAGCGTAGTCGTCATCTTCGCCGGCTATACCGACAGAATGAGGGAATTTATCGCCCGCAACCCGGGCCTTAAATCGCGCATATCCTTTGAACTCAATTTCGACGACTATTCCGTGGACGAGCTCATGGATATAACTCGCGGGCTCGGTTCGGAATACGGCGTGCATTTCACCGAGGGCGCAATGGATAAGCTCAGGGACATATATGCCGCACAGCGCGGCACGCCAGACTTCGGCAACGGCAGGTTCGTGCGCACTATGATAGAAAAGGCCATGTATGCCCATGCCGACAGGTTGATGTCGCTCGGCTACGGCGGCGTGAGTGAGGGCGATATCTCCACAATAACCGAGGCCGATATCCCTGTTTTTGCCAAAGGCGCCGCAAGTATCGCCATGGGCTTCGGGGAGTGAGCGCGCACATGGCTGGCGATATGAATGGTGCGGGCGGCAAGCGGCGGCACCGCGCGAACAATGGCCTATGCAAGGCAGCTCAATAAACGGCTCATAGTCATCTTTTAAATAACATGCGGGCGCCGCCCTGCCGTACATCGTCAGGGCGGCGCCCGTGTTTGCGGTAAGCCGGCAATGCCCGCGGAGCATATCTCATAATACATAATAAGTATTTTACATCGGCGCGGGCGGGTGATATAATATACCGTGTAAAAGGCCGCGTGCCGCCGCGCAAAGCGTCGGTAAAATATGCGCGTGACAAAATATAAAAAAATTAAAAAAATAAATTTTATTTAATTAAATAAATATTTTAAATTGTTTTTTCAGGAGGAACATAAAAATGTATAAGCAGTTCGATGAGGCAAACGTGTTCGGCCTCGGCAACGAAAATTCCGCCTATGCGCAGTATTTTATCGGCAAGTCATATCTCAACCCGCTCACCTCGCCCGCGCCCGGCGTGCCCTTCTTTGCAAACGTCACGTTCGAGCCCGCCTGCCGTAACAATTGGCACATTCACCACGCCACAAAGGGCGGCGGACAGATACTTCTGTGCGTTGCCGGCAGCGGCTGGTATCAGGAGTGGGGCAAGCCCGCGCGCAGCTTAAAGCCGGGCGACGTGGTGGTCATCCCGCCCGAGGTAAAGCATTGGCACGGCGCCAAAAAGGACAGCTGGTTTTCGCACATAGCCGTAGAGGTCCCCGGCGAAAACACCTCCAACGAGTGGCTCGAGCCCGTCGACGACGAAAGCTACAGCGCCCTCTGAGTTTTTTGCATAATAATAAGTAAAATATTATTTCAGGTCAAATATCCGTTTAAGTAAATGACGGGCAGCCGCGGAGCGCGCAATTTGCGCGCTCCGCGGCTGCCTTTTTTATATACTTTACGCGCCTTATGCACAAAATATATGCAAACTTTGCGTATTTTGTCATAAGAAATATAGTATTGCAAAATCGGCAAAAGTGTGCTATTATTCTTTATACAGGGGGATAAATAAAGTGTTTAAGGTTGCAATAGTGGAGGACAGCGCGGAGGAGAGGCAGCTTATATCTGACTACCTCGCCCGCTACGGCAGAGATTTCAAAGTCTTTGTCTTTTCCTCCGCGGTAGATTTTTTAACGGGCTATCAGCCGCAGTACGACATCGTATTCATGGACATTGACATGCCCTATCTCGACGGCATGTCCGCCGCCCGCCCACCCAATATTACCTCCCCTCAAAGATATTACCTCCCCTCAAAGGGGAGGTATAAAAAAAATAACATTCAATTCCCGCGCTTGTCGCCGGTTATTTTGTGCAGGTGATAATAAAAATTGCCCACGGAGGTGCCGGTAATTTCAACGGCCGCCGCAAGGCTTATTTTTTTGCCCAAAAAATCGTTCACCGCGCCGATAAATTCGGGCGAATATTCCCTCTTCGGCCTGCCGAACACAACGCCGTTTTTTTTAGCGGCGGCAATGCCCTCGGCCTGGCGCGCGCGTATGTTTTCGCGCTCGTTTTCGGCCACGAACGAAAGCACCTGCAGCACGATGTCGGCAATAAACTTCCCCACAAGCGTATCTGCCTTTTCGCGCGTGTCTAAAAGGGGCATGTCGAGCACGAGCACATCGGCCTGAATGTCCTTGGTTATCCGTCCCCACTCGTCCATTATCATATTATAGTTCCTGCCCAGGCGGTCTATCGATTTTATCACAAGCAGGTCGCCGCACTTCAATTTTTTTATCAGCTTCAAATAGCTGCTTCTTTCAAAGTCTTTTCCGCTTTCTTTGTCGCAAAAAATATGTCTTTTTTCGATTCCGAACTCTTCAAACGCCTCAAGCTGGCGCGTAAGGTTTTGGTCGCGCGAAGAAACGCGCGCATATCCGTATGTCATTGCTGTAACTCCTTTATTTTTGATTTTTGTCCGTTTTTGTGTGCCGATAAAAAAACAGCGCCCCGTCCGATGTAAGCGGTGGGGGCGTCGCGTTCAAACGGCTTCTGTAAAAGTATAGGTTTACAGAATAAGTTACAGCTTCTTTAAGTAACCTAATCATAGCACAAACCTCAACAAAATTCAATAGTTTTACCAAAAATTCTTTATGAAATTTTGAGGTTTGGAAATTTATACTTTTTTTTAAAAAGTTTGCCAAAACTACTGCGCGCGGCAAAAAATGTTGCAAAGGCGGCATGGCGGCAGATGATGTATCAGGTAAAAAGTGCTTATTTTGCCAAAAATTGCCAAAACTTACGGTAATTTTACACGGCAAAACAAAGTACATTAAATATATAAATTGCAGTATTTATTAAATTGTAACATTTATTACAATATTGCGCCTGCGGCGCCCGTAGCAAATCGGCAAAACCTGCCAAAATTTTGCAAAAGCGGGGTACTGCAAGCGTCTTTATGCTGTTTTTTAAAACGGGGGTGCATTATGATGCGATCTAAAAAATGGACATTGGCAATACTTTCGGCGCTGGTGCTTATCTGCGCCGCCCTTTCGCTTGTCTTTTTGCCTAAGGCGACCGCCTCTGCCGATACATATCCTTGCATAACTGTTGAGATAGATACAAGTAAGCTATCGGAGGCCGGTGCAGACAGCGACTATGCGGGGCTGTATGTAAATGCCGAGGGTTATCCCGTATTCTTCACAGATATGCAGCGCGACGATGTAAAACAATACCTCGTCGTGACTTACTATGAAAGTGAAGAGGATACCGAAGGCACCGTGTTAAACACTTCGCAATATGAGGTTACCGGTTCGATAACCGGCGAGGGAACCAATAACGTTACGATAACGTATGCGAGTCCAAGCGGTGCGACTTATTCTGAAGTGATCGGCATTGACTTCACCAACAGAGAAGTTATAAGTATCGACGTTAATGCCGGCACGCAGACAAATAACATACCCTCGAGATTTTCAGGTAGCGTAAGCACTAATCTGCGCCCCAATAATATATCGGCATACTTTGATGATTTTGTTGTTACCGCTTACTATAACGATGGCACTTCTGCACCTACAGTCGATTACTCGATCGATGGCGATTTGTATATGTCGACTAATGCAGGTACTACTACCCAAAAAAATCTAACTATTACATACACCGGTACCGATGCGGCTTCGGGCAATATATATAAAACTGTTGAGGCTACAATAGAGGCTTCGGGAATTAACGCTGAGATGGTAAGTTGGGGCGGTTCGATAGCCAATACGCAGTATGCCTATACCGAAGTTGATCCCGGCGACGTGGAAGTTACCATATTGTATCAGGGCGGTGGCCTTGCTACCAAAACAATACAGCTGGCGTCGGCTCCTGCCGGCAGATACTCCGTTAAATATTATAAGTCGAACGGTGAAAGCCATGACGGCCCGCTCGAGATCGATGATGATTATGTAGTGTTCACCTATCACGAGAGCGGCCAGGATATTGAAAGCGGCATTTATAATCTTCCCGAAAATATAACTCCGCAGGATTACGCTCAACCGGGATTCAATAACACCGCCGCTACATACGATCCGGTAAATCATCCCAAAATCACGATGACCGGGTATAATTCCGAGATAATGGAGCTGATAGCCTGGAGCGCCGTTGATACCGCAGATACCGATACTCATTACGATACCGGTCTTACGGTAGAGTACAATGGCAGCAATGTAATTTTCACCGCAACAGCGGCGGGCACTTACACTATAACCGTTACTATAAAAGACGAAGGAATTGGCGAAGGTTATCAGTGGGCGGCGAGTGGCGACGGCACTCGCGATCCCGAGAACTATAAAAAAGTTACATATACATGGACGGTAAACAAGGCTGTTGCAACGCCCGGCCTTTCCATTGATGATTGGACTTATGGCGAAACTCCTTCCGAAGCTCAGATAACTCTTGCGGGCAACGAAGGCGACCAGTATATCCATCACTACTCGGGCACCCCGAACGATCCAAGCCAATCGGCTATAACCGATCAGACCACGGCACCCACCGAGGCTGGCTCCTATGAGCTCTATGTCACCATAGGCTCCTCGCGTAACTACGCATACGGTATTTCCAACACGGTCGAGTTCACCATAAACCGCAAGGCGGTGGAGGCGCCAACAGTTGAAAATAAAACCTATAACGGCGCTACGCAAACTTCCGGCCTTACCGGCGACAGCATATACACAGTCACCTCCGATGTTGGCGGCGTAAATGTAAGTTCCTACACCACAACGCTCACGCTTGCAAATGCCTACAACTATAAGTGGCAGAACGAGAGCGAGGGCGAGGCCGAAACCACCGTAACATGGAACATAATTCCCAAGGAACTTGCAATGCCCGTGCTCGGCACTCCTTCGAGCAGCAGCTTTACGGGCAGCGACATAACCGTTGCAATAAGCAAATACAGCAGCTTCTGCGATGAGTATGGCGACGGCTGCGGAATAAGTGTTTCCGTTGCGGCAGCCACAACCGTGACCACGCAGCCCTCGTATGCAAACGGCACGATCACGGCGGTGAACGCGGCCACCTATAATGTGACCATAACGCTCGCAAACAGCACCAACTATAAGTGGGCAGAGGGCGTTACGCAGAGCGGCGGCACAGTCACCCTGCAGTTTACCATAAACAGGCAGCAGCTGGCCATCCCCACCTGGGGAAACAATAGCAACTCCGTAAGCACAACATTCAACAACAGCGACCAAACGCAGACCATAACTTTTGCAAGCGGCTTTAACACCTCGCTTGTAACGCTCAGCGAGAGCGGCGGCTCGCTCAGCGGCTTTGAACTCACCGCCAAGGACGTTGATACCTACACGGTTACAATATCGCTCACCGCTGCGGCAATGGCAGACTATGAGTGGAGTGACAGCACGCAGAACAGCGTTACCCTCACATGGAATATCACCGCTGACGAAAACACCCTTTCGTTCAGCATAAGCGGCTGGACTTACAGCGACGGCACAGTTGCTCAGCCAAGCGACATTACCGTAAAATACGGCGATGCCTCGGACGTCACCTTTACATATTATTATAAAGCGTTCGACGGCACGGGCTCCGACTCCTTCGTAAGTGTAGGCTCAACGCCCACCTTCAACGCAGGTTACTATTACGTTGTAGGCAGCATTGCCGAAACGGATAACTACGGCGCGGCAAGCTACGGCGGCGAAAATGTTACCAACTTCACCGTTGCAAGGGCAAGCGTTGAAAAGCCCACGGTTGCAACCCCCGATTCGTATGTTTATAACTACGGCGCGGATATTTCCGTGCAGCTCTCAGGCGCGGGCCTCGGCACAAGCTACAGCATAACCGAGGTTGACGGCTCGTCCAACACGGCGGGCACGGCGACCACCGCGGGCGCCCATACCATAACCGTAACGCTGAACGGCAACTACAAGTGGAGCGGTGAATCTGAACCCGCAGGCACCAACCGCACTTGCACGCTGAACTGGACTATCGCGCAGCTGTCTGTTACCCGCCCCACCGCGGATGGAACTTCTTTCACCTACACGGGCAGCGCGCAGACCTATACGTTCGGCAGCTACGACGGCAAAGCGATAAATATTTCGCCGAGCAGCGCTTACACCGAGTTTTCGTATGACAGCGAAGCCGGCACGCTCACCGCACTTCATGCGGGCGACTACACCGTAACGCTTTCGCTTAAAGACGATAACTTCAAGTGGGCGACCTCGGGCGACGATCCCACATACACCTGGAATATCGCTCAGGACGAAAACAGCTTTACGCTCACTATGAGCGGCTGGGAATATATAACGGGCGGCACGCAGGGCAATTCGCCTCAGATAAGCGACCTTAAGTTCGGCAAGGCGCAGGATATCCAATATACCTATTATTATAAGGATAATCTGGATAACTCGTGGACGCAGCTTTCCGCCGACGGCGAGGGCAATGTTATATTCAATGCCGGTCAGTATTATGTAACCGCCACCCTCGCGGGCACGGGCGATTATAAGGATGTTACCGTTACCGCGGGCAGCGAAGATTCCCCTCTGTTCACCGTATCAAAGCAGGCGGTAAATGCCCCTACGCTTACGGGCGGCTATGAGAATGAGGGCAGATACCTTGAGTATGATAACGGTCAAACGCTTAGACCTACAGTTACTCAAAACGACAGCCTTTACACAGTCAAGAATGATACCGAAAGCAGTAACTACGGCGACTATACTCTCACGGTAACGCTTAAAGACTTCAACAACTATTGCTGGAACGAAGGCTCTCTCAATGCCGGCGCGCAGGAGAATGAAACGCTTACCGATAGCATCAGCGGCGCAGTACTCACAATGTGGTACCGCATAACAAAGACGCAGTATCAGCTTAACGTTTCTATCACCGGCTGGCAGTATGGCTCTTATTCAGAAGTCGCAAACAAACCCACCGTTTCGGCAAATGTAACGGGCGTTAAGGAAGTAACTGACGCACTTGCAGGCGCAACATTTACATACTACGAGGCGGACGATACGCAGCAGCAAAACGGCAGCAGTAACCGTCCCACCGAAGCGGGAAGTTATGTTGTAGTTGCAAATGTTGCTGAAACCAATAACTATGCGGCGCAGACTGCGAGCACGACCTTTGAAATAACCGCGGCAAACCTTACCGTTTCCGCAACCGGCTACAGCGATACTTATAATGCGGCAGACCATGACGCGCTTGTAAGCATAACCGTCACTGCAAAGACGGATAACGGCTCGGCAAACGGCACAGAAAATCTTACTTCGAGCAGCTATACCATAGAATATAGACTGAACGGCTCGTCGGACTGGTCGACAACAATGCCGCAGGTGCGCGACGTTGCCGATAGCGGCACCGTTTACTTCCGCATAACGGGAGTTGACAACCACAACGATTACACAAACGGCAGCTTTACCGTTACTATCTCTAAGTACTCTACAAGCATAACCTGGAGCGGCGCGGAGGACAATAAGTTCACCTACGACGGTGCAGACCATCTGAATGACGTCACCGCCACGCTCGATGTGCTCGAAGGCGACCAGGTCGGCGGCGCGGATATCGCTCTCGATGTCAGCGTATCAAGCGGCAGCGCAGATAACTCGTTCAAAAACGCGGGCAATTACACGCTCACGGCCGACACAAGCGCCTATACGGGCAACTATGAAATTGATCACACAACGCAAACTTACACTATAGAGCGTCGTGCCGTCACTGTCAGGGCGGCAGACAGCACGTCTGTCTACGGCGAAGAACCCGATTTAACGGAGATTTACTCGGGCGACAGCGCAAATAACACAGACTTGCAGTTTGTTGAAGATGACGACATTACCGTTTCCGTGGAGTCGAACGCCACAAATGCCAGTGGTGTGGGTACTTACCGTATCTACATCTCAGGCGTCAGCTCCACGGAAAGCGGGGCGCTCTCCAACTACACAATTAACGGTGTAGCGGGTGAAAGCTTTGCGGGCTATGCGGGCGACGTGAGCAGCACCTACGACGGTACGCTTACAATAACCGCCCGTCCTATTTCGGTAAATATCCCAACCCCCGACGGCAAGGAATACACGGGCGGGTATCAGACGGCCACCGCAGAAGCGGGCGCAGTTTCGGGTAACCCTGCCTCCGGCGTGGCTAATGGCGATGAAATCGAGTTCAATTACAGCTACGCTTTAACAAGCGGCGGCGAAAGCACCACGCAGGGCGCGCTCAACGCGGGCACATACACCGTAACCGTATCCCTGCCCGATAATAGCAACTATAAGCTCGAAGGCACCAACACGGCGACTTTCACAATCAAGCCTTACACCGTAACCTCGCTCACGTGGAGCGATACGTCCTTCACCTATAACGGCGAAGACCAGAGTGAGAGTGCAAAGGCGCTCGCCTCCTTCCAGGGCATAGGGCAGGACAGCAGCACCACATACACGCTTGTAACTTCCACCTCGGGTGAGTTCAAGGATGCCGGCCCTTACACCTTCACGGCGGCGTTTGATGACGAGGGTGCCACCACAAGCGAGGACGGCAACTACACGCTTGCAGAAAATGCCACCACCAAGCAGTACACCATGGCAAAGAGGGCTGTATATATCACCCTCGGCAGCGATAGTAAGCAGTATGGCGACGCGCTTCCCACATTCTCGTGGAGCTACTCGGGCAGCAGCGCAAGCAACGATAATAACAAGTTTGTTGACGGCATAAGCGAAAATGGCGCGATATATGATATATCCGCCGCTGTCAGCACCGAAGTTTTAAACGGCACAACTTATATCGTAAGCCCTCAGGGCAGCTATGATATAACCGCGACCATTGCTTCGGGCTATACTGCAACGCTTGCAAACTATGACGTGCAAATAACAGACGGCAAACTCACCGTTTCGCCCAGAGCGATCACCGTTCAGATAGAGGCGACCTCCAGCACCTACGGCGACAACGAGGCGACTATCGGCTACTCGTATGCGGACGGCACTTCGCTCTATGCAGGCGACACGGCGGCAGAGGTATTCACCATAACCGCTGGCGTGACGAGCACTTCCGCTGTCGGCGACTATGCCGTAACTCTCACCAACGAAAAGGGCGATACCTATTATAATATCACCCTTGCAAACAGCGGTGCGAGCGGTCTCACCGTGGATGATCTCTACACGGTAACCCCCGCAACCATAACGGGTGTTTCCGTTACCCCTACGACGGGCCTCGGCTACAACGGCGCGGATCAGTTCAGCGGCGCGTTCACAGAGGGCGCGACCACGGTCAACGGAATGGAGCAGACGTGGACGTTCAGCCTTTCGCAGAGCGGCGACTTCACCTCAACGCTCACCTTAAAGGACGCGGGCACCTACAATATCTATTACAAGATAACCGCAGATAACCATTACGAGTATTCGAGCGGCTCGGACTACTTCACCGTTGTTATCGATAAGGCAGACCTCACCGTGACCGTCACCGGCACGACTACCTACGGCGAAGAGGCTCCCGAATACAGCGAGTATAAGATAGAGGCCGTCGGCCTTCAGGGCAGCGACAGCGTTGCCGACCTCCTTATCGCAGGCACAACGTTCAATATTTCGCACAGCTACACGCAGGGCAGCGATGCAGGCACCTATTACCTCACAGTAACGCAGGCGCAGGAACTTACCAACTATAATGTAGCTTACGTCAGCGGCCAAGGCAGCGCAAGCACCCTCACCGTAAACCAGCGCGAGATAACGCTGCGGATAAATGACGTTAGCGTTGACTTCGGTACTCCGGGCACTCTTTCGCTTACGCTTACAGAAGGCAGCTTCTACAACAGCCACAGCACAAGCGACTTCCTCGGCTATATCGCAGTTTATTCCGATACTGAGGGCAACACTTCCGTAACGGCAGACGGCACGCTCGAGCGCGGCACCTATTATATAATAGGTAAAGACACCAACACGGGCATAGCCGCAAACTACGATATAACTTTCGTCGGCGAAACCTCAGGCAATGTTTACGGTATATACAGCGTAGCCGTAGTTACCATAAATGTAGAGGGCTCATTTAACGGCTCGCTCATTTATGACGGCAATCAGAAGGTATACACCGTTCATTCGGTAACCCCGGGCGTGACGGTAGAGTTCAGCTATAAATACGAGCAGAACACCGGCACGGCGGAAAGCCCTGTTTGGATAACTCTTTCGGGCGCGCCTACTAATGCCGGCAATTACAGAGTTACTTATACCTCACAGAACCCTAACTATACTGTGAGCGGCGCTACGTATAACTTTACCATTGAAAAAGCTACATTTAATGTAACTGTTTCGTTCAACGATAGTTATACCAATGAGTATGACGGCAAGCCTTATGCGCCTACCGTGAACGGCTTGCAGGATCAGGCTAAAGGTATTGACGGCACAGAACTTGTAGTAAGCTACGATAACGGCATTACAGATGTAACTTCGGGTACGACGTTCAAGGCTTATCTCTCGCTTTCGAATGATACCAACTACAAGCTTGAAACAACCCAACTTACCACCACAGTAATAATAACCGCGAAGGTGGTGGATATAACATGGGTAACCGATGACTTTACTTATGACGGCACCGACCAGAGCGGCAAAGTTACGGCTTACTACCTTGATGTGAACGGCAATAAGGTTGACCTTGCGGTAACGCTTACAGACGGCAGCTTTGTAAATGCAAATACGTACACCTTCTCGGCAGCGTTTGCTACCGAAGATACAGGCAGCTCGAACTACGCACTTCCTTCAACCGTCACCAAAGACTTCACCATAAAGCCTGCCGAAGTGGATGTTACTATAAGCCACATGCAGCAGGTATATACGGGCGAGCAGTTCAGCACGGTGACGGGCGTAAAGGGCACCAACTACACCGTATCAAGCGGCACCGTATATAATGGCGACGACCTCGGCATTACTATCACCATAACGGACGGCGCAACAAACGTCGGCAAGTATGATGTTACGGCAAAAGCCGCAAACACCAACTATAAAGTGACGTTTGTTGAAAGCTCGCTTTCGCAGGCCTATGAAATAACCAAAGCCACGATAGCGGACGGCGATGTTTCATTCACTATCTACGGCGGCACAAGCGGCGCAACGTATGATGCAACAACGCATCAGGTTGCTTCAGATTTAAGCGTAACCACTTCCACGGTCGTGGGACATGGCAATACGCCCGTGTGGTCGTTCAGCCTCGACGGCAGCAACTATTATCCCATAGATAATGCCAACGTGCTTGTGCGCAACGTTACCGCCTACACCGTTTACTACAAGATAACGGCGGATAACCATAACACCTATACGGGGCAGTTCACTGTTACCATTAACCCTTACGAAGTTTCGGTGGAGTGGGTGGATGATAACTTCACCTACAACGGCGAAGATCAGAAAGATGCCGTTACCGCCACCTATACCGACCTCGGCAAAAACGTGCGCAACCTTGTTGTGACGCTTTCGGACGATACCGAGTTCAGAGATGTGGACGGCGGAAAGAACTACACGTTCACCGCGGCGTTTGATACGAATAGCGATCCGGTTTATCAGAACTATTCGCTCAACGTAGAAAGCACCACGGAAACCTTCAATATGAAGAAGGCGACCCTGGAGTGGGCCACCGAGTTTGCGTGGGTAGATGCTGGCAACACGGAATATGCGTGGATATACCTTGATGAAGACTTCATGGACAACCGCACGGCTCCCGTTGCAGCGCTTGCAAACAATGCAGCCTACACGATAGCTGAAGACGAAAACGGTGTTGTAGTTACATATTACACCGACGCGTCTTGCACGCAGCCTGTCGGACCTTTCAGCTCGACAACCAATGCAGGCACCTACTATGCAAAGGTAACTGTTGCCGAAACGGGTAACTATTACGGCATAGAAGCAACCTATTCGTTTGAGGTAGAACAGAAGGCTGTATCTATCGATTGGAACACTCAAGAGCCTTTCATATTCGACGGCGCACAAAAGACAAATACTCTCAATTATGAAGAGTATATGTCGGTAGATAATGCCACCGGTACAGGACAGATATCTTACACCAACGACGTGGGTCAGCGTCTTGTCACGATGACGGCGACAGCGCAGGGTGTTTATAGCGTTGAGGTAACACTTACCAGCAATAACTATAAGTGGAACACCAACGAATTGGCGAAAACTATCACCGTTTCGTGGAGCATATCCAATGCGGCGAACAGCTGGACGACTACGCTCACCATAAAGGGCTGGATATACGGGCAGTACAGCGACGATAATCTCCCCAATGCGGAGGCTGCGTACGGCGTAGTTGAATACAGATATACTGCTGCGGGCGCAAGCGCTCCCGATAGTGCGGATGATTTCTACGGCTTGAGCGCAACAGTTCCTACAAATGCCGGCACCTATTACGTAATGGCATATGTTGAGGGTACTGAAAACTATGGTCGTCTATGGGCTGTGGCACAGTTCACCATTTCCCGCGCGGAGATAACAAAGCCTACGGAAGATACCGATAGCTTCACCTACAGCGGCAACAGCCAGACGTATATGCCCGAAGGCTTTGATGCCGACACAATGTTTATAAGCGGCAACGTGCAGACAAATGCAAGCAGTTATACCGTAACTGTAAGCCTGCGCGATAAGCTCAACTACAAGTGGGCGGACACCGAGGGCAATGCCGAAACTGCCGACCTTACCTTCACTTTTGTTATAAACAAGCAGCAGGTTACCGCTCCCACAATGCCTGCGGGCACGTGGACCTATGACGGCGAGCGCCAGGAGCTTGTGCTCGATGGCTTCAACAGCGCCACCATGGGCATACAGTCTATGGGCAGCCTGGTAGTGGAGGTGACCGAATCTACAAATGTTAAGTTCGTAACGCGCAATGCGGGTGAATACACCATTAAGATCTCGCTCAAAAACAGCGATAACTTCCAATGGGCAGCCGGCACGAGCGTGGACAGCGACGGCTACGCCACCTACACATGGGTAATAGGCAAGGCTGCAAACAGCTGGCTTGACGGCACGCCTTCAATAAGCGGCTGGACGTATGGCAATCAGCCCAACCTGCCCGCGGCAGAGGCCAAATACGGCACGGCCGTAATAACCTATTACACATACAGCGGCACGGGCTATGTAGCAATGGAAGCTCCCACATACCTTACGAATGCGGGCACCTACTACATAAAGGCAGTCGTTGCAGGCGATACCAACTATGAGGCGCTTGAGTCCGATTATATCAACTTCAAGATAGAAAAGGCTGACTATTCGGCGGCTGCACTTGAAGGCATCACCTGGACGAACACCACCGTGGTCTATAACGGCAGCGAGCAGAAGCCCGAGGCGCACGGCCTGCCCGTAGGGTTAGACGGAATTGCGCTCGGCTACACGGTAGAGAGCAAGATCGATGCGGGCGAATATACCCTCACGGTAACCTTCTCCACCACGAGCCCCAACTACAACGTGCCTGCGTCTACCACCGTTTCGTTTGAAATAACGGAATACACGGTAGAGATAACCTGGGCACAGGATAACTTCACCTACAACGGCACCGACCAAAGCGGCGAAGTTACCGCAACCTATACAGATGTAAACGGCACTCCCGTTGACCTTGCTGTAACGGTTGACGGTGGCGAATTCAAGAATGTGAACGAGGGCGGCTACACCTTCACGGCGGCCTTTGCCGGCAGCGACGCGGGCAGCAAAAACTATGCGCTTCCCGCAGACCCCTCGGCGGTATTCCATATGGCTCCCGCAGCGGTGGAGGTAACGCTTGAAAACCAGTCGGCAACATACACCGGCAGCGACCTTTCGGGCACGCTTGACGATACGAAGTATACAGTCAGCGGCACCGTTTACAATGGCGACGACCTCGGCATAACGCTCTCCATACTCGGCGGCGCGGCGATAGACGCACGCACCTACACGATAGAGGGCGCAAGCTCCAACGCAAACTACACGGTTACCTTCCACACGGGCGTGTTCACCATAACGCCCCTCGGCATAGAGGTTGAAATAACCGCAGGCGGCGGCGAATACGGCGGCGAAATTGAGGCCGCGACGGCGACTATCACCGGCGAAGTTCCCGCGGGTGTTGAGGCGGAAATAACCTACACGGGCATCGCCAACGACGGCACGCCGTATGTGAACAGCATTACCGTTCCCACAAAGGCGGGCACATATACCGTCCGCGTGACGATAAATAATACCAACTACACGGTATCGGGCATCGACGTCGCAACGATGATAATCTCCCGCAAGATAGTGGAGCTTCCCGAAATTGCTTCCAAGGAATATACGGGAGAGGCGCTCACCGCCGACATTGCAGCGAGCGAGCTCTATACTGTCTCGCAGGGCAGCGATTGGGTAAATGTTGGCGACTACAATGTTGAGTTCACTCTCAACGACGCAAGCAACTACCGCTGGGCCACCTCAACTGCGGCCACCGCGACGGGCATCTTCTCGATAACCCGCGCAAGCAACAGCGTCACTGCTCCGAGCGTGAACGAAACCTACGTCTACGGCGATGTGATCGCGCCTTGGGGCGCAAAAGCCGACTTCGGCACGGTATACTATGTATACGCTACCGAAGAGGATTCTAATAGCTACACAACTACAGTTCCCACCGAGGTCGGCACCTACTATGTGCGCGCGGCGGTAGCGGGAACAACCAACTACTTCGGCGCAACGTCCGATGCGGCCGTCATGTTTGAGATAGTGCAGGCGGAGGTAGCTCTGCCCACGCTTGATAAGGCAAGCACGGTTTACAGCGGCGAACGCCAGACCAACCTCCTCAAGGGGTACGACAGCGCGAGCATGAAGCTCGACCTCGGCAGCCTTGCGGCAACGCAGACTGAAAGCGGCCTCGAGCTCTATGCAATAAATGTCGGCGAATACACTATAAAGGTAACGCTCAACGATACGCACAACTTCAAGTGGGCGGAGGGCGTGACCGAAGTTTCCCTCACCTGGGAGATAACGCAGTTCACGGCTAACACCGTTGAAGTTTCCATAACCCAGCCCGCAACCTACGGCGATGAGCTTAAAGTAGACGTCACCGCGGATATGGGTGCGGAGAGCGCGCAGATTGCCTACTACACCGATAATAACGGCAGTATAGGCGAACTTCTCACCGAACAGCCCACCGAGGCGGGCACCTACTGGGTAGTTGCCACGATAGCTGATACAGATAACTATGTCGGCGGCGAGGCCGAGGCTAAGTTCACCATTCAGCCCAAGACGGTGACCGATCCCGTAAGCGGCGGCACAGATGTGACCTACGACGGCGCTGCGCACACCGCATACATAGAGGGCGTTGACCTCTCGCTCATGAGTGTATCTTCCGAAAGCGTTCTCACATACGCAAACGGCAAATATGAGCTCACCATGACGGACGCGGGCGACTACACGATAACCGTAACGCTCAACGATTCGCGCAACTATGCATGGGCAAGCGGCAGCAGCGATCCTCTCGTATTCACATGGACGGTTTCAAAGCTCACAACAAACAACATTGAAGTTTCCATAACTCAAAATGCCGTCTACGGTGATGAGCTTGTTGTAGACGTCACCGCGGATATGGGCGCGGAGAGCGCGCAGATTGCCTACTACACCGATAATAACGGCAGCAGGGGAGAACAGCTTTCCGCACAGCCCACCGAGGCGGGCACCTACTGGGTAGTTGCCACCATAGCTGATACAGATAACTATGTCGGCGGCGAGGCTAGCCAGCAGTTCACCATTCAGCCCAAGACGGTGACCGACCCCGTAAGCGGCGGCGCAAGCGTAGTTTACGACGGCGCGGCGCACACCGCATACATAGAGGGCGTGGATCTCTCGCTCATGAGCGTAACTTCCGATAGCGTACTCACCTATGTAAACGGCAGATACGAGCTCACCATGACGGACGCGGGCGACTACACGATAACCGTGACGCTCAACGATTCGCGCAACTATGCATGGGCAAGCGGCAGCAGCGATCCTCTCGTATTCACATGGACGGTTGCTCAGGCAGTCAACAGCTGGACGGCAGAGCTTGAAATGAGCGGCTGGATATACGGCGAAAGCCCTGCGCAGCCCTCGGCCACAGCTCAGTTCGGCGAAGCGGTATTCACTTACTACAATGCAGAGGGCGACGAAATAACTCCCGATAAGCTCACCGAGGCGGGCAGCTATTACGTAGTTGCCACCGTTGAGGGCAACGAAAACTACACGGGCCTCACCGCTCGCAAAGATTTTGTTGTGGAAAAGGCCGATTACGACACGACGGGCATCACCTGGTCGAACACCTCCGTCGTATATAACGGCAATGAGCAGAGCCCCGTTGCAGACGGACTTCCCGTCGGCCTCGACGGAATCGCACTCGAATATAAAGTGGAGAGCGCGGTAAATGCGGGCGAATATACCCTCACCGTCACCTTCTCCACCGAGAGCACCAACTACAACGTACCCGCCTCTATCACCGTTGAGTTTGAGATAACCAAACTTGCGGTAGAGATAGAGTGGACGGAGGATAACTTCACCTACGACGGCACCGACCAGCAGGATAAGGTTAAGGCAACCTTTGAAGGCGTCGACGGCGTGCACGAGCTCGTGGTAACGCTCATCTCGGCCGACGAATTCAAGGAGGCCAATGCCGAAGGCTACATTTTCCGCGCAGAGCTCAGCGCAGAGGATGCGGTAAACTATCGGCTTCCCGAAGAGGTAACGGCGGTATTCCATATCGCAACGTATGAAGTAGACGTAACCATCAACCCGGGCGGCGGCGTATACGGCGGCACCATAACCCCCGCAACCGTAACCATTACGGGCGCTCCCGAAGAGCTCGGCTACACGATAACTTACAGCGGCACGGCCAACGACGGCACCGTATACGACGGCGAAGCCGTACCCACTCAGGCGGGCAGCTACACGGTGACCGTAACGCTCAGCGACGGCAACTACACGATAGCGGGCGGCAACACCGCAATAATGATAATATCGCGCGCAACCGTTACCGAACCCGACGCAGGTTCAAAGGTATACACGGGCGCACCGCTTATCGCCGATATCCCCGCAAGCCCGCTCTACACGGTATCGCAGGAGGCGCAGATAAATGCAGGCAGCTATGCCGTAATGCTCACCCTTACCGATCCCGATAACTACCGCTGGAGCAGCACCACGGGCAGCACGGTCGTGATATACTTCACCATACTGCGCGCACCCAACAGCGTAACGCCTCCCACGGTCGAAGAGCAGTATATCTACGGCGAGGAAGTAAGGCCCTACGGCTCTGTGGCCCGCCACGGCACGGTATACTACGTATTCTCCACCACCGAGGACTTCGCGCACTACACCACCACGGCACCTGTCGATGTGGGCGTGTACTACGTCCGCGCGATGGTCAACGCCACCGAAAATTATCAGGGATGCGTATCCGAATGGGTGGTATTCGAGATCGTTCCGGCAGTCATAGAGCTGCCCGCGCTCGACTTCACCTCGTCGGTATACGACGGCACGCAGCAGTATAACGGCGTCAACGGCGTAGACCTCGGCATAATGAATATATCGGCGCGCGGCGACCTAATCACTCTCGGCTCCGTACAGCTCACGGCAAGGAATGCTGGCGTATACAGCGTGACGATCACATTAAAGAACGGCGTGAACTTCACATTTGCCGACGGCAGCACGACGGTGACGCTCACCTGGACGCTGCAGCGCCTGGCCGTTGCAAAGCCCACCGAGGATCTCACCGAATTCATGGAAAACGGCAAGGTGCTCACCTACATGCCCGAGGGCTTCAGCTATAAGCTGATGACCATAGGCGGCAATACGGCGATATGGGCGGGCGACTATGTCGTAACCGTAGGCCTCGCCGACACGCAGAACTATGTGTGGACGGACGGCACTACCGATGCGATACACTTCGACTTCCACGTCGATATCAACCTTATGTGGCTGATAATCTTGCTCTCCATACTGCTCATACTTGCGCTCATAGCGCTCGTAGTGCTTGCAATACTGCTCGCAAAGGAGCGCCGCAACAACTCCGGCGGCGACGATAACGGCGGCACAAGCGGCACGGGCGGCCCGGCAATGTATGGTGCGGCAATGCTTGCGGTAATGCCCACGATGGCGCTCACAAGCCAGATATGGATATGCGTAGGCCTCGGCGTTGCATGCCTGGTAGTCATTGTAATAGATATAGTGCTCGGCGTAAAGCTCGCAAAGGAAAAAAAGAAGACCTACAGAGCTGACGCCGAAGGCTCGGACAGCGGCACGGCAGACGGCGCAGGCAGATAAAATCAACAGATACGGCGGCCGCGGTTTGGCTTTTACCGCTGAGCTGCGGCTGCAGGTTTTACTCAACTCATCATTTTTGTGCGCGGCTTTAAAAGCCGCGCGGCAAAAGGGACCGCCACACGGCGGCCCCTTTTGCCCTATTATAACGGTTTGTAATTGTATTCGTATGTTTAAAGTTACCGCCCCTTAAAGGGACGTATATATGTAATTTTATTTCATCCTTTTAAGGCGATATATTCAACAATTTACCTCCCCTTTGAGAGTGAAATATTCAACAATTTACCTCCCCTTTGAGGGGAGGGTAGGGTGGGGTTTCATATAAATTAAAACGCGCGCTATCAATGCGTATACGATATATATACTATGCATATTTGATATTTTACAAATGCAAATTTCATGTTAATATAAAGTTGTAAGTATTTATAATTTTCCCCCGCGGGCGCGCCGTTTTTTACGCCGCTTTCAAGGGGAGATGAACGGAGGTTAATGATGAATATCTGGCATGACATACGCGAGGACCGCATAAGCGAAAACAGGTTCGAGGCCCTCGTCGAAATACCCAAGGGGTGCAAGGTCAAGTATGAGCTCGACAAGGAGACGGGCCTTCTGCGCATGGACAGGGTGCTGTATACGTCCACCGTATACCCCTCAAACTACGGCTTCATTCCGCGCACGCTTGCCGACGACGGCGACCCGCTCGACGTGCTCGTGCTGTGCAACGAATCTATATACCCGATGACGCTCGTCACCTGCATGCCCATAGGCGTAATAACCATGACCGACAGCGGCGAACTCGATGAAAAGATAATCGCCGTGCCCGTAAATGACCCCAACTACAAGCACTATTACGACATAAAGGAACTGCCCCAGCACATCTTCGAGGAGATGATGCACTTCTTCGAAGTGTATAAGATGCTCGAGCACAAGTCCACCACCGTAAAGGAGCTCCACCATAAGTACGAGGCTATTCAGATAATACGCAAATGTATGACGCGCTACAACGAGACCTATTTAAAAAAGAGTTGAGCGTGCAAGATCCTCCATTAAAAGGGCGGCGCCGCAGCTGTTTGCTGCGGCGCCGCCTTTTGGGTATGTTCACAAATTCTTTGCGCGGGCCGCGCGCAAAAAATTTCGTGATTTTGAGGAACTAAGTTCCTCTGGCGGCATTTTTAAGGGCCCACGATTATTAGAAATGCCGCCATTCACCTCCAGTGAGCTCGCTTGCGCGACAAATTGTGTCTTTCTGCGCAGGGAAACCCTGCTTGAAACATTATTTGTTTTGTGAAGTGAAACCCCTCCGTCACTTCGTGACACCTCCTCTCAAAGAGGAGGTGAATTAGTAGTATGCTCCTATTAAAGGGGTGCCGCCTTTTGGGTATGTTCACAAAAATTCCGCTCTGGCCGCGGGTTTTTATACGGCGCGTCGTTTTTAGCCGCAGAGGGCCTTTTTTTATTTGTGCGCCACGCTCTCGGTGATCATTCGCGCAAGCTCGCGCGAGGCGTTTGTCTGCGGGTGGCGGGGGTCGGTCACCATGCATATGTGCCTTTTGGGCAACTCAAAGTCGAGCGGCACTTCAAACACGTCGCCGCGCTCGGCGGCGGGCGCCGCCATGGCCTCGGGCACGAACCCTATGCCGAAGTTCTGGCTTATCATTGGCACAAGCAGGTCGGCGCCGTCGGCCTCTATGTCGGGCGATATCACCAGCTTGTTCTGCGCAAATATGTCGTCGGTGAACTGCCTCAGCTGCATGCCCTGTCTCAGCCCCACGAAGGGGTAGGAGGCCAGGTCTTTGAGCGAAAGTTTTTTGCCCTTCAGTTCGGCAAAGCCGTTGCCGGCTATGAGTATGTCGCCAAACTCGCGTACGCTCACCGGGTGCAGTCCCCTGCCAAGGTTGCACGGCGTTGAAACAAAGGCAAGGTCGACCATGCCGCTCTTGAGCCGCTCAATCGTGCCGTTGTTCGAGCCCGTGCTTATCTTCAGCTTAACGCGCGGGTGCCTCTTCCTGAAGGCGTTTAAATACTCAAACAAAAACTCGTGCAGCGAGGTGACCGAGGCGCCTATATATATGGTGCCCGTCTCGGCGTCGATGGCGCGGCGTACCTCGTTTTCGCCCTTCAAAAGCTGGCTGTAGGCGGCGCTCACGTAGTCATACAGCGTCTTTCCCTCGTAGGTGAACTCCACGCCCGACTTGTTGCGCGTAAACAGCCTGCACCCCAATTCGCGCTCCAAATTCTGTATTGAGCGCGTCACGGCGGGCTGGCTGGAATATATCTCTGCCGCCGCCTTTGTTATGTTTTTGTGCTTGCCCACATAGTAGAATATGCGGTAATATTCATAGTTCATGCCACACCTCAAAAATGCGTTTAAATTATATTTATCATACCCCATTATTATTTTACATTATATCATTTCGGGGCTATAATGTAAATATCAAAGCAAATAAAAGTATACAAACGGAGAATTTTTATGGATTACAGAAAGCAATCGCTTATAAAACACGCCGAGTGGAGGGGCAAGATCGAAACCAAGGTCCGCGTGCCCGTAACGTGCAGGGAAGAGCTCTCCCTCGCTTACACCCCCGGCGTAGCCGAGCCCTGCATGGCCATCCATGCCGACGTTGAAAAGAGCTTCGACCTCACCAGGCGCTGGAACACCGTCGCCGTTATAACCGACGGCACCGCCGTACTCGGCTTGGGCGACATAGGCCCCGAGGCGGGCATGCCCGTAATGGAGGGCAAGTGCGCGCTGTTCAAGGCCTTCGGCGACGTTGACGCCTTCCCCATATGCATAAAGAGCAAGGACCCCGAGGAGATAATCAAAACGATAATGCTCATATCGGGCTCCTTCGGCGGCATAAATCTCGAAGATATATCGGCTCCCCGCTGCTTCGAGGTGGAAACAAAGCTCAAAGAGCAGCTCGATATACCCGTATTCCACGACGACCAGCACGGCACGGCGATAGTCACCACGGCGGCACTGCGCAACGCGCTCAAACTTGCGGGCAAGCGCGCCGAAGATATAAAGGTCGCCATAAACGGCGCGGGCGCCGCGGGTATAGCCATAGCCAAATTTTTGCTCGCCTACGGCGTAAAGGATATAACTATCTGCGACCGCCGCGGCATCATCTGCGAGGGCGGCGAGGGGCTCAACCCCGCCAAGCAGGAGATAGCAAAGCTCACCAACCTCTCGCATAAGCACGGCACCCTTGCCGACGCAATGAAGGGCGCCGACGTGCTTATCGGCGTATCGTCTGCAAACTGCGTTTCAAAGGAGATGGTGGCGTCGATGGCGCAAAAGCCCATACTCTTCACCTGCGCCAACCCCGTTCCCGAAATCAACCCCGACGACGCAAAGGAGGCAGGTGCCTTTATAGTTGGCACCGGCTCGTCCGAGTATCACAACCAGATAAACAACGTGCTCGTGTTCCCCGGCGTGTTCCGCGGCGCCCTCGACGTGCGCGCCGCCACGGTCAATACCGAAATGATGATAGCCGCCGCCAACGCCATAGCCGACTTCGTGCCCGAAGATAAGCTCTCGCGCGAGTACATTCTCCCCGAGGCGTGGGACAAGGCCGCTCACACCGCCGTAGCCAAGGCCGTGGCCGAGGCCGCCGTAAAGTCGGGCGTTGCCAAGCTTGCAAAGTGAGCTGCGCGCCGCATTTTTGCCATACCATATTATAAATATATAGCATAATAGGAGTACCGCCCCGCCGGGGCGGTACTCTTTTTAACGTAAGTGCTCCTTGACCCTTCTGTCGCTGCTGCGCCGAGTGACCCGCCCCGTCCGCATAAGTGCGGACGGGGCGGAAGGGTCAAATTTTCAGCGCAAACGCGAAAGATGCCGCGCAATTTGCGCGGCACCTTTCGTGAATTAAATAAAGAGGGAATGTGGCGGGGCTTTCCGCCTAAATGTTCTCATCTGAACGTCAAATTTATTTCTGCCAGCTCTGCGTTTCGGAATGAACGTGCAGGCGATAGCTCTCGTCGGGCTTATCCACCTTCTTTATCACGCACTCGTCGGTGCAGCTGCCGCTCACGGCGCGCAGTTTGTTCACGTCGGCAAGTTTTACCTTATAGACGAACACGTGCCCGTCCTTGGTCTTGCCCGTAAGCTTCTTGTCGTTGCAGAACAGGTCAACGCTCTTGCAGTTGGTGTATACCTTAACGGTGGTAGTGCCGCCCGTGCGGTTTGCAAAGCGCTTGCCGGCGATATAAACGAAGGGCTGCTTGCTCCAGTATGCCTTATATACATAGAAGCTGTCTTTCTTCGTCTTTCTGTCGAACGTAACAAGGCCCTTGTGGTTCATGCCGGGTTCGCCGCCCTGGTTGCGTGCGTCGGCGGCAAAGTCAAACATGTTCCAAACGTATGTGCCCCACATGTAGGGATGGCGCTCAAAGCAGCGGAGCATGAACTCGTGATAGCTTGCCTGATATTCCTCGGTGTTGTCGCCCCTGCGGGGATGAGCCGAGTGCAGGTTGGGCATGCACTCCGCGCCGTACTCCGAATAGCCGAGCGGCCTCTTGGGGTAGAGGGTGTGGAAGAGCGATATCCACAGATCGTTCAAGAAGAATCCGGGCACGTACCAGCCGAGGTAGAGGTTCCACGCCACCACGTCGGTGATGTGCGCCGTCTTGTTCATGGGGCCCGCCATGGCGAACACCGCAAGCGTGGTGAGGCGGGTGGGGTCGGTCTGGTGCACGAGGTCGTTGAGCTTCTTGTGGAACTCAAGCATATCCTTCTTGTGCTTGTGATACATCGTTATTTCGTTTGAGATGCCCCACATAACTATGCAGGCATGGTTGTACTGCTGGTAAATGAGCTCCCTCATCTGCGATATTGCGTTGTCCTTTGCCTCGGGCATGTGGCGGGAGATGTAGGGTATCTCCGCCCACACAACAAGGCCGGCCTCGTCGCAGAGGTCATAGAAGTAGTCGTCGTGCTGATAGTGCGCAAGGCGCAGCGTGTTGGCGCCTATCTCCTTTATTATGGCGATGTCCTCTTCGTGCATCTCCTTTGTGAGCGCGTTGCCTATGCCCGGCCTGTCCTGGTGCCTGCACACGCCGCGCAGGGGATAGCTCTTGCCGTTTAAAATAAAGCCCTTCTTGGGGTCTATGGCAAAGCTTCTGAAGCCGAATTTCTTCTGCAGGCTGTCGCATACCTTGCCGCCTGCTACAAGTTCGGCCTTTGCCGAGTAGAGGTAGGGGTCCTCAACGCCGTTCCACAGCCTTGCGTTATCGATCTTCACGGCCTCGCCGTTCTTTGCCGTGGCAACGGTGTTGCCCTCGGCGTCTAATATCGTTATCTTAACTTCGCCCTCGCCGGTTACGTATGCGTCCACCTTAACTGTGCACTCGCCGCCCTTCACGGTGGGCGTTATGGCTATGCCGGGCGCGCCGTAAAAGTCGAGGTCGAAGTGGTTTTTGCTCACGCATACAAGGTTTACGTCGCGGTATATGCCGCCGTAGAACGTAAAGTCGGCCGTCTGGGGATATACCTTTTCGGTCTTGCTGTTGTCAACGTATACTATAAGTTCGTTGTCGTCGCCCAAAAATTCGGTGACGTCGGCGCGGAAGGTGGAGTACCCGCCGTCGTGAGTGCAAACCTCGTTTCTGTTGAGGAGCACGCGGGCAGATGAGTTCACGCCTTTGAATTCAAGATACACCCTGCCGTCCTTTTCGTGTTCGGGCGCCTTGAACTTCTTTACAAACACGCAGGTGCCGCGGTAATAGTCGCCGCCGCCGTCCTGTCCGTCCTTGCCGTTCCAGGTGTAGGGCAGATCGAGCTGAACGCCCTCTTCGGCCTCCGCCTGCTCGGGAGCGACGTTTGCCTTGATGAATTTCCAGTTACGGTTGATATTGATTATATTTCTCATCTTTCCTCCGTTTTATTATAGTAATTTACATAATATAGTTAATAAATTACATTATATATAGTACCGTGTTTTTGCACAAATATCAATAGCAATTTTTGCTCAATGATATTGCGTTTTTTGCACACTTTGCCAAAATGGCGCAAAATGTACTCAATTCGGGCGCGCGCAGATAAAAACGGCAGGGCCTCCTGCCGTTTTTTTTACGGACGGTCGTCCGGCAAATTGTTGGTGTTCAAAAGCTTGCGGTAGGAGCGGAAAAAGGTGGAGTAGTTCATGAATCCCAGCTTTTCGGCCGCCTCGCTCTTCTTCATGCCGTTCATTATAAGCGTGTGCGCAAAGAGTATCTTTTTTGAGCGCACATACTGCATGACGGGTATGTGCATGTATTTTTTGAACTCGTTGCTTATGTACGACTTGGAATACATCAGGTCTTCGGCAAGACTGTCGAGCGTTATCTCCTGCGTTATGTTTTTGTTTATGTGCATGAGTATCTTCTCGATAAAGGGATTGGCCTTCTGCTTTCCCAAACTTGCCGCCCTGTTCATCAGTATCAGAAGTTTTGCAAGCTCCCCCGTGAAGAGGGTATAGGTCTCCTCGTGCGAAAAGGTCTTTTCGTATTCGTCGAGCTGCGGGAATATCGAAAGATAGTCGGCGTCGCCCGTAAAGAACGGCCTGTGCGAGGTAAGCGACTCTTTAAGGTAGTCGGGCACGAGTATCTCGGGGAATTTGAGCACATACCTCTCGTAGGGCTGGTCGCTTAAATTTACAATGGCAAAGTGCAGCGTGCCGGGCGCAATCAGCACCGTGTCGCCGGGCTGCAGCGTGCGCGTCTCCGATTCTACGGTATACTCCACGTCGCCCTTCACGAAATGCAATATTTCCATAAAGGGATGCAGGTGCTTATAGTAGTCTTCTGTGGGGGAAGAGGGGTTGTCTATTTTATGGGCAAAATCGATGTTGCCGTAAACAAAGTTAAACATTATACCCGTATTATAGCACATTTGTGATTGAATTGCAATATATTCGTGCAAGAAATGCAAAGAAATTTCATATAATATTTGAATTATGTTTGAACTGTACTAAAAATGCAATATTTTTTAATAATTTACGTAATTGAATTTGATAAATTTGTAGCTATAATATATAATATAAGCACATGGGGGTTGTCCGCCCTCATTGCAAAAAAGCGAGTGCGGCGCTTCCGCATAATTTGTTTCAGGGAGTAAATGATGGACACTTCAAAAAGAAAAAAAAGCATTTTTGAAAACCCGCTGCTCTCCACGAAGGTAAAGTCGGCGAACGTTAAGCCCCCCGAGCTGTTGATCGGCTATTTCTTGGGCCCGTTCGGCGCACTTCTGGCGAGCGGCATTTTTACGAGCTTTCTGAACAGGTACTGGACGGACGTACTGTTCGCTAACTATCGTGTTCAGACCGGCGTCGACGCCGAGGGCGTTCCCATAATGGAACTGCCCGCAGGTTCGGCAATAGCGACCTTCCTCTCGCTGCTGCCCCTTATCTCAACGATACTCATCGTTGCGGGCAACCTGGTGGTAGGCCAGCTGATAGAGCGCACCAAAACGCGTGCCGGCAAGGCAAGGCCTTGGATGCTGCTCTCATCTGTATTGCTTGCGATAGGCTGTATCGTGCTGTTCATAGCGCCGATGGGCGACGGCGAAACTACTCCCGTGCTCACAATGGTGCTCACGGCCATAGCTTATAACATCTATTATGCGATAGCGTATCCCATGTACAACACCGCCAACTCCACGCTCGTTCCCGTATCCACGCGTAACAGCTCGCAGCGCGGACTCATCGCATCCTTTACCAACTTCGCCCACCTCGGCGTTATGGGTGCCGGCGGCATGGTATTCCCCCTCGTCGTAAGTCTCTTCCTCGGCGGTTGGAGCAATCCCAGCATGTCGGCTTGGTCGATAACCTTCGTAGTTATCGGTATAGTCACCTTCCTCTTCGTAGTGCTCCAGTACTACTTCACCCGTGAGAGGGTAACGGAGGAGTCTTTCCACCTCGAAACAGAGGAGGCCCCCAAGAAGTCCATCTCCATGGGCAAGCAGTTCAAGGCTGTGGGCACCGACGGTTTCTGGTGGCTGATAATCATATTCTATCTCATATTCCAGTTCTCGGGCTCCCTCAAGAACATGTCCTGCTCGTACTTCTGCTCCGCTCAGTTCGACGGCACGGCATACGGCGACTTCGCGATGACCATAATCAACGTGCTCGGCGCCGTTCCCATGGCAATAGCAATGGCATTCATATGGCCGCTCTCGCGTAAGTACGGCAAGCGTATCGTCGTTCTCGTAGGCCTCCTCGTGGGCGCCGTAGGCGGCGTTATAGCAGGTATATTTGCAGATAACTTCATCGCGGTGTGCATAGGCGTCGCGTTAAAGAGCTTCGGCTCCTCGCCCGCATGCTACATGATCCTCGCGATGATATCCGACGTACTCGATCATCTCGAGGCAAAGCATGGCTTCCGCTGCGACGGCCTCACCATGAGTATATACAGCTCCATAATGGCGGCTACCACCCCTCTCGGACAGGCATTCTTCAATGCGGTCACCGGCGGCAACGTTGACAGCCCTTGGGTTACCGTATGCTACATCTGGATAGAGACGGGCGTATATGTCACTTGCGCAATTATGATGCTCTTCTTCGTGGTTGAAAAGTTCCTCAAGGACGACAGGCAGACCATACTCGACCGTCAGAAGGCCGAAGCTCTCGCAGCCGGCATAGAGTGGGTAGAGCCCGAAGTAAGGCTCGCACGCGAACAGGCCGAGGCGGAGAGGCTCTCCGAAGAAGCGAGGGTTATGGAGCTCAGGGCTAAGTGCGAAAAGAAGGGCCTTAACTTCGAGGAAGAAGAGGCCAAATATCAGGCTAAACAGGAAGAAAAGCGCCAAAAGGCCGAAGCCAAGAAGGCTGCTAAGTCCAACAAGAAATAAGGAGAATAATTTTATGAAGATGACGTTTCGCTGGTATGGCGAAAAGGACTGCATACCCTTAAACTACATCAAGCAGATACAGGGTATGACGGGCGTTGTCACCGCGGTATACGATGAGCCGGTAGGCGCCGTATGGCCCATGGAAAAGCTCCTCCGTTTAAAGGAGCTGGCAAACAACGCAGGGCTGGAGATGGAGGTTATCGAATCTGTCCCCGTACATGAAGACATAAAGCTCGGCAAGCCCACCAGGGACAAGTATATCGAGGCCTACAAGCAGAACATAATCAACTGCGGCAAGGCGGGCGTAAAGTGCATATGCTATAACTTCATGCCCGTGTTCGACTGGTTCCGCACCAACTTATATTTCAAGCACGGCGACGGCGCCACGTCCCTTTCCTACAGCGAAGCCGATTTTGCCAAACTCGATAAGCACAACCTTCGCCTCCCCGGCTGGGACGAAAGCTACACTCCCGACGAGCTCAACGGCCTCTTGAAGGAATACGAGGGCATGACGCATGAAAAGCTCTTTGAAAACTATGTGTACTTCCTCAATGCCGTAATGCCCGCCTGCGACGAGGCCGACGTAAACCTCGCCGTTCACCCCGACGATCCCCCCTGGGATATCTTCGGCCTTCCCAGAATAGTGGGAAGGGAGGAAGATTACGAAAGGCTGTTCGCCGCCGTACCCAACAAGCACAACGGCATAACGTTCTGCACGGGTTCGCTCGGCGCGGGCAGGTTCAACGACCTCCCCGCAATGGCGGCAAAATATGCAAAGCGCATCTACTTTGCACATTTAAGGCAGCTCAAATACACCTCCGATACCGACTTCTTCGAAAACGGCCACATGACCTGCTGCGGCAACGTCGATGTGTATGCCATAGTAAAGGCGCTCGTTGAAAACGGTTTCGAGGGCTACGTTCGTCCCGACCACGGCAGGAACGTATGGGGCGAGGATGCAAAGCCCGGCTACGGCTTGTATGACAGGGCGATGGGCGCCTGCTATTTAAGCGGCCTGTTCGAAGCTGTCGAAAAAGATCTCAAAGGTTAAGTAATATTAAGGAGGCATACTACAATGCAGTTACCTATCATAGTGGAAGATTTAAAGGATAAGGTGGCGGTAGTCACCGGCGCGGGCGGCGTTATCTGCTCGGAACTTGCCAGGGCGCTCGCCGCTTCGGGCGCAAAGGTAGCGCTCCTCGACAGGACCGTCGAAAAGGCAGAGGCCGCCGCAGAGGCAATAGTTAAAGAGGGCGGCAAGGCAAAGGGCTACTTTGCAAACGTGCTCGATTTAAAGACCCTCGAAGATTGCAGACAGAAGATCTTAAAGGACTTCGGCCCCTGCGATATCCTCATCAACGGCGCGGGCGGCAACAACCCCAGGGCGCAGACCGATAAGGAATATTTCGAACTCGGCGACGAAGACAACAACGAAATCAAGACCTTCTTCAACCTCAGCGACGAGGGCATACAGTTCGTATTCAACCTCAACTATCTCGGCACGCTCATGCCCACCCAGGTATTCGCGCGCGACATGATAGGCAGGGAGGGCTGCTGCATACTCAACATCTCCTCGATGAATGCGTTCACCCCTCTCACCAAAATACCTGCATACTCCGCAGCTAAGGCCGCCGTATCCAACTTCACGCAGTGGCTCGCCGTTCACTTCTCAAAGGTCGGCATCCGCGTGAACGCAATCGCCCCCGGCTTCCTCTCCACGGCTCAGAACAAGTCGCTGCTCTGGAATCCCGACGGCACCCCCACGGCGCGCACCGGCAAGATAATCGCAGGCACCCCCATGGGCAGGTTCGGCGAACCCGAAGAGCTCGTAGGTTCCACGCTCTTCCTCGTTAGCAACAAGGCCGCCGGCTTCATCACCGGCGTAGTGCTTCCCATCGACGGCGGCTTCTCGGCATACAGCGGCGTCTGATAAGGCAAAGATACATCACGGAGCACAAAGGTAAAAGTATTTAATAGGTATTTTAACTTATCTTAAAAGGCTTACAAAAGTATTTTTCATCCTTTTCTCCTATATAGAAACAACAAAACCGACGGCCGGTTTTCGGCCGTCGGTTTTGTTGCAAACAGCTATTTCGGCGCGGAGCCGTTTGTGGGCCGAGGCGCGGCGCAAATGACGCGGCGCAGTACTGCGAAAAAATGGCGCGGAAGAGCGGAGGGGGGATATCTGCGGCGGCGCGCATGCGTATATTTGCCGCGTCTGCGGCGGTATAGCCCGTCTGCGGCGGCGCGCATATGTATGTTTTGCAATATATGCGGCACATTCGGGCGTTTGTAACATATTTTTTACACGCGCTCACCGCCGCCCGCCCTTGACAAACGCCCCGCCCTTCGGGTATGATAGATATAGGCAAAGCGCCGCAAAATACAGTAAAAAAATATAAAAAATCAATTTTAAATTATTGCCGCCCGGCGGCATTCAAAGGGGTGAACAAATGGATAAAAAGGTGATAGCGCTCATCGCGCACGACAACAAAAAGGGCGAAATCGTCGCCTGGGCGCAGAAGAACAAGGATATACTAAAGCACTACGAGCTGTGCGGCACGGGGCACACCTCAAAGATGGTGGCCGAGGCCACGGGGCTCAACGTGCACAGCTTTCTTTCCGGCCCTCTCGGCGGCGACCAGCAGATAGGCGCGCACGTTGCCGAGGGCAAGATCGACGCCATAGTCTTTTTGTGCGACCCGCTCACCGCTCAGCCGCACGATCCCGATGTGCGCGCGCTGCTGCGCATTGCGGTGGTTTACGACGTCCCCATCGGCACAAACATCTCCACCGCCGACTGCATAATAAACAGCCTGCGGTAAATATCTGCATATAAGGGCGTATTGCCGCGGAGGGGCGCCTGCTCATATAACGCTGCGTATGAAACCCCTCCGTCACGCTCCGTTGCACTTCGCGTGCCACCTCCCCTCAAAGGGGAGGTAATTTTTTGATATGGCACTTCGGCCGTTGATTCTCGCCTCCCCTGAAGGGGAGACAATTATATATTCACCTCCCCTTCGAGGGAAGGTATACTACCTGATATACCTCCCCTTTGAGGGAAGATATACTACCTGATATACCTCCCCTTTGTGGGGAGACAATTATATATTCACCTCCCCTTCGAGGGGAGGGTAGGGAGGGGTTTCATTGCGCGATTGTTGAGAGCGAGTATCTGAGAAAACGGCATAACATTTTTCTCGCCTCCCCTTTGAGGGGAGGAATTAAAGGAGGGGTTTTACTCGTCTCCCATTCAGGGGAGATGTCACAGTTGCGCTGAGCCGCAAGTGTGACAGAAGGGTTAAATGCCCGCACGGCTGCACTTCGTGCGGCAAAATGCGCAGCTCGTACCGCATTGCCTTATTATGCGGCGGCTAAAAAACTATATTTTGGGGCTGTTGTGCATTTTATGCAAAAAAAAATACAAATTGTGCCATTCCGCTGTTAATTATAATAATAATGTGTTAATATAATGCAGAAATTAAAAGCTAAGGGGGGAACTTTTTTGAAATACGCGGATAAAATAAGCAAACTTACGCACCGTCAGAAGGCCGACCTTCTCACGGGCAAAGACTTTTGGACAACTCTCGAAGTAAAGGAGATAGATCTCCCTTCGGCGTGGCTCTCCGACGGCCCCAGCGGCATCAGAAAGCAGGTGGCCGCCAGCGACCACCTCGGCCTCAACCCCAGCGAAGCGGCAACGTGCATGCCCTCGGCGGCGAGCATGGCCAACAGCTGGAACGAGGAGCTGCTCGAAAGGGCGGGCGAAGTGCTCGGCAAGGAGGCCGTGGCGCAGAGCGTAAACATGCTGCTCGGCCCGGGCGTAAACATCAAGCGCAACCCGCTGTGCGGCAGAAACTTTGAATATTATTCCGAAGATCCCTATCTCGCCGGCAAAATGGCCGCAGCGTGCATAAGGGGCATACAAAAGAGCGGCATTTACGCCTGCGTAAAGCACTTTGCCGCCAACAACCAGGAGCTCAGGCGCATGATAGTTGACAGCGTCGTCGACGAGCGCGCCCTGCGCGAAATATACCTCACCGCCTTCGAAATAGCCATAAAGGAGGGCGGGGCCAAGTCGATAATGTCGGCCTACAACAGGCTCAACGGCACCCACGCCAACGAAAACTATCACCTCTTAAAGGAGATACTGCGCGACGAATGGGGCTTTGGCGGCCTTGTGGTGACCGACTGGGCGGGCTGCAACGACAGGGTAGACGGCGTGCGCTGCGGAAGCGACTTAGAGATGCCCGCCTGCCGCTACGGCGCAGACGACGTGTTTAAGGCGCTGGAGGACGGCAGCCTCGACGAGTCGCTCGTCGACGAGTGCCTCGACAGGCTGATGGAGTTTGTATATTCCACCGACGAGGCCGTAAAGAAGGCAGTAAAGGAGTTCGATAAAGAGGAACACCACAGCATAGCCCGCCAGTGCGCGGAGGAGGCAATAGTCCTCTTGAAGAACGACGGCACGCTGCCTTTGAATAAGGAAAAGGTGTGCTTTATAGGCGACTTTGCCGATGTTCCCCGCTATCAGGGCGCAGGTTCTTCCGTGGTAAATCCCACCCGCACCGAAAGCTTTATAAAGGAAGTTAAAAACTACGACATAAATTACATAGGCTACGAGCCCGGCTTCAAGCGCTACGGCCAGAAGAGCGGCTCGCTCGCCAAAAAGGCGCTCGACCTCGCCTCCCGTGCCGACACGGTGGTGTTCTTCGCCGGCCTCGACGAAGTCACCGAGGCGGAGGGCCTCGACAGGCAGAGCATGAAGCTGCCCGCAGTCCAGCTCGAGCTGCTCACAAGGATATACGCCCTCAAAAAGAAGGTGGTAGTTGTGCTCTTCTGCGGCAGCGCGGTAGAGCTCGACGTGCTCGACGATGCCAACGCGCTCGTGCATGCCTATCTCGGCGGCCAGGCGGGCGTCACCGCCATGCTCGACGTGCTCACCGGCAAGGTAAACCCCTCGGGCAAGCTCTCCGAAAGCTACCCCGTAAAATACGAGGACTGCTCTTCGGCGACGCACTTCCCCGGCGAAAAGTTCACCTCGGAATACCGCGAGAGCATCTTCGTGGGCTACCGCTACTATCAGACGGCGGGCGTAAAGGAGCGCTATCCCTTCGGCTACGGCCTCTCCTACACGACGTTTGAATATTCCGACTTAAAGGTAGACGGCAAGGGCGTCACCTTCACCATAAAAAATACGGGCAGCGTAGACGGCGCCGAAGTCGCCCAGCTCTACATAGGCAAGCCCGACAGCGCCATCTTCCGCCCCGCAAAGGAATTAAAGGGCTTTAAAAAGGTGTTCTTAAAGGCGGGGCAGTCGGCAAAAGTTTCAATACCCTTCGATGAATACACCTTCAGGGTATATAACCCCAAGGCGTGCGAGTGGCAGGTGGAGGGCGGCACCTACGTTGTGGGTATAGGCGCCTCCGTCGCCGATATAAGGCTCGTCGGCTCGGCCGAAGTAAAGGGCAACATGACCGACTTCGGCTACGACAGAGAGCTCTTGAAGAGCTATTACAGCGGCCAGGCCGCAAACGTCGACGACAAGCAGTTTGCCGCCGTGCTCGGCAGGGAGATCCCCTCGCCCGAGTACAAGTTCTACAAGCGCAACAGAATAGTTATAGACGAAAACAGCACGGTTGCCGACCTCAGGTACTCCAAGCGCTGGGTGGGCAGGCTGTTCTCGGGCGTGATACGCTTTGCCATATCCTTCATGAGATCGGTGGGCAAGCGCGCCACGGCAAACATGCTCATTCAGGGCGTGCTTCACCAGCCCATGCGCGGTATCGCCAAATACGGCAGCATGTCGCGCAGGCAGATGGAGGCGCTGATAATGATATTCAACGGTCATCTGTTCAAGGGCGCCGGTCAGTTCCTCTCCAAGGAGAAGAAGGGAGGCAATAAATAATGGCTCATTCGGGAAAGAGTGTTTTTAACAACCCTCTGCTTTCCACAAAGGTCAAATCGGCCAACGTAAAGGCTCCCGAAGCGCTTATCGGCTACCTCATCGGCCCCTTCTGAGGTCTGCTTGCAAACAACCTGTTCGGCACGTACCTCGTGTCGTACTTCCGCAATACCCTCTTCGCCGAAGAGATTGCCGCGGGCAACACCGGCGTAGAGACCTTCCTCACCATCTTCCCCATGCTCTCGGCCATACTCATAGTCGCGGGCAACATACTCGCGGGGCAGATAATAGAACGCACCAAGTCGAGAGCGGGCAAGGCCCGTCCGTATATATTACTATCTGCGGTCACTGTTGCAGTGGCAAGTATTCTGATGTTCATTCAGCCCGTAGAGGGGACCACATTCAAAATGGTGTGGATAACGATATCGTATAACCTCTTCTACGCGGTCGCCTTCCCCCTGTACAACACTGCAAACAGCGCGCTCGTCCCCGTTTCAACACGCAACGGCAAACAGCGGGGCCTGCTCGCCTCTCTTGTAAACATGGCGGTACTCGGCGGCGCCGGCGCCGGCTCGATAATATTCCCCCAGATAATAGGGGCATTTGCGCAGTCGGACGCGTTCGGCAACGGTACGGAATTTCCCAATACCAACGGCTACCTCGTACTGTTCATCATAATAGGCGTTGTGACCTTTATAGGCTGCCTTGCGCAGTACTACTTCACGCGTGAGCGCGTCACCGAAGAGAGCTTGGTGCTCTCCGCGACCGAGGACGCGCCCGCCGAAGAGGTCAAAGGCAAGGGTCCCTCGATAGGCAAGCAGGCAAAGGCGCTGTTCAGCGACAGGTTCTTTGTTATAACCATAATCTTCTATCTGCTCTATCAGCTTGCGGGCTCTATAAAGAACGCCTCGATGGAGACCTTCACCAAGACCATAATGTTCGAGGGCTTCAACTCCGCCACGGCGATGAGCGTGCTCGGCATAGTGGGCGCCGTGCCCATGGCATTGGCCATATTCTTCGTGTCGCCTCTGTGCAACAAGTTCGGCAAGCGCCCCGTGGTGTTTGCGGGCATGGTGATAGGCGCCGCGGGCGGCGTGCTTGCGGGCATATTCTACGATGAGTTCATTCTCGTTGCGGTGGGCGTGGCGTTAAAGTGCCTCGGCTCCGCCCCTGCGGGATATATGATACTCGCCATGATAGCCGACTGCCTCGACCACATGGAGGCCAAAAACGGCTTCCGCTGCGACGGTTTCGGCATGTCGCTTTACAGCTCGATACTCATTGCCGCCGTGCCCCTCGCAACGGGCATAGTCAGCGGCATGACGAGCGCCTTCGGCGCGGAGAGCGGCGCCGTGATATCCTATATATGGATAGAGACGGGCGCATACGCGCTGGGCGCTATAGTAATTCTCTTCTTCGGCGTCGAAAAGTTCCTGCCCGAAGACAGAAAGGCCATTCTCGCCCGCCAGAAGGCGGAGGCGGAGGCCGCGGGCGTCGAGTGGATAGAACCCGAAGAGAGGCTGCGCCGCGAAGAGGCGGAGGCCGATAGGCTCGCCGAAGAGGCGCGCATGGCAGAGCTCAGGGCCAGGTGCGAAAAGAAGGGCCTTTCCTTCGAAGAGGAGGAGGCCAAGTATCAGCAAAAACTCGCCGCCAAAAAGGCAAAGCAGGAGGCGGCGCAGCAAAAAAAGAAAAAATAATTTCGCCAACAACAAAAAACGTGCGGCTTATAATTTTCCCGTGCGGCAAAGCACCGGGTGCAATAAAATATAAAGCTGTGCAAGCGTTTTTTCATCAATTTTCTCCTTATTTGTTTTTTGCTTGCCGCGCAAAAAAAACGCGGCAAGCAAAAATCATATCTCCGCAATGCGGAAAAAACATATCAAAAGAGTGCGCCGCGCCGCATGCGCGCGCATGCATATGCCCGTGCGCGCAGCTTAAAGCGCCGCGGCAACTTACAGAGGATATATGAAGCTTATAACTTTTGCCGTCCCGAGCTACAATTCGCAGGACTATCTCGATAAGTGCATAAACAGCCTGCTGCCCGGCGGCGACGAGGTGGAAATAATAATAGTGGACGACGGCTCCACCGATAACACCGGCAAGATTGCCGATGAATACCAGCAAAAATACCCCGGCATCGTGCGCGCCGTGCACAAGCCCAACGGCGGCCACGGCTCGGGCGTGAACAAGGGGCTCGAGTGCGCCACGGGGCTCTATTACAAGGTCGTCGACTCCGACGACTGGCTCGACGGCGAGGCCTACGCAAAGCTGCTTGCCACTATACGGCAGCACGTAAGCGAGGGCAGGGGCGCTGACCTGTATATAGTAAACTTCGTGTATGAACACGTCAACGACAACACGGCGTATGTGAGCAACTACATAAAGAACTTCCCGCAGAACAGGTTTTTCGGCTGGGAGGAGATAAAGCCGCTCAGGCTGTGGAAGATGCTCCTCATGCACTCCCTCGTATACAAGACCGAGAGGCTGCGCGAGAGCGGAATAAAGATGCCCGAACACACCTTTTACGTGGATAACTACTTCGCCTATCAGCCGCTCGCATACATGCACACGCTGTACTATTTGAACGTCGATCTGTACCGCTACTACATCGGCAGGAGCGACCAGTCGGTAAACGTCGACAACGTCGTAAAGCGCTATGCCGACCAGATACGCTGCATGCGCTGCATGCTGGCGGCTTACAGCTACGAGCAGATAGAGGGGATGTGCCGCCCCTTAAAAAAGCTGATGTACCACATACTGCACGTAATAATGTGCAACACCTACTTTTTCACCACCGCAAAGGACAGCCCCGAAAGGCGGCGCGACTTTGCCGAAATGTGGGAGGAGCTTAAATCGCGCGACATAAAGCTGTATCGCCGCATAAGGCGCATGCCTACATTCTTCTTTTTGAATATGCTCGGCTGGAAGGGCAAGGGCAGGCTCACCACGGCAAGCTACAAGTTTTTGTGCAAGCACGTAAAGCTCGGCTGAATAAATATATCGTTTAAATTCGCGCTTTATTTAATGTTAATATCTGTTGCGCGGAAAAAATATAGAGTAACTTTATAGAAATATCCCCTCGGTTTTGCCGCGGGGATATTTCTTTCTTTGCCCGCCTTTTTGCCCCGCCGCGGCCGCGCGTTCCTCTTTTTATAAAAAAGCCGCTATTGACAACGGTTATTTAATATGATAAAATTTATAATGCTAACGGGCATTTTGCCCTGTCACGGGCCTCTTTGCGTATCTGTTGCGGGAGCCTGTCTTTTACTCGGCCGCACGGCCTTTTGGGGGACACATGAGAAATATTGCGATAGTTGAAGATGAGAATGCCGACGCTGAGCTCCTCATCTCGTATATAGAGCGCTACGCCGCCGCGTCTGGGCAGAAGTTCAAGGTGCGGCGCTTTACCAACGCCGCCGACTTTCTCGAAAATTATCAGGCGATGTATGCCGTCGTGTTCATGGACATACAGATGCCCAAGATGAACGGCATGGAGGGCGCGGTGGAGCTGAGGAAGATAGATAAATCTGTCTCAATAATCTTCATCACCAACCTCGTGCAGTACGCGCAGAAGGGGTACGAGGTCGACGCCGTCGGCTTTTTGGTAAAGCCGGTGAGCTACTTCGATTTTTCGCTCAAATTCCGCAAGGCGCTCGATATCTATGTCATGAACGAGGAGCGCAGCATAACCATAAAGCACCGCAGCGGGCTGTTCCGCTTCTCCACCGATAAGCTGATGTATGTGGAGATAATCGCCCACAGGCTGTATTATCACCTCATCGACGGCGACATAGAGATGACGGGCGTGCTCTCGGAGGTGGAGCGCGAGCTCTCGGAATACGGCTTTTTGCGCTGCAACAACTGCTACCTCGTAAATCCCAAGTTCATAGTAAGCGTTCAGGGCTCTGAGGTGCAGGTGGGCAACAAGATGCTGCAGATAAGCCGCCCGCGCCGCGCCGCCTTCCTCGCGGGGCTGGCCAATTGGTATGCCGGCCAGGGGAACAAGTCATGATAGGCGAAGTTGCGGGCATATACCTTAAAATAATACTCGAATTTTTGCTCGAGCTGTATGTGTTCTACGTCCTCGCCATGTTCCGCTTCAGGCGCTCGCATCTGTTTGCCTTAAAACTTGCGGGCGGGCTGGTGTTTATGGCGGCGCTCGGCTTCGGCGCGTCCTTCGTGTATTACTATTTCGGCGATACGTCCTTCGGCAGGATAGCCATATATCTCGTGCTGTTCGCCGCGTCGACGGGCCACGCCTGCCTGTGCTTTGCCGAAGACAAAAAGACGGTGCTCTTCGGCTGTTCGGTGGCATACGCCGCGCAAAACCTTGCGTATAAGCTATTTTTGATATTCTTCTGCGCGGGCGAGCAGCTCCGCCTGTTCGACAGCTGGGGGCAAAATTTCAGCATACTTTACCGCATAATATACTATATCTTCCTCATCGCCGCGGGCGCGGCCATATACTTTTTGGTCATACGCCGCATAATGTTAAGGCTGGGCGACAGCGCGATAGCCCTCCGCATGCTCGCCATCTCGGTGGTGGTGCTGCTCGTCACGGTCATACTGTGCTCGGTTGAAGACGTGCACTTTGCCGCGCTCAGCTCCGGGCGCGAAAACCGTTTCGAGTCCTTCGATATCTACGCCCTCAGGCAGGCGGGCAACGTCTTTTCAGTCGTCTGCTGCATAATAGTGCTGCTGCTAATCGCAAAGACGCTCGTCGAACGCCACCTCCGGCGCGAGGTCGACTACCTGCAATACGCCATACGCCAGGGCGAAAAGCAGTATGAGATATCCAAAGACACCATCGATATGATAAATATCAAGTGTCACGATATAAAGTATAAGGTAAATTCCCTCGTAAACCGCGGGGGCGACATGCCCACCGAGCTTATAGACGATCTGAACAAGAGCATATCCATATACGACACCCGCGTCGAAACGGGCAACAAGATACTCGACGTAATCCTCACCGAAAAGAGCCTCTACTGCGAGCAGAACGGCATAACGTTCTCGTGCATGGCCGACGGGCAGAAGCTCTCGTTCATAAGCGACGGCGACCTGTATTGCTTGTTCGGCAACATAATCGATAACGCCCTCGAGGCGGTAAACAAGGTGCCCGAAAAGGAGCGCCGCGTAATAAACATCGTCGTAAAGGAGAAGAATGGCACGCTCGTCGTGCAGGAAGAAAATTACTTCGAGGGCGAGCTCGACTTCGTCGACGGCTTGCCGCAGACCACCAAGGGCGACACCGCCTATCACGGTTTTGGCACGCGCAGCATAAGGATGATAGTCTCAAAATACGGCGGCGTGTTCACCGCCCGCGCCCAGGACGGCGTTTTTTACCTAAATATCATTTTTTGCCCAAATAAAGATAATAGCTTGCAAAATAAGTAAATAAATTACAATTCAGGGAACGCCCATTGACAACGGGCGTTCTTTATTATATATTTGTGATGTAAAAAAATAAAAGGCGGCGCAGGGTCTGCCGCCCTCCGCGCGCGGACGGCGCGGCATAAAATATGACGAGGGGCGCCCCTCGTCGGCCTTAAAAAGGCTGACGCACAGCATACTTTCATGAAATTTTCGCTTATAAAGACAACTGCGTTCATATGCGCCGCAACGTGCGCGGCGGCCGCATTTTCGCTTGCAGGCTGCGGCAGGATAGCCCGCGGCATAGATAAGTCGGTAGAGGGAGTGCCAAACAGGCTCACGCGGCAGGAGGATATAATCGCAAACTTCGCCACGGGGCAGACGGAGGGCTTCTTCGCCTCGCACGGGTGGGCCAACCACCAGATGTTCAACTGCGAGTGGAACGGCGCCAACGCCGTCATAGAGGACGGCGTAATGAATATGTCGGTCACCAAGGCCGAGGGGCAGACGCCGCAGGGCTTTGATTATTACGGCGCCGAATACCGCTCGGCTGAAAAGTTCGGCTACGGCTTCTACTCGGTGTGCATGAAGGCTGCCGACTGCTCGGGCGTGATTTCTTCGATGTTCACCTACACAAACGGCCCGTGGGACGAGATAGATATCGAGATCCTCGGCAAAAACATGACGCAGGTGCAGTTCAACTACTATACCGACGGCAAGGGTGACCACGAGTATCTGTACAGCCTGGGCTTCGACGCCTCGGCGGATTTCCACGAATACGCCTTCGACTGGCGGGAAGATTGCATAACCTGGTATGTCGACGGCAAGGCGATATACCGCGCCACAAAAGATATACCCTCGCACCCGCAGCAGATAATGATAAACGTGTGGAACTGCATAGGTTTCGACGGCTGGTCGGGAAAATTTGACGAGGGCGCGCTTCCCGCAACTGCGCAGTATAAGTGGATAGCATACAGCCCGAACTGACGGGGCGCGTGCAAAGGTATTTTTTTACAAAAAAATTTGTTATCGTCGCGGGTTTCCCGCGTACAGGAGCGATAAAATTTTTTAAAGGGAGAAAACTTTATGAGAAAACAACTGTTGTACTTTCTGTCTGCTCTCACGCTGACGGCAACGCTTGCGGCAGGCACCATGATGTTTGCCGCCTGCGGCCCTACAGGTCAGACGGATAACCTCACCGACGAGCCGCTTGAAAACAACGTGATCGCCGACTGGTCGGAAGGCGCGGCCGACAGGGTATTCGCCTCCGACGGCTGGACGAACGCAAGCGTGTTCAACTGCCAGTGGAGCGCAAATAACCTCACTTACACCGACGACGGCACGATGAAGCTGACCATCACCGACAACCCCGACGGCAGCGAAGAGGCGGGCACCGAATATTTCGGCGGCGAAGCGCGCACGTACGAGTATTTCGGCTACGGCGACTATGAAGTGTGCATGAAGCCCTCTGCAAAGGCGGGCACGGCAAGCACCTTCTTCACCTGCACGGGCAACTACGATACCAACCCTCATACCGGCCAGCCCAACCCTTGGGACGAGATAGATATCGAGTTCCTCGGTCAGGACACCACAAAGGTGCAGTTCAACTACTATGTGAACGGCGTGGGCGGGCACGAGTATATGTATGACCTCGGCTTCGACGCTTCCGAAGATTTCCACGAATACGGCTTCCGCTGGACGGAAGATTCCATAACCTGGTTCGTTGACGACGAGCCCGTATATAAAGTAACCGCAGAAGCAAACGGCGCAATGCCCTCCACGGCAGGCCGTATTCTCATGAACTATTGGTGCGGTACCTCTGCAGCCGAAGGCTGGATGGGTGCATATTCAGATCCCGGTGACGAGGGTCCCGAATATAAGTGGATAAGCACCACCGCACAGGTAGACTGGGGTGAAGTACCCGAAAAGGTGGAAGTAGAGGAGTACGAGGGCGACTGGTCCAAGATAGAGGCTGCCTCCGTTGAGTTCGACAAGAGCGACAACGGCGTGGGCACCGACTACACCATAACCCCCGCAGCCGACGGCAAGTCCGCGCAGGTGACCTACACCAAGGCGGGCAATTACGATAACGTAAACTTCAACGTTGCCGACCTCGCCGCCGATAAAAACTGGCTGCACCTCACCTTAAAGAACAATTCTTCCACGACTACAAGCAATATCCGCGTAAGCCTTATCGACGCGCTCGATGACGGCGGCTATGCGGTGCTCAACTCGTATGCCTTCGGCAACGGCCAGCAGCTCTCCACCTCGTCTACAGAGGGCACCACTTTATCGCTCTCTCCCAACATGACGATGGAAGTTATGGTTAAGTTCAACGGCCTGCCCGACAGGGTAGAGCTCATGCTCGACTCTACGCAGGGAACCGCCATCAATAAGGCGGGCGACGTCACCATAAGCGACATAAAATTCGACGTTCAGGGCGAAGTTGTAATTCCCGATAGGCCCGAAGAGAACAACAACGGTGTTACCATAAACGGCACCAAGGTGGTATTCGGCGGCAACACGGCCGGCCAGCCCTACGCCATCAACACCGATGACGACGCCAACACCATGACCGTTACATATTCGGCTGCTCCCGGCGCTTCCTATCAGAACGTCAGCGCGGATATCAAGGCGATAGCCGCAGATAAAGATACCTTCACGGCCACCGTCACCAACAACGGCGGCGAAAGCGTGGCTCTCCGCGTGGATATAGTTGCAACCGACAAGGTAAACGCCAACACCAACGTATGCAACCTCTCCGCCACCATGGACGGCGAAAGCGTGTATACCGACCTCGAGTGGGGCGGCTCGACCTTCAATATCCCTGCCGGCGCCACCGTTGAAATAGAGGTCAAGTTCGACGCCTCCTACGGCCCCGCCAGCCTGCAGTTCATGCTCGACACCGCAACCTACGGCGACACCGCAACCCATGCCGGCGACGTAACGTTTGCCGACCTCGCGTTCAGCGGCGAAGCTGCAGTCGATCCCGATGAGCCCGAAGATCCCGACGAACCCACCGATCCCGACGAACCCGAAGAGCCCGATGAGCCCTCCGCAACCACGATCACCTATGTCAATGCGTCTGCCATAACCGTTCAGGGCAGCACCGCAGAAAACAACGGCCCCTATGTAGTTACCGTAAACGGCACCAAGAACAACATAAACGTTGTATACGGCGGCGTGGCGGCAAACTCCTACAGCAACGTAGAGCTTGCGGGATTGGACTACCTCACCCAGCGCAATAACGTGTTCATTGCCGAAATAACCAACAACGGCACCGAAACGGTCAACGTCCGCGTTAATATCCAGAGCACCGCGGCAATTACCGCAAACACCAACGCATGCAACCTGTCGGCAACTCAGGACGGCGTTGCAGTGCGCACCGATACCGAATGGGGCGGCTCCTTCTTCACCGTAGAGGCAGGCAAGACGATAGCCATTCAGATAGTTTACGATAACTCCAAACCCCAGTCTACCGTTCAGTTCATGATAGACTCGCACATGGGCACCGAAGAAACCCACTACGGCGACATAACCATCGGCAAGATAAGGTTATCCGTCAACGGCGACCAGACCGAATATCCCGATGCACCCGTGATCGTTCCCGACGAGCCCTCCGATCCCTCGGAAGTAGCCGTCGACCTCGGCACGGTCACCCTTCAGGGCAACGTATCTGCCAACGGCGGCCCCTACACGGCTACCGTTTCGGGCAGCTCCCTCAACGTTACATACAGCAACCTCTCGGGCAGCTGCTATAACAACGTAGAGCTCGGCGGCCTCAGCGCTACCGCCCAGAGCAACAACGTATTCACCGCCAAAATAACCAACAACGGTTCCGAAACGGTCAACGTGCGCGTGAACATTCAGAGCACCGATCAGGTATCGCCCAACACCAACGCATGCAACGTATCTGCAACTCAGGACGGCGTTGCAGTGCGCACCGATACCGATTGGGGCGGCTCCTTCTTCACCGTGGATGCCGGCAAAACGATAACCATCCGCGTGGTATACGATAATACCAAAACCCAGAATACCATTCAGTTCATGATAGACTCGCACATGGGTACCGCAACCACCCACACGGGCGACATAACTATCTCCGGCATGGCATTCTCCGTTGAGGCATAACGGGCAAATATAGCAAGGTATAGCATATTTTAAGCGGGCGGCCGCGGCCGCCCGCAAATATAAAAGGTGTTTATTATCATGAAAAAAGCAAAAAAACTTGGCATCATTATCATCTCCGTGGCCATCGTGGTGATACTTGTTGTCACCTTCTTTTTAAACTATCTGGCGCTCGGCAAGTTTGATAACATATTCGAGCAGTTCCTGGGCAAAACGGACGACACCACCCGCGGCGACACGATGGGCGCCGATACCGACTATGTGAAGAGCGACTTCGAAACGGCAGAGGAGCTGTATGAATATGAAACAGACCTCGTTTCGGATATAGCGATGGAGGGCGCAACGCTCCTTAAAAACGACGGCGTGCTTCCCCTCGATAAGGGCACAACGCTCAGCTTGTTCAGCCATTCTTCGGTCGACCTCGTAAGCGGCGGCTCGGGCTCCGGTTCGGGCAGCTTCGAGCTCACCGTCAACTTAAAGGACGGCCTTGCAAAGGCGGGTCTCAGCGTAAACGATACGCTCTGGAACTTCTATGAAAGCGGCAACGGCTCGGGCTATACCCGCGGCGCAGGTTCCATAAACTACGGCCGCGCGCTCGACTGGACTATAAACGAGTGCCCTCTCGACGTGCTTCTGCAGGAGCCCGGCCTCACCGATACCTTCGACGGCACCACGGCAATGTTCGTGCTCTCCCGTACGGGCGGTGAAGGCGCCGACCTTGCGCGCGACATGGCTGCCTACGGCGGCGAGGCAGGTCAGCACTACCTCGAGCCCGACGCGACCGAGCTTGCCATAATCGACTACCTCAACAAAAACTTCGACGACGTGATACTTCTCGTAAACACCAACAACGCCATGGAACTCGGCTGGGTGGAGGACTATGAGAACATCACCGCCGTAATAAATTTCCCCGGTGCAGGCCGAATGGGCGCATACGGCCTCGGCTATATGCTCACCGGCTACGACTCAGGCGGCAACGAAATATCCCCCTCGGGCCACCTTGTAGATACCTTCGTATACGATAACTTCTCCGCTCCCTCAATGCAGAACATGGGCGACTTCAACTACGAGGGCACCGATTATTACTATGTAACCTACTCAGAGAGCATCTATGTGGGCTATAAGTACTACGAAACGAGGTATGAAGACGCCGTTCTCGGCCAGGGCAACGCGGGCAGCTACGATTATAACGACACCGTGCTCTATCCCTTCGGCTACGGCCTCTCGTACACCACTTTCGAGTGGAGTAACTTCACCATGAGCCAGCCCGACGGCGACGGCAACATCGACGTTTCTGTAAACGTCAAAAACGTCGGCGGCCGCAGCGGCAAGGACGTGGTGCAGGTGTATGTGAACGTGCCCTACACGGCATACGACGTTGAAAACGGCGTTGAAAAGGCGTCGGTATCTCTCGTCGGCTTTGCCAAGACCGATAACCTTGCCCCCGGCGAGGACCAGACGGTTGAAATAACCATAAACCTCGAGGACTTCGTGTCTTACGACGCTAACGGCGCCAAGACCTATATACTTGAAGACGGCACCTACTACGTTACCGCCGCAAGCGACGCGCACAAGGCCATAAACAACGTGCTCGTGGCAAAGGGCGTCGATAACTCCGAACTCTCCGCCGCAGGCGCGGTTTCCGCCGCCGACAGCAGGGGCGACGACAGCTTTGTTGGCACCTATGTTCAGGAGAGCTTTGACGACACTACCTATTCCGTAAGCCGCTACACGGGCGAAGAGGTGACCAACCGCTTCGACGGCGCGGCGCTCACCGATACCGAATATCTCTCCCGTTCCGACTGGAGCGTGATGGACAACGACGGCCTGCGCTACGGCACGGCCTCCGATGTAGACAGCGGCGCCGAGATAGGCGGCAAGCAGTGGAAGCACTCGATATCTTCCGAACTCAAGGCGGCGCTCGATTCCGACTCCTCCGGCAACCCCAACGAGGGCACCGTGCCCGAAACCTATCAGTGGGGCGTTGACCACGGCATCGACCTCATCGACATGCGCGGCAAGGACTACGACGACGAGGATTGGGATCTCCTCCTCGAGCAGATAGATCTTGACGAGCTCTCGCTGCTCATAGATGAGAGCGGCTACTGCACTCCCGAAATGGAGTCGATAAACAAACCCAAGGTCACCGACCTCGACGGCCCTGCCGGCCTCAACCTCGTTGTCGGCCACGGCTCCGTTGATATCGGCGACGGCTACAAGGCCATGACCTGGCCCAGCGAATACATGCTTGCAAGCACGTGGAATACCGAGCTCGCTCTTAAAATGGGCGAGGGCGTCGGCGAAGACGGCCTGCACGGCGGCGTAGTCGGCTGGTACGGCCCCGCCGTAAACATTCACAGAACTCCTTTCGCCGGCCGTAACTTCGAGTACTACTCCGAAGACAGCTTCATAAGCGGCGAATTCGGCAATGCGGTAGTTCAGGGCGCGGCCCGCAAGGGTATGTATGCCTACTTAAAGCACTTCGCCCTCAACGATCAGGAAACGCACCGCGACCACCTCGGCATAGTCACCTGGGCAGACGAGCAGACCATCCGCGAGATATATCTCAAGCCCTTCGAGATGACCGTCACCGACAACTATGTAGACGTCAATTACAACGAGCCCACATACGACAGCGAGGGCAACATCACCGGCTACACCATGAAGACGGCCGAAAATATGCCCGCCGCAACGGGTATAATGTCGTCGTTCAACCGCATAGGCGTAACCTGGGCGGGCGGCAACTATCACCTGCTCACCGAAGTGCTCAGGGGAGAGTGGGGCTTCAACGGCTTCGTGCTCACCGACTACGAAGTTTCCAACTACATGTTCACCAACCAGGCTCTCGCCGCAGGCGGCGACGCCAAGCTCAAAACGGTAGGCCTTTCGGGCAACTTCATGTTCGGTTACTCGCTCGAGGGCAACCTCGAAGATCAGGGCTATGCCCGCGAGGCAGCTCACCACATTCTCTACACGGTGGTAAACTCCGCCGCAATGAACGGATATGTGCACGGCGTTGAATATGTAGGCGGCTTCGCATACTATAAGATAATCATAATAGTATGGGATGTGCTTGCGGCGGCAGGCATAGCGGTACTCGTATTCTTCCTCGTAAAGAAGATAAAGAGGCTTAAGGCCGGAAACTGATATATCCTGTATAGACAGACCTCTGTAGCAGAACTGAATTGCGGCTTCGGCATATGTGTGCAAACACATATGCCGAAGTCATTTTTATGCGCCGCCCTCGCCTCACCTAAAGCGGAGATGTCACGGCAAAGCCGTGACAGAAGGGTTAAAAAACAGGCGGCTTCATTTCAATAAAAACTTCACGGTAAACAGCCGCGGCGCGAATTTGCTTCGCGCCGCGGCTGTTTGCTGTTATATATATGGAGGGGGTGGTCGTAAAATTTACGAGCGCGAGAAGAGCGAGAAGCGCGAAAGTACGGGCTTTCTTCTCTCTATCCTGCGCGCGGAGTAGTCGCATATCTCGTCGGCGAACATCTGCTCTGCGAGCGCGAGCGAATTTTCAAGGCTGAATTTCTTTGCAAACACGGCGTACCTGCCGCTCATCGACGCGCGCTCGTCGGGGTGCTCGTACCAATAGTCTATTTTTGCCGCCAGCTCATCGGCGTCGCCGTCCTTAAACAGCGACTTGTCGTTCAGCGCAAACTGCTTTGTCGCCGAAAGGTCGCTCTCGGCAATCACGGGCACCAGCCCGCAGGCTATCGCCTCTATCGCGGCAATGGCCTCTATCTCAACGGTCGCGGCGTGTACATACAAATCGCTCTGCTGCAGCTTTTTTATCAGCCTGTCCTTTGGCAAAAAGTCAAAACTTACGTCAACATTCAGCTTTTCGGCAAGCTTTATAAGCTTGTCTTTGAGCGGCCCGTTGCCGAGCAGCGTCAAGTGTATGTCGTTCTTGTGTTTTGACTGCGCTATCGCGCGTATTATCACCTGCTGGTTCTTTTCGGGCGAAAGCCTGCCCGTCATCACCACTTCAAACTTTTTGTTGTGCGGCCTCGTTTGGGGCGGCACGAATGCGGGGTCGTAGCCGTTTGATATAACATACAGCTCCCCCTTATAGCCGTGATCGGCGAGCTGCTGCGCGATGAATGCCGAGGGGCAATGTATTCTGTCAAAGTTCTTATAAAATGTCTGTTTAAGGTATGCGTATATCAGGTTGTTGAAGGGCTTGCACCAGCCGAGGTGTGCGTTATAAGATACATTCTCGGGCTGAACGTGGAAGGCGGCGGTGGTGGGTATGCCCATCTCGTCGGCCAGCTGCTTGCACTTCTTTTCCAGCTTAAAGGGGAATATAAAGTGCACTATATCCACGCCCTCGAACGCCTTTCTTATCTTCTCCTCGTCGAATTTGCCGAATTTTATCTGGTTCTTTGCCGAAACTTCGGTAAGTATTGGCACATAGCGCTCCTTAACTGCGCAGTCGTGCTCGCCGTCGGCGCCTATGGCAACAAGGCGCACCTCGTGCCCCTTTGCCCTCAGTCCGTCGGCAAACCTGCGCGCCGTCATCACCGAGCCGTTCGTAAGGCAGTCGATAAGGTCTATAACTATTGCTATCGTCATAAAAATTTCTCCTTTATAAAGCGAGTTCTCTCATCTTCCCGTCTTTATATATCATATGGGTGTAAATTTATTTGAAGTATTTTGTTAATATTATGTAAATATTTGCCGTATCGTTCTTTTGTTTACGATAAAAGTTTATGCCCGCAATATAAATCTTTCATAAAAGCAATATAAACTCAACATCAACTTTTCCATATTTTGCCTTATTTTGCCCTTTATTATTTGGCTGTGTTGCATTTTTTTCGCCTCTTTGCTAAAATATATATGCACTACCGCACAAATCACAAGGAGAGGAACAAAATGGCAAATATTCTCGTGGTGGAAGACGACGCCAACATGCGCATACTTTTGAGCGCCCGCCTCAAAAACAAGTATAACGTGCTGCTCGCAAAGGACGGCAAGGAGGCGCTCGAAGTTTATGAGGGCGGCAACATAAACCTTATAATCACCGACATTATGATGCCCGCGATGGACGGCTACACGCTGGTGGAGATACTGCGCGGCCGCGGCGAAACGGTGCCCGTCATAATGCTCACGGCAAAGGACGGCATGTCGGATAAGTGCCGCGGCTTTTCGGTGGGCACCGACGACTATATGACAAAGCCGATAAACTTCGAAGAGCTCACCTGGCGCATCGACGCGCTGCTGCGCCGCTCTAAAATTGCCAACGAGGGCAAGATAGTTATAGGCGACGTGGTGGTGGATAAAGAGACATACTCCGTGACGCGCGGCGACGAGGTGGTTGAGCTGCCCTCAAAGGAGTTTCAGCTATTATTTCTGCTCCTTTCTTACCCCAACAAGATACTCACTAAGGAAAATATTTTAGACAGCGTGTGGGGATATTCCTCCGAGAGCGACGAAAACACCGTGCGCACCCATATAAACAGGCTGAGGAACAAGTTTGAAAACTACCCCGAGTTTGAAATAGTCACCATGCGCGGCATAGGATATAAGGCGGTGATAAAAAAATGAGCTTTTTCGGCAAAATAAAGGGCTGGTTTGCCTCGCTTTCCGGCAAAAGCAAAGCTGCAAAGGCTCAGCCTGCAGACGGGGAGGCCATGCGCGAGGTGGGCGCCAAAAAGGAGCCCATGCTGCACGAGGTGAACGCCAAAAAAACAAAGGAGATAAAGCGCAGGGATATAGTCCACATAGTGATGATGTTTCTGCTCATCTTTGTTGCGCTCGTCATGTTTTCGGAAGTGACGCTCGCCATAACAAATTTCTTCTTCTGGGACAATAAAAATCCGAGCGCCTTTATATACCCGATAGCCATAATGCCCGCCCTCGCCATAGTGATAACGGGCATAATAATATATATAAATAACGAAACCAACAAGGCGTCAACAAAGTTCATTCAGGCCTTCGACAAGGTGTCGCACGGGGAGTTCGGCTATCAGCTCGAGGTGCCCAAAAAGGGGCAGTTCAAGGAGCTGTACGAAAATTTCAACAAGATGAGCAAGGAGCTCTCGAGCATACAGACGCTTAAGGACGAGTTCATTCACGACTTCTCGCACGAGTTCAAAACGCCGATAGCCTCGATAAACGGCTTTGCCAACCTGCTGTTGGAGGGCGGGCTCTCCGAGGAGGAGCAGAGGCAGTATTTAAAGATAATCGCCGACGAATCGGCCCGCCTTTCGGGGCTTGCCGAAAGCACGCTCATGCTCAACCGGCTGGAAAATCAGCAGTTCGTGGGCGAGGTAAAGCCCTACCGCCTCGACTTGCAGATAAAGGAGTGTGTAATACTGTTGGAGCGCGAGTGGTCGGCAAAGGACCTTGTAATAAATTCCGAGCTCGCGCCCGTCACCTTCGAGGGCAACGAAACGTTAATGCAGCAGGTGTGGCTCAACCTCCTTTCAAATGCGGTAAAGTTCACGCCGCACGGCGGTGAGATAGCGCTCTCACTCTCTCGCACGCAGAACGAAATAGTGGTTAAGGTCGCCGATACGGGCATAGGCATGAGCGACGAGGTCGCTTCGCACATCTTCGATAAGTACTACCAGGGCGATAAGTCGCACGCAACGCGCGGCAACGGGCTGGGGCTCGCCATAGTAAAGCGCATAATAACGCTTACGGGCGGCACCGTCTCGGTGGAGAGCAAAGAAAACGCGGGCTCAACGTTCACCGTACGCCTGCCGGCATAAATAAGATATATTGCATTTTACGCGCGGGTATTGACAAATGCACGCGCGTGTATTATAATATAATCGTTGCGTGCGCAACTGTTGCGCCTGCAACTATTTTGCGGCAGCCCACATATAGCGGTTTGATATAATTATATTTTTAAATAATGGCGGAGGGAGATATGGCAAAATTCATGAAGAACATAAACCTCGTGTCGCGCAGCGCCGAGGTATTCAGGGAGGAGGAGCTTAAAGACTGCGGCATACGCGGCTGCCAGTCGAAGTACCTTTTAGTGATAGCGCAAAACCCGGGCGTCTCGCAGGAGGAGATCTCGCGCATGCTGTTCGTAAACAAGAGCAACGTCGCCCGCCAGATAGGCATGCTTGCCGAAGGCGGCTTCGTTATAAAGGTGGAAAACGACAGAGACAGGCGCGCCGTGCTCCTCTACCCCACGCAAAAGCTAATGGGCGTGCTGCCCAAAATACGCGAGGTGCTCGCAAAGTGGAGGGCGCTCGTCACCGAGGGCTTCACCGAAGAGGAGAGGGAGCAGCTCTCCCGCCTCAGCGAAAAGATGGTGGAAAACGCCCGCCGCTACATGGAGCGAGGGGGGAGCGAGAGATGACTAAAACGCTAAGGTATTTAAGGCCGTACACGGGCGGGCTGGTGCTCGCGCTTATAACCAAGATCGCGGGCAGCGCCGCCGAGCTCGTGCTGCCCTTCATACTCTCGCACATAATCGACGACTTGACTCCCGTAAAGGACACGACGGGCATATACATAATGGGCGGCGTGATGCTGCTGTTTGCCCTGATAGCGCTCGGCGGCAACATCTGCGCCAACAGATTGTCTGCCAAGGTGGCGGGCAAAATGACGCACGATATCCGCTACGACCTCTTTAAAAAGACCAGCTATTTAAAGTGCAGGCAGGTTGACGAGGTCACCGTGCCCTCGCTCATCTCCCGCCTCACTTCGGATACATACTATGTAAACCAGATGGTGGCGCGTACCATGCGCATGGGCGTGCGCGCGCCCATACTCCTTTTGGGCGGGCTTATATTCTGCTTCCTTCTCAACGTAAAGCTGGCGCTCGTGCTGCTTGCGGTGGTGCCCGTAGTGGCCGTGCCCATGTGGCTGATAACGCGCAAAAGCATACCCATGTATATGGCCGTGCAGCGCCGCGGCGACAACATGGTGCGCTCCGTGCAGGAGGATATCACCGGCATAAGGGTGATAAAGGCGCTCTCCAAAACGGAGTACGAAAACGGCAAGTTCGACGGCGTCGCGGGCGATCTCGCCTCCACCGAGTTCAAAGCGCAGCGCATAATGTCGCTCACCAACCCATTGACATCGCTCATATTAAATTTAGGGCTTGTGGGCGTGATAGTCGCGGGCGCCTTCCTCTCGAGCGAGCCGGGCGATATAACGGGCTTTCTCACTTACTTTACCATAGTGCTCAACGCCATGCTCGGCATATCCAAGATATTTGTTATAATCTCGCGCGGGGCGGCCTCGTCGGAGAGGATAGAGCAGGTGCTCGACCTCGACGAGCGCGAGGAAATAGAGGACTGCCCCGAAGGCGACAGCCGCTATGCCATACAGTTCAAAGACGTAAACTTTTCATATAACGGAAAAGAGGATAACCTGCGCGGCGTTTCGTTCGCGCTAGAACACGGCCGCTCGCTCGGCATAATAGGCGCAACGGGCTGCGGCAAGTCCACCGTGATAAATCTTCTGATGCGCTTTTACGACGTGGAGAGCGGCGCGGTGTACGTAAACGGCAAAGACGTCCGCTCGGTGCCCGCAGATGAGCTCAGGCGCAAGTTCGGCGCGGTGTTCCAGAACGACTTTCTGATGGCGGCCTCCGTGCGCGAAAATATCGACTACGGCAGGGGCCTTTCGGAAGGGCAGATAGAGTGCGCCGCCGAGTGCGCTCAGGCAAAGGAATTTATCGACGGCCTGCCCGGCGGGCTGAATTACGACCTCGCCCAAAAGGCGGGCAATCTTTCGGGCGGGCAAAAGCAGAGGCTGCTCGTCGCCCGCGCCCTTGCGGGCGATCCCGAATTTATCGTGCTTGACGACAGTTCCTCCGCCCTTGACTACGCCACCGATGCAAAGCTCAGGCGCGCGCTCGCGCACGACTACGCCGATGCCACAAAGGTGATAGTCGCCCAGCGCGTAAGTTCGGTCAAAAACTGTGACCTCATCATCGTGCTCGACGACGGCGAGATATCGGGCATGGGCACGCACGGGCAGCTGTTATCCTCGTGCGAGGAATACCGCGCCATTGCGCGCACGCAGATGGGGGTGGCGGTATGAGAAGAGAGGGAAACGTGCGCGATACGCGCACATTCGAGCGCCGCAAGGTCAGCGTAAAATACATAGCCGTAAATTTGGGCAGGTATTTAAGGCCGTACGCCGTGCTGTTCGTGCTCATATTCTTCGCCTCGCTCGCGGGCACGGCGCTCTCGCTGCTCGGCCCGCAGGTGTGCGGCCTCGCCATAGACGAAATACACCCCGACGGCACCACCGACCTGACGCAGATAGGCGTATACGCCGCCGTGCTCGTCGCCGTATACATAGCCTCGGGCGTCCTCACCTATCTCTCGTCGATAGGCCTTTCCTACCTGTCGCGCTGCATAATAAAGCGCATACGCACAGATATATTTGCACATCTCATGTCGCTGCCCGTATCCTACTTCGATACCCGCCAGGCGGGCGACATAATCTCCGTGCTCTCGTACGATTTGGATACCCTCGGCGAATCGCTCGCCAACGACGTGATGATGGTGCTCACCAGCGCCGTGACCATAGTCGGCTCGCTCGTAATGATGCTCGTCACCGCGCCCATACTCGTCGTCGTGTTCGTCGTCACCATACCGCTCTCGGCGCTGTTCACCTGGTGGCTGACGAAGAAGGTGCAGCCGCTCTTCCGCAACAGGTCGCGCAAACTCGGCGAACTCAACGGCTTCATCGAGGAGATAATCACCGGCCAAAAGACTACAAAGGCCTACAACTGCGAGGAGGCGGTGATCTCCCGCTTTGAAAAGAAGAATGTCGACGCTATCGACGCCTACACCGTCGCCGAGAGCTACGGCACCATATCCGGCCCCGCGGTAAACTTTATGAACAACCTCTCGCTGGCGCTGATAAGCGTGTTCGGCGCGATAATGTATATGACGGGCGTAATTCCCACCGTCGGCAAAATTGCCTCCTTCGTGCTCTATTCGCGCAAGTTCTCCGGCCCCATAAACGAGATAGCCAACGTTTTGAGCGAGTTTCAGTCGGCACTGGCCGCGGCAGAGCGCGCCTTCCGCGTAATGGAGGAGCTGCCCGAGCCGCCCGACGATAAGGATGCCGAGGAGCTAAAGGACGTGCAGGGCGACGTGGAGATATCTCACCTGCGCTTCGGCTACACGCCCGATAAGGTGATAATTAAGGACTTTTCGCTCAAGGCAGAAAGGGGCGACGTCGTCGCCATAGTCGGCCACACGGGCGCGGGCAAGACCACAATAATAAACCTTCTCATGCGCTTCTACGACGCCGACTCGGGCACCATAAAGATAGACGGCAAGGATATAACCAAAGTAACGCGCGCCTCGCTCCGTCGCTCCTTCACAATGGTATTGCAGGATACCTGGCTGTTTTCGGGCACGATATACGAAAACGTCGCCTACGGCAGCGAAAACGTCACGCGCGAGGACGTGGAGAGGGTGTGCCGCGCGGCAAAGATACACTCATTTATATCAAAGCTGCCGCAGGGGTACGATACCGTGCTCACCGATAACGCCGTAAACATCTCAAAGGGGCAAAAGCAGCTTCTAACCATCGCCCGCGCGATGCTGCTCTCCTCGCCCATGCTCATTCTGGACGAGGCCACCTCCAACGTCGATACCCGCACAGAGCAGTATATCCAGCAGGCCATGGAAAACCTCATGCAGGGCAGAACGTGCTTTGTTATAGCGCACCGCCTCTCCACGATAAAGCACGCCAAAACGATAATCGTAATGGACCACGGCGACGTGGTGGAGCAGGGCACGCACGAGGAGCTTATGGCGCGCGGCGGCTACTATTCCAGGCTCTACTATTCGCAGTTCGATACCGCCGAATAGGCAGGTTTGAATGTTAAAAATTAACTATGCTTCATTTATTTGGCGCAGGCGGCAGGCTTTTTTACCGCCTGCGCACATATTTTGTGCAAATTTACCGTGCAACGGGCGGCATATCGTTTGTAAATTACAAAAATAAATGATATAATTATAAAGTATTTTTTTATCGAAAAGTGCGGCCTTTTGCCGCGCTTTAAGCGGGGAATTTCTTTCCCGCCTGCTAAGCGTAAAATAATAAGGGAGTATCATATGGCACAGTTCACTTTTGAGGGAACCGCAGAGCAGGAGAGGGAGCTCAAAGACTTTATCGCCAAAGAAAAGGGCGTAAAGGGCTGCCTCATGCCCATAATGCACAAGGCCAACCAGATCTATGGCTACCTGCCCGCAGAGGTTCAGACGATGATCGCCGACGAGCTCGATATACCTCTCGCCGAGGTGTACGGAGTGGCGACCTTCTATTCACAGTTTTCACTAAAGCCCAAGGGCAAGCACCGCATAAGCGTGTGCCTGGGTACCGCCTGCTACGTAAAGGGGGCAGATAAGGTGCTCAGCGCCGTCGAAAAGGAGCTCCGCATCTCCTGCGGCGAACTCACGCCCGACAGGAAGTTCTCCTTAGACAGCTGCCGCTGCGTAGGCGCGTGCGGCCTTGCGCCCGTCATGATAGTCGACGACGAGGTGTACGGCAGGCTTACCGAAAAAGAGGTAAAGGCCGTGCTCGATAAATACTTAAAGGAGTGAGCGTGCTATGACGGTTGAAGAATTAAAGAAAAAATCTGAAGCCCTCGCCGATCTTATAAAGGTGAGGAGGCTGGTGCGCGAGCAGGCCGAAAAGCTCGCCCCTGTGACCGGCTACAGAAAGCAGGTGCTCGTATGCGGCGGCACGGGCTGCACCTCCAGCCATTCGTTAAAGGTCATCGAGCAGCTCGAAAAGAGCTTTGAAGAGCTCGGCATAAACGACGTGCTCATAGTAAAGACGGGCTGCTTCGGCCTCTGCGCCCTCGGCCCCATAATGATAGTATATCCCGAGGGCGCCTTCTATCCCCATATGACGCCCGAGCACGCAAAGACCGTCGCCGAAAATCACCTTATAAAGGGCGGCGATATAGTAAAGGAACTGTTATACGAGGGAACTGTGCACGAGGACGGCTCTATAATCCCCTTTGCCGAAATTCCCTTCTATAAGCATCAGATGCGCATAGCGCTCAGAAACTGCGGCGTCATCGCCGCCGAAAGCATCGACGAGGCCATCTCCGCGGGCGACTATATGGCGCTCGCCAAGGTGCTCACCTCCATGTCGGGCGACGACGTGATAGAGGAGATCAAGGCGTCCGGCCTTCGCGGCCGCGGCGGCGCGGGCTTCCCCACCGGCGTAAAGTGGGCTACCTCCAAGGCTGCCCCCGGCGATGAAAAGTATGTCGTCTGCAACGCCGACGAGGGCGACCCCGGCGCGTTCATGGACCGCTCCGTGCTCGAGGGCGACCCTCACTGCGTGCTGGAGGCCATGACGATAGCCGGCTACTGCGTTGGCGCACACCAGGGCTTCATATACGTGCGCGCCGAATACCCCATAGCCGTCGAAAGGCTGGAAATTGCCATAAAGCAGGCGCGCGAATACGGCCTTTTAGGCAAAAATATTTTGGGCAGCGGCTTCGATTTCGATATAGAGATCCGCCTCGGCGCGGGCGCGTTTGTCTGCGGCGAAGAGACTGCGCTCATGAAGTCTATCGAGGGCTTCCGCGGCGAGCCCCGTCCCCGTCCCCCGTTCTCGGCAACGTGCGGCGTGTTCGGCAAGCCCACCGTGCTCAACAACGTTGAAACATGGGCAAACGTCGCGCCCATTTTACTTAACGGCGCCAAGTGGTTTGCCTCTATCGGCACCGAAAAGAGCAAGGGCACCAAGGTGTTCGCCGTAGGAGGCAAGATACACAACGTCGGCCTCGTGGAGGTGCCCATGGGCACCACGCTCCGCACCATAATTTACGATATAGGCGGCGGCATACCGGGCGGCAAGGCGTTCAAGGCCGCGCAGACGGGCGGCCCTTCGGGCGGCTGCATACCCGCAAAATACATAGATACCCCCATGGATTTCGACAGCTTAAAGGCCATCGGCTCCATGATGGGCTCGGGCGGCCTCATCGTAATGGACGAGGACACCTGCATGGTGGATATCGCCAAGTTCTATCTCGAATTCACCGCCGATGAAAGCTGCGGCAAGTGCAACCCCTGCCGCATAGGCACCAAGCGCCTTTTGGAGATCCTCACCAGGATAACCGAGGGCAAGGGCAGGCCGGAGGACATACAGCGCATACGCGACCTTGCGGAATATATGCAGGCCTCCTCGCTGTGCGCGCTCGGCCAGTCGGCGCCCAACCCCATACTCTCCACGATGAACCACTTTTTGGACGAGTATGAGGCGCACATCAACGAAAAGCGCTGCCCCGCAGGCGTGTGCAAATCGCTCCTCAACTACTACATACTCACCGATAAGTGCCGCGGCTGCACGCTGTGCGCGCGCAACTGCCCTGTTCAGGCTATCAGCGGCTCGGTAAAGTCGCCGCACATCATCGACACAACAAAGTGCATAAAGTGCGGCCAGTGCATAGCGCATTGCAAGTTCGGCGCTATCATCAAAAAGTAAAGGAGGGAGCGTAGAATATGGTAAATCTCAAAATTAACGGCATTCCCGTTACCGTCCCCGAAGGCTCCACTATTTTGCAGGCGGCAAAGCTGGCAAACATACGCATTCCCACCCTATGCTATTTAAAGGACGTTCAGTGCGTAGGCTCCTGCCGCATGTGCCTTGTAGAGGCGACGGGCGCGCGCGGCCTCGTTGCGGCGTGCGTATATCCCGTATCCGAGGGCATGGAGGTGCGCACCAACACGCCCAAGGTGCGTAAATCGAGAAAGATGACGGTGGAGCTCATTCTCTCCACCCACAAAAAGAAGTGCCTCTCCTGCGTGCGCTCGATGAACTGCGAGCTGCAGAAGCTGGCGCTCGAATACAACGCCGAGGAGGACGAGTACGGCACCGATCACGACATTCAGCCGATAGACGACCTCTCTCCCTCGGTGGTAAGGGACAACTCCAAGTGCATACTGTGCACGCGCTGCGTTGCAGCCTGCGAGCACCAGACGATAGGCGCCATAGGCCCCAAAAACAGGGGCTATGCAAAGGTGATAGGTTCGCCCTACGACGTATCCCTCGCCTTCACGCCCTGCGTAAACTGCGGCCAGTGCATAGTTGCCTGCCCCGTAGGCGCGCTGTATGAAAAGTCGGCCGTTGCCGACGTATGGGGCGCCATAGTAGACGAAAAGAAGAAGGTGGTGTTCTTCACCGCGCCCTCCGTGCGCGCCACCCTCGGCGAGGCGTTCGGCCTGCCCGTGGGCACAAATGTAGAGGGCAAGATGGTCACCGCCATAAAGCAACTCGGCGACGTAAAGTGCTTCAACATGGACGTCACCGCCGACCTCACCATAATGGAGGAGGCCACCGAGCTGATAAACAGGGTAAAGAGCGGCGGCACGCTGCCCATGTTCACAAGCTGCTGCCCCGCGTGGGTAAAGTTCCTCGAGCACTACTACCCCGAGTTCATACCCAACCTCTCCACCTGCAAGTCCCCGCAGGAGATGTTCAGCGCCGTGCTTAAAACCTATTACTGCATGAAGGAGGGCATCAAGCCCGAGGACCTGTACGTCGTTTCGGTAATACCCTGCACGGCCAAGAAGTTCGAAGTAACGCGCGACGAGCTCGGCCACTACACCGATGCCGCGCTCACCACCCGCGAGCTTGCCAAGATGATAAAGGAGGCCGGTTTAGATTTTGCCAACCTCCCCGAGAGCGAGTTCGACGATCCCTTCGGCCAGGCATCGGGCGGCGGCACGATATTCGGCGCCACCGGCGGCGTAATGGAGGCGGCTCTCCGCCTTGCGGCACGCACGCTGGGCGATCCCGACGAGCCCATCGTGTTCGATGAAGTTCGCGGCACCAAGGGCGTAAAGGAGGCCACCTACACGCTCGGCGGAGTTACCGTAAACGTGGCCGTTGCAAGCGGCCTCGGCAATGCCCGCAAGGTGATGGAGGACATAAAGAGCGGCAAAAAGAACTACACCTTCGTAGAGATAATGGCGTGCCCGGGCGGCTGCATAAACGGCGGCGGCCAGCCGTACATTCACGACGAAGTGCGCAACAATATGGACCTCAAAACGCTGCGCGCCACCGCTCTGTACGATTCGGATAGGTACAACAAATATCGCATCTCCAACGAGCCTCCCGCAGTTAAAAAGCTGTATGAAGAGTTCTTCGGCGAGCCCAACAGCCACAAGGCTCACGAGCTGCTGCATACTCATTATGTGGCTCGTCCCAAGTATTAACGCTGCTTGACCTCGCATATACTTCGCAATACTGTGTCGCGCTTACGGTTCCGTTCGGTCATTTACGTCTTTGTAAACTCCCTCACGGCTTCCGCGCGCTCCTTGTCTTGCTCGTATCTTCGAGGTCATTACGAACGGCAGAGGGTGCGTTTGTCCGCATATGCTTCGCAATATGGTGTCGCGCTTACGGTTCCGTTCGGTCATAGGGAGGGCGGCCATCTTCTAAAAATTTTATGGCAGGGATAACCGTTCTTAACTAAAAAATAAAATAACAGCGGGCGCAAGCATTTGCTTGCGCCCGCTGTTTTGTAGGCTGCAATTCTGCAAGTTTAAAAGTTTTTTATATAAGTGTATTGATTTTCCTTAAAAGTCATGTTAATATTGTATTGAATAAGGTTTCCATAATATCTGTTAAAATATGAAAAATGAGTATGTATGCATACGTTATTGGGTATTGGTTCAGAAAGTGGGTATCCTATGACTGCTAATGAGATAAAGCAGACGATGGAAGATTATATTATGCAAGTTTGTGGGGATAATATCGAGAATAAAATTGAATACATATATGATTCATTTTTTGTAGGAATAGATGAAGCGCGTAGTTATATTCATGATGGTTACCCCGTGATACTTACTATGACAAATTATGAAACTGATAATTATACGAGTGGAAATGGTGAAAAGAGGAAGTATCATACTGTCGTTGCATATGGTTATCAAGAAGATTTTGCAAGATTTATGGTTCATATCGGTTGGAGGCCTAATACCTTAGAAGGAACTCAGGTTATTATTTCCGATGCAACAGTATATAGTTATAACGTGTTTAAATTCAATGGTTAATGTGGTATCATTATGCGATATAAGATATTAAAAAAGATAATAGCGCTGTGTGCCGCAACAGTATCGATAATTGCTGTTTTGTCATTTCCCGGCTGCTCCGGCATAGTGATCGAATTTCGCGAGGGAACGTGGGCGACGGAGGACGTTGTGCTCTCGGATGGTACAGTAATGGGCGATTTTTCGTTCACTCTTACATATGTGGGCGGCGATATCTACGATCATTACGATGAAGAGTATGTGTACGGATACATATATCTCGACAGTGAAGCATATTCGCTCGTATTTAACATAGGCGGCGAAGTTTTGCCATCGGTAAGTTCAACTTATTATCGCAAAGAGCTGTTTGGTAGCGGAGCAACATGGCAAGGGCAAAATTTTAATTTTGTCGGTAAACTCAAGCGGAAACTTTTTACCGGAGAGACATATTTTGACGGTGCGATAAGCATAACTGTCAGAGATACAGATATTCCGCGCATAAAGTGCAGCGCAGACCTCATACTTCATGAAGTTACAGATCAAAAATAAAATAACGGCGGCGCAGGCATTTGCCTGCGCCGCTTCGCATATAAAAATTAAATTAAAATAAAATTAAAAATAATTATTAAATTAAAAAATAAATTAAAATTAAAATTTAAATTATTTATTTAATTTTTTAATATTATTTATTCTTCAACAACGCGCCGCCTGTGGTGGAATCTGCGCTTTTTCAAATCGTCCTCGCCGTTCACCCTGCGGCGTATGACCTTGGGGAAGATGATAAGGAAGGATATGCTTGTAACTATCGCCGCGGCGATGTCGGCAAACGGCTCGGCGTAGAATGCCGCGCTCACGTCCCATATCAGCGGGAAGGCTATTATCGCGCCTAAAAAGAAGACTACCTTTCTTATAAGCGAAAGCGTTATGGCGTATTTCGGCTGGCCGAGCGCCGTAAAGCAGTCGACGAAGGCGTATTGGAAGGAGAGTGGTATAACGCCTATCATAAACACGCGTATGCCCCAGATAGATTTTTCGGCAATGTCGGCATTGCCCGTGAACAGGCTTACGAAGGGCTGCGCGCAGAATATGGAGATAACCGTCATAAATGTGGTGAACACCAGGCAGGCTATCGTTATCCACATCTCGGCGCGCTTTACAAGGTGCTCGTTCTTGGCGCCGTAGGCGTAGCTCAGCACGGGCTGCGAGCCCTCGCTTATGCCCAGCATGGGCATGGAGGTGAGCGAAAAGAATGCCTGCACTATGGTGGATACCGTTATCCACGTGTCGCCGTCTGCGCCGCCGCGCGCCTGCAAAATGGCGTTCTGCACTATTATTATAAGGCTGTCTGACGCCATTATTATAAAGGGAGAGATGCCCAGCTTTATTATGTTGCCTATTATGCGCATCTCGGGCTTTGAAAGGGCAAGCCTTATCTTTGTGCCCTTCAGGCGCAGGAATGTGACGACGAATATAAAGGTGAGCAGCTGCGAGAGTATGGTGGCTATCGCCGCGCCCGCGACGTCCATTTTGAACACGAATATGAACAGCGGGTCGAGCGCTATGTTTGCCACCGCGCCTATCACGGTGGAGGCCATTGCTATGCCAGAATACCCCTGCGCCGTTATGTATTGGTTGAGCCCCGTGCCGGGAATGGAGAATATCGCGCCCGCGGCGTATATCATAAGGTACTGCCGCGCATAGTCTATAGTCGCGTCGCTCGCGCCGAAGGTAAACAGTATGGGGCGGTTGAAAATAAGAAATATCGCCGCCACAAACACGCCCAGCGCCGCCAGCGCATATGCCGCGTTGCACAGTATCTTGCGCGCGTTGTCCTCTCTTCCCTCGCCGAGCGACATGGCAAACAGCGGCGCGCCGCCCGTGCCTATCAAAAAGGCAAAGGAGGATATCAGCGTGGTTATGGGCGCGCACACGCCCACTGCGGCGAGCGCCGTGTCGCCAATGCCCTCTATGTTGCCTACATACATTCTGTCTACGATGGAATAGAGCACGTTTATAAACTGCGCTATCATCGCGGGGATTATAAGTTTAAGTACGGTGGAAAGTACTCTGCCGCTGCCTAAATTTACCGCCTTCATATCCTCTCTCAAACATACAAATAATAAGACCGAAAGATATCTTATCACTCGGATATAATAAAGTCAATGCTAATTCGCACCCATTTTTGTAAAATTTTTGCGCGCCGCTTTCGTGTGTAAAAAGCGGCGCGCATATGCGTCTTTATTATTGTGTTTTTTAAGTCCGCCGCGCAAAAACGCGGCGCATATGTGCCTGAAGGGATATTATTTGCTCTTCTCTTCGGGCGCCTTCGCCTCTTCGGGCTTGTCCTCTTTTGAAAGGCCCTTCAAATATGCGTCCATGGCCAGCGCCACGCGCTTTGCCTGCTCAACGGCCTCAACTACAGTCTTTGCGCCCTTGACCACATCGCCCGAGGCAAACAGGCCGGGGATAGAGGTCATGCCGTTCTCGTCTATCTTGGCAAGTCCGCGGCTGGTGAGCTCCAGGCCGAAGGTGGTGGTGAGCAGCAGGGTAGAGGGCTTCTGCGAAACGGCTATTATAACCGAATCTGCCTTTATGAACTCCGTCTCGTCCGACATGGAAATCACCTTGTGGTTCTCGTCGCACACGGTGTTCTTAAAGTAGACGCCGTTGTCGGTTATCTCCACGGGCGCCTTGTTGTATATAACTTCCGCTCCCTCGATCTTTGCATATTCAAGCTCGTCGGTGTTGGCGGTGGAGCGGTCGCTGCGCACTATTATTTTAACGTCGCGCACGCCGTGCCTCAGTGCCGTGCGGGCGGCGTCCATGGCAACGTTGCCCGCGCCTATAACTATAACGCTCTTGCCCAGGTTATAAACGTCGGGCGATTCAAGGTAGTGCACGCCGTAGTGCACGTTGCCCAGCGTTTCGCCCTTGATGTTCAGCGTGTTTGGCCAGGTGACGCCCGTACCTATGGATATGGCCTTGAATCCGTCGCGGAACAGTTCCTCTATGCCGAACACCTTGCCTATCGTCATGTTGGGCCTTACCTTTATGCCCATATTGTGCATGAGCGTGTCGTACCTGTCTATGAACGACTTGGGCAGCCTGAATTCGGGTATGCCGAAGCGGAGCACGCCGCCTATCTTGGCCTTCGATTCAAACACCGTAACGTCATATCCCAGCTGCGCCATCTTTATGGCGGTGGTGATGCCCGCGGGGCCCGAACCTATAACGGCCACCTTTATGCCGTTTGCGGGCGCGCAGTCGATATTAACTATGTCGAGATATCTCTCCGAGATGAAATTCTCGATCGTGCTTATCTCCACGGGATCGCCCTTTATGCCGCGCACGCAGTGCCCCTGGCACTGCCTGCCGTGGTCGCACACTATCGAGCATATCACCGAGAGCGGGTTGTTGTCGAACAGCATCTTGCCTGCTTCGTCGATGTTGCCGTTCAAAAAGGCCTGTATCATCTGCGGAATGGGCGTGTTTATAGGGCAGCCCGTCCTGCACAGCGGCTTTTTGCAGTTCAAACATTTTTTAGCTTCTGGTATTACATTATGTGGCATTGTTTTCTTCCCCCGAAAAAAATTTTTGGTTTAAGTAAAAATATTTTGCCCTTGCGGGCGCGTGCCCTCGGGCCTTTAAAGGCGTCAAAGCGCCGCCTTTATCTTTGCTATCATCTCGGCATACTGCTCGTCGGTAAGGTAGGTCTTGCCGGGGTTCATCTCAAACACGCCTCCCCATTCAAAACCGTCTTTATACTTGGGGCAGAGGTGCACGTGCAGGTGGCAGCCCGTGTCGCCGTAGGCGCCGTAGTTCACCTTGTCGGGCTTGAACGCCTTGTGTATTGCCCTCGCCGCCCTTGCAACGTCGGCAAAAAATCTGTTTCTCTCGTCGTCGGAGATGTCAACCATCTCGCTCACGTGGTCCTTGTATGCAACTATGCACCTTCCCGGGTGGCTCTGCTCTTTAAAGAGTATCAGCGTGCTCACGTCGAGGTCGCATATGTATATGCCGAACTTTTCCAAAAGCTCGCCGCGCATGCAATACCCGCACGAAGGGTCTTTGATATGTTCCATGGTGGTTTCCCCCTTAAAATTCATTTATCTACATTATTATAACATGCAATTTTTCAATATTCAATAGCAAATTTAAAGGAATTATCGTAAAAATATTGCAATTTTGTGCTTATTTTGCATACTACGCTGCATATTTTGCATAAAACGCCCTATGTTTTTGTCCTGCGCGCAAAATTGCCTATTGCATTTTGCACTTATTTGTGATATCATTGAAATGTAAGTAACTTTCATAATATGTTATATACAAACAAATCTGTTTGGGAGGTATGCGATGGATCTGTTGCTCATAATAGTCGGCGCGGCGGTAGTGCTGGCGTGCGCCTATGCGTTTTTTAACTACTTCAGCGTAAAAAAGCTGGAGGAGGGCACCGAGGAGATGGCCGACATCGCCGGCTCCATACGCTCCGGGGCAGATACCTTTATAAAGTATGAGCTCAAAGTGGTGGCAATAATCTGCGCCGTCATAGCTGTGCTTCTTGGCGTGGTGATAAGCTGGCAGGCCATGCTCGCCTTCATTCTCGGCGGGGTGATGAGCGCCGCCGCGGGCTGGACGGGGCTTAAAATTGCCACATACGCAAACGTAAGGGTGGCAAACCGCGCCCGCACCACGGGAAATTTAGGCAGAACGCTGAAAGTTGCATTAAAGGGCGGCTCGGTGATGGGTCTGTGCGTGGCGGGCTTCGCGCTGTTCGGCGCGCTCGTCGTATACGCCGCCTTCGGCATAGGCATGGGGCAGATAGACGACGTCGCCAACAAGGCCGAGGCGCTCAACTGGCTGGGGCTCTCTTCGGGCTTCACCATGACGCTCTCGGGCTATGCGCTCGGCTGTTCGGTGATAGCGCTCTTCAACCGCGTGGGCGGCGGCATATACACAAAGGCCGCCGACATGGGCGCCGACCTCGTCGGCAAGACGGAGGAGCATATTCCCGAGGACGACCCCCGAAATCCCGCGGTAATTGCCGATAATGTCGGCGACAACGTGGGCGACGTGGCCGGCCTCGGCAGCGACCTTCTGGAGAGCTACGTCGGCGCAATACTCTCGGGCGTGATACTCGCCTGCGAGCAGTTTTTGCACGGCGTGTACGCCTCGGCGGAGCTACTTAACAAGCTCATGCTCTTTCCCGTAATATTTGCGGCGTGCGGCCTCATCGGCTGCGTGATAGGCCTCGGCATAGTGCTCCTTCGCCGCGGCTTTTCAAAGAACCCGCACCGCGAGCTCAATGCGGCAACGTGGGCGTCGGCGGGCATAACCGTCGTGCTCGGCTGCGTTTTAAGCTACTTTTTGTTCAAAGACAGCGCTCAAAGCTTTTCCGACCTCGGCTTCCGCGCGGGCGCGTTCTCGCCCTGGCTGGCCTCCGTGCTCGGTATAGCGGCGGGCATCGCCATAGGCTTTATTGCCGAATACTACACAAGTTACGATTTTTCTCCCACAAAAAAGGTGGCGCAGTCCTCGCGCGAGGGCCCCGCGCTCACGGTTACTCAGGGCATGGCCACGGGCATGATAAGCTGCATGATCCCCGTGATAGTGCTCGCCGTGGCGCTCTTCGGCTCGTACATACTCTCGGGCTTCTACGGCATATCGTGCGTCGCCATGGGCATGCTCTCTTTTGTGGCGGCCACCGTTTCGGTGGATACCTACGGCCCCATATCGGATAATGCGGGCGGCATAGCCGAAATGAGCGGCCTCGACCCCGCCGTGCGCGAGATAACAGATAAGCTCGACAGCGTGGGCAACACCACAGCGGCGGTGGGCAAGGGCTTTTCGATAGGCTCGGCGGCGCTCGCCGCAACCTCGCTTATGATATCCTATATGTACGCCTTCTCCGAGGGCTCCTCGCCCACGCTCGACGTAATAAACCCCATAGCGCTGTGCGGCGCGCTTGTGGGCGCGGCGCTGCCCTTCATGTTCTCGGGCATGCTCATAGAGGCGGTGGCAAAGGCGGCGCGCGGCATAGTCGATGAGGTCCGCCGCCAGTTCCGCGAAATAGCCGGGCTGAAAGAGGGCACGGCAAAGCCCGACTATAAGGCGTGCATAAAGATATCCTCGCAGAACGCGCTCAGGGGCATGAAGGTGCCCTGCATACTCGCCGTCGTCTTCCCGCTTGCGGCAGGCTTCATATTCGGCGGCCACTTCGTCGGCGGCCTGCTCATCGGCGCAACGCTCTCGGCGGTGATGCTCGCGCTCTATGCGGGCAACGCGGGCGGCTCGTGGGATAACGCCAAAAAGTATATCGAGGCAGGCGGCCTCGAGGGCTGCGGCAAGGGTTCGCCCGCGCACGATGCCTCGGTAGTCGGCGATACCGTCGGCGATCCGCTCAAAGATACCGTCGGTCCGTCGCTAAATATTTTAATAAAAATAATGTCCACCGTGTCGCTCGTGGCAGTTGCGGTATTCTCGCAATACAACCTGTTCTCCGTCCTCGGCTGGGCGTAAAAGAGCCCATGTATGCAAAACAAATAATGAATAGTAGGGGCGGCGCCGCGAAGATCCGCGGCGCCGCCCCCTTAGAAAAACATAAAAAAAGCGCCGCAATTTTGCGGCGCTTAAAATTTACCTTCTTATTTCAAAGTCCTGGTTCATCAGTTTTACTATCGAGTCGACGTCGTCGGTTATGTTGAAGTCGCCGTGCATGGTGTGCTTTAATACCGAGCTTGCCACGGCAAAGTTGACTATGTCCTGCGGCTCCATCTTTGCCATCATCGCATAAAAGAGTCCGCTCGCAAAGGCGTCGCCGCCGCCCACTCTGTCGAGTATGGTAAAGCGGAAGGTCTTGCTCTCGTACGTCTTGCCGTCGTACCACAAAAATGCCTTCAGCGAATTTTCGCTGCCCGAGTGCACATAGCGCACCGTGCGGCCTATCGCCTTAAAGTTCCACTTTTCGTGCAGCGCCTTGAATACCCTGTCCTGCTCGTCGAAGGTGGGCGTCATCGAAAGCCCGTCCTTTATGTCCTTTCCGTCGGGTCCGATGAGGTTTATGGGCTCTATGCCTATAAGCACGTCGATGTAGGGCATGTATTCGGTCAGGCAGTCGCGCGCCTCCTGGAATCCCCACAGCGCGCTGCGGAAGTTGCAGTCGAAGCTCACCGTCATACCCAATTCTTTCGCCGCTTTAAGGGCATACATCGTAAGGTCGCGGCAGTTCTGCGAGAGTGCGGGCGTTATGCCGCTGGTGTGCAGCCAGGTATAGCCTTTCAGCAGCTCCTTAAAGTCTATCGTCGAAAAATCGTAGGTGGCAAAGGCGGAATTCGCCCTGTCGTAAGTCACCTTGGATGAGCGGACGCCGAAGCCCTCTTCAAGGTAATAGAGGCCCATTCTGCCGCTCTTTGCGCGTATGCAGGGCGAGCAGTGCACGTCGTTTGCGCGCAGATACCTTATCGCCGCCTTGCCTATCGATGAATCGGGCACCACGGTGAAGTACGAGGCGTCTATCCCCAGGTTTGAAAGCGACACGGCAACGTTTGCCTCGGCGCCGCCGTAGGTAACTATGAACTGATTTGCCATTCGTATCTTTTCATAGTTGGGCGGGGCAAGCCTTAACAGCAGCTCGCCCAGGGTTATAAAGCGTTCGTCAAATTTGTAAGCCATAATTTTCCCCCTTAAGTTATATATGGTAATTTAATTATAACACTTGTTTTGATTTTTGTATATACCCATTTTGTAATTTTTTTTGCCCGCTTTGTAAAATATTTGCAAAAGACTTTGCAAAAGGCGGCGTGCGGTGTTAAAATATCTTTATGAAACTCAAAATAGAAGTCATGTCCGAAGCCGACGGCAAGGAATTCGGCGGCACGCAGGTAATGGAGGCCGTCCGCGGCGAATTTATCCTCGACGAGATCTTCAAACTCAACTTTTTCCGCATAATCATCGACGATATCATAGGCGACGCGCTCTGCTTCCGTCTTATGGAGGGCGCGGCGGCGCACTACTATGTGCTCGAGGGCGCGGGCGATACCGCCGTGTTCGAGCGCGAGACCCCCGCCGAGAGCGACTATTTCAAATTCACTCTGCTTTAAGCGCCCTTGCGGTATTTATTTTTGGTGAGATATGAACGACAAAAGGCTTAAAATAGTGTCGGTGGATACCGAAACGGTGTCGTGCGGCGATATAGACTTTGCCCCCATAGAACAGCTGGGCGAAACTGCGTTTTACGGCGTGCTTACGCCGGAGGCACTCGAGGAGGCGGCGAAGGACGCCGATATACTTCTCGTAAACAAGGCAAACGTCACGCGCGGGCTGATATCAAAGTGCGCAAAGCTCAAATATGTGGGCACCTATTCCACGGGCTACAACAATATCGATATCCCCGCCCTCGAGGAGCGGGGCATATTTGCCTGCAACGTGCCCGGCTATTCCACAAACGCCGTCTGCCAGCATGTGTTCGCGCTCATGCTGATGTTTGCCGGCAAGACGGATAAATACGCCTCGTCGGTGGAGCGCGGCGACTGGCTTAAAAGCGATACATTCTGCTACTTCACCTGGCCGATGGCCGAAATTTACGGCAAGACGTTCGGCGTGTACGGCTACGGCAGCATAGGCAGGGCGGCGGCGCGCGCCGCCGAGGCGTTCGGCATGAAGGTGATAGTGCACACCCGCACCGCGCCAAAGGACTGCCCCTACGAGCTCGTCTCCTCCGACGAAATATTTGCCCACAGCGACTTTCTCTCTTTTCACTGCCCTCTCAACGAGCAGACGGCGGGCATAATAAACAAACGCACGCTCTCGCTGATGAAGCCGACGGCCGTAATAATAAACACCGCCCGCGGGGGACTTGCCGACGAGGCCGCCCTCGCCGCGGCGCTCAACGAGGGGAGGATAGGCGGAGCCTGCCTCGACGTTATAACGCGCGAGCCCATGCGCCCCGACTGCCCGCTCATCGGCGCAAAAAACTGCATAATAACGCCGCACATTGCGTGGGGGCCGAGGGAGACGCGCGCCCGCCTCGTGGAGATGGTGGCGCAGAACATACGCGCCTTTTTAAACGGCACCCCGCAGAACGTTATAACAAGGGGACTGCTCGTATGACCTTATAAAAAGTAAAAAGGGCCGCAAACGGCCATACATATTAAGTAAACGCGCCGCGCAGGGTTTTTCCTTGCGCGGCGCGTTTTTATGAGGAGGTATTGTTTAACAGAAAAAATACTGTAAATGGCTTTGCGTTATTTTACGCCATTGCGCCCAGCTCGCTCACAACTTCCGCAAGCCTGTATTCCATCGTGCCCAGGCCGTAGCTGATGGGCACGGTAAGGCGCAGCATGGTGGCGCGGTATACATTGTTGTCTTCGTTGCTCACGGCGTTGCCGTCGGCGTCGCTCACGTTCACGGCGGCAAACCATGCCGTCTGAGTGGTGCCGTGCAGCTCGCTCGCCGCGGTGATGCTTACGGGGTTGTAATATACGCCGCTGTGCGCAACTTCGTCCTCGGCGCTCTCTTCGCCCTCCTCGCTGTCGGAGGAGAGGTCAAGCGTGCCGTATGCGTCTGTTATGGCGGCAATTATGTCGGCATCGGTCTCGGTGTTGAGCTCGTTCTGCGTGCCGCCCGTAACGTTTACGTTCAGCACGCCCGTGTTTGCCGGCGTGAAAAGACTGATGGTGGTGGCAAAGCTCTCCGAAAGGCTCATGCCGCGTATCGCAGTATATAGCGAGTTATTGTCGAACAGGGTGTGGCCTGTGCTATCAAGGCCGCCCACAACGCTCTCTTCGGCGGTGCCGCCCGCCTCTGTGTAGGTATAAGTCGCCTCGGTGCAGTCAAAGTTGTAGAACACCTCGTAGGTATACTCTATCTGGCGGCACATGTCGTCCTTGCTTGCGGGCGAAATGCCTGCGGGGGTGGTGGTGTGCACCTCCTGCTTGCTGTAAACGGGTTCAAGCACCTGCCTTGCCGAGCGGAAGTAGGTGGTCGTTATCATGTAGTCCTCAAACTCCACGCTGTTGTCGGCTGTGGCGGCGGTATCTGCCCCGCCGTAAACGTACCTGCCGCTCGCGCGCATCTCCGTTTCAAGCACATACACAACTTCCTCGGTGCCCGTCACTCTGTCGGCGGCGTCCTCCATGTCTATTATGTCGTTTGCCGTAAGGGTGTACTTGTCGAGAGTGTCGGCGCTCCAGTCAAAGTGCTTTGCATAGAACGTCGTCTTAAAATAGTGCGCGTTCTCGCCCTCTGCAAAGTTCTCGCTGTCGGTGTAATACTCCACTCTGTATGCCGCGTTGCCGTTTTCGGGCGCGTCGAAGTTGAGTTCATACAGCAGCACCTCCGCGGTGCGGCCGGCGTTCTCTTCCACGTCGAGCACCGAAGTGCGCTGAATGCCGTCGAAAGTGTCGATATACCAAAAGGAATCTACGGTTAGTGCGTTTGTTGCCGTGGCGCAGCCCGAAGCGCCCACAACGCAGACGCAGGCGGCCGCTACGGCCAGTAATTTTGCCGTTTTCTTCATATATTCTACCAAATTAAAGTTTTATACGATATTAGTCACAATAAAGTATACCATATATTTTTGCGATTGTAAAAACTTTTGCGGGCAAATTGCCGTTAAAATATTTAAAAATGTACATTGGCTGTGCTATAATACGCTTATGAACCTCTCAGTAATAGCTCCCACGCTCGGCGAAGCGTTGGAAGAACTTAAAAAATATATAAGCGCCAACGAGGGGCGCGGCCGCCGCACGGTCATATTCTGCGAAGACAGGCTCACCCTCGTGGCCGAGCGCGCCGTGTGCGCGGCGGTGGGCGGCACGTTCAACACCGCGGTATACACGTTTGCCCGCTTTATGTCGGCCGAAAGGCAGGGGGACGAAAAGCTGCTCTCCAGCCAGGGTTCGGCGATAGTCATACGCGGCATAATAGAGCGCAACCGCGAAAATCTGCGCCTTTTCAGGCGGCTCTCGGCCTCGGCCGCGGCGCGTTCGTTGTACGATACGATAGCCCTTCTGTATTCCTCGGGCATCTCGCCGGAGGACATCGCCGCCGCGCCCGCAAAGGGCATGCTCGCCGATAAGCTCAAAGATATCGCTCTCATCTACGGCGAATACACCGCCTTTCTGCAGGAGAGTGGCCGGCTTGACAGAAACGTATATCTGCGCCTTCTGCCCGCCGTTATAGAAAAGAGCCAAAAGATAGCAGGCGCCGACGTGGTGTTCCTCGGCTTCCAGGCGTTCACGGGCACCGTGTCGGAGTGCGTAAAGGCGTGCATGCGCACGGCGCAGAACAGCTGCGGCATATTCGTGGGCGGTGCGCCCGATATATACGCCAACGAGGCCCCCGCGCAGTTTCAGGCGTTCTCTTCCGGCCTCGGCGGCTGCCGCACGGTCACGGTAAAGTCGGAGCTCGTGCCCGAGGCCGAGCGCATACGGCAAAACCTCTTCGATCCCCGCTGTTTCCATTCCGCGGGCGGGTATTCGCCCAAAGTGCACATCTTTGAGGCGGAGGATGCCGAGCGCGAGCTGGAATTTATCGCCGCGTCCATAAAAAAATTCGTCCTCGACGGCGGGGAGAGGTATTTTAAAATATCGGTCATGCTCTCCGACGTAAACAGCTACCGTCCCGCGCTTTCGCGGGTTTTCTCTCAGTATAAAATACCCTATTACGTCGATGAGCGCCGCGCCCTGTCCGAGCACCCGCTCTCGTCCTTTCTGTGCGCATATTTGGAGTGCGCCGCGGGCGGTTGTGCCCCTCAGGACGTCGACGACGTGATATCCAACCACCTCTTCGGGCTCTCGTTCAAGGAGCGCAGCATATTCCGCAACTACGTGCTGCGCTGCGCCAACTACCGCGGCGGCGTGCGCCGCGAACCGCGCGCCGATATATGCGCCGCCCTCGGCTTTGATATAGCTGCCGTCACCGCCGTGCGCGCCCGCTTTTTAAAGGGACTTTCGTTTTTGCCTTCCGGCAAGGCCCCGTCCGACAGGTGGGCGCAGGGCATAAAGGAGCTCTTGGAGTATTTCTCCTGCGAGAAGGTGCTCGAGGGCATTTCAAAGGAGGCCGAAAATACCTATCCCGCGCGCGCCCAGTTCAACGCGCGGGCATTCGGCGGCGTGCTCTCGGTGGTGGACGAAACGGAGGAGCTCGGCCTCGGCGCGCCGTACACCGCAAGGGAGTATAAAAAACTGCTCGCAAGCGGCTTTGCGGCGGCTGAAATATCTCTCATCCCGCCCAAGGCCGACGCCGTGTTCGTCGGCGACATCTCCGAAACGGTCAACGCAGGCTCAAACGTGGTGTTTGCCGCAGGCCTCACGGGCGACGTGCCCCCCGCGGGCTCGGATACCGCCCTCCTCACCGACCGCGAACTCACCTCGCTCGAGTCGCTCAATTTAAAAATTTCCCCCAAGATCTCGCAGGTCAACAGACGCCGCCGCGAAACGGTGGCGCTCAATCTGTGCGCCTTCAAAGAGCAGCTGTATTTAAGCTATCCCGCGCTCTCGGGCGGGAATGAGACGGTGCGCAGCGAAATAATACCCTACATCATCGCCATGTTCACGGGCGAAGACGGCAAAAAGCCGGTAGTGGTTACGCAAAAGGCGCTCGCCCTCTCGCAAAAGGGGCTGCCCTACTATTGCAGCGAGCTCGTCCCCGCGCTCAAAATGCTGGCGGGCGGCACGCTGCGGCCTGAGGTGAATTCGGCGCTGTATGCCGTGCTCGAAAGCCGCGGCCACGGCGCCGAGGCGGAGGGCGTGTTAAAGAGGGAGGAGGAGTTTAAGCACATATCGGGCGGCAGGCGGCTGTTCTCCTCCAAGACGGGCAGCGTCTCCGCCACATTGCTCGAGCAGTATTTCTCCTGCCCCTACAAAAATTTTGCCGCGCAGGGCTTAAAGCTGAATGAGCGCCCCGAGGGCAGCGTTCAGCCGCGCGAAACGGGCAACCTAATTCACGAGGTGTTAAAGGAGCTCGCCTCGGCAATACCGTCTATCGGCAGCGAAGCCGAGGCCCGCAGCTGGGGCGCGGAGCAGGCGGAAAAGTTGTTTGCCTCTCCCGACTATTCCCAGCTTGCCGAGGGCGTCTCCGGCAAGTATTTCAAAAGCCGCATGTGCGCGGAGGCGGCCGCCGTCTCTGCGGGGGTATACCGTCAGCTCGCCGCGTCGAATTTTAAGATACGCGGCGTCGAAAGGTGGTATTACATGCCCGTCGGCGACGGCGTCTCCGCGGGCGGCAAGGTCGACAGGATCGACGAGTGCGAAGACATGGTGCGCGTCATCGACTATAAGACAGGCAAGATAAGCTACACGGCGGAGGAGTATTACGCAGGCATAAAGCTGCAGCTGCCGCTCTATCTTCTGGCGGCCTCCAAGGGCAAGCGCCCCGCGGGCGCCTACTATTTCCCCGCAAACATCGAGTTTTCCGATAAGCCCTCGGGCGACTTCACCTTAAAGGGCTTCATGGACTGCGGGGCCGACGTCGTGCACAACTCCGATACAACAATTTCCGATAAGCAGCGCAGCGCCTTTGTGGACGCCTACCTCAACGGCCGCAAGCTCACCGGCAACCTCACCGAGGAAGATTTTGCCTATTTTATCGAGTATTCGGCGCTCATAGCCCGCCGCGGCGCCGCCGAAATGTTCGGCGGCAACATATCGCCCTCGCCCTATGTCGGCGCATGCGAATATTGCCGCATGGGCGGCATGTGCGGCTTTGCCGCGGGGCTCGAAAATACTCCCCGTTGCGTAGAGGGCGTCACCTGCGCCGACGTTGCAAATATAGTAAAGAAAATAAAGGGGGACGACTGATGGCAGAACCCACTCCGCAGCAAGCTGCGGCAATAAATAAAGAGGGGCGCGTTATAGTTTCGGCCTCGGCGGGCAGCGGCAAGACGTTCGTAATGATAGAGCGCCTCGTAAGCTACGTCGAAAAGGGCGGCGACCTCGACGGCGTGCTCGCCGTAACGTTCACCAAAAAGGCGGCGGCGCAGATGAAGGAAAAGCTGCGTTCTGCGCTCATAAAGCGCACGGCGGGGGCAAGTGACGCTTTGCGCGCCCACATAAAGGAGCAGCTCTCAAAGATACCGCTCGCCAACATAAGCACGATACACTCCTTCTGCGGCTACCTGCTGCGCGTATACTTCTATCTGCTCGATATCGACGGCTCGTTTGAAATAATTTCCGAGGACGGCGGGGCGGAGGCGCAGATGCGCTCGCGCGCGCTCGAGGCGCTTTTCGACAGGCTGTATGAAGAGGAGGACGCCGACTTTTTGTACCTCGTCGCCTGCTACGGCAAAAAGCGCAGCGACGGCGCTTTAAAGGGGCTGGTGACCGCGGCATACGACGCCGTTCGCAACGTGCCTGACTTCCGCGCGTTTCTCGAAGACACCGCCCGCGCCGACGAGGACACTTTTAATGCCATATGCGGCGGGATATGCGCCGACGCGCGCGCAAAGTGCGAAGAATTCATGGCAGAAGTGCACGCCTTTGCCGCCGCAAACGAGCTCAACGCGGCGTGCAAAAAGATAGCCGGCGAGATGGAGGATATTCTCTCCGCCGCCGCGCGCTCGGACGACATATTCACCCCGCTGCCCAAGTTCGTCACCTCGCGCAAGCCGCCCAAGAGCGACGATGACCCCGTATGCAAACAGTTCTTCGCCCTGCGCGACTATATCAAGGGCAGGTACGAAAAACTGTACGAAGGCATAGGCGCAAGGGAGGAGGAACTTGCGGCATACCTCTCCACGGCGCGCACGGCGCGCGCGTTTTCCAACCTCGTCCTCGCTTTCGACGACGAGTATTCGGCATTGAAGAGGGAGGAGGGCAAGCTCGACTACGGCGACCTCGAGCACCTCACCTTAAAACTTCTCGATATTGACGGCATGCGCGATGAGATACGCTCGCGCTTCAAACAGGTGTTCGTCGACGAATATCAGGACGTGAACCCCGTGCAGGAGCGCATAATCTCCCTCGTCGGAGGGAAAAACCTCTTCCTCGTCGGCGACGTAAAGCAGGCGATATACGGCTTCCGCGGCTCCAGGTCGGAGTACTTCACCAAAAAGACCGAGGAGTTTGCCGCCTGCGGCGGGGCGCTGTATCTCTCGCACAACTTCCGCAGCGCGCCCAAGGTGATAGAGGCGGTAAACGCAAGTTTTTCGCAGCTGATGCGCGCTGATACCTGCGGCATAGACTATGCCGGCACCTCGCAGATGATAGCGGGCGGCGCATACCCTCCCTCGGGCGGGGGCGCGTACGTGCACATATTCGGCAGGGACGAAAAGTCAAAAAAGGCGGCCGAAGGGGTATATTCCGTCGAGCGCGACGTGTTGCAGCGCTCCGAGCTGACCCGCGAGGGGCTGGCCGTGCTCGACGTCGTCCGCCGCGAACTTTCAAGCACCTTCTTCGATATCGAGCAGGGCTGCGTGCGCGCGGTCGAGCCGAGGGATATATGCATACTCACCCGCAAGCGCGACAATTCATCTCCCGTAGAGATAGCGCGCGCCCTTTCGCAGGCGGGCATTCCCGTATCGGGCGGGCAGGGCGGCAACGCCTGCGACTTCCCCGAAGTAAAGCAGATGCTCGATATCCTCTCATACATAGATAACGGCGAGCAGGACATACCCATGGCCTCGGCGATGCTCTCGCCCGTGGGCGGCTTTTCGGAGGACGAGCTCTCGGAGATAAAGATATGCTACCGCGAAGATAAAACGCTCACCTTCCGCGCCTGCTGCGAAAAGTTTGCCGAAGAGTTTAAGGAAAACCTCGGCGCTGCGGGCGGCATAGCGCGCAAATTGCAGGAATTTTATAAAAATGTTGATGAATACCGCAAGCTCGCGCAGCTGTCGGGCGCGGGGACGCTCATCGATGAAATTTTATCCCGCGGCGGGCTGGAGGCAAAGTATTGCCGCGACGGCGCAAAAAAGCTCAAAAACGTAAGGCGGCTTGCCGAGGCTGCATACACCCCCTCGGGCGAGCTCAATTTAAGCGAGTTTTTAAATAAAATAAAGTCGGGCGGCTATAAGCTGGCAGTCGCCGAGGGCGGCGGCGAGGGCAGCGTCACCATGATGACCATGCACTCCTCCAAGGGGCTGGAGTTCCCCGTGGTGATAATTGCCGACGTATCGTGCTCCTTCCGCGGCCAGGGCGGCCGCGCGCTGCCCTTCGACGAAAAGTACGGCTTTGCGCACAACATGTTCGATCTGACTACGCGCGTCACCGCGCCCACCGTCCTCGACAAGCTGATAAAGCTCAAAACGGCGCGCGAGGAGGTGCGCGGCGAAATGAACCTTTTATATGTTGCGTGCACGCGCGCAAAATACCGCCTGCACATCATGTCGTCGGCGGGGCAGTGCTTCAACAGCTTCCGCGTTGCGGGGGCGGGCAACTACGCGCAGATGCTCGATTTCAACTGCTTCCGCAGTGAGGACGAGGCCGAGCTCGACTTCTCGTTCGAACAGCCCTCACCCGCGCTCATTTCCCGGCCCGACGGCGCGGCGGAGAAGGCGCTTTTATCCCGCTTCATGCAGCCGTATAAATATCAGTCGTGCGTAGACCTTGCCGTAAAGAGTTCGGCAACGGCGCTTTTAAAGGCCGCCGAAGAGCCCTATTATGCCGAAAACGTACTGTTCCCGGATGACGACGAGAGTTTTCAGGGCGATATGGCCGCGGCAGCGCCCGCGCTCGCCCAAAAGCACGTCAAAAGGGATAAAAAGCAAGGCGGCGGGTATGCAGGCAGTTCCTCTGCCGAGCGCGGCACGGCGTATCACCGCTTTTTGCAGCTGTGCGACTTTTCGGTGAAGGGAGAGGAAGATATCGCGGAAGAGCTCAAAAAATTTGTGTCCGCAGGGCAGATGTCGGAGGAGGCGGCGGCGCTTTTAAGCGTTCGGTCGCTGAGCAAAATTCTTACCATGTCATGCTTTGCGTTCACCGAAGGCGCAAACGTGTTCAGGGAGCGCGAATTTTTGTGCGCACTGCCCGCAGACGAATTTTTGCCCACCGACGCAAAGGACAGCGTGCTCGTGCAGGGCGCCATCGACCTGCTGTGCGAAAGGGAGGGCAGGTACACGATAATCGACTATAAATATTCCTCCCGCCCCGCAGATGAGATAGTAAAAAAATACACTCGCCAGCTCGATCTGTATCGCCTCGCCGTGCAAAAAATACTCGGCGTGCCCAAGGAGGAGGTGGGGGCGTATATAGTCAATATCCGCTCTCTCGAACAGATAAAATTAAATTAAAATAAATTAAAAAATAATTTTTATTTTAATTAAAAATGCCATTTAAATGCGGCAAAATAAATGCGGTGCGCGCCCGGATTTTTCGGGCGCGCACCGCATTTTTAAAATAAAAAAATAAATAAAAAAATAAATAAAAAATAAATTAAATTCAATTCAATTAAAAAAATAATTTTTATTTTATATTTTTTCGCGTCTCCAAAAGGTCGGCAACGTGCTTTGCCTCCAGCTTTTCGTATGCGGCGGTCTTGTCAATTATCGCCTTAACAAGCCCGTCTATCTCGCCGCCCTCCGAGTAGTCGGCGGGCGCAAAATAGCGTATGCGGTTGTTTTTCATAAGGTCATAAACCTTCGCCTTGTTGCCGCTCTCGCTGTTATACACGCCTATGGAGTGCCCTCCGTAAGAGTTCACAAGCTTCATGCACGGTATGTCGGTGTCGCTGTCGCCGAAGTACACAATATTTCTCAGCGGCACGCGTATATTTTCGGGCGGGATATATTCGTTCACGCCCTCGTGGTCGTTGATGTCAAGGCAGCCCTTCTCTATCCTGAACAAAAACTGCGTCTTGTTCGTGTAGTTTATCGTCTGCGCGGGCCATTCGGGCACGCCGTCCTCGTCATACATAAACGCGCTTGCGTATATCTTTTTGAACTGCCCGGCGATGGGGGTGCCCTCTATCATCTCTTTCAGGCCGGAGGAGATTATGTAGTGCTCAATTATTATGCCGCGCTCCTTTCCGTAGGCGTTTATGCGCTCAAACCACCCCTCAACGCCGCGGTAAAGCTCAATTTTAGCGCCGTATTCGGCGAGCGCCTTCTTTGTCACATAAAACTTGCCCTTCGCCTTTTTGACCATGGTAAGCATATAGGCGAGGTTCATGTCCATGTCGTTCTCTATTGCCAGCTTGTTCGATTGCTGCCAAAACTCGCCCACGTCCTCGCCGACCGACTGTATAAAGCCCTGCGCCTGCATGTCGTAGGGCGAAAGCGTCCTGTCAAAGTCGTAGCAAAGCGCAAGAACGGGCTGCGCCTCTTTTTTCAGCCTCTCATACTGCATAAAAACCTCTCTAAATCCTAAGCTCTAAACTCTAAACTCTGTTCCCGCTGCCGTCATACTGCACGGTATCGCTGATAATTTCCTGCCGCTGGCCGTCCACATAAAATTCGGCCCGCGCGCAAAACCAGCCGCCCCCGCCGCAGTCTGCTTCAATTTCCAGCCGCTCGCCCATGCCCAGCTCGCCGCGGGCGCTCTCAACGGCATACATGTCTGCCGTATCATTGCTCTCGGCCGAGTAATAGAGCGTAAGCGTTACGGGAATTTTCTGCGAACTCAAAGTAAATTCGTTTATGGCCGCCGCATAAATGCCGCTTTCGCCGCCCTTCATGCGCACCGATAAAAAGCTGAACGTCTGCCCCGCGCAGCCGGCAAGCGTTATCAAAGCCGCGGCAAGCAGGGCGGCAAACGCCAGCGCCGCCCGCCTCATTTCCGCCTCCCCTGTATCACCACATAGGCAAACACGGCGGCAATCAGCGCCATAAATATCCCCAAAAATACGCACAGCACTATCATGGGCGTGTTCTGCGGTATGGTGACCACCCAAACGGTGGAGCTCGTGTCGTACTGCGCGTCCTTCACGGCATATACTATCGTAACTATCAGCCCTGCCAGCGCCGCCGCAAACAGCGCGCCCAGCACTATCGCCGCAGCAACAAACTTTTTGCCGCGCGTCTTTGCCTCTTCGGGCTTTTGCGGCTGTTCGTCGCAGTCCAGCAGCTCGTTGGCGTCGATACCGAACTCGCGGCATATGCTCGCTATCTGCGCAATAGAGGGAGTGCTCTTTCCCGCCTCCCAGCGCGAGACGGTCTGCCTGGTCACGCCAAGCCTGTCGGCCATCTCCTGCTGCGAAAGTTTATTTTCGTCCCTCAGTTTTATCAGTCTTTCCCTGAAATCCATCTTCCGCCCCGTATAACATACCGGCGCAGCGCCGGTACGGTATGCTGCAATGATATATCGTTATTATATCACCCACGCGCCCCGCTGTCAACGGGTGGGCAAAATGCGCACGCGCCCCGCGCGGCAAAATACGCCCTCTTTCGGCAGCATATGCCCATATTTGCGCTCCCTGCGGGCTATAATCTTATCTGCCTATGATAACAGAATTTTTTAACAACGTATATGTCCTCATCTCCTCGCTCACGCTCGAGGCCTCGCTCTATATCTGCTGGGGCGCCTTCGGGTTTGTATTTCTGCTCACGCTCGTTTTAACGCTGTGCAACGCGGGCGTGCGCGCCGCCGATAAGCGCCCGTACCTTGCGTTAGTAAACATATTTGCCGTAGTCACCTTTGCCCTCGCCCTCACGGAGAAGGAGCTGCCCTTTTCGCTGCTGCTTGCCGCCGTGTTCTGGTGCTTCGGCTACCTCACATACGGCATTATTGCGCTGCTCTCACGGCGCAGGCCGCCACGCCGCAGGCCGTCGGTGCCCGATCTTCCTCCGCCCGCCGCGCGCATGCGTCCCTCGTCGCCTCCCGCGCCCTCAAACGTGCGGGTGGAGCACGCCCTCTCCGTCACCGAAAAACTGCTTGCAAAGGACCTCGGCAGGGGAGACAGGCAGGAGGCCGAGCGCATAAAGGCGGCCGTGACCTTTTTGCAGGCCAAGGGCGACCTCACCCCGCAGGACAACGAGGCCCTAAACGATAACTTCAACACGCTCTTAAAACTTATGGCAAAGTACAATGTGTGATATGTAAGGGGGCGGGGCGCGCAAAATTGCGCGCCCCGCCCCGCTTGAAGTTTATGTAAAAAATCAGATTGTTTTCATTTGCGCCTGAAAGTACTCGCCAGCGTCCTCGGCCTTTTTCAGCGCCTCGCCGGTGAGCGCCGTGCCCTTCTTCAATATCACCTTTCCGCCCGAAGTGACGTTGTCTTTAAGCGTGCGCGGCGGGCGCACTATTACGGCGTCGCCCACCGAAATGTTTTCGGGGCGGTATTTCCTCCTGCCTATAACGTAAAAGATGCCGCCCTTTCCGCTTATCACGTCGCACAGCGTTCCCAAAAGTTTGCCTGTCTCGTCATAGGCGGGCAGCCCCAGCCTCAAGCTTATGCAGCCGCTCTTTACGGCCGCCCTGTCGTCAAAAACTATCTTTCCGCCGCTCTCCTCGGCATTTAAGATGTCGATGTCGAACTCGCGCTCCTTCTCGTCGAAGCACTGCAAAAACTGCGGCCTGCCGCCGCTTGCCAGCACCCCGCGCACCCAGCCGCGCCTCTTGCCGTCGCGGCTGACGGCCTCTGTGCCGTAAATTTCCGAAAGTTTCATAAAATTCCTCCCCGGCGCCTCTGCGGGCGCTTAAAATTTTGCCGCTTTCCGCCTTGCTAACATATAATATTTTACTTATCCCGCCCGTAACACGGCAATTTTTGGCAAGTCGTGTCGAACGGTATATAATGCGCGCGCGGCGCTGCAAAATACTGTAAATTTGATTCAAATGTAACAAAGTTGTTAAAAAATTTCAAAATAAAATGCTCAAAAAAAAGTTTACACATAACTTGACAGGTGTATACTTTTAGTGTAAACTAAGTGCAATCTCAGAGGAAGAGCACAGGGTTCCTTAAAAAGCGGAACTCAACGTTATCTGGGACGGCGCACGGAAAGGCTGCAGACGCGGCGGTGTATTACCGGCATCGGGCGGCAGCAAAACGCAGGTTTTGTTTTCTGTGTCGCAGAGCAAGACAATATGCGGAGTCGGTGTATTTCCGCCGCGTAAGTCTTTGTTCGTTTGCAGGGCAGGCTCGCGGGGACGGTGTATTTCCGCCTCGTTCTTAAAAGGCGCACAGCCTTTAAGAATAATCCCGCCCGAATGTTAAAAGCATGCCGCGGCGGATATTTCCGCCGCGGCTTTACTTTTACAAAAATTTTTACAGAGGTTTAAAAATTTACATTCATATAAAGATACCTGCTCTTTGCGGCAGGGGAGGAGCACCATTTGATCGAACTAGATAAGTATTACGACGTCATAATCGTCGGCGCGGGCGTTGCGGGGCTCAACTGCGCGCTCAACCTCCCGCGTGAAAGAAAGATCCTTATAATCTGCAAAGATACGCCCGATAAGTCTGATAGTTACCTCGCCCAGGGCGGCATCTGCCGCCTCGTCGACGAAAACGACTATCAGGGCTACTTCGACGACACCATGCGCGCCGGCCACTACGAGAATAACCCCGCCACCGTCGACTGCATGATACGCAATTCGCAGGCGCTCATCGACGATCTCATCGCCTGCGGCGTGCGCTTTGCCCGCAACCCCGATGGCTCGCTCGCATACACGCGCGAGGGCGGCCATTCCCGCCCCAGGATATGCTTCCACGAGGACTGCACGGGCAGGGAGATAACCACCCACCTCATGCAAAAGGTGCGCGGCTGTGCAAACATCTTTATCGCGCCCTATGTTACCATGGTGGACATAATAGAGAGCAACAACCAGTGCTACGGCATCGTCGCCAAAGACAGCAAAAACGGCAAGCTCTACAGGCTGTATGCCGACTACACAGTGCTCGCCTCGGGCGGCCTGGGCGGCGTGTTCGAAAATTCCACCAACTTCCGCATACTCACGGGCGACGCGCTGGCAATATGCTTAAATCACAACGTCGCCGTCGACCATATAAACTACATTCAGATACACCCCACAACGCTCTACTCCAAAACAAAGGGCAGGCGCTTCCTCATTTCGGAGAGCGTGCGCGGCGAGGGCGCCGTGCTACTCGATAAAAACTTCAACCGCTTCTGCGACGAGTTGCAGCCGCGCGACGTGGTGACGCACAACATACTCGAGCAGATGAAAAAGGACGGCACCAAGCACGTGTGGCTGGATATGCGCCCCATCCCCAGGGAGGAGGTATTAAAGCACTTTCCCACGATAGTGCAGCGCTGCCTCGACGAGGGCTACGACGTCTTCCGCGAGTGTGTGCCCGTGGTGCCCTCTCAGCACTACTTCATGGGCGGCATACGCTCAGACCTTTGCGGCAGGTCGACGATGAAGAGGCTGTACGCCGTGGGCGAAACGTGCTGCAACGGCGTGCACGGCGCAAACAGGCTGGCTTCAAACTCTCTGCTCGAGAGCCTCATATTTGCCAAGCGCGCCGCGCAGGACATACAAAAGAACTACAAGCGCATCAACTTCGAGTATGCCGAGCGCGCCGAAATTGCGCTCGATCTCTCTAAGTACGACAACGTGCCCGCGCTCTTAAAGAAGTATAAGGGCATAGTATTAAAGGCGATAGAGGAGGCCGAACGTGAACAACCCCATAACTGAAAAACTGCATGCCGACAGGCTCATAAAGATGGCGCTCGAGGAGGACATCTCCAACGAGGATATAACAACAAACGCCGTTATGCCCGGCTATAAAAAGGGCACGGTAGACCTCATCGCCAAGCAAAACGGCGTGATATGCGGCCTCAACGTGTTTGCGCGCACCTTCACGCTGCTCGACGAAAACACCGTCGTAGAGCTCTTCAAAGAGGAGGGCGACGAGGTGAAAAATGGCGAGCACATTGCAAAGGTGACGGGCGATATCCGCGTGCTGCTCTCGGGCGAGCGCACGGCGCTCAACTATCTTCAGCGCATGAGCGGCATAGCAACCTACACGCGCAGGGTGGTAAAGCTCTTGGAGGGCTGCAAAACAAAGCTGCTCGACACGCGCAAAACCACGCCCAACATGCGCATATTCGAAAAGTACGCCGTAAAGGTGGGCGGGGGAGTAAACCACCGCTACAACCTCTCCGACGGAATACTCTTAAAGGATAACCACATCGGCGCGGCGGGCAGCGTTGCGGCGGCGGTAAAGGCCGCGCGCGAGTATGCTCCCTTCGTCCGCAAGATAGAGGTGGAGGTCGAAAACCTCGATATGTGCCGCGAGGCGGTGGAGGCTGGCGCCGATATCATCATGCTCGACAATATGTCGGTAGAGGATATGACGGCGGCGGTAAAGCTCATCGACGGCCGCGCCCTCACCGAGTGCAGCGGCAACGTCACCGAGGGCAACATAGAAAATATCAAAAAGACGGGCGTTGACTACGTCTCCAGCGGCGCCCTCACCCACTCCGCACCAATTCTGGACCTCTCGCTAAAAAATCTCCACCCCATCGACTGATAGGGCGGATGCGGTAAATTGCGCAAGACTGAATCTATTTCAGCCGTTAAGCGCAACACAATATTTGTACCGCCACTTTACTGAGTGGTGAAACCCCACCTTTAATTCCTCCCCTCAAAGGGGAGGTGACACGCAAGTGCAACGAAGCGTGACGGAGGGGTTATTCCAAAATAACTTATGTCGCAAGGCGGGTTTCCCGCCGCAGCAGGACTCAATTTGCGCATACCTGCGCCTCAGCAGGGTGAATTCGCGCGACTATACGCTTCGTGGGCCCTTAAGGTTGCGCGAAGAGGGGCAGAGCCCCTCCCCCTCACGAAATTTTTTGCACGCGGCCCGCGCAAAAAATTTGTGAACCTATAAAAAAATGAAAGCAGAATCAAGAAGAAAAGAAATACTTGCCATTGTGGGCAACAGCGATAATGCCCTGCCCGCAGCTGTCCTTGCCGAAAAGCTGGGCGTATCCCGCCAGGTGATCGTGCAGGATATCGCTATGCTGCGCGCCAACGGGTACGATATAATCTCCACTAACCGCGGCTATATAATCACCGCGCCCAAGAGCGCCGCCACCCGCGTGTTCAAGTGCAGGCACACCTTCGAGCAGATACTCGACGAAGGCTACCTAATAATCGGCCTCGGCGGCAGGGTGGAGGACGTGTTCGTCAACCACAGGGTGTACGGCAGAATAACGGCGCGGCTCGAGCTGTATAACAACACCCACGTGGAGGAGCTGTACCGCTCTTTAGTCAGCGGCGCTTCAAAGCCGCTCATGGCCGTCACCGACGGCTATCATTATCACACGGTGTCCGCTCCCGACGAGGCCGCGCTCGACAAAATAGAGTGCGCCCTGCGCGAGGCAGGCTACCTCATAGAAATTTAAGGCGCCGCTTTGCGCCCGCGGAGGCAAAAAATGACCATTCATCACGACAAAATGGCATACGGCAAGCTCGCCGACCTCTCCGAAAAACTTTCGGAAGAAAAACTCAAGGCCATGGCGGCGCTCCTTTCAAATCAGCCCGGTGAGTCCGAAGAGGAAGGGGAAGCTACGCAAAAAAACGGCGCAGCCCAAGCGGACGACGCTGCTAAAGACGGGGCGGACGGCGGCAAAGACTGAACTTTTATCAAGATAAAAGTAACAAAAATGTAAAAAATTAACACATTTTCACTTTCAGGCTGATAATAGTTTTTGCAGTAAAAATTGTTGTTCATTGCTGCGCCGCGCGTATGCCTAAGGGTGCCGTCAGCTCTGTGTTGCAACGGATATATATTCGGCGGCGGGGCGGCAAAATTTTGTCGCCCCGCCGCCGTTTTGTATTTTTATGCAAATCATGGCCGCCGCGCCGCATAAAAAATCAAAATACCGCGGCACTTTTTGCCCTGCATATAGGGCATAAAAAATAAAATAATGCAAAAATAATAGGGGCGGCGCAAAAGCGCCGCCCCGTTCGGTTTAAAATATTGCAAATAAGAAAAATCGGCCGCCCGTCAGGACAGCCGCAGCTCTCGCTCAGCGCGAAAGCATCCAGTTTTTAACATTTTCACGCTCGATGGGAATGATATCCTCATCGGGGTACTTTGAATTTTTGCCTCCGTACGTGTACACAAAATATTTGCCATCGCCGGTAATATAGAGCGTTTCTTCGTAGCCGTTGGGATCGCCGGGTGCACCGTAGGTGAATTTCTTATCGACTGTAGAGCTCAAGGTGTCGTATACGACGCCGTCAATAACTTTACGCATAATTATTCACGTATTCCCTGCCTTATATAATGTTATGCACCGCGGCAAAAACTTTCCGCCGCAATGCAGGTGTTATTGTAGCATATAGCTATATGTATGTCAATTCATACAAAATGAGTTTGCAATTTTATCTGTTTATTGTTAAAAAATATGCTTAACTGATAGATTTTAACACTAAAACAAACAAAAATATGAGCCGCATTTCAAGCGCCGCCGCCGTGCGCCCGTCAGCCCTCTTTTTGTGCGGTTTTGTCAAGTAAAAATGCTTGACAATGTTGCCCCGCGCGGCTATAATGTATGGTAGTTATAAATGCGGGAGTAAGGTATGGCAGACTTAAAGTTTTTGCGGCTGTGGGACGTATATTCCCCGCTGCTCACGCCCACCCAGCGCGAGATGACGGATATGTATTTCAATCTCGACCTCACCGTATCGGAGATAGCCGAGCAAAAGGGCATCTCCCGTCAGGGCGTATCCGAGTGCCTCGCCTCTGCCAAAAAGCAGCTCGAAGAGTACGAAAACAAGCTAAAGTTTTCGCATATCTTGCGCGTGAGCGACATAAGCCATTCGCTGCTGCTCACCGCCGCAAACAAGTGGGCCGAAAATTTTTCCCGCGCCCACCCCGAACTTTCGGCCGAGGCCGAAGAGCTTAAAAAGCTGCTTTTATCCGACTATTCGGCCGAAGCCGAGTCACTCGTTTCCCAAATTGAAGATAAGGAGTAGTATGGGAGCGTTTTCCTCACTTTCAGAAAGATTAAACCATATATTTTCCAAGCTTACAAAGCGCGGCAGGCTCACCGAGCTTGAAATAAAAACGGCCATGCGCGAGGTGCGCGTAGCACTTCTGGAGGCCGACGTAAACATTCAGGTCGCCAAAAAATTCTGCGCTGACGTCTCTGAAAAGGCGGTGGGGCAGGAGATCTTAAAGAGCCTCAACCCCGCTCAGCAGGTAATAAAGATAGTAAACGAAGAGCTCATAGCGCTTATGGGCTCCACCAACCAAAAGCTCGCCGTGGCAAGCAAACCGCCCACGGTGATAATGATGTGCGGTCTTCAGGGCGCGGGCAAAACCACGCTGTGCAGCAAACTTGCGGTACTTTTAAAAAAGAACGGCAAGCGCCCCCTTCTCGTCGCGTGCGACATATACCGCCCCGCAGCCATAAATCAGCTCAAAGTAGTGGGCAAAAACGCGGGCGCCGAGGTGTTCGAAAAGGGCACGCAGGATCCAGTCAAAACTGCCAAAGAGGCGGTGGAATACGCCCGTTCGCAGGGGTACGACACCGTTATAATAGATACCGCGGGCAGGCTTGAGATAGACGAAAAGCTCATGCGTGAGCTCGAAAATATCTGCGCCGCAGTCGACGTCACCGAAATTCTCCTCACCGTCGATTCGATGATGGGCCAGGTTGCCGTAAATGTGGCAAAGACCTTCAACGAGCGGCTTGAGATAACGGGCGTAATACTCACCAAGCTCGACGGCGATACGCGCGGCGGCGCCTGCCTATCTATTAAGGCAGTCACTGGCAAGCCGATAAAGTTCATCGGCACGGGCGAAAAGCTCGGCGACCTCGAACCCTTCTATCCCGACAGAATGGCCTCGCGCATACTCGGCATGGGCGACGTGCTCACTCTCATCGAAAAGGCGCAGCAGGCCGTCACCGAAGAGGACGCCAAAAAGATGCAGCAGAAGCTGCGCGAAAATTCCTTCACGCTCGAAGATTATCTCGAACAGTTCGAAAGCATGAAAAAGATGGGCGGCATACAGTCGGTGATGTCGATGATCCCCGGCCTCGGCAACAGGGTGAAGGACGCCGACATCGACGAAAAGAAGATGGAGCGCACCAAGGCGATAATACTCTCGATGACGCGCAGCGAAAGGGCAGAGCCCGCCATCATAAACTCCTCGCGCAAGCGCAGGATAGCGGCAGGTTCGGGCACCTCCGTGCAGGAGATAAACCAGCTGTTAAAGCAGTTCGATCAGGTAAAAAACCTTATGAAGCAATTAAAGAGCGGCAAGCGCCGCCTGCCCTTTTAAGGCAAAAATAAATTAAAAATTAAAATCAAATTAAATAATTAAATATTTTTTATAGTTAAAAAAACGGCAAAAAAATAAATAAATTAAAAAATAATTTTTATATATTTTTAAGGAGAATACAAAAATGGCAGTTAAAATGAGACTTACCAGAATGGGCGATAAAAAGTCCCCCTTCTACCGCATCGTCGTTATCGACAGCAGAAAGGCACGCTCGGGCGAATATATCGATAAGATCGGCTATGTCGATCCCTTAAAGAGCCCCGCAGAGGTAAAGATAGATGCAGATAAGGCAAAGGACTGGCTCTCCAAGGGCGTTCAGCCCACCGAAACGGTGAAGAGCTACCTCGTAGCCGCAGGCGTTATGGAAAAGAGCGCAAAGCTCTCCGCGCCCAAGACCAACGATAAGAAAAAGAAGAAGGACTAATTGCCGATACGGCCGGGAGCTTTTCCCGTTTTTTGATACGGCAGGGAGTATGTCCCGTTTATCGGCGGCTTTGCCGCACAGTCATTGATAAGGAGCTTTTAAGTTATGTTGGAACTTGTTAAATATGTCGTTGAGCAGTTTGCCGAGCACAAGGACGCCATAGAGTATAAGGAAGAGGAGAAGGAGAGCAGTATCGAAATAACTGTGTTCCTCGAAGATTCCGATATGGGCAAGGTGATAGGCAAGCAGGGCAAGATAGCAAAGGCCCTCAGAACGCTCGTTAAGGCGGCAACTCCCAAGGGCGCAAAAAAATACGTCGTTGAGATAAAAGTCAAAGAGTAAAACTTACATCCATAAAGAGCCGTGCGCTTGCACGGCTCTTTATAAAAATAGTAAAAAAACGTAAAAATGCGCAAAAAAATAAAAAATAAATTGCGCAAAAATTGCTTTAAAAATAAATTAAAAAATAATTTTTATTTTAATTAAAAATAATTAAAATGCGGCGGCCGCCGCCATATAAATTTTATGCAAAAATATCTTACCATAGCTACAATTTTAAAGCCGCAGGGCATCCGCGGCGAAATAAAAGTTATGCCCCAGACCGACAGCGCCGAAGATATAAAGCAGTTCGGTCATGTGATAGTCGACGGCACCGAGTATAAGGTGCTGGCGTGCAGGGCGGCGGCAGGCTTTGCCTATCTCACGCTGCGCGGCGTGCCCGACAGAAACGCCGCCGAACTTCTGCGCGGCAAGGACGTGCTCGTCGACCGCGAAGAGGCGCCCGAACTGCCCGAAGACAGGGTGTATATCGCCGACGTCGTCGGCTGCGCGCTCCTCTCGGAGGAGGGTGAAGAGCTCGGCAAGATCACCGATATCACCCCCGCGCACACCGACATATACACCGCCCTTATCGGCGGCAAAGAGGTGATGTTCCCCGCTGCCGAGGGCGTGATAGCAAAAATCGACGCGGAGGGCGGCAAGGTCACGGTGAACAAAAAGCGCTTTTTTGAGGTGGCGCTCATCTGAGCGCCCGCGGCGGGTATTTTGCTGCCGCAATATAAAACACCCATGAATATTACCATTTTAACGCTCTTTCCCGAGATGTTCGCTCCCCTAAAGGAGAGCGTGATAGGCAGGGCGGTCGACGGCGGAAAACTCAATATAAACGTGGTGAACATACGCGACTATGCCCAAAACAAACACTTCAAGTGCGACGACTACCCCTTCGGCGGCGGCGCAGGCATGGTGATGATGCCCCAGCCCATCGGCTCGGCGATAGAGGCCGTCGATCCCGAACATAAGGCGCACCGTATATTCATGTCGCCCCGCGGAGCGGTATTCACGCAAAGGCGGGCGGTGGAGCTTGCGGGCGAGAGCGACCTGCTCCTTCTGTGCGGCCACTACGAGGGCGTCGATCAGCGCATAATCGATATGTATATAGATGAGGAACTCTCCATAGGCGACTATGTTTTAACGGGCGGCGAGTTGCCCGCCATGGTGGTGTGCGACTGCGTGGCGAGGTATGTCGACGGCGTCATCTCCGGCGAAAGTTTAAAGGACGAGAGCTTTTCGGCCGGGCTTTTGGAGTACCCTCAATACACCCGTCCCGCCGTATATAAGGGCGTGTCGGTGCCCGAGGTATTGCTCGGCGGCAACCACGGCGAGGTGGATAAGTGGCGGCGCGAGCAGTCGCTCATCATAACAAAAAAGAACCGCCCCGACCTTTTGAAATAAGCATTTTGATTTGTATTAAATGCAGTAATTTTGCTGCTTTTTGATAGCATTTTTTGCTGCATTTTTTGCGGTATTTTAACGGAATTTTATTGCTGTTTTGCGGCGGCAAAAGTGCGTTGGTTGCGGCATATCCCGCGCCCAATCGCCAAATTCCTGCAATTTTCGCCGCCGTATGTGCCTGCTTTTTGTCTGCATTTTTTTGCAGATAAATTGCGGCGTTTTATTATATTTATTATGTATTTTTCCGCCTGCAAATTTGCGGGCGCCGTGAGGAATTATGAAAGTCATCCAGTGGTTCCCCGGTCACATGACCAAGGCCATGCGCATGATGAAGGAGAGCGCGGCCCTGTGCGACGGCGCGATAATGGTGCTCGACGCGCGCTGCCCCGCCTCGTCCTTCAACGAAAAATTAAAAAATGTGTTTGCCGGCAAGCCCGTGCTGTATGTGCTCAACAAGGCCGACCTCGCCGAGCGGGCGGAGGAGAGCGTAAAACTCGTTGCATCCAGTGGTGCGGCGGCAGTTTCATTGAACGCAACGCAGAGCGGCTGCCGCAGGCAGCTTATTTCGGCGTGCGACGCCGTCGTGCGCGAAAAGCGCGAAAGGGCGCAGGCAAAGGGGTATGAGCGCGTGTTCCGCTTTATGGTGCTCGGCGTGCCCAACACCGGCAAGAGCACGGTGATAAACCTGCTCTCCGGCTCAAAGCGCACCGTCACGGGCGACAAGGCGGGCGTAACGCGCGGCAAGCAGTGGATAAGGCTGGAGGGCTTCGAACTTTTGGATACTCCCGGCACGATGCCGCCCGCGTTTGAAAATCAGACGTTCGCGCGCAGGCTGGCATATGTGGGCAGCATCAACGACGATATTCTCGATTTCGACGATATCGCCCTCGCATTGCTCTCCGACATGGCGCAAAAATACCCCGCAAGGCTTGCGGAGAGGTACGGCATAACCGACTTTTCCGCGTCCCTTGCCATGCTCGACCAGGTGTGCACCCGCCGCGGCTTCGTGCTGCGCGGCGGCGACCTCGATTACGACAGGGCCTGCCGCGCCGTCGTGGACGACCTCCGAAAGGGCAGGCTGGGCCCCATACTTTTAGACAGCGCCGAAGATATCCGTTCGGCAAAATTTTAAAGCGTCGGCCGCGCCGGTTGGTAATAAATTTTAAACGGCGAGCTTCAAGCGGCCGCAAATATTTGAATATGGATAAACTATTTTACGAAAGACAGCTCCTTTCCGAAGGCTATACCGCCGTGTGCGGCGTCGACGAGGTGGGGCGCGGGCCGCTCGCGGGCCCGGTGGTGTGCGCGGCGGTGATAATGCCGCAAAACGCCGTGATAGAGGGCGTAGACGACAGCAAAAAGCTCTCGGCAAAAAAGCGCGAGGCGCTCGATGTGCTCATTCGACAAAATGCGATTGCCTACGCAATATGTCGCATCGAACCGCAGGTGATCGACGAGATAAACATATTGGAGGCCACCAGACTGTGCATGAAAAATGCCGTCGAAAGCCTTGCGGTTTTGCCCGGCTTCGTACTCACCGACGGCAACATGACGCTCGATATCTCCATACCCCAGCGCTCGCTCATAAAGGGCGACAGCCTGTGCTACTCCATAGGCGCCGCGTCGATAATCGCCAAGGTATACAGGGATAAAATTATGGATGAATATGCGCTTACATACCCGCAGTACGGCTTTGAAAAAAACAAGGGCTACGGCACGGCGGCGCACATAGCCGCCATAAAAGAAGCGGGCATATGCCCCATTCACCGCAGGAGCTTCACAAAAAAATGGATATAAAGGGCGTAAAGCGGTTCAACCGCAAAAAGGGCATGCGCGGCGAAAGGCTGGCGGCAAAATATTTAAAGCGCTGCGGCTATAAAATAGTCGAGCGCAACTTCAAGTGCCCCTTCGGCGAGGTCGATATAATTGCAAGGCAGGGCGATGTGCTCGCCTTTGTCGAGGTAAAGGCCCGCTCGTCGGAAGATTACGGCACGCCCTCGCAGGCGGTGAACAGGCAGCGCATGGAGCGCTACATAAACGCCGCCCGCTTCTACTTTTCGGGCAGAGAGATTGATTGCACCGTCCGCTTCGACGTGATAGAGGTGGAGGGCAAAGAGGTAAACCATATAATATCGGCATACACGACATAGTTCACAAATTTTTTGTGCGGGCCGCGCGCAAAAAATTTCGTGATCTGAGGGGCCCTTCTCGCGCGGCGGGCGGTATAGTACCGCCGCGCTCGGTCACCGCTCGGGCTTGCGTTTGCCCTCGCTCATCTCACAATGCGCAAACAGCGCGTGTGTGCTGTTTGCAGAAGTGCATTGTTCGTCCCTCTTCGCGCGACCTTAAGGGCCCACGGAGCGTATAGTCGCGCGAATTCACCCTGCTCAGGCGCAGGTATGCGCAAATTGGGGCCTGCTGCGGCGGGAAACCCGCCTTGCGACATTATTTATTTTGGGAATAACCCCTCTTCGCCTTCGGCTCACCTCCCCTCGAAGGGGAGGTATTTTTTGCCGCATTTGTCACCTCCCCTTTGAGGGGAGGAATTAAAGGTGGGGTTTCATCGCTCAGAAAAGGACGGTGTAAATATTGTATTGCGCTTGACGGCTGAAATAAATTCAGCCTTGCGCAATGTTATTTCTAAACAAATAAACGTCGCAAGCAGGGTTTCCCTGCGCCGCAGGACTCTATTTGCTGCGGCCAGCAGGCTCACTGGAGGTGAATGGCGGCATTTCTAATAATCGGGGGCCCTAAAAAATGCCGCCAGAGGAACTTAGTTCCTCAAGCTCACGAAATTTTTTGCGCGCGGCCCGCGCAAAAAATTTGTGAACCCGGGGTGTGTCACAATTTTCACAAAAATACAAAAAACGGTGTAAAATAGCTTGCCTTTTTGCGCGGGCTTTGGTAAAATACCGCGTGTATTGAACATTCGGGGGCGGTCCTCTGCAAAAATGCGCAAAAATGCGCCTGCACGAACGCTCTTTCCAGGAGGTCAAAGATATGAAAGGTCTTGTTGAAGCAATCGAAAAGGAAGGCATGAAAGAGAGCGTGCCCGCGTTCAACGTTGGCGACACCGTAAGGGTGGGCTTCAAGGTTATCGAGGGTACCAAGGAGAGGATCCAGAACTTCGAGGGCGTTGTTATCGCCAAGAAGCACGGCGGCATCAGGGAGAGCTTCACCGTAAGAAGGCTCTCGTTCGGCGTCGGCGTAGAGCGTACTTTCCCCGTTCACTCGCCCAAGATTGCGTCTATCACCGTGGTTAAGCGCGGCAGGGTAAGGAGGGCTAAGCTCTACTACCTTCGCGGTCTCACCGGTAAGGCTGCTAAGATTCAGGAAATTAAATAAGCCATAAAAGAACCTGCCATGCGGGTTCTTTTTTTATATTGCGCACAAGTCACGCATTTTGCCGCGCCAAAAAGTATTTTTATATCTTGCGCGAGGGGCGCCGAGCGTGTATAATATATAATATAGTGTATACAGCGCGGCGGACTTTTGCCGCACTGATGAGGGAAATCAAAAGATAAGGGCGCGCGTTTTAAGCCTTTTTAAGGCGCCGCCGCAAGGGGGAAGTATGCTTTCAAAGGTGATAAGTTTTGCATTGAACGGGCTGGAGGGCGTGCCCGTGGAGGTGGAGACCGATATTAACAAGGGGCTCGTTTCATACGACCTCGTCGGCCTGCCCGACGCCGCCGTAAAGGAGAGCAAAGAGCGCGTGCGCTCGGCGGTAAAGAACAGCGCCATGCGCTTCCCCGTAACAAAAATAACGGTAAACCTCGCCCCTGCCGACATAAAAAAGGAGGGCTCGCACTACGACCTCCCCATCGCCGTCAGCATATTAAAGGCAAGCGATCAGCTGCCGTTCAACACCGACGGCACGGTATTTTTGGGCGAACTTGCGCTCGACGGCGCGCTGCGTGCCGTTACGGGCATACTGCCCATGCTCATATCGGCAAAGGCCAAGGGCTTTTCGCGCTTTATAGTGCCCGCCGCCAACGCCAACGAGGCCAGCTTTATTGAGGGCGCCGAGGTGTATGCTTTAAAGTCGCTCAAAGAGGTGGCGGAGCTTATCTCGGGCGAGCGCGTATTTTCGCCCGTCGCCCACCGCAGTTACGATTCGGTCAGGCGCGAAAGAAAGTACGACTGCGACCTCTCGTTCGTAAAGGGGCAAAAGGTGGCAAAGCGCGCGCTGGAGATAGCCGTCGCGGGCGGCCATAATATACTGCTTGTAGGGCCTCCCGGCACGGGCAAGACCATGCTCGCCCGCTGCATACCCACGATAATGCCCGATATGACATTCGAGGAGGCGCTCGAAGTCACTAAAATACACTCCGTCGCGGGCGAACTTTCTGAGGAGGGCATAGTAACGCTCCGCCCCTTCCGCACGCCCCACCACACGGCCACGACGGTATCGCTCTGCGGCGGAGGCGGTTCGCGCGTGCGCCCGGGCGAAATATCCAAGGCGCACGGCGGCTTGCTCTTTTTGGACGAACTGCCCGAGTATTCGCGTTCCGCGCTCGAGGCGCTGCGCCAGCCGCTCGAGGACAGAAAGATAACTATAACGCGCGCGGGCGGCACGGCCACATTCCCCGCCGACTTCATGCTGTGCGCCAGCATGAACCCCTGCCCGTGCGGCAACTACGGCTCGGCAGAGCTGGTATGCACCTGCACCCCCGCGCAGATAAAGCGCTACCGCTCCAAAATATCTGGCCCGCTGCTCGACAGGATAGATCTGCAGGTGGAGGTGGACTCGGTCAAGTACGACGACCTGATATCAGATCGACCCGAGGAGGGCAGTGCGGCCGTAAAGGCGCGCGTAGAGGCCGCCCGCGCCATTCAGCGCGAGCGCTTTGCGGGCGACGGCATACGCACCAACGCCAACATGGGCGAGCGGCAGCTTAAAAAATACTGCGCCCTCTCGCCCGAGTGCGAGGCCGTTTTAAGGCGTGCGTTCGAAAGTCTGCACCTCTCGGCGCGCGCCCGTTCGAGGATAATAAAGGTGGCGCGCACGATAGCCGACCTCGACTATTCCGCAGACATAGGCACGCGGCATATTCTGGAGGCGGCGTCATACCGCAGTTTCGACGGTGACGATCTATGAGACAATATTCCGACCGCGAGCGCGAGGCGATAATTTTAGACAGCTTCGAAGAACTCACCTATAAGGCCAAGTTCGAGGCAACGGACGGCTTTTCCTCCCCGCGCCCGCTCAAAAAATACTGCGATTTTTTGATTAAAACGCTCGGCGAGAGCGTATATAATAAAATAAGAGGTCTTTTTTATTCACGGGAATACGCAGACGGCGTGCTCGCTGCGCTTGAAAGGCGGGGAATTAAGTGCGTCACATACTTTTCAGATGAGTATCCCGATAAGTTGAAGTCCATTCCCGCTCCGCCCTTAATTCTCTATTGCAGGGGCAGGACGGAGCTGTTATCTTCCCGCTGTTTCGGCGTAGTTGGCTCCCGCCGCACCCTTCCCAACATCTTAAAGGAGTGCAAAAAGATAAGCGGCGAGCTCTCGCAAAAGTTCACTATAGTTTCGGGCACGGCCGACGGCGCCGATACTGCCGCCGCCGAGGGCGCTTTAGAGAGCGGCAACATCATCATGGTATGCGCCCAGGGGCTTGCCCACATATACCCCGCGGGCAGCGCAAAACTGTATAAAGACGTTGCGGCGCGCGGGCTGATAATAAGCGAACAGCGCCCGTCCGTTCCCGCATACGGCTATCTTTTTCCCGTGCGCAACAGGCTTATAGCCGCCCTCTCCGAAGGTGTGCTAGTAGTCTCTGCGGGCGCAAAGAGCGGCGCTTCGATAACCGCCGAATATGCCTTCGAATACGGCAAAGACGTGTTCTGTTTTCCCTATTCTCTCGGCGTTCCGTCGGGCGTCGGCTGCAACCGCCTCATCAAAAAAGGCGCCTACCTTGCGGAAAATATACTTGACATTTCCCGCGCGTTTGGGTTAGACTTTACTGAAAAAAAGTGTCCGCCGCTCACCGAAAGGGAGCGCGAGGTATTGGAGGCCATCGCCGAAATCGGCGACGCGCACATCTCGCAGATAGCCGCAAAACTCGGCTGCAACGGGTTTGAACTGCTTGCCGAGCTATCCTCGCTTGAGGTAAAGGGGCTTATATCCCGCCTCGGCGGAAACAGATATGCAAAGCTATAGCGCAAAACGGCCGCACGGCGCGGCGTGCGCAGAACAAAAAATACGAAGATATGAGCGCGTGCACCTCACGCGGGAATTTCGTTGGAACAAGGTGTTTTTATGGATCTTATCATTGTTGAGTCGCCTTCAAAGGCAAAAACGATCTCAAAGTACTTAAAGGGCAAGTACAAGGTAGACGCCTCAGGCGGCCACATACGCGACCTGCCCGAGCGCACCCTCGGCGTTAAAATAACCAATAACTTCGAGCCGAGGTACGAGGAATCTCCCGGCAAAAAGGAGATAATCGCAAGGCTGACGAGCGAGGCCAAAAAGGCGGGCAAAGTATATCTTGCGACAGACCCCGACCGCGAGGGCGAGGCTATAAGCTGGCACCTTCAAACGGTTTTGGGACTCGATCCCGAGGGCGAAAACAGAATAGAGTTCAACGAAATTTCTCCAAAGGCCGTGCAGAACGCGCTCTCTCACCCCAGAAAGATAAACTACAACCTCGTCGACGCCCAGCAGGCGCGAAGAGTGCTGGACAGGCTGGTGGGCTACAAACTCTCGCCCCTGCTCAACAACCGCATACAAAACGGCCTGTCCGCGGGCAGGGTGCAGTCGGTCGCGCTCAGGCTTATAGTCGACAGGGAGCGCGAAATAAAGGCCTTCGTGCCCGAAGAGTACTGGAACCTCGTCGCTCTCCTGCAGGACGAAGATAAAAAGTACGCCCCCTTCAAGGCGGTGTGCCAGCTCAAAAAGAGCGGCACGAGCATCAAAAAGGAGCAGGCCGAGGAGGCCGAGGCCAAGGTAAAGGCGGCGGGATTTACCATAACCAAGGTAAAGAGCGGCATTTCAAAGCAGCATGCCCCCGCGCCTTTCACCACGTCGTCGCTCCAGCAGGACGCATCCAACAAATACGGCATGTCCTCGCCCGAAACCATGCTCGTCGCCCAGCACCTCTACGAGGGCATGGACGTCGGCGGCGACCACATCGCGCTCATCACCTATATAAGGACTGACTCTGTGCGCGTGTCTGCCGAGGCGCAGGCCAACGCGCTTGAATTTATAAAGGCTAAGTACGGCGAAAGCTACGTGCCCGCAAAGCCAAACCATTACGCAACCAAAAAGGGCGCACAGGACGCGCACGAGGCCATTCGCCCCATAAACCTCGCCATCACCCCCGAGAGCGTGAAGAACTCTCTCGATAAAAAGCACTACAATATATATAAATTGGTATACGACAGGTTCGTCGCCTCGCAGATGGCCGAGGCGCAGTACAATACCATGCAGATAGAGGCAACGAGCGCCGGCTACGTATTCAAGGCAAGCGGCCGCTCGCTGCTGTTCGCCGGCTTCACCGCCGCCTATCAGCTGCCCGTTCCCAAGGATAAGGACGAAGAGGAGGAGTCGTCAAAGCTGCTTCCTCCCCTCAAGGAGGGCGATAAGCCGCTGTTAAACGACTTCACCAAGGAACAGAAGTTCACCCGCCCGCCCTTGAGATACACCGATGCCTCCCTCGTCAAGGCGATGGAGGAGAAGGGCATAGGCAGGCCCTCCACGTATGCCAGCATAATCTCCGTGCTCACAAAGAGGAGATATGTCGAAAAGGAGGGCAAGTACATGGTGCCCACCGAGGTGGCGTATAAGATAACCGATATGCTCGTGCGCTACTTCAAAGACATAATGGACGTGGGCTTCACCGCCCGCATGGAGAGCGACCTCGACAAGATAGAGGAGGGCGGCACCGACTGGCACAAGATAATAGCCGATTTCTACCCCGGTTTTGCCGCCAACTTAAAGACGGCCTCCACCGACGGCGACGAGCTCACCGATATCAAGTGCGAAAAGTGCGGCCACCCCATGATACGCAGGGTGGGCAAATACGGCAAATACCTCGCCTGCTCAAACTATCCCGCCTGCTCAAACATAATAAGCGAATCTGAACAGGAGGTATCCTCGGTGCGCTGCCCCAAGTGCGGCGCCAACATGGTGGTAAAGAGCGGCAAATACGGCAAGTTCCTCGCCTGCCCCAACTATCCCGAGTGCTCGTCCATTCTCCCCATCGATGCAAAGATATCCGAGGAGAAGTGCAAGGAGTGCGGCGGCGAAATGCTCATCAAAAAGGGCAGGTACGGGCAGTATTTAGAGTGCGCTAAGTGCGGCGCAAAACGCCCCATAAACAGCGAGCCGCGCGAGGGTGAAAAGCACGAGGGCATCTGCCCCGAATGCGGCAAACCCATGCGCAGGATGCGCTCCAAGACGGGCAAGATATACTACGGCTGCACGGGCTATCCCGACTGCAAGTTCTTAAGCTGGGACGTGCCCACCGGCCAGAAGTGCCCCAAGTGCGGCAAGGGCTACCTCATAAAAAAGGGCAAGCAGATAAAGTGCTCCGAAAAGTCGTGCGACTATTCTGCCCCCGCTCCCGAAGAGCAGGGCGGCGCAGACGGCAATGCCGCCGAGGGCAAGTGATATGCCGCGCGTAAAGGTCGTCGGCGCAGGCCTCGCCGGGTGCGAGGCTGCATATACCCTGGCAAACGCGGGGATAGAGGTGGAGCTTTTTGATATAAAGCCAAACGGCTTCACCCCCGCCCATACCGATAAAAACTTCGGCGAGCTGGTGTGCTCCAACTCGCTCAAAAGCAACGATATATACGGCAACGCCTGCGGCCTTTTAAAGGAGGAGATGCGCATTTTGGGCTCCCTCACCATGGAGGCGGCAGAGCACGCAAAGGTGCCTGCGGGCGGCGCTCTCGCCGTAAACAGGCAGCTGTTTGCCGAATACATAACAGATAAAATAAAGTCGAACAAAAATATAAAAGTTGTGTGCGGCGAGGCGGAACAAATACCCTCCGCCCCCTGCATAATAGCCACGGGGCCACTCACTTCGGGCGCGCTTGCCGCCGATATCTCGCAAAAGCTGGGCGGCGGGCTGCACTTTTACGACGCCTCCGCGCCCATAGTTGCGGCTGAGAGCATAGATATGTCGCGCGCGTTCGTCGGCGGCAGGTACGGCAGGGGGGACGACTATCTCAACTGCCCCATGACCAAGGATGAATACAGGGCCTTTTGGTCGGCGCTCATTTCGGCAGAGCGGGCGCAGCTCCACTCCTTTGAAAAGGGGGAGATATTCGAGGGCTGTATGCCCATAGAGGTGATGGCCGCCCGCGGCGAAGATACGCTCCGCTTCGGCCCCTTCAAGCCCGTGGGCTTAAGAGACGGCGAGGGCAACAGCTACTACGCCGTGCTGCAGCTGAGGAAGGAGAATTTGGAGGGCAGCGCATACAACCTCGTCGGCTGCCAGACCAATTTGAAGTTCGGCGAGCAAAAGAGGGTATTTTCCCTCATCCCCGCGCTGCGCCATGCCGAGTTTTTGCGCTACGGCGTAATGCACCGCAACACATATATAAATTCGCCCATGTATTTAAATGCCGACTTCTCGTTAAAGGGGGAGCCGCTCATATGTTTTGCCGGGCAGATGACGGGCGTAGAGGGGTATGTAGAATCGGCGGCGAGCGGCATACTCGCGGCCATACACCTTGCTCGCAAACTTTTCGGCAAGGCGGCGTGTCTTCCCCCGCAAAACACGGTGTGCGGCGCGCTCTCGCGCTACATCGCGGCGGAGAATAAAGATTTTCAACCTATGAACGCCAATTTCGGGCTTTTGGGCGGCGCCTCCACGGGCATACGCGACAAAAAGGAGAGGTATAAGTTCCTCGCCGAAAGGGCGCTCAAACAAATAAGGGAGTATAAAGAATTGCTATGTCAGTAGAATTTCATGCAACGACCATCTGCGCCGTAAAAAAGGACGGCGTAACGGCCATAGCCGGCGACGGCCAGGTCACGATGGGCGAAAGCGTAATATTTAAAAACAGCGCCACAAAGGTGCGCAGGATATACGGCGGAAAGGTGGTGCTCGGCTTTGCGGGCTCTGTTTCCGACGCCTTCTCTCTGAGCGAAAAGTTCGAGGGCATGCTCAACAAATTTTCGGGCAACCTCATGCGCTCTGCCGTCGAGCTCGCCGAACTCTGGCGCTCCGACAAGATGGTGCGAAAGCTTGAGGCGCTGATGATAGTCGCCGATAAAGATACCATGCTCATAGTCTCCGGCACGGGCGAAGTGATAGAGCCCGACGGCGGCGTATGCGCGATAGGCAGCGGCGGCAACTACGCCCTTGCGGCCGCCCGCGCTCTCATTCAGAACACAAACTATTCCGCCGAAGAGATAGCCACCAAGGCGCTCAAAATAGCCAGCGAAATATGTGTGTTCACAAACGACAATATTAAATGTGAAACGGTGTAAGAAGAGCTCACAAAATTATTCGGCTGGTGCCGCCGAATAATTTTCGTGAATTTTGGGGAGCCAGCTCCCCCTTGCCCCGATTTTAGGGGCTCACGTATTATATAATCGGGGCAATTCCCCCTTTGGTGAGCCTGCTGACCGCAGCAAATAGGGTCTTTCGGCGCAGGGAAACCCTGCTTGAAACGTAAGTTATTTTATAAATATTCGCTTTATTGGTACCTCCCCTTCGAGGGGAGGTGTCACGAAGTGACGGAGGGGTTTCACTTGCCGTCCCTGAAGGGAAGGTGGCACGCGCAGTATAACGGAGCGTGACGGAAGGGTTTATTCCCCAACAATTTATATCGCAAAGCGGGCTTTCCGCTACATTTTTTGCGCGCGGCCCGCGCAAAAAATTCGTGAAATATTTATTTTATGGTGATAAAAATGGATCTGTCGCCCAAACAAATTGTACATGAATTAGATAAATATATAATAGGTCAAAGCGAGGCCAAAAAGGCCGTCGCCATAGCACTCAGGAACCGTTACAGGCGGTCCAAGCTCTCCCCCGAGCTCATGGAGGAGATAACGCCCAAAAACATAATCATGAAGGGCCCCACGGGCGTGGGCAAAACGGAAATCGCGCGCAGGCTGGCAAAGCTCGTGCACGCGCCCTTCTTAAAGGTAGAGGCCACCAAGTATACCGAGGTGGGCTACGTCGGCAGGGACGTGGAGAGCATGGTGCGCGACCTCGCGGAGTGCGCCATACGCCTCGTGCGCGAAGAAAAGACTGCCGAAGTCGAATACAAGGCGCGCGCCACCGCCGAGAGGAAGGTGGCAAAGGTACTTGCCGAAAATAACAAGGCCGACCGCGGCGAACTCTCTAAGGAGGTGTTCGAGCAGAACTTCGTCGACGCCGTTCACGAGGGCAAGTACGACCACGCCATGATAGAGATCGACGTCGCCGACCAGCCTAAGCCTCTCGAACTTTCGGCTGCGGGCGGGTCTATCGACCTCGGCTCGATATTCGGTGGCATGGGGCTTCCCGGAAAAAGAAAGCGCCGCAAGCTCACCGTAAAGGAGGCGGTAAACCTCCTTATGGCCGAGGAGGCCGATAAGCTCATCGATAACGACGCCGTAAATGCCGAGGCCATACGCCGCGCCGAAAACGACGGCATAATCTTCATCGACGAGATAGATAAGATAGCCGGCAAGGGCAACACCTCGGGCGCCGACGTCTCGCGCGAGGGCGTGCAGAGGGACATACTTCCCATAGTCGAGGGCTGCACGGTGATGACCAAGTACGGCCCCATAAAAACCGACTACATTCTCTTCATCGCGGCGGGCGCCTTCCACGTGTCAAAGGTGGAGGACCTCATTCCCGAACTTCAGGGCAGGTTCCCCATTCAGGTAGAGCTCTCTTCGCTCACCAAGCAGGACTTTGTGGACATACTTACCCAGCCCGAAAACGCCATAACCAGGCAGTATTCGGTGCTGCTCGCCGTCGACAATATCGACCTCAAATTCACGCCCGATGCAATAGAAAAGATAGCCGAGATAGCCGAGGACATAAATTCCACATCCGAAGATATCGGCGCAAGGCGCCTGCACACCGTAATGGAGTACCTTTTGGAGGATATCTCCTTCAACGCGGGCGGCGGCGACTACCCCGTAATTCCCGTTGAGATAAACAGCAAATACGTCGAGGAGCACCTCGATAAGATGATAAGCAACCGCGATTTAAAGAAGTACGTGCTTTAAAGCCCGCGCCAGAATTTGCGAGGAGGACAAGTTAAAATGATTTCCATTCCCAAGGGCACAAAGGACGTATTGCCCCAGGAGAGCTATAAGTGGCAGTATGTAGAGGGCGTCGCCCGCAAGATAGCCAAAGACTTCAACTTAAAGGAGATACGCACCCCCGTGTTCGAGCACACCGAGCTCTTTTTGCGCGGCGTGGGCGATACCACCGATATCGTCAACAAGGAGATGTATACCTTTAAAGACAAGGGCGACCGCTCCATAACCTTAAAGCCGGAGGGCACGGCGGGCGTTGCGCGCTCGTATATCGAAAACGGCCTTTCCAACAGCCCCATGCCCGTAAAGATGTTCTATATCATACCGGCATTCCGCTACGAGCGCCCCCAGGCGGGCAGACTGCGCGAGTTCCACCAGTTCGGAATAGAGGTGTACGGCTCGCCCTCGCCCGATGCCGATGCCGAGGTCATTTCGGCGGCAGCCCTCTTTTTGGACAGGCTGGGCATAAAAAAGGTAAAGCTCAACATAAATTCCATAGGCTGCAAAACCTGCCGCGCGCAGTACAACGCCGCCTTGAAGGAGTATCTTTTCCCTCACCTTAACGAGATGTGCGCCACCTGCCGCGAGAGGTTCGATAAAAACCCCCTCCGCATACTCGACTGCAAGGAGGAGGGGTGCAAAAAGGTAACGGCGGGCGCGCCCAGAATGCTCGACTATCTGTGCGACGACTGCGCCTCCCACTTCAAAAAGGTGCAGCAATACCTCACCGCGGGCGGCATAGAATACAGCATTGATCCCAACATCGTGCGCGGGCTGGACTACTACACAAAGACGGTGTTTGAGTTCGTGTCTGAAGATATCGGCGCGCAGGGCACGGTGTGCGGCGGCGGCCGCTACGACGGGCTTATCGAGGAGCTGGGCGGAAACGCCACCCCCGCGGTGGGCTTTGCCGTGGGGCTTGAAAGGCTGCTCCTTTTAATGGAGAACACGGGCGCATACTTCCCCGCAGACGAGGGTCCCGACGTGTTCTTTGCCGGCATGGACGAAGCAAGCCGCGCCAAGGCGTTCTCCTTTGCCTGCACGGTGCGCGCAAACGGCGGTTCGGCCGAGTGCGACCACATGGGCAGGTCGTTGAAGGCGCAGTTCAAATATGCCGACAAGATAGGCGCAAAGTATGTGATAGTTCTCGGCGAGAGCGAGATGGCGAGCGGCGTGTGCAGCGCAAAGCGCATGGCCGACGGCGCGATAACCGAGCTTAAATTTGAGGATATTCCCGCATTTTTTGCAAAATAATCAAAATTTCATTGCATATTGAGGAACGGGCGGCGCAAATAAATGCGCCGCCCGGGTCAAATTTTTAGTAAAACGTGTTTTGCTTGCCGATAATAGTTTTATAAATAATAAACGATATTACTAAAGGACGGTTATTTATGAATCAGATAAACGAACAGCAGTTCAAAGAACTCATCTCCGGCTCCAAGCCCGTAGTGTGCGACTTCTTCGCCACCTGGTGCGGCCCCTGCAAGATGCTCGGTCCCGTGCTCGAAAAGGTTTCGGCAGACTATGCCGATAAGGCCGAATTTGTAAAGGTCGACGTCGACGGCGCGCCCGCGCTCGCTGCCTCCTACGGCATAATGAGCATACCCTTCGTGGCTGTGTTCAAAAATGGCGACATGGCTGCCAAGTCGATAGGCTTCATGCCCGAGGGCGAGGTAAGGCAGTTTTTAGACGAAAATCTGTAATATCATTTGCGGCACGCAATGTCTGTGCCGCGCTGCTCTTTAAATCATACCCGCAGGGGCGCGCAGAGTTTTTCTGCGCGCCCCTGCGGGCTTTTTTAATATTTTGCGCGAAAGCATTGCGCGCAGCGATTTTTTCATATATTTGCAGTAAAACTTGCCCTTTACAAAAGGCGCTTTAAGCAGTATAATTTAAATGCAAATACTTATTCAGGCGGGTAAAAAATATGCAGTTTGAATTTTACGTGCCCACGCGCATAGTCTTCGGCGAGGGCACCTTATCTGAACTCAACACCAGGTATCTCCCCGGCCGCAAGGCGCTGCTCGTAATTTCAAAGGGCAGGTCGGCAAAGGCCAGCGGCGCGTTCGACAGGGTGTATTCTGCCCTCGCGGAGGCGGGCAGGCCGCCCGTGGTGTTCGCGGGCATAGGCGCAAACCCCTCGCTCGACGAGGTGAACGCGGGCGTGGCGCTCGCCAGGGACGAAAAGTGCGACTTTGTTGTGGCGCTCGGCGGAGGTTCGGTGCTGGATTCCGCCAAGGCGATAGCGCTCACCGCGCCCAACGGCGAAAATTATTGGGACTTCGTCGCCGCGGGCACGGGCGGAGCCATACCCATTCACTTCCAGCCGCTGCCGCTCATTGCCATAACCACTACTGCGGGCACCGGCTCCGAGGCCGACTGCACGGCGGTGGTCACCAACCCCGCCACGGGCGAAAAGATAGGCTTTCTGCATCCCGGCATGTTCCCCGTGCTGTCTGTTGTGGACAGCGGCTTGACGCTCGGCGTGCCGCCTAAACTCACGGCATACCAGGGCTTCGACGCGCTCTTTCACGCTACGGAGTGCTTTCTTTCAAACAAGGCCAACAAGATGAGCGATATGCTCGCGCTCACCTCTGCGGAATACGCATCAAAGTACCTCGCGCGGGCGGTGAAAGACGGCTCCGACCGCGAGGCGCGCGACGGCATGTCTTTTTCCAATATGCTTTCGGGCATGGTTATGACGCTCTCGGGCTGCACCTCAAAGCACGGCATGGAGCACGCCATGAGCGCCTTCAATCCTGCGCTGCCGCACGGCGCAGGACTGATCATGCTCGCGCCCGCCTACTACGGCTTTATGATAGAGCGCCATGTGTGCGACGGCCGCTTCGTCACCCTCGCAAGGGCGATGGGGGTGGAGGGCGCAAAGGAGCCGCGCGACTTTTTAAAGGCGCTCTCCGCCCTGATGCAGGCGTGCGGCGTGGACGATTTAAAGATGTCGGAATACGGCATCTCGCCCGAAAATTTCGAGGAGCTCGCCGAAAATGCCATGAACTCCATGAAGCGCGTGTTCTTAAACGACCGCCTTCCATTAAAAAAGGAGGACGTCATAGCAATTTATGCCCGTTCTTATAGGTAAATTGGTGTGCGTTCGTGCGCGTTTTGAGGCAAGCCTACGGCTCAATGACGGCCAAATTATGTTTATTAAAAAGTCAAATTCGGTATTGATAGACAAAATAAGATATGTTATAATTGCTTTACAAAATGCAACGGAGGGAAAATATCCGCTGACATAACAGAATTGGAGGTACACTCCCATGAATAGTTTTTTAAGTTAAGCGCAAATGAAGTCTTACAGGCTTTCTTTGCGCTTTTTATTTGTTATGCGTTTTATCTTTATATTAAAATTTTTATAAAGGAGGAGTCACTTATGCGAAAGCTGAAGTGTCGCCAACTTGTTATAATAATCAAATTAGATATTTGTAAGGAGAAGATAATTTATGAAAAAACTATTAAAGTTGGTTTTAGTTGCGGCGGCGGTGCTGTGTTGCCTCTCATTTGCGGCGTGCGAACAGCGTGAAACGACCATTATTCACACCGTCCGCACTGTGGGAACATATTCCGGCTATCGGGTAGATTGCGTTTGGTTTGAACATAAAGATGCAAATGTGGTCGCTGTTGTGGAAGAATATACCGTCGATGATGTATATATTCAAACATTTCCTGACCCGTCATATAAATATTTGGTTTATCTCAACGACAAAGACTGGGTTCATCTTAATATTGCCTACGAGGAAGGCCTGATCACGCATGACGACCTTCTCGCCATTGCCGAGGCCGAAGCGCCGTATGATAATCTGAAAAATGACGAAGAGTGGTAAGAATAAAGTGGAGGGCGCGGGGAAATTTCCCCGCGCCCTCACCTCGTTCAAGAAATATTTTTGTGGTGTTTGCACGACTAATTGCGGCCAAAGCATAAAAAATGCGCTCAATCTGTTGTAAAAGCGGCAAAAATATGTTAAAATAAATCAATGCCAAGCTGATTCGGCCCTCGGGTGCGGTGCGGCGCAGCATAAAAATATTTTACGGGAGCTTTAAAAATGATAGATATATCCTTGATAGAACAGTCCGACCCCGAAGTTGCCGAGGCATTGAAGCTTGAACTTGCCCGCCAGCAGGGCAATATCGAGCTTATCGCCAGCGAAAACTTTGTTTCCCCCGCGGTAATGGCCGCGGCGGGCAGCCACCTAACGAATAAATATGCCGAAGGCTACCCCGGCCACCGTTACTACGGCGGCTGTCAGTTCGTAGATATCGCCGAAAACCTTGCGCGCGACAGGCTTAAAGAGCTGTTCGGCTGCGAATACTGCAACGTGCAGCCCCACAGCGGCGCCCAGGCAAATATGGCCGTATTCTTCGCCGTGCTCCAGCCGGGCGACACCGTAATGGGCATGAATCTCGCGCACGGCGGGCATCTGTCGCACGGCTCGCCGGTAAATATTTCGGGCAAGTACTTCCATATCGTGCCCTACGGCGTAAGGCAGGAGGACGAGCGCATCGACTACGACGAGATGGAGAAGATAGCGCTCGAGTGCAAGCCCAAGATGATAATTTCGGGCGCAAGCGCCTATCCCAGGGTTATAGATTTTGCCCGCATACGCGAGATATGCGACAAGGTCGGCGCCTACATGATGGTGGATATAGCCCACATCGCCGGCCTCGTTGCGGCAGGCCTGCACCCCTCGCCCGTGCCCTATGCCGATTTCGTTACCACCACGACGCACAAAACGCTGCGCGGTCCCCGCGGCGGCGCCATAATGTGCAAGGAGCAGTACGGCAAGATGATAGATAAGGCCGTATTCCCCGGCACGCAGGGCGGCCCCCTCATGCACATAATCGCAGCAAAGGCGGTGGCCTTCAAAGAGGCGCTCTCGCCCGAGTTCAAGGCATACCAGGCGCAGATAATAAAGAACGCCGCAGCCATGGCCGACGAGTTCAATAAGCTCGGCGTAAAGATGGTTTCGGGCGGCACCGATAATCACCTCATTCTCCTCAACCTCACCGATAAGGGCATCACGGGCAAGGAGCTCGAAAAGATGCTCGACGAGGTGCACATCACCGCCAACAAGAACGCAATACCCTTCGATACTCAAAAGCCCTTCGTAACTTCCGGCCTCCGCGTAGGCACTCCCGCAATGACCACGCGCGGCATGAAGGAAGAGGAGGCCCGCACGATAGCCCGCCTCATCACCAGGATAATAAATGAGAGGGAGGCGGCATTCGAGGATGTGAAGGCAGAGGTAGCCAAGCTCTGCGCCGCGTTCCCCCTGTATGCAAACGATGTAAAGTAATGCAAATTGCTTAAAAATATTTAAAATAATTGCAGCGTAAAAAATTCCCGCCCTGCGACTTGAAAGCCGCAGGGCGGGTTTTATGATCATAAGTTAAAAATAAACGACGTGGTCTATCATCGTCCCGGTGGTGATAAATGCGATCACAAATACCAGCACCGTCGAAATTATGCCCAGCGCCACCCACACGATAACGCCTATCAGCGCGCCCTTGCCGCACGATTTGGCGCGCTTGGGCATGGTGTCGTTCCACACAAGGTAGAGTATCAGCCCTATCACGGGGATAAAAAATCCCAAAACGGCAAAGCCGCCGTTCGGCGCGTCGTTCTCGGCGGGCGCCTTCTGCGCGTTGCCGCGGTTTGCATAATAGTTGTCGGTCGGTACGCCGCAGTGCGGGCATACCACGGCGTCGTCATCTATCTGAGCGCCGCATTTTTTGCAATACATAATTTTATTCTCCCTTTTAAATATTTATGCGGGCGTGCCCGCGCAGCCGTTCAGCCTGCCGTTATCATTGTCACCAGCACGGTTATCCACACAAACAGCCACACGACCATGCCTATTATCGATATCACAAGCCCGAGTATGGCCAGCTTTTTGCCGCCCAGCTTTTTCGATTTATACAGCGCTATCGCGCTGAATATTATGCCGAGCAGCGGGAAGATGAAAAATATCATCTCCATGCAAAACAGTATGCCCACCGCACCCAGCGAAAGGCCTGCAATGGCATAGCCGTTTATAACGCGTTTGTTCTTCTTTTCCTTCTTCTTTTTAACGGCATTTTCCGTCGGCGCGCCGCAGTGGGGGCACACCGCCGCCTTGTCGTAGATCTTCCATCCGCAATTTTTGCAGATCATCTTTTAAGCTCCGTGATGTGCGCCCGCGCGCACAGGTGTTGTGTTGCTATTATTATACTACCGCACGGCGCTTTCGTCAATAAAATTGAGCGGCCTTCGGCTTCGCCCGCCGAAGGCCGCTGTTTTCTGTCTATTTGCCTTAAATTTAAAAATACTTTGCCGCGCCGCTATAATTTTTTGCGCCGCTCTGTTTTTTTAAACCACGGTCATTGCGGCCGCGCAGCCTGCCGCTGCAAAAACGAAGATGACGTACAGTATGGCGAGCGCCACTTCCACGATGACGCCTATCAGCGCGCCCTTGCCGCACGATTTCGAGCGCAGCGGCATGCTCTCTCTCCAAACGAGGAAGAGTATCAGCCCTATTATCGGGAAAAAGAATCCCAAAACGGCAAAGCCTGCGTTGGGCGCGTCGTCGGGGCGCGTGTTCTGCTGCTTTTTAAAGTTGTCGGTAGGTACGCCGCAGTGCGGGCATACCACGGCGTCGTCATCTATCTCGGCGCCGCATTTTTTGCAATACATATCATATCCTCCATATATATTTTATTTGCATTGCCGCGCATATAAAGAGCGCTGCAAAAATTTACTGTGCTATAAACAACACGCCCAGCGTGTTTTTGCCGCAGTGGCCGGTTATAACGCCGCCCGCCACAGTCTCGTGTATCTCGTCGAATGAAAACAGGCTCTCCACAAGGCCGCGCACCATGTCAACTACTTCCTTTTCACAGCAGCTGTGCGTTATAAAGCAGCGCGTCCTGTCGTAGCGGGGGTATTCGGCCGCAAGGTCGCTTATATAGTTTTTAAGGCTGCGCGTAAGGTTGCCCATATACTTTTTCGAGGCGTACAGCTGTCCGTCCTTCATCTCTATCATGGGGTGCAGTTTAAGCACCTTTGCGCCCATAAGCGCCGCAAGCGAGCACCTGCCGCCCTTGTGCAGGTATTCGAGCGAATCGGGCACGAAGGAGGTGTTCACCTTGGGGCGCAGCGCCTCTACTTCCGCAACTATCTCGTCGGGGCTCTTGCCCTCGTCGGCAAGGTCGCACGCCTTCAGAACGAGCAGTCCCTGCCCGGTGGAGAGGGCAAGGCTATCCACTACTTTCACCCTGCCGCCAAAGCGCTTTGCGGCCGCCACGGCGTTGCTGTTGGTGACGGACGCCTTGGACGAGATGTTAAAGTGTATGACTGCGTCGTTTTCCTTTAAGTACCTTTCAAAGTTTTCGGCATAGGCCTCCTCGGTGCAGGCGGCGGTTTTGGGCAGCACGCCCGTGTTGGCCACATACTCAAATATCTGCTGGGGCGTAATGTCAATGCCGTCGGAATACACCTTTTCGCCCAAAATGACCGAAAGGGGTATTATGCCCACGTCGTACCGCTTTATGAGCTCCTCGCCGAGGTCGCATGTAGAGTCTGACGTGATCTTTATTTTCATTGTTTTCCTCCTTATTTTAAGGGCGCAGGCGGGCGCGCCGCCGCTGTGAAAAGAATGATGGCGGGCACTTCTTTACGCCGATATTATGATAACATATTTGAGCAAAAATTGCAATAGTGCGCGCAAAAGTGCGCAAAAATTTAATAAAAAAATTTATACCCGCCGCGCCCGCGTCTTGCTGTTGCGCGCGCCGCCGCAAAGTGGTATTATATATGCGTCGTCTTAATTTGCCGCCGCTCTGCGGCAATTTAAGGGGTGTTCCGATAAATTTAAATATAAATGCCGACTATAAAATATATATAAACTGTTGTATAATAAATATAAACTTTGCGAGGTTACGCTATGCAGAACAGGCCTGATAAAATTTTGATACGCGGCGCGCGCGTGCACAACTTGAAGAATATAGATGTGGATGTCCCCCTCGGCGGGATAGTGGGCATTGCCGGCGTTTCGGGCTCGGGCAAGTCGTCGCTCGCGCTCGGCGTGCTCTATGCCGAGGGCTCGCGCAGGTATCTGGAGGCGCTCTCCACATACACCCGCCGCCGTATGACTCAGGCGGCAAAGGCGCAGGTAGACGACGTATTGTACGTCCCCGCGGCGCTCGCGCTGCACCAGCGCCCCGCCGTGCCCGGCATACGCAGCACCTTCGGCACGGGCACCGAGCTTTTGAACAGCCTGCGCCTCATGTATTCCCGCCTTGCAAACCACTGCTGCCCCAACGGGCACTACCTTGCCCCCACGCTCGCCGTGGCGGCCGGGCACGAGCTTGTATGTCCCGTGTGCGGCGCAAAGTTTTTCGCCCCCTCGGCGGAGGAGCTTGCGTTCAACAGCCAGGGCGCCTGCAAAACGTGCGGCGGAACGGGCGTGGTGCGCGCCGTCGATATGAGCACGCTGGTGCCCGATGAGAGCCTCACGATAGAGCAGGGCGCGGTAGCACCGTGGAACTCGCTGATGTGGTCGATAATGATAGACGTGTGCCGCGCCATGGGCGTGCGCACGGATGTGCCCTTCTGCGAGCTTTCGCCAAAGGAGAGGGATATAGTATTCAACGGCCCCGCCGAAAAGAAGCACATACTCTACTATTCCAAGAACACCAACCAGGCCACCGAGCTCGATTTCACCTACTTCAACGCCGTCTACACCGTGCAGAACGCCCTCTCCAAGGTAAAGGACGAGAGCGGCTTCAAGCGCGTGGAAAAGTTTTTAAAGCAGGACGTCTGCCCCGACTGCGGCGGCTCCCGTCTGAGCGAGCAGGCGCGCCGACCCCTGCTGCGCGGCATAAACCTCGCTGAGGCGTGCAAAATGACGCTCACCGAGCTGTGCGAATGGGTAGACGGCGTCTCTGCAAGCCTGCCCGAGGAGATGAGGCCGATGGCGGAGAGCATCTGTCAGTCCTTCCGCACGGTGGCGCGCAGGCTTATGGACTTAGGGCTCGGCTATCTCACCCTCGACCGTGCGGCCTCCACGCTCTCCACAGGCGAGCGCCAGCGCATGCAGCTTGCCCGCGCCGTACGCAACCGCACCACGGGCGTGTTGTATGTGTTGGACGAGCCTTCGATAGGCCTGCACCCCTCCAACATAGTGGGGCTTGTGGGCGTGATGCGCGATCTCGTCGCCGACGGCAACTCGGTAGTGCTCGTCGATCACGACGCGCAGATACTCGCCGTTTCTGACTATATCATAGAGATGGGCCCGGGCGCGGGCGCCGATGGCGGCAGAGTGATAGCGCAGGGCAGGGTAGAGGAGCTTATAAACGACCCCGCATCAAAAATAGGCCCCTATTTAAGGGCGGATGCGCGCAGCAAACTCAGGGAGCGCGCAACAAAAGAGGAGATGTTTGCGTTCGGGCGCATACATATCTCCACGGGCGCAATACACACGGTAAAGCCGCTGCAGGCCGATATCCCCAAGGGCAGGCTTACGGTGGTGACGGGCGTTTCGGGCTCGGGCAAAACTACTCTCATTCTCGAAAGTCTGGTGCCCGCCCTTGCGGCGGCGGTCTCTGGCAAAAAACTGCCCGCGCACGTGCTTGAAGTAAGTGCGGATGGGATCGACCAGGTAAAGCTTATCGACGCCGCCCCCATAGGCATAAACGTGCGCTCCACCGTGGCCACCTATGCCGACGTGCACGACGAGCTGCGCAAGGTCTTCGCGCGCACGGCCGATGCAAAGCGCCTGGGGTATAAGGCGGGCGACTTTTCGTATAACACGGGCAAACTGCGCTGCCCCGTGTGCGACGGCACGGGCGAAATAAGTTTAGATGTGCAGTTTTTGCCCGACGTGGATATCCCCTGCCCCGAGTGCCGCGGCACTCGCTATTCAAAGGAGGCGCACTCCGTGCGCTACACAAACAGGGCGGGCGGCAGCTATTCTTTGCCCGAACTCATGGCAATGGACGTAAACACCGCGCTCCCCGCCTGCCGCGACCTTTCCACAGTGCACAGGCGGCTTGCGGTGCTCCAGTCTCTCGGCCTAGGCTATCTCACTCTGGGCGAACAGACGCCCGGCCTCTCGGGCGGCGAGGCGCAGCGCCTTAAACTTGCGGGCGAACTCGGCAGGGCGCAGCGCGGCAGCGTGTTCGTGTTCGACGAGCCGACTATCGGCCTGCACCCGCTCGACGTAAAAACGCTCGTCGGCGTGTTTCAAACGCTTATAAACAGCGGAGCAACGGTGGTGGTGATAGAGCACGACCTCGACGTGATACGCAACGCCGACTACATCATCGATATGGGCCCCGGCGGAGGGGAGCAGGGCGGCAGAATAGTAGCCTGCGGCACCCCCGAAGAGATAGTCGCCTGCAATGAAAGCGTGACGGGCAAGTTCATTTAAAATAACCTGCCTCCCCTCAAAAGGGAGGCGATTTTTTGCCGCAGTGACACCTCCCCTTTGAGGGGAGGTGATTTTTTGCCGCAACCCACCTCCCCTTCGAGGGGAGGTGGATTTGCCGAGCGGGGCGAGGCAAAGACGGAGGGGTTTCATCGCTCAACAAATTGCGGCGTACCAGCAAATGGCGGCGCAACCTGCATTATTCACCTCCCCTTCGAGGGGAGGTGGATTTGCCGAGCGGGGCGAGGCAAAGACGGAGGGGTTTCACCTTGCTACAAAGAGGCGGCGCAATCTCTCCTCTTATCTCCCATTCTGTGGATGTCGCGGCATGGCCGCGGCTTTTGCACGGCAAATTTTTTCGGGTAAAATGCCCGAATTTTTTTGCCAAAATAATTGACACGATGTCCGGCGCCATACTAGGCGCCATACTTTTATAAATTTTTTTATCATATAGTTGACAAACTCATTGCGCGGCTATATAATATACCATGAAAAATGTGTTGCAGCCGCAAAAGTTTGTTAAAATTTGGCGGCAGGCGAGTGTAAGGCGCGCCGCAACGCCTTTTCATCAAAACAGTTTTAAAGTAAGTTCTTTGGGGCGGGGTGCAATTCCCCACCGGCAGTGATTGCCTCTCCGGGCATAAGTCTGCGACGAAAGATGGGCTGTCTTTCCTGATGCGGTGCAACTCCGCAACCGACGGTATAGTCCGGATGGTAAAAGAATTATTTTATCAAACCGCAAGATTTTTTTGCGCACCCCTTCTTTTTTGAAGGGGTGTACTTTTTTTGAGCGGGAAAAAAGAACGACTTTAAAAAATAAATTATTTTAAAAGGAGTTCTTAAAAGTGGAACGCAAAAATCAACAGTTCTTCACAGCAACGCGCATAGCGGTGATAGCCATGTTCGCCACCGTTGCGGGCGTATTGTATGCCTTCGGCTTCCCCATAAGCGTGGCATTCCCCTCGTGGTTGGAGCTCAACTTCTCCGATATCCCCGCGCTCATCGGCACCTTCGCCCTCGGCCCCCTCTCGGGCGGCATAATAGTGTTCGTAAAGGTGCTCATAAAGCTGATAATCAAGGGCACCTACACGGTGTTCATAGGCGAATTTGCCGACCTCATCATAGGCCTCGCCTTCGTAGTGCCCGCAGGGCTCATATACAAAAAGTACCGCACCTTCAAGGGCGCGCTCGCGGGAATGGGAGTGGGCTCGCTGTGCTCGGTGGCGCTCGCCATACTTGCCAACTGGCTGGTGCTCGTGCCCTACTATCTTGAAGTTTCCTTTGGCGGCAACTGGGAGATACTTCTCACCCCCATGCGCGCGCTCTTCGGCGACGGCGTCACCGAACAGACATTCTACACCTACTATCTGTGGATATCCGTGCTGCCCTTCAACCTGCTGCGCTGCCTCATTGCCGTAGTGATAACGCTGCCCATCTATAAGCGCATATCGCTGCTCATCAACAGAATGAACGAAAAGTTCATGCCCAAGGAGGGGAGCGGCGAAGAGGTGCAAAACGGCGGCTCGGCCGCAAAAAAGCGCACGGTAATAATTGCCGTCGTGTGCGCGGGCGTGGTAATTCTGCTCGTCGGCGGCGTGCTTTTGAGGTATTTCCTCGGTAAGTAAATTCAAATATCAATTTAATTGCAAAAAACTGCCGTGCGCGCTATAATATATGCGTATGGCAGTTTTTATTTCCCGTTCGGCGGAAGATACTATAAATTTTGCAAAGGGCTATGCCTCCTCGCTCAAGGCGGGCGACGTGGTGCTTTTAAACGGCGGCATGGGCGCAGGCAAAACGGTGTTTGCAAAGGGCGTGGCGCTCGGCCTCGGTATAGACGACGAGATACTCAGCCCCACCTACGCATACATGAACGACTACGGCGGCAAGCTCTATCACTACGATTGCTACCGCCTGTCCTCGGGCGCGCAGGCCGAGGCGCTCGGGCTGTGCGACTATTTTTACGGCAGCGGCGTCTGCCTTATAGAGTGGGCGGAAAATATCGCCGACGTGCTGCCCGAGGGCTACAAGACGGTGACCATAACTAAGATAAGCGAAGGCGAGCGCCGCATAGAGTATTGAGCGGCGCGCATACATGCTTTAATATAAAAAGGTACATATTTAAAATTTAAGAGGGAGGTGCGAAAAAATTGAATAGGTTTTTGGCTGTGGATACCGCCTCGACGCACCTCACCGTGCTGGCGTGCGGCAAAAAGAGCGCCCTGCGCTATATCCCCGACTGCGCGCTCAAACAGTCGGTAATGCTCATGGGCGAGGTAGACGGCGCGATGGAGGAGGCGGAGCTTGCCCCCGCTGACTGCGACTTTTTCTGCGCGGTGACCGGCCCCGGCTCGTTCACGGGCATACGCATAGGCATTTCGGCGGCAAAGGGCTTTGCGCTCGCCACGGGCAGGCCGCTCATGCCGCTTACATCATTCGAACTTATCGCATATAATGTTACAAGCGGCGATTTTTTCGCCGTGGTGGACGCGGCTCACGGCCACTTCTATGCCTGCCGCTGTGCGGCGGGCACTCTCGGCGAGCCGCAGTATATCTCGCGCGAGCAGCTTATAAGCTATTCGCTGCCCGTGTTCGGGTTTGAAGATATATCGCTTCCCGATTATACCCGGCTGAACGCGGGCGACTGTCTGCTGCCCGCCGTGGAGCGCAAGCTGCGGGGCGATGAGCCGTTCGGCGAGATGCACGCGCTGTATGTGCGCAAATCGCAGGCGGAGGAGGGCAGAAAATGAACCTCCGCAGCTGGAATTTTAAGGACATTTTAAGGATATCGCAGCTCGAAACGGAGTGCTTTCCCAAGGACGCGTGGAACTATCGCATGCTTGCCGACAGCTTTCAGAGCGAAAATTTCGTGGGTATTCTGTGCGACGACGGCGGCGAAATAGCCGGCTACGGCGGCCTCACCTGCGGCTATGATACGGCCGATATCGATAATATCGCCGTGGCGGAGCGCTACCGCGGCAACGGCATAGGCGGCGCCATTTTGGAGAACCTGTTTTCGTCGGCGGCGGAGCGCGGCATGCAGCGCGTATTTTTGGAGGTGCGCGTCTCAAACGCGGCGGCCATGTCGCTCTATCTAAAGCACGGCTTCAAGGGAGTGTATGCGCGTACGCGCTACTATTCCGACGGCGAGGACTGCCTCGTGATGGCGCGCGACGTGCACAAGGATAATTGAGTATTTTTTTTTGCGGCACCGCCGCAGGGGGATAGGTTAAATATTTATAGACGGCATGCACGTTGCTGTGCTCCGCGCGGGGGAGGGGCAAGACGTCCTCTTTCTGCACGGGTACATGTCGTGCAAAGAGAGCTTCTATTACAACATCGCGGCGTTCAAAGAGCATTTTCGCGTCACCGCGCCCGATTTCCCGGGGTTCGGCGCCTCCGCGCCCATACCTTCGGCGTGGTCGGTGGGCGACTACTGCGCGTGGCTGCATAAATTTATTGCCGCATGCGGGCTTAATAAACCGCACATCGTGGCGCACTCCTTCGGCGCGAGGGTGGCAATAAAGTACGCCGCCGCGCACCCGCAGAGTGTTGGGAGCCTTGTAATTACGGGCGGAGCGGGCATAGTAAAGCCGCGCACGCGCGCGTACAAAATAAAGGTGGCGGCCTACCGCGCCGTAAAGAGGTTTGCGCCAAAGTTTGCCGAAAAGAACTTCGGCAGCGCCGAATACCGCAAGCTTTCGCCCGTCATGCGCGAGAGCTACAAAAAGATAGTAAACGAGGATCTGCGCGCCGATGCTGCAAAAGTCGGGGCGCGCACCCTGCTGATATACGGGGCGGAAGATACCGTAACGCCTCCCTCGGAGGAGGGGCTTGCCTTCCGCGGCGCGATAGCGCGCTCGCGGCTTAAGGTTATGGCGGGCGGGCACTTCTGCTTTTCGCAAAATTACCGAGAGTTCAACAAAATGGCCGTTGAATTTTTAACGGGCGGCCGGGAGTTATGATGGGTATATTCATTTCTGTAGGCAAAATAACAGAGTGCGTTATAATTGCGCTTGCGTTCGGCGTGCTGCTCACGCTGTCGTCAAAAAAGCTGCTGGGCGCGCTGCAGGGCTGCAACTACCGCAGCGATAAGCTCATGCGCTGGGCGGCAAAGCGCAGCAATATGTCGTTCGAGCGCCTCCTTCTTCTCGGCATGCTCTGCCTGCTCTCCTCGGCAATAGTTTCGCTCTGCTTCTCCTTTGCGGGGGAGTGGGCGGCCGTCATCGGCCTTGCGCCCTTTATAGTATTCTTCGTAGTATACATATATGCCGACGGCAAAATTGCCCTCCGAGTGCCCGCCGTGCGCACAAAGCGCTTCAAAAGGCTGCAGGGCGTGCTCTTCGTCGTGTGCACTGTATTTTCTTACTTTGCCGCAACGCTTTTGAACTACGCCGCTGCCCAGTGGGGCGCGCAGCTGTTTAATGTGCTCCGCTACTGTGCACTCGCATTTTTGCCGCTGCTCCTTATACCGCTCATCTGCCTTTCAAACGAACTTGCAAAAATTTATGAAGTGCCCCACAACCGCACCTATATCGAAAAGGCCACAAAAAAGCTGGCTTCGTCGGATATAACGGTGGTGGGAATTACGGGCAGCTACGGCAAAACGAGCACCAAAAACATACTCACCGCCATGCTGCAAAAAAAGTACCGCGTGCTCTCCACGCCCCGTTCGCACAACACGCCAATAGGCATAGCGCTCGCGGTAAATGCCAACGATTTAAAGGACTACGACATATTCATCGCCGAAATGGGCGCCCGCCACGTCGGCGACATTGCGGAACTGTGCGCCATCTGCCCGCCCGACTATTCGGTTATAACGGGCATCTGTGCCCAGCACTTAAAGACGTTTGAAAGCCTCGAAAATATAGTAAAGGCCAAGGGCGAAATACTCTCTGCCACGCGCAAAAAGGCGTATATCGCCGCTGACAGCAGCGAGTATTTTGCAAACTGCCCCTGCCCCTTCGAGGTATGCTCGTGCGTTTCGGATGTAGTTGCCGAAAGCAGCGGCACAACGTTCACCCTCACCCTGGGCGGGGAGAGCGTACGCGTAAAAACCAGACTTCTGGGCGCGCACTGCGCCTATAACATAGGCCTCGCGGCGCAGCTTGCATACGACCTCGGCGTGAGCATCGCCGATATCGCCGCGGCGGCAGAGGGGCTGGGCTTCGTCGAGCACCGCCTGCAGCTTACAAAGGCAAACGGCATAAACATCATCGACGACGGCTACAACGCCAACGTAAAGGGTGCGCGCGCCGCGCTCGAGGTGCTGCGCACCTTTGAGGGGCGCAAAATAATCGTCACCCCGGGCATTGTAGAGCTCGGCATACTCGAAGAGGACGAAAACAGGCAGTTCGGCGAACTCCTCTCGGGGCTCGACCTCGTGATCTTAGTGGGCGATACGCTGGTAACTCCCGTAAAGGAGGGGTACCTCTCCGCAGGCGGCCCGCCCGAAAAGCTGATCGTGCGCGAAACGCTCAAAGACGCCCAGCGCGAGCTTAAAAATTACCTTTCAAAGGGTGACACCGTGCTGTTTTTGAACGACCTGCCCGATATATATTGAGCTCTTTAAATAAAATATTGCAGTTGCCGCCGCGCCTTTTGGCGCGGCGGCACTTTTATCTGCATATAATAATCGCGGCGGCATAACTTGCTGCATATAATAATGTATAATATTTCATTCACCAAAGCTTACGCCGAGGTGATTTTTTTGCGCCTTGCGGCAGATACTTATTTTTACAAATATTTGCGGAGGTGTTTTTTATGCTAAACGGCAACATAGCGGTGGTGTTCGGCGGCCGCTCAAACGAAAGCGAAATATCGGTGATAACGGGCACTATGTGCGCAAACGTGCTAAAATGCGGCAAAACGCGCGTGCTGCCAATATATATATCGCCCTGCGGCGACTTCTTTTGCGGCGAGGCACTCTTTGATATAGCCAACTTCAAGTGCGGCGAACCCTCGGCTGCGCGCTGCATGGTGGCGGGCGGCGGACTGCACATTCTCGGCAGGCGGGGCAAAATAAAGCAGTTCATTCCGATTTCCGCCGCAATAAACTGCTGCCACGGCGGCCTGGGCGAGGGCGGCGGCGTGGGCGGACTGTTTGCCTGCGCGGGCATACCTATGGCGGGCGGCGACATATTCTCCGGCGCGGCGTTTTTGAATAAGGATCTCACCAAAATAGTGCTCGGCGGCCTCGGCGTGCCCTGCCTGAAGTACTACACCGCGTCGTCTGCAGAAGAGGCGGAGGCGGCAATGGCGGTGACCGGCCTCCCCGCCATAATAAAACCCGCCTGCCTCGGCTCAAGCATAGGCATAGCAAGGGCGGAAAGTGTGGAGGAGTACGCCGCCGCCATCGAGGCCGCCCTCTGCTACGACGGCCGCGCCCTCTGCGAGCCCTATATCGCACGACGCAGAGAGATAAATTGCGCCGCCTACTTTGCCGAGGGCGAGGTGCACATATCTGCGTGCGAGGAGGCCATACCCTCGGGCGGGGTACTCACCTTCGACGATAAGTATTCGGGCGGCGGCAGGTCGGTAATACCCGCCGATATCCCCGCGGAGCTTGCAGAGCGCGTGCAAAACATCACGCGCACGGTGTATTCGCGCCTGAACATGCGCGGCATAGTGCGCTTCGACTATATCCTCTCGGGCGACGAGCTGTTTTTAAGCGAGGTAAACACCGTGCCCGGCTCGCTTGCGTGGTATCTGTTCGCGCCCTCGTTCAAGGCCTTCTGTCCCGTGCTCGAAAGCGTAATCGCCCAGTCCGTCGCCGACTTTGCAAGGCAGAGCGGAAAGCTCGTGTTAAAGACGGGCATACTCGGCTCGCTCCCCGCCCTCGCCTGCAAGCTGAAGTAGTTTTTAATGTATTGTAACAGCTAAAGCGCGGGGTTTGTTTGTAAATAAAAAATATGCGCGGCGCGGCGGTTTGCCGCGCCGCGCCCCTTAATGTGCATAATTTTGCCTGCCTGCCCTTTACTCTATTTAATTTTGCCCGTCGTTTTTGTTATTTTTGCCATTTGTTTGACAAAGCTGCGCGCGATTTTATATAATTTAGTGGTAAAAGCAAATAAAAGGAGGCAAGCTATGCCCAGGATAGAAATGAAGACGCCGCTCGTTGAAATGGACGGCGACGAAATGACTCGCATTCTATGGAAGTGGATAAAGGAAATACTCATCGAGCCGTATGTCGACTTAAAGACGGAGTATTACGACCTCGGTCTGCCCGAGAGGGACAGGACGGACGATAAGATAACCGAGGACGCGGCAAACGCCACCAAAAAGTACGGCGTCGCCGTAAAGTGCGCCACCATAACCCCCAACGCCCAGCGCGTGGAGGAATACCACCTCAAAAAGATGTGGAAGAGCCCCAACGGCACCATAAGGCGCATACTTGACGGCACGGTGTTCCGCGCACCCATAATAGTAAAGGGTATAACCCCCTACGTCCCCGGCTGGAAGAAGCCCATCGTGCTCGCCCGTCACGCCTACGGCGACATATATAACTCGGTAGAGGCGCGCGTCAACGCCGGCGAGAGCGCATACATCGTCGTGTGCGGCAAGGACGGGAAAGAGGTGTCCCGTCAGCTCATAAAGGACTTCCCCTCCGACGGCATAGTGCAGGGCGTGCACAACCTCGATAAATCTATTGAAAGTTTTGCGGTAAGCTGCTTCAATTACGCTCTCGAAAACAAGATCCCCCTTTGGTTCGGCGCAAAGGACACGATATCCAAGACGTACGACCACCGCTTTAAGGACATCTTCAACGAGATATACGAGCGCGACTATAAGGCCAGGTTCGAGGAGGCGGGCATATACTTCATGTATACCCTCATCGACGACATTGTCGCCCGCATAATGCGCAGCGAGGGTGGCGTGCTGTGGGCGTGCAAAAACTACGACGGCGATGTTATGAGCGACATGGTGGCCACCGCCTACGGCTCGCTCGGCATGATGAGCTCGGTGCTCGTATCCCCCGAGGGCAACTACGAGTACGAGGCCGCGCACGGCACGGTAACGCGCCACTACTACAAGTATCTGAAGGGAGAGGAGACGTCTACAAACTCCGTCGCCACCATATGGGCATGGACGGGCGCGCTGGCAAAGCGCGGCGAGCTCGACGGCATCCCCGAACTCGTCGACTTTGCAAAGAGGCTCGAAAGGGCGGTGATAGATACGATAGAGGCGGGCGAAATGACGGGCGACCTCATTCCTCTCTTCCGCCGCGATGGTATTACGCCCAAAAAGCTCGAGAGCCGCGAATTTTTGCATGCCGTCGCCTCGAGATTGTGATTTTTATATTTATGAAAGCTGCGGGCGCGCCGAATTTCGGCGCGCCCGCATTTTGTATATTTTGGTCCGCCTTTGCCCGCCCTATCACCTCCCGCGTGTTGACATTTTGCCGCCGTGCTGGTACTATATATTCAAACAAAAATTCAAGGTTTGGCAATATCAGTTATGTTCTCTTACGACCTCTCGGGCAAAAATAAATACTACACACTCTACGAGTGCATCCGCGACGACATTCTGCGCGGCAGGCTCAAATCGGGCGAAAAGCTGCCCGGCAAGCGCACGCTCGCAAACGACCTCGGCGTGAGCGTCGTCACCGTGCAGACGGCCTACGAGCAGCTGCTGGCGGAGGGGTACGTCACCTCAAAGGAGCGCAGCGGCTACTACGTCTGCCCGCTCGATATAAGCTACCGCGGCAGGCAGGCCCCCAAAAGGGAGGTGAGCGCGCCGCAGCCCGCGCAAAAATTTGCCGTAGACTTTGTGGGCGGCGCGGCCCCCGCCGAGCTGTTCCCCTTTTCAAGCTGGGCGCGCCTCATGCGCTCTGTGCTCTCCGACTGCGGCGAACACCTCCTCGAGCGCGTCCCCTGCGACGGCGACGGCGAGCTCAAATGCGCCATCTCCGACTATCTCTATCGCGCGCGCGGCATAGCCGTCGATCCGCGCTACATAGTGGTGGGCGCGGGCGCCGAGCAGCTGTACGGCACCATAGTACAGCTCATCGGGCGCGACAAGCTGTATGCAGTCGAAAACCCGGGCTACCGCAAAATATCGGGCACATACGAACTCAACGGCGCGCGATGCGCCTTCGTGCCCGTACATGCGGAGGGGGTGGACGTCGACAGGGCCATAGCGCTGCGGGCGGACGTACTGCACATCTCGCCCGCCCATCAGTTCCCCACGGGCGCGGTGACGCCCGCCTCGGCGCGCGCAAGGCTGATAAACGACGCCGAAAGCCGCGGCAGCTACATAGTGGAGGACGATTACGACAGCGAGTTTCGTCTTGTCGGCAAGCCGCTGCAAAATATGTATGTGCTCGATCCCGAGCGCGTGATATACATAAATACCTTCACAAAGACGCTCGCGCCCTCCATGCGTATGGGGTATATGGTGCTGCCGCCCGCGCTGTATGCGCGCTATCTCGAGGTATTCGGCAAAACCTCCTGCTGCGTGCCGCTGTTCGAGCAAAAGACGCTCGCCCGCATGATATCGGGCGGCGCGTTCGAGCGGCACATAAACAGGCTAAAAAACTATTACCGCGGCGTGCGCGAAGAGCTCACGGGCGCGCTCTCGCAGTTGAATATCCCGCACGAGGTGTTCGATACGGCCAGCGGCCTGCACTTTACCGTAAAGTTCTTAACGGCCCCGTCGGATAGTTTCATAAAACAGCGCGCGGCGGAGTGCGGCATAAACATAAGGTGCCTTTCCGATTATCTCCTCGCCCCCATGGATGGCTGCCAAAACACGGTGGTGGTCAACTATTCTGGGGTAACATACACAGAGGTTCACAAATTTTTTGCGCGGGCCGCCGAATAATTCCATGAACGCAAAAAAAGGGGCAGCCGCAAATGAATTGCGGCTGCCTGCATAATTTTTATTCGGTTTTTATTCGGTTTTAAAGTTTTTTAAGCAGTTGTCGGTTTAGCGAATGTTGCTGAGTGCAAGGTAGAAGAGAGCGGTGGTCTTGAGGTCAAGGCTTCCTTCTGCATACCTGCGGTCGATATTCTTATACATATTATTTAAAAATTTAGCAATAAACATAATTTTAATTCTCCTTTTTGTTTTTTATTCGGGATTTCTTTCCCGTAAAGTTGTGTGAATGTTCGCCGCACCCTTTCTGCGGCCGTGTTTAGTGTGATTTAAGCGTGTGTGTGAATGTGCTTTAATGTGCTCTCTTATCTGCCGCAGCCGAGTGCCACGTAAGAGAGGGGCTCAACGCCGTATGCGCTCTTGTTGTCTTCCTTTTCGATGTCCTTCAAAATCTCATATATAGTCATAATATTTACCTCCTTTATGAAAGGTATTTTAATATTGCTTTAAGCTATTTAAGTTCCTGTGTGTTCTTTAAGTTCTTGTGTGCTTGCCTGATCTGCTTAAATTTCGTTTGTTCTCAATAATTTCTCATCTGTGTGTCGTAGAATCAGTCGTCGTTGCCGCAGCCGAGCACTTCGTAGGAAAGGGGCTCTACGCCGTATTCGCTTGCATTGTCAACGCTTTCCAATTCGCCGAGCATATCGTAAATAGACATATCTGCAACCTCCTTCTTAATGGTGTTCATCAGGTTTTCCTCCCTCATTTCGCTATCAGTATATCATGGGCATTTTTGTTAGTCAATAACAATTTCAAAATTTTTTAAATTTTTAAAACTGTTTATTTCTAACAGTATTATATGATAATACCGATTATAAATGTTATTTTGGCGGTTAAATATTTTCCAACTTGTTAAAATATTTCACTTTCGACCAAAATTAACATTTTTTACAGTTATATTGTACCCGCATTTTAAACGCTTAAACATAAAAGAATAAAAAACTTTTTTGCGCGGAGTGCGCCCGTATGTGCTCCGTCGTCTGCCGCGCAATGCGCGGTAAACGCCGGTTTCGGCGCCCCGTTTTGCGTGCGCCGCCGCGCCCGTCCGCCCTTGACTTTGCCGCGTTTTATGATGTATAATGGTAAAAAACCTTTCAGGGGGCAACAAATGGCAGATTTCGGCAGTCTTGAAGATATGCAGCGCGCCGCCGCGGTCGCGGCGGGCAGGCGCAAGGCCGACCTTGTTTTAAAGAACGCAAACTATCTGAATGTATTTACTTCAACCGTGTGCAGGGGCGATATCGCCGTCTGCGGCGGCAAAATCGTGGGCATCGGCAGCTACGAGGGCGAGCGCGAGTACGACTGTTCGGGCGTCGTGGCGGTGCCCGGGCTGATAGACTCGCACATGCACATAGAGAGCACGCAGCTCTCTCCCGAGGAGTTCGCCTCTCTCGCCGTGCCGCGCGGAACGACTTGCGTCATTGCCGACCCGCACGAGATCGTAAACGTATGCGGCCTTGCAGGCGCCGACTATATGCGCGCCGCTGCCGCGCATACCCCGCTCGAGGTAAAGCTGATGCTGCCCTCCTGCGTGCCCGCCACGCCCTTTGAAACGAGCGGAGCCACGCTCAACGCGCAGGATACCGCCAAGGCGCTTGCAGGCGGCGGCTTTTTCGGCCTCGGCGAGATGATGAACTACCCCGCGGTCGCCGCGGGCGACGGCGAAGTGCTCGGTAAATTGTATGCAGCGCGGCAGCTCGGCATGGTTATCGACGGCCACGCCCCCGCGATGAGCGGCAAGGCGCTGTGCGCATACGCCGTATCGGGCGCGCATACCGATCACGAGTGCGCCACCCCGCAGGAAGCTGAGGAGAAGATAAACCTCGGCATGTATGTGCTGTTGCGCGAAGGTTCGGCCTCGCACGATCTCAAAAATCTGGCGCCCGCTGTGAACGGCCGCAACATGCGCAGGTTTGCGCTGTGCACCGATGACCGCCACGCCGACGACCTGATGAGCGAGGGACACATGGACCACGTGCTGCGCACGGCGGTGAGCTGCGGAATTTCGGGCGAGGACGCCGCCGTAATGTGCACGCTGAACGCGGCGGAGTGCTACGGTTTGAAGGGCAAGGGCGCCATAGCGCCCGGCTACGACGCCGATATCGCGCTGTTTGGCGATCTCAAAGATTTTAAGTGCGCGGCGGTATTCAAGGGCGGCAAGTTGGTGGCGGAGGGCGGCAAGCCGCTCTTCGGGGGCAGGTGCGCCATACCGGCCGCGGTGAAGGATACCGTGCACGTTGCGCCCGTTTCGGCTGAAAACTTTGTAATTAAATTAAAGGGCGCGCGCGCACGCGCGATAGAGCTTATGAGCGGTTCGCTCGTCACCAAAAATACAGTGTGCGAGGTGCCCTCTTCGGGCGGTGACGTCTGTCTTGACGGAACCGACCTGCTGCGCCTCGGCGTGGTCGAGCGGCACTTTGCAAGCGGCAGAGTCGGCCTCGGGCTCGTCAAGGGCTACGGCTTAAAGGGCGGCGCGGCGGCAACTTCCGTCTCGCACGACAGCCACAATATAATAGTGGTGGGCGACAGCCGCAGCGATATGGCGCTCGCCGTGGAGAAGCTCAGGCGCATTGGCGGCGGAATGGCGCTCGCGCTCGGCGGCAACGTGTATTCCGTGCCACTCGATATTGCGGGGCTCATGACCTCGGCCCCCGCCGCGGAGCACGTTGAAAGGCTCAAAGAGCTGTACGCGCGTGCGCGCGCCGCAGGCGTAAGGGAGGGGGTAGATCCGTTCATGACGCTCTCCTTCCTCGCCCTCGCCGTAATCCCCGAACTGCGCCTCACCGACAGGGGCCTGTTCGACGTGACCGCCTTCAACTTCACGGACATAAATGCATAAAACGGCGTTATGGCGCTGAAAGCAGCAGTGTATTTAATAGAGCTGAAAGTAATATAATAAAATTTAAAGGCCGCAGGCGCACAAAAAACGTGCCGCGGCCAAATTTTTACCATATGGTTTTTCGTTTGAAGGGAAATGAATTAAGCGGGTTATACCTCCCCTTCGAGGGGAGGGTAGGGAGGGGTTTCATTGTTGTGCGCTTATGCAAGCCTGTGAAACCCCTCCGTCATATACTCGCGGCGCTCGTATATGCCACCTCCCACTCGAAGGGGAGGTACCAAATGCGGTAAAAAATACCTCCCCTTTGAGGGGAAATATCTAATAATTCACCTCCCCTTTGAGGGGAGGGTAGGGTGGGGTTTCATTGTTGTGCGCTTATGCAAGCCGGTGAAACCCCTCCGTCATATACTCGCGGCGCTCGTATATGCCACCTCCCGCTCGAAGGGGAGGTACCAAGTGCGGTAAAATTTACCTCCCCTTTGAGGGGAGGTGCCGCCGTAGGCGGCGGAGGGGTTTCACTTGCAGTCCCTTAAGGGAAGGTGCCCCGTCCGCACAAGTGCGGACGGGGCGGAAGGGTTAATTATTAGCGCCGTGTTTTTTAACCCCTCCGTCATATACTCGCGATGCTCGTATATGCCACTGTCTTGCAGTGCGAGCGGTAAATAAACCGCACTGCGGCGGTCACCGCTCGCGCGCCAACATATGCGCTCGCTCATCTCGCCGCGGCACGCACAGCGGGTGTCCGCTGTGCTATGAAATGCCTCGCTCGTCCTAAAGGGGAAACGAGGGGATATGCTGCGCCGCTCTCCAGTATTTACCGGTTGCTATGTTGCATGAAACCCCTCCGAGTTTCGCTTCGCTCAACCCACCTCCCGCTCGAAGGGGAGGTACCAATAAGGTGAAAAATACCTCCCCTTTAAGGGGAGGTAAGCCGAAGGCGAAAGAGGGGTGTTCTAAATAAATAATGTGCGCAGGCTGAATTTATTTCAGCCGCTAAGCGCGCCCCTTTTTCATTACTTTTTAGGTGGCGGGAGAATTAAGCGGATAAGCGCGAGCAGGGGAACCCTGCAATAGCGCAAAAATTCCAAAACAAATAACGTCGCAAAGCGGGTTTCCCGCCGCAGCAGGCCCCAATTTGCGCATACCTGCGCCTCAGCAGGGTGAATTCGCGCGACTATACGCTCTGTGGGCCCTTAAGGTCGCGCGAAGAGGGGCAGAGCCCCTCAAACTCACGAAATTTTTTGCGCGCGGCCCGCGCAAAAAATTTGTGAACTAAAACCGTAAGGCCGCCGTTGCCGGCGACCTTACGGGGAGAAAAAAAGGATTTTTTTGAACAAGGGATTTGCTCTCTTGCTCACGCATCGGTTATAGTATACAGTCAAGATGTAAAAAAATTAAGCATAAAGTTGTAAAAAAATAGTAAAATTTTAGTTTTTTTCGAAACAAATTTTGCATTTTGCCCGCACGCGGCGCAGTTTAAAAATACCTGCCCGTCATTCTGCGCGCACGGCTGTGCAAAACTTATATTCTGGTATTATTAAATTAACATAATCTGGATATTACATTGATATCAGTTCTTGCTATAATACTTAGTATGCAAGCGGTACGGGCGGCCGCATAAAGCCGCCGGTGCCGCAAAATACGCAAAAACAGCAAAATATGAGGAGATATCATGGATAAAAAATTACTCACCATTCAGGATCTTTCGTGCGTGGGGCAGTGTTCGCTCACCGTCGCCCTGCCCATACTCTCTGCCTACGGGCTGGAGACGTGCGTGCTGCCCACGGCGGTACTCTCAAACCACACCATGTTCAAGCAGTGGAGCTACCTCGACCTCACGCCGGAGATCGAGAATATATACAAAAACTGGCGCGCAAACGGCTTCAAGTTCGATGCGTTCCTCTTGGGGTATCTGGGCAAGGCGTCGCTCATGGACCTCTCGGAGCAGGCCTTCGACGAGTTCTCTGCCGACGGCGCCCTAAAGGTCATCGACCCCGTGTTTGCCGATAACGGCAAGCTGTACGGCGGCTTCGACATGCAGTATGTGCAGGGCATGGCCCACCTTGTGCGCAGGGCGGATATAATACTTCCCAACCTCACCGAGGCGTGCTTTATGACGGGCACCGAATACAGCCCCGTGCACAGCGAGGCCTTCGTGGAGGAGGTAATGCAGAAGCTTAGAAAGCTCACGGGCGCAACTGCGGTGATAACGGGCGTTGAGCTCGACGGCCAGATAGGCGAGGCCATATCCGAGGGCGGCGCCATACGCTACACCATGGGCGAAAAGCTGCCCCGCAGCTCGCACGGCACGGGCGACATATTCGCCTCGGTATTCACCGCCGAATATCTTGGCGGCGCAAAGGTGGAGGCCGCCGCAAGAAAGGCCTCCGATTTCGTAAAGGCCTGCCTGCGCGCCACCCCTGCGGAGCACTTCTACGGCGTGGTGTTCGAACAGATATTAAAGGGTCAGCGCAAATAATTTTTACCCGCCCGCATCATCTTTAAATATTATTTTGCCAATAAAACGCAACTTTCTGCTTGTATTTTTCAATAAAATCAGCCGCCCGCGCACAAACTGCGCGCGGGCGGCTGATTTTTTATACTTATAAATAAAAGAAAAGTTTTATTATCAAAAAATGCCGTATTTTGCCGAATTATGCAAATATTTATTTGCATATATTGTTCAGCTCGTTCAGCAGCAGTTCTGCCGGTTTCGACATCACGGCATACTTTTTCCATATAACGTCGACGTGCGTTTGAATGGGAGGGGAGAACTGTTTGAACACAAGCCCGCTCCCGCAGGTGTTTATTATGCCCTCTAAACACACGGCAATTCCCATGCCGTCCTGCACCAGCTGCGAGCCCACATACAGCAGGTTGTATGTGGCAACGACGTTTAGTTTTTCGTTGTCCTCGCCCATCCAGCGCGATATCAGCCCCTTTGCAAACGACTGGTCTGAGCATATCAGCGGCATGCCATTAAGGTTTGGCGGCGTTATCGTTTCGCACTCCGCAAGCGGGCAGTCGCTCCTCATCAGCGCGCCCCACCTGTCGCCCGTCGGCAGCCTCAGCGAGCGGTACTCGCTCAAATTTTCGCCGTCTATCACCACGCCGAAGTCGATAAGCCCCTTGTCGAGCTTTTCGGTGACTGAGGAGCTGTCGCCGCTGAAAAAGCGGAATTTTACCTTGGGATGCGCCCGCCGCACATTGAGCGCCGCCTCTATCACGCTGCGCATGGCGGGCGTTTCGCCGCCGCCTATGCACACCTCGCCGCTCACGTCCTGCGCGGGCGCGCTCACTTCGCTCACCGCCTTTTCGTATAGCTCCAAAAGCTCCTCGGTGCGCTTTTTCAGCAGTTTTCCGCGCTCGGTGAGCGTTATCCTGCGGTTGCCGCGCACAAACAGCGCGCCGCCCACCTCGCTCTCCAAGTTCTGCATCTGCCGCGAAAGGCTGGGCTGCGTTATAAAAAGCGCCTCCGCCGCGCCCGAAATGCTGCCCTCGTTTGCCACTGCCAAAAAGTATTTCAGTTCCCTTATCTCCACCTTGCGCGCCTCCAATTTTTTTACATTATAATATAGTTTTAATATGCCTGTCAAGTATGGCGTAGTATTACATATAGGTATTTGACATATGCCCCGCCGTGCGGGTAAAATAGTGGCGTAAAAGGAGAACAAGATGACGACGGAAGAGTATGTTGCCTCAACGGCGCGCGGCGAATATATAGAGGGCGGGAGCGAAAAGCACCTCTTTATGCACGCCGCCTCGCAGGAGGCCATAAAGATAACAAGCAAAATAAACAGCGGCTACCACACGCCGGAGGAGTTGCGCGCGCTCATGTCGCAGCTCGTCGGCTATGAAGTGGATAAAACTTTCGGGCTGTTCCCGCCCATATATTCCGACTTCGGCAAGAACATAAAGATAGGCAAAAACGTGTTCATCAACTCGGGCTGCTGCTTTCAGGACCAGGGCGGCATAGTGCTCGGTGACGGGTGCCTGATCGGCCACCAGACGGTGATAGCCACGCTCAACCACGATATGTGCCCCGAAAAGCGCGCGGGAATGACGCCTGCGGCGGTGGTGCTCGGCAAAAACGTATGGGTGGGCGCGCATGCGACCATTCTGCCCGGCGTGCACATAGGCGACAACGCCGTGATTGCCGCGGGAGCGGTAGTAACAAAGGATGTCCCCGCAAACGCGGTGGCGGCAGGCGTGCCTGCAAAAATAATTAAAATGATAGAGGAGTGACATTATGGAACAGGAATACTATATAGCTGCCCTCCCCGAGGGTGTGGAGAGGACGCACGTAAAATATTCAAACCGCTTCGGCATAGAGCTTGCGGGCGATCTGTATACTTCAAAGGCGCTCGATAAAACTTCCCGCCATGCGGCGGTGGTAGTGGGCGCGCCCTACGGCGGCGTAAAGGAGCAGGGCCCCTGCGTTTGGGCGGGCGAGCTTGCAAGGCGCGGCTTCGTCGTGCTCACTTTCGACCCCTCGTTCAACGGGCAGAGCGGCGGCACGCCCCGCCACACATCCTCGCCCGAGATATTCACCGAGGACTTCTCGGCGGGCGTAGACTTTTTGGGCACGCTGCCCTATGTAGACAGGCAAAAGATAGCCGCGGCGGGCATATGCGGCAGCGGCGGCTTTGCCATATCGGCGGCGCAGTGCGACCTCCGCATAAAGGCGGTGATAACGGCCAGCATGTACGATATCTCCCGCGTGCAGGCGCGCGGCTGGGAGGACAGCATGACGGCCGAGGAGAGGCACAGCGCGCTGGAGGCGCTCGCGCAGCGCAGGTGGAAGGACGTCGACGAGGGCGCGCCCGAGTATATACCCACCTTCCCCGAGCAGCCGTACGACGAAGTCCCCGCCGAAATCACGGGCGTAAACCGCGAGTGGTTCACCTTCTATGCCACCAAGCGCGGCCATCATCCCCGTGCGCGCGGCAACTTCACCACCACGAGCAGCATGGGCTTTATGAACTACCCGCTCGCCTCGCACATAGCCGAAATTTCGCCCCGCCCCATACTCTTTATTGTGGGCGAAGACGCGCACTCCAAGTGGTTTTCCGAGTACGCCTACCGCGAGGCGGCCGAACCTAAAGAGCTGTATTCGGTCCCCGGCGCCATACACATCGACCTGTATGACGACACCACCAAGATCCCCTTCGACAAGATAGAGGACTTCCTGAACAAATGGCTTTAATTCAGTAATCACCTCCCCTTCGAGTGGAGGTACGTATATAAACCCTTCCGCCGCGGCTGCGCCTGCGCGCAGCCGCGGCGGCCCCTTTCACAAAAATTTCAATTTATTTTTTGCGGCGGGTATTGACTTAAAGCCAACTTTAAAGTTTATATTATAAATATCGGTCAAAGGTATCGGGCGCAGGCAAATTTTGCCAATTTTGGCGCAAAATATTGCAAAAAAACGCCGCGTGTCGGCTGCAAGGCGCCTTTAAAACCGGCCACAAAACGCCTTAAAAGGAGATAATCATGTTAGGTAATTTTTCATACTGCAATCCCACAAAGCTCTACTTCGGCAAGGACGCGCTGAACGGCTTAAAGGAGGAGCTGCCCAAATACGGCAAAAACGTGCTGCTCGTGTATGGCGGCGGCTCAATCAAAAATAACGGCATATACGATAAGGTAATGGCCGTGCTCAGCGAGTGCGGCAAAACGGTGTATGAGGATGCGGGCGTAATGCCCAACCCCACGGTGGATAAGCTCAAAGAGGGCGTTCAGCGTGCGCGCGACTGCAATGCCGACTTCATTCTCGCCGTAGGCGGCGGCTCGGTGTGCGACTATTCCAAGGCCGTGTCTATCTCCGTCAACTGCAAGGAAGACCCGTGGGAGAAGTATTATATCCGCTTCGAGGACGTCGATCCCGACTGCAAAATAATACCCGTCGGCTGCGTTTTAACCATGGTGGGCACGGGCTCCGAAATGAACGGCGGCTCGGTAATAACCAACCACAAGCAAAAGCTTAAAATAGGCCACGTCTTCGGCGAAAACGTGTTCCCCAAATTCTCAATACTCAACCCCGAGTTCACCTACACGCTGCCCAAATATCAGATGGTGGCGGGCTTTTACGACATTATGTCGCACATACTCGAGCAGTATTTTTCGGGCGAGGACGACAACACCAGCGACTACCTCTCCGAGGGTCTGCTGCGCTCGCTCATACACAGCTCTGAAATAGCCGTCAAAAACCCCACCGACTACGAGGCGCGCTCCAACATAATGTGGACGGCCACCTGGGCGCTCAACACTCTCATCGCCAAGGGCAAGACGACCGACTGGGAGGTGCATATGCTAGGCCAGGCTGTGGGCGCCGTGACTGACGCAACCCACGGCATGACTCTCGCCGCGGTATCCATGGCATACTATAAGTTTATAATGCCCTACGGCTTAAAGAAGTTCGTGCGCTATGCCGTAAACGTATGGGGCGTAAACCCCGTCGGCAAGACGGATGAAACGGTGGCGGAGGAGGGCCTCGCCGCAATGGAGGCGTGGATGCGCCGCATAGGCCTCGTAATGAACCTCACCGACCTCGGCGTAAACGAAGGCAACTTCGAAGACGTGGTAAAGGCCACCTTAGTTATGGAGGGCGGCTATAAAGTGCTCACGCAGGACGATATCCGCGCCATCTTAAAGGCCAGCCTTTGATAGTGGCATAAGGTAATTTTAACGCTGATGGCATTTCATATGCGGCAAGCCGCAAATTTAAGACTGCAAAAGGTAAAGTTTTGATTGTTCAAACGATACGCTCATTAAAATAGTTAAAGTATTCAGTATAGCATATAGCGCATTTCAGATGTACCCCCGCCCGCGGACGCCTGTCCGCGGGCGGGGTATTTATGGGGCGCGCGGACATTTTGTCCGCGCGCCCTATTTAATATACACACCTTTAACATACACATCTTTTATATACCCGCCTTTTATATAAACGCCGCGGTTTTTGCTTGACAAGGCGGCGGGCGGGCGGTTATAACTTTTATGTATAAATTTTTTAATCGGCGGAGCGCCTGCACGGCATAATTTTGTGTGCCATACAAAGCACATTTTGTGCGCCTGCACGGCATATTTCGCGCGCCTTAAAAGCGCCGTTTTGTGCGCAAAACGGCGTACAACAAATAATGTGCAGCGTGCGCCCGCGCGGAGTTGGTATGTTCACAAGAGAGGAGTGCAAAAAATTTATCGATATTCTCGGCGAAGAGCTCGTGCCCGCAATGGGCTGCACCGAACCCATCGCCATAGCCTATTGCGCGGCAAAGGCGCGCGACGTTTTGGGCTGCGAGCCGCAGCGCGCCGAGGTGGCCGTGAGCGGCAACATAGTAAAAAACGCCAAGAGCGTGGTGGTGCCCCACACGGGCGGCATGCGCGGCATAAAGGCGGCGTTTGCGGCGGGCATCGTCGCGGGCAACGCAGACAGGGAATTGCAGGTGATTTCGAGCGTTCCCGAGGGCATGTATCAAAAAATCGCCGATTTCGAGCAGCAATTTCCCGTCACAGTGAGCGTTCCGCCCGAGGCCGAGATATTCGATATCGCGGTACGCCTGTTCGGCGGGGAGCACACCGCCTATGTTCGCCTCGCGCAGGACCACACCAACGTGGTGCGCATAGAGCGCGACGGCGAGATACTGTTCGACCGCCCCGTAAGTTCGCCCGCCAAGTCTGACCGCTCCTTTTTGAGTGTGGAAAATATCTTAAATTTTGCAAACAGCGTGCCCGTGGAGGACATTAAGGAGCTGATAGGCAGGCAGATAAGCTATAACATGGCGATAGCCGAAGAGGGCCTGCGCGGCGACTACGGCGCAAACATAGGCAAAACCATATTGCGCTCATACCAGCCCGATATAAAGACGACGGCAAGAGCCTACGCCGCGGCGGCCTCCGACGCGCGCATGAACGGCTGCGAACTGCCCGTGGTGATAAATTCGGGCAGCGGCAACCAGGGCATAACGTGCTCGGTGCCCGTCATCGTGTATGCCCGCAATCTCGGCCTTTCGGAGGAAAAGCTGTATAGGGCGCTGTGCGTTTCCAACCTCATTACCATACACTTAAAGTCGGGCATAGGCACGCTTTCGGCATATTGCGGCGTCGTGTCGGCGGGCGCGGGCGCGGCGTGCGGAATTACATACCTCCTCGGCGGCAGCTACAAAGATATCGCCCACACGCTCACAAACACGCTTGCCATAGATTCGGGCATCATATGCGACGGCGCCAAGGCGAGCTGCGCGGCAAAGATAGCCACGGCGGTAGAGAGCGGCCTTTTGGGCATGAGCATGTACGAGCGCGGCAACCAGTTTTTTGCGGGCGACGGCATAGTTAAAAAGGGAGTGGAGGCCACCATCCGCTCGGTAAACCGCCTCGCCCACGACGGCATGCGCGAGACTGACCGCGAAATAATAAAGATAATGCTCGACGTAAATTAAAATCAAGCGTGCAATAACGCAAATATGCAGGGTGCCCGTTGCGGAGCCCTGCATTTTTTATAGCGGCGGATATGCAGGCGGATATGTGGGCGGAAATTATTCTAAAATTAAACCTTTTTACCCTTTTATTACATTCCAATGCGCGTTTTTTTACATGTGTATGCTAATATTTATGCGTAAGGGCGGCAAAGCCCTTCAAAGAAAATATGAGATAATAATTCAGGAGGTTAGTTTTGAAAGGTTTGGCAAAAAAGGCGGCCGCGATAATACTTGCGGCTCTTGCAGCTACTTCTATGACGGCGATGCTCGCAGGTTGTGCGGGCGAAGACGGGGCCGACGGACAGAACGGCGTTTCGGTGGAGCGCGTGGAGATCGACGAAAACGGAGATCTTATCGTATATCTCTCCGACGGCAGCTCGCATAATGCGGGCTCTGTTTACCCCGCCGAAGAGGAGGGCGATGAAGACAGCATAGCCGTGCTCTACACAAACGACGTGCATTGCGGCTTCGACTCATCCGACGAGGGCATGGGCCTTGCAGGCTTCGCGGGCTATAAATACGCCATGTGGCAGCAGTACGGCGCCCTCACCGCGGTGGATATCGGCGACTTTATACAGGGCGAGGCCATCGGCACCATTTCCGACGGCGAATACCCCGTGCTGCTCAGAAATTTTGTGGGCTACGACTACGGCACCGTGGGCAACCACGAGTTCGATTACGGCATGGACGCGCTCATAGGCGAGGGCGGCCTTGCGGAGCAGTCGGATATGACCTACCTCTGCTGCAACTTTATCGACCTTGAAACGGGCGAGCCCGTGTTCGACGAATACGCTCTCGCATCATACGGCGACCTGACGGTGGCGTATGTAGGCATAGCAACTCCCGAAACGCTGTTTAAGTCCACGCCCGCCTATTTCCAGAACGAGGATGGCGAGTATATATACGGCTTTTGCGAGGGCAACGACGGGCAGAATTTGTATGACAGGGTGCAGGAGAGCGTAAATTCCGCAAGGGAGGCGGGCGCCGATTACGTTGTGGCAATATCCCATCTCGGCACGGAGGAGGGCTCCGAGCCCTACCGCTCGACCGACTTAATTGCCAACACTTCGGGCATCGATGTGGTGCTCGACGGTCATTCCCACTCCGTGATAGAGAGCGAGACAGTCGAAAACAGCGAGGGCGACGATGTGCTCCTCTCTTCGACGGGCACCAAGTTTGCAAACGCGGGCAAGCTGGTGATAGATACCAACGGCACCGCCGACACCTCCGACGACGTGCTCACCACCGAGCTCATATCGGCAGAGGAGGTAAATACAAACCCCGACTATTGCAACAACGCCATATACTATCTCACCGAGCAGTATTTAAACTCCGTTGAAGCGCAGTATCAGTCGCTTTTAAATGAAGTGGTGGGCCGGTCTTCGGTAGTTCTCTCCGTGAACGGGGCCGACGGCGCAAGGTTGGTGCGCAACCGTGAGACGGCCATAGGCAACTTCTGCGCCGACGCATACCGCACGGTGATGGGCGCGCAGATAGGCCTTGTGAACGGCGGCGGCATCCGCGCCGACATTCCAGAGGGCGATGTTACATACGAAGACGTGCTCAACGTGCATCCCTACGGCAATATGGCCTGCCTTGTCGAGGCTACGGGGCAGCAGATAGTCGACGCGCTCGAGCTTGGCTCTATGAATACTATGGCGCAGGCCTCCGACGGTACGAACGCTCTCGGAGAATCGGGCGGCTTCCTGCAGGTGTCGGGCCTCAGATATACAATAGATACCTCCGTTGAGAGCGCGGTAGTGCTCGCAGACGACGGCTCCTTTGTGGAAGTTGCCGGCGAAAGGAGGGTAAAGAACGTGCAGGTGCTGGGTTCCGACGGAAGATATACCGACATCGACCTCGATGAAACTTACACGGTAGCCAGCCATAACTACATGTTAAAACAGGGCGGCGACGGCTTCACGATGTTCTCGGGCTGCAACATTCTGCTCGACGAAACGCTGATAGATAACCAGGTGCTTATCAATTACATAGAGTCGCTCGGCGGCGTTATAGGGCAGAATTACGCCTCTACCGAGGGCAGGATAACCGTCATCTGAGACAGTCGCCGCGGCGGGTATCGGCAAATTGCCGAAAGATATGCGCCATATAAGTTGATAAAAAATAATGTAATAAGAAATAAGGGCGCGCGGACTTTTCGTCCGCGCGCGGGGCTGAAGAGCAGGGAGCCGCGGACAATTTGTCCGCGGCTCCCTGCTTTTTTACTGTCATTTGATTGTACTTTATTTGCCATGTTTTGCGGCCGATTTCGGCTTGCCGCACCTCTTTTAACTTCCTATGTCGTCCGGGTTGAAGCTGCCGCCGCCGTACATCTTTTTATACAGCTCTATGTCCTCGTTGCTTACGGGTATGTGCTGCACATAGCCCGTGTATTCGTTTGCGCTCACGATGTTTTCGCGCACGGCCTCGTTGCCCTTGCGGGCCTTTTTCTTCTTTTTCATAACATAAGTATGCGCCGCGCCGCACATTTTATTCGCGCAGGCAATATCTGCCGCCTCGCCACCCGCCTTATAAAATAGCGCCGCCCGCCACATAAAGCAACACACACGCCCAAACAACACGCCGTGCCGTCCGCCGTCAAAAAAATCACTATTTTGCGGGCGGGCGCATATCTTAAAAGTATCGTATGAAATTTTTGCAAAAAACGGGCAGAGGGCAATATTATTCGGCCCGCGCCTTAAAAAAACGGGGCGTGAGCATATCGGGCGGCGGCATATTTGTTGAACGGTCGGCTGACGTGCGCCGCGGCGCATATATTCTCGGCCCGTGCTATGTGTGCGGCAACAGCGTGGTGGAGGGCGGCGCGCGCATACTGCCCTTTTCGCGCATAGAAAACAGCGTGATATCGCGCGGGGCGGAAGTTTATGCAAGCACGCTCATCTCGTCAAAGGCGGGAAAGAGTTGCACGGTGGGGCCGTATGCCCTCCTGCGCGGCGCGGATATAGGCGATAATTGCCGCGTGGGCGACTTTGTGGAGATAAAAAACTCCGTCCTGGGCAAGGGTTGCAAGGCGGCGCACCACGCCTACATTGGCGACGCCGATTTGGGCAGCGGGATAAATATAGGCTGCGGCGTGGTGTTTGCCAACTACGACGGCAAGTCAAAGCGCAGGTCGGTCGTGGAGGATAACTGCTTTATCGGCTGCAACTGCAACATAGTCGCGCCCGTGCATATCGGCGAGGGCGCATATATAGCGGCGGGCACCACCGTCACGAAAGACGTCGCTTCAAAAGAGCTGTGCATAGGCCGCGCCGAACAGCGCGGCAAGGCGGGCGGGGCCGCGGGGAGGTATAAAAACGGGTAAATATTTCGGCACCGACGGTTTCCGCGGCAGGGCGGGCACCGAACTTACGGCAGAGCATGCATACAAAATAGGCCGCTTTTTGGGCGGTTACTTCGGCCGCGGCGCCCGCGTGGTCATAGGCAAGGATACCCGCCGCTCCTCATACATGCTGGAGTATTCGCTCGTATCCGGGCTTACTTCGGCGGGCGCCGACGCCTACATAATGCACGTCACTACGACGGCGTCGGTATCGTACATAACGCGCACCGACGGCTTCGACTGCGGCATAATGATCTCCGCCAGCCACAACCCCTTTTACGATAACGGCATAAAGCTGATGGGCGCGGGCGGCGAAAAGCCGGACGATAAAACGCTCGCCGCCATAGAGAGCTATCTGGACGGCGCACCTCCCGAAGGGTTTGAGGAGCGCGCCTGCTCGGGCGGGGAGATCGGCAGGTCGGTCGACTATGTCAGCGGCCGCAACCGCTACATAGGGCATTTGATTTCGCTCTCCGCCTGCTCATTCAAGGGCATGCGCATAGGGCTGGACTGCGCAAACGGCAGCGCCTGGCAGATAGCAAAGTCTGTGTTCGACGCGCTCGGCGCAAAGACCTATCTTATCGGCGGCGAGCCCGACGGGCTGAATATCAATACAAGCGGCTCCACGGCTCCCGCGGCGCTGTGCGAACTTGTAGAGAGGGAGGGGCTGGACGCGGGCTTTGCCTTCGACGGCGACGCCGACAGGTGCATCGCCGTAGACGAGCGCGGCTGGGTGGTGGACGGCGACGGCGAGCTGTTCATACTTGCAAACCGCCTCAGGGAGCTGGGCGAGATGAGCGAGTGCGCCGTGTGCACGGTAATGAGCAACTCCGCGCTCATATCCGCTCTCGCCGCGCGCGGCATAAAGTGCGCCGTCACCAAGGTGGGCGACAGGTTCGTCTACCAAAAGATGTGCAAGACGGGCGCGGCGCTGGGCGGCGAAAAGTCGGGGCACATAATAATCTCAAAATACGGCGCCTCGGGCGACGGGCTGGTCACCGCCATAAAACTTTTGGAGGCGGCGGCAGAGCGGGGCGCAAAACTTTCGCATCTTCTGCGCGGCTACGAGCCCATACCTCAGCTCGAGCGCTCGGTGCGCGTGCAAAACAGAGAGGAGGCGTTCAACAAACAGCTGCTCATATTTTGCGACGGCGTCTGCGCCGCCGAGAGGTGCGCCCGCATAGTAGTGCGCCCCTCGGGCACCGAACCGGTGATAAGGCTTATGGCCGAAGGGCCGTCGCACGAGGCGTGCGCAAGGTGTTTGGATAGGATAGAGCGCTACCTTGCGGGCAGGTGAGATACAAAAAAGAGGTGAGATATGTGCGGGATAATAGGTTGTACGGGCGTAAAGTGCGCCTCTGAAATTTTATACAAGGGGCTTGAGGACCTCGAATACCGCGGCTACGACTCGGCGGGCATCGCCGTGCTCGAGGGCGGCAAGATAATTTCGGTAAAAAAGCAGGGCAGGGTGTGCGCGCTCAAGCGGGCGGCGGAGCAGCTCGGCGGCACTTCGGGCATAGGGCACACGCGCTGGGCCACCCACGGCCGTCCCTCCGATGAAAACGCGCACCCGCACACCTACGGCGCATTTTCGGTGGTGCACAACGGCATAATCGAAAACTACGCCAAGCTCAAGGAGGAGCTAATAGAGGAGGGGCACGAATTTTCGTCGCATACAGATAGCGAGGTGGTCGTGCACCTGCTCGCAAAGTATTATAGCGGCGACTTGAAGGAGGCGGTGTTAAGCGCCGTGCGGCAGCTCAAAGGCTCGTTTGCGCTGTGCATACTGTGCGCGGGGTACGAGGGCTTTGTGGCGGTAAAATACCGCAACCCCATAATAGTGGGCGTGGGCGAGGGCGCCCTCTTTGCCGCAAGCGACATGCCCGCCCTCTGCGGCCTTGCCGAAAGCGTGGCCGTGCTGAAAGACGGGCAGATAGCCTTTGCCTCGGAGGGGAAAATTTCGCTGTGCGATTTTTACGGCCGCCCCGCCGCGCTCACCCTCTCGCCCATACCGCCCGCCGCCCGCGGCGCGCGCCTCGGCGGCTTCCCTCACTATATGATAAAGGAGATAAACGAGATCCCCGCCGCCGTAAAAAACACCGTGCAGGCCTTTGCGGAGGAAAAGTGCTTTTCCGCCCTCTCGCGCGCGGCCAAAAAGCGGGGCGGCTTCGGCGATATAGTGCTGTGCGGCTGCGGTACGGCCTATCACAGCGCGCTCGCCGCCGCCTACCACGCCGAAGAGCTGCTTAAAATTCCCTCCCGCGCCGAAACGGCGGGCGAATTCCGCTACCGCAATAGCGCCACGGGCCCCAAAACGCTGTTTATCGCCGTAAGCCAGAGCGGCGAAACGGTCGATACGGTGGAGGCCGCGCGTGCGGCGAAGGAGGCGGGCGCATACGTCGTTGCCGTAACAAACGTGCCCTACTCGGCGCTCACGGGCATTGCGTACATGTCGGTACCCGTGCGCGCGGGCACGGAGGTGTGCGTTGCCGCCACAAAGAGCTACTGCGGCCAGATAGCCGCCCTCGCGCTCATAATAGCTTCCTTAAAGGGCGGTTCGGCCTATTCGCGCACGCTCTCGGCCTTAAAGGGGATAGAGGCGGGCTGCGCCGCCGCCATATCCGACTGCGCGGTAGAGTCCGCCGCCCGCGCGTGCGCCTCCTCGGCGGGCGTGTATTTCATAGGCAGGGGCATCGACTACCCCGTCGCGCTCGAGGGCAGTTTAAAGCTAAAAGAGGTGTCGTACGTCCCCGGCGAGGGGTATCCTGCGGGCGAGCTGAAGCACGGCACGATAGCGCTCATCGACGGCGGAACGCTCACCATAGCCATAATGACAGAGCGCACTCTCGGTGAAAAGACGGCCTCGGCGGTCGAGCAGATATATTCGCGCGGCGGCAGGGCGGGGGTGGTGTATGCCGAGGGCTGCGCCCCGCCAGAGCTTTTGGAGCGCGCCGAGTTTGCCGTAAAGGTGCCCTCCTTTGCAAGCTGCCTCTCGCCGATAATTTCGGTGATACCGCTGCAGCTCATCGCCTACCGCACGGCGGTAATACTCGGGCGCGACCCCGATAAGCCCAGGAACCTTGCCAAGAGCGTCACGGTGGAGTAGTACTATACATATAAAAGTAAACTTAAATTAAGTAAAGGCCGCTGCAAATGCAATTCATGCCGCTGCAGCGGCTTATTTTGCCGCACGCTATTGACACGCGCCCAACTTTACTCTATAATAAAATCGTAATGTTGCGCCGGTCTGCGTATTTGTGCGGGCGGGAGCGGTTTTTGTTGCTCTCTTCCCATGCGCGCCGGCAGTGCGCTTGATTTTTATGGAGGTGAAATTTGAAAACTATTCTTGTTACGGGCGGTGCCGGCTACATAGGCAGCCACACCGTCGTCGAGCTCTTAAACAGCGGCTTCGAAGCGGTGGTGGTGGACAACCTCTCCAACTCCAACCGCGAAAGCCTCAACCGCGTAAAAAAGATAACCGGCAAAGAGGTTAAGTTCTACGAGGCCGACGTGCGCGACCGCGCCGCGATGGAGCGCATATTTACCGAGAACAAAATAGACTGGGTGATACACTTCGCCGGCCTCAAGGCCGTGGGCGAGAGCTGCGTAAAGCCCATAGAGTACTACGATAACAACCTGTACGGCACGCTCGTCCTCTTAGAGGTAATGCGCGGGCACGGCTGCAAGAGGATAGTTTTCTCCTCGTCGGCCACCGTATACGGCACTCCCGAAAGGCTGCCTTTAGACGAAACGTGCAGGGTGGGCGGCACCACCAACCCCTACGGCACCAGCAAATACTTCCAGGAGATAATGCTTGAAGACGTATTCAAGGCCGACGGCGAGTGGACGATAGCCCTTCTGCGCTACTTCAACCCCGTTGGCGCGCATGAGAGCGGCCTTATAGGCGAGGATCCCCGCGGCATACCCAATAACCTCACGCCCTATATCGCAAAGGTGGCGATAGGCGAGCTCAAAGAGGTGGGCGTGTTCGGCAACGACTATCCCACTCCCGACGGAACGGGCGTAAGGGACTATATCCACGTCGTAGACCTCGCAAAGGGGCACGTTGCCGCAATCAACGGCATAAAGGGCAGCGGCGTGTATATCTACAACCTCGGTACGGGCGTGGGCTACAGCGTTTTAGACGTCATTCACGCATACGAAAAGGCGTGCGGGCACAAGATACCCTATGTTATAAAGCCCCGCCGTCCCGGCGACATAGCCGCCTGCTATGCCGATGCCTCCAAGGCCGAGAGGGAACTCGGCTGGAAGGCGCAGTACGGCATCGACGAGATGTGCGCCTCCTCGTGGAATTGGCAAAAGAACAACCCCAAGGGGTATGAGAGCTGATTTCAAAAGAACTTCTCGCCTGCCGCATGCGGCATAAAAGCATCATAAATTTTGCACCTTAAGGGTGAATTTTACGCGCTCGCGCGCAAAGCTTTTCTGTGCTCACGCATCACTTTTTTAAAAGCACAACAAAAAGGGCAAAAACATTCACCTGTATCCTGCGCCCCGCATAAACTGTCCGCGGGGCGCATTTTTTACAATTTTTTTACGAGTAGGGCGGGACAATACCAAAAATTTTACAAATTTATTACAACTTTGTGAAATTTATATTACAGGTAGATGTTAAAATAGAAGTGCATCAAAAAGGAGAAATAAATGGATTTTGATAACTTAGACACGGCGAGCAGTATAGTTTTGCTGCTCGTAGGCCTCGGCGTATTTTTGCTGGGCTTCAAGTTCCTCGGCGACAGCATCGAAAAGCTTTCGGCAAGCAAGATGCGCGCGCTCTTCAACAAGGCGGCGGGCAACCGCTTCGCGGGCGTGGGCATCGGCGCCCTCGCAACTGCCATAGTGCAGTCGTCCTCGGTCACCACGGTAATGGTGGTGGGCTTCGTAAACGCCGGCGTAATGACGCTCACGCAGGCGGCGGCCGTTATAATGGGCGCCAACATAGGCACCACAATAACGGGCTGGCTGGTATGGCTCAATCAGTTCAACGTCATGATGTACGCCATGCTCTTAACGCTCATCGGCCTTGTTATGACCATGGTCACCAAAAACAACAAGGTAAACACGGCGGGCAGCTTGGTTGCCTCGCTCGGCCTTGTGTTCGTCGGCCTGGAGATAATGTCGGGCTCGATGGCGGGCGTTGCTGAAGAGCCCTTTGTGCGCGAGGCGCTCACCGCCGTGACCAACCCGCTGCTGCTCCTTCTAATCGGCGCGGCCGTAACGGGCATTGTGCAGTCGTCGAGCGCCGTAACTTCCGTGCTCATAGTAATGGCGCAGAACAAGCTTCTCATAGGCGGAGGCGGCAACGGCATACTCTTTGTAATACTCGGCACCAATATCGGTACCTGCGTAACCGCGCTGCTCTCATCGGTAGGCGCAAACACCAACGCAAAGCGCGCCTGCCTCTATCACCTGTTGTTCAACGTGATAGGCGCAATAATCTTCCTCATCGTGTTCTGGATATGGGATGATTTCTACGCCGACGTGTTAAAAGTTTGGTTCGGCGGCAACGATACCACCTGCATAACCTTCTTCCACACGGCGTTCAACGTAATCTGCACCTGCCTGTACCTTCCCTTCATCAAGTATCTCGTAAAGCTCACCGAAATACTCATACCCGACAGAAAGAAGAAAAAGCAGCACAAAGAGGAAGAGGGCTTCATGGATAAGCGCCTGCTCGCCACCCCCTCGCTTGCCATAGGCCAGCTCGTAAAGCAGACCACATACACCGCCGGCATAGCCATAAAGTGCTTAAACAACGCCGTTGCCGGCTTTATAGCAAAGGACGATTCCAAGCTCGACGACATGCTCAAAGACGTGCAAAAGGTAAACGACCTCTCGCAGGAGATAACGGGCTACCTTCTGGAGATATCGGCAAAGGATATTTCCCTTAGCGACGAGCGCCTGGTAAACGTTCTTCACCGCGACAACAGCGATATCGTGCGCATTGCCGACATCGCCGAAAATATCGTGGGCTACACCCACAAGGCGATAGACGAAACGCTCACCTTCTCAGACGTGGTAAAGCGCGAACTCAACGCCCTCATGAAGCTCTTGAACGAGCAGTACGAGCTCGTTGTAGATATCGTAGAAAATAATAATTTAGTAAAAATAAAACAGTCGGACGAGCTGGAGCAGGCCATCGACGCCTCTAAAAAGCGCCTTCTGGACGAGCATATCGAGCGCATGGCGCGCGGCGAGTGCAATGCCGAAAACAACAGCCTGTTCGTAAGCCTTATCTCCAACCTCGAGAGGGTGGGCGACCATCTCAGCATGATGGCGCACTCGGTAGAGGAGATAGTGTGATAAAAAGGGAATAAGGCGCGGTCCGCAGTTTTCGGGAGGTATATGCCATGAACGGCACCGTGTTTGCCCTCGAAGACGACGCAAGCATAAGCGGGCTCATAAAGGTGGCCCTGCAGATGAACGGCATCGATTTCGAGGCTTATTCAAACATAAAAGATTTTTATGCTGCCATAGATAAGCGCCAGCCCGACGTGGCGCTGCTCGATATAATGCTGCCCGACGGCAACGGGCTCGACGTGTTAAAAAACGTAAAGTCGCGCTATCCGCTCGTATCGTGCATAATGCTCTCCGCCCTCTCAAAGGAGGAGGACAAGGTAAACGGGCTCAACCTCGGCGCCGACGACTATGTGGCCAAGCCCTTTTCGGTGCTCGAGCTCGCGGCGCGCGTAAATGCGGCCCTCCGCCGCAAGCGCAAGTCCGACGAGGTTACTGTTGGCGGGCTGACATTAAATTACGACACGATGGAGGTGCGCCTGCACGGCGAGCGGCTCGATCTCAACAAAAAGGAGTTTGAGCTTTTAAAGTACTTCATGCAGCACCCGGGCAAAGTGCTCTCGCGCGAGACCATATTGTTGGAAGTATGGGGCTACGAGCAGGGCGAAACGCGCACTCTCGATAACCACATCTCCCGCCTTAGGAAGATGGGCATAACCAACCTCGAAACGGTGTTCGGCGTGGGCTACAAACTTTCGGATAACTGACTGCCTCGGCCGCGGGCATCAGCGGCGTTTATGCCGACGGCATTTTTTACAAAAATTTAACAAGGTTTAACGCGGTGTAAAGCGTTTTCCGGCATAGCGCGGCCGCCCGCGCTATGCCGCTTATATTTGCCATGAAAATAAGAATATTATTTATTTCGGTACTGATAACATTCGTGGGCATACTCGCCTATTCCTTCGTCTCCACCGAATTGTATTACGATTCCTCGCTCGAGCGCATGCGCGATACGCTCTCTGTATATATGAACAGCTTTGACGACGACTACTCCTCGCTCACCGAGGATGACGCCGAGGCCTTTTCCGAGCAGCTCGGCGGCGCGCGCGTCACGTTTATAGATTCCGAGGGCACCGTGCTTGCCGACAGCGAAGAGATAGAGATAGAGGAAAACCACCTTGGCCGCACAGAGATCGCCGAGGCCGCCCAAAACGGCGAGGGCTTCTCCGTCCGCAGGAGCGACACGGTGGGCGTCGACTACGCCTACTACTGCCGCAGGATAGCCGAGGGGGAGGGGTATTTTCTCGTGCGCATCGCCGTGCCCACGTCGAGCGAGTGGGCGCTGTATGCCGACTTTTTGCCCACGGTCATAATCTACCTCATAATCGACCTATTGGCGTGCGTGGCGTTCACCTATGTGGCCACATACTTCATACTGCGCCCCGTCGAAAATTTAACGCGGCAGGCCGCGCTTTCAAAGACGATAACCACCAAATACAGCGAGCTCAAGCCTATAGCCGAGGTATTGAACGAGCGCAACAGGGACATAGAGAAGAAGATGAACGAAATAAAGGAAGAGAAGGAGCTCGTCGAAAAGGCGCAGAACTCCAAAAATGAATTTATATCCAACATCACGCACGAGATGAACACCCCGCTCACCTCCATAAGGGGGTATGCCGAGCTGCTCGCCGCAGGCGTGATGAACGAGGAGCAGCAGAGCGCCGCCTACAAGACGATATTAAAGCAGTCGGAGCGGCTCACCAACCTCATTGCCTGCATAATAAACTATAACGAGATAGATAATTCCGACGTCCCCGCCTGCGACGTAGACCTCTCAAAACTTGCCAGGGAGATGCTCGCCGTGGTAAAGCCCGAGGCCGATAAGCGCAGCGTTACGCTTATTGATAACATCACCGATAACGTGATAGTGCAGTCCACGCACGAGCGCATGAGCGAGATGGTGGGCAACCTCATACGCAACGCCATACGCTACAACAAGCCGGGCGGCACGGTTAAGGTGACTTTGAATATCGACAGGTTCGAAGTTGCCGATACGGGCATAGGCATCTCAAAGGAGAATCTATCTAAGGTATTCAGCCGCTTCTTCACGGTGGATAAGTCGCACAGCGGCAAAAACGGCGGCTTCGGCCTTGGCCTTGCTATGGTAAAAAAGATTTGTCAGCGCGAGGGCTGGAGCATATCGGTAAAGAGCGAAGAGGGAGTGGGCTCCACTTTCACGGTAAAGTTTTAAAACATATGCGCGCCCGCGCACATAAATTTTTTGTACCGCCCCTTCGAGGGGAGGTGCCGCCGCAGGCGGCGGAGGGGTTTCATTTGCCGGCGTTTGCACGGCTCATTAAAGAATGGCGTGCAAGATCTCACCCATTATATGCGCGCCCGCGCACATACGCGCGCACACATATATAACTTCTGCAGCAGTGCGGGCGGCGCGGTGCAAACCAGGCGCTGCAAATGGGTTTTAAAACAAGTGAATATCATTTAAAATATTCGGCCGCCCGCGCGCAAGTTTTGCGCGCAGGCGGCCCTTTGCGTTCTGTAATTTTAAATATGCGCCGCAATGCACATGTAGGCTCCCTCGTCTCCCCTGTGAGGGGAGGCGCGTGCGGACCCGCCCGCCCCGCCCGCAATTATGCGCTCCGCGCTACATTGCCGCAATTGTACCGCCCCTTCGAGGGGAGGAACTATTACTAATTTATCTCCCCTTCGAGGGGAGGTGCCGCCGCAGGCGGCGGAGGGGTTTCATTCGGCGGGGCGCTTTCCCTTATAGTGACGGCAAGAACGCTCGTATTGCCTCAAACTTATAATTTTTGCCGTTCGATGCAAAATATTTACAAAAGGTGCTTATATCTTACATTTATTTTACAAACTGCCCAAAACGGGTCAAAAATATTTTATTCAACTTCCATTTTATTACAACTTTATTACAACTGTGTGTAATAGTTTTTTACAAGTCTTTGGTATAGTATTCACGTCGAAAGGAAATGACAAAGAAAAAAAACTTTTAAACAAGGAGTTAAAAGAAACAGTATGAAAAGATTTGGCAAAGTAGTAGCAGTTGCAGCAGCTTGCGCAGCTCTCACATGCTCCGTGGCAGCCTTCACGGCCTGCGGCGGAAACACCGATAGCATCACTATCACCGGTTCGTCCTCGGTCACCCCTCTCATGGAAGCTCTCGCAGCCGCATACGAAGAGGATCATGACGTAAGGATCACCATCTCCCAGTCCTCGTCGGGCGCAGGCATCACCGATACCCAGGGCGGAAACAACGACTTCGGCATGTCTTCCCGTGCACTCACCGATGAAGAGCTTTCAAGCGGCGTAACGGGCGAAACGCTCTGCCAGGACGGCATCGCGCTCATCGTAGGCAGCGGCAGCTCGGCAACCAACATCACCACCGACGAAGTTAAGGCCCTTTATTCCAACGGCACGGCAGCTTGCGACGGCGTTATAACCGCAGCGGTAGGCCGCGACTCCGGTTCTGGTACGCGTGACTTCTTCGACGAGCACTTCGAGCTCTCCACTTACGCCAGCTCCGTTGACTCTCAGGCCGAGACCGGCAACGTTATTCAGACCATAATCGGCACCACCAACACCATAGGCTACATCTCCTACGGTTCCCTTGCAGGCAACAACGGCATAAAGGCAGTATCCCTCGACGGCGTTGAGTGCACCGTAGAAAACATCCTGGCCGGCGACTATGCCCTCGTAAGGCCCTTCGTAATAGTACTTCCCGAAGGCGGCGTATCCGGTATGTCCCAGGCTGCTCAGGATTTCTATAACTACATCATGAGCGACGATGCTCAGGAAGTTATCTCTTCCGAAGGCTATATCTCCATCAAGTAATTTACCTGTGAGCGGGTGAGAAAAAAATGGATAAAGCTAAAGTGAAAGATAATATCGCCGGAGCTTTTACCAAGGAAAATATCGCAAAGGCAATATTTATTGTCTTTGCGGCATTTTCAATTTTGGCGGTATTTATAATAATAGGCTATTTGCTCTATGCCAGCATCCCTGCCTTCCGCGAATCGGGCTTCTTCAATTTCCTGTTCGAAACGCTCTGGGATTCGCGCCAGGAAGTGTATGGCGTAGCCCGCATGATAGTCGGCACTCTCGCCTTAACGGCGTGCTCGGTGCTGTTCGGCGGACTGTTCGGCGTATTCACCGCCGTGTGGCTGGTGTTCTATTGCCCCAAAAAGCTCAAAAAGATATATACGCAGCTCATAAACCTGCTTGCGGGCATACCTTCGATAGTATTCGGTCTGTTCGGCTACCGCATCCTGCTGCCCCTCCTGCGCTCAATGGGTGCGCCCGGCACGGCGACGGGCCTCGTCGCATCGACGATAATACTGTCGGTGATGATAATACCCACCATAACTTCGATAACCAAAAACAGCCTCGAGTCGGTGCCCATGCACTACTACGAAGGCGCCCTCGCCCTCGGCTGCACCAAAAACCAGGCGGTATGGCGCGTGCTCGTGCCTGCGGCCAAGAGCGGCATCATCTCGGCGATAATCCTCGGCATAGGCCGCGCCGTCGGCGAAACGATGGCCGTACAGATGATCGTCGGCAACGGTTCGGGCTATCCCGGCTTCTTCAATCCGTTCACGACGCTCTCTTCCAACATCGTGCAGAACTGGGGCTACGCAGAAGTGTGGAACGGTGATTTCTCGCAGCCCACACAGCAGAACTATCTGTTCGCCTGCGGCTTCATACTTCTTATAATAATTTTGATACTCAACCTTCTGCTTCTCCTCACAAAAAAAGAGAGCAACGCGGGCAACCACTGGTTCTCGCGCAGGTTCGAGGAGGGCAACGTAAAGGAGAACCAGCTCCGCAGCTACCGCCGCACGGGCAGCGCCCAGGACGTGCTGTGGATACTCTCCTGGATAATCGCCGTATTCGTGGCGGTCGTGCTCTTCGCCATCATCGTGATGGTAATTCTCGGCGCGGCGGTGCCCTCGGCGATAGGATTGAGCGGCGAAAGTTCGTTTACGCTTAACTTTTTATTCGGCGAAAGTTCAAACGCGCAGATAACGCTTGTGCCCGCGATGGTGTCGACGCTGATGCTCATATTGCTGGCACTGCTCATCGCCCTTCCCCTCGGCGTAGGCGCGGCGATATTCCTCAACGAATATTCCAAGCGCGGCTCGAAGTTCGTTAAAGTTATAAGGTTGTTCGTAGATACCCTCTCGGGCATTCCCTCGATAGTGTTTGGCATATTCGGCTATGTAATGTTCGTGCAGTCGTTCGACATGGGCTACAGCCTGGCCGCGGGCGGCATAACGCTTTCGCTGATAATACTTCCCACCGTTATCCGCTCCACCGAGCAGTCCCTTTCGGAAGTGCCCGACAGCATGCGCGAAGCTTCGTACGCGCTCGGCGCAGGCAAGCTCCGCACGATATTCCTCGTAGTGCTTCCCCAGGCCATCGCAGGTATAATCACTTCGGTGATCCTCTCAATAGGCCGTATCATAAGCGAGAGCGCCGCGCTCATCTACACCGTGGGCAGCGCCGCGACCTTCGTACCCGAAGGCTATGGCGACAACTGCGCCAGCCTTGCGGTGCTCGTATGGCGACTGATGAGCAACGGCATGGCCGAAGATATGAACTCCGCGTTCGCAACGGCAGCCGTACTGCTGATACTCGTAATAATATTAAACCTGCTCGTCACCGTCGTAGAGTGGGCATTCAAACGGAGAAATAAGGTATGAGTTTTTTAGACATATTTAAAAAGAAGAATAAGAGCGAAGAGGCAGTAGAGGACGCGGCCGTGGCCGGCGTTGCCGTTGCCGAGAGGCCCGCAGAGGCGGTAGATGTAAACCGCGCCGCCAAAAAGACCAGGCAGATAGAGGCCTTCAACATAGGCGACATAGCCGTTACCGTAAAGAACATGAACCTCTACTACGGCTCCTTCCACGCGCTCAAAAATATAAACATGGAGTTCCCGGTACATCAGCTCACCGCAATGATAGGCCCCTCCGGCTGCGGCAAGTCCACCTTGATAAAGTCGCTCAACCGCATGAACGACCTTGTGGAGGGCTGCAAGATCACCGGCGAAATTATGATAGGCGATACCAATATTTACGCCAAGAAGACCGACCTCGCCCGCCTCAGAAAGAACGTGGGCATGGTTTTCCAGCGTCCCAACCCCCTTGCGATGAGCGTTTACGATAATATCGCCTACGGCCCCCGCACGTTCGGCATCCGTTCCAAGACCGATCTCGACGGCATAGTAGAGCAGTCGCTCCGCGGCGCAGCTATGTGGGATGAAGTCAAAGACCGCCTCAACAAGTCGGCGCTCGGCCTCTCCGGCGGCCAGCAGCAGAGGCTCTGCATAGCCCGTTCGCTCGCCGTTGAACCCCAGATACTGCTCATGGACGAACCCACCTCGGCGCTCGACCCCATCTCTACCGGAAAGATAGAGGAGCTGTGCACCGAGCTCAAAAAGACGGTCACCATCATCATGGTAACGCACAACATGCAGCAGGCATTCCGTATCGCCGACAAAACGGCATACTTCCTGCTCGGCGAGATGATAGAAATGGGCGACACCAAGGAGCTCTGGGCTCACCCCAAGAACAAGAAGACGGACGACTACATCAACGGCCGCTTCGGTTGATACCTTATATTCTGCAGATTTATGCTCCATATCCTGTATAAAGCAAAAAGCCTTGCGCACTCCGCAAGGTTTTTTTGTTTGATGCAATGTATGTATGTCGTCTTAAGTACGGTTATTTTAACTTTGTTCATGTGCGCAAATTCTCCTGTGTTCAGCTGCTTATTTAAACATATGCGTATGTGCATATGGTTTCATATCAATTATATCACACCGCGCGCCGCCTTTCTACATATGCAGCGCAATATGTCGCACAAATTATCGGGCGCGTTTGTTTGTATTTTGCATTTTTGCGTGCTATAATCATATATAGAGCGGCAGGTTTTTCACAGTTTTTTAAGCCGCATACAAGAGAGGAATTTTAAAATGATAGTTGCAATGACGGGCATAAGCGGCAATATGGGGCGCGAGGCGCTCGCGCAGACGCTCGAACTTGGCTTTGTAGAGCGGGTAAAGGTGCTTTTAACGCCCAAAAAGAGAAACGATAAGCTGTTAAAAAAGCTCAAAAAGGCATATGGCGGCCGCGTGGAGGCGGTGCGCGGGCGCATATCCGATGCCTCCGCCTGCGGGCAGCTTGTCGAGGGCGCCGATATAGTTGTAAATATGGCGGCGGTCATTCCGCCGCGCTCCGATAAAAACGCCAACGCGAGCTATCTGTGCAATCAGATAGGCGCCATGCGCCTTGCCGACGCCGTGGCGTCCATGCCGAAGCAGGCAAAGCTGGTGCACATATCCACGGTGGCGGTGTACGGCAACCGCACAATGCAGCACCCGTGGGGCAGGGTGGGCGATCCGCTGCTGCCCGCCGTGTACGATCACTACGCCATGCACAAGATGATGGCCGAGCGCTACGTTATAGAGAGCGGCGTGGAGCATTGGGCGGTGCTCAGGCAGACGGCCATGCTGTACGACGGCATAATCTTTGCCAACATAAGCGACGGCCTGCTCTTTCACACCACGCTCAACGGCCCGCTCGAGTGGGTGACTGCGCGCGACAGCGGGTATCTCATAAAGCGCATAATAGAGCGCGAGCACGGCGGCGAGATAGAAAATTTTTGGAACAAGGTATACGACATCACGGGCGGGCATATGAACAGGCGCACCGGTTACGATACCTTTGCCGACGGCTTCTCTATAATGGGCGGCTCGCCCAAGGCGTACTTCAAGCCCAACTGGTGCCAGACGCGCAACTTCCACGGCATGTGGTATGCAAACAGTTCACTCAACGATATGTTCGGCTATCAGCGCGAGAGCGTCGCGCAGTTCTGGGCGGCCATAGGCAAAAAATATGCGTTTTTCAAGCTTGCGCGCATACTGCCCCCGTCGGTCATCGGTTTGTTTGTATTCCGCCGTCTGCTCGGCGATGAAAACGCGCCCGCAAAGTGGATAAAGCAGGGCAATATCGGCAAGGTGACGGCCGCCTACGGCGGCATGGAGAGGGCGCACGCCCTCACTAACAGGTGGGACAAGTTCACGCTAATAAGCAGCAAAGAGTGCGGCGGCAATTCCGAATGCCCCGCCGCCGAGTATAGCGACATGCTCCTCTCGCATGGATATGACGAGAGCAAGGGCGAGGAGGAGTGGACGCTCGAAGATATGAACGAGGCGGCGGCCTTCCGCGGCGGCAAGTGCCTCTCAAAGGAGTATTCCGCCGGCCAAAAGCTGCTCTGGCAGTGCAGCGAGGGGCACACATTCATGGCAAAGCCATACACCGTGCTCGGCGCGGGGCACTGGTGCCCCTTCTGCAGCCCCGAGCCGTGGAAGTACGATATGCTCGCCAAAAAATCGCCCTACATAGCGCAGGTGTGGTACGACAGCCACGATAAGAGCGAAAATTTCAGCTATTGGTTCGATAAAGAGGGCAACGCCTGCATCGAACGGCTGCCCGAGGATGAGGTATGAAGGCGGTATTCAATGTTTTTTCGGGCACGGGCAACACAGATAAGGTGTGCCGCGCCGTAATGCTCGAGTGGCAAAGGGCGGGAGCAGAGTGCAAATACGTCGGCATTGCAAAGGACTGCGAGGTGCGCGATCCCAACTTATATGACAGGATAGTGATAGGCTACCCCGTGCACGCCTTCAACGCCCCGCAGATAGTTTTTGATTTCATAAAGCGCCTTCCCAAGTGTTCGGGCGGGCGGCTGGTGTATCTCATAAAGACGTCGGGCGAGCCGTTAAAGCTCAATGACGGCTCATGTGCGCATGTGTACGATATGCTCAAAAGAAAGGGCTACACCGTGGCGGGCGAGTATCACTACGTCATGCCCTACAACATGATTTTCCGCCATTCAGACGGCATGGCGGCGCGCATGTGGCAGGCGGCCGAGCGCAGGATACCCAAGGAGGCGGCAGAGATGCTCGCAGGCAAAATAACGCCGCTCAAAAAGGGCCCGTTAAAGCGCGCCGTATCATTCGTGTTCAGGATAGAGCACCCCGCAATGCCCTTTATAGGCAGGGGCTTCAAGGTGACTTCGGCGTGCATAGGCTGCGGCAAGTGCGCGCGCGGCTGCCCGCAAAAAAATATCACCATGGCGGGCGGCAAGCCGGTGTTCGGCAAGCACTGCATAGGCTGCGTAAAGTGTTCCTTTAACTGCCCTGTCGACGCCATAAAAATAGGCGTTTTAAACGGCTGGCGCGTAAACGGCGAATACGATTTTTCGGGCGCGCCCGCTCAGGACTGCGAGGTGTGCCGCTATTGCCGCAAGTCATATTTAAGATACTTCAGGTCGGCCGAGCAGCTCCCCCTGACAGAGCTTGAGCCCGAAAATTCAGAGCCAAATAAAGAATGATTTTTTATAACTCTTAACAGAGGTGAATAATATGAGCCAGCATGTCGTTGTTACGGAGTATGACCCGCTGTGGGAAGAAAAATATAAGAGCGAGGCCTGCCTTATAAAAGGCATACTTGCCGATAATTGCATTGCGCTATACCATATCGGCAGCACGTCGGTAAAGGGCCTGGCGGCAAAGCCGATTATCGATATCATGGCGGCAGTAAGAAGTCTTGAATGGGCAGACGCCGTTGCGGATAAGTTCTCGGATGCAGGTTACGAATATCTCGGCGAATTCGGAATAGAGGGCAGGCGCTATCTTCGCAAAGGCGGAGATGAGCGGACCCATCAGATACATATTTTTCAGGTCGACGACTGGAATAATATCGGGCGCCACCTCGCCTTCCGTGATTACATGCGCACCCACGAAAGTGAGCGTGAGGAGTACGCAAAACTGAAAACAGAGCTTGCAAAAAAATTCTCCTATGACATCGAGGGGTATTGCGACGGAAAGGAAAATTTCGTTCGCCGGGTCGAAAGGCCGGCGCTCTCTCAGTATGACGGCGCATGGGATAAAATGTATCTTGCCGCCCGCAAGGTGCAAAATAACAGGCAGATCTCTCCGTTTGTGGAGGCGGGAGGCGTCGCCGCCGCAGTTCTCTCGCAAAAGGGCAACATCTATGCAGGCGTCTGCATAGATACCGTCTGCTCTTTGGGAATGTGCGCCGAGCGGAATGCCATTGCCAATATGATTACAAACGGCGAGAGTGAGATCTGCAGGGTTATAGCCGTAGATACAAGCGGAAAAGCCGTTCCGCCCTGCGGCGCCTGCCGTGAATTTATGGCGCAGCTGATGCCGGAGCGCTATCGCTCTATCCAAATTATGCTCGATTACGAGAGCAAAAAGGCCGTCACCTTAGGTGAAATTACTCCCGATTGGTGGATATGACAGGTTTTTTGCCGATGCGGCAAATTCAATTTGCAATGTCTGCAAATTCGTAATATTATGCCCCGCTCGCCGCGCAAAACCGGCGCCCCGCGGGGCATTTTTATTTTGCCGAACGCTATTGCCATTTGCGGCATTATGTATTATAATTTATATGTAATTTCCATTTTGCATTGCATTTATTTTAAAAGGGGCAGAAAATGATATTCAAACGGCAATTTTTTGGCGAGGGGTTAAACGAATACCCTCGTCCGCAGCTAAAAAGGGACAGCTTTTTATCGTTAAACGGCTTGTGGGACTATGCAATAACGTCCTCTGCGGCCGCGCCGAAGGAGTACGACGGCAAAATAAATGTGCCCTACTCGCCCGAAAGTAAGCTTTCGGGCGCGCATAGGGGGCCCTCGGCAAGCGAATATCTGCACTACCGCACATTTTTTGCGCTGCCGAACGGCTTTTTCCGCGGCAGGGTACTGCTCAATTTTGGCGCGTGCGATCAGCGCTGCAAGGTTTATTGCAACGGCGCCGAAGTCGGCGGGCACGAGGGCGGCTATCTGCCCTTCTCCTTCGATATCACGCCGTATATCCGCGAAGGACAGAACGAACTGTGCGTTGCCGTGCGCGACGACGCCTCCTCGCACATATACGGCAGGGGCAAGCAGAGCTATAACGCGGGCGGCATATGGTATACGGCGGTGAGCGGCATATGGCAGACCGTGTGGCTGGAGAGCGTGCCCCATCTGTATATCACGGGCATAAAGCTCGTGCCAAACGCGGCGCAGGGCAAACTCTATATTACTTGCAACGCCTCGGCCGAGGGCGCAAAGGCCGATATATGCTTGTATGACGGCGATGACGTCGTGGCATGCGCGCGCGGCGCAGATACGGGCAGCGAGTGCGCCCTCGATGTGTCGCGCTGTAAGCCGTGGTTTCCCGATGACCCCCAGCTATATCCAATAACCATAACCTGCGGGGAAGACGTAGTGCACAGCTACTTCGGCCTGCGCACCTTCGGCATAGGGGAGGTCGGCGGCCGTAAGTGCTTCACCATAAACGGGGAGCCTATATTTCACAACGGCCTACTTGACCAGGGCTATTGGGGCGACGGCATCTATACGCCCGCAAGCTATGGCGAAATGTATTCCTGCCTTACAAAGGTGAAGGAGCTCGGCTTCAATATGCTGCGCAAGCACATAAAGGTGGAGCCGCTCGTCTGGTATTACTACTGCGATATTTTGGGCATACTCGTGTGGCAAGATATGGTAAACGGCGGCGCGCCCTACTCAAAACTCAGAATAAATCTGTGCCCCTTTATCGACCTGCACATCAACGATATGGACTTCAAGGGCATGGGCAGGGACGACCCGCGCTCGCGCCGGCAGTATATGGCGGAGGCGGAGGGCACCATCGAGGCGCTGTTCAACTGCGTTTCGCTCTGCCTGTGGACGCCTTTCAACGAGGCGTGGGGGCAGTTCGACGCCCTTGGCGTATTGGCGCGCCTGCGCGCGCTCGATCCCACGCGCCCCTTCGACCACGCCAGCGGCTGGCAGGATAAGGGCGGGGGAGATGTGTGCAGCAGGCACATATATTTCCGCAAACTGCGCCCCAAAAACGATAAAAAGCGCGTGCTCGCCGTCACCGAGTTCGGCGGCTATGCCTGCGCCGAGGGCAAAAAGGCGTTCAGCTACCGCAATTTCTCCTCTCGCGAGGCGTATGAGTGCGCTCTCGAAAGGCTGTATTTAAGCGAGGTCGTGCCGCTCATATCCAAACAGGGGCTGGCCGCCACCGTATATACCCAGCTCAGCGACGTAGAGCAGGAGGTGAACGGCATCTTCACCGCCGACTGGCGCTGCAAAGTAAGCGCCGAGCGCTTCCGCCGCATAAACGAAGCGGTATATGCCGCATTTAACGCAACTTTTCGCAGCGGTGAGAAGTGATTTTTCGCGAAAATAAGGCAAAAAAACGGCAAACGGGCGCCCCAAGGCGCCCGTTAATTTAAAAAAGCCGCGGAGTGCAAACGCACTCCGCGGCGATGGTGGAGATAAGGGGACTTGAACCCCTGACCTATACGTTGCGAACGTATCGCGCTACCAACTGTGCTATATCCCCGTCATATTTATTTTTTATAGGCCTGCGCCCGCCGCATACCGATCGGCGCTAAATTACTTTAAATATTTTAATAAACTTTGCCTGTTTTAGCAACTGTTTTTAATGGGTTTTTACCCCGCGCCGCAAAATTTTTATGCCGCGCTCTGCGCGGTACCTATTTGCCGCGTTTGTGCCCGCATGTGCCCTGCCGCTATTGACAGCCGCGCGCTCAGGGCTTATAATATACAGGGCTTATAATATAAGAGTAAGCAAAACTATTTTTACGGGAGATTTGGCATGAAGCAGATTTTCAACCCCTACCTAGGCGAGGGCAGGTATTTGCCCGACGGCGAGCCGCACGTTTTCGGCGACAGACTGTATGTGTATTGCAGTCAGGATAAATTTAACGCAAAGCGCTTCTGCGTGGGCGACTACGAGGTGTATTCCGCTCCCTTGACAGATCTTTCGGCGTGGTCGTGCAAAAATGTGGCGCTGCCCCGCAAAAATAAGTATAACAAGAGCGGACGCAAGTGCATGTGGGCGCCCGACTGTACGCGCGGCGGCGACGGAAAATACTACCTGTATTTCTGCTTCAATTTTGAAAACAGAATATGCGTCGCCCGCTCGGATGAGCCCGACGGCCCCTTTGAAATAATAGGCGCTGTGCGCCACGAAAACGGTGCGATATACGGCACTGCCAAGGGCGACTTTATGTGCTTTGACCCCGCAGTATATACCGACGAACGGGGCGTCACCTATCTGTATTCGGGCTTTGCGCCCCGCAAACTCATGGCGTTCGGCCTCAAATTAGAGGGCCTTAAAAACGCGGGCGGCAGGGGCGCGCAGGTGATGAAGCTGCGCCCCGATATGCTCACCATAGAGGGCGAGCCCGCGCAGTGCGTCCCCGGCTGTGACAACAGCGCCGGAACGGGCTTCGAGGGGCACGAATTTTACGAGGCGTCGTCGCTGCGCAAGATAGGCGAAAGGTATTACTTTGTGTATTCCACCATAAACAGCCACGAGCTCGCCTATGCCACGGCCGATACGCCCGCGGGGCCCTTTAAGTATGGCGGCGTGATAATCTCCAACGGCGACTTCGGCATAGGCGGCGAGCCCGACGAGGCAAAGGCCTATTGGGGCAACAACCACGGTTCGCTCGTGCAGCTGGGCGGGCAGTGGTACATATTCTATCACCGCCAGACCAACAAGACCGAGCAGTCGCGCCAGGGCTGCGCCGAGCCCGTGGAGATAGGCAAAGACGGCAAGATAGCGCAGGTGGAGGTAACGTCGTGCGGACTCAACGGCGGGCCGCTGCGCGGCGAGGGCAGGTATCCCGCATACATCGCCTGCAATCTGACGGGCGCGAACGGCGCGTGCAAGTGCGCATACGGCCCCATGCGCAGGTGGACATATTTCCGTCACCCGTGCATCACGCAGGAGGGGCAGCAGTATATAGCCGGCCTGCGCCGCTATTCGCTTGCAAGGTATAAATACTTCGACATCGAGGGGCTGCGCGCCATATCTGTCACCGTGCGCGGCGGCAGCGGCTGCATGGAGGTGTATGCCGACGAGGAGAACGAGCCGTTCGCCGTCATTCCTCTTCAAAAGCGCAAAAGCTGGACGGAGTTTGCCGCCGAGTGCTCTTTAGACGAGGGCGTGCGCTCGCTCACCTTCGTATATAACGGCCGCGGCAAATGCGATATGCTCTGCTTTACGCTCATAAAATAAAAATAATTAAAATAAATATCCTGCAATAATTTTATTTTTTCAGGATTTTTATATGTTTTTTATTTGATTATTTTAATATATTTTTTTATTTGATTATTTTAATATATTTTGATTTATTTTTATAATTAAAAAATAATTTAAAAAGCGCATTGATTTGGGCATATTATGCCCCCGATTTAAAATATGCAAAACAATGCTATGAGTAAAAAAATAATTAAGCAGGGTAAATGGCAGCGTATTTTTGGTTTCGGTAAGAGCTATTTTTTTACCATTGTGACCGATCATTACCAAATAGTGCTGAGCGGCGGCAGCGTAGCTGTTTCTGACAGTCGCACGGGTGAGCGCCTGTTTAAAAAGAGCGGGTTTAATTATCTGTATACAGGCGACGTTTCGCGGGACGAACATGTGCTCGCCGCATTGGAGAACGGAAAGCATTTTTATATTTTTTCGCTGCAAAATTTTGAATTGCAAAAGCGCGTAACGCTGCCGCGCGGCTATGAAAGTATAGACGGCTACCCGTCATTTTCTGTGGACGGCGGTGAGCTTATTGTGCCCGTAAGTATATACCGGGCCGGCGAATACCGCTATTTTTTGTGCAGGTATGATACGGCAGCATATAATTTATTCTCTATGGAACAAATCGGCTATGATAAATTTCCTGCATGGCCTGTCTTCTGAAGGCGTCGGGGCGGGAATAGGATATAAGGTGTATGAAAAATAATGGGTGAGTATCATGAAAATAAATCGGTTTTTGTTTATGGCGGCGGCTGTGGCGGCATTTTTTGTCTGCCTTTCGGGGTGCTCGCTCCTTCCTGAGTATAGCGACCCGAAGAGCATGGAGATAGAAGGGGAGGTGTACGTCACGGGCTTTTACGAAAATCTTTGGCCGGACGGGATAACTGTCGGCGAAGACGAGCCTGCGGCATTTGAAAGCAAGTACCACAACTGGTGGAAGGTGAAAAACGCACCATTCAATATGTATTGCGCGCAGAATAAAGAGGCGCTCTACTGGAATCCCGCAATCTATTGCAAAGAGAGCGAGTTCAAAGAAGTTGAGGCCTACTATTCCGATCCCGAAAATTATAATTATTATATCGGCAGATACCTCGAAGATGATACGAGTGTTTTGCTCGGCGAGAATGACGAAGAATATGCCGAACGGGCGATCGGCTTTATAATGGAATTGGATAACACTTTCGGCGTTGGCGGGCTCTTCGATCCCTTCGAGGACAGAAAGGTTACTTATGATGTTGAATGGCTTGACTGGGACAGGGTAACTATATACCGCGTGAGTAAAGACGGATTTTTTACGACCCTTCACATGGAATTGGCGATATATAACGGAGGGCTGTATGATCCTATAGATGAGCAAAACGGGCAAACTACTTTTTACCGCTTCGATGAAGACGTAAGCGAGTATATGGCGGCGCTGTTTGTTGAATTGAATGTGATTTAACAAAATTGCAATTATCTGCAAAAAGTCATGGCGGTTGCGTTCGTATAATTTTAAATGATTTACAGGTAATAAAAGCAATAACTTAAAGGCTGCGGGCGATTTTCAATCGCCCGCAGCCTGTTTTACTTATTTATATGCTGTAATCAGATATTTATATCCGTGACTGCGGGCACATCGCCCTCAATCGTCATAGGCTATTCCGTGATTTTTTGCAGTATTCCATGGCGTTGCTTTGCCCCTGCATGGCTGCCTTTTTATACCACGCATGCGCCTCATCGATATTATTTTCAACGATAACGCCGGGCTCGTAAAACCAGTTTGCAAGATTGAATTGCGCGTCCCTGTCGCCGTGCCGCGCGGCGCGCTCCGTGTAATATAATGACTTTTCCAAGTCCTTTTCCACGCCAAGCCCCTCATGGTAAAAATATCCCACCTGACATTCCGCCAACGGATATCCTTTTTCGGCCAGGCGCAGGTGCCCTTTAAAGCATTCTTCATATTGTCCTTTAAGGAAATATTCTTCAATTAACCTGTCGCACTCGCTGAGTTCGGCGCACGGTTTATAATAATTACTTGCCATGATCTCACCTTGATCGAGCATATCAATATTATAATAATTGTATCATCTTATAAGCCGTATGTAAATAAGATTTTACCGTTACGCTCAGTTTTGCATATCGCTAAACTATAATTATGGTCGCATAAAAAACGGTGTACGGTAAGGAATATTGCCGTTTCCCTTCGGGAGTCGCCGCAAAGCTTCGGCTACGCCTCGCGCGAGCGGGCAAGCCTGCGGCTTGCTACGCTGTTCAAGTCGCTGTGATACACCACAAAAAAAGGAGTGACATTTGTCACCTTCAGGGTATCTGACACACCCCTAAAGGGGGTCGCCTCGTGCCTCGTTGGTCGTCCCCGAGCCGCCTCACGCTTTGCTCGGCATGTCTCGGTCTCTCCGCGGCACACGAAAGGCGGGTGTCCGCCTTTCTATGAAATGTGCCGCTCGTCCTCCGCAAGGCTCCGCCTTCGGCGGAAGCGCGAGCGGGCAAGCCTGCGGGCTTGCTACGCAGTTCAAGTCGCTGTGACGCACCACAAAAAAACGGATGACGTTTGCACCTTCAGGGAATTTGCGGTTTCCCGCAAGCGGGGGGGGGTCGCCTCGTGCCTCGTTGGTCGTCCCCGAGACGCCTAACGCTACGCTCGGCATGTCTCGGTCTCTCCGCGGCACACGAAAGGCGGGTGTCCGCCTTTCTATGAAATGTGCCGCTCGTCCTGCGCAGAGCTTCGGCTTCGCCTCGCGCGAGCGGGCAAGCCTGCGGCTTGCTACGCAGTTTGAATCGCTGGGATGCACCACAAAAAAAGGAGTGACTTTTGCACCTTCAGGGAATTTGCGGTTTCCCGCAAGCGGGGGGGGTCGCCTCGTGCCTCGTTGGTCGTCCCCGAGACGCCTCACGCTTTGCTCGGCATGTCTCGGTCTCTCCGCGGCACACGAAAGGCGGGTGTCCGCCTTTCTATGAAATGTGCCGCTCGTCCTCCGCAAGGCTCCGCCTTCGGCGGAAGCGCGAGCGGGCAAGCCTGCGGGCTTGCTACGCAGTTTGAATCGCTGCGATGCACCACAAAAAAAGGAGTGACTTTTGCACCTTCAGGGAATTTGCGGTTTCCCGCAAGCGGGGTCGCCTCGTGCCTCGTTGGTCGTCCCCGAGCCGCCTCACGCTTTGCTCGGCATGTCTCGGTCTCTCCGCGGCACACGAAAGGCGGGTGTCCGCCTTTCTATGAAATGTGCCGCTCGTCCTCCGCAAGGCTCCGCCTTCGGCGGAAGCGCGAGCGGGCAAGCCTGCGGCTTGCTACGCAGTTTGAATCGCTGTGACGCACCATAAAAAAACGGATGACTTTTGCACCTTCAGGGTATCTGACACACCCCTAAAGGGGCCCCTGTCAGAGCTTCGGCTGCGCCTCGCGCGAGCGGGCAAGCCTGCGGCTTGCTACGCAGTTTGAATCGCTGCGATGCACCACAAAAAAAGGAGTGACATTTGTCACTCCTTTTTTTGTGGTGCACCTTCAGGGACTCGAACCCTGGGCCCACTGATTAAGAGTCAGTTGCTCTACCAACTGAGCTAAAGGTGCA
>CALVIN010000005.1 GCA_944330115.1 uncultured Clostridia bacterium
TTCCTTAACAAGAGTTCTCCCGTTCGTCTTAGAATTTTCTTCTCGTCTACCTGTGTCGGTTTGCGGTACGGGTACCTTACAACATTTAGCAGCTTTTCTCGCCGGTGCGGATTCATGTGCTTCACTTCCTTAGTCCGTTCCCCGTCACGGCTCAGCTTTTTGACTTGCGTACTTCACTACAAGCCGGCTTAACCGCTTGGACGCGCTTTTCCATCCGCGCGCTCACACTATCCCTCCGTGTCACTGCTTCATTAGCTCGTTCGGTAGTACAGGAATTTCAACCTGTTGTCCATCACGTACGCCTTTCGGCCTCCGCTTAGGTCCCGACTTACCCTGGGCGGACGAACCTTCCCCAGGAAACCTCAGACTTTCGACGGCGGAGTTTCTCGCTCCGCTCTCGCTACTTATGCCGGCATTCTCTCTTCTATACAGTCCACCGCTCCTTCCGGTACGGCTTCTGCCCGTATACATTGCTCCTCTACCGATGCGCTTCGCGCATCCCCATGCTTCGGTGTCAAGTTTGAGCCCCGTTAATTTTCGGCGCAAAATCACTCGACCGGTGAGCTATTACGCACTCTTTTAATGTGTGGCTGCTTCTGAGCCAACATCCCGGTTGTCTGTGCAATTTCACATCCTTTCCCACTTAACTTGTACTTTGGGACCTTAGCTGTGGATCTGGGCTGTTTCCCTTTTGACTACGGCACTTGTCTGTCGCAGTCTGACTCCCGTACATCAAATATCCGCCATTCGGAGTTTAATAAGCTTCGGTAAGCCGTGAAGCCCCCTAGGCCATTTAGTGCTCTACCTGCGGTAATCTCTTACGAGGCTAGCCCTAAAGCTATTTCGAGGAGAACCAGCTATATCCCGATTCGTTTGGAATTTCTCCGCTAACCACAAGTCATCACCGACTATTTCAACAGGCGTGTGTTCGGTCCTCCACAACGTTTTACCATTGCTTCAACCTGCTCATGGTTAGGTCATCAGGTTTCGGGTCTACGACTCAATACTTTGCGCCCTGTTCAGACTCGCTTTCGCTTCGGCTCCGTGACTTTATCACTTAACCTCGCATCAAATCGTAACTCGCCGGCCCGTTCTACAAAAAGTACGACATCAGACTGGAAAAACCGTAGTCCTCTGTCTGCTTGTAAGCACACGGTTTCAGGTTCTGTTTCACTCCCCTCCCGGGGTTCTTTTCACCTTTCCCTCACGGTACTATTCGCTATCGGTCACATGGTCGTATTTAGCCTTACGGGATGGTCCCCGCATATTCCGTCAGAATTCCTCGTGTTCCGACGTACTCTGTGTATCTGCTATTTCACCCTTTCGCCTACAAGCCTGTCACTCTCTATGGGATCGCTTTCCATCGATCTTCGGCTAAGGTGAATTTCGCGTTTGATACCGGAGGAGTATTTCTACCCCTCCTTCGGGCTCCTCCGTTTTCGCTCGCCACTACTCGCGGAATCGTTATTACTTTCTTTTCCTCCGGGTACTAAGATGTTTCAGTTCCCCGGGTTCCCCTCGTTGAGCTATGTATTCGCTCAACGATAACGCAGCATTACCTGCGCTGAGTTCCCTCATTCGGATATCTGCGGGTCTCAGGATATTTGCTCCTCTCCGCAGCTTTTCGCAGCTTGTCACGTCCTTCTTCGGCGCCATGTACCTAGGCATCCTCCGTATGCTCTTTGTAGCTTGATCTTTCTTCCGCATACCTCTCGGCATGCGTTCTACTCGTCTTCAACTTACAAAAATTCTACAACTTTAACTCGACTAATTTCAATCACAGTATCGAGACTAAACAAAATTGCTCGCTCTTTACTCGTATTAACCAAAATCAATCTGTAAATTGCCTTTTGTACTTGTTCTTTTCTTATTCTATGCAGTTGTCAATCTTCGCTTAACCTGCTAAAGCAGGCGGTTTTGTCTTTCTCCGAGAGAAAAACTATGCTGTCGTTCAGACAGCTTTTATATGATATCAAAAGGCTTGGAATAAGTCAAGCGAATTTTTAAAAAATTTTGCGCTTTTTTATATTTTTTTATACATTTTAAAAGAGGCGCTTATATTTAGTATTTGCGCAAACGCGCGGCACAAAATGCAGTACCGCGCCCGCGCGGCCGCCTGCGCCTGCCTATATATATTATATATTATGGTATTGCAAATTTTAAGGCGCGCCGCAAAACGGGCGGCCGTTTAACGCGCCCCATTCAAGCGCCAGCCGAGGAAAAGTACTGCACCAGGCGGTACAATATCTCCCTGTCGGCAATGCCGGCTATGGGCGCGAGGGGAAACTGGCCGTCGTTTGCCCCCTCGGCTATGTCGCCGTTTTCGCAGTTATCATGCGACGCACCGCCGGCTTGCGCGCCCTCCTCTTCGCCCGCCGAAGGGGGCGTATTGGCAGTTTGGAAGCCGCCGAATGGCTTTTCTGCGTCCTGCGCTCCCTTGCCGCCCTTTTCGCCGCCCGCGCCGTTTTTGAACGCCGAGAGGACGGAATTTATCTCCTCCGCCTCCTTTAACACATTTTTGATGTCCTCGCCGCCGACCGACTGCAGCAGGGGGCCGAACTCCTTTAACAGTTTGCCGTTGCCGCCATATAAAAGCAGCACGAGCATGAGTAGCAGTTGCATAAATTTTTACCGCCGCATAAATTATTATTACTGATATTATATGCGGAGGACGGCGTGAAAGATTTTAAAAGTTTTTATGAACAGAACGGAAGGGACAAAAAGGGCGGCAAGGGCGAAGGCAATACGGGCGCCGCGCAGAACGGCGACTTTGAAAACGACAAGGGCGTGAACCTGATTAAGAGCGTGGCGAGCTCGATGCAGGGCAGGAGCCAGAGCGACATTATGCGCGCGATAATAGACGAGGCCGAGCGCGGCAAGCGCGAAGGTACGCTGACCAACGCCGACCTCGACAACTTTTACGCCCTGATGGCGCCCACGCTGGACGGCTTTAAAAAGCAGAAATTAAAAAGCATTATAGCGCGGCTGAAGAGAATTTAACGGCAGCCCGCGCGGCGCTCCCCCCCACCGCGCCTTGCGCCAAAATACGGCCGCAAAATGATTTCAGCCGTTTGAAACGGACTTTACGGCAGTGATGAAAAGCTCTATCTCGCGCTCGGAGTTGAAGGGCGAGAGGGAGGCGCGCACCAGGCCGTGTTCGCTTGTGCCGAGGGCCTCGTGCATGAGGGGCGCACAATGCAGCCCGCCGCGCACGCAGACGGAGAATTCCTCCGAAAGGCGGCAGGCCGCCTGCTCGGAGCCCACTCCCTCTATTGCAAAGGCGGCTATGCCGAAGTAGTTGGGGCGGGAATATGCCCTTACTTTTGGCAGCGTATTCAGCCCCTCGTGCAGCAGGCGCGTGAGGTGAAAGAGCTTGTCGCGCTCCTCGTTGAAGTGCGACTTTAAGTAGAGCACGCCCTCGGCAAGGGAGATTATGGCGGGGTAGTTGACCGTGCCGCACTCCAGCCTGTCGGGGTAGAACTCGGGCATGGCGAGGTTGAAACTTTCGCTGCCCGTGCCGCCGTACATTACGGGCAGGGGATCGAGCCGCTCGGAAAAGAGCAGCGCGCCGCTGCCCTGGATGCCATACATGCCCTTGTGCCCCGCCACGGCGAGGGCGTCGATGCCGCACTCCTTCATGTTTATGGCGACGTGCCCGCACGCCTGGGCGCCGTCGCAGATGAGCAGCGTGCGCGGGGGTATGGCCGAGCGCAGTTTTTGTATGCAGGGTGAGGCGCCCGTTACGTTTGAAGCGAGCGTTACCACCACCGCGCGAGTATCGGCGCGCACCATGGAGGCTATGGCGGCGATATCTATATCCCCGCCCGGCGAGAGGGGCGCGAGCTCCACCTTTACCCCGCAGTCCTCGAGGTGCTGCAGCGGGCGGAGGACGGAGTTATGCTCGGCAAATGTGGTGACCACCTTGTCGCCCGGGCGGAGCACGCCCAAAAGGGCGATGTTGAGCGCCTCGGTGCAATTTTTGGTGAATATCGTGCGGTCGCACGAATAGCCGCCGAAAAATTCTGCGAGCTGCCTGCGGCAGGCGTGGACGCGCTCGGAGCAGGCAACCGACAGCCTGTGCCCGCTGCGCCCGGGATTTGCGCATACTTTTAATGCGGCGCTCACCGCCGAGAGCACGCTCTGCGGCTTGAACCCGCCCGTGGCGGCGTTATCGAAGTAGATCATATGATACCCCCTTTATTTGATGATACATAGACATGCGGCGGACGGCTTGTACGCGCGCCGCGGCATACTCTATATGATAATTTATACGGTTATATAATATACGAGAGAAGGAAGGGAATATGACGGAAATTTTGGCGGTTTTTCGCTCGCGGACGCAGGCGTTAGAGTGCAAAGACAGACTGCGCGCGTGCGGCGTGCCCGCAGAGGTGACGGCGACGCCTTCGGAACTTAAGATAGGGTGCGGCTTTTCGGTAAAGTTTCCGCAGGCGGCGCTGGGCAGGGCGAGGCATATAGCGGCGGGCGGGAGCTCGTTCTACGGGCTGTATGCAATAGTGCGCGGCGCGGGCGGATACTTTTACAGGCGATTATAGCGCCGCAAGGCGGCGCAGTGCGGCGCGCGCCCGCATCTTTGCGCGCTCCGCACTAAAAAATAAAGTAAAATACGGCGCCGAAGTTGCGCCGCGGGCAAAAAAGTGATAAAATTTTTGGTATGGACAACGATACCAAACAAAAGATATTGGACGAGCTTGCAAGGCTGTACCCCGACGCAAGGCCCGCGCTGCAATACAAGACGCCCTATGAGCTGCTGGTGGCAGTCATACTTTCGGCGCAGTGCACCGACGAGCGCGTGAACAAGGTGACGGAAGTGCTGTTCAAAGAGCACGACACGCCCGAAAAGATGCTCGCCCTTTCGCAGGAGGAGCTGGAGAAATACATATACTCCTGCGGGTTTTACCGCAACAAGGCGGCACACATACTTTCGGCCAGCCGCGACATAGTGGAAAAGTTCGGCGGGGAGGTGCCGAGCGAGCACGAGCAGCTTAATAAACTTGCCGGCGTGGGGCAAAAGACTGCCAACGTTGTGTATGCCGTGGCATTCGGCGGCGACGCCATAGCCGTGGACACGCACGTTTTCCGCGTTTCGAACAGGCTGGGGCTGGCGCACGCAAAGACGCCCGAAAAGACGGAATTGCAGCTAAACGAGGCCATACCCAAGGACGAATGGTCGAAGGCGCACCACTGGCTGATATACCACGGCAGGCGGGTGTGCCACTCGCAGAAGCCCGACTGCGTGAACTGCACCTTAAAAAGTTGGTGCGAGTTCTACGCGCAGACCGCGCCCAAAAATAAATGACAATTTATATTTGCATTATTTGCAATTTTCGGCAAAATTAAGTTAAGATAACTTTGCATTTGCAATATAAGTAAAAAATGCGCTTTTTAAAATGAAAAAGAGGCCGCCCGCGCAAGTTTTGCGCGGGCGGCCATTCTGTTCAATAAAATATGCTTATCTTATAACGCATCACACGGGATAGGTAAAGCGCTTTGCGTCTTTAAGCTCGGTGAGATAGCGCGAGATGTAGTACTTTGCCGTATCGAGGTTCTGCTCGCGCCAGTTGCCGCACTCCTCCGCCCTTGCGCCGGGGATATCGCCCTCGAAGTTTATGATAAAGGAGCACATGTCGCACACGAGTTCATACACGTCCTCAGGCGAGAGCCTGCCGAACATTAAAAGGTAACAGCCCGTGCGGCAGCCCATGGGGCCGAAATACACCACCTCGCTTTTGCGGGCGCTGTTGCGAAGGAAAGTTGCGCCGAGGTGCTCTATCGTATGGAGGGCGGGCACGTCGACGGGCGGCTCGCGGTTGGGCGCGGTGATGCGCATATCGAACGTGGAGACGACGGCTTCGCCCTGCTCGTCCACGCGCGAAAGGTACAGTCCGGGCAGCAGCTTTAAGTGGTTTACCGTAAAACTTGCTATCTTTTGCATATCAGCCTTATTTTGCATATCTGCCTCGCTTAAAAAGCCGATCGGCAAAATGCCGACCGGCTTTACATTTTTGTTTAAACTTTGAGCCGCTGCGAAATTAGCCAAGAACCTTGGAAATAACGCCCGAACCTACGGTCCTGCCGCCCTCGCGGATAGCGAACTTAAGCTTTTCTTCAACGGCTACGGGCTTGATGAGCTCAACGACGATGGTTACATGGTCGCCGGGCATAACCATTTCGGTGCCTTCGGGAAGGTCGATGGAGCCGGTAACGTCGGTAGTTCTGATGAAGAACTGAGGACGATAGTGGTTGAAGAAAGGAGTGTGACGGCCGCCCTCTTCTGCCTTAAGAACGTAAACCTGAGCTTCGAACTTGGTAGCAGTTTTAACGGTGCCGGGCTTAGCAAGAACCTGGCCCTTTTCGATGCCCTTACGATCGATGCCGCGAAGGAGTGCGCCGATGTTGTAGCCGGCGATAGCTTCGTCAACGCTCTTGTGGAACATTTCAAGGCCGGTGATAACGGTGCCAACGGGCTTATCGATAAGGCCAACGATTTCGGCGGGATCGCCAACGTGTGCAACGCCGCGCTCTACACGGCCGGTAGCAACGGTGCCGCGGCCGGAGATGGTGAATACGTCCTCCACGGGAAGAAGGAAGGGCTTATCGGTGTCGCGCTGAGGGGTGGGAATGTAGCTGTCGATAATGTCCATGAGCTCGAGGATGCACTTGCACTCGGGGGAAGCAAGAACTTCTGCATCGGAGCAGCCGGAGGTAGCCTTCTCAAGAGCCTTGAGAGCCGAACCGCGGATGATGGGGGTATCGTCGCCGGGGAAGCCGTACTGGTTGAGCACGTCCCTGATCTCCATTTCAACGAGCTCGAGAAGCTCGGGGTCGTCCATCTGGTCGCACTTGTTGAGGAATACTACGATGTAGGGAACGCCTACCTGACGGGCAAGCAGGATGTGCTCGCGGGTCTGGGGCATGGGACCGTCGGTAGCTGCAACTACGAGGATGGCGCCGTCCATCTGAGCGGCACCGGTGATCATGTTCTTAACGTAGTCGGCATGTCCCGGGCAGTCAACGTGCGCATAGTGGCGCTTGTCGGTCTGATACTCAACGTGAGCGGTATTTATCGTTATACCGCGCGCCTTCTCTTCGGGCGCCTTGTCGATCTCGTCGTATCTCATCTTCTGAGCCTGACCTTTGCACGCCATTACCATAGTGATAGCTGCGGTCAGAGTGGTCTTGCCGTGGTCAACGTGGCCGATAGTGCCAATGTTAACGTGGGGCTTGCTGTTGTCGTACTTAGCCTTTGCCATTTCTTGTTTTCTCCTTTAAATATTATTTAAACGATAACTTTTGCCCGTTTTGCGGGCGACGCAGCTATCTATCATTTCAATTTGCTGCAAAACTTTGTAACTATTTTAAGTCACATTAAACATTATATATTAAAAATTTTAAAATTACAATCAAAAAGAGCTTGTATTTAAAAAATTTTTATGCGTACGCCGCCGCACGGCGGCGTACGGGAAATATTTTTAGTTATTGCGCTTTGCGCGCTCGCCTATTACCTTTTCGGCAACGCTCTTAGGTACCTCGGCGTAGTGGTCGAACTGCATAGTGAACTGACCGCGGCCCTGGGTGCGCGAACGGAGATCGGTCGCGTAGCCGAACATTTCCGAAAGGGGAACTTCGGCGTCGACTACCTTTGCGCCCGCACGGTCGTCGGTGGAGACTATCGTGCCGCGGCGGGAGGTCACGTTGCCCATGATATCGCCGAAGTAGTCGTCGGGGGTTATTACCTCTACCTTCATGATGGGCTCGAGGAGTACGGGCTTGGCCTTTTCCATGCCGTTTTTGAATGCCATGGAGCCGGCGATCTGGAATGCCATTTCGGAGGAGTCTACCTCGTGGTAGCTGCCGTCGTAAACCTGAACCTTGAAGTCAACCACTTCATAGCCTGCAAGGAAGCCGTTTTTGGCCGCGCCCTGAATACCCTTGTCGATAGCGGGGATATATTCCTTGGGAATAGAGCCGCCGACGGTGAGGTCTTCGAACACATAGCCCGAACCGGGTTCGCCGGGGATGAGGTGGATCTTGCAGTGACCGTACTGGCCCTTGCCGCCCGACTGCCTCTTGTAGAGGCCCTCGGCATCGACTGCCTGCTTGATGGTCTCGCGATAGGCAACCTGGGGAGCACCTACGTTTGCCTCTACCTTGAATTCGCGGAGGAGCCTGTCGACTATTATGTCGAGGTGAAGCTCGCCCATGCCGGCGATTATCGTCTGGCCGGTCTCCTGATCGGTGTAGGTCTTGAAGGTGGGGTCTTCCTCTGCGAGCTTTATAAGGGCCATCGTCATCTTCTCCTGGCCGGCCTTGGTCTTGGGCTCGATGGAGAGCTGGATAACGGGGTCGGAGAAGGTCATCTGCTCGAGTACGATGGGATGAGCTTCGTCGCAGAGCGTGTCGCCGGTGGTCGTGTCTTTAAGGCCGACTATGGCGCAGATATCGCCCGAGTAAACCTTGGGTATTTCGGTACGGGTGTTGGCGTGCATCTGAACGAGACGGCCAACCCTCTCCCTCTTGCCCTTGGTGGAGTTATATACATAGGAGCCGCTCTCGAGCACGCCCGAGTAAGCTCTGAAGTATGCCAGCCTGCCGACGAAGGGGTCGGTAGCTATCTTGAATGCAAGGCCGGAGAAAGGTTCGTTGTCGTCGGTCTTGCGCTCTTCCTCTTCGCCCGTCTTGGGGTTGATGCCCTTTACGTGGTCGACGTCGACGGGGGAGGGAAGGAAGTCGATAACGGCGTCGAGAAGCATCTGAACGCCCTTGTTCTTGTAGGAGGAACCGCAGAGCACGGGGCAGCACTTCATGGCTATGGTTGCCTTGCGAAGGCCCTTTCTTATCTCGTCGGGGGTGAGCTCCATGGTGTCTAAGAACTTCTCCATGAGCTCGTCGTCGCCCTCGGCAGCCGCCTCCATGACCTTCATGTGCATCTCTTCGGCCTCGGCCTGCATGTCTGCGGGGATCTCGTCCTTATGATACTGCTTGCCGTCGTCGGAATCGTATATCTCGGCGTTCATCTCGATGAGGTCAACTATGCCGCGGAAGGTAGCTTCCTTGCCGATGGGCAGCTCGATGGGAACGGGGTTGGCCGAAAGCCTCTCCCTCATCATCCTTACGGCGCGCTCGAAGTTTGCGCCGTTGATGTCCATCTTGTTGACGTATGCGATGCGGGGTACCTTGTACTTATCGGCCTGGCGCCAAACGGTCTCCGACTGGGGCTCAACGCCGCCCTTTGCGCAGAAAGTTGCGATGGCGCCGTCGAGTACGCGGAGCGAACGCTCTACCTCTACGGTGAAGTCAACGTGGCCCGGGGTATCGATGATGTTGATGCGGCACTCGTCGGCCTTGGTCTTGCCGGAGCGGATCCAGTGGCAGGTGGTTGCGGCGGAAGTAATGGTTATGCCGCGCTCCTGCTCCTGCACCATCCAGTCCATAGTGGCGGTACCGTCGTGCGTTTCGCCGATCTTATGATTGATGCCGGTATAATAAAGTATACGCTCGGTGGTGGTAGTCTTGCCGGCGTCGATGTGCGCCATTATACCGATGTTGCGGGTGTGCAATAAGTCGTATTCTCTTGCCATATTCTACTCCGGTAAAACTCAGAATCTGAAGTGCGCGAACGCCTTGTTGGCCTCCGCCATTCTGTGGGTGTCTTCCTTCTTCTTCACGGTGCCGCCGGTGTTGTTGAATGCGTCCATAAGCTCGGCCGCGAGCTTTGCGCTCATGCCGCGCTCGGAGCGCTTGCGGGTGTTTATCACCAGCCAGCGGATGGCGAGCGTCTGCCTTCTTTCGGGCCTGATTTCCATGGGCACCTGGTAGTTGGCGCCGCCTACGCGCCTTGCCTTTACTTCCAATACGGGCATGATGTTGTTCATGGCCTGATTGAATATATCCATTGCGTCCTGTCCGAGTTTTTCAGACATAATTTTGAACGCGTCATAAACTATGTTCTGCGCCGTTCCCTTATTGCCGTCGTACATTATCTGGTTGATGAGCTTGGTCACAACCTTGGAATTATACACGGGATCGGGCAGCACGTCCCTCTTGGGGACGTTACCTCTTCTGGGCATAACTTTTTCTCCTTTTATTTTATTTTTGTGGGGGTAGGCCTCATTTAACCGCTTCGGGCCATGTGAGGTCTCAAATAAGCTGTCGCTTGCCGCCTTGCGGTAGCGATCCTTCTCCGCCCGTATACCATATATATAAAATATATAACGGCACGCGGCGAATACTGCCTACTTTTATCGGGTAAAGGGAAGATATATTCCGAAAACAAGTAGGGGGTTATATTAAATTAAGCTTAAATTACGCCTTGGGCTTTTTAGCGCCGTAGCGGGAACGGGCCTGCTTGCGCTTTGCAACGCCGGCCGTATCGAGGGCGCCGCGCACGATGTGGTAACGAACGCCGGGCAGGTCTCTAACCCTGCCGCCACGAATGAGAACGGAAGAGTGCTCCTGAAGGTTGTGGCCTTCGCCGGGAATGTAAACGGTACCTTCCTGCTTGTTGGTAAGGCGCACCCTGGCGATCTTTCTTATTGCAGAGTTAGGCTTTTTGGGCGTAGTCGTGGTAACGGAAAGGCATACGCCGCGCTTCTGAGGGCAGTTGTCGAGTATGGGTGACTTCGACTTGTAAACCTGCTTCTCCCTGCCGTGCTTTATGAGCTGATTGATCGTAGGCATGTGAATTCCTCCTTGTTTTACTCGGCTTTTTGATAAGCCTGTGGAATATATCTTTAACCCGCGTCACCCCTTTAATGACCGCGGAGAAAAAGGCAAATTTGCATTGCGCCGCACGGCGCAAAATATCGCCGCGCATGCGCGGCAAAAACACTGCTTTAAGGTCGTTATCTGCATAACGACCCAAGTTAAACCATAACAGCAAGAGCTATTTTAACAGACAGTGCGTGTTTTGTCAAATAAAATTTATAATTTTTCTATGATTATGCCCGCTTTGAGCGTTAAAAACACCTTAAGAAAAAAATTTTACTCCTCCCGCCCGCAAAAGGAGACGAGAAGGCTGTACCTGTGAAACCCCTCCGTCTTTGCCTCGCTCTGTTCGGCAAATCCACCTCCCGCTCGAAGGGGAGGTGACAAATGCGGCAAAAAATTACCTCCCCTCAAAGGGGAGGTGACGCGGACAAGCGAAGCGAGGCCGCGGCGGAGGGGTTGTTCTAAATAACTTACGTCGCAAGGCGGGTTTCCCGCCGTAGCAGGCCCCAATTTGCGCATACCTGCGCCTCAGCAGGGTGAATTCGCGCGACTATACGCTCCGTGGGCCCTTAAGGTCGCGCGAAGAGGGGCAGCGCCCCTAAAACTCACGAAATTTTTTGCGCGCGGCCCGCGCAAAAAATTTGTGAACCCTCTCTCAGTCCACTCCCATTATCTCCTGAATGAACTGCTCGTAGTCGTCGCGGTTGGCCTTGATGAAGTCGATCGCGGCGTAGGGGTGCACGTTGTATATGCCGGTGAGAAGGTAGGCCGTATCGTACCCCCACCTTACTTCCTTCGAGAGGGGGTTCATATACTCGCGTATAAATTTGAGCACGGGCTCCATCTTGTATTTGGGGTTCTTCAAGAAGCCCAAGAGCGCCTCGGTAAAGCAGTTGCCCGCACCGCGGCCCATGCCGCACACCGTGCCGTCGAGGTAGTTCACACCCTTTGCGCACGCCTCTATCGTGTTTGCGAATGCAAGCTGCTGGTTGTTGTGCGCGTGTATGCCCACCTGCTTGCCGTATTTTGCGGCTATTTCGAGGTAGGTATCGCATATCGGGCGGATCTGCTCGGGATAGAGCGCGCCGTAGCTATCGACTATTACCATTATGTCGGCGGGCGACTGCGCTATTATCTCCAGCGCCTGGCGAAGGCTGCTCTCCTGCACCTTGGATATTGCCATTACGTTGCAGCTCGTTTTATAGCCCATCTTGGCGCAGTACTCTATCATCTCTATCGCCGAGGGCACCTGGTGCACATAGGTGGCGATGCGGTACATATCTATCACCGACTCTTTTTTTGGAATTACCTCCTCTTTGAGGTCTACCCTGCCCACGTCGGACATAACGCTTATGAGCATATCCGTCTTGTTTTCTCCTACGATGGCGCGGATATCCTTTTCGTCGCAGAACTTCCACTTGCCGAATTTGGAGGTATCGAACATCTTTTTGGATACCTTGTAGCCGAATTCCATTATATCCACGCCCGCGGCAACGTTTGCCTGGTAGAGCGCCTTTACAAAGTCGTCTTTAAAATAGAAGGAATTTACTATGCCGCCGTCGCGCAGGGTGGCGTCTAAAATTTTTACTCCCTTTCTGTATGATTGAAGGTTGCCTACATTTTCCATAAGCCTTGCTCTCCTGAATAAAAATATATGAATATGCATATTATAACAAAAGCGCGCAAATTTTGTCAATGATATGACCGAAAATAAAATCGGCCGCAGAGCGGCCCTTTTAACAGGGAGGGTGCATGCAAAACGCACAAAAATATGCGAGGCGCTTACATTTTGCCGCCAAAATAAAAAAGGGGCGCGCCGCGCTTGATTGCGGCGGGGAAATAGGATATAATATATTTACAATCACAAAATAAATGCACGGGTAAATAAATTGGAAACGCACACCGCGGCACGCGGCGATAACGAACAACACGCAGGTGTTGTTTTTTTGTGCAATTTTTTATGTGCGGAGGATAATTTATGCCCAAAAATTTATTTCAGGAAATTGTTTTCACCTTTATTATGGTGATAGTTATGGTGTATGCCATGGTGTGCTATAACATAGCGCTCGACTTCGGCGAACTCAACAACACGGTGTTCGTTGCCGCCTTTTCGGAGCTGTGGTATATGGGACTTATCGCGTTTGTGCTGGAAATGATAGCCGCCGGCCCGCTGGCAAAGAAGATAACATTCCGCATACTCGATCCCGCAAAGCACACGCCCATAGTTATAACGCTGGCGATATCGGCGCTGACGGTGGCCATTATGTGCCCCTCGATGAGCCTTATGGCAACGCTGATAATAAAGAGGCCGCCCGCGGCCGACTTTTTTGCCGTATGGCTGCAGACGACGGCGTTCAACTTCCCCATGGCGTTCTTCTGGCAGATATTCTATGCCGGCCCGCTTGTAAGGCTGATATTCCGCGCGATCTTCGTATACCCCAAACAGATAGCCGCAAAAAGGCGCGCCGCAAAGCAAGAGGCGGCAAGCGGCGAAAATAATGCGGAAATTACAAAATAAATAATTAAATAATTTATTAAATTAAAAAAAATAATATTTAATTTAAATTTCTTTATTTTTAATATTTTTTAAAGGGGTGGCGCACCGAAAAAATTTTTTCGGTGCGCCACCCCTTTATATATCGCATTTTATACATACATGCCCGCATAAAACTTAATTTAACACAACGTCCTCGAGCTGTTTATACTTTTCCAGCGCGGCGGCACGCAGGGCGGATATGGGATAGTTGCCCGAGAAGGCCTCGTCGGAGATGGCCTTTGCGGTGAATATCACGCTGGCGGGGAATTTTAAATTTTTTATCTCCGAAAGCACGCGGCCGCTCTGGCGGGTGCCCATAAAGTCGCCGCCGCCCCTCAGCTCAAGGTCGGCCTCGGCGATCTTGAAGCCGTCGGTGTTGTTCTTTATTACGGCGAGCCGCTCGCGCGCCTCGGGCGTATCCGAACCCATCAGAAGGAAGCAGTAGCTCTTTTCGGCGCCGCGCCCCACCCTGCCGCGCAGCTGGTGCAGCTGCGAGAGGCCGAAGCGCTCGGCGTTGTATATCACCATTATTGTGGCGTTGGGCACGTCCACCCCCACCTCAATTACCGTGGTGGACACGAGGCAGTCGTATTCGTGCGCCTTGAAGGCGCGCATCACCTCGTTCTTGTCCTTCTCCTTCATCTTGCCGTGCAGAAGGGCGAGGCGCACGCCGCTCATCTTTGCCGACAGCTCCTCGTATAATTCCGTGACCGACATTGCCGTGCCCTCGTCGTCGCCCTCTATCTTGGGGCACACGAAATAGGCCTGCGTGCCCTCTTTTGCGCGGCGGGCGATGTAGGCTATCATGTCGGCATACCTGCCCGCGGGTATCACCGAGGTGGATATCTCCTGCCGCGCGGCGGGCTTGTCCTTTATGGTGGTGATATCGAGGTCGCCGTAGAATATGAGCGAGAGCGTGCGCGGTATTGGCGTTGCCGACATTATGAGCACGTCGCACCCCTCTCCCTTATCGGCAAGGGAGGCGCGCTGCGCCACGCCGAAGCGCTGCTGCTCGTCGCATACCACAAGCGCAAGGCGGCAGAACTCCACATCCTTTTGTATCACGGCGTGGGTGCCGCAGACTATATCTGTCTCCCCCCTCTTTAATGCCGACTTTATGGCGCGCTTTTCGGCGGCGGACGTTGAGCCAACCAGAAGGGCGCACCTGCGGGCGGGAAAGTAGCGCTCTATGAGCGCAAAGCTCTGGCGGGCGAGCACCTCGGTGGGGGCGATCATCGCCGCCTGATAGCCCGACTGCACGGCCATGAACATGGCGGTGAGCGCGACTGCCGTTTTGCCGCTGCCTACGTCGCCCTGCAGCAGCCTGTTCATCTGCGAGGGGGAATGTAGGTTATCGAAAATATCGCGCACGGCGGCAAGCTGCCCCGCCGTGAATGTGAACGGGAATGAGGATATAAAGGAAGTCACCTCTCCCTCGGTCACCGAATAGTTGTTTATGCGCACCCTGTCGCCATATCCCTTTATCACGCGGAAGGCCGAAATGAGCAGAAAATACTCCTCCAGCGCAATGCGCGCCGAGGCTTTGGTTATATCGGCCTGCGACTGAGGGGCGTGTATGCGGCGGTAACTTTCGGAGAGGGGCACGAGCTCGAACTTTTTGCGGAGGGGCTCGGGTATCATCGTGGAGGGCGTAACCTTTGTGAGCGCCTGCCGCACCGCGTCGCGCACAACCTTTTGCGTGAGCGAACCTGCGAGCGGGTACACGGGAATTATGCCCTTTAAATTTTTGTTGCTCGACGCGGGCTCAAATGAGGGGTTTACCATGGAGGCGCCCATGCCGTAGCGGTTTTGCACGCGGCCGTAAAAGAGGTATTCGCCCGGCTTGAGCTTTTGCGCGACGTACGGCTGGTTGAACCATACCGCCGAGAATATGCATCCCTTTTGCTGGCAGAGCGCGCGCACGAACGGCCTGCGCGAGTAGCGGTTGAACTCTACGCTCATCACCTCGCACGAGATGAGTATCTGCGTGTTGTGCTCGGCCTCGGTTATGAGCGAAATGTGCGTTAAATCGAGGTAGTCGCGCGGGTACAGCCGCACGAGCTCTTCGCAGCTGAATATGCCGAGCTTGTTGAAGTCCTTTTCACGCTTTTCGGAGATATATTTAAGTTCGGTAAGTTTCACGCGCACCCCCTGCATATACAAACGGGGAAAGACAGAGCCTTTCCCCAAAAAAGTTTACTAAATTATATTGTGTTTTTGGGAGGGTATGAAACCCCTCCGTCACATACTCGCAATGCTCGTATGTGCCACCTCCCGCTCGAAGGGGAGGTAAACCCTTTCGGCTTTGCCTCGCTATCGCTTCGGCAAACCCACTTCCCCTTTAGGGGAAACGAGAGGGAGCATCACTGCCTTCGCCCATAACGGACTTGGAGAAGCGAGCAAGACAAGGCGTGTGCGGAAGGTTTAAGGGAGCGTACAAAGACGTACGTGACCGAAAACACCCGTAAGCACAACGCTGTATTGCGACGCTTATACAAGGACGAACGACGCCCATAGAATGTTGTTATTCCATGGAAACCATATAGTAGTATACCGGCTGCCCGCCGTAATGGAAATCCACATCGCAATCGGGGAATTCTTCGGCCACCTTTTTGGCGAGCGCCTCGGCCTCCTCTTCCTTGATGCCCTCGCCGTAGTAGAGGGTTATCATCTCGTGGTCGCTCGTCTTCATCGCCTCGATGAGCTTTATCGTCGTTTCGTCTATGGTAGAGCCCTGGGCGAGTATCTTTTTATTGTCGAGGCCGATTATGTCGCCCGCCTTGAGCCTGAAGCCGTTCATCGTGGTGTCGCGCACGGCGTAGGTGACGAGGCCGGAGGCTACGTTATCTATGGCGTGCGTCATATTTGTTTTGTTGACGGGCACCGACTCTTCGGGGTTGAACGCAAGCGCGGCGGCAAAGCCCTGCGGTACGTTTTTGGTGGGTATTACGTGAATGGTGCGGTTTGTAACGAGCCCCTTGGCCTGCTCTGCCGCAAGTATTATGTTTGAGTTGTTGGGGAAGACGAACACGTTGGAGGCGTTTATCTTTTGCACGGCGCTGGCTATATCCTGGGCGGAGGGGTTCATCGTCTGGCCGCCCTCTATGACCCTGTCGCACATGAGGTCTTTGAATATCTCGGCAAGGCCCTCGCCCGAACATATGGCGAGCATGCCCATCTCCTTCTTTTCGGCCTCGAGCTTGGCTTTAAGCTGCCTGTTCTCCTCGAGCATGTTCTCTATCTTAATTCTGTCGAGCTCGCCAAGTTCGAGCGCGTATGAGAGCGCTATGCCGGGTGTGTTGGTGTGAACGTGCACCTTTACGAGCTCTAAATCGCCTATGCAGATAACGCTGTCGCCTATCTGCATGAGCTTTTCCTTGAGCCTGTCGATATCGGCGAGCGTGGTCATGGGCTTTAAGTGAATTATGAAATATTCGGTGCAGTATGCAAACTCGATCTCGCCGAGGTCGAGATTTATTATATCGGAGTTATCGCCGAACTCGGGTTCCTTTTTGGGCTGCTGAGCGTCGGTGGGGATATCTTCGGTGCCTATATCTTCGCCCGATACCGCGGCGAGGAAGCCGCGCATTATGGTCATGAGGCCCACGCCGCCGCTGTCGACGACGCCCGCTTTTTTTAATACGGGCAGCAGCTCGGGAGTGTGGGCGAGAGCCTCGTCGCCGACGGCAATGAGCGCCGTGAAGAAGTCGACGAAGTCTTTATTTTTGCTTGCAAGCTTGGGGGCGGCCTCGCTCATCAGCCTTACGACGGTGAGTATGGTGCCCTCCTTGGGCTTGGATACGGCGCTGTACGCCACCTTTGTGCCGGCTTCCAGCGCCTTGGCAAAGGTCTTTGTATCGAAGCTCTGCGGGCATTCGCGTATCACCGAGCAGATGCCGCGGAAGATCTGGCTGGTTATAACGCCGGAGTTGCCGCGCGCGCCGCGCAGCGCGCCCTTTGAAACGGCGTCGCATATCTCCTGGAAATGGTTGGAGTTGCAGGCGTTCATCTCGGAGATGGCCGACTGCATGGTGAGCGACATGTTGGTACCCGTGTCGCCGTCGGGCACGGGGAATACGTTGAGGGCGTCGACTTTTGCCCTGTTTATTTCAAGCATTCTGGCACCGCTCGTGACCATCTTGCGAAAATCGGTGCAGTTAATGGTTTTTTGCATATAGCTCCTCAAAAATCAAATGCGCGTCCTTTGGGTATTAAGGGCGCGCGAAAATTTGGAAGTCAGAGTTTGACTCCCATTATGTTTACGTTCACCGTATCGACTATCATGCCTGAAAAGCGCTCCAACTTATATTTTATTGCCTCTTTGAGCGACTCGGCCACGGCGTTTATCGAAACGCCGTATTTTACGATGACGTATACGTCTATATAGATCCTGTCGCCGTTGGTTACGACTTTTATCCCCTTGCCGGTGTTTGTCTGCTTTTTCAAAAGCTCTAAAATAGAGTCCTGCAAGCGGCGGGATACAAGTTCAACAATGCCGTAACATTCGAGCGCGGCGACCGCCGCAACTTTGGCGAGAACCTGATCGGATATCGAAATTTTACCGTAAACGTTGCTTGTGTTGACTGACATAATATCTCCTGTCTATGCTATTTTATACTATTTGGCGGCGTTTTGCAAGTCTTTCCTAAAAATTTATTGCATAAAATGGCGCCTGGGGGCGCTTTATTTTGCAAACGGCGCAAAAAAATTATAAAACGGGCCCGTTTTTGGTTGATTTTTTTTTGAACGGATGATATATTAGTATAGTCGTTTTTGAGAAGCGGCTTTTATTTACACATTTTTTTGTAAATTCCACCACGGAGGTGTTTAATTATGTCGAGAGTTTGCAGCGTATGCGGTAAGGGACAGACGTCCGGCAACAACGTTTCCCACTCCAAGAGAAGGACGAGGAGAACTTTTAAGGCAAACGTTCAGAAGATCAGCTATATCGACGCGAAGGGCAACGCCGTTACGGGCTATGTATGCGCAAGATGCATGAAGACCGTTGAAAGGGCATAACTGCTTTTTCGCAAAATAAAAATGCGGCTTGATGGTCGGGCGGCGTTTGCCGTCCGGCTTTTTTGCGTTATTATTTTATTTTTGCGCGCATAGCTCCCGCGCCATTATTTTGTGCCGTTTTGCACGCAGTTATTTTGCGCGTGTAAAGGCGCTCCGCTTGCCGCGGCGCAAAAATAAAAAATATTAAAATGCAAATATAACTTTTAATTTTTATTTAAAATATTTTATTTATAATTTTTTATTCTGATACAAAACATATAAAAACTGCGCGGTTTAGGCAAAAAACCGCGCAGTTTTTGTATAAAACGGGCGCTGCCGCAGATGCTCTGCGGCAGCGCAAAAAATTACAATATATATTTGCAAATAAAATTTATACGGCGACGAAGTACCAATATGCCTCCATAAGCGTTGCCTTGAACCACGCCGCAACCTTCTCGGCATCGGTGAGCTCGTACGAGGGGATGCGCCCCTTTGCGGAGGGGTCGTTTTCGACGTCCTCGCTGTAATAGAACTCGAACAGCTTGTCCTCGGCCTCGTCGGAGCCGGGGAGAACGCTCTCGTCCTCCTCCGTTTGGGGATCGTCGGAGGGGAGCTCCTCGGTGTAGAGAAACACGCCCTTGCCGGCGGGGACGGCGACGGAGGTCACCGCAGAGCCCTCGAAGGCGCTTGCACCCACAAAGGTTATAGAGGCGGGAAGGGTGAGGCTTTTGAGCGACAGGCAATAGGAGAAGGCGCCGTCGCCTATGCTTGTGACCGTATCGGGGAGGGTGATATCGGTGAGGGCGGCACAGCCGCCGAACGCCGCATAGCCCACCTCCGTTATATCGCCGAGGAAGGTGACCTTTTCGATGCCCTCGCACGAGCCGAATGAGATGGCCGTTATTTCGGTTACGCCTGCGGGAATGACGAGCTCGCCCGTGAGGGCGTCGCAATCGTAAAAGGCATAGGGCTCTATTGCGGTGAGCGTGGAGGGCAGGTTGATATCTGAGCTTTCGTCGGCATTTATTTGCGCGAGAGCGGCGCAGCCGTAAAAATCTCTGTCTCCTATGGCGGTGACGCCCTCGGCTATTTCAACGCTTTCAAGCGAGGTACAGTCGGCAAAGGTGCTGAACGACGTATCGAGCGTGGACGGAAGCGAGACTGTGGCGATATTTACGCAAAAGGCGAACGCCGCGCCGCCCGTCGTCTGCACGCCCTCCTCTATCACCACGCTCTTTAAGCTGCGGCACTGAATAAAGGCCTGTTCGCCCACGCCGCGCACCTCGGTGCCGTTGACTTCGGCGGGGACGACGAGGTTTACGGGCGAGCCCGAGTAGCCCGTTATCATGTAATACGCGCCCTCGGGAGCGGCCTCCGGTGCGGACGAAGCGGCGCCCTCGCCGTCCTCTGAGGGGGCCGAGGGGTCCTCGGCAAAGTTATCGGTGCGGAGCTCCTCGCCCGAAGAGGAATAGAGGGTGTATTCAATATAAGTTTCCTGCGCGCAGCCCGAAATTGCGGGAAGGCCGCAAAGAAGCAGCGCCGCGGCAGCGGCGCCCGCCAAAAATTTCAACTTCATATCGTATTGCCGTATTTGCCCCATAAAACCTGCGGGGCGTATAAAGTATATTTATAACGCTATTATTTTATCATAAGCGGCCGCCCGCCGCAAGAAAAACACGCTGAATATATTGTGAAAACATAAAAACGGCGCGGCGCGCAGAGCTGCAACTCTGCGCGCCGCGCCGTTTGGCTGCGTAAAATACCCCGCCGCTATGCCCGCCTTTTTAAGAGCAGGCCGAGCGCCTTGCGCACGGGCACGGGCGGCTTTACGCATATTACTACCATCTTGTTCAAATTACACGCTCCCCAGATTGATTATTATGAGGGCGGTACCCCCGCCGAAGGCGACGTATGCGCCCGCCTCCTCCACTATGTTGGAGACGCCGCGGCACTCGCCGTAAAATATCGCTTCGGGATAGGAATATTTGAGCCCCCTGCTATCAAGTATATGCAGCGGCGCCGAAAAGGGGAACACCGATATCGTCTTGCCGACGTACTCCCCAAGCTCCGCCCTGCCGCGGCAGGGGAAAATTATCGTGCTCTGGCTTATGAGGCGGGCGTGCACGCCGCGCTCTATGCAGTAATACAGCAGCTGCAGGTTGCCCAAAAAGTGGTCTTCCCTGCCGCCGAACGCGCCGTATATGTCTATCTCGGTGACGCCGTCGGCTATCATCTTGCGCACGGCTATCTCGCCGTCGGTGAAGTTCTTTTCGGAGGGGTAAATCTCGTCGGGCGGGGGAACGGGGCGCTCGGTCAGGCTGTCGAAGTCGCCGATGTTCTTGTATATCTCTACCCTGCCCTTTGCCCAGGCGTAGGCACCGTCGCAGCAGTATACGCGGAAGCCCCTGGGTATTTCGCCAGAATACGGCGAGCCGTTTAAAAGCAGTATGCCCTTCATTGCCCGCGAAGTTCCCTTACGGCTTCGGCAAAATCCGGTGCGGAGAAGAGCGCCGAGCCTGCGACGAGCACGTTTGCGCCCGCCTCGGTCACAAGGCGCGCCGTGTGCGCGTTTATGCCGCCGTCTACCTCGATATCGAGTTCGGGCTTGCCGCAGGATATTGCATACTGCCGCGCCGCTCTTATCTTATCCAAAACGCCCTCGATGAACTTCTGGCCGCCGTAGCCGGGGAACACGCTCATCAGAAGCACCATGTCGCACAGGTCGAACACGGGGAAGAGCCTTTCGACGGGGACGTCGGGGTTGACCACCGCGCCGCACTTTATGCCGTACGACCTGATGAGTTCGAGCGTTTCACGCAGGTATGAAGGGGAAATTTTTGAGCACGCCTCGTAGTGGACGGTGATGATATCTGCGCCCGCCTCGGCAAAGAACTTTATCTGCGTTTGGGGGTGCTCTATCATGAGGTGCACGTCGAGCGGGAGGCGCGTTGCGGGGCGTATGTTTTTTACCATCTGCCCGCCGAAAGTTATGGGCGCGACGAAGGAGCCGTCCATTACGTCGCAATGAATGAGGTCGGCGCCCGAGCGCTCGCACAGGGCAACGGCCTCGCCCATGCGCGAAAAGTCTGCCGAAAGTATGGAAGGCGCAATTTTTATCTGCATAGTAGTTCTCCGTATTGTATTGCGTTTAAAATGTGTTTTGCGGCCTGCGCCGCATATATAATTGCCTGCGCCGCGTATTGTGGCTCAGCCCTTTAAATAGGAGGCGCGCAGCTGCCCGCAGGCACCGCCTATATCGGCGCCCGTTCTGCGGCGGAGGGTGGCCGATATGCCGCCCTCGGTGAGCGTTTTTAAAAACTCGTGCGCCATATTTTCGCTTGCCGCCATAAGCTTGCGCTCCTTTACCTCGTTGAGCCTGATGAGGTTGACGTGGCAAGGCCTGCCCTTGAGCAGCGCGATGAGCGCGCGGGCGTGGGAAATATCGGCATTTTCGCCCTCTATGAGCGAATACTCGAAGATATAGCGCCTGCCCGTCTTGTTGAAGTAGTTTGAGCAGGCATCTAAAATTTCGGCTATGGTATAGCGCTTTGCGATCGGCATGGTGCGGGCGCGCTCTCCATCGCTTACGTTGTGGAGCGACACGGTGAGATTTACCGGCAGGCCCTCCTCGGCGAGGTCGTACATTCGGGGCACGAGGCCGCAGGTTGAGAGGCTTACGTTGCGGGGAGAGATGTTTATGCCGCCCTCCGCCGCCATGTCGCGTATGAATTTTACGACGTTTTCGTAGTTATCGAGCGGCTCGCCGCTGCCCATGAGCACGACGTTTGTTACGGCGCGCTTTTCCGGCGTTCCGCCGTGCAGGGCGTTTACCTTTAACACCTGCGAGAGTATCTCGCCCGAGCTTAAATTGCGCACAAGTCCGCCGAGCGTGCTTGCGCAGAACTTACAGCCCATGCGGCAGCCCACCTGCGTGGATACGCACTGCGTGTTGCCGTATTTATACTTCATCAAAACGCCCTCTATAATATTGCCGTCGGCAAGGCGGAAGAGGTATTTTTCGGTGCCGTCGGAGGAGGTGAGCGTTTGCACTATCTCTATGGCGCAGTCCTCGAACCTCTCCAAGAGGCGGGAGGTAAAAGCCTTGGGCAGGGCGGGTATATCGGATATATTGTGCCCGCGCATTATGCCGCTGAACAGCTGTTTGGCGCGGAAGGGCTTTTCGCCCATCTCGGCAACGAGCGCCTTGAGCTCGTCGAAGTTGTAGTTTTGCAGTATCTCTTTCATAAAAACTCACTCCGCGCCGCCGTCTGCATGCGCGCTCTGCCCGTCCTTTACAAAGCGGGTGACGAAGAAGCCCGCGCCCAGCGATATGTGCGGCAAAAATTGCAGTCCGAACTTTGTGCGCCGCGAGGGCAGTTCGCAATTTGGAATATCGAGCGAAAAGCCGCAATTTTGCGCGAGGAAGTTGTATATCACGCTGTCGTTCTCCTCCGGCAGGATAGAGCAGGTGGAATATATCAAGGTGCCGCCCGGCCGCACGTAGCGGGCGCAGTTGGCTATTATTTTAAGCTGCAGCGCCGAGAGCGAGGGGATATCCTCCTCCCTGCGGAAGAGCTTTATATCGGGATTCTCGCAAATGACGCCGCTGCCCGAGCAGGGGACGTCGCACAGCACGCAGTCGAAGGCGCCCTCCCACTCTCTATTGAACGCCGAGGCGTCGCCCACGGTGACTGTTATGTTGTGCGCGCCCATGCGCGAGGCGTAGCTTTTTATTAGCTCGGCGCGGTGGGGATGAAGCTCCTGCGAGGTGACGGAAGCGCACTTTTTTGAAAGAAGCACGCTCTTGCCGCCGGGCGCCGCGCAGGCGTCGAGCAACCTGTCGCAGGGCGGCACAACCGAACATATGGCGACCGAGCCCACCGACTGGAAGGTGTAGTCGCCCCTATCGTACCCTGCATCGCGCACAAAATTTTTGAAGATATACACATGGGGGAAGGGCGTTGAGATGTGCTCGCCCTTGAGCTCCCCCTCCCTTTCAAAGCGCACGCACACGCCGGGCGATTGGGCGGAGAGTATGGCCTCGGCCTCGCCCTTATAGCTGCGGCGCACCTTTTTGGCGAGCCACAGCGGCGACGAGGTGACGACCGACAGCCGCTCGTCCGCGCCCGAGGGAGGGGGCGGCAGCTTGTACGAGCGCAAAAAGGCGTTTATAAAGCCCGCCGCGCCGCCCTTGCCCAGCTTTTTTATGAGGTCTACCGCGCAGTCCACCACCATATAGCCGTGCTTTTGCATAAATTCGAGCATATACAGCGCTATCTTTAATATCAGCCGCACGGGGGCCTTGGGGCTCTTTTGGCAATTTGCCGCTATTATATAGTTTAAATACACGTCCTTTTCGAGCACGCCGTAGCAAATTTTTGAGGTGCGCGGGCGCGCCGAGGGCTCTATGGTCGTGGAAGTTAATGCCTGCTTTAAGTAGGCGCCGCCAAAATACACCTGCGAGAGGACGAGGTAGGGATCGGTGAGCGGGTTATTCAAATGTATCACCTGCCGCGATCTTTCTGCCGTTTAAGATATCGGCGGCCGAAAGGCGCTTGCCGCCCGCAAACTGGGCCTCGGTTATAAGCACCGCGCCCTCGCCGCAGAACACCTTTACGCCCTTTTTGGTCACCTCGGCAACGGTGCCCGCGGGGCCGCTTCCTTCGGCAATATATGCGCGGTAAAAGTTTACGTTGCCCCCCTTGAAAGAGGCATACGCCGCGGGAGAGGGGCTCATTGCGTTTATGAGGGCGCACACCCTGCTTGCGGGGGCGGTAAAATGCACCTTGGCGTCCTCCTTTTTTATCTTTGTGCAGTAGGTGGCCGCACCCTCGTTTTGCAGCAGCAGGTTAGTATCGCCCGCCGCTATCAGGTCGTACGCCTCGCACAGCGCCTCGGCGGCGAGGGAGGACAGCTTTTCGGAGAGCTCTCCGCACGTCTGCCCCTGCGATATGGCGCAACGCTTTACGAGCAGCATGTCGCCCGCGTCGAGGGCGAGTTCGGTCTTCATTATGGTCACGCCCGTCACCTCTTCGCCGGCAAGTATGGCCGATTGAACGGGCGACGCGCCCCTGTGTTTGGGTAAGAGCGACGCGTGGGCGTTCCACACGCCGAGGGGGAAACTTTCGAGCACCTCGCGCGTGAGCAGCTGGCCGTAGGCGCAGGTGAACATGGCATCAGCGCCCAGCGCTTTAAGCTCTTCCACATGCTCGCGTATCTTTTTGAACTGATAGACGGGTATGCCGTGCGAAAGGGCGCACACCTTTACCGGGGGCGGCGTGAGCACGCCCTTGCGGCCGAAGGGCTTATCTTCGCGCGTGACGACGGCGACGATATCGCACCCCTTATTTATGAGCGCTTGAAGCGGGGCGACGGCAAACTGCGGCGTGCCTGCAAAAATTATCTTCATATGGCCTCCGTTACAAAAAGGTTATGCGTTGCCGCCCTCGTCCCCGCCCTCTTTTGCGGGTATGCGGCGGCCCTCCGCGTCGATATCATACACCTCCACGGCCTTATCCGTGTATATTATGCCGTCGAGGTGGTCGAGCTCGTGGCAGACTGCGCGGGCAAAGAAGCCCTCGGCAGTTAATTTGTGCTTGCGGCCGTGCCTGTCGCGGTATTCTATCTTTACCTTTTCGGGGCGGACGACGGTGCCCTGCTTGCCCTTTACCGAAAGGCAGCCCTCGGGCCCCACCTGCTCGCCCTTTTGCGAATACATCACTGGATTTACAAATTCAAAGAAGCCCTCGTCGACGTCGACTACCACGACGCGCGCATCGACGCCTATCTGGGGCGCGGCAAGGCCTGCGCCGTCCTCAGCGCGGACGGTGGTTTTCATGTCGTCCAAGAGCGCGGCAAGCTCGCCGCCGAAATTTTTGACCTCTTTGCACACCTTGCGCAGGATAGGGTCGCCGACCTGCACTACATACCTCTGTGCCATTTTTAACCTCTGAATATTTTAATATTTTAATAAATATAATTTATTTTTTTATTTATTTTAATAAATACAATTTATTTTTGCGTGTCGCCGGAAGATAAGGCATAAAGCGCATAAAAAATTGCCCCTTAATGCCGCAAATTTATGAAAGATTTACGGGGTTTTCCTCTACATACGCGAGCGCCTTTGCCGTGGAATACTGCACGGCAAGATCGTAAATTTTTGGCAGCAGCTTTGAGCTTGCAAGGCGCATGAGCACCTGATAGCGCACCTTGCCCTGTATTTTTTTTATGGGGGAGTGCATTTTATTTAAAAATATGAACTCGTTTGGGGTGCGCTCGCGCAGCGCCTCGCAGCCGAAGTACACGCCCTTTAGCGCCTCCAGCGCGGCGCCGTCCTCCGCGGCCGTCACCATCACCCTGCAAATTAAAGAAAAGGGCGGGAAATTTGTCGTTTTGCGGAGGTCTATCTCGTTGTTGAAGAAGCCCTTGTAGTCGTAGTTTACGGCATAGCGCAGTATGTAATTTTCGGGCGAGTAGGTCTGCAATACCACCTTGCCTGCCTCGCCCGCCCTGCCGCTGCGCCCCGAGACCTGCGTTATAAGCTGAAAGGTGCGCTCGCCCGCGCGGTAGTCCGAAAAGTGCAGGCTCATATCGGCGTCGAGTATGCCCACGAGCGTGACCGAGGGGAAGTCGTGCCCCTTGGCTATCATCTGTGTGCCCACGAGGATATCGGCCTTTTTATCGGCAAACTGTTTGAGTATTTTATAGTGCCCCTCCTTGCCGGAGGTGGTATCGACGTCCATGCGCAGTATGCGCGCCGAGGGGAAGAGCTGTTTTAAATCGGCGACGACGCGCTGCGTGCCCGTGCCGCCGTACCTTAAATGCAGGCCGCCGCATTCGGGACAGGCGCGCGGCATGCGGTATTTTGCGCCGCAGTAGTGGCATTTTAAACAGTTTTCATCCGAATGGTAGGCGAGCGACACGTCGCAGTGCTCGCACTTTAACACATAGCCGCAGTCCTGGCATATTACGGTGTGCGAATAGCCCCGCCTGTTCAAAAATATTATGGCCTGCCTGCCCTTTTCAAGCACATCGGCAAGCTCTTCGCGCAGAATGGCCGAAAAGGCCGAGTTGTTGCCGCGCTTTACCTCTTTGCGCATATCGGCTATGGTTATGTGCGGCAGCGGCCTGCCGTTTATGCGCTCGGTGAGCGTTATAAGATTGTATTCGCCCGAAACGGCCTTTGCGTAGCTCTCCACCGAGGGGGTGGCGCTGCCGAGCACCAGCTTGCAGCCGTTGTATTTTGCGCGCATCTGCGCCACTTCCACCGTGGAATAGCGCGGGGCCGACTCGGAAAAATAGGAGCCGTCGTGCTCCTCGTCGATAATTATCGCGCCGACGTTCTCCACGGGGGAGAATATCGCGCTGCGCGCGCCTATGGCTATCTTTGCCTCGCCCGATTTAAGCCTCCACCACTCGTCGAAGCGTTCGCCCGCCGAGAGGCCGCTGTGCAGTATGGCGGCCTTGTCGCCGAAGCGGCGTTTCAGCTGCGAGAACATCTGCGGCGTTAAAGAGATTTCGGGCACTAAAAATATGGCCGTTTTGCCCGCGGCGAGCGCGCGGCTTATTACGTTTAAATATATCTCCGTTTTGCCGCTGCCCGTGACGCCGTGAATGAGCTGCACGGTGTGCCCGTCGCTTTCGATGCTTTTAAGCGCGGCCTGCTGGGCGGGGGTGAGCACCTTTTGCTCCTCCTGCCCCTCCTCGTATCCGCCGGGGGCGCGGTTTATTTTAATTTTTACAAGCTCGGCGCCGCCCTTTTCTATCACCGAATTTACCGCGCCGCGGCCGAAACTTTCGCAGCAGGCGACATACTCCGCCTCGCCGCAGCTATTTAAATATTCCAAAAATTCGCGCTGTTTTTTGGCCGTCTTTGAAAGGGCGATATCTGAAGATTTCAGGCGCACTACCTTTTTATAAACTTCGTGCACGCGGCCGGCGCGCATCTCCGCGGGAATGAACAGCCGCAGACACACCGCCTTGGGAACACGGTAGCGCTGCGCAAGACCCTGCATGAGGGCGAAGCACTCCTTGCCCAGGGCGGGCGGCTCGTCGTAGACGGAGGCGACGGGCTTTATTCTTTCGGGCGGGAAATCGCTCTTTTCTGAAAGGGCGACCACAAACCCGTCGACCGTCCTGCCGCCGAAGGGCACCTTTACGCGGCAGCCCTCGCGCACGTCATCGCCGCAGGAATATTCAAATATTTTGTCCACCTGGGCGTGAGCTATGTCTACGATTACCTGAGCGTACATAATTTTTAAATAAATTATTTTTAATTTTTATTTTTATTTTTTTCCGTTTTTTATTTGCCGCGGAAAGGGCAATAAAAATGCCGTTATTTTAACGATAAAATAATTATAAATTTATTTTTTGTTGAATATTTTTAAAGCAGCCCCTCGCTTTTGCGCAGGACTGCCTTAATACCTTTGGCTGCAAAAATGAGGGCCGAAAAAAATCAGTCCTTTGCGCTCGTTACCTTGCCGCTGAGGATCTCGTAGCAGGCGACGGTTATCTCCTTCATCTTGTTGGGCAGCTCCCTGCCGTTGTTCTGCTCGATTATCTGGCGTGCGCGCTTGGCGGCGACCACGCACAGCTCGTAGCGCGAGGCCTCGTGCCCGTCTGCCGAAAGTTTTTGTAAGAGTTCGTCTACCGCAGGTTTATTTATCATCGTGTAAAACCTCCTTTTCCTCGCGGATGATATTGAGTATGCGCTCTGCCGCGCGGTCAACGTCGTCGTTTACCACGCAGTAGTCGTATTTATCCTTTTTAGAGAGCTCGTAGCCCGCGCGCGCAAGGCGCTGGGCTATCTTTTCGTCGCTCTCGGTGCCACGCAGCTTCAGCCTGCGCTCAAGCTCCTCCATGCTTGGAGGAAGTATCATAATGAGCACCGCCGAGGGGTGCGCCGCCTTCACCTGAAGGGCGCCGTCGACCTCTATCTCCAAAATGACGTCGCAAGTTTTAAGTTTTTGCTCCACAAACGCCCTGGGGGTGCCGTAGTAGTTGCCAAAGTGGGAGGAATACTCCAAAAGCTCGCCCCTTTGTATCATCTCTTCGAAGCGGGCGCGCGTTACAAAGAAGTATTCGCGGCCGTCCTGCTCCCCTTCGCGCGGGGGACGGGTGGTGCACGAAACGCTTTCGCACAGCGCGGGGCACATTTCAAACATCCTTTTTATGACCGTGCCCTTGCCAACGCCCGAGGGGCCGGATATAACGGCAAGCACGTTGCCCTTTGACTTACTCAATGTTCTGCACCTGCTCGCGTATTTTTTCAATCTCGTTTTTGAGCTCCAAACCGCACTTGGTTATGGTTATATCGTTGCTCTTTGAGCATATTGTATTTGTTTCGCGGTTGAATTCCTGCACGAGGAAATCGAGTTTGCGGCCGACTATCTCCGACGAGCATATCTCCCTGAACTGCTCTATGTGCGAGAAAAGCCTTGTAAGCTCCTCGTCGATATTCGACTTATCGGCAAAGAGCGCCACCTCGGTGAGCAGCTTGCCCTCGTCGTAAGTTGCCCCCGCAAGGTACTTTTCCATCTTGTCCTTTAAGCGGGCGCGGTAGTCCTCGGCGACGAGCGGGGCGCGCTCCTTCACCTTTTTTACCAGCTCCTCTATCCTGTCCATGCGGGAGAGCATATCCTGCTTTAACTTTTCGCCCTCTTTAAAGCGCATCGCGTTGAGATTTTCGAGCGCCTGAGTAAGTGCCGCGGTGAGCGCCGAAATGAGCTCGTCATCGGCGGCCTGTCCCTCCTCGCGGGTGATTACGTCGGGCATGCGCAGAAGGGATGTTGCCGTGAGGTCGAAGGGGATATCGGGCGAGAGCTGCGAGAGCCGCTTTGCGGCGGCTATGTATGAGAGGGCGACGCCCTCGTCGAGTTCGAGCGACTTGCCCTTTTCGCGCTTGTCGGTGAGGCTGACGAACACGTCGGCATGGCCGCGCGTTATCTTTTTGCGCACGGTGGCGCGCATGACCTCTTCATAGGCGGCAAATATGCGGGGCGCCTTGATTGAAGCGTCGAGATAGCGGTTGTTCACCGTTTTTATTTCAACGGAGAGCTCTATTCCGCCCTCTCTGTATTCGCCTCTGCCGTAACCGGTCATACTGAGCATATGTGCCACCGCCTTGAAATAGACATTTTGCGGCATTTTGCGCCAAAAAGGGGCGCCGCCCGCCGCACGAAACTTTTATGCAGATTACATTATAACAAACTATGAACAAAATTTCAAGCGGTTTGGCGGCATATAAACGTTAAAATACTCAATAATCGGGGCGGTCGCACTCGCTTATGCCGCGCACGCGCGAGGATACGAGGCGGTAGCTGTTCTGCGCGCCCGTTTCAAACAGCGCGGCGGGCTGTGTGGAAGTTGCAAGCCCGCCCGAAGTTTCGGCAAAAAAGGCGGCGCCGCCCGCACACATCACCACGGGCACGCCGTACAGATAGGCATAGGCGCGCGCAAGCAGGGGCGGCATAAAATCGCGCACCTCCTCGCGGAAGGCGGCAATGAGATTACACCCGCACGAGGCGAGGGCGCGCACGCCCTCAGGAAAATATATATCGTTTTCTATCACCAGCCCCACCTTGCATCCGCCCACCTGATAGAGCCCCAAAAAGGCGCCGCTCTTGTAATTTTCGCCGCCGAACACGTGGTTCATATCGGTTATGCCGAGCAGTTTGCCCCTGTCGGCCACGGCGGCCGACTTGCGCACTATGCCGCGGGAGAGCGTTTTGCAGGCGCATATGACGCCGCACGAATGGGCGCGCGAGAGGCGGGCGGCCTCTTCGAACTTATCGGTTTTGCCGGCAAGTTCGCTTTCATAGTCCACCTCTCCCAGAAAATCAAAGCCGAAGAGCGCGAGCTCGCACTCGGGCAGCGCCTTGGCAGCGCCCGCAACAACGCAAACTTTCATACCATATATTGTACTGCCGCGCAAAAAATTTTGTGAACGGGCGGCATATAAAAAGGGGCGGGCGGCATACAATATGTTACTATGGACAAAGAATATATAAAAAAGACGGCGGTAATATTTGCGGCCGCGGCCGTATGCGCGGCGGCGCTCCCCCTTGCGGCCTGCCAAAATACTCCCGAGCGCACGACTTACGACATCACCTGCACATACAGCGAAGAGCGGGGCACGCTTTCGGCGGTGTGCGACGTCACATATGTAAACACCGCGGATACCGACGTTATAAAATTCAACATATACGGCAACGCCTACCGCGAGGGCGCGCTGTACCGGCCCGTTTCAGACGAGCTTGAAGGCAGCGCATACTACAACGGCGCAAGCTACGGCGGCGTGCAGATAACGGCCGTGGAGGGCGGCGAATGGACAATTTGCGGCGAGGACGAGAATATTTTGGAGGTTACCCTGCCTGGCACCCTTGCGGGCGGCGACAGCTGCGAGATAAGCATCAGCTATACGCTTGAGCTTGCCGAGGTGAACCACCGCACGGGCATAGCCGAGCACGCCGTGAATTTGGGCAACTTTTACCCCGTGGCGTGCGCGCGCGACGGCGACGGCAATTTTTTGGAGTGCCCCTATTATAGCGACGGCGATCCCTTCCTTTCGGACTGCGCCGACTATAAGGTGACGCTCACCGTGCCCGAGGGATATACGGCGGCGGCGAGCGGGCAGCTTGTGGAGAGTAGCGGAAACACTTATACATACTCGCTTGAAAACGCGCGCGACTTCTGCATGGTGATATCCGACGAATTCAAGAGAATATCCGCCGAGGCGGGCGGAACGCAGGTGTATTATTACTACTATTCCGACGACAACGCACAGGCAAAGCTGGACGCGGCGTGCCAGAGCCTTGAATATTTTGAGAGCGCCTTCGGCGAATATATGTGGCCCACCCTCTCCGTCGTGCAGACGGGGTTTGCGGCGGGCGGAATGGAATACCCCGCGCTGACGATGATAAACGGCGGACTTGACGAGAGCGGGGCGATAGCCGCCATAGTGCACGAAAACGCACACCAATGGTGGTATGCCATGGTGGGCAGCGACCAGATAAACTGCGCCTGGCAGGACGAGGGGCTGGCGGAATATTCCGCGCTGATGTTCTTTGAAAACAGCCCTGAATACGGCGTTACGCGCACGGGGCTGGTAAACGCCGCCATAAACGCCTACCGCGCCTATTTTACCGTGTATAACCAGATATTCGGTGACGCCGACACCTCGATGACGAGGCACCTTAAAGACTTTGTGAGCGACTATGAGTATGTGAACATAGCCTATAACAAGGGGTTGATACTCTTCGACACGCTGAGGCAGTCGATAGGCGACGACAGATTTTTGGCGGGGCTAAAGAGCTATTTTGCCGAAAATAAGGGAAAGATAGCAAAGAGCGACGACCTTATAGCCTGCTTTGAGGGCACGGGCGTGGACGTAGACGGGCTGTTTGCAAGCTTTATCGAGGGAAAGGTGATAATTTAAAGAGACTTTTGCGCATAGCCGAAAAATATTTTTTGACTTACAGGCCGCCGCCCGCGTATTTTGCGGGCGGCGGCCCGCCTTTACACATAAAAAAATGACAAGCGCGGCGGGCAAAGGCATATATCATAGCCGCAAGGCGGCGCAAAATTTTTCACTTGGTGAGGCAAAGGGGCACAAAAATGAGGCTGCAAAATTTTTACACCGTTCGCTTGCAAAAAAGAATATAATGCATTATAATTGAATCGTACCGCGGAATGTGGTGCGGCCCAGGCCGCAAATTATCCTGCGGACGGAGAAAGTTATGGACCCATATTACAGTTGTGGCTGTAAAACAGTATCTATTTCCACAAAACATTGATATAGGATAGAATACCGTACCGCTTTAAAACAAGGAGGCACGGGTTTTGTCCCGTGCATTTTTTTATCTTTTTTAAGGCGGTATTGCTAATGGTACAGTTCTTTCGCACATCCGATAAGCGCCCCCTTACCCAGCTTGAGCAGTTTGAAAAGCTGTGCTGGATAGACATGATTAACCCCACCGACGACGAGGTGGAGGACGTGGCGGCGCTTTCGGGCATATCGGAGGATATGCTTGCCTCCGCGCTCGACGACGAGGAGCGCGCGCGTGCCGAGATAGACGACGGCAACTATATGTTCATACTCGACTGCCCCGTGATCGAGGAGGGCGACAGCGGCGACGTTTACTCCACCCTGCCCCTTGCGGTGATATACAACACGACGTGCGTAGTCACCGTATCATTGAAGGGCAACCCCGTTTTGAAGGACTTTATAACGGGCAGGCAGAAGGTGCTCACCGAAAAGCCCGTGCTGTTTACCCTGAACTTTATGCTGGGCAACGCCAAGCGCTTTTTGAACGTGCTTACGCAGATAGACAGGAAGTCGCGCCGCGTTCAATCGGAGCTGGGCAGGACGATGAAAAACGAGGAGATAGCGCAGCTGCTCGACCTTGAAAACTCGCTCGTATATATATCCACCTCATTGAACTCAAACTACGGCGTGCAGGAAAAGCTCTCCAAGGCCGAGGCCGTGACCACGCGCGAGGACTATCAGGACTTGTATGACGACGTGGCGATAGAGAGCAAGCAGGCCATGGAGATGTGCAACATCTATAAGGACATACTGACGGTCACCATGGACGCCTACGGCTCGATGATATCCAACAACGCCAACGACAGCATGAAGAAGTTGACGATAATCACCGTGCTGCTTGCCATACCCACCATGATAGCGGGTTTCTGGGGCATGAACGTGGTAGTACCCGGGCAGCTGGGCGAAGAGGGCTCTTCGGCGCTGTGGTTCTGGATAATACTTGCCGCCACCCTTGTGCTCACCGTGGCAGTCGGAGTATTTTTGGGCAAGTTTATGCGCACGGGCGGCACTTTGAAGAGAATTAAGCGCACAAAGAGGCGCAAGGATAAGGATAAAAAGTAAATATGCCCATACTGCAATACAAGTGCCCTTCCTGCGGGAAGGAGTTTGAAGAGTTGGTAGACAAATACGACGACGAGGTGAACTGCCCCGCCTGCGGCAATAAGGCCGAAAGAAACTACAGCGGAACGGTATTTTCAGCCACGGGTACGCACGTTAAAAGGTGCAGCGGCAACTGCAAAACGTGCGGCGGCTGCAAATAACGTCCTGCGGTGCATATTGCGGCGGCGGTCTGCCGTTCGGTCTGCCGTTTAAAAATTTTTATATAGGTCAATAATTCCCCGCGGAATAATTTGCGGGGAATTTTTTTATGAAATTTTTAAAAATTTTTGCCGCGCTCTTTTGCGCAGCGGCATGCGCCGCCTGCATACCCCTGTTCAACTCTTCCACCTGCTTTGAGGAGGGCGAAAGCTACACATTTTTTTGCGGCGATACCTCGCGCGAGTGCAGGGAAGTTACCGTAACGCGCGGCTCCGCGCTTAAAAAGCTGACGCTTGACGACATAAACGGCGAGAGCACCGCCTATACAGAGCTGGATATAGAAAACTTTCTGAGCGAGGTGGGCGGGCGCATACTCTTTTGCGAAAAGCTGTACGACAGCACAAATTATTACTGCTCGGCAGACCTTCCGTACTCGGTATATCTGTACGGGCAGGAGATAAACCTGCACATATGCGTGAAGGAGGGCGGCGTTACCGTGGCTTCGCCCATAATATTCGGCGGATATTGAGCGGGCGGCACATATCGGCCGGGCGCGTTAAAAAAATTTTTGGCGGCGCTGTATAAAAGAGATATTGCGGGGCAATAAACTTATGGCGAGGCGGGCGCGAGGCGCACGCTCATAAAATAAGGAGTCAATTTAAAATGAACGAACAGCAACCTAAACCTAAGAACAAAAAACTGCTTACCTACTACCTGATATTGGGCGCGTGCATACTGGTAATTGCCGCGGTGGCGATAGCCGTCACCCTTTCGCTCACGCTCGGAAAGGACAACATGACGATAGACGGCGGCAACGACCCGACTATCGACGGCGACGACGATGACGACACGCCCGACGACGATACTCCCACGGGCGGCGACAACGACGGCGATGACGACGATGACGACGCCGACGATACGGGCACGGAGAACACCTTTTTGATGCCCGTGACCGAGGTGAACGCCATAAACAGCTACGGATTTTACCACAACACCACACTCGACAAATATTACCTGCACACCGGCATAGACTTTGCGGGCAACGCGGGCGACGAGGTGTATGCGACGCTTGGCGGCACGGTGGAGAGCATAGTCACCGACCCCATTCTGACGGGCACCACCATAACCATTGCGCACGACAACGGGCTTACCACCACCTATACATTTGTGGATGCTGCCGAGGGACTTGAGGCGGGCGACAGGGTGGAGCGCGGCGAAGTTATTGCCACCGTTGCCGAGGCCATGGGGCAGGAATATAAGGACGGCGCGCACCTGCACTTTGAGGTGTATTTGAACGGCGAGGCCGTAGACCCCGAAACCTACCTTGAGATCTCGGAAAAATAAAAACTCACAAAAAATCTTTTGCCTGCGGGAAAAGTTATTTATGCCATTGCATCGAATGTATTTTTAACAACTGCCCGCATAAAAAATAATATTTAAATAATATTTAAGCCTCCGCCTGAAAATTCAGGCGGAGGCATCTTTAAATAAATTTAATTTTTAATTTATTTTTTTAATTTATTTTTTATTTTTTTATTCGGGCTGTTCGTTATTTTCCGCCTTTTTTGCGGGGGCCTTGCGCGATTTTACGGCCTTGGCTATCTTTACGCCCTCGCCCTTGGCAGGCTCTCCGGCCGCTTCGGCCTTGGGCTTGCTCTTTTTTGCGGGCTTTGCCGCGAGGGCCTCGCCGGGAGCGGGCACCTTGGGCACGTGCTTGTTGTCGCTCTTGGCGTCCTCGTGCTCCTTTTTGATGCGGCGGCGCGTTTTGCGCTCCTCCTCCTTCTGCTCCTCGGTGCTCTCGTGCCAGGGCACGGCGAATATGAGCGACTCGTAGGGGCGCAGCTTTATAACGAGGCGGTAGGGCCTGCCGTCGCACTCCTCCTCTATGGCGGTGAGCGAATACTCCTCCTCGTCGGCATAGGTGGAGAATATCATCTTATAGTCGCCCGCAACGGGCACGCCTATCTCGATGGGATCGCGGTTGACGGGCGCGAAATTTATTGCAAACACGAGCGCGTCGTTATAGTCCCACGGGTTGCGCCTTATAAAGGAGAACAGGTTGCGCATGTAGTCGCCGCTGTTTATCCACTCGAACACGTTTTTCTTGCCCGCGTCGTTATAGAGCACGGGGTGCGTGGTGTATATGTGCAGCAGCTTGCGGTAGCACTCCAAGATGTCTCTGTGGCCGGGGTTGTCGCAGAGGAACCACTGCAGTGAGCCCTTATAGTCCCACTCCGCCTCCTGGCCGAAGTCCTGGCCCATGAACAGCAGCTTTTTGCCGGGGTGGCCCGTCATCATGGTGTACGCCGTTTTGAGCGCGCCGAACTTATCCTGGTGGCTGCCCGCCATTTTGTTGAACATAGAGCCCTTGCCGTGCACTACCTCGTCGTGCGAGAGCACGAGTATATAATTTTCGAGGAACACATAGTCAAACGTGCCCGTCATCAGGTGGTGCTTATAGCGGCGGAACACGGGATCCTCGTTGTAGTAGCGGATGGTGTCGTTCATCCAGCCCATGTCCCACTTCAAGCCGAAGCCCAGGCCGTCGTTCTTTGCGGGGGCGGTGACGCCCGAAACTATAGAGCTGTCTTCCGCGATTATGAATGCCGAGGTGCGCTGGCGCAGCACGGTGTTGAGGTGGCGGAAGAACTCGAAGCTCTCCAGGTTGAAGTCGGTGCCGTATTTGTTGGGCCTCCACTCAGATCTGCCGAAGCTGTTGTAGAGCATTGCGGCTACGGCGTCGGCGCGGAGGGCGTCGATGTGATATACGTTTACCCAGAAGAATGCCGAGGCGATGAGGAAGTTTGAAACCTCGGGCTTGCCCAGATCGAAGGCATTTGTGCCCCACTGGGGGTATTCGGCGCGCAGAGGGTCGGCATACTCATAGAGCGGGGTGCCGTCGAACCAGTCGAGGCCGAATTCGTCCTTGGGGAAGTGCGCGGGCACCCAGTCGAGTATTACGCCTATGCCGTTCTGGTGCATATAGTCGACGAAATACATGAAGTCCTCGGGCTTGCCGTAGCGCGCCGTGGGCGAGAAGTAGCCCGTCACCTGATAGCCCCACGAGCCGTCGAAGGGGTATTCGCAGATGCCCATGAGCTCTATGTGGGTGTAGCCCATCCACTTTACATATTCGCACAGCTCGTGCGCCAGCCTGCGGTAATCGAGGAACTTGTCATCGTCCCACCACTTGTCCCAGTCCTTTTTCCAGCTGCCGAGGTGCACTTCATACACGGCCATGGGCTTTTCCAAAAAGTTTTCCTTTGCCTTTTCGTCGCGCCAGGCCTTGTCGCCCCACTCATGCTTGGTGAGGTCGGCCACCACCGAGGCGTTTGCCGGGCGGAGCTCGGAGGCATAGGCGTAGGGATCGACCTTCATTACCTCTGAGCCGTCGGCGCGGACTATGAGGTATTTATATTTTACGCCCTCGCACATGCCGGGAACAAACAGCTCCCATATGCAGTCGTCCACCTTTTCCATTATGTCGCGCCAGGGAGTCCAGCCGTTGCCGTCGGATACGACGCACACCGCGCGCGCCGAGGGAGCCCACAGCACAAAGTGCACGCCGCGCACGCCGTCTTCCTCCACGATGTGCGCGCCCATCTTGTTATAGAGCTCGTAGTGCACGCCGTGGTGGAAATAGTATCTGTCTAAATCGGTAAAGTATCTTTTGACCATCTTGTTCCCCTTAATATAGTTTTTATATATTTGCGGAAAACCCTTCCGCCCCTATCTAATTTTTTGTTATTTGCGGCATATGTGCCGCCCTTTTCACGCTTTGGCCATTATTTGCGGCATATTGCCGCCCGTTTTTAAAACATGCTTATCTGCTGGCCTGCGCCGTGGCGGCCGCCGAGCTTGCTGCTGAACACGCACGCCGACTTTGCGGGCAGCGCCACGTGCATGCGGCCGTAGCTCACCTTGAACTCCTCGCCGGCAAAATCGGGCACGGTGGCGGCCTCTAACTTTACCTTGGCGCCCGTGTTGACGCCCGCCTCCCACACGGGTACGGAGAGCTTTATCTCCTCGTCGCGCATGTTTACCAGAACTACCGCGCAGTCGACGTTGTCGAAGCGGGCATAGGCGATGTAGCCGTGGCCGGCATCGAGCTTTTTGAGCGAGCCCATTTTTAGGCAGTGCACGCGCTTGCGCATGGCGATGAGCTGTTTGTGGAATTCGATGAGCGCCTTGTCTTCGTTGCCCCACGGGTAGGTGCGGCGGCTGTCGGGGTCCGTCCAGCCCACCTGCCCCGCCTCGTCGGCGTAGTATATGCCCGGGGAGCCCGGCCACGTCATCTGAATGGTGACGGCAAGTTTGAATACCCTCTTATCTATGCCCTGCCCCGCGGCCTCCGGGCCGAGGGTGGACGTGCGTCCCACCGTGCGGTTGGTTCGCGTTAAAAAGCGGGAATGATCGTGATTGGAGAGCTGGTTGAGCGCCGAATCGAGCGAGGGACGGGGAAAGCGGCTCATGTTGCGCAGCATGCTGTCGAAAAAGTAGATGCCGTCGCCCAGCAGCCTGTCGTCGCGGCTGTCGCTGTGCTTCTCCATGCCCGTGAGAAACCATGTGACGGGCTCCATGAAGGCGTCATAGTTCATAACCGTGTCCCACTGCTTGCCGTCGAACCAGGGCGCGGGGTTGCCGTAGTGCTCGGCAAAGATGAACGCCTCGGGGTTGGCCTTGCGCACGCGCTTGCGGAACTTGGCCCAGAACTTGTGGTTGAACTCCGCCGAATGGCCGAGGTCGGCGGCCACGTCCAGCCGCCAGCCGTCGACGTTGTAGGGGGCGGATACCCACTTTTCGCCTATCTTCATTATCCTCTCCACGAGCTCGGGAGAATTTTCGTAGTTGAGTTTGGGCAGCGTTTCATAGCCCCACCAGCCCTCGTAGTCGGAATAGTTTTCGTTGGGGCGGTTGAACTTGAAGTAGCTGCGGTAGGGGCTGATGACCGACTGGTACGCGCCGTCCTCATACCCCTCTTTATCGAGGTATATGCCCTCTCTGTCCATCCACTTGTTGAAGGAGCCGCAGTGGTTGAACACGCCGTCGATTATTATCTTTATGCCGCGGCGGTGCGCCTCCTTTACGAGCTCGGCAAAGAACTTGTTGCTCTTTTCAAGGTTTACCTGCGAGGTCACCCTCTTTATATACCTGCGGGCAAAGCCGTTGTGCTTTTCCCACCCCTCCATGGCGCAGTTTTCGTCCTCCTCGATTATGGCGAGGTGCGGGTCGATGTGGTCGTAGTCCTGCGTGTCGTACTTGTGGTTGGAGGGCGAAACGAATATGGGGTTGAAGTATATGGCGTCCACGCCGAGGTCCTGCAGATAGTCGAGCTTTTTTAAAACGCCCTGCAGGTCGCCGCCGTAGAAGTTGCTCACGTCCAGCCCGTCGGGGTACTTGCCCCAGAAGCCCACCTTGTGGCTGTGCGCGCCCGTGTAGTAATACTCGTTGTTCTCCACGTCATTTTTAGGCTCGCCGTTGCAGAACCTGTCTACAAATATCTGATACACGACGGCGCCCTTAGCCCAGTCGGGCACCTTGAAGCCGGGGATAAAGGTGAAGTTGTATTCCGACTGGTTGTTCTCCGCCCAGCCCATCTTGTTGTAATACACCTTGTCGTCATCGTCGTAGAGCACAAAGTAGTAGTTTACGGGGTCGTTAGTGCAGGTGAAGTTTATCGAATAATAGTCGAACATGCCCGCCGTGCGCGCCTTTACCATCTCCTTTTTGAGGCCGTTGATTACGACATATACGCGTTTTACGCCGTCGACGCGCGTGCGCATGGTTATCGTCACCGTGTCGCCCGCAACGGGCTCGTAGGGGGTGCGGAAGCACTCCGTTTCATCGCTGAAAAGCGCCATTCTGTTTATCATATATCGTGTCCTTTAAGTAAGCCGTAAAAATATGGCCGCAGCTTGTGCCGCGGCGTAAAATGGGTATGCGTTAAAAAAATATACGCCGCTGTAAGTAAATACTGTATACATAGAAATTTTACCATACGGCGGCGATAAAGTCAATATGCAATTTTTTATTTGACGGGCGCAAAAGCGCGCTTTTTAGTCGCTTTTTGCGGGTAATTGCCCGCGCGCGGGCGAGTATGTGCCTACTTTTTGCCGTTTGCAATTATCTGGTCGTAGTCAAAGGCCTTGTCGTGCACGATGGGCTTCCAGCGCACGCGCATGAAAAGGGATATCACGCTTATGGGCAGGTTCACAAGGTCGAACCAAAAGAAGGTGAACACATACAGCACCTTTTTGGCGGCCGAACAGTGTATGCGCTTTCTTTCGCGTATCATCACGACGGCGGCCTGCGCCGTGTAGCCGAGGTATGCGACGGCGGCGGCTATGAGTATCTGTTTGTAGAAGTCCCAGCCCGAAACTGCGGCGACGGCCTCGTCTACCGCGGTGCCCGCGGCTATCGATACCGCCACGCCCGCCGCTGCCGAGATGACGGAGAGCAGGGCGGCGTACAGCCCGCCGGGGAAGTTATACCAAAATATATCGTAGTTGCCCCACTTTTTGGCGGCGCCCTTTTGGGTGAGTATGCCGCGCAGGTTGCGCCAGCCGTTTTTGAAGAAGATGACCAGCTTGCCCTTTGCCCAGCGAAGGCGCTGGCGGAACATTACCTTGAAGTTGTGGGGCTGCTCGTCGAAGAACTCGGCCGCCTCGCAGAATATCACGCGCTCGCCCGCCGCAACCATGTGCTGGGTGAGTTCGGCGTCCTCGGTGAGGCTGGTGAAGTGCCAGCCGCCCTTAAGAAGGCGGGAGCGGAGCACATACCCCGTGCCCGCGATGTGAGTGGACACGCCGAGCAGCTGCCTGGGGCGGTGGAGCGTTGCCGAACTGCGGTAAAAATGTATGCCGTAGGCGGCGGAGATGAAGTTTGTATCGAAATTTTTGGTGTTGCGGTAGGTGGTGAGCATGCCCGCGCCCGTTGCAAAGGCGTCGTTCATCTTTTCGAACCAGTCGGGGGCGAGGACGTTGTCGGCGTCGAAGAAGGCGAAGCCGTCGAAGCTCTCCACGTCGTAGTCCACGCAGATGTGCTCGAACAGCCATTTTAAGGCATAGCCCTTGCGGGCGAGGTTTTTATCGGTATTGAAGCGCTCATACACCGTGCAGCCCATCTCCCGGCAGAGCTTTGCCGTGCCGTCGGAACAGCTGTCGGCGCAGACGAATATCTTTATCTTATTTTTATCGTACGTCTGCGCGTGTATGCTCTCGATAAGTTTGCCGATGACGCGCTCCTCGTTGCGGGCGCAGATGACGACGGCGAAGCGGTGCTTTTTTTGTGACGGCGCATACTTTGCCCTCGGCGAAAATATGCCGAGAACGAGATAGAATATCTGATATGCCGTAAATACGGTCACCACCGCGGTGAGCACCGTTATTACCGTGTTCAATGTCTGCATGTTGGATCACTCTGCTTTCCGCTGCGTACGGATAAATTTGCCGCGCGCAAAAATAACGCACTTTTAGTGCAAAAAAAGCGCGCCGACAAAAAAATTATAATATATTGAGCCCGCCATGTCAAGAGGTTAGCCAAAAGCCGCTTATTTTGCATTAAAAGGCGCATAAACTGCATTTTTTATGCCAAAAAGCGGGTGTTGCGGCCTCCATTGGGGTGAAATTAAATATTAAAAAAATAAATACTTTAATTTTAATTTAATTTATTTTTCTAATTTATAGCCGAGTATTTTTTCGTACTCCTCCTCGGCGAAGGATACGGCGCTCTCCCACGAAAGCACCATCGAAGAGGAATTTTCGCGCACGGCAAGGCGGGCGGCAGCGTTTTGCGGAGAGAATATCTCCTCTATCCTGTCTGCCCATACGGAGACATTCAGCGGGGAGATGTAGCCCGTTTTTCCGTCTTCTATCATCTCTGCCGAGCAGGAATTTTCGGGCACGAAGGAGGGCGTGCGGCAGGCGGCCGCCTCCTGCACCACCAGCCCGAAGGTATCGAACAGCGAGGGAAAGAGCAGCAGGTCGGCGCGGCAGTAGCAGGCGCGGAGCTTATTTCTGTCGCTCATAAAGCCGGTGAATATCACCTCGTTCTGCAAGCCCAGCTTTGCCGCCAGCTTTTTGTGGTATTCGAGGTCGTCACCCGAGCCAACTACGAAAAATTTGCAGGCAAAGCCCCGCCTTTTGAGTTCGGCGATCACCTCGAAGGAGAAGGCGATATTTTTTACCGTTACCACCCTGCCCGAATACATAAATATCCGTTCGTTAGGGGATATCCCCCACTCTTTTTCAAAATCGCGGGCGAGCGCCGCCCCCTCTTCAACGGAGATGACGGGCATATCGGTGCCGTTGGGCATTACCTTTATATCGCCCTTATAGCCGTATTGGCGAAGCACCGTTGCCGAGCTTGCGCTCACCGCCCACACATAGTCGGCACGGCGGATGTTGCGCATTATTATGCTCATCATCACGGCGGTGATGAGGCGCGAGTGCGTCACGCGCATAAATTCGTCTTTAAAGCGGGTGTGAAAGGTGTATACCACGGGGACGCCGTGCTTTTTTGCATACTTTAAAAAGTAGCCGCATATGGCAAAGGGCGAGTGCGCGTGGAGAAGCACGGGCTGCCTCTGCTCTAAAAATTTTTTCAGCTTTTTATCGTGCCCCGGCATGGAGTTACGGAAACTTATAAAGGGCACGCCGAGCGAGAAGTTGTGGAACACGCCCGCGCAATACACGCGCTCGCCCTCTTCATCGTACTTTTTGCCGTATGAGGGGGCGATTATCTCGCAGTCGCACACCTTTTTAAGGTTTTTGCGGTAATTTTTGACGACGTTGGTGCCGCCGTCTACCTGCGGGTACCAGCCGTCTATGCCGAGCATTATCGTCTTATTCATTTTTTACACGCTTTTTAGCCCTTGTATTTTTTATTATAAGATCGAATATCGTGATGAAGATGCCGATGAATATATAGATATAATACACCGAGAAGCGCCAGAAGAACACCGACCAGGCGAGCGCCGCGCCCGCCGCAACGTTGAACGCAAGCACGCCCATGCCCTCTACCACGCCCGAGTTGCCCGGAGTGGGTATGAAGGATACGCCGAATGTGGCAAACACGTTGAGCGACATTATCATAAAGAACATGCCGTTTACCTCGCACGAGAGCGCGTTCATAACAAAGTAGGGCACCGAGAAGGTGAGGAAATTTTCGGCGAAGCAGCAGATAAGAAAGAGAACGAGGCAAACGGGGCGCTTTACTATTATTTTGAACGACTTTGTGAAGTCGTCGACGATTTTGAGCGCCTTTGCCATCGTCTTATACTTGTTTTTTACTATGTGCAGCTTTACGCCGGCGTTTATGAACCAGCCCGTGAGCTTGTGCGCAAGCTTGGGCATGAAAACGAAAAAGGCGATGAATACGGGCAGAATTAGGTTGGCGGCAAAGCCCACCCAGCCGCACACCATGAGCAGCGTTTTGCCCACGCCCACGTTATCGATATAGCCGAGGGAGACGCCGAGTATCATGAACAGCGCGCCGAGGAAGGTGAAGCCGAAGATGCTGCCGAAGTAGCGAATGAGCACCACCGCCGAGGAATCGGCGCCGCTTACGCCCTTTGTGGTCATGTAGTATATCTGCATGGGCTGTCCGCCCGTGGAAAAGGGCGTTATGCCGTCGTAAAACTTGCCCAAAAAGCTGGTTTTTATTGCCACGCCCGGGCGCACGCGGCCTATCACCGCCTTGTTTACCACGCAGAATTTGAGACAGTCGACTATCATCACGCCCAAAATTACCGCAAGCAACATGAGCGCGCCCGAAAGGTTTATGCTCGACATGGCCTCGCCGAAGGTCATGCCGTCCTCCGATATCTCGCCCGAAATGCCGAACAGGCTCCAGAGGCCCAGGGCTATTATTACGATGAGGACGATGTTCCATATCCAGCCGCGCTTTCTTTTGGGCGGCTGTGCGCTTTTAAGCCCGCCGCCGTTGCTCTCTGCGCCTGCGGGGGCTGCGATATCTGCGGCGGGCGCATCGCCCGAAGCTCTCCCTTCATCGCCGCCGTTCGTGCCGCCTTCGCGCGTATCGCCCGCGTCGCTTTGGGCGGCGGGGATATCTGCGGCGCTTTGGGCGGGGGTATTTTCCGCCGTTGCGCTTTGGGCGGGCAGCGCGTTTACGCCGGCCTCCTGCCCTTCGGGGGGCACTCCGCCCTGCGCGGCCTCGTTATCGCACCCTGCGGCGGTGCAATTTTTTGATGTTTTGTTTTGATCCACTTGAATAACTCCGGATATTTTTGACCGCCGCGGGCCGTGCCTCGGGCGGCGGTACGGCAAGGGTAAATTTGCCGCAACATTTTAGATATTATATATTATATCGACGGATATGTCAATTTTAACGCAAGTTTACAGGGCAATAAAAAAATATCGCTGCCGCAAAAAACATTTTAAGGCGCGCGCCGCAATTTTTTGCGGCGCGCGCCCGTATGATGCTTAAAAAAACTTACTGTCCGCGCTTATCGGAGGCAAAGAAGAAGAGCGCGACCGTGCCGGGGCCGGTGTGCGAACCTATTACCGTACCTATGGGGTTTATTTCCACCTTGCCGTTTAAGTTGTGGAAGGCGTCCTCTATCATGCCCTTGAGCTGATTTGCCTCGTCATCCATCATCGAGTGGCTTATGTAGCACTTGCCAGAATACGCAAGGCCGCCCTCGGCCTGCTCGCACATGCAGGCGAAGAGGTCCTTTATGGCCTTCTTTCTGCCGAGCGCCTTGCGGCGTACGATGAGCTTGCCCTCGCAGTTGACGTCCATTACGGGGCAGATGTTGAGGAGGGTGCCTATGGCCGCCGCGGGGCCGGATACCCTGCCGCCGCGCTTGAAGTGCGCAAGATTGGTGGCAAAGAACCAGTGCTTTACGCGCAGCCTGTTATCTTCCACCCACTTTTTGAGCTCGTCGATGCCCATGCCGCCCGCCTTGAGCTCGGCGGCCTTATCTACGAGCAGGCCGTAGCCCGAGGACGCCGCAAGCGAATCGACCACATACACCTTGCGGTCGGGATACTTCTTCTGCATGGCCGCCTGCGCCGCGAGCGCCGACTGCCAGCCGCCCGAAAGGCCGGAGGAGAACTCTATGTGAAGAAGGTCGTACCCTGCGGCGAGCACCGGCTCGAAAACTTCGCACAGCTCTTCGGGAGTGACCTGCGATGTGGTGGGCATTGCGCCCGCATCTATCTTGCCGTAAAACTCGGCGGGGGTTATGGTGGAATAGAGGTCGTCGGCGAAGTCTTTTCCGTCGATTATATAGTGATATTTGCCGAACGCGCAGCCGAGCGACTTTAAGTGTTCGGCGGATATATCGGCGGTAGAGCAGCATGTAATTTTGTAGTCAGCCATATTACTTCTCCTTTTAATTTGCCGCGCGCGCATTCGCCGTGCCCGCTATGGCATAGCGAATGGAAATAAAACGGGCCCGTCCCGGACAGGCGGACGGCGGTACAGATAGGGCGCGCCGCGCATATTTATTTTATTTTTTATCAAGTCCATTTTATTATAATTTTAAAGAAAAATCAATTCATTGCGGCGTAAAATGCATGTGCCTGCCTTCTACGGTTTAATTTGGCCGCTCTACCGCAAAATATGCAGCTCTACCATGAGTAGAATGGCAGTTTTTGCCGCTTTTACGGGGCGCTCTGCGCCACAAGAGCGCGCCCGAAGCCCGCCGCAATGCAACGATATGCCGTCATGCGGCAATTAGCCGCCATACAAATAAAAAATTCCGCACAAAAAATAATGCGCGGAATTTTAAATTTTAATTTAAATTTTAATTAAATTGAATTTTAATTAAATTGAATTTTAATTTTAATTTTAATTTTATTTTTTGCGCTTTTTATGGCGCGGAAATGACGCATTTTACAGCAGGCTTGCAAGTATTGCAAGGCTTGCGGCTACGTCGATATTGCGCACCACGACGCTTTCGGGCGATTTGAGCTGCACGGGGGCGAAGTTTAATATGCCCTTTATGCCCGAGCCGACCAGCCCGTCGCACACCTGCTGCGCCGCCGAAGCGGGCACGGCCAGAATGGCGAGCACGGCGCCGTATTTTTGCACGGCGGAGGCAACCTCGCTATCGACGCTTATCATTTTGCCGCCTATCGACGTGCCTATCTTTTCGGGATCGCTGTCGAACGCCTCCACTATGTCGATGCCGTACTTCGCAAAGCCGCCGTAAGAGAGCAGGGCACTGCCCAGCCCGCCGACGCCGACGAGTATGGCGTTTTTCTTTTTATTGCAGCCGAGGTAGTCCTCTATGGCGGCGATGAGTTCGGTGCGCACATACCCCACCTTGGGGCGGCCCGAGCTGCTTGTGTAAGCCAGATCCTTGCGCACGAGCACCTCGCCCATGCCGAGCGCGGCGGCTATCGCGCCCGAGGATATGTATTTATCCCCTTCGGGCAGCGACTTTAAATAATTTAAATATATCGGCAGCCGCTGAAGGGAAATTTCGGGTATATCTCTCGTCATGGTCAATCCCTCATGGCGAGCGCCGCGGCGCCGTACGCGCCTGCCTTGCTGCCGAGCGAGGCCTTTACTATTTTTACAGGTGCATAGGCCGTTCCGCCGAACAGCTCTTTATCGACATACGTCTGCACGGGAACGATGAGGTTATCGCCCTGCTCGCTCACGCCGCCGCCGAGCATGATGACTTCGGGACGGAAGATGTTTGCAAGGTTTGCAAGGCCGCATGCAAGGTATTTCGTGTACCAATCGACGACTTCCTTTGCGTCGATATCGGTGTGATAGAAGTCGAACGCCGTCTTCCCGTTGGCGGTATCGGAGGTGTATTTTGTCCACATGGCAGAGCGGGGGTTGTCCTCCATCTGCCTGCGGGTGCGGCGAACGAGCGCCGTGGCCGAGCAATACGCCTCGAAGCAGCCGCGTCTGCCGCATGTGCATACGTCGCCGTGGCGCTCTATCACCATGTGGCCTATTTCGGCGCCGGCCGACTTATAGCCCTCGAAGAGCTTGCCGTCGATTATTATGCCGCCGCCCACGCCCGTGCCTAACGTTACGAGTATGCTGTTTTTATAGTTCTTGCCCGCGCCGAACTTTGCCTCGCCGAGGGCGGCCGCGTTGGCGTCGTTGGTGACCTTTACGGGTATGCCTATGCGCTCCTCTATCTTCTTTGCGAGGGGATAGTCGCGGAGGTTTAAGTTGCCCGAGAACACGAGCACGCCGTGCTCGCTGTCTATCACGCCGGGGCAGCCGACGCCCACATACGCCTCCTCCTTGGTGCCGCCGCACTTTTTGAGCATGGAGAACACAAGTTCGCCGATGATGTCGCACATGAAGTCGCCGCCGTTTTCAGAACCGGTGACCGCCACGTCCTCTACGAGGGCCTTGCCCTCTCCGTCCAAAACGATGCCCTTTATGGTCATTCCGCCAATATCGATGCCAACATAATACTCTGCCATTTATATCCTCCGTGCGGCGCAGCGCATTGAGCGAGCGTGCCGCGCAAATAAGTATTTTATTACTCATATAGTTTACTATTTATGCAGCCGTTTTGTCAAGTATTATCTGAAAATTGCAAACAGCTTTTGTTATTTTTTAAATGGCGCCCGCACAAAGGCCGATGTAAGGGCGCCGCGGGGCTGCAAATTTTGCAGCCCCGCGGCGGATATTTAAACAATTATTTTAATGCATGCCCTCATATCGGCAATGGGATGACGGCATTTAAGGCTATTTTTTTAACCGTCTGCCAAAAATTTTGCCGCGCTCTTTTTTGCCGCGCCGAGATATATGAACAGCACGCCCAGGGCAAACACGGCGAGCGTTGCAACAATGACCGCAACAATGCCGAGCGGAGCTAAATATACCGGCATTGCGCCCGCAACGGCAAACGACACAGCATTCCATGCGGGGATAGCGGCAAGGCCTATTAAAAGACCTGCTATAAATGCCGCCGCAACCGCCACAGCCAGCTGACAGACGAACATCGCCGCACAGTTCGCGGGGGAGAGCCCGAACGAGCGCAAAATGCCCACCTCGCGCCCGCAGCGGGCAAAGGCATATATGGCATAAAAGACAAGCGCCGCAAGCGCGCACACACCCGATACGGCGCACACTATGGCCAAAATACCGACTATAGTATCGAACCAACTCTGCGCCTCGACAATATATCCCGAGAGGTATGAATTTTCGGAATAGCCCGCCGCCTTGAGCTCCTCTATGTCGCCGGCACTATATTCGGGCAGGCATATACCACTGTTGTCGTCCATGCGCCAGTCGCCGCCGACAGTGAACATCTTATCGGCGTCCTCCTCCGAAAATATAAGATCGAAATCTGTTTGAAGGGAGTAAAACAGGCCGGTTATGGTAAACGAAAAGGGAACATAGCCGCCGCCCGGCGTGATGACGTTAAACGTGACCTGCGTGCCGAGCAATGCCTCCGCACCGCCATTCTCCAGGGCATAGTTCTCTGAAACAAACACCTCTCCCTCTTCGGGCCCGCCCTCCGTTATAGGCGCAAAGTAATCATCGTCAAGCACGGACGGATATGTATTTGCATACACCTGGTAAATGCCGCTGTAAAATCTGGAATCATAGAATTTAAAGAATTTTTGCCCACAGTCGGCAAATTCACTCCAAAATATATCTTCCGGCACTATTATGCGCCCTTCAAAATCTTCGCTCAACTCTTCGTCGAGCTTACCGCCGCTGTATGCAGCGCTCTCGGAATCGTATATACATTTTACGATATAGTTGCCGGCCTGCTTGCCTATCATATCCTCAGCGCTTTCCGCACCGTAGCTGCGGCAATATTTCTGCGCTGCGGTAAGACTTATGGCGATGCCCTCGCCGAGGTCGGCAGAGCCGTATACAACGGGGAAGAAGCAGGTATCGGAAATATATATCCGCCTTATGGGAATTTCCGGGATATCTGCGCCCGATACAAAAAGCGAACCGCTCCATTCGTAAAATGGAACGGCGCCGTACTTTTCGCCAAGCTCTTCGAACTGCTCGTCGCTTATGGGAGAATAGTCCCCGTTATTGAAATAATGATCAAGAGATTCGCCGTAATCTCTGCCCCAGGGTGCGTCGTAAGATTTCTCATAAATTTCGGTATAACTTACATAGTCGCGCTTGAGTTCGTATACGGGCGAGCCGTCGTTGCGCAGAGCGGCCACCGTCCCGGATATATCGTCCGCCAGAAAGATGTTTGAGCATGTTATAAGCGAAAAAAGGCACACCACAAGGAAAACCATGGTGAGCGCCACCGCGAGCGCCGTGCGGCGAAGCGTTTTGCCGGCAAGCCAGAAGGCGGTTTTTGCACCAAAGCGGGGCGCGGCGGTGTTTAACTTCGACGTGGCGCCGCCCGAAAAAATTGCGGGCGGCGCGCTTATACGGTCTTCGGAACGTTCGTTGTTTGCTGTATCGGAAACTATTTTGCCGCGCTTTAAAACTATGATACGGTCGGCAATATCCTCGAAATACTCGCGCTCGTGCGTGGATACGAGCACCAATCTTTGCCGCGAAATATCCTTGAGCAGCTTTGCCACAGCGCGGCAATTCTCCTCGTCGAGGTTGGCGGTGGGTTCGTCCGCAAACAGCACCGGGCGGTTGGCCATTGCGGCGCGCAGTATAGCGGCGCGCTGCACCTCGCCGAAGGACAGCTCAGAGGGCTTGCGCGCAAGCAGCTCCTTTACGCCGAACTCCTCCGTAAGCGACGCGCAGTCGGCGCACCTGCCGGGGAAGAGCTTATCTATGAGCGCAAAATTTTCTTTTACGGTGAGGCTGTCTGAAAGCCTGCCGCCCTGAAACACATACGAACAATAATTTTTGCCGTAAGAACTTTTTACTCCGCCGGAAGTGGCGCTGTCGGCGCCGCTAAGGATATTCAAGAGCGTAGTTTTGCCGCTGCCGCTCTCGCCGCAGATGAGCACCAGCCCGCTTTCGCCGAATTCGAGCGAACAGGGCGCAAGCGCCGTCACCTCGCCGCGGCTCGTCTTGTAGATTTTACATATATTTGTTGCCGTAAGCATTTGAAATTACCTCTTTTATGTATACCTCGCACAAGGTATCGCGATTATAATTATACATATCGCTTGTAAAATAATGTGCATGAAGTTGTAATAAAAGTGTAAAATATTGCTGTCTGAACATGTAAAACGCCGCGGGGCTGCAAATTTTGCAGCCCCGCGGCGGAAGTTACTTACGGGTTGTTTTATTTATATGTATCGCTATTTATATGCATCGTTATTTTTGATATGCTGCGTTATTTGGGGCATACTGCGCCGCCAAAGGCATATATATCCCGATCGGGTGGCATATATGCCGCAATTAACGGCATGCGCGCCGCCTGCAAACGACGTACGCGCCGCCTGCAAACGACATACCCGCCCGCAGAGGGCAGGTCAATTTTTGCCGGTGGAGCCGAAGCCGCCCGCGCCGCGCTCCGTGGAGGAGAGTTCGTCCTTCTCCTCGAATACGGCGGTGATGTAGGGCGTTATGACGAGCTGGGCGATGCGGTCGCCGGGGGCGACGGTGCGCGCCTCTTTAGAGTGATTATGCAGGGCCACCTTTACCTCGCCGCGGTAGTCGCAGTCTACCACGCCCACCTTGTTTGCGGGGGCAAGGCCCTGCTTTGTGGCGAGGCCGCTGCGCGCGTATATCAGCCCTGCATAGCCCACGGGGAGTTCCAGCGCTATGCCCGTGGGGATGACGGCAGTTTCGCCGGCGGGGATGGTCACCTCTTCATTCAGGCAGGCATAGAGGTCGGCGCCCGCGGCATACTCGCTGCCGTATGCGGGAATTTTGGCGTTTTTATCGAGTTTTTTTATGGCTATATTCATGTGCGTTTTTACCTTTTATTTTGCGGTATTTGCGGCATATTGCCGCACCAATGGGGCACGCGAGCTTGCGGCCGTTATTTGTTGCCCTTTGTTTTTACGTATGTGAGCAGCCTGGCACCGCCCACCCTTACGGTGTTTGTGAACTTCATGCCGAGTGCGCGCGCAAATTTAAGCGCTGGCTCGTTGCGCTCGTCTATCGATGCCGAGAGCTCGAACGCGCCCATCTCGGTAAAGGCGTGATCAAACGCGGAGTTCACCGCCTCGGTGGCGTAGCCCTGCCTGCGGCAGTCCTTATTTACCATGCAGCAGACGTCGAACGCCCTTTCGCCGAGCGGCTTAAAGAATATGCAGCCTATCATCTTGCCGGTATCTTTGAGCTCTATCGCAAAGGCGTTTGCGCTGCCCATGCACGTCTTGTGCAAAAATTCCGCCGTCTTTTCACGCGAGCATGCGGGTTCGATATACTGCATGGTCTGCTCGTCGCCGAGCATTTCAAACAGGTCGTCCTCGTCGCTTGCGAGGAAGGCGCGCAAATATAGCCTGTCCGTTTCGGAGACCATCTGCACCACCTCGTCCTTTTCGAGCGAGGGCTTTACGAGTATCACGCGCTGATTTGACGAGCCGCGGAAAAAGAGGTCGGGATTTTTGAGTTCCTCCACAAAGCGGCCGTCGACGAGCACGTCGATGCACTTCAAAAGGCGCATGCACACCTCGGGATCGCCCTTTTTGCCGGTGAGCAGGTCAGATTCAAAGTTATAGCCCGTCCACGCCCACACCGATTTATCGGGGAACTTTGCGCGCAGGCGCTCCATGAAGTCGACGAGGGCGAGCTGATTTTCGGGCTCGAACGGGTCGCCGCCGAGCAGCGAAAAGCCCTTTATATACGAGCGCGAGAGCCCGTCGAATATCTTTTGCTCGGTCTCCTCGGTGAAGGGCTCGCCGTAGCAGAAGTCCCACGTCTCCTGATTGAAGCACCCCTTGCAGTGGTTGCGGCAGCCGCTTACATACAGCGAAACGCGCACCCCGGGGCCGTTGGCTATGTCGTAATATTTTATTGTTCCGTAATTCATGATTGCCCCCGTAATATGCGCGAATTAACGGCATATCAACAAGAATTTTTTATGGTAGTACCGCGCCCGCGGCGCGGCCTGTAAGGCAGTTTTGTTGAGTGTATTTAATAGTATGCGCCGCGCATTAAATAATGCGCGGCGCGCTTAAAATATTGTTTTGCATTTGAAAGATTGCGTGCACTAACCCTTCCGAGGCTCGCATACGCTCGCCCCACCTTCCCTATAGGGACGGCGAGAGCGGCTGCGCTGCTTGTGAAACCCCTCCGTCACTTCGCGACACCTCCCCTCAAAGGGGCGGTAAGTATTACCTCTTTACGCGCCCGCCTATCGGCCTTGAAGATGCGAGCAAGACAAGGCACGATCAACGCGGAGCATAAACTTCAGAGAAGCGAGCAGAACGCGGCGCGCGAGGAAAACCTGAGGGAGTTTACTGAAGCGTAAATGACCGAAGGTTGCCGCAGCGCAACAAAGTTATGCGACGCTTATATGAAGTTTATTACAAGTGGAGGACGCGTGCTTTAATTTCCTTCGTCTTCCCCACATTCCAGAAGTTTTCGCCGAGATATCCGCAGGTGCGGCGCGTTACGTTCATCTTGCGCTGGTCCTTGTTGTGGCAGATGGGGCACTCCCACTCGTAATTATCGTTTATCATTATTTCGCCGTCGTAGCCGCATACCTGGCAATAGTCGGACTTGGTGTTGAACTCGGCGTACTGGATATTGTCGTATATGAATTTTACGACGTCCTCCATTGCGGCGAGGTTGTTGCGCATGTTGGGTATCTCCACATAGGAGATGGCGCCGCCCGAAGAGATCTTCTGGAACTGGCTTTCGAACTCGAACTTGTGGAATGCGTCGATATGTTCGCGCACGTCGACGTGGTAGGAGTTGGTGTAGTAGCCCTTATCGGTGACGTCCTTTATGGTGCCGAAGCGCTCCTTATCGATGCGGGCGAAGCGGTAGCACAGGCTCTCTGCGGGGGTGCCGTAGAGCGCGAAGCCGATGTTGGTCTGCTCCTTCCACTTGTCGCAGTGATCGCGCAGGCAATGCATTACTTTGAGCGCGAACTCCTGGCCCTTGGGCGTGGTGTGCGACTCGCCCGTCATCAGTTTGGTCACTTCATACAGGCCTATATAGCCGAGCGAGATCGACGAATAGCCGCCGAAGAGGTATTTATCTATCTTTTCGCCCTTATCGAGGCGGGCGATGGCGCCGTACTGCCAATGTATGGGCGATACATCGGACGAGACGCCCATGAGCGCATTGTGGCGCACCATGAGTGCATCAAAGCACAGCTGCAGCCTCTCTTCCATGAGATCCCAGAACTTCTTTTCATCGCCCCTTGCAAGTATGCCTATCTGGGGAAGGTTTATGGATACGACGCCCTGGTTGAAGCGGCCTTCGAACTTGTAGTTGCCGTTTTCGTCCTTCCAGGGTGCGAGGAAGGAGCGGCAGCCCATGGGTGAGAATACGTTGCCCTCGTAATTTTCGCGCATCTTCTTTGCCGAGATATAGTCGGGATAGAGGCGCTTTGAAGAGCACTTTACCGCAAGCTTGGTGAGGTAGTCGTACTTGCCGCCCTTTAAGCAGTTGTTTTCGTCGAGCACGTACACGAGCTTGGGGAACGCGGGGGTGACGTATACGCCCACCTCGTTCTTGATGCCCTGGTAGCGCTGGCGGAGTATCTCCTCTATTATCATGGCGTTCTCTTCGATGTAGGGATCGTCGGGCTTTAAATAGAGGAACAAGGTGACGAACGGCGACTGACCGTTGGTAGTCATTAAGGTGTTTATCTGGTACTGTATGGTCTGAACGCCGGCCTTTAACTCGTCTTTAAGGCGCATGGCGACTATCTTGTCCTTCTCTTCCTGGCTTATCTCGTCGCCGAACTGCTCGTTGCACTGCTTCATGTACTTCTCTTTAGTGCGGCGAAGGTATTTGCCGAGATGGGCCATGTTCACAGACTGGCCGCCGTACTGCGAGGACGCGACGGAGGCGATTATCTGCGTTACCACCGTGCACGCAACCTGGAAGGACTTGGGGCTTTCGATCATCTTGCCGTTCATTACCGTGCCGTTATCGAGCATATCCTCGATATTTATAAGGCAGCAGTTGAATATGGGCTGAAGGAAATAGTCGGCGTCGTGGAAGTGGATGGCGCCCTCGTCGTGTGCCTTGGAGATATATTCGGGCAAAAGGATCCTGCGGGTGAGGTCCTTTGAAACTTCGCCCGCGATGAGGTCGCGCTGGGTGGACGCCGTGCGGGCGTTTTTGTTGGAGTTCTCCTCCATTACGTCCTTGTTGGCGTTGCGTATGAGCGAAAGTATGCTCTCGTCGGTGGTGTTGGCCTTTCTTACGAGCGCCCTTTCATAGCGGTATATGATGTAGGACTTCATGAGCTCGTACTTCTGCAGCTCCATGAGCTTCTCCTCCACCATATCCTGGATATCTTCGACCAAAAGGCGCGCTCTGTGGCGGGACGATATGTCGTCGACGATGGCGGTTATCTGCTCATCGGTTATCCTGTCTTCGGGATCTACCGACGCATTTGCCTTTTGTATGGCGACGGCTATCTTGTTGCCGTCGAAATCGCACGTTGTGCCGTCTCTCTTTATAACTTTCATGTAACTCCTCCTCAAGTGGCGCGCATTGCCGCGCAGAACAGAACTTATACTATATTTGCCAACGCTTTTGCGGCTTTCGGCCGCGAAGTTTAAAGATATTTCCCCTTATCTTTGGCGAACACCTATATCATACCACACATATTGTGCTTTGTCAATACTAAAAACACAATATCTTGTATAATAATTTGTTATATATGCCGCAGGGCGGGCACAGCGGAACGCATGCCATAGCAAAAAATACGGCGCGCCGGCAATATTTTTTTGTGCCGCGGCGCGGCGCGATATACGCAAAACAGACACTTTTTTGGCAGTTTTTGCGCATTCGGGCGCCATTTTGGCATATGCCGCCCCTCGCCGCACAGTACTATCAAGTATATAACAGATATAGTGCGCTGTCAAGCGGAGCACCACAATATGTTGTATGTTATTTTATTTCAATGTGCAACCTGCCACAAAGCCGCCGTTTTGGCGCAAATATCGCCGGCAGGCGGGCGGTGTTGATAAACAGGCGGGCAATGTTGAAAACTTTTTACAATACCGCCCAGCCGCGGGGGCGTGCGGCGTGAAAAAAACTTACAGCGCGTACAAAGGGCGGGCGCAACACATGCAAAGGGCGGGCACCCCGAAAACGGAGCCCCGCCGAAATTTTACGCAATTTAAACAATATTATATATAATTTGCCAGCGCGGAGATATCCAGCTTCCACTCCGACACGCGGTTGCGGCGGGCGTGCGCCTCGTTGGCCTCGCCGAGAGCTTTGCGGTATTCGCCATAGCTGCAGCCGTTGACCTGCATGAAGTGGTCCTCGGCGGCGCGCACGTTGCCCTTGAGCTGCGTGCGGCCGATGTGAATGACGGCGTGGCAGGCGGGGCACACGGCGATTATTGCCTTTAAGCGCTGCACGCAGTTCTTTTCGTCATACTCCCACTGCTCGTGCGCCTCCAGCCTGCTTGAGGGCGCGCCGCATATCATGCACTTCCCGCCCGCGCGGGCATACACCTTTTTGCGCACGGCGTCCCACTGCGCCTTTGTGAGCAGGCTGCGAAGGTTTGAATACCAGCAGCTGTCCGGCACGAGCTCGAAATTTAATTTTAATTTTTTATTTTCCATAAATTTATTTTTATTTTTTATAAAAATACAATTTTAATTTGATTTTTTTAATTGAATTTTTATACGATTTCAGTTCAATCGATTGAACTTATTTTTATTTTATTTTCCGCAAAAAATTAAAAATAAAATAAATTTTAATTAAATATTTTAATTTAAGCGCGAGCGGCGCACGGCGCGTTGCCAGCCCGAAATGAGGCGAGAGCGCTCGCCCTCCTCCATCGAGGGGGAAAATACCCTGTCTACCTGCATGTTGCCGCGCAGCTCGTCGAGCCCCTTCCAGAAGCCGGAGGAGAGCCCCGCGATATACGCCGCGCCCAGCGAGGTCACCTCGGTTATGGCGGGGCGCACCACCTCGCAGCCGGAGATATTTGCCTGGAAGTCCATCAAAAAGTTGTTGGCGCTTGCGCCGCCGTCTACGGCGAGGTGTGAAAGGGTTACGCCCGAGGCGCTCTCCATGGCGCGGAGGACGTCGTTTACGCGGTAGGCTATGCCCTCGAGCACGGCGCGCACGACGTGCTCCTTTTTTGCGCCGCGCGTAATTCCGCTGAGTATGCCGCACGCCGAGCCGTCCCAATAGGGCGCGCCCAGCCCGTTGAAGGCGGGCACGAAGTACATGCCGGCGCTGTCCTTCACCCTTTCGGCGAGTTCCTCCGTTTCGGCGGCCGAGGATATGAGCCCCAGTCCGTCGCGCAGCCACTGCACGGCCGCGCCGCCTATGAATACCGAGCCCTCGAGCGCATACGAGGGCCTGCCATCCACGCACGCGGCGAGGGTGGTGAGCAGCCCGTTTTGCGTGCACGCCCTGCCGCCCGCGTTCATGAGGAGAAAGCAGCCCGTGCCGTAGGTGTTCTTTGCGTCGCCCTCGTTTACGCACAGGTGGCCGAAGAGCGCCGCCTGCTGGTCGCCCGCAACGCCGCGTATGGGGATACTTCCGCCGAAAAAGCTGTTTTGCGTTACGCCGAAGTCGCCGCCGCACGCCTGAACTTCGGGCAGCATGCAGCGCGGCACGCCGAACAGCTTTAACAGCTCGCCGTCCCATTCAAGCGCGTGTATGTTGAACAGCATGGTGCGCGAGGCGTTTGTATAGTCGGTGGCGAACACCTTGCCGCCCGTGAGCCGCCATATAAGGTATGTATCCACAGTGCCGAACAGCAGCTCGCCCCGCTCCGCCCGCTCGCGCGCGCCGGGAACATTGTTTAATATCCACTCCAGCTTTGTTGCAGAAAAGTAGGGGTCGGGTATGAGGCCCGTCTTTTGGCGTATCATATCCGAGAAACCGAGCTCTTCGAGCTGACGGCAGCGCTCCGCCGTGCGGCGGCACTGCCACACTATGGCGTTGCACACCGGTCTGCCCGTGGCGCGCTCCCACACTATGGCCGTTTCGCGCTGGTTGGTGATGCCTATCGCGGCGATATCGGCGGCGGTTGCGCCCGCAAGCTCCATGGCCTTTTGCACGGCGCGCTGCGAGGAGAAGAACAGCTCCTCGGGATCGTGCTCTACGAGCCCCGGGGCGGGGTAGAACTGCTCTACCTCGCGCCCGTATGACGAAATTGCCGCGCCAGACTTATCGAAGAGCACGGCGCGCGTGCTCGTAGTGCCCTGGTCGAGGGCGATAACATACTTTGTCATCATTCACCTGCTGTTTTTTTGCGCAGAAAGTTTTACCTGCCCGCGCAAAAAATAAATTTAAAATAAAAAATAAAATAATTTAATTAAAATTTAATTTAATTAAAAATTGATTTTTTATTTTATATAATATACGAATTTTTCCTTGCGGGGCTTGGGCTCGCGCTCTTCGGCGGCGTAGCCTATCACGCAGTTGCCTATGCCCTCGTAGTCGCCCTCTACGCCGAGGTCCTTTAAAAGGTTTTTGCCCTCATCGGTATTAAAGGTCTCCTTGGCGCGATGTATCCAGCAGCTGCCCAGTCCCAGCGCGTGCGCGGCGTTGAGCATGTTGCCCATAACTAACGAGCCGTCGTATATATAGGTGTTGGCGCTTCTGTCGGCGAGCACCACCAAAACTGCGGGCGCGCCGTAGAAGGGATCGCCCTCCCTGCCCATAATTTGCGCGTTTATGGCGGAGAGCCTGTCGCGCACCTCCTTATTGGTCACCGCCAAAATTATGCAGGGCTGCCTGCCCATGCCGCTTGCGGCATACTCGCCCGCCTCTATCACTTCGTTCATAAGCTCCTCGGGGACGGGGTCGGGCCTGTACTTTTTGATGCTTCTGCGCGTTATCATATTTTCGACTATGGCGTTCATATATACATCTCCTGTATTTGTTTTTAATACATTATAGCACATTCCGCCGCAAATGCAAGCCCCTTTAAAAACATACACATTTACAAAATATTAACGATTTGCAAATTAAATTTTAACGGGCGGGCTATAATATGCATATGTAACAGGAAACATGGGCGCAAATGGGCGCAAGGGGGCGACATGCGCCGCCCGAAAGTGCGACAGATATAAAAAATAGTTTATAGCGCGTTTATAAAAACTTTATAAACATTTAACAAATGCGGCGTATAGTAAATACAGATACAAGGAGAACGTTTATGGAAAATTCGGCTGTACTGCCCGCCGAAACTGTGGAGGAAAAGGGCAAGAAAAAGGCGCTCACCATATTCGGCTATGACGTGCGCTATTTTATTATCGGCATGATAATATTTTCCTTTTTTGGCTTCTGCGCCGAAAATGCTGGCAGAATGGTGACAAAACACATATTCGACTGCCGCCACCAGCTGCTGCCCTTTTTGTTTGCCTACGGCATTGCGCTGCTTGCCGTATACATACTTATGGGCACGCCCAACGAGCTGAGGTTTTTTAACATACGCATATTCAAAAAGAAGTCGCTCAAAACAAAGATACTTTCGCACATAATTTACTTTGCCGTGATATTCGCCTTTATTATGATAGGCGAGATAGCCGTGGGCATGATATACGAAAAGTGCGCGGGCGTGATACTTTGGGACTACAGCGACATACCCACCCACATAACGCGCTACACATCGGGGATAACCACCCTTTTGTACGGCGGGGGCGTGTATGCCCTGATGGCGTTTGCCTTTGAGCCGATGATGAGGCTTATATCCAAGATGGGCACCAAGGCCGCCACCGTTATCGACTGCACACTGGGCGTTGCGATAGTTTTGGACTTTATTATTATGATAGTCGTAACCTTTGCCACGGGCAGCGCGCCTGATTATTGGAGCGTGGCGTGGTAAAAAGCCGCACGGACGCCTGAAATTAAAATTAAAAAATAATTAAAAAATAATTAAAAAATAATTAAAAAATAATTAAATAAAAATTAAAATACATAATTTAATTAAATAATTTAATTGCAATTTAAATCAATTTTATTTTTTAAAACGCCGCTTTTGCGGCGAAAAGCTCAACCACGGTTTGCTCATACCGTTTCTCTCCTTTTGCTTTTTAAAGTAATATGCCGCGCGCAAAATTTTGCGCGCGGCATATTGCGTTATTTAAAAAAACAATTTAAAGTACGGAGAGATCATAAAAATCGTCGAGATAGGCGCGCGTGTTTATGCACATCTCCTTGAACAGCGCGTAGCTTTGGTCCATCGAGAGGCCGTCGCACAGCGCCTGATTGCAGAAGGAGAGATAAATTTTGTTTAAATCGCGCTCCTTTATGCCCTCGTAGCACACCTCGATATTTGTTGAGGCGCGCTGCACTAAATTTAATACGGCCTTGGGCAGCGGGTTGGCGGCGACAGGCTTTACCTGCCCGTTTGAAAATACGCAGTTTGTTTCTACCACGGCGCCACGGGGAAGCTGCGGCATCTGCCCTAAATTGGGCATATTTACGTTTGACACCACCGTTTCGAAGCCCATTATTGCCTTCATCAGCTCCACCGCCTCCTCGGGCGATTTTTTTACGGGGAAGGGCCTGCGGCCTTCGGCCATTTCAACAGTTTCGGCGACGCGCTCGGCCTGCTGCCTCTCGCGATAGTCCACCGTGGTGAGGTTGAACAGCCAGCTCTTCACCGTTTGCGGGTCCTTTAAATACCAGCCGCGCGGCATGAACTCGGCAAGGTGCCTGTCGCCCGCGGCGGCGAGCGCCCCGAACTTGTTGAACATATCCATCTTTACCTTGTTGCCGTAGCAGAACGGGTCGGTTTTAAAGTCGAAGCGGCCGTGCCCCTCCTGCTCGCAATAGCCATCGTCATAGAACCTCTTTTCAAACTCGGGTATGAGCGCCAAAAGGTCGATATCCTTATACCGCGCCTCGGTTATCCAAGTGAAGTGGTTTACGCCGCAGGCGTCGGTGTAAATCTGGCTGCGGTGCACGTCAAGCCCCATTATCTCCTTTAATGCGCAGCACAAAAATTCCTGCGCGTGGAACACCTCGTGGCAGCAGCCGAAGGCCTTTATGCCGTGGAACACGTCGTACAGCGTCTTTACGCATATGCTCATGGGGTTGGTGAAGTTTATCACCCACGCATTCGGGCATATCTCCATTATCTTTTTGGCGAAGCCCTCGTATATGGGCACGGTGCGCATCGCGCGCAGCACGCCGCCGGGGCCGGCCGTATCGCCCACCGACTGCCACACTCCGTATTTTTCGGGCGCGTGCACGTCGCTGCGCATCTCCTTGAAGGTGCCGGGCAGAATGGATATCACCACAAAGTCGGCGCCCGAGAGCGCGCCCTCGATATCTTTATACACGACATAGTCGAACTTTGACTTTGCTGCGGGGTCGGCGTTTATATGGCCGCCTATGGCCGCATTGCGCTGCGCGGCGGGGATATCAATGTCATACAGCGCTATCTCGCCGCCCAGTCCCTCGGCCACGGCCAGGTCCGACATGAACACCCTCGCCCACATCTTTGAGCCGCCGCCTATATAGGCTATCTTTATCTTCTTCATCATTTACCCCTTGAATTTTATTTTATAAGCGCCCTTAAAATGGCGTTGGTTGCGGCATATTGCCGCGTCAATTTGCATTTTGCCTCACCTTCTGCCCTGCAAAAAGGCGAGCACTTCGGCGGGGTTTTTATCGGGAGATACGCCCGCCTTGGCGTAGGTTATTATGCCGTCTTCAATTACGAAAGTGGTGCGTATGGTGCCCACCGTAACTTTGCCATACAGCTTTTTTTCGCCTATGGCGCCGTAGGCGTTATGCGCCGCCCTTTCGGGATCGGACAGGAGGATGAATGGAAGAGAGTTTTTCTCTTTGAACCTTGCGTGCGAGGCGGGCGAATCTTTGCTTACGCCGACGACCTCGGCGCCCAGCGCTTTAAGCTGCGGATATAGCGCGCCGAAGGCGCACGCCTGGCGGGTGCAGCCGGGAGTGCTGTCTTTGGGATAGAAGTATAGCACGAGCGTTTTGCCCGCGAAGTCTGAAAGGGTGTATATCTTGCCGCTCTCGTCCGAGAGGGCAAAATCGGGGGCCGTTTGGCCGATAGCAAGCATATATGCCGCCTCCTTTTTTAATTTTACAAAATAATTATACACCGTGCGGCGCGCCCTGTCAACAGCGGCGCGCCGCAAAACCCCTCCCCGCAGGACGTCCTGCGGGGAGGGGTTAACCAAAATTGATTTAATTGCCGCTTACAAGCTGCAGATAATACTCGTCTATCGCCTTGTCGCCGCACTCCGAAACAAACTGCTCCTTGGTGCAGTCTTTGATTATACTGCCCTTGTTGAGCACAAGGAACCGCGTAGCAGTTTTTGCAAGCTCATCGAGGATATGGCTGGATATTATCATGGTAACATCTCGCTCGGCATGAATTTTTAAAAGTGCGTTCCTTATCTCGAGTATGCCCTGCGGATCAAGCCCGTTGATAGGTTCGTCGAACAACAGCAGATCGGGTTCTCCCACCATGGCAAGCGCTATGCCGAGGCGCTGCTTCATGCCCGTTGAAAAGGCGGCCACATTCTTTTTGCCTACGTTATGCAGTCCCACGAGCTCCAAAAGGCCGTTTATATCCTGCGGCGCATATTTCACCCCGAGGGCAAGCGCCTTTGCCTTTATATTTTCATAGGCGGACATATCGAAATAATATGCCGGGCGCTCGATGAGCACGCCGATGCGCACCTTGGATTTAAAATGCTCTTTATTTAAAACAATTTTACCCGAAGTGGGCCGCAGCATATTGCCAATGAGCCTTAAAAGCGTGGTTTTGCCCGCGCCGTTGTTGCCGACGAGGCCATATATTTCACCCTGCTCTATGATAAAATTTACATTGTGCAGCACCGTCTTGTTGCGGTAATTTTTCCCGATCCCGTCAACTTTTAAAAGCTCCATTTCAGTAGCTCCTCCTTCTGACCGCCACATAGCTGAGAAGCGTGAAAACTATCGTGTAGCATATGCCGAGCACAAAGGGGATCACCGTATAACTTTTTCTATTGCTCAAAATGTTGAATCCACCAAAAACGGTATAAGGATCAATATCGAACCTATCAATTTCTAAATGCATCTTTTCGGCCAATAATGCTACCGTATCATTTATAAAGTCATACAGCATGGGGCCGAGCAAAAACATATAGGGCAGAACGATTATTAAAACAATATATTCCCTTTTTATCAGCACGCACAGCAGCATGAGCAGCGAACCTATCGCCACGGCGTTCATCATCTGCGCAATATAAAACAGATAAAAAAAACCAATCGTAAAACTATCCCTTTCGGGGTTATACATCATCCAGTCATCCGGGTTTGCGGCAGCCGCAAATATTATATTCACGATAAAATTGAATATATAATACAGCAGACATAAAGCGAATATATAAAATAATTTGGAGAGTATGTAATATGCCTTATCCGCCCCGGAATAAGAGGGGAAAATATTTTTTATGAACCCTGAAGAAAGATCCTTTGCAACAAACGGTACTACAAATATCCATGATACTCCCGGCAATATATTGTCACTAAATAAATTTGAGTACACGGAAAAATTATTAGAAATTTGGGACTCTATCCCAAAAATCGAATTAAGAGATGTAGCAAAAAATAAAATTATTAATAATATCAATAAGACTTTCGACTTAGATATTTTATATAAATCCGCACGCAACATTTTAAGCATAATAACGTCCATCCTTTGGCATTGCCAATCCGATTGCAAGCGCTATAATGCAGATGACCGCACAGACAGCGCACAGCAATATTCTTCTTGCCGATTTTAACATAACAAACTCTCCTTTAGATATTCTTTGTTACAGCAACTACGCTATAACCATTTGTATTATAGCACCGCTTACTAGTTTGTCAATAAGCGGAAGAAAAATTTTACAAACGCGAACAAAAAAAGCGCGGTATCGCAACTTCTGTTGCGATACCGCGCAAAAATATGCTGATTTATTTCAACTTAACGCAAGTTTCATTTCACCGCGCGGGTTTTGCCGTGCGCAAACAGGCTGCGCACGAGCTTTACAACTTCCGATACGACTATTATGCTGAACGCCATTGCGAATACCTTGAGCCAGTCGATGATGTTGAGGCCGTTGGTATCGAACACGTCGCCGCCGAACTGCGTTATTATTATCTGAAGCACGAAGGTGCCTGCAAATACGGCGAGCATGATGTGGTTTTTGAGGAAGTTTTTGAATATGCTGGTGTTGCCGAGCTCCCTCGAGTTGAAGGCGTTGAACAGCTGGAAGAGCACGAACAGCGTGAATACCGCCGTGGCCTGGTGCCCCTCCTCTATGCCGAGGAAGTTGAGCTCGGTCTGCAATACGACGATGAGCGTCATATACAGGCCGTTTACTATTATGCGCGAGAGCATATCCTTTGTGACTATGCTTGAATTTCTCGGCGTGGGACTGCGGTCCATGAGGCCGTCGCGCATGGGTTCGAGGCCGAGCGTTACGGCGGGAGGGCCGTCCATGATGAGGTTTATCCACAGCATCTGCAGCGCCGTGAAGGGGTTGCCTATGTCGAGCACCACGCAGATAAACACTATGAGCATGGACGAGAGGTTTACCGTGAGCTGGAACTGAATGAAGCGCTGGAAATTTTCGTATATGCCCCTGCCCCACTGCACTGCCGTGACTATCGTGGAGAAGGAGTCGTCCAGAAGGACGATGTCGCTCGCCTCCTTCGAAACTTCGGTGCCCGTTATGCCCATCGCAACGCCGACGTCGGCATTCTTTATGGCGGGGGCGTCGTTTATGCCGTCGCCCGTTACGGCGACTACGTTGCCCTGCGCCTTGAGCGCCTTTACCACGCGCATCTTTATTACGGGGGTGGAGCGCGCTATAACGCGTATCTTCTTTATTATCTCGGAGAACTCCTCGTCGGAGAGGTTCTCCACGTCCTTTGCCTCCACGGCGATGTGGTCGTCGTCGAGTATGCCCAGCTGGGTGGCTATCGCCTTGGCGGTGATTATGTTGTCGCCCGTGAGCATCTTTATATCTATGCCGGCATGGCGGCAGCGCTCTACGGCGGCGAACACGTCGGAGCGGAGAGGATCGGAGATGACGACGAAGCCGTCGAATATCATGCCGCTCTCAACTAAGGCGCGCTCGTTGTCGAAGTCGTACTCCCTTTCGAGGGTGCGGTGCGCAAGGCCGATAACTCTCCCCGCCTGCGCCTGGTAGGAGGCGATGGCCTCCTCCGCCGCCCTCTTATCTTCGGGCGCCATGTTGCACATGGATATTATCTTTTCGGGGCTGCCCTTGGTGTATGCCACCGCCTCGCCCATCTCGTCGACGACGGTAGTCATGTTCTTGGTTTCGGAAGAGAAGGGGTAGCGGTATATCTGCCTGTACCCGCCGCGCACCGACCGGTATTCCACGCCCGACTTGTGCGCCGCCACGAGCATTGCGCACTCGGTGGGGTTGCCTATGAACTCCGTCCTGTCGCCATTAAAGTGCACGTCGGCGGTGGAATTTACGCAGAAGTTGCGCATCATTGCGCTGTCTTTGGGGATCTCTGCGGGAGAGAGGCGGGTGTTGCCCGTCTGCACGTCGGTCACCGTCATTCTGTTTTCGGTGAGGGTGCCCGTCTTATCCGAACATATTACGTTTATGCAGCCCACAGTCTCGCAGGCGACGAGCTTTTTGACGAGCGCGTTCTGCTTTGACATCTTTATTATGTTTATTGCAAGCGTCACCGCCACTATCGTGGGCAGGCCCTCGGGCACGGCGGCAACTATGAGCACGATACTGTCGATAAACGCTTCGGAGAACAGACGGAATATCTCGTTTGCGTGCATGTTTGCAAACAGCAGCGCGGGATCGGGGCCTGCAAACCCCGCGACGAGTATCTCTATCACCTGCACCACAAATATGAGTGCGGCGGCTATCGCGCCCACCGTGGTTATGAGCTTGCCGAGCTTTGCAAGTTTTTCCTGCAGGGGGGTGCTCGACTTATCCTGATTGGTGAGCTCGCGGGCTATCTTGCCAAATTCGGTATTGTCGCCCACGCCCGTTATCACGGCGCGGCCCGAGCCGCCCGTTATAAAGCAGCCCGAATAGAGCATGTTGTGCCGCTCGGCGACGGGGGTGTTTTCGGCCGGGCAGATAAAGGAGGCGTCCTTTTTTACCGCCATACTCTCGCCGGTTAGGGCGCTCTCGTCGGACTGGAGCTGGGTGCTCTCTATAAGCCTGCCGTCGGCGGGCAGCTTTGCGCCCGTCTCAACACATAAAATGTCGCCTACCACCACCTCGCGCTGGGGTATCATCGTTACCTCGCCGCCGCGCACCACCTTCACCTGCGTATCTTCGCCTATGCGCGAGAGCGCCTCGAACGCCTTTGCGCTGCGGTGCTCCATTACGACGGAGATGGCCACCGAGATGACTACGGCGACTACGATGCCCACGCACTCTATCCAGTCGAATTCGCCGCCCGTGCACACCGAAACAATCTGCACGGCGATGGTTATGGCGAGCGCTACGAGCAGAATGATGAGCATGGGCTCGCACAGCGCCTCCCAGATGCGGCGAAGGATAGACTTGGGCTTTTCGCGCGTGAACTGGTTTTGGCCGTAAGTTTTGCGGCTCTCTTCCACCTCGGACGGGGACAGACCCTTGGAAGGGTCGACCTTCATTTCCGAGAGGACGTCATGCGCGGACTGCATGTACTCCTTCATAAAAACCTCCGTTTAGAAATAAGTATACCGGAAATAGAGGCTGCGCATACGCGCGGGCCTGCGCGGCCGATCTCCGCGCACAAAAAAATACCCGCAAGCTGCCCTTCAGCTTACGGTTTAAAAAAACTCACCGTATAGCCGAAAGAGGTTATACGTGAGTCTGATAATTTAAGGCAGGCCAGGCGCAATGCCACGATGTTGGTTGACTGCCACTCGCTTGCGCGAGCTTACTACTCCCCCACGGGATTTGATTGTAATTAAATGATAACAGAACGGGCGGGGGATGTCAACAGAATTTTTGTAAAATTTACGAAATTTATGTATTTTTTACAGCCGTGAATTCTTTGCGGGCTGCGCGCGGACGGCAAAAAAAACGGCGGGATTTTTGCAGACAAAGGTCACTCCACGGCGCCGGCGGAGGAATTTTGCGAATGCTCAAGCGCCTCGCCGGCATCTTCTGCGGGAGCGTTAAAAAATACCGCGTTTATAAAGCGGGCGGCGCGGGCGCAGTCCACCACATACTTCACCTGCTTTTTTACCGGCCTCCGGCCGCGGGAGATATAAAAGGTGACTTTGCCGTAGTTTAAATTGCCCGAATACGCCCAGCCGTTGAGCACAAAGGCAAGTTTTGCGCGCGAGGCCGTCACCCTTACCACCTCGGCGGCGGGGATATACTCGCGCTCCCCGTTTTTGTGGCAGAGCACGAAGAAGCCGTCGTGACGGTAGGCTATGGTGTAGGGCGCGGCGCGGCCGCTTACGCTCGCGTCGTTTACGGCGCGGCAAAAGAGCAGCACGCACAGCACGCCGTCGGCGGCGATGAGCACGGCCGTTATGCTCCAGAACAGCCATATGGTGCCGCGGAAGAACAGCACGTTGAGCGACTGGACGAGCACGAGCAGGCACGCGCTTATTATTATGGCGAGGAACACCGAGCCCGTTATCGCCTCCCTCTTGTTTATGGTAACGCGCCCCGCTATGGGCGTTATCTTTATTCCGTCTTCATTCATCACTGCACCCGTATACAGCGGAAGTCCTTAAAAATTTTGCCTGTATTTTACCGCTGCGCAAACTATTTTATCACCGGCGGACGGAGATGTCAAATAAGCATTTTTTTGCGCATATGCAATTTTTAGGGCGCAGAGGAAAAAAATTTGCGCATGTTTGCCCTTTTTGCGGTAAAAATACCCGCCTTTTGCATAAAATATCGGCGGGCGGCCGCATTTTTGCGGCCGCCCGCCCAACTTTTGACCGATTGTAAATTTTTGCCGCCCGCGGCGGCTCACGCAGCGCCTCAGCCGGCCTTTACTATATCTATGAGCGTGGTCACGCCCTGCTCGTCGAGCTGGTCGTAGATATCCTCGCGCACGTTTATGAGCGACATCTTTGCCTCGCCGAGCTTCTTTTTGGTGGAGAGGAGCAGCATTACCCCCTCCTTGGTGAGTTTTTTAACTCCGCCGCAGTCGATGACGAACTGCTTTACGCCGCCGAGGTTGTCCTTGAAAAAGGCCTCGGTCGCGGGAATGCTCTCGGCGCACACGTCGCCCTCGAGCCACACCGTCAAAAGGTCGCCCTCGCGCTGACTTCTTATATCCATATTACCCTCCGCGGCAGCGCCGCTTACTCTTTCAGTTCAGTTAATATAACTTACGGAGCGGGTTTTGTCAAGTCTTTTGCCGCCGCAAAGCGGGGCGTAAATGGCTGAAAACAGAGCTTTCAAAGGGAAACCTGCCGCATTTTGTCATATATTGCCGCCCGCGGGTGCCCGCTGCACGCACCAAAAATGCCGCCGTTTTGCGCTCCGCGCCTGCGTGCGCGACTACATTATATAGTCGCCCCTCTCGCAGCCTTCCGCCGGCACGCGGCCGCGGGTCAGCGCGGAAAAAACTTTAAAAAAATATAAAAAATTTTTGATTTACCCCTTGACAAACGGCAAATAGATGGTATAATGAAGGTACAAAAAGATAAAAACGAACAAAAAATGTTAGCGCTAAACATTTTAACGAATAACTTTAAAGAGGTAAAAGATGACTTTTAAGTAGCCCCGAAAGGGGGTCAATGTTATACCGTAGAGCGGGGAGCGAAAAGCGTACCGCCCGTTGATATAAATTGAATAGCAAAAAGGAGGTAAATCAAAATGACCAAAAAAATTCTTTACTTCCGCAAAGCTACTACGTTATAAAAGGAGGGTAGTCCAATGAACAGTTTTACCCGGGAGACCTTATTCTGAAAACACGGTTTTAATTTCGCAGGGATTTGAATCGGTTTTCTGAAATCAGGTCTGAAACCGAAGGACCGCACGTGAACGGATACGAGCGGAAAAGTCCCGAACAAAAAATTCTATCAGATTTCAAAAGTCTGCGAAAGAGTTGAGATATTCGGACAGAAAAATTTTTTAAAGACCTGAATGAAGGGTTTTTAATTCCGGATACAAAGATTCCGACGGACGGGAAATTAAAAAACAATTTGCCTGTATATTGAAATTTGAACGCGGAAGCGCGAAAGAAGAGAAAATTTTAGCGACGGACAGATCCACTCCCATCTTGAAACGTTGAGGATACTGAAGTTTGAGGGCTGAAGACCGAAAGCACAGCGATTCGACCTGTATGGCGTTTGCCGCAAGTGCATGGATGGCACCGTATAAAAAGCGGAAGCGGGTCTCGAAATTAAAATTTAATAACTTTGAAAACAATACCTGCACAGACGTAATTGTGCAGGTTTTTGTGCCCGAACTGCCGGTTTTAAGGGAAGGCGCGCATTCCCCCTCTGCCGCAAAGTTTTGCAGGACCGGCCGAGAGATGGGCAACAATAATATTTAAAGGCCGAATTGGGCGGGCAGAGCCGCCCGCATACAGAGCATGTTAAACGGTCTGTCTATCAACGTGTGCGGGAGGGCGATGCAACGGCCGCAAAATAGCGAAGCCCACGGGTCTTTGAATGAGCTTTTTTATCTTGAAACTGCGTATCTTTATATCCTGAAACATTATCGGAAAAATTATCGGAAACATAATTGCGGAAATGTGCCGTAGCATACGGCACATCAGACCTGCGCACACCGCGCGGGCGTACAGGAACGAGAATTTCGCAGTCGGGAGCAAAAAAGCCGCTCCTTACACCGCGCAGCACGGCGCGGCAGGAGTTTTAAGCGCAAGTGCGGAAGGGAAGCGCGCAGTTATTGGGCAACTGCAAACCGCACATAAGGAGCCGACTTATAAGGCGCTTTGATCTTGGCGCCGAAGCTCCGTGACTGTGTAAAAGTACTCCCCTTGCGGCCAAAACCGCTCGGGGAGTGTTTTTTTATAAAAATATAAGGGCAGATGTGCCGCAGGCAACCCGGCCGCAGCCATTAGCGGCCGCAGGGAGCACCGTGGCCGCGGTGTTAAACGGTTATATAGTGTGGAATAAAAACGCCGTGCTTTTATAAGTGCGGAAAAACATCTTATAGTATGAAGGCAAAATTACGGCGGAGCGATTTTCCTCGCTCCGCCGTATTTACATTTGCCCCTCCGCCTCCCCTTTAAGGACGAGTGCGCGGCACACCTTGCCGTCCCTATAGAGAAGGTGGCAGATGCGAGCACAGCGAGCATATGACGGAAGGGTTTATATATGCGCATTCTTTTAACCCTTCTGGCACGGCTGTGCGCGCCACCGTCTCGCGCGGTGCAAGGTAAACACCGCGCTTGGTCACCGTTCGCGCCTGACATATGCGCTCACTCATCTCGCTGAGGCACGCACAATGGGTATCCATTGTGCTATGAAATGCCTTGCTCGTCCTTCAGGGGAGACGAGGGAATATGTTACGCCGCTCTCTCCGATACCTGCCCTCTGCACCCGTGCGGTGAAACCCCACCTTTAATTCCTCCCCTCAAAGGGGAGGTAAATTAGTAGTATGCCCCCTCAAAGGGGAGGTGGGTTGAGCGGACTGTGCCGCTCCTTCGAGGACGAGCGAGGCAAATGCGCGAAACTGTATAGCGCGAAACGCATAATAACGGGCGGGTGGGCGGGACCACTCCACCGCCCCTTTGAGGGGAGGTGGCGCGCGAAGTGCAACGGAGCGTGACGGAGGGGTTTCACCCTCCCCACTCTGCCATAGCGCGGACAGGCCGCGCCATTACAGGCAGCAGAGCACATTCAAGTCGGCGGAGATGCACAGCGAGCGCGGCGCGATCTCCTCGGGAGCGTAGGCCTCGCCGTAGTTTATGCAGGCGTAGCGCGCCTTTTTGTTGCCGTACGTCATGCGCCAGAACGGATACTTTATTATCACGGGCGTGTTCATGCCAACGCCGAGCTCTAAAAAGAGCACGCGCCCGCCCGAATACTCCTTTAAAAACTGCGCGTAGCGCTCATACGCCGCGTGCCAGCCCGCGTCCTCAACAAACTTATCGTCGGAGCGCAGGTTGGTGGTCATGGGGCCGCCGCACACGGGGCAGCGGGGAATGAGCGAGGCGGGGATCTTCATATCGCGCTGCTCGCGCAGCATGGCGCGCACCTGCTCCTCGTTATCGAAAGTTTTGTTGCAGCACGGCTTGGCGCACTGAAAGAGGCCGTAGTCGCCCTGCGTGTAAAAGAGGCGCGACTTATCGAAGCCCGCCACCTGAAAGCGGTGGTCGACGTTGGTAGTTATAACAAAATAATTTTTATCCTTTACCAGCCTTAAGAGGGCGAGATACACCTCGCCGGCGGGCTGGTCGTAGCGGTTGTAGTATATATGCCGCGACCAATACGCCCAGAACTCCTCCTCGGTGGGGAAGGGGTAAAAGCCGCCCGTATACATATCGTGGAAGCCGTACTTTTTTTCGAAGTCGGCAAAATACTTTTCGAACCGCGCGCCCGAGTAGCTGAACCCCGCCGCGGCCGAAAGCCCCGCGCCCGCGCCTATCACGATGGCCTCGGCATCGCTCATCCACTGCGCAAGCACCTTCAATTTGCCCTCTGTATCATCAGATTGCGGCAAGTTCGCGCTCATATATCTCCTCGTCCTCCTTTGAAAATACGTTGAAGATCACCTTTAACCCGCCCGCGGCCGAAAGTTTTTCCTTTACCGCCGACACGGCGACGGCGCACGCCTGCTCTTTGGGGTAGCCGTACACGCCCGTGGATATGCAGCAGAAGGCTATCGAGCGCAGCCCCATCTCTGTCGCCCTGTCCATGCAGGAGAGGTAGCAGCTCTTAAGGTCGGCGCGGTTTTGCGCGGTGACGGCGCCGCTCACCTGCGGGCCGACGGTGTGGAATATGTATTTGCAGGGCAGGTTATAGCCCTTAGTTACGCGCACCCTGCCGTTCGGCTCGAGCGCGCCCTTCATCATCGAGTTGCAGTCCAGCCGCACCTGCACGCCCGCCGCCGAGTGTATGGCGTTATCTATGCAGCCGTGCAGCGGCACGAAACAGCCGAGTAGCGCGCAGTTGCAGGCGTTTACTATCGCGTCGGCATTGAGGCGGGTTATATCGCCCCGCCACAGCGCGATGTTGCCGCGGTATTCCAGCTTATCCACGTCCACCACGCCCTTTTGGCGGGTGCAGTCGGAGAGGTATTCGTCCTGCAGGCGCAAAAATTCTTCGCCCGCGGGCACGGGCGGGCGCACGTTGCACAGCGCGCGGAAATAGTCCGGCTTGCGCTCCTCCGCAAGTTTGGGGGCGCTTTCGCCGCGCTCGGCGCTTAAAATACCTATCAGTTTATCGAGAAGTTGACTTCTGTCCATAATTTTCCAACGCCCTTAAATGCTCTTTAACACCACCGCGCCGCAGGGGCAGGCGGCCATACAGTTGCCGCAGCGCAGGCAGTGCCTCTGCGCTATGCTCGCCCTGCCGCCCTCAAAACTTATGCAGCCCTGCGGGCACACCTCGGCGCACTTGCCGCACGCCGTGCAGCTCTCCGTTATAAAGTAGGCGGGCTCCGCCGAAGCATCGCCGCCGAATGTGAAATTTATGCGCTCTATCGGCAGTTTTGAGAGGTCGAACACCTCTCCCCTGCCGCGATATATCCTGAACGCCGCAAGCGCCGCGCGCGAGGCTTCGGTGGGGTATATCTCATACATATACCTGTTTTTATCGAGCAGCGTGCGCAGCTCCTCCTCTCCCGCCTCACGGCACAGGCCGCTCACCGTTATGGCTACGCTCGTAAGCGTGGAACTGCCCTTTATGCCGGTGAGCGACAGCTGCGGGCGGGACTTTAAGCGGGAATAGAGGCTCTTGCCGCGCGCCGTCAAAAAGTACAGCCCGCCCTCGTCGGCGTCCATTATGTCAACCGCGCAGGTGACGGGGTTGCCCTCGCCGTCCGCCGTGGCCATCACCACGGTGTGGATATCGTCGCGCAAAAATCTGAATATCTGCAGAGCGTCCATGCCCGCCTCCTTGAAATTATTTTGCATTACTTGCCCCGCCGCCGCAGGGCAACGGCCTGCCGATTTACTTGCCTATTACCGAGAAGCGCTCGTTGATGTGCTCGCCCTTTTCAAGCTCGTCGATCATGGCGATGGCGTAGTCGGCATAGCTGATGCGGCTTACGCCCTCGGCATTTTCGAAGTACTCCTCGCCGCCGACAAGGTATTCGCCCGTGCGTTCGCCGTCGGCAACGAAATCGGCTGCGGGCGAAAGGAAGGTCCACTTTACGTCATTCCTCTTTCTGAGGTCGGCGAGCGCCTCGCCCTGCGCGTTTGCAAGCGGCTTGAACATATCGGGGAAGCTCTCGAGGTCCTTCACCTGCAGGGTGTGCTCGGGGTTGACGTATAAGCTGCCCGCGCCGCCCACTACGAGCAGGCGGATGCCCGTGCCGCTGAGTATGTCGCACAGGTGCTTGAGCGAAGTTTTGTGCTGAGGTATGGTTTCGGGCGTCCACGCGCCGAAGGCGTCGATGACCGCGTCAAAACCCGCAAGATCGGCGGGGGTGAGATCGAAGAGGTCCTTCACCACCTTTTTGGCGCCGCCTGCCACATCGCTCTTTTCGGAGCGCACAAAGCCCGTCACGTCGAACCCGCGCGCGAGCGCCTCCTCGGTGAGCAGCTTGCCCATTCTGCCTGCCGCACAAACTATTGCTAACTTTTTCATTTTAATTTCCTCCTGAAAATACAAATTATAGTTGTAACCTTTTTGATTACATCCATAATATAGCACCACAATGTTGTAATGTCAAGCATTACAACAAAGTTTTTTCAGGAAATTTTAAGGGCCCGCACGCGGCGGGCCCGTTACTTTTTAAATATAATATAAAATATATTGCGTTTTTACGCCGAGGGCGCGCCGCCCGCCTTTTGTTTGAGCTCTTCCGCAAGCGAGGCAAGCGTAACCTTTTTGAGCTCGTTTTCCATGGCGCGCTGGGCGTCGGCGAGGCAGTCGTCGAGCAGGGCGTGTATGTTTTTGCCCACGGGGCAGTCGGGGTTGGGGTGCTCGTGAAAGTGGAACAGCTCCCCCTCCACGCTGTCGACGGCGCGGTACACGTCGTATAAAGTTATGTCGTTTAGGTCCTTTACAATGCTTGCGCCGCCGCTGCCGGCCTTTACCTCCACCATGCCCGCGGCCTTTAAACTTAAAAGCGTGCGGCGAATGACTACCGGGTTGACCTGAACGCTGTCTGCAATAAATTCAGAGGTAGTTTTGCGCCTGCCGCCGAACAGATAGATGACGAGCAGCGTATGCACCGCCACCGTAAAGCGCGAAGTTATTTTCATATTTCATCTCCTGTAAGCACAATTATACCCGCCAATTATTGTAATGTCAAGCATTACAACCTGATTTTAGGTGTTTAAGTGGACAAAGGTAACCCTTTGGAAATGGTAAAGCGCGAGCATGGCACACCCTGCGTAAGCGCAATTTTCCAAAATAAATATAATGTCGCAAGGCGGGGTCTCAAGCAATGTAAGGGCAACATTGCTTTCGGTCACCGTTCGCGCTTTTGTCTATGCGCTCACTCATCTCATTGCACACGAAAGGCGGGTGTCCGCCTTTCTATGAAACGTGCAATTCGTCCCGCCGCCGCAGGACCCTATTTGCTGCGGTCAGCAGGCTCACCGAGAGGGAATTGCCGCAACTATATATTATGAGAGCATTTTAAGGTTGCGGCAAGGGGGAGCTGGCTCCCCAAATCTCACGGAAATTGTTCGGCAGCACCAGCCGAACAATTTCGTGAACCTTTTAGATTATCCCCTTCTCCAACTCGTCGAGGGTCAAGGTGTATGCCGGGATGAAATTTTCGATAAAATAGTTGACCGAGCGCATGTTGCGGGAGGTTACGTCGTCCCTGATGCTCTTTTCGGCCTTTTCAAACTCGGTGTTGCCGCAGCGGCGCTCTTCTAAGCACTTGATATATGCCGAGAGCCTGTCGGCCGCCTTTACTATCTTCCACTCCTCGCTCGAGGTATCGGCCTTTACATAGGGCGCGAGCTCCTCCCTTATCTCTTCGGGAAGCGTTGATAAGAGCTTTTCGCACGCCTCGCCCTCGATATCCTTATACGCGCCCGTTATAGAGCGGTTGAAATACTTTATGGGCGTGGGCAGATCGCCCGTTATCACCTCGGGGCACTCGTGATAGATGGCGTACAGCACGCACTTCTGGCTATCGACATTGCCGCCGAATATCTTATTTTCGATGATGGCAAGCGCGTGCGCGATGAACGCCACCTGCTGGGAGTGCTCCATTATGTTCTCTTCGCGCACGGAGCGCATGAGCGACCACCGCCTGATATACTTCATTCTGTCCATAAAGGCATAAAAATTATAGGGCATATTAAAAACCTCGCACTATTTATATATATTGTACGCGCGTGCGCGCGTGCTTTTTGGTACGCAGCCGCAAGGCCGCCTGCGCAAATACATGCGGCGCGCCGCCGCAAGATACAGCTTGTATCATATAAATTATACTATAAATTGCCGCCGAATTCAATAAATCGGTTGACTTGCAATGCCGTTTGGCATATAATTTTTTTACAGCGCAGAAATGGCGCTGCGCTTACAAATCAAATACCGTCGGGGGTGCCCGCAAGATGCGGGCTGAGATCATACCCTTTGAATCGGCAAGGTAATGCTTGAGCGATAGTACATTGGCCATATAGAAGGTCGCTTTTCTTTATTTTGCGCGTAAATGAAGATGAGCGGCCCTTTTTGATGTGCGAAAGGCACGGTTTATCCGTCCCGATCACGGCGGTAATTTAAAGGAGGAATTTTTATGAATTTTTCTATGCTGGCTTTCGGCGACCTGCTCGGCGACATTGAAAACTACTTCGCCAACTTTGCTTCGCCTGCCGACAGCTGCCGCACGGTGATGCTGTGGATAGCCATAGCGCTTGTGCTGGCCTTTGTTGTGACTACTGTTGCAATAAAATTCACCGCTCCCAAGCCCGTAAACGGCGAGGAGGTAAAGGACGGCAGGCAGAAACTTGCAAACAGAATATTTTTGTTTATTGCCCTTGCCTATGTGGTGGCGGCGATAATATCGTTCAGCGCCTTTTATTACAGCGACGTAAACGCAGGCGAGGACTACCTTATCCCCATCACGTTCTATCCCCTGCTCGTGTTTGCGATAGTTGCGATAGCGGGCGCCATTGCCGTGGCATTCAAGCCCGTAAAGGCCGTAAAAATTGCCGCACTCACCATAGGCGGCTGCGCGCTTGTGGCAGCCATTGTGTGCCTTATAGTTTACTACGCGACGGGCGACGCCAGCGAGTGGAACGGCGTTGAGCTTACGGGCAGCGACCAGGCGTGGCTGTATGCGAGCGCCATAATACTTGCCGCCGCCATAGTTGTAGTTTCCATGCTGACCGACAGGGTAAAGGGCTTCGACACGCGCGCCATCACCTTTGCCGCGGTGTGCGTGGCGCTCTCGTTCGCGCTCTCTTACATAAGGATATTGCACATGCCCATGGGCGGCTCGATAACCCTTGCCTCCATGCTGCCCCTCATGCTCTACAGCTATATGTTCGGCTGCCGCAGGGGCCTTATCGCAGGCCTCGTTTACGGCTTTTTACAGGCCATTCAGGACCCCTGGCTGCTCCACCCCGCACAGTTCGCGCTCGACTACCTCGTAGCGTTCATGGCGATAGCGCTCACCGGGTGTCTTAGGAACGTGCCCGCGCTTAAGGGCAAGATGCGCACGCAGTTCACTTTGGGCGCGATAATAGCCGGCGTTACCCGCTTTGTTTCGCACTTCTTTTCGGGCGCGTTTGCATTCGGCGTGTTCGGCGCGGGCTATGCCGATGACTACGGCATTGCCATACTCTCCAACCCCTACATCTACTCGCTGATATATCAGTCGATGTATGTAATTCCCGAAGTTATAATAGCCATTGTTGTGGGCGTGCTGCTTATGTCTTCGGCAAACTTACGCAGGCAGATAGTGCGCTACGGCAACTTTGAAAAGAGCGTGGAGAGCGTGCCCCCTGAGGCCATTCCCGCAGAGAGCAAATAATAAATTTATTTTACGCGCAAAAATAGCATTTGTATTTAAAGGTGCGCTGCCGCAAAATTGCGGCAGCGCACCATATTTTTTATTTGATTTTTATTTAAATTAAATTTATTTTTTTATTTTTTAATTTAATTAAATTTAATTAAATTTAATTAAATTTAATTATTTTTTTAATTTATTTTTTTCAGCAGGGCAAAAGGGCGGCCGTGCCGTCTTTTTGGCGCTCGCAGGGATATACCAGACCCATCTGCGCCCGGCACTCGTCCAAAAGGCGCATAGTGTCTATCGTCGACTGCGGCGGGCAGTAGGCGCTCACTTTGCGGCCGCCCGATATCTCTTCGGCGGCGCGGCGGAACTGCACGGCGTATTTTAAGCTATTATCGCAAAAGCGCTCGCCGTTTTTGCCGGTAAGGCGGGCGTGCGACGCCGCATGAAAGTATGGCACGCAAATTTTGCCCTGCGTGCCGCAGATCTTAAGTCCCTCGCCCGCAAGGCTTGCGCGGGCTATGTATATGTTGGCCTTGAAGGCGCCGTAGTCCATGACGACGCGCTCGCGCTTATCTACGCCGCCCTGCAGTTTGCCGCGGCAGGTTATGCCTTTTGGCATGCCGAACAGCTCGTACATATACCTTATGGGGTATATGCCGATATCGAGCAGCGCGCCGCCGATGAGGGCGGGCGACTTGTGGCGCTCCTTTTCCATAAACGGGAGCATGGGCAGGGCGTATGTGGCCGAAACGGCCGTGATATCGCCGATTTTGCCCGACTTTACCCACTCGCGCACCTTTATTGCCGTATCGTTGAACCACGTCCACATGGCCTCGGCGAGGTACACGCCCTTGCTTTTTGCCATGTCGAAGAGCTGCTGCGCGCCGCCTTCGTTTACCGTGAGCGGCTTTTCACACAGCACGGGCACGCCGAGCTGTATGCACAGCTGCGCGAGCGGCAGGTGGCCGTTGTGGGTGACGGCGATATACGCGCCGTTTACGCCTTTAGCGGTGAGCGCTTCGCGCGCATCAAGGTATGCCGTTGCGCCGTACTGCGCGGCAAATTGCCGTGCGCGCTCCCCGGTTCTGTTCCAGCAGGCGACGATTTTGCCGCCGTCCTTTATAAGTTCGCGGGCGACGGTGTGCGCAATGCCGCCGCAGCCCAAAAAAGCCCAACCGAAATTTTGCATATCATTTTTTTCCTTTAGTGATTTAATATAGTTTGCGACGTTTCCGCTTGTGGAACCCCTCCGTCACTTCGTGACACCTCCCCTCGAAGGGGCGGTACCAAATGCGGCAAGATTTACCTCCCCTTTGAGGGGAGGTGGCGTGCGAAGTACAACGGAGCACGACGGAGGGGTTTCATAACTGTCTGAAACAGAAAGCACCTCAATCAACTACCCGCATTTGGCGAATTGCAGGATATCGACGAGCACGGCGAAGGCGAGTATTAGCACAAAGCCCGCCGCGTGAATGGCGGCTTCTATTTTGCGCGGGACGGGTTTGCCGCGCACCCACTCGATAAGGCAGAACACCACCTTGCTGCCATCGAGCGCGGGAATGGGCAGCAGGTTGAACACGGCGAGGTTTACGCCGATGTACGCCGCTATCTCCAAAAAGCCCTGCACGCTCTGCGAGGCGAGCTGCGAGGTGAGCTTTATTGTGGTGACCGGCCCGCCTATCGCGCCTATGCCGATATCGCCCGTGAGCAGTTCGCCGAGCACCGAAAATATGGTGCCCGCAATGCGCAGCGAATAGCCGAACGCGCGGCCTATACTCTCAAAAAAGGGGAAGCGGTAGCTTGCGGCCCCCACCTGCCAATAGGCGGCGCCGTCTTCGCGCACCTCGGTATCCAGCCCGAGCGCGCCCCACAGGCGGGAGGTATCGGAAAAGTTTTCAAAGTTGCAGTCGCGGCGGAGTGTTACCGAAATTTCGGCAAGGGCGCCGCCGCGCACCACCAAAAAGTTGGCCGCCTCCCCCTCGGCGCGCCCCTCGAGCGCAGACATCAGATCGGAGGTGAGATACACGCCCTCCCCCTCCGCCTCCAGAATGATATCGCCCGCCACAAAGCTGTTGGCGGCGTTGAAGCCCTCGGGATAGGTGACGCCGTCGATCCTTACCACCGTCTGCCCGAACGCGAGAAAGGAGATGATAAGCAGCAGCACCGCCGTTATATAGTTGAACAGCGCGCCCGCGATCAGCACTATTATGCGCTGCCACGGCGGTTTTGAATTGAAGCTGTCGCGCTTTAACAGCTCGTCTTCCTGCTCGCCCTCGAATGCGCAGTAGCCGCCGAGCGGTATGGCGCGCACGGAGAACAGCTCGCCCGAGCGCGACCTGCGCTTTATTATGGCGGGGCCGAAGCCTATGGCGAACTCGTTTATTTTAAAACCGAGCGCCTTGCCGGCGGTGTAGTGCCCGAACTCGTGCACGGTTATCATGGCAAGAAGTATGAGTATGGCGAGCGCCACCGCGCCCGCGGCGTTGAGTACGGCCGTGACCGAAAGCAGTTGCAATGTGCCCCCTTTTTTATATAGTGATGAAGTAACAACCCTATACTATTTGCGCGCCCGCGGCCTTAAGCTGCGGGCGCGCAAAAACATATTTTATGTAATATACGGCGCCGCGGCAAAATAATTACTTTTAAACGCACCGCACGGCCGCAGCCGTACAAAAGCGCTTAAAGCGAGCGTATGGCCTCCTCTGCGCGCGCCCTGGCGAGGGCGTCGATATTGCACAGCTGCTCGTAGCTTATCACCTTTTCTGCCGCAAAGCCCTCGGTAACGCGGGCAATTACCGTATATATATCGGTGAACTTTATGCCGCCCGCAAGGAAGGCGTGCACGGCCACTTCGCCCGCGGCGTTGAGGGCGCAGGGAAGTATGCCGCCCGCCCGCGCGCAGCTGCACGCCAGATCGAAGCAGGGGAACGTGCCCTTTTGCACGGGGGAAAACTCCAGCGTGAGCGCCTTGGAAATATCGAGCCCGGCGCCGCTCATTCCGGTGCGGCGGGGTGCGGTGAGCGCGAGCTGAATGGGCAGCTTCATAGTGGGGTGCGAGAGCTGGGCAAGTATTGCGCCGTCGCACAGCTCCACCATTGAGTGCACTATGCTCTGCGGGTGAATGAGGGCGGTTATTTTATCGTACTCCGCCCCGAACAGGTGGTGCGCCTCGATAATTTCAAAGCCCTTGTTGAGCATGGTGGCGCTGTCCACCGTTATCTTTGCGCCCATATTCCACGTGGGGTGGGCGAGCGCCATTGCGGGCGTAACGCCCTTGAGCTGCTCGGGCGTAAAATTTTTGAATGGCCCGCCGCTTGCCGTGATTATGAGCCTTTTGAAGGGCGCATGCAGATCGAACCCCAGGCACTGCCATATTGCCGAATGCTCGCTGTCTACCGGGCGGATGTCCGCGCCCGTGCGGGATGCGAGGGGCATTACGATATCGCCGCCGCAGACGAGCGTCTCTTTATTGGCGAGGGCGAGCGTTTTGCCCGCGCGAAGCGCCGCGAGCGAATATTTTAGCCCCGCAAAGCCGCTCGCTGCGACGAGCACGACGTCGGCCTCTCCGAACTCGGCCGCGCGCAGCGCGCCCTCCTCTCCCGCGCAGAAGCGCGTATTTTTTGGTACTTCGGTCTTTTTGGCCGCCTCCTCGTTGGCAAGCGCGGCGTAATCAGGCCGCACCTGCGCGAGCTGCCGCGAAAAGAGCTTGTATGAGCTATTTGCCGCGAGCGCGACTATTCTGAACATATCGGGGCGGGCGAGCGCGACTTCTATCGCCTGCCTGCCTATGCTGCCAGTGCTGCCTATAAGAGCTATTTTTACCATAACTGCTCCCGTATGCGTGCGGGGGGCGGTATTTTGCGGAGAGCCCGAAAAAGAGGGCCCGGCTAAAAATATTATACCCATACCCGCCGCGAATAATGACTTGAATGTGCTAAAAGTTGCCTTTGTAATTAAAAAATTTCCCGCCCGAACGGGCGGGAGCGATATAGAACTATGTTTATGCCATGAAGATAAAGGCGAGCAGCACGACTATGCCCGCAAAGAGGGTGCCGTCGAAGCGGTCGAGCATGCCGCCGTGGCCGGGCAGAAGTTTGCCCATATCCTTGATACCGCACTCGCGCTTTACGGCGCTTTCGAACAGGTCGCCGAACTGCGTTGCAACGGACGTGACGAGGCCGACGATTATCATCGCCACCACCTCGGGCATGGCCACCGAGAGCGAGGGCGTGCCGCCGAGCGCGATGAAGAGGTAGTATGCCGCGACTGCGCCCGCAATGCCGCCTATCACGCCGCCGACTGCGCCCACCACCGTTTTGTGGGGACTTACGACAGGAGCGAGCTTGAAGGGTATGAACCTGCCGAGCGCCATGCCGATGAGGTATGCGCCCGCGTCGGTGAAGGGCACGCACATGAACATGAATATTACGGCGAGCATGGAGTTGCCCTCTTCGGGCAGGTGGTTTACCGCCGAGAGCACCGCCGTGAGCAGCCCCGCATATACGAGGGTAAAGAGGCAGACGAGCGTGCTCTTCATATTTGAGCGGGCGTGGTCGGCCACAAACATCACGCACACCGCGAGGGCGCCCGTGCCGAGGGCTATTGCCGTGCCTGTCCAGCCGTCGGAGCCGATGAGATATACAAAGAGGGCATACATGGGCACGGCGAGCGTGCTGAAAGTTATTGTTACCGCCCTCTGCAGCGCAGACACGCCGCCGAAGGCGCGGATGAGTTCGAACGAACCTGTCGCGGCGACGATGCAGAAGAGCGCATCGAACAGCAGCGAGCCGTATCCGCGCGGTATGAGCCACTTTGCCGCGCACAGCGCGACGACTACGAGCACATACACCACGCTCGTTAAAGTTCTTGCTTTCATACTATTCCTCGAAAGCGCCCCGCGGCGTTGCAAGCGCGGGGCACGAAATTTATTGTGTTTTTTAGCTGCCAAAAGCGGACTGCCGCAGCGCCGCCATAAAGCGGGCGCAGCGTTAAAATATTGCCGCCCTTTAAAAGCTATACCCTGCCGAAGCGGCGGTTGCGGCGCGCATATTCGCGCAGCGCCCTGCCCAGTTCCTTTTCGTCGAAGTCGGGGAAGAGCGTATCGGTGAAATACAGCTCGGAATAGGCCGACTGCCACAGCAAAAAGTTTGAAAGGCGCAGTTCGCCGCCCGTCCTTATTATCATGTCGGGATCGGGTATGCCCCAGGTGTATAAAAAGCGCGAAAAATTTTCCTCGGTCACCTTCCCGCCCATCTCGGCGGCAAGATTTGCGGCGCGCACTATCTCGGCGCGGCCGCCGTAGTTTACGGCAAACACGAGGTGAAAAGCGGCGTCCTTTTTTGAACGGGCGCACACGGCGGTCATCTTTTCGGCCACGTCCTGAGGGAGCGCCGAAAGGTCGCCTATTATGCGTATCTCCACGTCGCTCTCGACGAGCCGCGGGGCGTATTCCTCGAAATACCTGCGGAAGAGGACGTATAAGCCGTCGAGCTCCTCCTGCGGGCGGGAGAGATTTTCGGTTGAGAGGGCATAGAGGGTGAGATACTTTATGCCTGCGGCGCGCACGGAGTCGACAAGTTTTACTATGCGCTTCATGCCGGCGTCGTGGCCGAGAGAGCGGGGCAAAAAGCGCCGCTTGGCCCACCTGCCGTTGCCGTCCATTATTATGCCCAGATTAACGGGCAGAACACCGGGAGCGCTCTGCATATCAGACGGTCATTATTTCCTTTTCTTTTTCGGATACGACGGCGTCGGTCTTGGCAACGGCCTCGGAGACCTGCTTTTCGACGTCCTTTTCGTATGCCGAGAATTCGTCCTCGGAGATGGACTTGTCGTTTTTGAGCTTTTTGAGGGCGTCCATCGCCTCGCGGCGGACGTTGCGCTCTGCAACCTTTGCATCCTCGCCCATCTTTCTTATCTTTTTAACGAGCTCCTTCCTGCGCTCCTCGGTGAGTTCGGGGAACACGAGACGGATGACCTTGCCGTCGTTGGTGGGCGTGAGGCCGATATCCGATACGAGTATTGCCTTTTCCATCGCCTTTAAAACTGAAATGTCATAGGGTGCTACAACAAGGCACCTGCCCTCCTGCACGGAGATACTCGCGGCCTGGTAGATGGGCGTTGCGGCGCCGTAATAATCGAAGGTCACTCTGTCGAGAATGTGAGGGTTCGCGCGGCCGGCGCGTATTACGGAGTAGTCCCCTTCTAAAACGCTCACCGTTTTTGAGAGCTTGTCGTCGAGAACGAGCATTATTTCTTCTACCTGTTCGTTATCTATCATGATATTTCTCCTTAATTATTATCTATAAGCGTGCCGATCTTTTCTCCGCACACGGCTTTTACTATCGAATTTTCCTCGTCCAGACCGAAGGCGAGGACGGGTATGTTGTTTTCCATGCACATGGTGGCGGCGGTGGCGTCCATGGCCTTTATGCCGTTTTTGATTATGTCCATGTAGTTTAAGTGGTCATACTTCTTTGCGGCGGGGTTGAGCTTGGGGTCGCTGTCGTATATGCCGTCGATATTCTTGGCCATAAGCAGCACGTTTGCCTGAATTTCGCACGCGCGCTGCGCGGCGGCCGTATCGGTGGAGCAATAGGGGTTGCCCGTGCCGCAGGCCATTATAACTACCCTGCCCTTTTCGAAGTGGTGCAGCGCCTTGCGCAGAATGTAGGGCTCGGCGACGGAAGTCATTATGAGCGCCGTCTGTACCCTGGTGGGTATGCCGCGCTGCTCGATGGCGTCCATCATGGCGAGCGAGTTCATTACCGTGGCGAGCATGCCCATCTGGTCGGCCGTGGTGCGCTCCATGTGCGTACCCTGCCTGCCGCGCCAGAAGTTGCCGCCTCCTATAACGAGAGCCACCTCTACGTTCATCTTTTTTATGGCGACTATCTGGTCGACGACGCGGGCTATCACGTTTTCATCGAGGCCGTGCCCCGCGGGGCCGGCGAGCGCCTCGCCCGAAAGTTTTATGAGCACTCTTTTGTATTTGGGCTGCATTGCTGTTTTTCACCTCCGCAAAATGATCCGCAGGTGTAATTATAGCATACTCCCGCCAAAATTTCAATACCTATCATACAAATACTTTGCAAACTTATGCCGGGAGAAGATAAAATTTTTATAAAAAAGGGCCGGACAAAATATCCGGCCGCAAAAGCTCAACGTGAAAGCGCGGCCGCACGCACTTCGTCGGCCTGCTTTAAGCACTCCTCCACCTTTTTGCTGTATACATCCACGCCGAAGCCGGGGTTTGCGGCATCGTCGAGGATATCTATGCGGCGCAGCCGCCAGCTCTCGCGCAGGCAGCTCCACACCACCACGAGCACGGCGCCCGCAACGGCGCAGCCCCAGCCGGCGAGCGACACGGCGAGGTTGGGCGCGAACAGCCCTGCCACCACCAGCGCAACACCCGCCGCCATGGCGGCTATGCCCGCGATTAAAATGGCGGCAAGTTTTATTTTGCGCTTTTTCTTCTCGCCGTCGGGCGCGCCCGCGGCGGCGCGGGCCTCGCTGCACAGTTCGTCGACCTCGGCCTCGAGCTCGGCGAGTTTTGCATAGGAGGGGTCGTCCTTGTCGCGCTCAAAATTTATGGTAGAATACATCTTGCCCCCTTCTTCGCTCTCGCTTACGGAGGAGACGGTGTATCCCAGCCTGAAGTATCTGTCGATATATGCGTCCTTATATACGCTTTCAAGTTTTATCTGCTTGGTCTCTGTATTCACTGACATACTCTCCCGCCGCCGCAAAGTGCCGCGGCAGCCGAAGGCAGAGCGGCAAAAATTATGCCGTGCGGCGCACAGGGCACCGCGATTTCTGCTTATTCTATTAAGATTATAGCACCGAAAAGGCAAAAATACAACAAAATTTTGTTATCGGCGCCGTATAAGTGCAAGCGGCGCGGGAAAAGATGCCCGCGCCGCAAATTATTTTGCCTTTAATTTTAGTTCTTCTTCATAGCGGCAACCTGCTTTGCCACTTCTTCGGAGAGGTCTTCGCTCTTCTTTTCGATGCCCTCGCCCATTTCATAGCGGACAAACCTTGCAACCTTGAACTTGCTGCCGATAACTTCAGCAACGGTTTTGGAATCATCCTTTACGAAGGGCTGGAGCATGAGGCAGTTTTCGGAATAGAACTTGCCGAGCTTGCCCATTACTATCTTTTCGAGTATCTCCTTGGGCTTCTTGGCGTTCTTTTCGTCGTTCTGCATCTGAACGAGCATTATCTCCTTTTCCTTTTCGATGACGTCTGCGGGAACCTCGTCCTTGGTTATATAGGAGGGACGGGATGCAGCTATCTGAAGGGCTACGTCGTGGAGAGTCTCTTCGCTGCCTGCGGCCACGTCTACGGCGTCTACCATAACGCCTACCTTGCCGCCCATGTGGATATAGGTTTCGATCTTGCCCTCGGTCTCATAGATGGCAAACCTGCGGAGGGAGATCTTTTCGCCGATGACTGCCGTCTGCGCGGTGATAAAATCTTTCACCGTGCCGCCCTCTGCGGGGCAGGCGAGAAGGGCGTCTACGTCGGCGGGCTTGTTGTCGGCCGCGATCTTGGCAACGGTATCGACTATGCCGTGGAACTTATCGCCCTTGGAGACGAAGTCGGATTCGCAGTTGATCTCTACGAGCACGCCGGTGTTGCCGCTTACATATGCGCCTACAACGCCCTCTGCGGCGATGCGGCCCTCTTTTTTAACTGCCTTGGCTATGCCGCGCTCGCGGAGGAGCTCTGCGGCCTTTTCCATATCGCCGTCAGCATCCTGCAATGCCTTTTTGCAGTCGAGCATGCCGGCGCCGCTCTTTTCGCGGAGAGTCATAACGTCTTTAGCTGTGAATGCCATAATTTTTGATCCTCACTTAAAATTATTCTGCGCTCTCTTCGGCAGCCTCTGCTGCCTCTGCGCCCTCTGCCGCGGGCTGCTCCTCTGCAGGAGTTTCGCCCTGGTTTGCCTCGATGACTGCGTTGGCTATTACGGACGCGATGAGCTTTATTGCCCTTATTGCGTCGTCGTTGCCGGGGATGACGTAGTCTATAAGGTCGGGATCGCAGTTGGTATCGGTGATGGCGATGATGGGTATGTTGAGCTTGCGGGCCTCGGCTACGGCGATGTCCTCGTTGTGGGGATCCACTACGAACATCATGCCGGGAAGCTTGGTCATGTTGCGGATGCCGTTGAGGTTGGTCTGAAGCTTAGCCATCTCCTCCTTGAGCTTTGCAACTTCCTTTTTGGGAAGAAGGTCGAACTCGCCGGTCTCCTCCATCTTCTCGAGCTTGGTCATGCGGTCGATGCGCGAGCGGATGGTTTTGAAGTTGGTGAGGGTGCCGCCCAGCCAGCGGGAATTTACATAGAACTGGCCGCAGCGCTCTGCCTCTTCCTTGATGGCCTCCTGAGCCTGCTTTTTGGTACCTACAAAGAGGATGGTCTTGCCCTCTTTAACGCTCTCTACAACGTAGTTGTATGCCTGCTCGATGAGGCCTACAGTGAGCTGAAGGTCGATGATGTGAATGTCGTTGCGTGCAGCATAGATGTAGCGGGCCATTTTGGGGTTCCACTTTCTCGTCTGGTGGCCGAAATGAACGCCCGCTTCGAGAAGCTGCTTCATGGTGATAACTGCCATTTTAAATTCCTCCGTTTAACCTCCCCGCAGACGCCGCAGTGCGTTTTTTCGCTTGCGCTTACGGCCGCATTGAAAAAATTTTACGGCCACGGAGCGCGGGCTCTGCGAGTGTGAATTTTTTATAGCTTGAATATTTTATCAAAAAATTTATTTGTTGTAAAGCAAAAACACGCCATAAATGCAGTATAGCATCAGCATTTTTAAATATGCCGCTCGGGCGGGCCGTACACGCTCGGCTGACCCTGCCATATTGCCGCGCGAGGTGAAACCCCTCCGTCACGCTCCGTTATACTGCGCGTGCCACCTCCCCTCGAAGGGGAGGTAATATAGAAAGGAGACGAGGGGAGGCGCGGCCTCGAAGGGGAGGTAAATATAGAAAGGACGCGTACCCAAAGGGGAGGTGAATACAGAAAAGAAAACGAGGGAGAGCGCCTGCGCGATTTTTGTTAAAAAGTTTTAAAATGTGTTTACGCGGGTATAAATATAATAGAACCTATTGGCGAATAACCTATTGGTACACAACCTATTTGGAGGTAGGATATGAGCGAAGAAAAGAAGCCCGAAGTTGAGGGCGAAAACGCAGGCGAAAATAAGGCCGAAGAACCCAAAAAAGAGGGAAAATTTTCCAGCTTTTTTAAGAAGATGGGGCAGAAAATAGACGATGCGGCGTATGACTCGCGCCTTTCATCCGACTTCAACAAAAAGCACCCCGAATATCACGTTTATACGGGCACGGGCGTGTTTGCTTCCAGCCCCGATGTGTATGTTGAGGAACACCTCGACGGCGAGGAGAAGTACGTTGTGGCGTACGGCACCGACGAAAACATAAAGGCGGGCTGCCTTATAAAGAAGGACAACAGCGCCACAGTCTATCACATAGCCGAGGTGACGCCCGCAACGCTCACCGTTGAATTTGAGGGCAAGACCAACGAAAAGCCCGCCCAGAAGATAGTTTTGGGCGAAGAGGCCGAAAAGGTCGCCGTTATAAAGGTGGGCGACGAATTTTATAAAGTTTAAACATCCGCAAAAAATCAAAAAATAATTAAAAAATCAAAAAATAATTAAATTTAATTTAATTTTATTTAATTTTATTTAATTTAAAAAATAATTAAATAATTTAATTAAATAATTTACCGTAAAATATTTAAAACGGGCTGCCCGCAAATTAGGGCGGCCCGTTTTTTTATTTATAATTCCCCCTCCCCCGCTTCGTCGGCGGGGAGGATATTTACCACCTTGCCGCCGCTTATTTCGGCGATAAAATATTTCACCTCGAACAGCCCCTCACCGCGCTCGTACACAAGCCCCGCGGCGTTGGGGCCGTACTTTTTTTGCGCGCCCTCGCTCGGCAGGGCGACGTCGGTATATCCGCCCAAATAATCCTTCAATGCCCCCTCCCTGCCCTTCAGCTCATCCGAGAGGTAAACTTCTGCCCCGCCGCACAGCACGCTTTCAAAGAAGGCGGCGGCGAGGGCGAAGGGCGCAGGTTCGCGCGAGGGCCTCGTGTAGCGCCCGCAAAGCGCAAATTTTTCGCCGTCGAAGGAGTAGCTGCTGTGGCAGACGGCGCGCGTGCAGCCGCCCGTGCGCTCGGTTATATTGAGTTCCTCGCCGAAGGTGACGCCCCCGCACCCGCCGAAAAACACCATATTTTCGCCGCGGAAGAGAGCGAGCGCGTTTTGGCCGCGGACGGCGGCGTATTCACACCCGCCCGTGCGCACGGCGCTTATTTTTGCCGTGCAAAACTTTTCGGAGAGGGCGCAAACCGTGCCCTTTCCCCCTCCGTCCGGCTCGGCGGCGGCATATATCCCGCCGAAGCGAAACACCGTGATCAGAGCTCCCGCCGCGCGCCCCTGCGCTATGACCTCTATCCTGCCCTCGCGCTCGGGATAGCGGGCTATGTATATGCCCCGCTCGTCCTCGGAATAATAGCTGTTGCAAAAGGCGTGCGGGGTGTGAAAAAAGCCCTCGTCGATAAAAAAATTGAGCGCGCCCCTGCACGAACAGGGCGCGATTTCGGCAAAGGCGCCCCTGCTTAAATCGATATCGGCAAACCGCTCGAACATATCGATCATGCCCACGAACTGCCCGTCAAGTTTTAGCGCCGCGCGCCCGGCAGACAAAAAATATACCCTCATTTTTCCACCTTAAAATTATTTTCATCTTTATATTTTAACGTATTAACGGCGCGCTTTATGTCAATATATACCCATGTAAAAATATTTGCGTCGCAACGCAGGCGGCGATTTAGCGGAAGGCAATAAAAGGAGGAACTATGAACAAGATAAACGGCTATACCGAAGACGAGGCGCGGGCATTTGTGCAGTATATGTACGCGGGCAAGCGCGCGGGCAGGACGCTTTCGTCGCTGTTCGAGGGCTATGCGAAGAAGTCGGGCAGGGCAAAGGGCAGCGTGCGCAACTATTACTACGCGCTGCTGCGCAGCACGGGCAACAAGGAGGTGAAAAAGCTGCTGCGCGGCACCGACCTTAAGGCCGAGCCCGTGCGCGCCTTCACCGACGAGGAGACAGACATGATATTAAGGCGCATACTCACCGAAAAGAGCAAGGGGATTTCGGTGCGGCGCGCCGTGTTGGAGCTTGCGGGCGGGGACGACAAGCTGATGCTGCGCTACCAGAACAAGTACCGCAACGTGCTTGCAAAGCAGCCCGAGCGCATACAGAGCATAAAGCGCGAGTGCGGCATACCCGAGGACGAGGGCAAGCGGCAGATAGAGCGCGAGATAGACGGGCTGTATGACAGGCTGGCCTCCTCTCTGCGTGAGGAGAACGCGCGACTTAAGGGCGAGATAGAGAGCTTGAAGGGCGAAAACGCGCGGCTGAAGTTACAAGTAAAAAATTTACAGTCATAAATTCCACCTCCCCTCCCATACTGCTTTTAAAGGGCGCTGAAAATGCACCAAGTTGCGGCATATGTTGCGCCGTTTTGCGCATACGCCGCGCCCAAAGGAGCGATATGAAGGAATTTATTTTGGGGCTTGCCGCAGGCATGGCGGGCGGAGCCATACTCGTTGCCAACAGCTGCAAGCTGAGGCAGATGATCAGAAAGAACCAGGAGGAATTTTTGCAGAAGGCCGAGAGTTACATCGACGAAAAGCTGGAGCAAGCCTCCCCGCAGCCCGCTCAGGCGCAGGCCGAGGGCGGAAGCAAAAAGAAAGAAGGCTGAAAAACCTTGTTTTAAGGCGCGCGCCGCGGCAGTTGCCGCGGCGCGCCCGCATTTATACGATGCCATGTGCGATGCCAATATTTAATTGACGCATATATCCGCCCGCCGCTTGCAAATGGCGCGGCGGTATGTTATAATTTTATAAAGCCGCACGGCGCTGCGGCATACTGCCGCACGGCGTGAACGGTGCGGCGGCAACGGAGGAACTTTTGGCAAGGTACATAGCTTTCGACATAGGCGACAGGCGCATCGGCGTGGCCGTATCCGACCCGTTCAACAGCTACGCGCTGCCCTCGCAGACGTACGTGCGCAAGGGGTTTGCAACCGACATTGCGGCGCTTACGGCGCTGGCGGCCGAAAAGGGCGCTACCGACATAGTGTGCGGGTTGCCCGTGAACGCCGACGGCACGCCCTCGGAACAGACCGAAAAGACCGAGCGCTTTATACGCGCGCTTGAAGAGGCGTTCGGCAAGGAGGTGTTCCGCGAGGACGAGAGATATACCTCGATAGTGGCGCACGAACAGCTGCACGAGAGCGGAAGGCATGCCAAAGAGCACAAAAAATACGTCGACGCGCTGGCCGCGGCGAGCATACTCGACGGATTTCTTTCAAAACTCAAAAAATAAGGAGATGACAATGGACGAAGAAGAAAAGCTTGACGACGGCATAATAGAGCTCATCGACGACGAAAACAACGTTGTGAAGTTCAGGCTGCTCGACGTTACCGAATACAAGGGCGAGAAATACACGCTGCTGCTTGCCGCCGAGCCCAACGACGAGATAGCCGAGGACGAGGTGGTGATATTCCGCCTCAACGAAAAGGAGGAATCGCTCGAACCCATCGAGGACGAGGCCCTGCTGCAGGAGATATTCGACTTCTATCAGGAGGAGACCGAGGGCGAGGACGTGTATATCGACGAGGACGGCGGGGACGACGAAAATTAAAGCGCCCCTGCCCCTATATAAACTGCCAACTATATAGAATTGACGGGCGCGGCATTTGCCGCGCCCTTAAAAAATTATTTTGTAACATAAAACCCTGCCCGCGGAATTCCGCGGGCAGGGTTTTATTAAAAGCGCATTAAATCAATACTTGGTTATTACAACAGACTTTACGACGATGGCGGCGTTGGGCACGCTGTACTCAACGGCCGTGGCCTGCTCGGCGATGTCCTCTATCCTGTCGACCTCTGCGGAAGTCGAGGTAGTGAAGTCGCTGTCTTCGTTATACTCGTCGTCGATGTAGTCCTCTATGGCATCCTTGAGGGAATCGAGGGTGTCGCTGTCGGCATCGCTTGAAAGGTAGCCGAAAGTGGCATAGCTCGACGTGGAGAGCGAGGAGCTGGTGCCCACCTGAATGGCAAACAGGCTGGTTGCGCAGTTGTATTCATAGTCGTGCTCGAGCACCTGGCCGCCGGACGTCTTTATGAACACGTGCGCCTCGGCGATGTTGTCTATTACCTTGGGGGTATAGTACATCTTTAAGGAGCCGTATTCGGCGCCGCGCTGGCCGTTATCTATGACGTGGTCATTGTTGGAGAACTCGCCTATAAGGGTATGATATGCGTCCTCGTCGGATACCGTCATGTTGCCGTCGGCGTCGTAGGAATAGTCGGTATAGACCGAGGGAGTGAGCGCGCCCGAGTTGAACAGCGAGAGATAGTCGTCCTCCTTGTAGTACGACGAGTCGTTGAGATAGTCGTCGAAGGCGCCGTTTTCGGAGGCCTCGGCATAGGCCGCCTCTTCATAGGCATAGCCGCCGCCGTACCAATCGTTGGTAGCGTAGTTGTGGATGATGGTGTTATCGTAAAAACCGGACTCCGCAAGCTCGATGAAGTGGCGAACGGTCTGGGGATACATATTCCTGTAGAGGGTGTATTCGATGACGTATTCGGTGCCGTTGAACTCGAGAGTGATCTGTGCACGGGGGTGATTAGTTTCGAGCGTGCAGCCGGCAAGTGCCGCAGAAGCGCCTATGGCCGCCGCAACAGCTACGCCGAAGATGGCGCGCTTTAACCTTTTGAATGACATATATGCCGCCTTGAGGAAAAAATTTTGTTCCTTATATATTTTTGCTGATACTATTGTATTTTACTTAATTTTAACGGGGCAGTCAAGCAATTTACGGCGCGGCAGATAAATTTCACCGCTTTGCCACCAAATTTATAAATATTTTGCGGCCGCGCCCGCCTTGCGGCGCCATTGCGCCCGCCGTCTTTGCCGCGCCCTGCCCTTGCTCCCGCCGCGGCGGGCGCAAAACGGGGCGGACAGCAAAACCTGTCCGCCCCGTAAGCTTTTTTAAATTTCTTAAAATTATTCCATGGCTGCGGTTGCGCCTGCTGCCTTGAGGTCGGCAACGATCTTCTCTGCCTCTTCCTTGGCAACATTCTCTTTGAGCACGCCGCCCTTTTCAACGGCTGCCTTAGCCTCTACAAGGCCGAGACCGGTGAATGCGCGAACGACCTTGATAACGTCGATCTTCTTAGCGCCAACGTCCTTAAGAACTACGTTGAACTCGGTCTTCTCTTCAGCTGCGGGAGCGGCTGCTGCTGCGCCTGCTGCGGGAGCGGCTGCTACTGCTACGGGAGCAGCTGCGGATACGCCGAACTTCTCCTCGAGAGCCTTTACGAGCTCGTTGAGCTCAAGCACGGTCATGTTGCTTATTTCGTCGATAAACTTATTGATATCTGCCATTTTAAACTTCCTCCGATTTATTTTTTATGGTTATTTTTGCCCTGTTATTTTGCGCGGGCACGCACATACTCTTTATGCGGCGGGTATGGGGCCGTGTGTTCCGCAAATTTTATGCGGGAATTTTACGCCTTGTTTTCGGCAACTCTTGCAAGCACGCGAACGATACCCGATACGAGGTTGTTGAGCACACCTGCGAAGTTGGAGAGAGGCGCCTGCATGGAGCCGAGCATCTTTGCCACGAGCTCTTCCCTGGAAGGCATGGTTGCTAAGGCTTCCACACCCTTCTTGTCAACATAAGCGTTGTCTACATAGCCGCATTTTACAACGATCTTGGTGTCGTAGTCTTTTGCCGACTTAACCATGAGCTTGGCCGCGGTAACTTCGTCCGCGCTGAAAGCTATGGCAGTGGGGCCGTTTAAAGCTTCATCGAAATCTTTAACGCCCATGTCGTTGAAAGCCTTTCTTACGAGCGTGTTTTTGTAGACCTTGTATTCGCAACCGGCTTCCCTGCACTTGTTCCTGAGTTCGGAAACTTCGGCAACGGTGAGCTTGTTGTAGTCCACTAAAACTACCGCCTTAGACGCCTTGATCTTAGAGGTTATCTCTTCGACAACCAGCTTCTTGGCTTCGAAATTAGCTGACAATCTTTGTACCTCCTTTAAGAAATTAAAAAAGCCTTTGCGCCGCGCGGCGTAAAGGACATAAAAAAAGAATATATCTTTGCGATGATCTCTTTTAAACCTTAACACCTCGGCAGGAAATTGAGCGTTGAAAACGCGCCTGCTGTCTGCGGCATCTTTGTTTTGCGTGAATATTATATTGAATAACGAGGGGTTTGTCAATTATTTTTGTCGTGTAAACACAAAAAATTTTTTATTTTTAAAAAATGCGCCGCATGTTTTTGCGGCGCAACCTTAAATAAGTCATTCGCATTTATCGGCGCGGGACGGGATGAAGTATAGTATAGCCGCCGCTGCCGCCAGCAGCGCAAGGAATACCTCCGCCACTTGAAAATTTATGCCGCCCGCCGCTATAAGTATGATCTGTGCGGAAACCGCCACATATACGGGCACTTCGATGCGGAGCGGCAGGGCGTGAACGGCGTCTTTGCGCGAGCATCTGCGGCAGAACACCGCCTCTGCTATAAACGACGCAACATACAGCGCAGCCGCAACGCAAGTTACGGCAGTAAATTCCGTCAGCGAAAAAAGCAAAGTTAAAAAGCAGAAAATAAATGTTCCGAGCCGCGAAAGGAACAACGGCGAAGGGGTGTGCGCAAACCGCCTGTGCAGTATTGCGCTTGCAAGCAGAAAAAGGAGCACTATGCCGAATATTATAGCCACCCTGCCGGCAAAACTTGTTTCGCTTATTTCAATAAGATGCAGGTCGGCCAGACTATGTATATTCATCATATACGCTATGGCTGCAGCCGCAAACAGCGCCGTTGCGGCAAAAATAAGCGTATTGCATATATGCAGCGCGCTTATTTTATTTTGTACGGCCCTTGTATGAAACAGCGACAATATTGCAGACGCCGCGCAGCCGGCCGCAGCGTAGGCCATCGTTAAAAATATATAGCCGTATACCGTTAAGTTATAGAAAACAAGTTCGGGAATATAGCCGAAAAATGCGATCAGCGAAGCGCAATAATAGAGTTTAGTCATCTTTGCGAGGTGAGTTTTATCCTCATCGGAGTAGTCGCACGCGTTTAAAAAGCGGTACCTGCCCACCTGCCACAATACAAATCCGGCGAGCAGAAAGGCCGTGAGTACGCCCAATCCGACGAACTTCGCCCACGTTTCGTTTATGCTGTAATAGCATATCAGGGCGACCACATAGCCCACCGCCGCCGAAACCGCAGAAAATGATATAAACATTGTGAGCAGCGTGCGGCGACGGTTTGCCAGCGCGCCGTCGGCGGGATCGACGCTCTCCTTTAAAAGATAGTCGCAGCTGACGCCGAAAAGTTCGGCCATCTTTACTATTTTATCCGTTTCGGGGTAGGCGGCATCGGACTCCCACTTCGAAACAGCCTGACGGGAAACGCCCAGGCTGTCGGCAAATTGCTCCTGCGTTATGAGGGCCTTTTTGCGGAGTGCGTAAATTTTTTGCCCGATAGTCATTTAGTTCACCTCTGTTTTTAGTTTATTTTATCGGCTTTGAGTAAATTATATCACCTATGCGGGATACATTCAATAGCTTTGGGGTTGCGTTTTGTAAAAACAGGGTTGACATTTAAAACTTAACCGTTTTTTCAACTTGAACAGCCGATGCACATCCTCATAAAGCGCATATTATACAGATCGAAAAAGCCCCTGCGGGGCGCAGTTCTGCGCCCCGCAGGGGCCTGTTTTACAGGCGGTATTAAAAAATAAAACTTACAATCAAACTTACACTTTGCCGCACGGGCGGCTTAAAATGTTGCTATACGCGGCTTAAAATGTTGCCGAAAGCGGCTTGAATACCGCCATGCGCGGCTGAAAATATATTTAAAAAATAATTAAATTAAATTTAATTAAATTAAATTTTTAATTTATTTTTTATGCCTTTTTATAGCCGCACTTGGGGCATACTCCCTTTTCGTTGAGGGCTATGCCGCAGAGAGGGCAGCGCTCGATGTTGTTGTGCGTGTCAAATTCCGCCGATGCCGCGTTTACGCCGCTGGTAAAGGTTATCTTTGCGATGTTCAGCTTGTCCTTCAGGAGGTCGTAAACTATCTTTATCATGCCCTCCACCGTCATCGTCTCCTTGGTTACGACGAGGCGGCAGTCGGGGTATGCCGTGGCGAGTTCCGTTTTGAATGCCGCGCCCTTCATCTTGTTCTGCGGCGCGCCGTTTTTTATGCCCTGCTTTTCATATACTTCCAAAATTGCGGGCAGAAGGGGGTCGTCCTCGCGCAGAATGAGCGCATGGTCGAAGTTTTTGAGCACCTCCCACGCCGTCTTTTTTATTTCGTTGCAGGGGAAAACCATGTTTACGCCCTCTTCTATGCTGTCCTCTACCTCTATCGTGAGTATGCCGGTGTGGCCGTGCAGATACTGCGCCTCGCCCTTAAAGCCGTAAAATCTGTGCGCATATTGTAAATCTAATGTAGTGATGCTTCTCATAGTAAACTCCTTATGTTTTGCATTTTTTGTTTGCCGCCGCTTTTCCGCGCGCAGCTAAATCTTATTAAGATTTGTTCTTGATAAGAGAATAACATACGAGAAACGGTTTGTCAATAGCAAAATGTAAAGTTGCAAATATTAGTGCATACTGCACAAATTATATGGCAAAAAATAAGGCGGACAGACCATCCGCCTTGAATTTTATTTTAGCCTTTATTATAGTTTACCTTCACGCCGGGGCCCATCGTGGAAGTGAGCGTTACGCTCTTGATGTACTGACCCTTTGCAGCCGAGGGCTTAGCCTTTACTATGGCGTCCATGAGGGCGTTGAAGTTTTCGGCTATCTTTTCTGCGCCGAACGACTTTTTGCCGATGGGGCAGTGGATGATCGCCGTTTTATCGAGGCGGTATTCAACTTTACCTGCCTTAACTTCCTGAACGGCCTTTGCAACGTCCATGGTAACGGTACCTGACTTGGGGTTGGGCATGAGGCCCTTGGGGCCGAGGATACGGCCTATGCGGCCGACTACGCCCATCATGTCGGGCGTGGTGATCATTACGTCGAAATCGAACCAGTTTTCGTGCTGGATCTTCTGGATGATCTCCTCTGCGCCGACGATATCTGCGCCTGCTGCGGCGGCTGCGTCGGCCCTTTCACCCTTTGCAACTACCAAAACCTTCTTGGTTTTGCCGGTGCCGTTGGGGAGCACTAAAACGCCGCGCACCTGCTGATCGGCCTGACGGGGGTCAACGCCGAGGCGAACGTGGAGCTCTATAGTTTCGTCGAACTTTGCCTTTGCGGTGGAGAGCGTGAGGTTTACCGCTTCGGCTACGTCGTATGCCTTGGAATGATCGTAAGATTTAACGCTTTCTGCGTATTTCTTGCCAACTTTCATTATATTATAATCCTCCGTGTGGTATTTTCGAGGGGTTCGACTTTTGGGTTACTATGTCCCCTCTCCCACATATTCAAATGCGCTTACTCTTCTACGGTAACGCCCATAGAGCGCGCGGTGCCCTTTACCATGCTTATAGCCGCCTCTAAGGTGGAGCAGTTTAAGTCGGGCAGTTTGGTTTTAGCTATCTCTTCAACCTGAGCCTTGGTAAGCTGGCCTACCTTGTCCCTGTTGGGACGGGCGCTCGCCGTATCGATGCCGAGGGCCTTTTTAACGAGCACGGGCGTAGGGGGAGTTTTGAGGATGAAGGTGAAGCTTCTGTCCTGATAGATGGTAACTATGCAGGGAATTATAAGGCCGGCCTTATCGGCGGTTTTAGCGTTGAATTCCTTGGTGAAACCGGGAATGTTGATGCCGTGAGGGCCGAGGGTGGAACCTACGGGGGGCGCAGGGGTGGCCTTGCCGGCAGGGAGCTGCAATTTTACTACAGCGGTGATCTTCTTTGCCATAAATAAAAGTCCTCCTATGTGGTAATAACGAAACGCGCCATGAAAAAGGTGTATTTAGCGCGCTCTCCCACGAAAAGCAAGCTCACGCAAAATCTTTGCCTGCGGCAAATCTTTTGCCGTGAATTTATAATAGTGTCGCAGGGCGCTTAACGCCCGAACTAAATTCGGGCTACGCCCTCCGTCATTATTTATTTGGGAAAGGGTTCACGAAAATCTTTTGCCTGCGGCAAAATTCTTTTCGTGATATTTATAATATTGTCGCAGGGCGCTTAACGCCCGAAATAAATTCGGGCTGCGCCCTCCGGCATTATTTATTTTGGAAATGAGCTCACGGCAAAATCTTTGCCTGCGGCAAATCTTTTGCCGTGAAATCTATTTGGTCGTGAAAGTGCAAAACGTGCGAACTGAATTCGGGCTGCACTTTCTCGGCAAAATCAATGTAAAAAATGCCGTCAGTTGGGGCATACTGCCGCGCCAAACGCAAAACGCCGCCCTTTAAGCTTCGGGGGCGTCGATCTTTCTTATCTGGATATACTCGACCTCTACGTCGGTGTTCCTGCCGAAGAGCTCTACGTTTACGAGCGCCTTCTGGGAGGTATCGTTGAGCTCCTTTATGGTGCCCTCGAAGCCCTCGAGAGGGCCTGCGTCGATGCTCACCCTGTCGCCCACGGCGAAGTTTGCGTCTACCGCCACCTCTTCGAGGCGCATCTTGCGTATCTCGGCCTCCTTCATGGGAATGGGCCTGCCCTGCGGGCCGACGAAGCCGGTGACGCCGCGGGTGTTGGTCACCCAATACCAGAGCTGGTTGGAGTATATCATCTTTATGAAGACATAGCAAGGCAGCAGCTTGCGCTCAACGACTTTGCGCTTGCCGTTCCTCTCCTCTATGGTGGTCTCCGTGGGGATCTTCACGTCGAAGATCTGCGTCTGGAGATTGTTGTTTTCGATTAGCCTTTCGAGGCTGTCCTTCACCATCGATTCGTAGCCCGAATAGGTATGAAGGATATACCAGCAAGGCTGCTGAGCGGTATTCTCCATAGCCGTTTATGCTCCGATGCTTGTGATGAGATCGAGAAGTGCCTGAAGGCCGAAGTTTATAGCCGTAACTACCACAAGGAACACGATAACTACCGCGAGCACGACGCCCGTGGACTTTAATACCTTGGGGAAAGTGGGCCAGGTGACCCTTTTGAGTTCGGAAAAGGTTTCCTTGAGTTTTCTGCCCATGCGAACGAAAATGTTGGGCTTTTTGATATCGTCTTTGTTGGATGCCGCCATAAAATTAACCTCGTAAAAGCGCGCTTTAAGCGCGCCGTTGTGCGCGGCTTTTTGCGCCGCGCAGCGCCGTAGCTCTGTTTAAGCCTGCTTTGCCGACCTTACTTGGTCTCCTTGTGTTCGGTGTGCTTTTTGCAGAAAGGGCAGTATTTGGAGATGGTAAGCCTGTCGGGATCGTTGCGCTTATTCTTGAAACTGTCGTAATTCCTGTGCTTGCATTCGGTGCACTCGAAGGTTATTTTGGCTCTTACTGATGCCTTCTTCATTGTAGAAAAACTCCGTACAAAAAAATTACACCCCTCTTGAGGATGTGCAGAAATTTTAGCACATTATGGGGGCGCTGTCAATCAAAAAATACGGTTTTAAAAAAATTTAAACTTTTTTTGGGCGCTTTTATTATATAATAGTAAAGCGCGCACAGGCAGACACAATATATTGTATGTGCCCGCCTGCACACCACAGCCCGCAAAGGGGCCTTTGAACTTACTTTTCGTATACCGAGCGCGAAAGCATGCCTATGTAGGGCAGGTTGCGATACATATTGGCATAGTCGAGCCCGTAGCCCACCACAAATTCGTCGGGAATATCGAAGCCGACGTAGTCGGCGTCTATCTCGGCCTGCCTGCGCGAGGGTTTGTTGAGTATGCAGCACGTCTTTACCGAGAGGGCGCCGTCAGCAAGCAGCCTCTCCTTTACCGCCTTTAAGGTGTGGCCGGTATCGATTATGTCCTCGGCGATGAGTATGTGCCTGCCCTTTGCGCTGAACCCGCGCGAGATGGATATTTTAACTTCGCCCTGGGGCGTGGTGGAATCTTTATACGACGACGCCTCGATAAACGAGAGCGTGAGCGGAAGTTTTATCTCCCTTATGAGGTCGGCGCAGAAGATGGCGCCGCCGCGCAAAACTCCCAGCACGGTGAGGGGCATGCCCTCGTATTCGCGGGTGATGACCTCGCCCAGCTCCTTTACCCTGGCCTTTATCTGTTCTTCGGTGAAGAGTACTCTCTCTATTGCTTCGTTCATTTTTTCCCTCGTATTTTTTGATTTTATCCTCTGCCTCTGCACATTTCCGTTTTAAAGAGTACGCGGCGGCGGGCGCGTTGCATGCGCCCGCCGCCGCGTTTTGTACCAAAACGGTATAGCGCTCTATGTGAGGCAAATTCAGTTGAGTTTATCCTCGCCGCTCACCGAAAAGGCGTATACGTCCCTGTCTTCGGGGAAGATGGGGCCGCTTATTACGGGAAGATTTAAGGGTGCGACGTATGCCGACGCCGTGAGGTTGGTGACAGCCGCGCGAAGATAGGGGAAGAGCAGCTTGGTGCCCTCTATTACGAACTCCCGCTCCTGCTCGCTGCCGGTGGCGACGTCCTCCACCTCGAAGGTGCCCACGAGAGTTACGTGGATATCGAAGGGCTTGGGCTCGGCTTCGGTGCTCTCCACCTTCATGGAGAGGGCGATAAAGTTGAGCTTATCGTTGTCCTTGACCTTTCTCACCTGGCGGGAGAACTGGGGTTTGATGTCTAAACGGGCATTGGGTTCAAGCCTTACCCTGTTCATTTTGAAGGAAAGTTCCTCGGCGCCTACGCCTCTGAAATTAATTTTCATTGTAAATATCTCCTCAGATCACTAAAAGTTTTTAGGTGTTAACCACTTATATTTTAAACCAAAACGCGCAAATACCAAACAGTTTTGAGGCATAATTTTTTATTTAAGCGCAAATTTATCAAAATTTTTGGCAAAAGCGGGCAAAAGCGGAGCATAAAGGCACAAAAAGGCGGCAAAATGCGCAAAAAAGGGCTTGATAATTGGCGGCGTTTATAATATAATAAGTCTGTGAAACCTGTAGATTTGGGCAGTTTACGCAAACTGCTGTTAAAATGTGAAAAGCCTTCGCGCTATACCGGCGGAGAATACGGCGCGCCCGAGCCCGTGTGGGGCGCGGGCGGCTTCAATTTTTGCATGTGCTTCCCCGACCTGTACGAAGTGGGCATGAGCAACCTGGGCATAAAGATAGTCGCCGGCTCGTTCGAGCAGCGCGGAATGTGCGCCGACTTCTGCTTTGCGCCCGCACGCGACTTCGGCGAAGGGCTGAAAGAACTCAATGTACCCCTCTACTCGCTTGCGCTGAAGGCGCCGCTCAAAGACTTTGACATGCTCGGCTTCTCCCTTCAGTATGAGCTGAGCTACACAAACGTGCTGTATATGCTCGACCTTGCGGGCATACCTTTGACCCGCGAGGAACGGCGGGGCGGCAACTACCCGCTGATAGCTGCGGGCGGGCCGTGCACGGCCAACCCCGAGCCGCTTGCCGACTTCTTCGACATATTCTTTATAGGCGACGGCGAGAGCGTCGACGCCGACGTGGCGCAGATCTTTGTTGAATGCGGCGGCGCAAACGATGACTTTTACGAAAGAATAGCCGCGCTCGACGGCGTATATGTGCCCGCGCTTGCCGAAGGCCCCGTATCGGCGGCCGAAAAGGAGGGCTTTAAAGTGAAGAGGGCGCTTATAAGCGACCTCGACGGGGCGATATTCCCCACGCGCATAGCCGTGCCCAACTGCGAGAGCGTGCACGACAGGGCCGTTTTGGAGGTGATGCGCGGCTGCTACCGCGGCTGCAGGTTCTGCCAGGCGGGCTTTACATACCGCCCCGTGCGCAAGCGCTCGGTAAAGACGCTCACCGCGCAGGCGTGCGCCCTGATAGACGGCACGGGCTTCGGCGAAGTCAGCCTGAACTCGCTCTCCACGGGCGACTACGGCAGGCTGCCCGAGCTTATAGCAAGCCTTAAAGGCGCGCTGCCGCCAGAGATTACGCTGGCGCTGCCCTCGCTCAGGGTAGACAGCTTTGAGGGGCAGTTTGCGCAGGACGCGCGCAAGACTTCGCTCACGTTTGCGCCCGAGGCGGGCACGCAGAGGCTGCGCGACGTTATAAACAAGGACATCACCGAAGAGGAGATACTGCGGGCAGCGCAGAGGGCGTTCGATGCGGGATATTCGGCCGTCAAACTGTATTTTATGATAGGCCTGCCCACAGAGACCGACGACGACCTTGCGGGCATTTGCCATATATGCGAGAAGATACGCGCCATATATGCCGAGGTTAAGCGTCCCAAGGCGCTGAGAATATCCGTTTCGGCGGCGACATTCGTGCCCAAGCCCTTCACCCCCTTCCAGTGGGAGCGGCAGATAGGCGAGGACGAAGTGAGGCACAAGCAGGACTACCTGATAAAGCACCTGCCCCGCGGCGTTAAGTTCAGCTGGAGCGCATACTATCCCTCCCTTCTGGAGGCCGTGCTTGCCCGCGGCGACAGAACGCTTGGCAAGGTTATACTCTCCGCCTACAAAAAAGGCTGCACCTTCGACGGCTGGGACAACCTGTTTTGCGAGAGCGGCTGGCGCGAAGCCTTCGATGAACGGGGCATATCCCCGCACCTATTCGTGCGCGAACGCCGTGAGGACGAGGTGCTGCCGTGGGACTTTATCGACATGATGATAGACAAAAAATTCCTGCTTTCCGAGCGCAGGCGCGCCTATGACGGCAAGGTGACGGGCAGCTGCCTCACCGGCTGCCACGCCTGCGGCATGCAGAAAAGCTGCCCTGCGGCGAGGGGGGAATATGATAGCATTTAAATACACAAAGACGGACGGCGCGGAGTACATCTCCCACCTAGACCTGCTGAGGCACATCGACCGCACGCTGCGCCGCGCAAAGATAGAGGTGAAATACAGCCAGGGCTTCCACAAGCACCCGCGCATATTCATGGGCAACCCACTTGCGCTGGGAGTGCGCTCGGTGAGCGAATACTGCACGGTGGATACCGACTTTTGCGGCGACTTCCTCCCCCTCTTCAACGAGCACTCGCCCGGCGGCATAAAGTGCCTTGCGGCGAAGGTGACGCAGACCAACCCCAACTTTGCCGAGAGCATAAAGGCCTGCCGCTACGAGGCCGAGGGCATAGCGCCCTTCGACGTGCACGAGATACAGAGCTGCGCGAGCATAGTGATAACCGATCTGCGCGGGCGCACGGTGGATATCCGCCCGAGGATATGCTCGGTTGAATGGCAGGGCGAAAAGCTGCTGTTCACCCTGTATTGCGGCGAAAAGAACCTGCGCCCCGACCTGTTCTGCAGCTACCTCTCGCAAAAATACGGCGGCGAGGCGGCGTATATTTTAAAGACAGAGAGCTTCGGCACGATGTTTTGAATTTTTAAAATTTTTATTTAATAATATCAGAATTTTTTGCGCAATTTATTTTTTACGCAAAAAATTAAATAAAAAATATTTTTAATTTATTTTTATCCGCGGCAAAAAACGCACTCTCTTTAATTGCTTTTTATTTTATTTTGCCGCAAAACAATACGAAAATTGAGTAAAATACAGCCGAAACGGCTATAAAACACACAAAACGCGGCCAAAAACGGCGAGATCACACATACTGAAAAAAATAATTTAAACAGGCGCGTTTTAATATTTGATCTAACTGTATTTTAATTTTTAAAATTTTACATATACGGCGCAAAAATCTTGCGCCCGCAATAAAAAATATGGCAAAAAAAGTAATTTATTTTGACAAATTATGCGGCTTTTCGGTGACGGCCGTCACCGAAAACAAAAGGCTGATAGACTGCCGCTTTGTGGTTGAAGACGACGGCCCCGCTGTGGGCGATATTTACCGCGGAAAGGTTGTCAACGTGCTCGAGGGCATGCAGGCGGCGTTTGTCGACTGCGGCCTGGGGCGCAACTGCTACCTCTCCGCCGACGACCTGGCATACGGCACCGAGGGCGGCGTGAGCGCGCTGCACCCGGGCGATGAAATAATGGTGCAGATAGCCAAGCTGCCCGGCGGAAAAAAGGGCGCAAAGGTGACGCAAAAGCTCTCTTTTGTGGGAAAGACGCTGATATATCTGCCGAATACCGACTTTGTGGGCATATCCCACCGCATAGAGGACGACGAACTGCGCGAAAGCCTGATATTTGCCGCAAAACGCGCCAAAAAGAAGAACGAGGGGCTGGTCATACGAAACTCCGCCCCCTTCTGCAAATACAATCAGATATCGGGCGAACTTGTATTTTTGCGCACGATATACGAGCGCACCGCCGAGGCATACGAGCGCGCCAAGGCGCCCGAGCGCATCTTCAGGGACTTCACCATGCCCGTGCGCGTGATGCGCGACTTCACCGAATACGACGTTTCAAAGATAGTTACGGGCGGCGAGGAGCAGTTCCGCGAAGTTGAGGACCTGCTCAAGATAATGCCCGGCGGCAAAAAAATAAAGCTGGAGCTGTTTGCGGGCAGGCGCAACATGTTCGACGCGGCGGGCATAATCGACCAGATAGTAGCGGCGTGCTCTCCCCGCGTGGAGCTGGGCAACGGGGCCTACCTTATTATGGAGCGCACCGAGGCGCTCACCTCGATAGACGTAAACACGGGCGGCTTCACCGGCGACGACAGCCTGGAATACACCGTGTATCAGACCAACCTTGCCGCCGCGCGCGAGATAGCGCGGCAGATAAAGCTGCGCGACGCGGGCGGGCTGTTTGTTGTGGACTTTATCGACATGGAGAAGCCCGCGCACCGCAAGGCGCTGTGCGACGAGCTGGAGAAGGCGCTTAAAAACGACAGGGCGCCCTATAAGGTGCTGCCCATGTCTGACTTCGGGCTGGTGGAATTTACGCGCAAGCGTACGGCGGCGGAGCTGAGTTCCTTTGTGCTGAAGCCCTGCCCGGTATGCGGCATGGGCGAGGACTTTTCCGACGGGTTCTATGCGCTGCTGGTGCACGCAGAGGCGCTTAAAGCGCTCGACAGGGGTGCGGCGGCCGTGAGCATAAAACTGCGCCCAGAGGCGGCGGAAGCGCCTGCAAAAAACAAGGAGCTTGCAGAGAGCATACGCGCAAAATTCCCCGAGGCGGAAGTTTACCTCATTCCCGACAACACCAAAAAGAGCCGCGAAATATTCTCCCGCGGCGAAAAAAAGCATACGCCCGCGGAAAATGAAATAAAAATAATTTAAAATTATTTAATTATTTTTTGCGTAATTTTATATAGCGAAAAAATATATTTATTTTTAAATTAAATAAATTGTATTAAAATTGCCGTTTTTTTTATTAAATAATTAAATAAATTGTATTTAAAAATCAAGTATTTTAATTGAATAAATTTTAACAAATAAAGCAGGCTGCACACACAGCCTGCTTTATTTTTAATTGTATAGACAGCTTTCCGGCGCACAAAAAATGTGGCGATACAGTCATTTAACCCTTCCGAGGCTCACATATGTTCGCCCCCCCACCTCCCCTTCGAGGGGAGGTGGATTTGCCGAAGCGTTAGCGAGGCAAAGACGGATGGGTTTCACTTCCAAGCAAATAATAGCGCGAGGCTGAATTTAGTTCAGCCGTTACGCGCAAAACAATATTTGCAACTCCAATTTACTGAACGGTGAAACCCCTCCGTCGCTCCTCACCGAGTTCGTCGCGCCACCTCCCGCTCAAAGGGGAGGTGACCAATAAGGTGAAAATGCCGCGTTCAAAACGCACGGCATTAAACTTTCAAAATAAATATCGCAAGGCGGGGTCTCAAGCAATGTAAGGGCAACATTGCTTTCGGTCACCGTTCGCACGGGACGTATGTGCTCACTCATCTCATTGCACACGAAAGGCGGGTGTCCGCCTTTCTATAAAATGTGCCGCTCGTCCCAATTTGCGCATACCTGCGCATCTGCCGTTTCCCTTCGGGAGCCTCGGCAGGGCAGCGCTTCGCTCGCGCACCAAAGGGGGAATTGCCCCGATTATATAATATGTGAGCCCTTATAAATCGGGGCAAGAGGGAGCTGGCTCCCCAAAATTCACGAAGATTTTTCGGCGGCACCAGCCGAAAAATCTGTGAGCTGTTAAAGGTATCTCTTCAACTTCCTTTCAAAGCCCTCTTCCAAAGCTATCAGCTGCTTTAAGAGTTCAGCCACCTCGCCGTCCATTTCGCCTGCGTCCGTTTGAGTGGTTTTAAGGCTGGTTATACCCGTCATCGTGCCCTTTATCATCATCTGCGCGATGTGCTGCGAGGAATTGTCAGCGACGGTATTCATCTTTATCGCCGACCACATCATGGCCTTTTTTACGGGGTTAGGCTCCTTCACCTCCACGCCCAGCGCCTGCGCGAGCTGCGCCGCCCTGCCCGATATATGTTCATACTCCTCGTGTTCGCGCATGATCTCCTCGCGAATGCCCTCGTCCTCCACTTCGGGCAGGATATCCGATATAGATTGCAGCGCGAGCTGCGCGTTGCGGTAAATTTCGGCGAGAACCTCGCCTTCGCACTTATTCTTTTCCATAGGCCTCCTTTTTTATAAGTATGCCCCCGCGCGCGGCGCATTATACGCCCCGCACTCAACGCCCACAACGCCCCGCCCTCACGCCCGCAACGCCGCCGACTGAAAAAACGTGCGCAGCAAAATTTTATACAATTATGCACGGCAAATGGCCTTATGCCGCCGTTTTTGCTTGACAACGGCGCGCGCGTATGGTAAATTATTATGCGAGCCGCTCGGGACGGGCTCTTTTTTAAGTGCCAAAATTTTTTAATGGCCGCCCGCGACGCTTTTTTGCAGCGCGCAAATTCCCGGCGAGACTGGTTAGAGGAGGCATTTTTTTAATGTACGCTATTTTTGAGAACGGCAGCAAGCAGTACAGGGTAAGCGAAGGCGACACCGTTAAGCTTGAAAAGCTGAACGCCAACGTTGGCGACACCGTTGAGTTCCCCGTAGTTTTAGTTGCCGACGACAAGGGCATACAGGTAGGCGCAGAGGTTGCAAACACCACCGTTACCGCCACTGTAGTTGCTCAGGGCAAGGCCAAGAAGATAATCGTCTTCAAGTACAAGGCCAAGAAGAATGAACGCAAAAAGCAGGGCCACAGGCAGCCCTTCACCGAAGTTAAGGTGACGGCAATAGGCGCCAAGGCTGAGTAAGCAGAGAGGAGGCAGAATAAGATGATACTTTTTAATTTATTTGCGCATAAAAAAGGTACCGGCTCCTCGCACAACGGCAGGGACAGCGAGGCTAAGAGATTGGGCGTTAAGCGCTCTGACGGACAGTTTGTGCTTGCGGGCAACATACTTGTAAGGCAGCGCGGCACCAAGTTCCACCCCGGCAATAACGTGGGCATCGGCAAGGACGACACGCTGTTCGCACTCATCGACGGCACCGTGAAGTTCGAGCGCGTAGGCAAAGACGGCAAGCAGGTTTCCGTTTACGCCGCCGAGTAAAATTTTTATACCGTAAAGGCGCGGCGCGTGCAGTTTTGCACGCGCCGCTTTACTTTTTATTATATAGTTATTTTGCCGTTTTATTATATTATTTTGCCGTTAGTTCAGCCATATTGCGGCACTAATTGAATATACCGCTATGCCGTCGCAAAATTTTAACTAAAATACTATACCTTCTCTGTTTGTTACGAGCGCCGTTATGCACAGCATACCGTTATTCGTCAGCAGTATAGTAACTCTGCCGTATTCGGCGGCCGTACAATTCTCGCTCCACACCACACCGTCGGCGGCGCGCTCCTTTACTATCTCATAGCCATAACTTGTGAGCACCTGACTGAACTGCTCGGGCGAGCTGTTGCAGGTTATGCCGTATAAACTTATTTCGGGGTCGGCGATCTCTATTGTAGTTACAAACATGCCGCCATCGGAATAGTCCGGCCAGGCGGTGCAGATATACCTTACATACGGCCCGGCTGCGGTATAAAACCCCTCTCCCTCATCTATGACAACAGAATCGGGCGTGTAAAAGGCGCTTGCGCCGAACCAGCCGGCCTCCGACATATACCCGTTGAAATCGGTATATGAAACCTCTTCGGTTATCCAGAAATCAAGTGTATAGTCGTCGGGGCGGGCGGGCACGAAGATATGCCCACAGGCCGAAAATATGACGGCCGCCAGGACCGGCGCGGCAACAAACGGCAGTATACGCTTCATCGTCTTCCTCCCGAATAATATTTTATATATAAAGAATATATGCCGAATAAATTATAGCACAATGTGCACGGCAATGCAATATGCAATTTGCATTACGGCGCAAAATGCGGTATAATAGTTTTATAAAACACTTGATATTTTGCGGAGGCTGCTTATGGTGCGCGTTTTTCCCCTTAACGACAAGTATAAAGAGAAGTTTGCAAAGATGTTTACCGACTATTACGACGAGCTGGGCTGCGACGAGGACGGCGAACACCTCGTTGACGAGTATATACTGCCCGACCTTTTGGCGGGGCTTTTGAAGGTAGACCTCATCGAGGACGACGGCGAACTCTGCGGCTTTTGCATCTATCAGACAGACGAGCCGGGCAACGACTGGAACTTTAAGGACGGCTGGGGCGACATCCGCGAGATATATATAGTGATGGCCAAGCGGCGCAAAGGGCTGGGCAGGTTTTTGCTCTACACCGCCGAGATGAGGCTGAAGGAGAGCGGCGCAAAGGATATATACGCCCTGCCAAACGCCGACTCTGCCGACTTTTTTGCCGCGTGCGGCTATGACCTTTCGGACGAGGTGTGCGAAGAGCTCGACTGCAACGTGTATGTAAAGGCGCGCCCAAACGGCTGCGAGGGGTGCAGCGGTAAGTAATTGGGCCCGACATATGGCCGAATTACCGCAATTTTGCGTCATCCGATCGCCCCATTGACACGCATTTGTACCTCCCCTTACAGGGGAGGTGGCATATACGAGCACCGCGAGTATATGACGGAGGGGTTCCATATCAAGAAAGTAAAACCCCTCCGAGTTTCGCTACGCTCAACCCACCGTCTCGCAGTGCGTGCAGTAAATAAACCGCACTGCTCGGTCACCGCTCGGGCGTGCATATGCCCTCGCTCATCTCGCTCGGCACGCACAGCGGGTATCCGCTGTGCTATGAAATGCCTCGCTCGTCCCTCAAAGGGGAGGTGATTTTTTAGGTTGCCCACTCAAAGGGGCCGTATAAGTGCCCTGCAATCAAATTGACCCGCACATATGCCGCAACTATTGCACTTTTACCGCCTTTATGCGGATGCGCATATAGTCGATATACCACTGCCCGTCTTTGCAGAGCGCAGGGCGCAGTCGGCGCTCGGCCTCGGCGATAATATCCTCCCTTTCGCCCGCTTCAATGCCCGCAAAGGGCTCCTTTAAAAAGGTGAGTATCCAATTTTTGAGCCCGCTCTCCCCCTCGGCCTGCAGCGTGGGGCGGGGAAAGAGGGTGCAATATGTGGGAACCAAACCGTGCCGCTCGAGGACGGGCGCAAATTCGCCTATCGATTTGAAGTTGAAGGTGCGCCTGTATTTTAAGCCGCGTTCGGCAAAGATATCTTCGAGCGCGCCATGCACGGCCTCGGCGCAGCCCTTGCCGCCGAATTCGCACACCAGCTCGCCGCCCGTGCGCAGGTTGCGCGCAAGGTTTTGCGCGAGCAGGTCGTGATCGTCTATCCAATGGAACACGGCGTTTGAGAATATGCCGTCGGCGGGCTCTTCAAGCGTAAACTGCGTGGCATCGGCCCGTATAAAATGCATATCGGGCGCGTTGCGCTTTGCGAGCGCTATCATCTCGGCAGAGTTGTCTATGCCGAAGGCGTCATAGCCCATTGTGCGCAGCTTTTGAGTGAGCACGCCGCTTCCGCAGCCCACGTCGGCCACGCGCGAGCCCTTTTTTAAGGTAAACAGCCCCGTGAGCTCCTCGCCGTATTTATACACAAAGGAAAAATTGCTGTGATATTCGGCAGCATTCCAATCGATATTCATAAAAATTTCCTCCCGCGATATCGCACCGCGAATCTGTATTGCCCCCATTATATCACCAAAATAACGGCTGTGCAACAAATGCCTTCACAAAAATTCCGCGCTGGCCCGCGCAAAAAAATTGTGAACCTTTATATATGGACATTTCAGATAAAATGTGGTAAAATACGGATATGAATGACATTGTGTATGCGGGCAAAGACGGCGACAGAGTGCGCGAACTTGCCTCAAAGAGAAGATATTGGCAATTTATTCGCTGCACGGCGCGCGGCGAAGCAAAGTGCGCAAAGGGCAACGCGAGCTTTATTAAGGGCGACATACTTGCCATACCGCCGCTTACGGCCTTTGAGCGCACGGGCGCAAACGCGGGCGATATATACATATTTATGGAGAGCACCGCCCTGCCCTTTAAGGCACCTACTGCCGTGCACGAGGAGCGCGGCGGCGGCTTTGCGCATGCCTTTTCGCAGGCGGAGAGCTATTTTGCGCTGGAGGGCGCCAAAAATGCCGCCGTACTGAAGGCGCTGGGCGAGCTTTTGATAAGCTATATCGTGGCGCAGACCGAGCGGCCGGCCTATTCGCCCGTGGTGGAGATGGTGCGCGCCGAAATCGACGCCAACCTGAGCGACAGCACCTATGCGCTGGACGCGTTTATAAAATCGTTGCCGCTCAACTACGACTATGTGCGCAAACTTTTTAAAAGCGAAGTGGGCGCAACGCCGCACGAATACCTGATATCGGCGCGCATGCGGCTGGCGGCGAAACTCATTCTGAGCGGCATGAGCAACCAATACAGCAGCTACACCATATCGCAGATCGCCGAGATGTGCGGCTTTGCCGAGTCGCTGTACTTTTCGCGCGTGTTCAAAAAGTATTACGGCACGCCGCCCTCGGAATACGGCAGGGAGAACAGATAGCCGCAATGCACGGCTGCCCGAGCGGCGCCCGCATTACAGGGCACAACTGCCCGCACCCGGCGGGCCGCTGCCGCATAAAAAATACGCCATAACGACGCGATGCGCCGCCGCAGATCTTAACCGCGGCGGCGCCCCCATTTATGCAAACGCTCCTTGCAAATTTTAACAAATTTTAATATATGGTCGCCGTTATGGCCGCCTCCTCGCTTTCAGACGCCCGCAGAGGCCGCAAAAACGGCCTTAAAACGGCAAACGTGCGCGGCGGCGATTAAGAGCCCGTTACCGCAATTATTTGAGCTGCATGAGCTCGGTATAGGCCATTACGAAGGGGCCGGTGCCCTTTGCGTCGTTTTCGACGACGGGTTCGGAGATGTAGTACTCGAACGTGCCGTCGCGGCGGCGGTTATTTTCGGGGCCGAGGCCGGCGACGAGGCATATGCCGCCCAAATTGAGCTTGCCGTCAGTCTGAGTGAGGTATTTTGCGCAGATGCCGTTGAATACCTCCTCGCCCACCTTGGCAAAGCGGGCGTCTATCACGCCGAGGCGCGCGCCCTTCATCATTGCGTAGGCTATCATAGCGCTGCCCGAGGTCTCTAAATAGTTGCCCTCGCGGCCGCCTTGGTCGACCACCTGATAGAACATGTGGCCCTCTTTATCTATGTACTGCTCGAGCCCCTCTATCGTCTGTCTGAATATGGAAATAAGCTCGGCCTTCAGGTCTTCGTGCCCGCTGAAATAGCCTATCACGTCCACGAGGCCGACGGTGTACCAGCCGACGGAGCGCAGCCAGAAGCTCTTGGAAAGGCCCGTTACCTTATCCGCCCAGAAGGCCGTGCGCGACCAGTCCCAGCCGTGGTAATACAGCCTTTTGTTTTTATCGTACATATTGTCGTACACGCTCTTGAACTGGCCGACGATATCGGCATAGTTTTTGCAACCGTTGAACTCCGTTTCGTAGCGCGTGTAGAAAACCTGCGCCATATACAGCCCGTCCAGCCAAACCTGGTTGGGGTATATCTTCTTGTGCCAGAAGTTGCCCGTGCCCGTGCGTGGCTGGCCCTTTATCTGCTCATACAAGAGGTCTGCCGCCTTTTTATACTTCTCCTTGCCCGTCTCGCGGTACAAGTCGAAGAGTATCCTGCCCTCGTTTAAGTTATCGAGATTGTAAGTATCGAGCTCGTAGCCGCGTATGCTGCCGTCCTCAAACACATAGTAATCTACAAAGTTATCGATAAAGTTGAGATACTTTTTGTTGCCCGTCTGAAGATATATGGAATAGAGCGAGGTCATCATGCAGCCGTCGATATAGTTCCAGCCGGGCTTTTTGCCGTGGCGGATGTTCTCTATGTTCCATACGGGCGCCTCGGGGACGGTGTCCTCGATAAGGCGGTCGATATATCTGTCGATTATAGAATAGTCCATAAATTCACCTCACTCAATGACGAGTTCGCCGCAGTTCTTTTCTATTATATGGTCGCCCTCGACGCCGTCGAAGGTGACGTTTTTGAGCACTACCTTCTTTACGTTGTCGATATACAGCCCCTCCTTGCAGTACTCGCGCACGAACTCGAGCATGGCGGGCTTGAAGGGCTTGGCGTCCTTTTTGAAGCCGAAGTGCACGTTTTCGAGCGTGACAGAGCCGATGGGCTGCTCTACGAGGCCGTCGAAGTAGCCGCACATGCACTCGCAGTCCTCACAGTCGATATCCTTGAACAGAAAGCTGCCGATGTAGGGCGTGCCGTCGTCGACGGGGTGCGGCTTGCGCGACCATACGAACTCGGTGTGGCCGTCGGGATCGCAGAAGTAATACATGTTTACGACGAGCGGCGTTATCACGTTCTCCATCTTTATATTTTCGAACACTACGCCGTCTATCACCGCGTCCTTGCCCCTGCCGCGGCGCGTCTTTATCCTCAGACCCCTGTCGGTATGCCTGAACAGGCACTGGCTGACGGTGAGGTTGGTGACGCCGCCCGACATTTCGCTGCCCAGCACTATGGCGCCGTGGCCGTCCCGGAAGAGGTCGTTGCGCAGCGTGTGGCGGTTTGCAGGCGTTTTATACGTCTTACCCATGTATATCTTGCCGGACTTTATGGCGACGCAATCGTCGCCCACAGAGAAGGTGCAGCCGACTATATCCACCTTGTCGCAGCTCTCGGGGTCGAGGCCGTCGGTGTTGGGGCCTGTGTAGGGGTTCTGCACCTTAACGTCGTAGAAGGCGAGATCTTTGGAGAAGAAGGGATGCAGGTTCCACGAGGCCGAATTTTTGCAGGTGACGCCGTGGAATACCACATTTTGGCACTTGTTTAAAAATACCAGGCGGGGACGGGCGACCTTTCTGCCCTTGGGCGTCGCCCACCATGTGGAGTTATCGGCGTTGCCGTTTATGGCGCCCTCGCCCACTATCTTTATATTGCTCTGCCTGTATGCCGAAACGAAGGACTGGTGGCAATCGAAGGGATCGCCCTCCCAGCTGGCAAGTATCTCCTCGCTGCCGTCGGCGTTGTATGTGCGCGCGGGGATATAGGGGTAGTCCTCCTCCTTTACGCTGCCAAGCAGCTGCGCGCCCTTTTTGAGCTCTATCGTTATGTTACTTTTGAGCACTATGGGGCGGACGTAGTAGCTGCCCTCGGTGAACAGCACCCTGCCGCCCGCGGGGCAGCTGTCTATGGCCATCTGAACGTAGTAGGTGTCGTCCGTCTTGCCGTCGGCCTTGGCGCCGAGCGCACGCACGTCCACCACCGCCGTTTCGGCGTCCGTTTTAAAGCGCAGCGTGCAGTCATCGCAGGATACGCCCACCTCGTACTCGGTATCGGGCGCAAGGCCGAACAGCGAGAACACGTTGGTATCGGCCTCCCCCGCCTTTACGCCGTTTAAAAAGATGGTATACTTCCCGCCCGGGTGAAAGAACGGGTTGAGGTTATCGAATTCGAAGCAAGCGCTCGTCGATGACGAGAATAATTTTTTGAACATACATATTCCTCGGTTTTATTTTTTTAGACAGAGCGCGGCGCGCCCTTTAAAAATTTTATAAAGTACGGGGGCCGCGCCTGCGCACGCAGGCGCGGCCCCGTTTATTTGCCGTTTTAAAATGCCGTAGCGCCCGTATTGAAAATCACGCGGCCTTCATGCGTTGCCTGCGGCGGCCTTCTTTTCACGCGAGCGGCGTATGGCGCGCTTTATTAAAAACACTATCAGATCTTTTATGCCGATGAACGCCATATCTACTATCAGGCAGAATATGCCGAACAGCAGCGGCTCAACGCCTGTGAACTCGGCGATGTATACGTCGATGAACCAGTATATGCAGCCCACCCCCATCGTTACGATGAGGTAGTAGACGATATTTGCAAAGAACGTCCAGAACTGCTTGAACGGGAAGGGGAACATCATGAAGTTGTTGAACTCCTTAGAGTCCGACTCCATCATGCGGAAGATGGGGTTCACGAAGCAGTCGACGAACAATCCCATTATTACGCCGCAAACTATATACAGCTGTATATCCTGTATTATAGTATAATTACCGCTCTCATCTATAAAAAGCGAGCCAAGCCCCATTAGCGCAAAGTAGCACACGGCGCCGAAGAACCAGAATTTGATGAACAGCGCCCTTATCCAATAGGGTATGCGCGAGAGCTTGTCGCGCTTGTAGGGATCGAACTTCTTTTTGCCCTTTTTATTGTCTTCAGTGACCTCGCCGGTGACCTCGGCTATGTTCATCGACGGCAGCGGCTCGCCGGAAACGTCGGTCTGACCGTCGCTCTTGAGCGCCGCAACGAGCTCGTCCATCTCCTTGGTCTTCAAGTCGTAATAATTCTCAATGGTAGTTTCTTTGGCGGGTTGTTTGTATTTTTTACTCTTTTTTGACATCTGTTTGAATACGGGCCTTGCCCGCGCGGCGCCCGGAAAAACCGGCGCCCGCATTACCTCCATATTTTCGCACTGCCGCGGCGACTGCAATGGCGGCAAAGCCGCACGCGCCGCCTTTTATTGTCCGTCTTTTAAAAATAACCGACAAAAAATTTTGCCGGTTATTTTTTTAAGACTATGGAATACACAAAAATAGTCGGACTATCAGGTCTCTTCGAGATCGAGCTGACCGTGCATCTCGCTCACGGTAGACTCCACTTCCTTTCTGGTGTTTATCTTCATGAGCAGCATCTTGAACAGCGGCGTGCAAGCAAGCAACACAGTGGAAACCGCGAGGAAGATCATATGCACAATAAACACAGTGCCGGATTCATAGTATACATCCGTGAGCGCCGTAGTTGCATTTGCAAAAACGTCCTGCAACTCCATATAGCAAACTATATCGGCAAGGAACATAACCGCAATAAACACACCGACGAGCACAAGCATCGGCACATTGGGCTTTTTGCGCTTGGGGAATACCTGCAAATAGAGCACGAGGATGAGTATCGAGAAGAGGAACGTGACGAAAGAGCAAAGTCCACTCCACTCTATATAGGAGTTCGTGCGGCCTTCATAGAGCATTTGAGCTATTATCGAGAAGGCGATCATGTATATGAGCGAAGTAATAACGAAGAAAAGCAATGCAATATTGCTGGGGCGGCGCTTTAAATTAACTATCTGCTTGCGGAACCACTCTTTGATGCCCGCACGCACCTTTGCACCGTCAAATTTCTTTTTGGGCTTTTCTTCTACAACCATGTTTTCGTTATCAGCCATAATTCACCTCACCTTACCGCCATAGTAGTTTCGCTGTCGAAGAAGTGCATCCTGTCGGGCTCGAAACCGATTTCGATCTCGTCGCCGTACTTGTAACCGCACCACTCCGCGAACTTGCATACGACTATCTTTTTGCCGCCCACCTTGCCGTGAACGAGCGTGTTCATACCGAGATTTTCGTTGTTTTCAACTTTAAACAGTATAGGACCGCCGCGACGGATATTTTCGGGTCGCACACCGAGGATTATGGATTTGCCTTCGTAACCGGAGAGCAGCTTCTGCTGTTCTGCCGTGAGGGGATATTCGAAGTAGTCGCACACGAACTTGCCGCCCGATATCTTGCCGTCGAACATGTTCATGGGAGGAAGGCCTATGAACGTTGCGACGAAGGTATTTGCAGGGTATTCATACAGTTCAATGGGACGGCCTATCTGCTGCACATGACCCATCGACATGCACACTATCCTGTCGGCCAGAGTGAGCGCCTCGGTCTGGTCATGCGTTACGTAGATGATAGTCGCGTTGAGCTTTTTGTGGAGGAGCATGAGCTCCCTTCTCATTGAACCGCGGAGCTGAGCATCGAGGTTGGAGAGAGGCTCGTCGAATAGGAATACCTTGGGGTTGCGCACTATCGCACGGCCCATGGCAACACGCTGACGCTGGCCGCCGGAGAGTTGCCTCGGCTTTTTATTGAGCTGAGTTTTGAGGTCGAGTATCTCTGCCGCCGCCATTACCTTGCGGTGAATTACCTCCTTCTTCTCCTTGCGGAGGGTGAGCGAGAAGGCCATGTTTTCGTATATGGTCATGTGGCCGTAGAGCGCGTAGTTCTGAAACACCATCGCTATGTCCCTGTCTTTGGGGGGCAGCCTGGTGCAGTCCTTGCCGTCGATGACGAGCTGGCCCTTGGTGATATCTTCAAGGCCGGCCACCATGCGGAGCGTAGTCGACTTGCCGCAGCCGGAGGGACCTACGAGGACGATGAATTCGCCGTCGTGAATGTCCATATCAAAATCATACACGGCCTGAACGCCGCCGTCGTATATCTTATCGATATGTCTGAGAGTAACTTCAGGCATTGTGCACCTCCCCGGCAGCATTATTTGCCGCCTTAGCGGCCTCCTCATCCTTTCTGTTGAGCTCGGCAAGGGCATCGTCTACAGAGATAGTGCCCTTCTCTAAGCTTGCGCTGAACTTCTCGAGCTGGACGGCTCTTATATAGCCGAACAGCGCCGAAGCCAAAAGGCATGCCACAGAAAGAACAAGATAGATAATAAGTATGGTAGAAACGCCGGTACTGCCGAGATTAACGCCGAAATAGCGCACGCCAACGACGTCATTTTCACCGGGAGTAAAGAGCGTATCGCCGCCCTGGGCGAGATCTAAGGGATATATGAATATCCTTACGAACTGTATTATTGCCACTATAAGCAGCAAAATGCAATATTTTTTGTTATAAACCTTAACTCCCTCCGACGCAAGGAAGGTGCCCAAAAGCACAAACAGATTGCACAGCACCGAGAGGCCTATGAGCGGGTTTGCATACGGCTGATAGCTTATGCCGTAAAACAACATAAAGTAAAGACAGTTTATAAACAAGCCGAGAAGAGCCAGCCCGGAGGCAAGTTTGTTGCGTTTATAGCGATACACATCGGTTTTAATGATGTTTTCGCTGGTCATTTCGCGGTCAAGACCGAGGCGGGAACGTACACTCATCTTATGCCACCTCCTTTGCCAAACCTGCCTGAAGAAGAGCCTTTTCACCCTTCATCAGCTTAATTTTCCAAATCAGATTGAGTACCCATGCGGCCGCCGACAGTATAACTATCACTGCGAGCGCATAGCCGATGTACCAAACCGTCATATCGTCGCCATATTGAACGATCTGAACTATCTGGTCATCAACGAATTCACGGTAAGCCTCCCAGTCCACTACGGTGAGGAAGCTGTTCTGGCAGGCCGCCGTGAGAGCGATGATGAGCACGCCCATCGCGAACGCGTAGGCAGCTATTCCTATTACAGAGATATAGTTGGTTATGTAATAGTTGCGCCTCTTATTTGAAGCGGTTATATACACAAACGCAACTATCAGGATGAATACTACCCCGAGAATGAGGAGCACATAGTTGACGCTTTGGCACAAATCATAAGTATCGTTGCCGTTTATGGGCGAGGGCCTGTTTGCATAGGCCGTCGCCGCATGGGTGAGGGCAGACATCTCTACTATCGGCGTGCAGAAGAGGAGCGCATATACTATGCACAGCGCGCTTATTATTAGTGATACAAGCGCGAGGATCTTTTGATACCGCATTTGAGTTTTCATAAAATTTCCCCGATATGATTTGCTCCGCGCCCGCCCTTAAAGCGGGCGCAGTACAAATCTTGTTATTATAATTTTAATCTTTCCGCGGCGGCGGAGCCGCCGCCGCAGATATTTTGTTCAGGCTTGCTTTGAGCTATCAACCGAACTCTTCCATCAGGTCTCCCCATGCCTGCTGCATGAGGCCTACATAGTCGATGATGTTGCCGAAGTTTTCGGTGAGCATGGTAACGCATCCTGCAGCATCTGCGGGCATCGTTACGGTGACGCCTGCATAGGGGAGACTCTGGCCGGAGCCGAGGCCGTACCAAACCACGTCGTTTGCGAAGTTGGTGGGAGTGCTGCCGCTGCCTGCAAATACGGTGTTGGTGAGCGTGGTATAGGTGGAACCTATATAGCTTGCCGTGTTGGAATCGTAGGGAAGCGTGGTGGGAACTATGGTGTACCAGTAGTTATCCTTAGCGTTGTCGAGCTGGAGATATACGTGGCTTATGGTGCCGTTTACAAGGCTTGCAGCCACCTTGTTTGCGCCCTCGATACCTATGGTAGGAGTGCACTGATATTCGAAGGACTGCAGCTTGTTGCCCATGGGCTGAGCCGAACCGATGACGCCGCGCGCGTAGTTGGTGTAGTTGCGCGCATAGCCCCATTCGGCCATGGAAGTACCAGCCTTTGCAAGCTGAAGACCGTTCACTTCATTGCCGAGATAGAACTGAAGGTTTGCAGTCGTCATAGTGGGCTGCATCTTGCCGTTGTAGTAGGTGCCGGTGTAGACCTTGTTTTCATATATGAAGTACTGGCCTGCGTATTCGTCCTTTACGGTGTACTGATCGGAGCCGGGAACCTGCTCGGCAACGTCGGTGAGGTTGACGTTGGTGACTTCGGTGCCGTACCACCAGCCGTTATCGTTCGATGTCCAGGTGCCGTCGGCATTCTCGGTGGCGCTGTTGGTGGAGGACATCTGGCCGTACGTCATTACGAACTGGCCGTCATTGGAGAACATATAGTCTATAACGGCAAGCGCAGCAGACAATCTTTCGGGATTATCTTTAACGTTGTCGTAAGGGATACCGAAGCCGGTATTCTTAACGGAGCGCCACGACTCGGTGAAGCGCATATACTTTTCGCTGCCGTCGTAGCAGTAGGAGATGCCGTCTACATTTGCGCCCGTAGAGGTGTCGCCGTCGTCCCACTTGGAGACGGGGGTGAGTATGGGTGCAAAGTTATAATCTTCGGGAAGACCGTCGATGGTGGTGAGGCCGTCCATTGCAAAGCCGCCGTTTGCCGTCTGCGTCTGAACGTAGTCGTAGATCATGAACACTACGGGAGCGTTTGCGCCGCTGTAGTAGCTCGTCTTACCGGAGGCGTTGTTGGTACCGGTGTAGAGCAGGCCCTCTTCTACCATCGCATGGAGATTATCGAGAGCTACCCACATATCTTCCTGAGCGCGGGAGTCGTAGATCTCGCCGTCGCTGTCGATATAGGTGTTGAGGTAGCGGGGCGAGAGGCCGCGCACGCCGTACAGTTCGCCTGCAAGACCGGTGAGGTCGTTCTGGCGCTGGGTGGTACCCTGGCGGGCAGACAGAGCGAAGAGCTGGCCGTCGGTGATGGCGCTGTTATCGTTGAGCGCGGTGCGGTTGGTAACTATGCAGCGCGACAGAGCGACGAGCAGGTCGACATCCCATGCGGCGTTGTAGCCGTTGAATACGTCGGAGCGGGTGTCATAGAACTTGGCTCCCGATTCGTCCTGATATGCCACGTCGATATATGCGCGGAGTATATCGAGGAGCTGCTTGCCGGTAACGGCGCCATTGGTGGTGTTGATGGCGGCGTTCTGCAGGTCGACGATGTTGCCGCTCGAAAGGTTTGCAACGTTTACGCCGGCTGCGGTGAGCGCGGTGTTGAGAGCCGAACCCGCCTCCTTTGCGGCCGCAAGAGCGTCATCGTAGTTTATATATACCTTGACAACTTCGGAGGTGTCTTCCTTGCTTGCCGTTGTCTCTACCCACCAGGAGCCGGTGGTGCCCATGTAGGACTCTACAGAGGCGCTAGTGCCATCGGGGTTCTTATAGCGGGCGGTGTCGTCGAAGTTGACCTTGGCGGCAGCCTGGGCTGCGAACGTGGTGCTCGTGCCGGCGGTGTCGTTATCGAGAAGGGCAACTACCCAGTGCTGGTTGGCAAGCTCGTACTTTTCGATATCGTCGTTGCCGTCGAAGTAGGGCGCGTAGTACATCGAGCCGAGCTCGGTATCCGAAGTGAGGGACATGCGTACGACGGGGTTATCTTCGAGGAACTTCTTGTAGTTGGGCATGTAGTCGAGATAGAGCGAGAGGTCGAGGAATGAACCATTTGCCGCGCCCTCGTTAACTATTTCGGTAGCGTTGCCCGAGATCATCGTGTAGGTGCCGAGCAGCCTGTCGGCAACGGCCTGGGTTATCTGCTGGGAGCTGTCGAGCGCGGTGAACACGTCGTCGATAGTAACATCGAGCTTTTCAGACATGGTTGCCCAGGCGGGCTTGAGGTCGTTGGTGGTATATTCCTTGCCGTCGGGAAGGGTGATCGCCGTACCGGTGGCAATTCTGTTGGAACGGAAGGAAATGGTGTAGGTGCCGTTCTGACCCATGTTGAAGTCAAGATTGGTACCGCTCGAGTAAGCAAGCTTTTTGTTGTTGTCGGTGCTTACCGTGAGGGGAAGCACCGTCTGGCTTGCGCCTGCCGCGGGAGTTTCGGGTGTCACCGTAGTGATGCCGCTGGGATCATCGGGACCGGGACCGGGACCGGGACCGGGATCATCAGGGCCGCAGGCCGTAAAGCCGAATACCATTGCGCCAGACATTACAACGCTGACAACCGCAGTTAAAAACTTTTTGGTTTTACTCATACTTTTCTCCTTATAAATAAATTATCTATAAACCCGCGTAAAGCAAAGGTTCATATTTGTTTTTGTACTGCCCGCAAAACTGCGGGCAGCCGACATTGACGAAGAGAAGATCACTCCTTTACGCCGCCCATATTCACGCCCTTCGCGAAGTACTTCTGAATGAAGGGATAGATGATAAGAATGGGAATAACCGAGCAGACGACTATCGCATATGCGCAGGCCGTAGCCGATATGCCTTGCGAGCCGTACGTCGTCTCCCAGTATGCGTTCTCATACTCGTCTATGGTAGGACTTATTATGGTAGTATAAGTTTCGAGGAAGTTCCTCAGATACACCTGAACAGGCCACGAATAGGGCTGGCCGGAGGCCTCGCTGCCCAAAACGCGCATCGCCCAGAAGTAGCCGTTCCAACGGGAGATGCCGAAGAAGAGCGCCACTGTTGCGATCGTTGCCTTGCTCATGGGAATATATACTTTGGTGAGGACCTGCATTTCGGTGGCGCCGTCTATCCTGGCCGCCTCCTCTATCTCTGCAGGCACGCCTTCGAAAGAGTTCCTTAAGAGTATTATGTTGGTTGCGTTCATGCCCATGGCGATAACTATGAGCCACTTGCCGTCGATAGAGGTCTGCCATGTGCCGGGATCATAGCCCGCAATAGATGCAAATACTTCACCGGTGGTAACATAGTTGGAATAGGTTGCAACTACGCCTGCGGTGAACCACATCGTGAACACGAGGAAGAAGTTCCAGCCGCGGCGGCCCATTATGCGCTTTTTGGAGAGCGCGTATGCGCCGAGTATGGAATAGAACAGCGACCATATCGTGCCGAAGAAGGTCATGAACAGCGTGTTCGAATAAGCTACCCAGAATTCGGTGTTGGTGAACGCCCACCCATAGGCATTGATACTGAAGCCGAAGTGAAGATTATCGGATTCGCCTATCATGGGCCAGAGCACTATGCCCTGGGTAAGAGCCGCATCGGAACTGAACGAAGCGCCGAGTGCATACAAGAAGGGGTAGACGCATGCGATAGCGAATATGATAAGGATAACGTAAGCTATAATCTTAAAGATAAGCTCAGATATCTCCATTTTACGTTTCATACAGCTTTGCCCTCCTTAATAAAGCGATACATCGGTAGCCTTGCGGCTTACCATGTTCGAGCCTATTACAAGGCACATGCCGATGAGGTTGTTGAGCATTTCGCCTGCCATCGCAACGCCCTCGGCCGAACGTGTAGCGCTCCAGTAGTTTGCCCATACGGATACGGTAGAACCCACAGTATAGTTATCTTTCGTAGCCGTAGCGCTGCCATACGTTACGAACAGGAATACCTTTTCGTAAGATACGTTGAGCAGCGAACCTATCTTCATTATGAGCATTATTACTACGGTAGAGAGTATGCTGGGGATAACGACGTAGCGCATCTGCTGCATCTTGCCGGCGCCGTCGATCTGAGCCGCCTCGTACGAGGTGGGAGATACGGCTATTATCGCCGCGAAGAATACTATACTGTCGTATCCGGCGTGCTCCCATAGGTCGGCAACTATGTAGATCGCCCTGAAATACTGCGTGCTGTTTACAAGACCGCTTTGGGCAGCCTGGCCGAGATTGCTTTCGGCACCGCCGGTTATGGCTATAAGCAACTGCGCAAGGGGACCGTTTGCACTGTTACCGCCGAGCAGCGTTATTGCCAGCGAGGAAATAACGACTATCGACATGAACTTGGGCAGATATACGCACACCTGAACCACGCTGCGCACGATGTTAGAGCGTATCTCATTGAAGAATAGCGCCAGAATGATGGGCAGCGGGAAACCGAACAGAAGGCCGTAGAACGCCAAAATGAACGTATTTCGGAATGCCTGCCAAAAGCTCAAATAATAGGTGCTGCTCGGATCGAACAACTGAGCAAAGTTTTCGATGCCGTACCACCCGCGTTCGGAAGGATCGACGGCCGTCGTAGCGTCTTTAAATACCGAGAGAAGCTCGTACATCGGCGCATATCTCCACAAGAGATAAACTACCAACATAGGGACAAGCATCAGGTAAAGGCGCCAGTCGGTCAAAAGTTTGAATCCGATCTCCTTCCACCGCGTCTTTTCGACTTCATCCCTAACCTGCTGATCGGGAGAGACGTAATAAGCGCCTGTCTCCTCGTCTTTGGTAAGGAAATCGTCGTACTTGAGTTTGAACATAAATCCCTCCATATTACTTAAAAATTTTAAGTAAATATTTATACGCACAGTTCTTCCGCCCCGCCTCGTGTCAAGCGGTTTTAACGGTTGTCCCCCAAATGCCCTCCGCGCGCGCATGCGCACGGAAAAGCGCTTTCGCCGCGAGTTACGCACCCGCCCCGCCGTTTGCCCGGACGGAGAGGGCCGCTTCGTCGGCTCTTACTCCACGGAATGCAGAAAAGCTGCGTCTGTACCGTATTTTTATCGGCCATCCCCCCCCCGCCATTGAAACGGCATATTATATATATGTATGGGAGAGATTATCTGTCTGACGGATGTCAGACAGAAGGGGCATGCCCCTTGCCGAAAATATTAAATTTTGCTTTTGCCTTTAAACGGCTTGATATATGCCCGTATAAACGGTTATACTATGTATCTGCCGCACGGCGCGGCAGCGCTTATCAGAACATGTCCCCGCCCTTTTTGTTGAGCGATTTTAAGGCCTCGGTATCTATCTCTACCGGTTCATCTCCGAAGGTATCGCGTATCATCTTCTCCTGCCGCTCCTTGTCCAGCCGCAGAAGGTATGCGCGCTGGTTTTCGAGCATGCCGTCGAGCTTGCGCAATATCAAAAAGAGCACTACGCTTACCGCAAGAGACAAGAGCTCTGAAGGTCCAAAGAAGAAACCCGAAAAGGCAACGCCCGGAGCTGCACCGAAAAACATTGAAACGACCGATCTGCCCAGCTCTACAGCCACCCAGCCGCAGAGCACATACAGCACGGTGAAACCTGCGTTTGAAGCTATGCGCTTGTAGCCCATCCAATGTACCATAAGGTATGCCAGCCCTATAAATGCGTTGCCTATGCCGTAAGTAATAAAATATCTCAATGCATCTGAATAGTATGCACTGCCTGCACTTAAAACTATCAACGTACAGTATAATATGCCGTCGAAAACCGCATAGAACATGCCGTACCAATTCCATCTTATCATCACAATGAGCGAAATAGGAACAGCAAGCGAAAAAAAGAAATTTGTTGGATCATCGGCAAACCACTTTGTAAAAGCAAAAAAGCTTATCAGCCCGAATGCAACGAGAACCACCGCAAATATGATCAGATCGGTGGCACGATATCTGCCGAATGAAATTATCCTTGATCCGTTTTTACTCATATTTTAATATAACTAACAATTTTGAGGCGGGCAAGCTGATACGTTGGTGCCGCCGCCGTGTTACCTATTAACATTTAGCTTACTTATTATAACATAGCGTTTTTTAAAATGCAATACCTTTTTTTATTGTTTCACAAAAAAAATTATGCTAAAATAGTTGACAAGTAAAAAAATTGCAATACAGGAGATATCTATGACCACAATAAATGCAACATGCGGCGATGATTTGCAGCATATTTTGGACACCGTTCCCACCCCCGCCACAATATATCTGGCCGCGGGAGTTTATGATCAAAAGATCAAAATTTCCCGTTCGGATATAACAATCATAGGCGCGGGCGCGCAGAGCACCGTTATAACGCACGGCGACTACGCCCGCAAGATACACTCCGACGGCATGCAATACACCACCTTCCGCACCTACACGGTGTGCGTAACGGGCGAAAACGTGCGGCTTGAGAACTTTGCCATAGTAAACTCCAACACCGACCCGGTGAAGGCGGGGCAGTGCGTGGCGCTTTCGGTGAACGCAAAGGCCTTTTCGGCAGAGGGCATGCGCCTTGTTTCCACGCAAGACACGCTGTTTTTGGCGCCCTTCCCCGACGACCTCGTAGTGCGCTATGCTGGCATAACCGACGAGGGGTATTACGACGGCTTTATGCCGCGCGACGAGCTGTTTATGGAGGGCGGCGCGCTGCACTGCTTTAAAAACTGCGAGATATGCGGCACGGTTGACTTTATTTTCGGCTGCGCCGAGGCGTATTTTGAAAAGTGCCGCATAGTTTCGCTGCACGACGGGCGCAGCACCGCCTATATAGCCGCCCCCGCACACTCATTGAAGCAGGAGCGCGGATTTTGCTTTTACGACTGCGACCTTGTATCGGACGGGGCAGAGGAGGGCAGCGTGTACCTGGCCAGGCCGTGGCGCGACTTCGGCATGAGCGTATTTACAGGCTGCCGCGCGGGAAAGCACATAGCGCCCGAACTTTTTGACAGATGGAACGACACCTACCGCTATAAGACGGCGCGCTTTTATTACGGCGGCATGGACTTTGCCTGCGCCCTCTCCCCCGTTGACTGGTGCCATGAGCTGGACGAGGGCGGGCAGGAGCGATATAAGGCGCTGTGCAGGCAGGCCATGGCAAAATTCGGCCTGTGACGCACCTTTTACGGGGGCGCCGCTGCCCGCTCCCGGGCGGCATGCCCTTGCCCCCTTACTCCATAAGAAAATGATAAATATAAAAGCCGCGCAAAAATGCGCGGCTTTTGCCGTAATGTGTATATATTGCGCGGGCAACGGGAAGCTTTACGCGTTACAGTTCCTCGGAATCGGGCGGCATATAACCCTCGCCGTAGATCTCCTTTGCCGAGCACACTATCATGAAGGCCTTGCCGTCCTCCTCACGCACGATGTCCCTGAGGCGGGGATATACCACCGGCTTTACCACGCAGAGGAGCACCTTTTTTGCCTCGCCCGTGTAGCCGCCCTCGCCGTCCACGAAGGTGGCGCCCGCGTCGAGCTCCTTTAATACGCGCGAACATATGCTGCGGGATGTCGCCTCCTCCGAGATGATGAACACCATCTTGGCGGAGTTGCCGCCGTACAGCACCCAGTCGAACACCACGGTGAACACCACCACAGATATGACGGTGTAGAAGAGCACCTCGAGCGTGTTTTCGCGGTAGGCGAACGCCGAGCACGCCACTATCACGAGGTCGGTTATCATGGTTATCACGCCCGTGCTGATGTGGCGGAACTTTTTGCGCAGCACCTTTATGGGGATATCGGTGCCGCCCGAGGAGGAGCCGCACCTGAATATGAGCCCCATGCCGCAGCCGTATATTGCGCCGCCAGTGACGGCGTTTATCAGGTAATTTTGGGTGAGCGGCAGCACGTCGGAGCCGGTTGCGTCGGGTATCCACGTGAAAAAGGCGCTCTCGGCCAGCCATATGAGCACGGAGGAGAGGGCTATCACATACAGCGTAGATAAAAAGAAGTCGCGGCCGAACACCTTCCAGCCCCACAGAAGCAGGGGCACGTTTAAAATAAATGCCGTGATACCCGTGCTGAAGCCCGAAACTTCGTTTACGATGAGCGCTATGCCCGTAACTCCGCCGCCCGCCAGCCCTCCGGCCTGCAGGAACACCACCACGCCGACGGCGTACATTATGCAGCCGAGGGTGATTAGGCAATACTTTTTTGCGATATCTTTTACCAATGATTTTTTAAGTGAGTCCATACAACTGCATTATACACCATAATATGCGGACGGTCAACCCGCACATATGCCGCAAATACCGCAAAAATTTGCGCCGCGCGGCTTTGTGCCGCGCGGCGCTTTGCTTTGATATTTGTTTATGCGATAGAGCTCAGTCCTTGAAGCCGAAATACTCTTCGGCGTTGTTGTAGCAGACGTCCTCCACTATCTTGCCGAGAGTTTTGAGCTCGGATGCGGGGTACTGGCCGTTTTCGACGAGGTTGCCGAGCATGTTGCAGAGCAGCCTTCTGTAGAGCTCGTGCCTGGGGTACGAGAGGAAGGAGCGGCTGTCGGTGAGCATGCCGACGGACTGCGCAACGAGGCCCACCTGCATGAGCGTTTCGAGGTTCTGCTTCATGCCGTCGAGCTGATCGAGGAACCACCATGCCGTGCCGACCTGCACGCGGCCCTTCATGCCCTCCTTCTGGAAGCAGCCGGCGAGCACGGTGAGCGCGTAGTTATCGCGGTTGTTGAGGCAGTAGAGTATGGTCTTGGGCAGGGCGTTTTGCATGTCGAGCGCGCCGAGCAGGGCGGAGAGCTTGGACATATACACCTCGTCGCCGATGGCGTCGAAGCCGGTATCGGGACCTATCTTTTCAAGCATGGTCTTGGAGTTGTTCCTGAGCGCGCCGATGTGATACTGCTGTACCCAGCCGTACTTTGCATACTGCTTGCCGAGGAATACGAGCACATAGCCCTTATACTTATCCTGCTCCTCGTCGGATACGGGCTCGCCCTTCATGCCCTTTAAGAACACGGCGTTGGCCTCTTCGTATGTAGCGGGGGCATAGTGAACCACGTCGAGCGCGTGGTCGGATACGCGGGCGCCCATCTCGTTGAAGAAGGTCACCCTGTCGGCGAGGGCGTTGCACATATCCTCGAGGGTATCGATGGGCTTGCCCCATACTTCGGCGAGCTGCTTTACCCAGGGAGCGAACCATGCAAGCTCTACGTTGAGCGCCTTATCGGGACGGAACGCGGGGCGCACCCTCACCTTTAAGGTCTTGTCCTCCGCCATCTTTTTGTGCCATTCGAGGCTGTCGACGGGGTCGTCGGTGGTGCACACCGTTTTTACGTTGAACTTATACATCATCTCGCGCGCGGTGAGCGTTTCGAGCTTTTTGTTTGCCTCGTTCCATATCTTATCGGCATTGGCGGGGCAGATGACGTCCTTTATGCCGAAGTAGCGCTGCATCTCGAGGTGCGACCAAAGATAGAGCGGGTTGCCCACGAAGTAGGGCATGGAGTCCACGAACTGCCTGTATTTTTTATAGTCGTCGTCGGGGCCGGAGATGGAATCTTCCTCATAGCCCCTCGCGCGGAGGGCGCGCCACTTGTAGTGGTCGCCGTACCTGTCGCCCGCGCCCAGCCATGCCTCGGCGAGGTTGCGGAATTTTTTGTCTTCATAGATCTCCTTGGGAGGAAGGTGGCAGTGATAGTCGATTATGGGCATATCCTCTGCATGCTCATGATACAGTTTTCTGGCCGTTTCGGTCTCCAGAAGGAAATCTTTATCCATAAATTCTTTCATTATAATGTTACTCCTGTTTTGAATATAGCAAGTTCGCGGGTGTTGTTGAGTTCGTTTTTGGTGGGTTTGCCGTTTACTACCTCAACCACGAGGTCGATGAGTTTTTCGAGCTGGGTGTCGAAGTCGGAATCGAGAACGGCGCCCGCGTTGAAATCTATCCAGTTTGATTTTTTTGCGGCGAGCTCGTTGTTCGTCGCTATCTTTAAGGTGGGCACGAAGCCGCCGAAAGGCGTGCCGCGCCCGGTGGTGAACAGCACGAGGTGGCAGCCCGCCGCGCCCAGGTTGGTGACGGCGACCATGTCGTTGCCCGGGCCGTTGAGAAGGTTGAGCCCCTTCTGCGTGACGTAGCCGTCGTCGAACACGACGTCTTGCACGGCCGAGGAACCCGACTTCTGCGTGCAGCCGAGCGACTTATCTTCGAGCGTGGTTATGCCGCCCGCCTTGTTGCCGGGCGAGGGGTTTTCATACACCACCTGTCCGTTTTTGCGGAAGTAGTCCTTGAAGTCGTTTATAAGCTTTACCACCTTTTTGAAGGTGGCCTCGTCCTTGGCCCTGTTCATCAGCTTTTGCTCGGCGCCGAACATCTCGGGCACTTCGGTGAGCACGGTGGTGCCGCCGCACGCCACGATATAGTCGGAGAACAGCCCCACGAGCGGGTTGGCAGTTATGCCCGAAAGGCCGTCGGAGCCGCCGCACTTTAAGCCCACTTTAAGGCAGGACATATCGCGCTCCGTGCGCACATCCTTCTTTATGACGTCGGCGATCTGCTTTACAAGCGCCACGCCCGCCTCTATTTCGTCGGTCTCGTCCTGACAGATGAGGAACTTTACGCGGCTCTCGTCGATCTCGCCGAGGCCCTCTTTGAAGGGGCCCATCTGGTTGTTTTCGCAGCCGAGGCCAATGACCAGCACGCCGCCGGCGTTGGGGTGGCGCACCATCTTCTGAAGAATGAGCTTGGTGCGCTCGTGGTCGTCGCCCAGCTGTGAGCAGCCGTAGGGGTGCGTGAACACATATACGCCGTCGAAGCCCTCGGTGCCGTACCTCGATTTAAAGGTATCGGCGATGAGCTTGGCCTGGCCGTTTACGCAGCCCACGGTGGGTATTATCCACAGTTCGTTGCGTATGCCCACGTTGCCGTTTGCCCTTGCATATACGTTTATCTTGCGGGGCACGGCATATTTTTTGGGGCACTCGACCTTGTTGTAGGTGTATTCGAGGTTCTCCGAGAGGTTGGTATGCACGTTGTGCGTGTGCACATGGCTGCCCGCGGGGATATCTGCGGTGGCATACGCTATGTCGGAGCCGTATTTTACTATCTCCTCGCCCTTCTTTATGTCGCGCAGGGCAAACTTATGCCCCTTGGTTATGTCCTCTAAAAGAGTGACGCCCTCGTGCACTTCGCCCTTTTTTAAATCGCGCAGCGCCACGGCGACATTGTCGAGCTTGTTAATTATAATAGTCGACTTAGCCATTTACAAACCTTTCCACGGCGTCTCTCATGCCGTTCTTATCGATATCTTCCAATCTTTCGGCTACCTTTGCGGCTATATCGGGATGAATGGTGTTCATATCCATATCCCATGCATCCGTCCATGCGAGCGCCTTCTTTGCCAGAGCGAGGTAGTCGCCGTTAAAGTCGGCCCACAGCTTGTGCCAGAATTCGAGATACGAAGGATCGTCCTTTAAGGCGATGTCCTCCTCTCCCCTCTTGCCCTTGTGGAATTCGATTATCGCCGCGAACGAGAAGATGAGATGCTCGGGGAGCTTGCCGAATATGCGCACATAGTCCAACAGGGTGGGAAGCAGCCTGGTTTTGAACTTTGTGGTGGAGTTGAGCGCGATAGACATAAGCTCGTGCCTGATAAACGGGTTCTGATAGCGCTCTATAACGCTGTTTGCAAAGGCCGTCATCTGGTCCTGAGGCAGGTCTATGGTGGGGTTGACCTCATCGAAGATGAAGTCGCGCACATACTTGCCTATCGTAGGGTCGGCCATAGATTCGCCCACGGTGTCGATGCCGCAGAGGTATGCCACGGGCACGAGCGCGGTGTGCGAGCCGTTGAGTATTTTAACTTTGCGCTGCTTGTAGGGCTTTATGTCGTCGGCGAAGATGACGTTGAGGCCGGTGGAATCGGCGGGAAGCACCTTCTGCACGAAGGGCTCCTTCTTGAGTACCCACAGGTGGAATATCTCGCCCTTTACGACGTTGTTATCGATATATCCCGTCTCCTTCTGTATCTCGGGTATCTCTGCCTTGGGATAGCCGGGAACTATTCTGTCGACGAGAGTGGAAGTAAAGTGGTTTGCCGTCTGCATCCACTCTATGAACTTTTCGTCCATGTTGTTTATTTTTGCAAGCTCGGTGAGCACCTTATACAGCTCGTCGCCGTTGTTGTCTATAAGCTCGCAGGGAACTATCGCAAGGCCCTTATCGGGGTCGCCGCCGAACTTATCGTACCTGCGCTTTAGCAGCGCCAAAAGCTTGCCGGGGAAGGACTTGGGGCATATGGTGAAGTCGGTATCGGTGGGATCGAGCGCTATGCCCGCCTCGGTGGTGTTTGAGATTATTATTTGCAAATCTTCGCTCTCGCCGTAGCCGAGGAACTTATCGTATTCGGTGAAGGGGTTTACGCAGTCGCCGATGACGTCGATTATCTCGCTCTTTTTTACCCTTTCGCCCTTATCGATACCCTCGAGGCGGAGGGTATACAGGCCGTCCTGCGCGGCGAGGTCCTTTACCCTGCCGAAGGGCATGGGCTGAACCACGACTACATCGGCGTCTATCGCGCCCTTATCGTTGAGGTCCTGCAATATCCACTCTATGAAAGCGCGCAAGAAGTTGCCCTCGCCGAACTGCATTATCTTTATCTTTCTTTCGGGTTTGCCGTGAATTTTTTTGCTAAGCTGCTCCATGATATAAAAACACCTCGTAAAAAGTATTTGGAATTTTTTTGCATCTGCCCGCCGCCGATAATTTCCGCCGCCGGCACCAGGCCGGAACTTTGCGGCAAAAAAACGGCGGCTCGCTAAAATTCCCGCGCGCAGCAACGCACGAGAATTTCTATCTTTTTAGTGCCTTACGACGTCGTTCTCTATGGCGAGCTCGGTCTCCTTGTCGTACAGGTAGGCCGCCTTGAAGGGCACCACGAAGTCGCACTCGGAGCCCCTTGCGGGGGTATCGTGAGGGTTGACCTTTAAAATGGTGTTCTTGCCGTCGATGGTGGCGTATACGTTGGTGACGTCGCCTAAAAGCTCGGTGAGCTCTACCGTAGACGTGAATTTATAGCCCTCGGGATCCTTCTCTCCCTCTTTGGAGAGCACGATGCCCTCGGGACGGAATGCAAATACAACTTCCTTGCCTTCGAGCGAGGCTACATCCTTGACTATAGGGGCAATGTCGAGCGGGTTTTCCTCATCCCCTTCCAGAATGAGCTTGCCTTCCTTAACTACGCCGTCTAAGAAGTTCATGGGAGGCTCGCCTATGAAGCCTGCGACGAAGAGATTGCGGGGATAGAAATAGAGCTCGAACGGGGTGCCTACCTGCTGTATGACGCCCAGCTTCATAACTACTATCCTGTCCGACATGGTCATGGCTTCGGTCTGGTCGTGAGTAACGTAAATAGTGGTCGCGCCGATGCCGCGGTGGATCTGCTTGATTTCGGAACGCATGGTAACGCGCTGCTTTGCATCGAGGTTGGAGAGAGGTTCGTCCATGAGGAAGATGTTTACCTTTCTTATGAGCGCGCGGCCTACCGCCACACGCTGCTGCTGGCCGCCGGAGAGCTGGCGGGGGAACCTTTCGAGATAGTCGGTGAGGCCGAGTATCTTTGCGGTCGCCTGAACCTTCTCTTCGATTATGTCGGCGTCGATGCCCTCGAGCATGAGGCCGAATGCGAGGTTTTCATAAACGGTGAGGTGAGGATAGAGCGCGTATGACTGGAATACCATCGCTATTCCCCTCTCCTTCGAGCTCATCTGGTTGGCGAGCTTGCCGTCTATGTAGAACTCGCCCGAAGAGATCTCTTCGAGGCCGGCTATCATACGGAGCGTCGTCGATTTGCCGCAGCCCGAAGAACCTACGAGGCAGATAAATTCGCCGTCGTTTATCTCAAGGTTGAAGTCATGCACGGCATGGAAACCGTTGGGATAAACTTTGTTTACGTCTTTTAAGATGAGATGTGACATTTTTCTATTTTCCCCTAATAAGATTTACTCACGCAAAATCTTTTGCTGAAGCAAAATCTTTTGCCGTGAATTTATTTTGTCGTGAAAGCGCAAAACATGCGAACTAAATTCGCGCTGCGCTTTCTCGGCTTTTATTTGTTTGCACTCACGCAAAATCTTTGCCTGCGGCAAATCTTTTGCCGTGAATTTTATTTTGTCGTGATGCGGACAAAATGTACGAACTAAATTCGCCCTTACCGCATCTCGGCTTTTATTTTTTTTTAATTTTATTTTGATTTTTTACCTTAAATCTTTGGTGGCGATATTGTCCATATCGTCGTACGTCTGATTTTCGCCGCACATGCCCCAGATGAAGGTATAGTTCATGGTGCCCACGCCCGTGTGGATAGACCAGCTGGGGGAGATGACGGCCTGCTCGTTATGCATAACGATGTGCCTCGTCTCCTGAGGGGTGCCCATGAGGTGGAACACGGCCTCCGTTTCGGGCAGTTCGAAGTACATATAAACTTCCATGCGCCTCTCGTGCGTGTGGCTGGGGAGGGTATTCCACGAGCTGCCCACTGCAAGCTCGGTCATGCCCATCGAGAGCTGACAGCTCTGGCAAACGCCGCCGATTATGAACTGGTTTATCGTGCGCTTGTTCATGCCCGCCTCGGTGCCGAGGTGGCGCTGTATGCAGTACGCCGTGCCCTCGGGTGCGGGAACGCCCTCTACGGGCTTGGTTATCTTCACCGTGGGGTAGGTTTTGTGCGCGGGGCAGGAATTGAGATAGAACTTTGCGGGCTTTGCGGGATCGACGGATGCAAAGGTGACTTCCTTTGTGCCCATGCCGATATATATGCCCTCTTTAAAGCCAATGTTATAAACCTTGCCGTCGAGCGTGATAGTGCCCGCGCCGCCGATGTTTATAACGCCCATCTCGCGCCTCTCCAAAAAGAAGTTGGTGGCGAGTTCTTTGAACGTGCCGAGCGAGAGCTTCTCTTTAACGGGCATAACGCCGCCCGCGATTATCCTGTCCTGATGGGAATAGGTGAGGAGAATGTCGTCCTCGGCAAAGAGCTTTTCAATCAAATATTTTTCCCTGAGTTCCTTAGTATCATAGTGCTTGGAATCGTCGGGATGATTTGCATATCTTACATCGAATTTCATAAATAACTCCATGTGTTGGTTCACGAAAATCTCGCTCTGGCCGAGAGCGAGATTTTCCGTGAGTTTGAGGGGCGCTGCCCCTCTTAGTGCGACCTTAAGGGCCCGCGAAACGTATAGCCGCGCGAATTCACCCTGCTGCGCGAGCGAAGCGCTGCCCTGCCTAGGCTCCCGAAGGGAAACGGCAGATGCGCAGGTATGCGCAAATGTGGGCCTGCTGCGCAGGGAAACCCTGCTTGCGACATTATTTGTTTTTTGGAACATTGCGCTGTCGCCGGGTAAACCTGCTTGCGCTTATCCGTTCAATTTGCCTGCCGTCCAAAAGGCAATGCAAACAGGGGCGCGCTTGACGGCTGAAATAAATTCAGCCTTAATCGTAATTTATTTCTAAATAAATCAACGTTTCAAGCAGGGTTCCCCTGCGTCGCGGGGTCGCCTCGTGCCTCGTTGGTCGTCCCCGAGACGCCTCACGCTACGCTCGGCATGTCTCGGTCTCTCCGCGGCACACGAAAGGCGGATATCCGCCTTTCTATGAAATGTGCCGCTCGTCCCAATTTGCTGCGGTCAGCAGGCTCGCCAAAGGGGGAATTGCCGCGACTATATAATACGAGAGCATTTTAAGGTCGCGGCAAGGGGGAGCTGGCTCCCCCAAAATCACGAAAATTATTCGGCGACACCAGCCGAAGAATTTTGTGAATATTTTATGCGACGCTTATATGAAGTTTAGCGGTGCAAATACTACTCAGACCGCCGCCCACTTTTCGGTGATAAATTCTATACTCGGCAAAATATGTTCGCCGGTGGTGCCCTCTAAGACGAGGTAGGCGTTTTTATCGTACGCTTTTATGCGCGAGAGGATGGCGTCGAAATCGAACAGACCCGTGCCGGGAGGGACCTGCTTTACCTTGCCCTCTTCGAACACGTAGTCCTTTATGTGGAAAACGCGTATTTTGCCGGCAAAGGCATTAAGCCCCTCGTCCAAAATTTCGAGATAGCGCTCGTGATTGGAGGCGTCGAGGTAGTTGTAGATATCGAATATCACCTGCACGTTGGGCATTCTTATTATGTCTACGGCGCGCTTTAGCGTTTTTACGTCGTAACAGCAGTGTCCCGCGGCGCCCTCCATGCCGATATTTACGCCGAGCCCGGCGGCATATTCGGCGAGTTTGCGGAAGGTTGCCACTACCCTTCCGAACGCCTCGGGCGTGCGGTTTTTGGGGTTGTACGTCCACTTATCGTCGTTATAAGAGCCCGTCTCAGAGCCGACGATGTTGCAGCCGAGGTTTTTGCAATACTTTAAATACTCTTTGAACACCGCAACGCCGTTTGCCACCTTTTCGGGATTTGAGTGCACGGGGTTGAAGTATGCGCCGATAAGCGCCACGTCTATCCCCGCCTCCTTTAAGGCCGCGCCTATGGCAGCCGAATTTTGTTCGTTCAGCTGCCCGGGCGCATACTTAAGCTCGTCCATGAACTTATAGGCAACGAGTTGTACGGCGGATATGCCGCAGGTTTTGCACTTTTCTATGGCGGGGGCAAGCCCCTTTACGCCCAAATCGTGCGTGCGGAATGCTATTTTCATTATCTTTGAACGCGGCCGCTGCCGTCGCCGCCGGCAAGAGCCTCTACTTCCTTGCGGGATACGAGGTTGAAGTCGCCGGGGATGGTGTGCTTGAGCGCGGACGCCGCAACGCCGAATTCGAGGGCAGACTTGAAGTCCTTGCCGTCGAGGAAGCCGGTGATAACGCCGCCGGCAAAGCTGTCGCCGCCGCCTACGCGGTCAACGATGGGGGATATCCTGTACTCTCTCGAGTGATAGAACTCGCCCGTCTCGCCGTTGTAGATGCATGCAGACCAGCCGTTATCGGAAGCCGAGTGGCTTACGCGCAGCGAGGAGATGGCATACTTGAAGCCGAACTTTGCAACCATCTGCTCGAATATCGACTTGTAGCCCTCGAGGTTGAGCTTGCCGGAAGTTACGTCGGTGGAAGCGGGCTTGAAGCCGAGAACAAGCTCGGCATCCTCTTCGTTGCCGATGCACACATCGACATACTTCATGAGGCCGGTCATGACCTTCTGAGCCTTCTCGCTCGACCACAGCTTTTTGCGGAAGTTGAGGTCGACGGAGACGGTAACGCCGTGCTTTTTGGCTGCCTTTAAGGCCTCTTCGGTGAGGACGGCCGCGCTGTCGGATACGGCGGGGGTGATGCCGGTGAAGTGGAACCAGTCGGCATCCTTAAAGATATCGTCGAAGTCGAAATCTGCGGCGGTAGCCGTAGTTATGGAGGAATGAGCTCTGTCGTAAACCACCTTTGAAGGTCTCATCGCAGAGCCGCTTTCGAGATAGTAAATGCCGAGCCTTTCGCCGCAGCGGGCAATGTGCTTGGTCTCTACGCCATACTTTCTGAGGGCTGCAACAGCGCAGTCGCCGAGTTCGTTTGCGGGGAGCGCGGTAACAAATTCCGCGTTGTGGCCGTAGTTGGCGCACGATACCGCCACGTTGGCCTCGCCGCCGCCGTAGTTGATATCGAACTCGTCGGCCTGAATGAACTTTTCGTTGTTGGGGGTAGAGAGACGAAGCATAATTTCGCCCATGGTTACGATCTTTTTCATAAAATTTATCTTCTCCTTAAAAATGAATTAACAATTATTTTTTATATTTTATTTTTATTTTAATTTAAATTTATATTTTTGCGCGGATAAAACCCTTCCGGCTTTGCCTTGCTAACGCTTCGGCAAACCCACCTTCCCTTCAGGGACGGCGAGATAACGACAAAATTTAAAAATAAATAATGTCGCAAGGCGGGGTCTCAAGCAATGTAAGGGCAACATTGCATTCTGCCGTTTCCACGCTTTGCGCGGAACCTCGGCAGAGCAGCGCTTCGCTCGCGCGGTCACCGTTCGCACGGAACGTATGTGCTCACTCATCTCATTGCACACGAAAGGCGGGTGTCCGCCTTTCTATGAAATGTGCAATTCGACCCGCCGCACGACCGCAATCGCCCGTCAAAACTTCAGAGAAGCGAGCAGGTCGCGGAGCGCTGCCTCCTCCGTCCATAGCGAACTTGGAGAAGCGAGCAAGACAAGGCGTGTGCGGAAGGTTTGAGGGAGCGTACAAAGACGTACGTGACCGAAAACACCCGTAAACACAACGCAGTATTGCGACGCTTATACAAGGACGAGCGGCGCCCGTAGAATGTTGCTTTTACTTCCGCTTTACGAGGTGAACCGCAAACCCGCCAAACTGATCCTTTAAATATGCCACATTCATTTCGCCGGTGGCCTTATCGTATTTGAACGAGCTTTCGTCGGGCTCGAAGCCGCGCATTTTGAGCTGATATACGGCGCGCTTTACAGAGTTTGTGGCGATGGCTATGTGGCCGTGATCGCCCTTGAAGGGAGATTTCATCATCTCCATATAGGTGGAGGCGAATACCGAGCTGTTGCCCACCTTTTTCTTGAATCCGAAGGCGGCCTCGAACTTATCGGCAACGGCCTCGGCCTCTTCGGGGTTGGCGCAGTTTAAGCCTACGTGCACCATCTCGAAGCCGAGCATCTTGTCCACAGCCTCGCGGCAGAGACGGGTTATCTCGTCCCAGTTCTCCTCGGCGAGCGCCTTTGCGGGTACTATCCAGCTGCCACCGCAGCAAACTATCTTGTTGTATGCAAGATAGTTGTTGAGGTTATCGGCCGTTACGCCGCCCGTGGGCATGAAGCGCATCGTCTGGTAGGGGCCGCATACGCTCTTTATGTATGCCACGCCGCCCGCCTGCTCTGCGGGGAAGAACTTAACGAAGTCCAGCCCGAGCTCGAGCGCCTGCTCTATTTCGCTTGCCGACGAAAGGCCGGGCGCGAAGGGTATGCCGCTATCGAGGCAGTGCTTTACCACCTTGGGGTTGAGGCCGGGAGCCACGCAGAACTTTGCGCCCGCGGCATAGGCCGCGTCGGCCTGCTCGCAGGTGAGCACGGTGCCGGCGCCCACCATCATGTCGGGATAGGCCTTTACCATGCGCGCTATCACCTCGTCGGCGCCCTTGGCGCGGAAAGTTACCTCGGCGCAGTTGATGCCGCCGTCGCGCAGGGCCTTGGCCAGCTTTTCAGCGTTTTCGACCTTGTCGAGCTTGATGACGGGCACGATGCCGATGTTTGAAAATTCTTCAACAACGGCGTCTAACTTTGCTTTTACGTTTTCTGTCATAATTTTCTCCGTTGTGCGCCGCAAGCGCCGCCAGGCATAGACCGAGGCATGCGCCGCAAGCGCTGTTTTATACTCGTACATATCAATTATAATTTCGCCGCGTCCGCAAGTAAATATACAAAACGGATATAAAGATACATTTTTCAGATATATACTGTAAATTTTTTATAAATTGCGCGCGTGCGCGCATTATGCGCGCACGCGCGCAAAGGTAAAAGTTAAGGGCGGCGCCCGCCTGAAGCGGGCGCCGCCCTTAAAATACCGTATCAAAAGTTTATCATCTGCCCAGCCAGCCGCCGTCTACCGCGAGGGTGAAGCCGTTGACGTAGTCGGAGGCAGCCGACGCAAGGAAGACCGCCGCGCCCTCTAAGTCGGCGGGGGTGCCCCAGCGGCCCGCGGGGATGCGCGCGAGTATATCTGCCGAGCGCTCCTCGTCCTGGCGGAGGGCCTGGGTGTTATTGGTGGCCATATAGCCGGGGGCTATGGCGTTTACGTTTATGCCGTACTTTGCCCACTCGTTTGAAAGCGTCATGGTTATGCCGCGCACGGCCGACTTCGACGCCGTGTACGATGGCACCCTTATGCCGCCCTGATAGGAGAGCATGGAGGCGATGTTTATTATTTTACCGCCGCTGCCCTGCTTTATAAACTGCTTTGCGACGGCCTGCGTTAAGAAGAACACCGTCTTTAAATTTACCGCCATTACCGAGTCCCAATTTTCTTCGGAGAACTCGATGGAGTCCTGGCGCTTGATTATGCCGGCGTTGTTGACGAGGATATCTATCCTGCCGAACTGCCCGAGCGTGCCGTTTACGACGGCGGGTATCACGTCGCACGAGCTTAAGTCGGCGATGATGTTGTGGAAGTTTTCGCCGAGCATCTCCTTTGTTTCGGTGCTGGGGCGGCGGGATACGCCCACCACCTTTGCGCCCGCCTCAACGAAGGCGCGGCTTATGCCCTGGCCGAGGCCGGTGTTGCTGCCCGTGACTATCGCCACTTTGCCGTTTAAACTGAACTGGTCCAATATCATAATTTTCCCCCTATAAATTTATTTTTTATTTGCATTTATTTTTTGCGTACGGCACGCGCCGCGGCGCAATATGTATGATACCGCGCGGCGCCATATGTATGATACCACCAAATGCGGCGATTTTCAAGATGTTTTTTAAAAATAACGGCAAAACAACTCAGGCGTGCCCGAACTGCACGGCGGCGCCGCCCGGCACTTCATACACCTTGCCGCGTATCTCCACCCACACCGAACGGTGCGAGGGGTTGTATGCGCGCTCGCCGTCCACCGAATAGACGAGGGCGTTGTAGCACTTGACATAGTCGCATATGTCGCCGTTGGTGGCCGCCCACACGCCCTTGTCCTGCCCGACCTTGCGGCAGAGATACTCTATCCTGTCCCAATCGCCGTTGTCGTCGAACTCGTAGGCGTGCCCCCATACGTAATACAGCCAGGGCTCGCGGTTTTTGAACTCGTCCGAGGGCTTGCCCGAGAGGAATTTTTCGGTAAGCTCCTCCAGGCACAGCTCGGTGTGGTGCACGGTGGGGTTGAGGTGCAGCCAATCAGAAGGTATGGCAAAGGAGTGCGTCGACACGGTGGTGCGCGCATACTGCACGCCCAATGCCTTTAAAACCTCGGCAACCTCGTCGTTTACGCCGCTGTAGGCATACGCCATGCCGTTTACTATTCTGCCGAACTTTTCCTCGAGGTATGCGCGGTTGTCGCACACCTCCTTTACGGCGAGGGGCAGGGGCACTTTATTCAAAAATATGTGCCTTGCGCCGTGCAGGGCTATCTCGTGCCCGCTGTCTTTGTAGAGCGCTATCGTCTCCTCCTCGTCCAGGCGGTCGTGCCATGACTGCGCGTCGAACAGCTCGCTGTTTAAGTTGAACGTACCCTTGAGGCCGTTTTTGTTGAGTATTTCGATCAGCTTTCTGTCGGCGGCGACGCCGTCGTCGTAGCTGAAGGTGACTGCCTTTTCTTTCCCCTCGGGGAAGCGCATATAGCGCTCGTGATACATCTGTATAAACATTTCAGTTCCTCTTGTAAGCCTATTTGCCGCACGCCCTGCGGCGTTTGCGGCATTTGTATTGCACATGTATTATACGACGGGCGCGCCGCGTTGTAAAGGGCGGCGCGCCCGTAAATTGCTTATTTTATAACATATTTTTTTGCGCGGACGGCCTTGTAGGGCGCGTAATTTATCTTTCTTCCGCGAGAGGTGCCCTGCCTGAGCGCCCAGGAGCTCATTCTGTCGTGCGGGCCCTCGGCGATGAGGCCGGAGGCCTTTCTCCACCTGCCCGTGAGCAGGCGGGATACGAAGAGTATTGAGCGCACCACCCAGTCGGCGCACATGCCTATCCAATAGCCCATCGCGCCGAACTCGAACTTAAAGCCGAAGGTCGACTGCAGCCAGGGGCTGAGGGCGTCGTCGGTGAACAGAAAGCACAGGCCCACCCTCACTATTATCATCGACGATATGGCCGCCCACATTACATACCTTACGTCGGATGTGGCCTTTAAGATGCCGGGCGTGGTGAAGGAGAGCGGGTAGGTTATGAACTGGAAGGAGAGGCAGAAATACAGGCATTGCAGCGCCCTGGGATATACGTCCTCGGGATATTCCCACAGGTATATCAGCCATTGACTGGTAGCCATTATTATGGCCACGGCGGCGGCATTGGCGATGAATGAGATGGCGAACATGCGCTTTATGTAATAGCGCACGCAGCCCTCGTCGCCCGTGCCCACCGCCTGACCTATTACGGTGAGGCTGGCAGTGCCTATTCCTCCGCCCACCATAGAGGCGATGTTGTTGAGGCTGTTTGCTATGGTGTTGGCGTTGGCCTCGTAGTTTACGTATTTGCCCGAAGCGTCGAGCTGAAGATAGCAGCCGGCGTTTACGAAGGTGTTTGTCATCAGTTTGCCGAGCTGGAAGAGGCAGCTCTCTATGCCGCTGGGTATGGCGATGAAGAGTATGCGGCGCACCATCCTCCCCTCGAAGCGGAACTTTGTGAACAGCTTTACCGAGAGCAGGTTTTTATCCGACATGAGCAGCACGCGCATGTATACGGCGGGTATCGCCCTTGCGATGAGGGTGGCGAGCGCCGCGCCCGCAACGCCCATCTTGAAGCCCCATATGAAGGCGGCGTTGAGGCCGATGTTCACCACGCAGCTTATGCCCGCGCTCGTCATCGTCACCATGCTCTTGCGCTGGGCGCGCAGCAGCGCCGCGCTGCCGTTGAATATGCCTATCAAGGGGAAGGAAGCCGCGGTTATGTAGAAGTATGTGCGCTGCAATTCCATTACGTCCGACTCGACGTCGGGGTAGAACAGCTGCAGAATAAAGGGGTTGAGCGCAAGGCATACGGCGGCTATCGCCGTGGAAAAGAGCAGCACGATTACAAGCATGTGCTTGGCGCTCTTTTTGGCGTCCTCTAAGTTGTTGCCGCCGAGGTATTGCGAAGTTATAATAGTTCCGCCCGTGGCAAACGCCGAAAAGAGCTGTATTACTAGGTTGTTTATGTAGTCAACGTTGCCCACGGCGTTGCTGGCGTGGCCGAGGGTGTCTATCGAAGACACCATTATGCCGTCGAACATGCCGAGCGAGGTGGAAAATATATTTTCGATTACTATGGGGGCGATCAGCCACAGCAGCTGCCTGCCCGTGAACAGCGAGTATTTCTTTTTAGTCCTGACAGTCTGCACCTTTTTCTCTCTCCTGCCTACGCATACCGCAGATGCGCTCTCTTCAAATTTGCTAAAATATTTTACATCAGTTTTTCTTGATTTTCTACTGTTTAAGCACTATAATTATGACGAAGTACAGATTTTTCAACACCGTTCACAAATTTTTTGCGCGCGGCTTCCCCTCCGCTCTCCACAACGAGAGAGGCGGCAGCGCCGCCTATGAAACCCCTCCGTCACGCTTAGTTGCACTCGCGTGCCACCGTCTCGCAGTGCGTGCGGTAAATAAACCGCACTGCTCGGTCACCGTTCGCGCCTGACATATGCGCTCACTCATCTCGCTCGGCACGTACAGCGGGTGTCCGCTGTGCTATGAAATGCCTCGCTCGTCCCTCAAAGGGGAGGTGAATAATAATGGCGCTACTTACAAAAATTTCGAGGATATTATGGTTCGGCAACAGACTGCTCAACTAAAAACTTCGCCCGCGGATATCGACGGGGTATACGCCTGGCGGGCGCTGCGCGAGGCGGGGTTCGTTATGACCTCGCCGCACTGTCACGCATACTTCGAGCTGTTCTATGTGGAGAGCGGCGCGTGCAGCTTTTTTATCGGCAACAACATGTATGACCTGCACGCGGGCGACTTTTTGCTGATACCGCCCGACGTGTTCCACTACACCCGCTACCCCTACGGCGACTGCAGGCGGTGCAACATATTCTTCCGCGCCTGCGACATTGACGAGAGCGTCGCCCGCACCATGCCCGGGCAGACGGAATTTTTTAAGGAGATACGCATATTTCAGCTGCCGGAGGGCTATCGCGAGCAGATGGAAGAGCTGTTTGCGCGCATGGTCACCGAGCGGAAGATAGGCGACGAGCGCTCCGCACCCATGCTTAAGGCGCTGTTGCAGATGATGTTTTTGCTGTGCGGGCGGGAATGTACATTTTTGGAGAGCCTGCCCGAGGACATTCACACCACCGACCGGGAGATAGTGCGCGCCGCGCAGTTTATCGGCAGCAGGTATATGGACGACATCTCCGCCGAAGACATTGCCGCCGCGGCGGGCTACAGCCCCAACTATTTGAGCCGCAAGTTCAGAGAGGCCGCAGGCATTAGCGTGCACGAATATCTGGTGTTCATAAGGCTGCAACACGCGGCGCTCGAACTCGTCTCCACCGCCGACTCGGTGACCGACATAGCCCTGCGCTGCGGCTTTTCCAACGGCAACTACTTTAAAGACGCCTTTAAAAAGAAGTACGGCGTTACACCGACGAAATACAGGAAATGAGTTCACAAATTTTTTGCGCGAGCCGCGCGCAAAAAATTTCGTGAGGAGGAGGAACTAAGTTCCTCTGGCGGCATTTTTAAGAGCCCACTATTATTAGAAATGCCGCCATTCACCTCCAGTGAGCCGCCTGCCGGCGCAAATAGGGGCCTGCGGCGCAGGGAAACCCTGCTTGCGACGTTTATTTATTTAGAATAACCCCTCCTTCGCCTTCGGCTTACCTCCCCTTCGAGGGGAGGTGGGTTGAGCGTAGCGAAACTCGGTGGGGTTTCACAAGCGGCGCAGCCGCGTGCCATCTTTCACCGCACAATCAAAAATACCGTATAATTAAAAAATAATTTAAAATTAAAACCGCAAAATATAGCCGCCCGCGGTGCGAAAATTCGCACCGCGGGCGGCTATTAAATATCAAACTGCATATTTTTAAATTAAATAATTTTAAATATGTCAGGCGGCATTTAATGCGCATTTTTTACCATGGCGAAATTGTTGAGTTCCACGCCGCAGCGCACAACCTTTTGCGGCATGATCACAACATAGCCGCGCGATAAAAAGAATGGCTGCGCGGTGAGCGACACATCGGCAAACACGCAGCCGCGCACTCTGCCCTCCAGCTCGTTACAGAGCGTCGTTGCAATGCCGCGGCGCAGGCAGCTTTTATCGACATACAACATATCGAGGTAGCCGTCCTCCGCCCGCAACTGCACGCCGCCGCACTCCCCTCCGCGCGCGATATTGCCGAACGCCATGATTTTGCCGCCTATTTCGGCCACGAGGGTAAAGCTGTTTGCAAAGCGGGCGCCCCACTCCCCGTATTTTGCGCCGCTCAGCCAGGCATCTGTTTGCCGCGTGGAGTAGTCTGCCGAGCACACCGAGCGCACAATATCTTTGAACAGCGCTATTATGTGCGGCAGGTCCTCTGCGCGGTATGCGCGGATAATAAAATCATTCATAATTTTTAATTTAATTATTTTTTAATTTAATTATTTTTTAATTTAATTATTTTTTATTTAATTATTTATTTTTTAAATTTGATTTATTTTAATTTTTTTAATTTTATTCGCCGTCATGGGGGCTTTCCGGGTTTTCGGCTGCGGCGACGCTTTCATTGCCCTCGTGGGCGGCGGCATATGCGCCCGCAAGCGCGGCCGTGCCGTTTTGCTTTTTACCCTTTCTGAGTGCCTTTAAGCAGGGGATATTGAAGTAGAAGGTGAGCGCGACGCACGCGCCCAAAGTCCAGCCGATAGCCCACGCCCAGCCGACGCCCGCAAAGCCGAGCGGGCCGGTGAGCAAAAATACAAGCGCCACGCGCAGGATGAGGTCGGTAAAGGTGCTTATGGTGAAGCCGAGGTTGCCGCCCGCACCGCGCACGGCGTCGTCCGCCACCACCTTTACGTTTACTATCAAAAAGAAGGGCGCGACTATGGTGACGTACATTGCGCCGCTTTCTACCGCGAGGGTGGTATCGCCCTCTGCCGACATGAACAGCTCGGTGAGCGGCCGCGCGAATATCACGCATATCGCCACGAACACCGCCGTCATCACCGTGGATATGGCGAGCGCCGCCTTGAAGCCCTGCTTTATTCGCTCGTACTTGCCCGCGCCATAGCATTGCGACACAAAGTTTGTAAGCCCGTTTGCGCAGGTGCAGAAGCAGGTGGTGCAGAACACTATCAGCTTTACGCCCGCGGTGAAGCCGTCGGTTATGCCGATGCCCTGCACGTTGGCGAGCTCGTTTATGCGTATCTGTATTATCAGGTTGCCCACCGAAACAAAGCTGTTTTGCAGCATTACGGGCAGGGCGAGAATGAGAAGCGTCTTTAAAACGCGCGGCACAAAGATGTGCGGCTTTTCGTCCACGGGCAGCTTTTTAAGGCGCAAAAACACGAACACGAGGGTGAGTATGCACGCCGCGCCCTGCGCTATGAATGTGGCCCACGCCACGCCTGCAACGCCCCACGGGCCAACCATGACGATATCGAGCACGATGTTGCTCACCGAGGATATCACGAGGAAGATGAAGGGGGTACGGCTGTCGCCGAGGGCGGAGAAGATACCCGTGCCGAAGTTATACAGAATGAGGAAGGGCAGGCCGTAGTAGTAGATATTGAGGTAGGTAACGCTCTCTTCGAGTGCGGCGGCGGGGGTTTTGAGGGCGGCGAGCAGCGGTTCGCAGCTTATTACGCCCACCACGAGCAGCACGACGGCGAGCGCGGCGAAGGAGATGAGGCCGGTATATACCGCCGTTTTTACGCCCGCGTTGTTTTTTGCGCCGAACATTCGGCTGACGAACACCGCGCAGCCCGCGTTTGCGCCGAGCGCCACCGCCATCAGGATATTGACGATGGAGTTTGACGCGCCTATCGCCGTGAGGGCCGTTTCGCCCGCGAATTTGCCGGCGATTATGGTATCGGCAAGGGTATACAGCTGCTGGAATACGGCGCTGCCGAAGAGGGGAAGTATGTAGATGAGCAGCACCTTAAAGGGCTTGCCGACAGTAAGATCGGTGTTAGACATAAAGACCTCGTAGTTCACAAATTTTTTGCGCGGGCCGCGCGCAAAAAATTTCGTGAGTTTTGGGGAGCCAGCTCCCCCTTGGTGAGCCGCCTGCCGGCGCAAATTGGGACGAGCGGCACATTTCATAGAAAGGCGGACACCCGCCTTTCGTGTGCCGCGGAGAGACCGAGACATGCCGAGCGTAGCGTGAGGCGTCTCGGGGACGACCAACGAGGCACGAGGCGACCTTTCGGCGCAGGGGAACCCTGCTTGAAACGTTAATTTATTTAGAATTTTTGCGCTTTGCAGGGTAAACCTGCTCGCGCTTATCCGCTCAATTTGCCTGCCGTACAAAAGTCAATGCAAACAGGGGGCGCGCTTGACGGCTGAAATAAATTCAGCCTTGCGCACATTATTTTATTTTTAAATATTCGCCTTATTGATACCTCCCCTTTGAGCGGGAGGTGGCGGGCGAAGTGCAACGAAGCACGACGGAGGGGTTTCACTTGCCACACTATTAAACGGGCGAAATTTTTGTTCGCTTAATTTTTTCGGTAACGAATTATATCACCGCGGTTTTGAGTTGTAAAGCGTATAAAATAACTTTTTCAACCGATATTTTTTTACTTAAAAATGCGCGAAAAATGCACAAAATTTTTCACCGCGGCAGGGCGCTTTTGCTCCCGCCTCCGCCTTTTCAGCCACTCCTCCGCAGCGATCTGCCGCGCGGCGGAGGTTTTTAAATATTCCCGGTCTTTGCTGTTTAAACTGCGGAAAGTTGCGTTATAAACAATATGTAAAAAGATTTTACGCATAGTTTGCCGCCGGATACGCGCCTTATTTTATGGGTGCGGAACAAATACAGGGCGCCGCAAATGCGCCCCCAAAACACACATGCGGCGGCAAAATGCAATACCGAAATACCCCTTAAGGAGGTGAATTTATGAACAGCAACCGCTTTACGCAAAACAGCATTCAGGCAATAAACAACTGCGAAAAGATAGCGGACGAGTACGGCAACACCGAAATAATGCCCGTGCACATACTGTATGCCCTGCTGGGAAAGGACGGGCTGATACCCCGCATACTCTCCCGCCGCGGCGCCGACGTGAACGGACTTACTTCGGCCGCAAAGGACGAAATTGAAAAACTGCCGAGGAGCTCATCGCACGGCAACGTGCTGCTCTCCCCTTCGGCAAACAGAATATTTACCAACTCCGAAAAGATCGCCGAGCGCATGAAGGACGACTATATCTCGGTAGAGCACCTGTTTTTGGCGCTTCTGGACGAGAATGACGCCGCGTGCGAACGGTTGTTCAAGCGCTTCGGCATAACCAAAGACAGCTTTTTGGTAGGCCTTAAAGAGGTGCGCGGCAACACCAACGTTACGACCGACAACCCCGAAGATACCTACGAGGCGCTGCAAAAATACGGCACCGACCTCACCGAGGCGGCGAGAAAGCACAAGCTTGAGCCGGTGATAGGCCGCGACGAGGAGATAAGAAACGTAATACGCATACTCTCGCGAAAGACCAAGAACAACCCCGTGCTGATAGGCGAGCCCGGCGTGGGCAAGACGGCCATAGCCGAGGGGCTGGCGCAGCGAATAGTTAAGGGCGACGTGCCCGAGGGACTGAAGGACAAGACGCTCTTCTCCCTCGACATGGGCGCGCTTATCGCGGGCGCCAAATACCGCGGCGAGTTCGAGGAGAGGCTGAAGGCCGTTTTGCAGGAAGTGACCAAGAGCGAGGGCAGGATACTGCTGTTTATCGATGAGTTGCACACCGTTGTGGGCGCCGGCAAGACGGACGGCGCGATGGACGCGGGCAATTTACTCAAACCCCTGCTTGCGCGCGGCGAACTGCACTGCATAGGCGCGACGACGCTCGACGAATACCGCAAATATATCGAAAAGGACGCGGCGCTCGCCCGTCGTTTCCAGCCCGTAATGGTGGACGAACCTACTGTGGAAGACACCATATCCATCCTGCGCGGACTTAAGGAGCGCTTTGAGATATTCCACGGCGTGCGCATACACGACGACGCGCTCGTTGCCGCCGCCACCCTTTCGAACAGATATATAACCGACAGGTTTTTGCCCGACAAGGCCATCGACCTTGTGGACGAGGCCGCGGCCATGATACGAACGGAAATCGACTCCATGCCCTCCGACATGGACGATTTGAACCGAAAGATACTTCAGCTTGAAGTTGAGGAGAAGGCGCTCTCTAAGGAGAAAGACAACATCTCCGAGGCCAGGCTGGAGGCATTGAAGAAGGAACTTGCCGAATATAAGGCGCGCTTTGCCGAGATGAAGGCCAAGTGGCAGGACGAAAAGCAGGCCATTCAGGCCGAGAAGGAGCTCAAGGAGAAGATAGACGGCCTTAAGGCCGAGATCGACTCCGCCACCAACAGCGGCGACTTTGAAAGGGCGGCAAGATTGAGATACGGCGAGCTGCCCGCGCTTGAAAAACAGCTTGAAAAGGCCAAGGCGCAGAACGCCGAGAGAAAGGGCGACCTGCTGCAGGACGAAGTGACCGAGGAGCAGATAAACCAGATAATTTCGCGCTGGACGGGCATACCCGTTGCGCGCCTTAAAGAGGGCGAGCGCGAGAAGATACTGCACCTGCCCGAGGATCTGCACAAGCGCGTGGTAGGCCAGAACGAGGCCGTGGAAAAGGTTTCCGACGCCATACTGCGCTCGCGCGCGGGCATATCCGACCCGAACAGGCCGATAGGCTCCTTCCTCTTCCTCGGACCTACGGGCGTGGGCAAGACGGAGCTTGCCAAGGCGCTCGCCGAAAACCTGTTCGACGACGAAAAGAATATCGTGCGCATAGACATGAGCGAATATATGGAGAAATTCTCCGTGAGCCGCCTTGTGGGCGCGCCTCCGGGATATGTGGGCTATGAAGAGGGCGGCACTCTCACCGAAGCCGTGCGCAGAAAGCCCTACTCCATAGTGCTCTTCGACGAGATAGAAAAGGCGCACCCCGATGTGTTCAATATACTGCTGCAGATACTCGACGACGGCAGGATAACCGATTCGCAGGGGCGCACGGTGGACTTTAAAAACACCATAATTATTCTCACCTCCAACCTCGGCGCGGCCGACATTATCGAGGGCATAGAGGGCGGCGAGATATCCAAGGCCGCGCAGGACAAAGTATACGCCATACTAAAGCAGTCGTTCCGCCCCGAATTTTTGAACAGGCTGGACGAGATAATCATGTTCAAGCCGCTCACGCGCGAAAATATCGGCGGCATTGTAGATATTCAGCTGAAGCGCCTTGCAAAGCGCTTGGAGAATGAGAACCTCACGCTGGAGATAACCGACGCCGCCAAGGCGTATATCGCCGAGAACGGTTACGACAACGTGTTTGGCGCGCGCCCGCTGAAGAGATTCATTCAGAAGAATGTTGAAACGCCCATTGCGCGCTACATTATAAAGAGCAACCCCGAATCGGGCGCAAAGATAACGGTAGATGCGGGCAGCGACGGAATTTATCTGAAGTGATAAAAAAAGTTTAAAAGGCAATTAATTGCCGCAAAAATAGCGGGGCGGCGCGAATTAAATTCGCGCCGCCCCGCCCTTTATTTTTATTTTATTTAAATATTTATTTAATTAATTTCAATTTGATTTCTAATTAATTTAATTAATTAATTATTTATCACAGCACTATCGGCAGAACCACGGCGAAAGCGATGGCAATGCATACCGCCGCAAGCGCTATACCCAGCCCCTTTATGCCGAACTTGGCCTCGGCACGCTCGTCGGGAGAAAGCGCGTCGTCCTCAGGCGCCGTCTTGCCCTTGAGATGATCCACGCCGTATTTTTCTGCCGACTGCGCGCGCATATCCTCCACCGAAAGGCCGAAAACTTCGGAAATTTTATTGAGTATATCCCTGTTTTCCGGCACTACAGACTGTTCCCACCGCTGCACCGACGATTTTGAAACGTATATCTTTTCAGCCAGCTCGCGAATGGAGAGCCCGCGCCCTTCGCGCAGTTCCTTTAAATATTTGCCGTCGATCCTGTTCATAAGTTTATTATATCACCCGCCGCATAAATTGAAAATAAATTACGCGCACTTTTTTGCATTTTTTATATATTTTTGCGCAGCCCGGCGGGACACATTCGGGACAGAATTTGCCGCGTAGCGCCAAAGTAGAATTGCCGCAAAGGCAAAACGGGACAAAAGCGGGACACTTTAAAGCCCCTTTGCCATTGACAAACCGCCCCTTTGGTGCTACATTGTTATCGTAGGTTGCAACCCGAAATGAAATGATTATGGAGGAAAATTATGAACATCAATAAAACCAACAAAAGATATCTGCGCATAGGCGCGGCGGCGCTTGCCGCCGGTCTGACGCTTGGCACGGCGGCGGCGTTTGCGCTGCTTAAACCCGAACCCACGAGCTACACAGTCAGCTCCGAAGAGGGCGGCTACTACTCCGAGACTACCTATTACCTGACAGAAGAAACCTATAACGGGCATGCAGCCAAGGCGGCAAAAAATACGGGCAGACAGATGAGCGCGGCGAGTACGAGCAGCGCCGAAAATACCGAGGACGAAGAGTTTGTAGTTGGCGCAACCAAGACCGTCTGGGTTAAAGAGACCACCGACGAAGAGGGCAACGTGACAGAGAGCAGACTATTGAACAAGGACGAAGTTGAAGAACTGCGGTCTGCCGCTGACAATTTAAACCTTGGCACTGACGAGGACCCCGAACCCACCACACCCGACGCGGTAATACCATATCGTCCTATCGGCGGAGGTGGCGGCGGCAATCCGGAAACGCTCATCGGCACTGCTAACGGAAACCTGTATCTATTGGATATTTCCTTGAAAGTAGTTTATAATTCTTCTACCGAAGAGTATTCGGCAACAGGGCAGGCCTCATGGGCTGAACAGCTAGTATGGTTTGAAAATGAGTATATGGCAGCCGAAGAGAGTAGTTTTGACTACCTTGCCATATCGTGGGGCGGCAACGGAGAGCTTAAAGCAAAATCAAAGTCAATATCAGGCAAATATTACGACGGCGATGCGGCTGTCAAATTTTCAACAGCCAAAAGCGACGCATATGCCGGTTATGTATGGCAGTTCAATGAAAAGGAAGGCTTTTTGGGAGATGAATTGGAAAATGCTACAGCAAATGTAACGCTGGTAAATGTCGGCGCAAAGCAAAACAAAGAGACCTCTGTTAAGATGACTTACATACATACCTATGACAAATTTAATCACACTCCTACATTTTCATTTGGCGTAAATGGCGATCTGAACGGCATGGTCACTATAGAAAAAGGTGTAAGCGTCGGACTGGAAACAGTGGAAGATCAATGGCAGATAGCGATTGATGTTCCTAACATCGAATATTGAATTTTTATAGTCATAAAGGAGACCATTATGAATAATACACCGAATAATAACGGTAAAAGGGGACTTTCCAAGAGGGGTAAATTGTTTCTTGCCAACGGCATAGCGCTCTTGGTTTGTATTGCAGCCGTATTTTATATGTGGTTCGCTTTAGGGAATCCCCCCACTGTCACCATACCTAATTATCTTGTTCTGATGTGCGCTTTCACGTTTTTCAGCCTGATAGTATATTATCTTTCTATCATAGCCGACGCGTTGAACAGCCGCAACAAGAGGAACAATCACGATAATATAACTCAGGCAGACAACACAAACCGCATTAAATAATTAAGGCCGCAAACATACCTTAAGTTATAAGGCACGGCGTGCAGGACATATTGCCCCGCCCGCCATGCCGAATACTAAAAATTGCAGAATATTTATGCAATTAGCACATTGGCATTTTTATTATATAGTGACATTACCAGTTTAATAATACCCTGTAAAAAGTTGCGGGACATTATAAAGGAGAAAAATGAAATATAGATTTTTATTGGCGGTGCCGCTTATTGCCGCCGTATTCACGGCCTCGGGCTGCATACGCTTTAATATAGGCGCAGAAGTGCCGCTTGAAACCGACGATTATTATCAGGAGACGGCGCGCTTTGAAAGCGAGCGCGACTATGCCGACTTTTTAAAAGGTTTGGGCGCACAGGCAGAGCCGAACGGTGAGTTTGTTGAAGGCACCGCAACCACTGTATGGATATATGAAGAAACCGACATCGGCACGGGCTACAGAGCCATTTTAAGCGAAGGACAGTTTGAGGAATACGGCGACGACGCGATAGAGCTGACCGTGACATTGGCGCTATACCATAACAGCACCGACGACACTTACGACGTTTATGCCACAACGAATTGGACATATCCCGACTCATGGCCGATAGTTTCATACAATTCTAATGTACGCTACTATTTTGCCATAACATGGGGCGGCAACGGAAATCTGCTTGCCACGCAGTATGAGTTTACAAGCACGCTTGAAAACGGCAGCGAGGGAGAATGGGCGCGCTATAAATCAAACGCATATGCCGGGTTTATGTGGTTTGCGCTTGACGACAGAAGCGAAATCGAAAGCACGTCGGCGCATATAACTATTGAAAAACCTGAGCAAGTTTTCGGCCGCACTGCAGGGCTGCGCCTGACGTATTTATATTCTTACAACGACTATGTTTATCCCAAATTTAGCGAAGAAGAATATTTTGATGCGCCCGAGGTAAACGTTACCGGCAGCGACAGATATTCGCGCCTTGACCTGCATTTAGACGGCATGGAATATTGAATTTAATTTTCTCAAATTATGATATAAGCCGCGGAGCTGAAAAGCTCCGCGGCTTATATTTTTGCATTCTTAGTGCAATATTTTATGCATTTTTCAACGCAACTTTTATGCACGAAAAAGTTTTAGTTCCGCAATCCTGCTTCCCCGTTTTAAGGGGGAAAAGAAACAAGGGATGCACGAATTATTCTTCGGCTTCGGCAAGTTCTTTGTTGAGCACTTCGATGTCGGCGATGATCTCTTCACGCGTTCTTTTGAGCTTTTTGGCGTTGATGAACTCCACCGCGCCGGAAACTGCAAGCACTATTATCGTGAAGGCGTAGCACGCGGCCGAGGCAACTCCGTAGTTGAGTGCGTTCACCGAATTTGCGTTGCCGCTTTCAAGATCGGAGAACCACACATAGCCCATGAGCGTTGCGCGCTCTTCGAGCACGAGGTAGAGGCACACGCACAGCAGCGCCACGGCCGCAAGGCGCAATACGTCGAAGGCTATCATGGCGATGTTGCCCTTGAAGAAGAAGCTGCCGATATAGATTATCACCAGAACGGCCACCGCCACCTCCGTCATTATCATCACGTCGTACAGCGAGGTTATGGCATAGGTGCTGTTTGCGCGCGAGCTGAAAAGTGCAAGCAATTCTGCGGCGATGCCGCCCACTACCGCGAGCAGTATCACCGGAGTTACAAAATCATTTCTTTTAATAGCATATGCCGACTTCATCACTCTTCACTCCTTTCCGCCTCGGCGGTCTTCTTTTTGTTCTTTGCGGTGAACACGAGAGAAACGACATACAAGGCCACGCCGCCCGCAACGCATATGCCGCCCACTATCTCACAGCCGAGATAGAGCGCGCGCCACCAGTTGAGCACCCAAACCGCGCGGGTTGTATCGGTCATCCAGTTGGCGAGGTTGCTCTGCGAGAACGCCCACAGCGAATAGTGCAGGTTTTCCTGTATGGCGGTGAGCACTTCGGCGTCGTTCTGCACTTCGGCAATTATCGTTGCCACGGGCATAGAAACATAGCTACCCGAGCCGTTATCCATGCCCCAGACGGAGTTGCCGTTGTTTATAGCCGTATCGAAGTTGGTGGTGCCGGCGAGCATGCTCTCTATATAGGGCATGTAGGTACTGCGCGACTGAGCGAGGTCGCTGGTTGCATAGCCGTTGAAATCCCACTCGTTGCGGAGTATGCCCTGCATGAGGCCCTCGTGCGCGCCCACATATATGGCGCCCGCGCGGTTATAGGCCGTCATTATGCCGAGCACGGAGGTGCGCGAGCCGTCTTCGTTGTAATAGCCCTCTAAGGCTATCTGGAAGCCGCGGAGCTCGCCCTCGCGCGCGGACTGCTCGTTCATGAAGGTGGATATGCCGTTGCGCGCCGTCTCCTGCTCGTTGAAGGCGAAGTGCTTGATAGATGTGATGAGGCCCTTGGAAATGGCGCCCTTGCCTACGGAGAGTGCCGTGTAGCCGCTTAAAACGCCGTCTTCGGAATAATACTCGCCGTTACGGCCGTTATAGGGGGTGCGGTGGGTGTTGATGCTGGGCGCCCATACCATGGGTATGTTTACAAACAGCGCGTCGTTGCCCCACAGCTCGCCCATCTCCTCCATGAGGTCCTTGTTCCAGGTGGAGGCCATCAACGTTGCGCCGCCGAAGGTGTTTGTGTAGTAGCTTGCGTTTTTATCGCTGGAAGATACATACCAGGGTGCGTTTTCATCGGACTGCTGCGAGAGAGTCTTCTGTATGCCGACCGAGCCGTTCTCCACATACGAAGTGCCGCTTAAGAAGGAAATTTCGGGCAAAGACTGGAAGGTCCTGTTGCCGCTCGCCGTGTAGTATACGGCGTTTTCAAGCGTTATTTTGCTTATTATCTCATCCCACCTTTCGTCGGTAAAGTCCGAACCGAACATATCGGTGAAGTTGACGTCGCTCTCGGTCGTTGCGCCGAAGGTTATGTCGCTCACGTCGGTATCGGTAGTTTCGTGGAAGGAGTTCTGCAGATAGGGCAGCATATCGGAAGTTATCGAAAGGCCGGTGTATGAGCGCGGCCAGGTGCCCGACCAGTTGCTGCGCGAAAGATAGGTAACGGTGTTGGCCGCAAAGTGGTTATAGTCCATGTCCTCGAGCTGATTGCTTATTTCAACGCCCGCCTTGGAGGTGGAGAACAGGTTTGAATTTGCCGAGCTCCACGAGAAGGCGTATACCGCGTCATCGTCGCCCTCGGCGTCCATGCCGTCGCCGGTATCATAGCCCTTGGCGGCAAGTATGTTGTTTATGGCCGCGTGAGCGCCCTCGCCCGAGCTGTTGCAGCCGAGCGCGAAGTAATAGCCTGAGCCCGCATCCATTATATAGGTGCCCTCGCCGCCGTTGGCGGTGCTGTCGTACGAGGCGAGATACTGCATATCCACCTCTACGTCGACATTGACAGTTTGGCCGGCGGGGACGTCTACCTTTTCATATGCGAGCAGCTGAACGGAGGCCTTTTCTGCCCCGCCCGCCGTGTAGGGAGCCTGGCCGTATACCTGCACAACGCTCTTGCCGTCGACGTCGCCCTCGTTGGTGACTGCCACGCTGACGGTCGCCGTGCGGTAATCCTGTGCGAACTCAACGCCCGTTATGCGCTGCGAATAGGTGGTGTACGAGAGGCCGTAACCGAAGGAGTACGTCACTTCCTCGTCATAGTTCCACGCGCCCGTATCGTTGTAATAGCCCGTGCCCGTGAAGGAGGTTGCGTTGCCCTGGCCCAAAACGGAGTCTTCATACCTCGTTTCGTAGTACTTGTAGCCCGTGTAGATGCCCTCGGCCTGCACGATGTACGCGCCGCCGTAGTAATCGTTGGAGTTGAGGCCGTACTGCGACTGGTTTGTGTAGAGATACAGCCCGTAGTTTACCATCGCGGGGGAGGAAGCAGAGTCGCTTGCAAAGGTATCTGCCAGCCTGCCCGAGGGATTGGCCTTGCCCGCGAGTATGTTTGCCACGCCGTAGAAGCCGTAGTTGCCGGGGTAGCCCGCCCAGAGTATGGCGTCTATGCCCTCGTCGGCCTCGAGCTCTTCAAGCTCCATGGCGTTCGCCGTGGTGAGCACTATCACCACCTTGTCGAAGTTCTCTTTTGCGTAGTTTACAAGCTCCCACTCGCCGTCGGAGAGGCTGAGGGAGTTGCCCGAGCCGGAGATGCTGTGGTTGGAGGCGTCGGCGCCCGTGGAGCCTGCGTAGTAGTCGCCCTGCTCCGACGACGGCCTGCCGAGCACGATTATGGCGGCGTCGCCATATTCGGAGATGCTGCTGTCGAACGCCGAGCTGCCCGCCTGGGTGCGTATCTCCTCTATCGAGGGTTCGGCGACGTTGTAGCGGTTGGCCTCGGTTATCTCTTCAACATAATAGCCCGTGCCGCCCAGCCTGTTCACGCCGCTGGCCGTATAGGTCGTGGTGGCGCACACTGCGGAATAGGCGTCGCACACCGTTTCGTTTACGTCGAAGCCGGCGGCCTCGAGGGCGTCGTGGAAGCTTACGTTCTGGCTGGCCTCTTCGGGAGAGCCTATGTCCATGCCGTATACGGCGTTTGCCGCCGTGCTGCGGTAGCCCATCAGCGTGACCTTTTCGGTCCCCGCGAGGGGAAGGGCGCTGCCGCTGTTTTTGAGGAGCACGCTGCCCTCTTCGGCGAGGCGGGTGCCCATATCTATGTGCGCCTGCACGAGGGCGTCGGTATTTGCCGAGCCGTTGCCGTTCAAATACTGTTCGTCGGGCGTGAAGGTATCATATTCGCCGCCGCCCGTAGTAGTCGTAGTCCTCGTTCCGAGGAAGTTGTTTACCTGATCGGCGTTTGCCTCGAGCATGCTGCCCGCAGCGCAGCCCGCCGCTATCACGAGGGCGAAGGCCATGGATACTATCCTGCCCGCCCTGCGCATACGGTCTAATTGCTTTTTAGTCATGCCGCACCTCCTTGCGTGTCAGCACCCGCACCGCCTGCTGCGGCGGCAAGTTCGGCAGCGCTGCCTTCAAAAGTCTGATTGAGCTGAGCCGACATCGAGTATTCGTAGTATAAAGTTACGTCGTCGCCCTCGGTGGTCGAAGACGTCACCTTGCCGTTTGCGTCGGTCACGGAAAGCACGCCGCCGGAGTAGCTCCACGTGCCGTAGTCCTCTACGCCGTAACTTGCAAAGCCGAAGCGGTATGCGCCGTTATCGTAGAGCACGAAGGATATGGCCGTGTTGCCCGAACCGGGGGTGAAGGAATAAACTTCCTCCGCAAGCCCCGCCTTGGCGGCTGCCGCAGCTATCGCCGAGGCGCTGCCGTTGAAAGTCTGGTTGAGCTGGGATGACATTGAATATTCGTAGTATAAGCTTACGTCGTCGCCCGAAATGGTGGCCGTGGATACCTTGCCGTTTGCGTCGGTCACGGAGAACACGCCGCCCGAGTAGCTCCACGTACCGTAGTCGTACACGCCGTAGCTTGCAAAGCCGAAGCGGTAGGTGCCGTTTTCATACAGTTCGAAGGATATAGCCTCGTTGCCCGAGCCGGGGGTGAAGGAATATATAACGTCGACGAGCCCCGCCTGCTGTGCGGCCGAAGATACCGCCGAGGCGCTGCCCGTGAAAGTCTGGTTGAGCTGAGCCGACATTGAGTATTCATAGTAGAGGCTGAGAGCGTCTCCCTCCGCCGTCGCCGTTGTCACCTTGCCGTTTGCGTCGGTTACGGCAAACGCGCCGCCGGAAAAGCCCCAAGTGCCGAAGTCGGTCACGCCGTAGTTGGAGAACGCGAAGCGGTAGGTGCCGTTATCGTACAGGTCGAGCGATATGGCCGTGTTGCCCGAGCCGGGGGTGAAGGAATATACCACCGTGCCCATGCCCGCATTGTACATGGCTGCCGCGAGCGCCGATGCGCTGCCCGTGTAGTCCTGAGTGAGCTGGTCGCTCGAAGAGAACACGTAGTGGAAGGACATCGCGTCGCCCGAGAGCGTGGAAGTTGTTACGTTGCCGGCGGGGTCGGTTATGGTGAGTATGCCGCCCTTGAAGGACCATGTGCCGCTTTCAGACGTGTTATAAGTGGTGAACGCAAACGTATACGTGCCGTCCGAATAGAGGTCGAAGGTTATCGCGGGGTTGGTGGGCGTGAACGAATAGATGACCTCGGAGGTGACTATCGCCTCGACCATCTGCGCATAGGAACCTATGCACGACTGGGAGGAGCCGCCCGTCGACGAGGTGTATCTCAAAGTTATGAGGTTGCCCGCAATGGTCGACTTAATGGTCCTGCCGTCGGGCTTGGTGACGGTAAGCACGCCCTTGCTGTCCCACTCATAGGTGCCCGTTTCGCGCACGGACTTGGCGGGATCGGCATAGGTATATGTGCCGTCCGAATAGAGGTCGAGCGAAACTTCGCCGCTCTGCGAAGGGATCATGGAATAGAGCACCGTGCAGATGACCTCCTCCATCTCCTCCACGCTGCCCGTATAGGCCTGGAGCAGCTGGTCGCTCATGGAATAGTAATAGGTGAATGAAAGCTCGCCGCCCTCGGCGGTAACTTCATACTCCTTGCCGGCGGGGTCGGTTATGGTGAGCACGCCCGCGGCCCTGTCCCACGCGTAGGTGCCGCTCTCCGATACGCTGTTGGCCGCCCATGCAAATGTATAGGTGCCGTCGGCATATACCGTGAAGGTTATCTCTTCGTTGGTGCCGGATGTGAATGTGTAGCCGGGCTTCTCTTCGGGCTGATCGTCGCCGCCGGGCTGATCGTCGCCGCCGGGCTCTTCGCTCTCGGCGAAGGTGAACGTGCCGTAATCATAGGTGCCGAGCACGACAGTCTGCGAGCAGTTGCCGCGTCCGCTGTCGGCGATGTATGCGCCGTACATGAGGTCGACCACCGTTTCGTCGCCGCAGGTGCCCGCGCCGAAGGTGAGGTCGTCCGTTTCGGTGTATTCTATAACATAGTTGCCGAGGTCGTAGCCGAGCGACATCTCAAAGATATCCACCTCGGCCGCCACCTTGGTGCACTCCGAAAGGGTGACGGTGACGCCGTCGGAGGCCATCGTGTAGGTGCCGTAATAAATGTATTTGTTGAAGTTTTTATCTTCGGGCGTGGCGCCCCAGCGGTCCTGAGCCACGGGACCTGCGCCCATCTCCTTGGTGAGCTCGTAAGTGCCGTCCTCGTTTAAAACGAGGGTGTCGGTGGCGTACGCATCGATGTTGGCAGTCGTCCTCCAGAGGGAACTGTCTACAACGTGGTCGCTCCACGCGGGGTCCATTGCAGCCACGTCGAGCGTATAGGTATTGGTGGCGGTGTCGCCACCGCCGCCGTCGCCGCCTCCGCCGCTCCCGCCGCTGCCGCTCGTGCTGCCGTCGAGCGCATATACAAGCAGGCTGCAGGCGGAGAGTCCCGCAAGCGAGGCCGCCAGGGCTGCGCAGAACGTCAGCGTAAGTATCGTTTTGGTCGTTCTTTTCACCATTGCTCCTTTTCCTCTTTAAAGAGGAGATTATATTTCAGACGGCGGCGGGGTAAGCGCCGCTTGGGGCACGCCTTTGGCCGTTACTGACTGTGCTTTGCGGGCAAGGCCCGCTTATTTTGCGCCATTAAGCGCAGCTATGTGTTCTTTTACCTTTTAAAGCGCCGTGTGTTCTGCACTTTTAAAAGTTGATCTTCTGCGTACTTTTTATCGGCATGCCGCAATGTTGCGGTTGCCGCAAAAAAATTTAAAACAGCATACCAGCCGCCTGCTGTAACATACGGCTGTATTGTGCGTTACACTTGAAATACGGGCGAAATATTTAAGTTCGCAGCACAGCAGAGATAATCTGCCCTACAAGCCGTATTTTGCATTCTGCGGCAGAGCGCCGCCTGCTTTAAAAGCCCTTTACTGGGGCTGCTTGCCTATATAGGCGAGTATGCCGCCGTCGACGTAGAGTATGTGGCCGTTTACGGCATTGGACGCGTCGGAGGCGAGGAATACCGCGGGGCCTGCGAGCTCGTCGGCCTCGAGCCAGCGGCCTGCGGGCGTCTTGGCGCAGATGAAACTGTCGAACGGGTGACGGGAGCCGTCGGGCTGGCGCTCGCGCAGGGGAGCCGTCTGAGGGGTGGCGATATAGCCGGGGCCTATGGCGTTGCACTGGATGTTGTAGCCGCCGTACTCCGAGCAGATGTTGCGGGTGAGCATTTTAAGGCCGCCCTTTGCCGCCGCATATGCCGAAACGGTCTCGCGGCCGAGTTCGCTCATCATAGAGCATATGTTTATTATCTTGCCGTGGCCCTTTTTTATCATAGAGGGCAGGCATGCCTTTGCAACGATGAAGGGCGCGTTGAGGTCGACGTCGATGACCTGCCTGAAATCGGCTGCCGACATCTCGAGCATGGGTATCCTCTTTATGATGCCCGCGTTGTTGACGAGTATGTCGATAACGCCCACTTCCTCCTCTATCTTCTTTACGAGCTGCTGAACGGCGGGTTCGTCGCACACGTTGCAAACATAGCCGTATGCCTTGATGCCGTCGGCTTCGTAGGAGGCAAGTCCCTTGTCGACAAGCTCCTGCTTTAAATCGCAGAAGGTTATCGTTGCGCCTGCCGCGGCAAGTCCCTTAGCTATGGCGTAGCCTATGCCGTAGGTGCCGCCCGTAACGAGCGCCACCTTGCCGTCGAGCCTGAAATCTTCCATTTTCATAAATAACACTCTCCTTACGCGCTTATTTTGTGCAATATTCAAAACATAAATTTGCATTACGTTTTGTAATTGCTAATTTTGCGCAAATTACTCCTTGTAATATGATTACATCACAACATTATTCTGCTTGCAATAGGCAAAAGTGTGAAATTTTTGTGTTGTTGTAACATTGCCTTGTTGCAATTTGCACAAAAAAGCCCTCGCCGCGGAAGTTTTTTCCTGCGGCGGGGGCACCTATTTATATGCTGTATTTTGTTATGCTGCCTGCATACGGCCCGTTAAACGGAGCTGATGAGGAAGGTCACAAGGAATATAGCGCCTATCACCCACGTTGCGGCCGAGATCTCTTTCACCTTGCCGGTGCACAGCCTTACGAGTATGAAGGTGATTATGCCCATGCCTATGCCCTTGGATATGGAATAGCCGAGCAGCATCACCATGAAGGTCATGAATGCCACTATCGAGTCGGCGGCGTCGGCCCAGTCGATCTTGGTCACCGAGCTCATCATAAGCACGCCCACCCAGATGAGGGCCGTCGCCGTTGCGCAGCGGGGTATGAGCTGGGCTATGGGGCTTAAGAACATGGCTATTATGAAGCATATGCCCGTGATGAGCGAGGTGAAGCCCGTTCTGCCGCCCGCGGCCACGCCCGAGGAGGACTCTACGAAGGTGGTTACCGTGGAGGTGCCCGCTATCGCGCCCGTGCAGGTGGCTATCGCGTCGGCGAGCATCATCTTTTCCATGCGTATGGGTGTGCCGTTTTCGTCGAGCAGGTCGCCCTTGGAGCAGGCGCCGTACAGCGTGCCTATCGTATCGAACATGTCTATCATGCACAGCGATATGGCGGAAGTTACGAGCACTACTATCAGCGAGCCGACGTTGTTGCCCTCTACGGCGAGGTAGCTGTCGAAGTTAAAGCCGCTGTAGAACACGGCGCCCACCGAGTTCTCGCCCCACGACGCGAACGCCTCGAAGGGGTTGGAGATGGTGATGCTGTCAAACAGCGTTACGGCGGCGGGGACGTCGCAGGCATAGCATATGCCCGAGAGTATGTAGAAGAGCACGGCCGAACCGAGCAGGCCCCACAATACGGCGCCCTTTACATTGCGCTTGGAGAGCACGGCTATGGCTATCACGCCCACGATCGCCACTATCGCGGTGAGCATGCCGCCGTAGGCGTTGTTTAAGGCGTCGTACGTCATAAAGTCGGTGCCCGAAAGCACGTTGAAGGATACGAAGCCGGTGAGCGTGGAACTGTCGATGATTATGCCCGCCTGCTGCATGCCTATGAAGGCGATGAAGAGGCCTATGCCGACGGGTATGGCATGGCGAACGCCGGGAGGAATGGCCTCGAATATCTTTTTCCTCAGGCCGGTGACGGTGAGAATGAGGAATATTACGCCGTCCAGCAATACGAACACCATGGTGTTGGCGTACGTAAGGCCGGTGCCGTTGAGCAGGGTGTATACTATGAATGCGTTTATGCCCATGCCCGAGGCCTGCGCGAGGGGCATCTTTGCATAGAACGCCATGAGCAGCGTGCCGATTATAGCGCCCACCGCCGTGGCGATGTACGCCGCGCCGTAGCCCTCGGTGCCGCCCGCACCTATTACGCCCTGGAACATGCCCGCGTTTACCATGAGTATGTATACCATGGCCATGAAGGTGGTGACGCCTGCCACTACCTCCGTGCGGAAGGTGGAGTTGCTCTTTGATATGCCGAAGAAGCTATCAACTTTGCCCCAGAACCCCGATTTGGGGGAGGGCTGCATGGGCGCGCCCTGGGGCGCGGGAGCCTGAGCCGTGTCCGCGGGAGCCTGTCCCTCGGGCGGCTGAGTGTTTACGGTATCGTCCGCCATAAAATTTACCTCCGAAGTATATTGTGCGGCCCGAGATTTTCACCGCGCCGTCACATCGTATACATATTTTACCACGCTTAAACTGAAATTTCAACAGAAAAAAGAAATTCGTATATTTTTTGTGCGACAGAGAGTTTTTATGCGCCGTCCCCTTTGCAGAGCGGTGAAACCCCACCTTACCCGTCTCGCGCGGCCCGCGCAAAAAATTTGTGAACATTTTATAGCTTCGCCGTATGCAGAAATTCTTTTAAAGACTGCGCCGCAAGGCCGTGGGCGCAGTTTATGATGTGCGCAAAACAGCCCGTGAGCATGGGATTGAGCGCAAGGCCGCGTTCGGCGGCGCGCACGTCGGTGCGCAGCCCGTAACACTTTTTGCCCCTTGCGTATGCGTAGCCGAGTTCTACACAGGCGCCCTCGTCGGGCACTCTTCCGTCGAGCACCATAAACAGGGCGTCGGCTCCGTCTATCTCCGATATGTCTGCGGCAAAAATTTTAAGTGCCTTCTCCTCCTCCGTCAGCCCCTGCATTGCGGCCGCCTCGAGTCCGTCGCGCTGAGGCAGAAACACGCTGTAGCCCGCCTCTTCGAGCACGGCGGCAAGCTCGGAATTGAAGTTCTTTTCGGCCTCGCAGAACAGCGGCGCGGCAAAATATATCCTCTTCATAAAATTCCTCCGAAAATTATTTTTTATTTTTTATAAATTAAAATTAAATTTTAATTACGCAATTTTTAAAAAAGCACCCTGCACGCACATTAAATTTTAACACGCCCGCCCCGCGTTTGCAAGCGCAAAAACAGCGCCGTTATTAAAATATTTAAATAAATAAAAAATAAAATTTAATTAAATAATTTAATTAAATAATTCCATTCTAATATATTAAATTTTTGCCGTCCGACGCGACCGGCAAGAGGACGAGCACTAACAAACGGCTGCGCCGCCCTCGCTTCCCCCTTAAGGGGGGAGACAAGGAGATAAGCTGCGTTGCTCTCTCCGATACCTGCCCTCTGCAGCCGTGCAAATGAAACCCCACCTTTAATTCCGTCTCGCGCGGCGAGCGGTAAAATACCGCCGCGCTCGGTCACCGCTCGCGCGCTGACATATGCGCTCGCTCATCTCGCTCGGCACGCACAGCGGGTGTCCGCTGTGCTATGAAATGCCTCGCTCGTCCCACAAAGGGGAGGTGACAAATGTGGTGAAAATTCCAAAATAAATAATGTCGCAAGCAGGGTTCCCCTGCGCCGCAGGACCCAATTTGCGCATACCTGCGCCTCAGCAGGGTGAATTCGCGCGACTATACGCTTCGGGGGCCCTGAAGGTCGCGCGAAGAGGGGCGGAGCCCCTCAAAATCACGAAAAATTCCGCTCTCGGTCAGAGCGGAATTTTTGTGAACTACTTGCGGCGGCGCAAAATTGCGCCGCCGCAGAGGTATACACGATATATGTATGATGTTTTTACGCGCCGCGGTATGCGTTGTTTATACGCCGCGCGTATTTTAAGTTATGCCTCGGCAGGGCTATTTACTTCGCCTTCGGCCTGTTCAGGCTCCGCCTGCTCTTCGCCCTCGTCCTGCACGTCCTCGTCGTCGGCCGTTGCATCGGCTGCCGCCGCTTCCTCGCGGGGGGACCCGGTCTTTGCCTGCCGCTCTTCCTCGAGCTGCACCCTGCGCATGGCTATGCGCTCGCGTATGGCGGTGGCAAAGTCTACTTCTTCTGATTCGCCTACGCCTTCGAGCTCGTAATTGAGTATCTTTATGAGCTTATCGGCGATGAGCTGTTCGCGCGACTGGTATTCGTGCTCCCATTCGGAGCTGTGTTCTTCGCCGCGGGGCACGCCCGCGCGTTCCATCACCCGGTCGAACAGATACATTGCGTAGCGCATCCTGCGCTCGGAAGTTATTTTGAGCATGAGCGGCGTACGGCTGTAGCGCTTTATCCTCGACATATCTATGCCGCGGTATTTGGTTGCCGCGAACTCTTCGGGATCGAGCGCAAAACTTATGCACAGCTTTTTGCCGCGGAAAGTTAAGAGGGCATACAGCTTCCTGCCCGAATATACGCGCACCTGCTTCCAGCTTTCGGCCGTTTTGATCTTTTTGTAGGAACGCATATGGTCGAGTATGGCGCCGCACCTGCGCTGAATGTCGGGCACGGACTGGATGAGCTTTGACTTGAAGCTGTAGTTGTAGCGGGTGAGCACTTTGCCGCGCTCGTCCGCAAGGGCCTGCACTTCCTCGTATGCCTCGCGCATGGCGAGCATCTCCCTGCGGAAAGTTTCGGGATCGACGCGCACCTTTTCGCCGCCCGCCGCACCGGGATCCATGACCTTGACGAGGTTGCGGCGTATGAGCTGTTCGCGCGTTTCGAAGGGAAGGAATATCTGCGTGTGCTCGATCTCGCCGTGGGTGAAGCCCTCGCGGTCTAAAAGAAGAGTGAGGAGATATTCGGAATACTTCCCGCGCCTGTCGGAAGTGAGTTTTAACATCATGGGCGTCTTTTCATAGCGCTTTACGTCGGATACGTCGATGCCGCGGTACTTTGTATCGGCAAACTCTTTGGGATCGAGCGCAAAGGTTATGCAAAGTTTTTTGCCCCTGAATACCATGTAAGAGAGCAGCTTTCTGCCGCTGTATATGCGCACGTGCTTCCAGCTCATCGTCGCCTTTACGTCGTCGTAGGAATGTACGATGTCGATTATGTTGCAGTAACGCTGCTGCACCTCGGGCGAGGACTGAATGAGCTTTGCAAGGAAGCTGTAGAGATAGCGCACGGTGTAATTTCCGTCTTCGTCGGGAAGAATGACGGGAATGAGCGGCTGGGGCTGACGTTCGGGCTCGGGCTCGGACTTTACGGGCACGAATACGGGCGTGGGCACGGGAACAAAGTCGGGCTTTGTTTCATACAGCACCTTGGTTGCGTATTCGCGGTTATCCGCAGGTTCGGGTTCGGGCTCGGGTTCGGGCCTGTTGCCGGAATCGTATACGAGCTCGGGAGCGGGCCCCGGCTGGGGCTGATACTCTTCGGGCTGTTCGTATGCTGCCTGATCGGGCTCGGGCTGGGGCTCGGGTTCGGGTTCAGGCTCCGGTTCGGGCTGAGGTTCAGGCTGAGGCTCGGGCTCCGGCTGAGGAGCGGCCTGAGGTTCGGGTTCGGGCTGAGGCTCGGGCTCTTCGGCCGCCGCCTGCTCTTCGGCCTCTTCGGCCTGAGCTTTGGCTTTCTTTTTGTTGCCCTTTATGCCGAGCACGGTATCTGCCACGGCCAACCCGACTGCCGCTATGCCGAGGCCTATGAGCGCGCCGAGCTGCCCGGAAGGCAGGTTGGCCGCCAGCAAGGCGAGCGGAGCTACAGCCATCACGTTAGTTGCGCCATCTTTTGCCGCGCCGCCCGAAGAATTCTCTTCGGCGTTGCGCTTACGGCGCTTGTTGAGAGGGAAGATTATTACCACTTCGGCCACGATTATAACGCACAAAACTATTATCAGCCATATAAGATCGAGCATTTCGACCTCCACGGTAAATTCGATGCGCTTGGGCGACGCGGTGCCGTCTTCCCACTGGTAGTTGCGTATGTCGTTCAGCGATACGGTGGCGGCATACAGACCGCCCGCGTTGTAAGAGCCTCCCCTTATAACGCTCATCAGGCTGCCGTCAAGTCCCTCCCAGGTGACCGTGTGGTCCTCGCCGTCGGTAACGTATTCGCCCGATATCGAGGGCACGGCCACGGGCGCGCGCTCTATTTCGAAATCTGCCACGTCGTCGGGAAGAGCATAGTTGCCCGTGCTGCTGCCCTCCGCGGACATTATCTGCAGGCGAATGTGGTAGATGCCTGCCTCCGTGAGCTCGAGCGCGGACGAAACGGTGCCGCCGTACTTGAAGCCGAGCGTAACGCTCTCGCCCTCGACGCCCGTATCGGCGGAGGCCGTTATTGTGTGTACCTCCCCGTTATACGTCACCGAAGCGGCGGACGAGCCGTCGATCGATAGAGTGACGTTCAAAGGCTTTTTTTGAATGGTAAACTGCCCGACGCGCATATAACCTACGTGCGTGCCGCCGCTGTATACGGCTGCAAACACATAGTACGTGCCCGCATCCACAGGCTCTGCGGCCTCGTATGCGTTCATCGACGAGGAGTAGAGCGGCTCTGCGGGCTCGCCCTCCCAGGTCAGCTCACCCTCCTTGAGAGTGCCGTCGTACATGAGGTCGTCCGGAGGAGTGAACGTGTAGCGTGCCGTGGCCGCGGCCGACTTTGCCTGCACGCCCGACGGCGGGCCGACTGCGCTGCCTGCCGCCACGTCTTCGGGGAGCGGAGTGCCGTATACATACTCCCCTTCTGCGGCTGCAGGTACTGCTGCATCGGCTTCATCGTCCGACAGGGCAAACGCCGCGCTGTCATCCCGCGGGGCCGTATCGGCACGGGCGGGGTGAGCTTGCAACTGCGTGCTGAGCAATATCACGCATATGGCGAGTATCACCGCGAGCATCACAGTCGTAGCATGCCTCTTTAACTGTGAAAATTTCATGATTTCCCCCTAATGAAGTCGCTATTTTTTTGGGAAAAAAGTTTTTTTGATTCCGGACGAGGGCAGACGGGGCGCACTCTCCCCCGCAGACGGAAAGGACATTTTATTTGACCATGCCTCAATTTCCGCTGCTCCCGCCGCCTGCGGCAGGGGCCGCAGACTGTATGTCAGACGCGCGCAAAATGCACACATGCTGAAACCAAACGCAATTTTTTGCCCCGCGCCGACTCATTTTACGGCATACGGGTATGGTACTTCATTATTGCATAATTTAATTTTAACACGCATTTGTCCGTTTGTAAATAGAATGTGGTAAAAAATATCAAAATTGGTTCAAAAATAATGCATATACCGCCCGTTTTATTGCAATTCGTCTAAAAAGAAGAGGGCATGTATCAATATTTCACTGCCATAAAAAATACAAAAACCCCCGCCGGGTTGTTTGCATGCCCGGCGGGGGAAAAAGTGAAGAACACATGTGTATTATAAATTATATGGTATCTTTATATCCTTTCCTTTAATTTATATATTACCTTAAAAGGCTTCCGCCATGTGTTTCGGCACGCATGTGCCTGCGCTGCGCGCATTTTAAGCAGGGGCGCGGCCGCATGTGCGGCCGCGCCGCCGCGCTTATTTAAGTTATGCAGCCTGTGCCGCCTTGCTCTTGCCGCCCATGAAGGCGCATACTATCATGAGTATGACCGAGATGAGGGTGAGCACGGCGCTGCCGATGCTGATGTTGAAGGCGCTCCAACCTACCTGGTTGTGGCTGTCCCACGTGAGCAGGCTGGATGCGAGGCCGACTCTGTCGGAGAGCAGCACGCCGAATGCAACGCACAGAAGCACTATGGCTGCAAGCCTTACGATTGCCGTTACAAAGTGCTGGTTGCCGAACTTGGCGGTTACAAACGCCGCGCCTGCCGAGAGTATGAAGCCTATTATTATCATTGCGAGGCCGAGGCCGCCGCCCGATACGGCATAACCCTGTATGCTGTTGGTCACGGCGAAGAGTATCATGCCTACCAGGGCGAGCACTGCCGCCGCCGCGCTGAGCCAGAACGTTATTCCGGCATTTTTGATCATGTCCTTCATTACGATTCCTCCTTGCTGCCTTTAACAGCGCTTACCACATACATTACAGCTGCGCCTGCAGTGAGTACGGCGAATACGCCTATGGCCGTCTTGTAGGCAACTCTCCACCAGGTGTTATAGGATACGAGGTGAGAGGACGAGCTGTAGCGGTTCATGAGGTTGGACTGCGAGAACGACCAGAGAGTCCTCTTTACAGAGGTCTTTACTATCTCCTGCATCTCTGCGTCGTTTGCAAACATATCGGGAGATACAACGTTGCCGTCGGACTGGTTCTGGAACTTGCTTGCGAAGTCGTCAACGCTTGAAGGATAGCCGAAGCGGAGGTCGAAGCCGGTAGCGCCGGCATGTACCATGGAGGTATAGAGGTCGGTATCATCGGATATATCGGTTACCGCATAGCCGTGGAAGCCCCACTCGTTCTGCAGTATGCCGGTAAGCATGCCGTAGCTGCAGGTAACTTCTACAGGGCCTACCTTCGAGAAGGAGGTCATCAGGCCTATCATGCCTTCGCCGTCGTACTTGACAGCCTCGATGGCTACCTGATATGCGCGGAGCTCAACTTCCCTGGCGCGCTGCTCGGTCATGAAGGGAGCTACGCCCTGACGGTTGGTCTCCTGGTCGTTGAATACAAAATGCTTTGCCGCTGCTACGAGACCGTATTCGCGGGCGCCCACCGCAAATTCCATTGCGCAAACGCCGGAGAGCACGGGATCTTCGGAGTAGTACTCGCCGTTACGGCCGTTGTATGCGTGACGGTGAGTGTTGAGGCCGGGACCCCAGAGAATGGGAAGGCCGGTGAAGAGGGCTTCGTTGCCGACGAACTCGCCGAGCTCCCTCATTATTTCGGGATCGAAGGTAGCCGCAACGAGAGGCGCGCAGCCGAATACCTGGCCGTTCCAGCCGGCATCGGGGCCGTCGGTGATAGCCCAGGGTGCTTCGGGATCGTTAGTGGAGTCGAGGGTGAATACAACGCCGTTGCCCGCGTTATCGGTCGAACGGGTGAGTGCTATGAAGCCTATGGTGCTCAGTTCGAGGAAGGTGGGGCCTGCGTTGGACGCGAATGCCGTAGCCTCGCCGAGGTTGAGCTGGTTGATGAGGTCTTCCCAACGGGGATCGTCCCAATCGGAACGCGACATCTCATAGAACTTGTAGCTGGTTGAAGTGCTGTCCCAGATTATATCGGACGTGTCGTCGCCGGTGGCTACCGTGTAGTACTTGCCGTCGAGCAGGTCGATCATGTCGTCGGGAGCGGTGAGGGCGGTATATTCTATAGGATAGGTGCCCTCCCAGTCGGTACGCGAGAGATAGGTTATCTCCTGGCCGCCAAAGGTGTTCCAGTCGACGTAGTCTATCTGGTTGCTTACCTGGGTGTTGTTCTTGGAGATACCGAAGGTGGTGTAGTCAACGGTGCCTTCGCCCGCATAGGTATAGCTCCATACCTTTACGCAGCTTTCGTTGCCGTCGGCATCCATGCCGTCGGAAGTGCCCATGCCCTGAGTTGCGAGAATGTTGTTGAGGGCTTCGTGCGCGCCGTTGCCTACCGCAAAGTAGTAGTCGCCGTTTTCGAGAATGTACGTGCCCTTGGAACCGTCAGCGTTAGCCCACGTGCTGTCGTAGGAGGCGAGGTTCTGAAGGTCTACGTTTACGGTGACCGTTACGCTTTCGCCGGGTTCTATTATATCGGTCTTATCGAAGCCTAAAAGCTGAACTGCCGACTTTTCTACGAGGTTCTCCTTATCGTATTCGGTATAGGGAGCCTGAGCATATATCTGCACGCTCGTCTTGCCGGCAACGTCGCCCGTGTTGGTAACTTCCACGGTGACGTCGGCATAGAGCTCATGCGCAGACGCGGGGTTCATCTTAAGGTCGGTCATCTCATACGTGAAGTCGGTGTACGACAGACCGTAGCCGAAGCTGTAAACTACTTCGTCGTCATAGTTCCACGAGTTGTTTGCCGAGGCATATACGCCCGCCGAAGAGCTTGCGTTGCTGTCGGGATTGACTATCGAATCGTAGTACCTCGTCTCGTAATAACGGTAGCCTACATATATACCCTCTGCCTCCATAATGTACTTTTTAGAACGGCTCCTGGTTATGTCGTCGACGTTTGCCCAGGTGTAGTCGCCCATGTTCATCATTGCGGGGGCGGAGAGGTTGTTGGTCGCGTAAATATCGTACAGGCCGCCGGAGGGGTTGACGTTGCCGCAAAGGATATCGGCAATACCCAGAGTGCCGTAGTTGCCGGGATGACCTATCCAGAGGATGGAGTCGATCGCGGGGTTATCGGCAAGGTCGCCTATCTCTATCGCGGAGTTGGTGTTTACGAGGACTATTACCTTGTCGAAGTTGTCGGTCGCAAGCTTTATTGCGTCCTCTTCGTTCTTGGTGAGGTGAAGGGGCTCGGTGGAGGAGCTCTCTACGCCCTCTGCAAGGCCGCCCTTTATATAGTCGTTGCTTTCGCCTGCGCCCCTGCCCACTACTACTATGGCCGCGTCGCCGTAGTCATCGAAGCTGGAGGCATAGTCGGCATTTACTGCCGCAAGGTCTGCAAGCGAGGGCTCGTTGGGGTTGTACGACTTGCTGGCCGACTGGTTGAGCGAAAGGTCGCCCGAGGTGCTCTCGTATACAGCCGACATAACGGGGTTTACTTCGAATCCCGCACCCGCGGCAACGCCGTCGCCGCCGTATTTAAGGTCGGAGAAGTCGAAGTCCTGAGGGGGAACTACCGCCGTAGCGCCCCAGCCGCTGGCAGGTATCTGATCGGTCTCGAAATCGGTAGCCGTGCCCGAAAGAGCCCTTTCGAGCGATATGTAGCAGCCCTGCGACTTCTGGCCCATGCCCGAGTTGAGTATGGTCATGTGGCTCCTTGCGCCGAGGAGGGTGACTTTGCTGCCCTTTGCCAGGGGAAGAGCGTCGTTTTCGTTCTTTAAAAGCACCGAGCCTTCGGCCGAGTTTCTTCTGCCGAGGTCGATAGCTGCCGATATGAGCGCCCTTGAGTTGCCCGAGCCGTCCTCATTGAGGTACCTTTCGTCGGGAACAAAGGTGCTGTAGGTGCTGCCGTCGTCCTCGGATTCCATACCTTCGCTTACGGTATGGAGGAAGCCGTCGATCGCGCTGCGGTTATCTTCCATGATAACCGACGCTATTATCGAAACCGATAACAGCACGGCGAACAGACAGCACAGTCCCTGCCACAAACCTTTTCTTTTAGAACTGAAAAAGTTTTTGCCTGAGTTCATCTTTTTTTCTGCTCCTTGAAATTTGAATTTTATCTGCTTCTTCCGCCACATTCTCAAAAACGGAAGCACAAACCTATTATTATGCGGCCGCGCATGTCGCGCGGCGATAAAAACGATAAAATATCTTTAATTCAGACAAACCTGATTTAAGTTTTTAAAAGGTTTTTATTGAGTTTTTGTGAAGGTTCTTTGTCTGTTTTACTTCAGGTCAAACAGACAAAAGGGGCATGCCCCTTT
>CALVIN010000006.1 GCA_944330115.1 uncultured Clostridia bacterium
AGGGCGGGCGCAATTTTGCGCCCGCCCTGCCGCTTATTTTTAATTAATATTAAGAGCAATACCGCCCCTTTGATGGGAGACGAGGGAATGTATTGCGCTGTTTTTTTATGGTTGCTTTCAAAAATCGCGCAATGAAACCCCACCGTCTTTGCCTTGCTTCGCTTCGGCAAATCCACCTCCCCTCGAAGGGGAGGTAAGTTGGTAGTAGGTATCACTCAAAGGAAAGATAAGATGGCAGCGGGCCTCTCTCGAAGGGGAGGTGATTTTTTTTAGATGTTCGCCTCATCAAAAGGGAGGCGATAAGTGCGGCAAGGGGCGCCGGCTCCAAAAATCACAAAAAAATTCCGCGCGGCTGCGCGGAATTTTGTCAACTGTTTTACTTTTTCTTTGGCGGCAGCGGGGTTACCGGCAATACGGGCACCGATTGGTGCGCGGGTCTGGGCGCCGTCATCTCCTCTTTATAGTGCGCAAATACCGTGTCGATATCGCCGTCCTCGCGCACCTTGCCGCCGTCTATCCATATCGCGCGCTTGCAATAGCGCTTCACCGCCTCGCTATGCGATACGATGAGGAAGGTGAGGCCCTTTGCTCGCAGTTCGGCGAGCTTTTCGTGGCACTTATGGTTGAACGCCATGTCGCCCACGGCAAGTATCTCGTCGATGAGCAGTATTTCCGACTCCATCGATACCGCTATCGAAAAGCCCAGCCTTGCCATCATGCCCGAGGAATACGTCTTTATCGGCGAATATATGAACTCGCCCAGCTCGGAAAATTCAACTATATCGTTGAACTTCTCGTCGATCTCCTTCTTTGTATAGCCGAGTATGGCGGCGTTGAGATATATGTTCTCCACGCCCGTTGCGTTTCCGTCGAAGCCCGCGCCCAGTTTCAACAGCGGGGTTATCCTGCCGTACCTCTTTGCATAGCCGCTCGTCGGCTTCAAAATGCCCGAAACTATCTTCAAAAGCGTCGACTTTCCCGCGCCGTTCTTGCCTATCACAGCCACGGCCTCGCCGCGGTGCACGTCAAAACTTATGCCTTTCAGACACTCAAACTTCTTCTTTTTAAGGTTATTTTTAAATGCGCGCACGACGAGCTCCTTCAAAGAGCCTACGTTCACCTCGTAGCGGTTGAACTTCATCGTCACGTTGCGCACTTCCAAAACCACGTCGTCCTTTCTCTCTGCCATGACGCGCCTCACAGGTTGGCCGCTATCCTGTTTCTCATCGCCTCGAGGAACACGAGCCCGATGAGAAGGGAAGCGAAGCCGAATATATACATGGCGAATATGGATGGCTCTGACGAGCTTATCGAAAAGGTAAGCATCGGTAAGTTGCCCCTCAAAAGCTCCCTGAATCCCTCCACATAGTGGAACATGGGGTTGAACACCATCATTTTTGCAACGAGTTCGCTGTTCAGAGATTCAACCGAGTAGAAGATGGGGGTGAGGTATGTCCACAGCGTGAGAATTACGCTGTATATGTGCTTTATATCGCGGAAAAATACGTACAGCGCGCTCAAAAAATAGGATATGCCGAGCGAAAACATCGCCTCGGCGGGCACTATGAGTATCACCAGCACTATCTGCCAGGTAAACGTGTAGTGCGGGCCGCCGAATATGGGCAGCGCGCGGAAGGCCGCCACGATAAGCAGCGCTATGAACGAAAAGCAGAACGTCACCAGCGTGGAAAATACGTTTGCCGTGGGGAATATCTCTATCGGCACCCTCGTCTTTTGCAGCATGTCGGACTGCCCCACGAGGCAGGTGAGCGACGAGGAGGTGGAGGCGCGCATGATATTGAAGATTATGTTGCCCGAAAGTATATATATGGGGTAGTCCAGCCCGTTGGTGTGCCGTCCGAATATCGCCGAAAAGACGAACGCCATGACCACCATGTTCAAAAGCGGGTTCAATACCGTCCACAGCACGCCTATGAAGGAACGGTAATATTGATTTTTTATGTTTCGCCGTACAAGCAGCCGCAGAAGATATATTCTTTGGCTTATAGTACCCGTCTTATTTGCCATAAGCGTATTGCCTCGGTACTCTCCGCCGCCGCGGAGAAACGCTCTCTTACGTTTGAGCACGCAAAATCAAGCGCGTGTTTTTGTATTTTTTCAGGCGCGGGCCGCCGCCCGCAGCAGTTACGCATAATTTCTTACACTATAGAACAAGGGAATAAAACGCACCCGCCCGTAAAGGTGCCTTTTGCGCGTATTTCGGCTCATTCTCATTGCAATACCGCTGCGGGTATTGCTGCTTCGTCTGTCGCCGCAATTCATCGCAAAATTCGCTCTTTACGGGTGCAAGGCAATTTAAAGCGTGAAGATGCCGAAAAGACAAGGACAAATTTCAAACGAATAACGCCGAAAAAAATGCAAGGCGGAATTTACTTTCGCCGTTAAGCATTTTTACGACCATAACAACCTCACGGAAAAAGATTTTGGCGCAGCCAAAAGATTTTTCCGTGAATAGGGCTCAGTATTTGAAAGTATATTCACGCTTTAAATCGGGTTCGTATTACTTCCCTTGCTCTATTGTAAAACACATTATACAACATATTTTCAAAATTGTAAAGAGGTATGTGCAAACAATCGGAGAGCGCAGTTATTGCATTTAAGTAAATTTTTTGCCCCGCGGGTATTTCCGCAGGGCAGCCGTATGCGTGTTTATGTTGCCGCCGGGGCGTGAGGGCGGCCGCAATTTTTATTTTATTTGCGCTGATTTTCGCCGCTTAAGGCGCTTTCGTAAAAGTCGGTGAGGCGGTGCGCCTCGCGCAGAATGTCATAGCCGGCATCGCGCACCTTCTGCTCGCCGCCGTAAAAGTGCGGGCAGCTCTTTTGCAGCTCTGCCGCCCACAGCTCCTTTTTTAGCGGAAGGAATACGCAATCTCCGCCGACGTCTGCCTCCTTTGGCACGTTTTCCGAAAGTATGCACTTAAGCCCCGCCGCCTGCGCCTCCACGGCGACCATTCCCAGCCCCTCGTAGCGCGAGGGCAGGCAGAATACGTCTGCCGCCTTGTACCATTCGGCGGGATCGGCGGGCGGAATAAAAAGCACCTTTTCGGCGATCCCGAGCTTTTCGGCACGGCTGCGCAGCTCGCTCTCACCCTCGCCGCCGCCCACGAGCACGAGCGTCATATCTTCGCCGGCCGCGTCTGCAAAGGCGTCGAGGAGGAAGGGTATGTTCTTTTGCTTTGCAAACCTGCCCACAAACAGCACCGCTTTGCCGTGCAGGCCGAGTTTTTCGCGCGACGCAATATATTGCTCCTCGCTTGAGCAAAACCTGTTCACGTCTATCGCGTCGGGCAGTATGACCGCCTCGCTCGCGCGCTTTAAAAAGGTGTTCTGCGCGGCGTGTTTGCTGCACGCCATAAGGTGGGTGGCGCTGTCCGCCGCCATGGGGCGCAGAAAGCTCTTCACCATGTAGTGCTCGGAATTTTTGTTGAAAGCGCTGTGCGCGTGGCAAATTCTCACGGGCACGCCCGCGTTTTCGGCGGCCGGCAGCGTGAATGCCGAGAGCGTGCCGAGGTGGGAGTGCACTATTTGATATTCGTTGTTCTTTAAAATTTTTTCAAGGTCGGATACGCCCTTTAAAAAGTTTTTCTGAAAGGGCGAAATGTGGTATATCTTTGCGTCGCCGTCTGTTGCCCTCACCTGCCCGTCGAAGGGGGAGGGGGAATATGTAACAAAGTCGAACGCAAAGCGCGAAAGGTCTGCGTGCTTAAAATAGTTCATCACGCAGGAAGAAACTCCGCCCAGCCGCGCGTCGCCTATTATCTGAAGCACTCTTATTCTGTCTTGCTGCATGGGTATACCTGCCGTGTGCGTCCGCGGCACTATCCGCCGCGGCGTAAAAGTTTAAAGCGGCAGCACGCCGCCTGTTGCATGCCGCTTTATGTATGGCTCTCATTCCTCGGGCGGGGTAAGCCCGAAGTTCTGATAAGTCTGCTTGCTGAGTTTAAGTTTTTTGCCCACGTCGTTTTTGAGCTGCTCGTATTCTTCCGGCGTCACGTGGCGCAGAAATTTGCGCTCGCCTGCGAGCAGCACGGCTATCGTCTTAAAGAATATCACCGTGTCGAGTACGGGCGAGGCGTGGAGGATGTACCAGCTGTCGTAATACTTGCGCGCCTTTATGGTCAGGTAGCCGTTGCCGCACACCTGCGAGAGCCCCGTTATGCCCGGCCTCATCTCAAACTTTATAAGTTCCCACACCTCATACTCGTTGTCGTATGCGGGCAGCAGGGGGCGGGGGCCGATGAGGCACATGTCGCCCTTTAAAATGTTTACAAGCTGCGGCAGCTCGTCTATCTTGAATTTGCGTATAAATTTGCCCACCTTTGTAAGGTTGGGGTTGTTGTCGCGTATCACCGGGCTGTGCTTGTCGAATGTGACGTTTTCGCCCTTCATCGAGCGGAACTTATAGCAGGTGAATTTTCTGCCGAACTTTCCCGTGCGCTGCTGTTTTAAAAGCACGTGCCCGCCGTCCTCTGCCTTTATGGCTATCGCCACTATCGCCATCACGGGGGAGGTTACTATTATACCTATCAGGGCGAGGATAAAGTCGAGAATATATTTGATTTTTAAATAAAACCGTATCATCATATGCGCAAACGACCATATATATGTGCGGAAAATGCCCGCACCGCCGCAACTTTGCCGCGCCCCGCGGCATGTCCGCCGCCCGTCGGCGATGTTTTTGCGGCCAAAATAAACTTACAACTTACACTTACACTATAATTTGGGGGATATGCGCCCTTTCGGCGCAGGCTCCGCCCTATTCGTCCTCTTTAAAGAACATTCTCTCCCAATTTTCGCGCGAGCACATCTCCCGCTCGCCGCTGCGGTAGCTCTTTTTAATGCGCCTGTAGCCGAACAGTATGCCGAAGAACGCCCTGTATGCCGCCCTGCGCAGCTTTCTTCTGCGCTTTGCGTCGAGCTTCAAAACAAGCCCGCGGCCGCTCTCTCTGTCGAGGTGCACCACCGTCTTTTTCATAAAGCAGTCATACGCCCTCGGCGCGCCCGCGTCGGTAAGGCCCGTCTTTTTTGAAAACATGAATGCGGGGAGGTAGTTTTCCAAAAACATCAAAAAGCAGGCGGCAAGGCTGTGCCTCTTTTCGCGCTTCACGACGGGCAGTTCCGGCTTTCCGCCGAATATTTTTTCTATCTCTTCGCGCGGGACAAAGGGCTGCGCGTGCGCGGAGATCTCTCTGTTCAGGTCGGCGCTGTCGGCCGAAAGGAAGAACTCCGGCCCCGCCGCAAAATCTCTGTATGCGCGGAATATCAGCTCTGCGCAGTCGTAATTTTTCAGCGTGAGGCTCTTGAACATGAAATAGGCATACCGCACGGCCGCCTTAAACGCGCCCGAATTTGTGCGCAGGGCGGCCACCGCCGCGCCGTTGCGCTTTATGTAGTATTCAAGCGTGCCCGTATACTTTGCCGCAAAACTTCTGTGCCACACGGCTATGCCGCTTGAAAGTATGAACTCCTTTGCGGCGCGCATGCCGTATTCCACGTCGTCGCCCTTGATAAAAAAGGGCATGGGCAGGCCGTATTCCCGCACGCAGGAGGCGGGCATGCAGCAGTACCACCACGCGTTGTAGTCGGGGCGGGGCGCCCGCTCGTTTCTTAAAAGGTTGGCCGCTTCGCGCATGTCAAGCCCGCCGTTCACCGACCTGAATATCAGCCCGTCGAACTTCCCGCCGAATTCGTGCTGCACGCACGGCCTCTCCATAACGAGCATCGCGCCGCCCACGGCGGCATCGCTGTGCTCCTCCGTGAGGCAGGAAAGAAGCGACCATGTGCGCTTTAAAAGGGCAAAGTCGAAGCTCACGTCGTCGTCCATAAGCAGTATGTGCGTGAACGTTCCGTCGCCGTCGGCCTCGTACATGCCGCGCGCAAACCCGCCGGAGCCTCCCAGATTTCTGTTTTTTACTATCTCAAAAAAGCCGCCTTCGGGCAGGCCGCATATGCCGCTTTTGTCAAGCGTGCCCGCGTTGTCGATAACGTATACGTGCAGCCGCTCCTTCCATATGCCGTCCTGCGCGATGCCGTCGGCTATCCTTGCAAGGTTGGCCGCCACGTACTGCTCGCGGCGGTAGGTGCATATCACCACGGCCATCTTTACCCGCCGAGTGTTTTTTGGACGGGCCTGCCAGCTGCCGCCGGAAATCGTGCAGTTTCCCGTCACCTCAAAAAAGGTGTAGCCGCCGCCTTCGGGGAAGGGGAGGGGGAGTGCGCACCGCCCGCTGCACGGGTGCTCTGCAAGGCATACCTTTTCGCCGTTCGGTTTGCGATGATAAAATTTTACTGCGTATATGCCCTCGGCGTCAAGGTGCAGTTCGGCGCTGTCAAGGCCGCAGTATTCGCGGTATTTTGCGTGCGGCAGCAGGTTGAAGTATGTTTCAAACGAGGCCGTCCCGCCGCACGGCGCAATGGCGCCGCCTGTGTTTTCGCCGCCCTTGACAAACAGCTCCTCTGCGCCGTCTGCAGGGCCGTTCAGCGTAATGTCAAACAGTTTCACAAAAGATATTATATCACGCTTTTATGCATAAATCAATAGTAAATTTTGAGTGCGGCGCAATGCGCGGGCGTGCGCGCTTTAAAAATTGCATGATTTGTGCGCATTGCCATAAAAAACGGGCATAAAACACGCCGTCCCATGCGGGGCGGCGCATAAAATTTTTGTATTCCGCTGCGTCAGTTGCGGCCGAACTCGCTCTCGGCGCAGTCCAATGCCGCGGCTATCACCTTGTCCATGTCGTAGTATTTATACTGCCCCAGCCTGCCGCCGAAAATAACGTTCTCTTCCTTTTCGGCAAGGGCGCGGTATTTTTCGTACAGCGCGTTGTTTTTTGCGTCGTTCACGGGGTAATAGGGCTCGTCGCCCTTCTTCCATGTGGCGGGGTATTCGCGCGTTATGTACGTAACGGGGCTTTGCGTCCTTTCAAAGTGCTTGTGCTCGATTATGCGGGTATAGGGCACCTCGCGCTCGGTGTAGTTTACCACGGCGTTGCCCTGGTGGTTCTCCTCCTCCAGCCGCTCGGTCTCAAAGCGGAGGGAGCGGTATTCCAGCTCGCCGAACTTGTAGCCGTAAAATTCGTCGATCATGCCGGTGTATACCACCTTGCCGGCTATGTCGGGATACTGTTTTATAAAGTCGAAGTAGTCGCAGTTCAGCTTTACTTCGGTGCCCTCCAAAAGTTTTTCGGCAAGCAGGGTGTAGCCGCCTTCGGCTATGCCCTGGTACCTGTCGTTGAAGTAGTTGTTGTCGTAAACAAAGCGCAGGGGTAGCCTCTTTATTATGAATGCGGGCAGCTCGGCGCAGCTCTTGCCCCACTGTTTTTCGGTGTAGCCCTTTATCAGCTTTTCAAACACGTCTTTGCCGACAAGTTTAAGGCCCTGCTCCTCAAGGTTTTTCGGCTCGCCTATGTTGAGCTCGGCTATCTGTTCGGCAATCTTGGCCTTGGCCTCGGCGGGCGTCACCACGCCCCACATCTTCGAAAAGGTGTTCATGTTGAAGGGCAGGTTATACAGCTCGTCCTTATAGCGCGCTATGGGAGAGTTCACAAAGTTGTTGAATGTGACGAACGTGTTTACATACTTCCACACGCGCTCGTCGGAGGTGTGAAAGATGTGCGCGCCGTAGACGTGTATGTTTATGCCGTCTCTGTTTTCGGTGTGTATGTTGCCGCCTATGTGCGGGCGCCTGTCGATGACGAGGCACTTCTTGCCCGCCTTTTTTGCCTCGTGCGCGAACACGCAGCCGAACAGCCCCGCGCCCGCTATAAGATAGTCGTATTTCTTCATAAAATTCCCTGCATCTGTGCGGAGGCAACGTGCCTGCCGGTGCCTGCAAGCATGCCCGCGCCGCGCGCGATATGCATACATGCCCCGCGCAAAGCGCGCAGTCCGCCGCATATTATTCTGTTATAAGATAATTTTAATTTATTTTTTTATTTATTTTCGCCGCCGTCCGCGCTTTCAGTGCCCTCGCTGTTTGCGGCGGTGAGCCTGTCCTTTAAAACGGAGGCAAGCTGTGCCGCTGCCTCCTTGGGCGTGATGTGCGCGGTGTTTATGCACAGGTCAAAGTTTAACCTGTCGCCCCACTTCTTGCCGGTGTAGAACGAGTAATACCTTGCGCGCTCTCTGTCTATCTTCAGTATGTGGCGGCGGAGGGCGGAGTCGGACATGTGCTCGTGCTCGGGCGCCTTCTCGCGGCAGCGCTTCAGGCGGGAGGGCATATCTGAATATACGAATATGCGCAGGGGGTGCATGTCCTTTAAAATTCTGTCGGCGCAGCGCCCCACTATAACGCAGTCAGATTTTTCTGCCATCTCGCGTATTATGTTGTTCTGCTCGTTGTATATAGAGAGCGTCTGCTCCACAACGGGGTCGGTGAGCGGGTAAAAGGTGCGGCCCGTAGTTATGGGGAAGGGCATGTAGGGCTTGCGCTCAACTATCTGGTGCACATACTCCTCCGAAAGGGAGGTGCGCTTTGCTATCCCCGATATTATCTCGCGGTCGTAATAAGCTATTTTAAGGTCGTCAGAAAGGCGCCTGCCGAACTCTCTGCCGCCGCTGCCGAATTCCCTGCCTATCGTTATAATAAGTCTGTCCATGACGTTTTTCCTCCTTATCCGCATGCGGTGCGCCGCTGTTTGTGCGGTGACCATAACAATAATACCACCGTTTTTGCCGTCCGTCAATATCAAAATGCATTTTTGCCCCTCAAAGAGGGCGCGCGGCGGCGCATATATGGGTAAGATCGCGCTTTTTTTGGGCTTTTTTTAAAGTGAAAGGCGCTTTTTGTGTATTTTTACAAAATATTCACATAGCTTACGCGTCAAATTTATATACGCGGTTTATATTATAACTGCAAAAGCAAAAGAGCTTTTGGCAAGGCTGAACGGAGCACCGTTCTGCGGCGGCATGAGTCCGCATATGCAGACGCTTTAACGACCATCATTTACTCCTGCACACGTTCAGCTTAAAAAGTCCACTCAGGCGGCGAACAGCCGCATGCAAAATGCATAAAATTTCCCCTCCAAAAAAATGTCCGCCGCGGGCCTGCACAGGTCCGCGGCGGACATTTTTATTAAAAACTATTTACAATTACGGCGCGCGGATGTATAATAATGCTTAAGTTATACTCTTTTATGCGCCGTTCCCGCATGGAGGGGCGGCGGAAAAGTTTTGCGAATTTTTTACGGCGGTAACGGGGGAGTGGCTAAAATAAAATTAACAAAAGGGGCGGCGGCAATAGTTTCGGTCGCCTGCGCCGCCTTCATCATAAGTGCGCTGCTCATATTAAATATATTTTGGCCGCTTAAATACCTCACCGCCTACCTCGTATCGGGCGGGCGTCCGCAGGAGGGCAGGCTTGAGATGTGCGTTCTTGACGTGGGAACTTCGGACTGCACGATAGTCTGCCTGCCCAACGGCAAGACCATGCTCATCGACGGCGGCGACGGCACCTACCGCAACAATTTAAAGATACTCACCGAGCTCAACAGAAGGGATATAGACTATATCGACTACGTCGTGTGTACCACGGTGACCGACGAATACTGCGGCGGCCTGGGCGAGATATTGCGCCAAAAGCAAGCAGGCGCCGTATTTTATCCCTATTGCATCAACAGCTACATAAGCGAGGGGTTTGAAGACTTTATTTCGGCCGCCGGGGACAGCGGCGCGCGCATGGTGGTGGCCGAATACGGCGCGGGAGTGGCGGCGGAAGATTTCTTTTTCACCTTCCTGTCGCCCGCCCTGCATACCGGCCCCGGTTCCGAGTATGCAGCCTTGAATGCCGACCCGTCCGCCGCAAATATAGCCGCTGCCTCCGCCGTGCTGTGGATAGAGTACGAGGGCAGCGGCATACTGTACGCCGGCGGCGTTTCGGGGCAGAAGCTCGAAGAGATAGCCGATACCTACGCGCTCATGCAGGCGCTCGGCGATCCCGACGGCTACTTCACCTTTGCCGGGAACGATATCCGCCTCACATCGTGCGCGGCATACCATGTGGCCTCGCACGGCGGGGATATCGCGCTCGCAACGTCGTTCACCGACCTAATCGATCCCGAATATTCCGTCATATCCGCGGGCGAACAGTCGGGCGTGCCCTCGCTTGAAGTGCTCGCCGACCTGCTGCACGATGCCGTGCCCGGCGGGGACGACGGCATATACATTACAAGATACGACGGCGACGTCACCGTCGTCATAGACGAAAGCGGCGTAACGTGCGGCGGTTCGGCTTAAATTTATTCCGCGCCGCTCACGGCAAAGGCCGCAGCAAAATAAAAAGCAACCTTGTTTTAAGGAGATATATATGAAACTTACCACCGCGGGCGAGTCGCACGGAAGGGCGCTCGTCGGTATAATCGAAGGCCTGCCTTCAAATTTAAAGATAGATAAGTCGCTCATCGATGCCGACCTCGCTTTAAGGCAGGGCGGCTACGGCAGGGGCGGCAGGCAGAAGATAGAGCACGACAAAATTGAGATAATAAGCGGCGTGCGCAACGAGCTCACGCTCGGCAGTCCGCTCGCCTTTATGATAGTAAATGCCGACTACAAAAATTGGGAGGGCTGCATGAGCGCAGGCCCGTGCGATACCTCTCAGCGCACCTTAACGCGCGTGCGCCCCGGCCATGCCGACCTTTCGGGCATGCTTAAATACGGGCAGAAGGACGCGCGCAACATTTTAGAGCGCGCCAGCGCCAGGGAGACGGCCGTGCGCGTGGCCGCGGGCGCCATAGCAAAGCAGTATCTCGCCGCCCTCGGCGTTAAAACGGCGGGGTATGTAAAGAGCGTGTGCGGCATAGAGGATGGCGCAGAGCACACCTTTGAGGAGGTGGAGGGCGCAAAGACGCATCCCCTCTTTATGCTCGATGAGAGGCGCGAAGAGGAGGCCATGCGCTTTATAGATAAACTTAAGGCCGACGGCGACACGGCGGGCGGCGTTGTGGAGGTGCGCATAAGCGGCCTTAAAAGCGGCTTCGGCAGCTGCATGACGTATGAGCAAAAGCTCGACGGCCGCCTTGCGGGCGCAATAATGGGCATTCAGGCCATAAAGGGAGTGGAAATAGGCCTTGGCTTCGGCGCGGCTTCCCTTCCCGGCAGCATGGTGCACGACGAGATATTCAAAAGAGAGGGCAGGTTTTTGCGCCGCACCAACCGCGCGGGCGGCATAGAGGGCGGCATGTCTAACGGCGAAGATATAATAGTGCGCGCCGCAATGAAGCCCATACCCACCCTCATGCGCGGGCTGGATACGGTAGATTTTGTAACCGGTCAGCCTGCAAAGGCGGCGGGCGAGCGCAGCGACGTAGCCGCCATATGCGCCTGCGAGGTGATAGTTGAAAGCGTAGCCGCGCTGGTGATAGCCGGGGTCGTGGCAGAGCGGCTGGGCGGCGATAACATGGACGAGGTCATAAAGAGATACGATGAGCTGTACTGATATCAAAAAATTGGAGATAGACACACCCTCCTGCCGCAGCGTGATAGATTGCGGCGAAGGCGCGTTTGAAGAGCTCATGCCGCAGCTTCTTGCGGGCAAGCAGTTCTTTGTGGTGACCGACAGCAACGTGCATGCCATATATAAGGAGCTGTTCGGCGGCATATTTGCGGGCGGCGGGCTGTATGTGCTCCCCGCGGGCGAAAAGAGCAAAAATTATACGCAGCTCATGCGCATATTAAAGGCCATGGCCGCCTTCGGCTTGAAGAGGTGCGACACGGTGGTGGCCTTCGGCGGCGGCGTGGTGGGCGATATTGCCGGCCTCGCGGCCTCGCTGTATATGCGCGGCGTGCACCTCATTCAGGTGCCCACAACGCTGCTTTCGCAGGTAGACAGTTCTGTGGGCGGCAAGACGGCCATAGATTTTTGCGGCATAAAGAACATAGTCGGCACATTCTATCAGCCCGAAAGGGTGGTGGTAGACCCCGCATTTTTAAAGACGCTGCCCGCGCGTGAGATACGCTGCGGCCTGGGCGAGATAATAAAGTACGGCGCGCTCAACAGGGATATATACATAAAGCTGATAGAAAATAAAAACAGATTGAAGAGCGCGGAGTTTTTTCGTTCGGTCATCTACGACTGCATAGCGCACAAGGCCGACGTGGTAAAAAAGGACGAGCGCGAGAGCGGGCTCAGAAAGACGCTCAACCTCGGCCACACCACTGGGCACGCCTTTGAGATGTTCTATAAGCGCAAGTCGCACGGCGAGTTTGTGCTGATAGGCATGTATTACGAGCTGTTCATAGCGGTGGAGCGCGGCATATGCGCGCCCGAATACGCGCAGTCGCTCGTCGAGCTCATAAAAAAGGTGATAACCGTGCCCGCGTATGACGACGCCGGCGAGGCGAGCCTTTTGGCCGACGACGACAAAAAGAACGTACACAGCGGCGAGGTGGCAATGATATTGCCCGAAAGCCCCGGCCGCGTGCGCGAACTGCGCTTAAAGCTCGAAGAGTATTCGCTGTATATGGCGCGCTGCGCGCAGTCGCTTAAGGACGAGGATCGTTAAAAGGTGGATAGCATGAAAAAATTAAAACTTGCCGTGGTGGGCAAGGACGTCTCGCAGTCGTCCAGCCCCAAAATGCACACATTCATAGCCCGAAGGCTGGGCGCGGAGATAGAGTACGACAAGGTGTCGCTCGCTCCCGAAGATTTTTCGGCGCACGCCGAGGAGCTGTTCAAAAAGTATGACGGCTTCAACGTAACCATACCCTTCAAGCTGGATATAATACCCTATTTAAAGTCGCTGGAGGGGGACGCGCACACGTTCGGCGCGGTGAACACCGTTTTAAGCGCCACGCGCGCGGGCTACAACACCGACGGCCTCGGCTTCATGCTGATGCTTAAAAACGCCGGCATTGAGCCCGAGGGTAAGAGCGTGCTCATTCTCGGTGCGGGCGGCGCGGGGCGCAGCGCGGCAAAAAAGCTTAAAGACGCGGGCGCGGACGTGTATGTGTTCGATATGCGCGCGCAGTCGGCCGAGGAGTTGCAGAGGGAGTTCGGCGTTACCGCCGTACAAAAGATAGAAAACAAGCCTTACGATATAATAATAAACGCCACGGGCGTGGGCATGCACAAGTCGGTGGGGATATCCCCCGTCGGCGAGGAGCTTATAGCTCTGTGCGGCAGGGCGATAGACCTCATATATGTGCCGCCCAAGTCGAAATTTTTGGAGATAGCCGAAAGCTGCGGCAAGCAGATATTGAACGGCATGGCAATGCTCTTCTACCAGGCGTACTATGCAGAGTGCATATATCTCTCGCTGCAGCCTGACGACGCAAAGGCAAAGGAGCTGTTTGAGGAGTATTGCACGCTGTAAGGCGCGGCCGCGCGGTATGCGATATGCCGCCTGCGGCGTATAAGGTGATATATATGAAACTTTTATTTATAAACGGAGTAAATTTAAACATGACCGGCCTGCGCGAGCGGGGCGTCTACGGCACGCAGACCCTCGACGAAATAAACGCCGATATTGCCGCGCACTTTGAGGGCAGGGCGCAGTGCGCCTTCTTTCAGAGCAACATAGAGGGTGAGATATGCACAAAGCTGCACGAGGCGGGTATCTCGGGCGAGTTCGGCGGCATAATTTTAAACGCCGGTGCCTTCACGCACTACAGCTACGCCATACGCGACGCCATAGCCTCGATCTCCGTCCCCGTGGTCGAGGTGCACATGTCAAACGTGTTCAAGCGCGAGCAATTCAGACACAACTCGGTGATATCCGAGGTATGCGCGGGCACGGTGGTCGGGTTCGGCAAAAACAGCTACATACTCGCCGCAGAGAGCTTTTTGTTGAAGTGAGGGCGGCATGAATATAGTTCTGTGCGGCATGATGGGCTGCGGCAAAACTACGGTGGCCGCGGCGCTCTCCCGCCTTACGGGCATGGAGCAGACCGATACCGACGCGGTGATAGTAAAAAAATATGGCCGCATTGCCGATATCTTTGAAAAGTACGGCGAGGAGCATTTCCGCTCGCTTGAAACGGACACGGTGAAGGAGCTCTCCTCGCGCGACGGCCTTATAATCGCCACGGGCGGCGGGTGCGTTTTAAAGGAGCGCAACGTACAGCTTTTAAAGGGCAACGGCAAAATAGTATTTTTGCGCACGCAGCCCCAAACGCTTATATCCCGCGTTGAAGGAGATACCGAGCGCCCCCTGCTTGCGGGCGGAGCGGCAAAGCGCATAAACGAGATATTGCCGGCGCGCACGCCCAAATACCTTGCCGCCGCCGACTTCGTGATCGATACCGACGGGCTTTCGCCCGAAGAGATAGCGCGGCGCATAGCCGAGGAGTACGGCCTTAAAATCGTATAGGCCGGCCGCAGGGCGCGCAAAAAGGGCTTTACAAAAGTTTTTTATTGAGGCATGTATCAAAAATAATTTAAGTATTTTGTGTTTTTGGGAGATCTATGGTTAAAAAAGTTGCACTGATCACGGGCGGCACAAGGGGAATAGGCAGGGACATAGCGTTTGAATTTTTGCAGCGTGGCTATGAGGTGATAATCAACTATTGCAACAACGAGAGCGCCGCCATAGCCACCCAGGCCGAGTTCAACATGCTCGGCTACTGCCCGGTAATAATGCGCGCCGACGTTTCAAACGAGGCCGCCGTGCGCGACATGTTCGCCGAAGTTTTCCGCATATACAACAGGCTGGACGTGCTCGTAAACAACGCGGGCATATCCTATGTGGGCGTCATTCAGGACACCACTCCCGCCGAGTGGGACAGAATATTTGCCGTTAACGTGCGGGGCGCGTATCTCTGCAGCCGTGCCGTCGCCGACAGAATGATAGGCATGGGCGGCGGCTGCATAATAAACATCTCCTCCATATGGGGAGAGGTGGGCGCAAGCTGCGAGGTGGCATATTCGGCCTCCAAGGCCGCCGTCATCGGCTTTACAAAGGCGCTCGCCAAGGAGCTCGCCCCCTCGGGCGTGCGCGTAAACTGCGTCAGCCCGGGCGTGATAGATACCGATATGAACGGCCACCTCACCCCCGACGAGCTCGAGGACTTAATTCAGCAGATCCCCGCGGGCAGGATAGGCACGGGCGCAGACGTCGCCGTCGCCTGCTCCTTTCTGGCGGAGGCCGCCTACGTCACGGGCGAAACTATCTCCGTCGGCGGCGGCTTCGGCAAATAAGGCTTGGCCGCCTAAGTTTTGCCAAAAAACGCCAAAAAGTACTGCAATATGTCATCGGTATCCCCCTCGGCAGGTTTATTATCCCGCCCGAGGGGGTATTTATATTATAAAGACGATAAAGAAAATAAAGAAAAGACGGAAAAATTTTTTAAAATTATTTCAAAATTTTTTAATATTTAAAGGGAATTGAAGATTTTTTTGCGTATATTATGGCGTGAAAAGAAATATTCCTGTATTAAAAGAGCGTACGTATGCGATAGAGGAACAGTTTCTCTCGCCGTATGCCACTAAATCGAAGGACACTAAGGGGCGCGAGCGCGAGGAACAGCCTTGCAGCATGCGCACCGACTTTCAGCGTGACCGCGACAGGATAATATATTGCAAGGCGTTCAGGCGGCTCAAAAACAAGACGCAGGTGTTCTTTTCGCCCGAGGGCGACCACTACATAACGCGCCTTACGCACACGCTCGACGTGGCGCAGATAGCCCGCAGCCTTGCGCGCGTGCTCGCCCTGAATGAGGACCTTGCCGAGGCGGCGGCGCTCGGGCACGACCTGGGGCACACGCCCTTCGGCCACAGCGGCGAGCGCATACTAAATAAACTTGCCCCGTGCGGCTTTAAACACAACGTGCAGTCGGTGCGCGTCGTCGACGTGCTCGAAAAGGACGGCAGGGGCTTAAATCTCACCTTTGAAGTGCGCGACGGCATACTCAACCACCAGAAGAGCGGGCATCCCGCAACGCTCGAGGGCATGTGCGTGCGCATTGCCGACAAGGTGGCATACATAAATCACGACCTCGACGACGCCGTGCGCGCGGGCGTTTTAAAGCCGGGCGACGTGCCCAAGGATATAACCGAGGTGCTCGGCAACAGCTCGAAAGAGCGCATAAACACCGCAATAACTTCGGTATGGAATGAAAGTTACGGCCAGAATTTCGTGCGCATGGGGCAGGAAGTCGTGCAGGCCAGCGAGGCGCTGCGCGCCTTTATGTTCGACAGGGTATATTTCACCGAATTTGCCCGCGGCGAGGAGCAGAAGGCCGAGCGCATGCTCTCGTGCATGTACGACTACTTCTGCAAAAATACCGATAAGCTCCCCAAAATGTTCATAGGCCTTTTAGAGCGCTTTTCAAAGGAGCAGGTCGTGTGCGACTACATATCCTCTATGACGGACAGGTACGCCGTGTATATATTCAACAAGATATTCGTGCCCCGCGGCTGGTCGTTCGGCGACGAGAGCAATTAAGGGGGAGTGAAACCCCTCCGGCTTTCGCTTACGCTCAACCCACCTCCCCTCAAAGGGGAGGTATAAGTAAAGTATATGTTCTTCCCTCGAAGGGGAGGTATAAGAAAGAGAAGGGACGGCGAGGGCGGACTGAATAATATCAAAAATCAAATTATATGCAGGCATGTATTAAAATCATGCGGGCATGTATCAGAATAAGGTGGCTATGGCAGGAGGTTACGACAGGGACTTTTTAAGGCTCCTCACCGAAAAACTTAATATAGTTGACGTTGCCTCGTCGTATATGCACCTCGAAAAGAAGGGCGGCACCTATTGGGCGTGCTGTCCTTTTCATCACGAAAAGACGGCTTCCTTCCACGTGGACGAAAACAGGCAGTTCTATCACTGCTTCGGCTGCGGCGTTTCGGGCAACGTGATAACGCTCGTAAAGGAGATGGAGAACATCGACTTCGGCGACGCCGTAAAGCTGCTCGCGGAGAGGGCAAACATACCCCTGCCGCAGACCTCGTACGACGCCGGCCGCTCGGCAGAGCTCAAGCGCAAGCGCGATACCCTCTTGAAGATAATGAACGACTGCGCCCACTTCTATCTCGATAATCTCAATTCTGGCAAGGCCGACGCGCACGTCGAATACATACTCTCCCGCGCGATCCCCTCAAACGTCGTTCGGGCGTTCGGGCTGGGCGCAAGTTTAAACTATTCCGACCTCCCCAAATACCTGCTCTCGAAGGGCTATTCCAAGCAGGACATAGTCGATAGCGGCGCCGTAAACGAGGTGGAGGGCAGGCTTTCGGACGCGCAGGGCGGCAGGCTGATATTTCCCATAATCAACGCCTTCGACGAGGTGGTGGCGTTCGGCGGCAGGGCCCTCAAAAAGACAGACTTTGCAAAGTATAAGAACACCAAGGAGACGCTCATATTCAACAAGAGCAAGACGCTCTACAACATAAACAGGTTAAAAAAGCTGCGGCGCGCCGGCGGGCTCAAAGACGTGATAATGGTGGAGGGGTATATGGATACCATCTCCCTGCACCAGGGCGGCTTTAAAAACGTGGTGGCCAGCATGGGCACCTCGCTCACGCAGGAGCAGGCGCGGCTTATAAAACGGTATGTGAATACCGTGTATATCAGTTACGATGGCGACAGCGCGGGCCAAAAGGCCAACATGCGCGGCCTTGAGATCTTGAAGGGCGAGGGCATAGAGGTGCGCGTGGTGCCCCTGCCCGACGGGCTCGACCCCGACGACGTGATAAAAAAGCTCGGGCCGGAGGAGTATCAGAAGTGCCTCGATAACGCCATGCCGCTCATCGACTATAAGATGAAGGTGGCGCGCAAGGGGTACGACCTTTCAAAGCCCGAAGAAAAGGTGAAGTATGTGGGCGACGCGCTCAAAGTGGTGCGCTCGGCCGAGAGCGCGGCAGAGCGCGAACTGCTCTTAAAGAACCTGCGCGACGAAACGGGCATAAGCTTCGAGGCGCTCAGCCGCGACCTGCAGCAGATGCCCGCCGAGAGGGAGAGCGTGTCCGAAGAAAAGCCCAAAATTGCTGCAGACAGCGCCGATGTCAACAAAAAGGCGTCGCGCTTCGTGGCGGCGGCCATACTCTTCGGCGCCGACTACACCGAGGGGCTCGACATCGACGACATACCTTTCACCGACGACGTGCACAAGCTCATTGCAAGCTATGTTAAGAGCAAGGAGCTGCTCGGCGAAAAGGTCACGCTAAGCGAACTGTTCGACTTCTTCGACGAGGGCACGCCCGAGTATGAGGAGCTCAGCCGCGTGCTCGACTTAAACGACGGCGAAAACCTGTGCGGCGACGTGCAAAAGCGCTATTTTGCCGGCTGTATGCGCCGATTGCAGGCAGAGAGAATAACGGAGGCTATCGACGAAGTCAAGCGGCAGTATTCCGCCACCGACGACGTCGAACAAAAGAGAAAAGCTGCGGAAGTTCTGCAGCAGCTCATAAAGCAAAAGGAAAAATTAAAAAGCGGAGATATACGATGAGTTTATCCGATCAGAAACTTAACGACATTTTAAAAAAGATCATCGAGGACTACGGCCCCAAGGGATCTATCACAACCAACAGCCTGTGCGACATAATGGAGAAGTACGACACTACTCCCAACCAGATGGACTTTGTGTATAAGTCGGTCGCCGACGCGGGCATACAGATAATCGACGAAGCCGAGAGAGACAAGGAGCTCTATGAGCAGGCGCTCTCCGATATCGGCCTCGACGACCCCGTGAAGATGTATCTCAAGGACATCGGCCGCGTGCCGCTGCTCTCTGCCGACGACGAGATAGAGCTCGCCCGCAGGATGCAGGAGGGCGACGAGGAGGCCAAAAAGAAGCTCTCTGAGGCAAATTTGAGGCTGGTAGTCTCCATTGCCAAGCGCTACGTCGGCCGCGGCATGCTCTTTCTGGACCTCATCCAGGAGGGCAACCTCGGCCTCATGAAGGCGGTGGAAAAGTTCGACTATCAAAAGGGCTTCAAGTTCTCTACCTATGCCACCTGGTGGATAAGGCAGGCCATAACGCGCGCCATTGCCGACCAGGCGCGCACCATACGAATACCCGTGCACATGGTAGAAACTATAAACAAGCTCACGCGCGTATCCCGCCTGCTCACGCAAAAGTACGGCCGCGAGCCCTCCCCCGCAGAGATTGCCAAGGAGATGAACATCTCCGAAGAGCGCGTGCGCGAGATACAGAAGATAGCGCAGGACCCCGTCTCTCTCGAAACGCCCATAGGAGAGGAGGAAGATTCCCACCTCGGCGACTTCATCGAGGACGAAACCACCGTCACCCCTTCGGACAGCGTATCCACCACCATGCTCAAGGAGACGCTGCTCTCCGTTTTAAACAGCCTCACCCCCAGGGAAGAGAAGGTGCTCCGTTTAAGGTACGGCGTAGACGACGGCCGTCCCCGCACGCTCGAGGAGGTGGGCAAGGAGTTCAACGTCACGCGTGAGCGCATACGCCAGATAGAGGCCAAGGCTCTGCGCAAGCTCCGTCACCCCTCGCGCTCCAAGCAGCTCAAAGATTTTCTCGATACCTGAAAGGCATGACCGAACGGCTTAAAAAGTTGTGCGGCCTGCTCGAAAGCTGCCGTCGCTTTGTCGACGTGGGCTGCGATCACGGCTATTGCACGCGGTATATGCTCGATTCGGGGCTGTGCGGCAGCGCGGTGATCGCCGATATCAGCGCCAAGAGCCTCTCCAAGGCCGAGCGGCTGCTCGGCGGTTACATAGCCTCCGGCAGGTGCACCCCCGTGTGCTGCGACGGGCTCACGGGCATCGCCCGCGGCGACGACCTCGTGCTCATAGCCGGCATGGGCGGCGAAGAGATATTAAAGATATTAAAAAATTCATATATCCCGGCCTCGTTCGTATTTCAGCCCATGAAAAACGCGCCCGAACTGCGCGCATACCTCATTGAAAGCGGGTGCGAAATAATTTATGACGGCGTATTCACCGAAAGGCGGGGCAGCGCCAAAAAATATTACTTTGTAATAAAGGGGCGCGCGGGCAAAACCGCGGATAACGGCGCGTACAATGGCGGCGCAAAAGGCGCGGAGCGGTATTCTCCCCTGCAGCTGGCCTTCGGGCGCGACAGTCTGGGTACGGACGAGCTCAACGAACTGCTTTGGGACGAGCTCAAAAAGAACGAGAGCTACGCAGGCGGCTCCCTCTCCGAGGCCTCGCGCAGGGCGGTGGAGGAGCGCATGCAACTTATAAAGGAGGCGTTAAAGGCATGATACCTCACGATATATTTGCTTTGCTCGAAAGCAAGGTTGCGCCCGTGGCGCTCAGCGACGAGCTGTGTGCCAAGTACGGCGCATACGACAACAGCGGAATAATTTTAAACTGCGGAAAAAAGGTGCGCAGCGCGTTGTTTGCCCTCGACTTGAGCGTCGCCGCGGTAAAGCGGGCGGAGGAGCTCGGGTATGACCTGATAGTCACCCACCACCCCGCCATATATGCCGCCATAAAGCGGGTGGACTGCGCGTGCGGCTCGCCCACCGAGGCGCTTGCAATGTGCGCAATGCGCGGCATTTCGGTAATATCCATGCACCTCAATTTCGACGCGGCGCCGCGGGGCATCGACTATTACCTAATGCGCGGCCTCGGCGGAGAAAGGGAGGAGGCGGTATGCCAGCCCCTCACTTCGGGCGGCTACGGCAGGGTGTATTCCGTCCCCGCGCAGAGCTTTGAAAGTTTTAAAAGAGGGGTCGAAAAGACGTTTGAAAGCGGGCGCATACGCTTTTATGATTCCGGGCGCAAGGTAAGCAAGGTTGCGTCGTTCTGCGGCGCCGGCTGCGACGACGAGACGATGGCGTTTGCCGTATCGCACGGGGCCGATACCTTTGTTTCCGCCGATATGAAGCACCACCAGATAGCGGCGCTCGTGTCTTTGGGGCTCAACGTCGTTGAAATGACGCACTACTGCTCTGAAATTTACGGCTTCGGCCGCATATATGACGAAGTAAAGGAAGATTTGGGCATACCTTCAGAATTTTTTAAAGACGGCGCGCTGCTTTAAATACAGGTTGCTTAAAAATGGCAGGCCTGCAATCAGGGCGGTAAAAATAAAAAATAAAAAAATAAATTTAAATTAAATTAAAAATTGATTTAAATTATAAAAATACGCATATTTTTGTGCAGCTATCAGTTTTACATATATGATAAAAGCGATATCCCGCGCGCAACTTACGGCGCGCTTACCCCGCGCGAGCGGCAATAAATAATTAAGGAGACTACAATGTCACAGATAGAACAGCTCTTAAAGTACCAGCAGGAGGACGAAAAACTTATAAAGTTAGAGCAGGAAGCTGCGTCGTCCGAGGAGCGCAAAAAGTACGTGCAGGCCAAGAATTTTATGACCAAGGCGCCCGAAAAGCTCGACCAGATCGATGCAAAGGCTGCCGAGCTCGAAAGAATGGCCGGCCGCCTCAATTCGGCGTATGAAGAGCTCTCGGAGGCGCTCAAAGAATTCGACGCGCTCGACGAGATGGTCGAAGAGGGCGCAGACGTCGCCTTCTACAAAAAGTCGGCGCTCTCTCTGCAGGATAAAATAAAGTCTTTGAAGGGTGAAATAAACTCGCTCACCGCCAACGTAAAGTCGGTGGACGAGGAGTATAAGGCGCTCAAAAAAAAGGTAATCGCCATGCAGAAGCAGTATAAAGAGAGCCACGCCGTTTACACTGCTTACAAGGAGGAAAAGCGCAAGCAGATGGCCGTTATCGAGGCCGAGCTAAAAGAGCTTGCCAAGGGCATCGATCCCGCCATATTCGCCAAGTATCAGACAAAGCGCAGCGAGCGCATCTTCCCCATCATCTGCGAGGTAAAGGCGGACAGGTGCACCAAGTGCGGCATAGAGCTCTCGCTCGCAGGCAAGGAGAGCCTCGCCTCGGGCGGGGTGGTTGAGTGTGAAAACTGCCACAGGTTTTTATATAAAAAATAAAGGCGTTTGTATTTGTAAATTCAGCGCGCCGCCCGCCGGAAGTTATGGCGGGCGGCGCGCTTTTTGCATACATGGTGCGTTGTTACAGTTTTTTGAGCGGCAGAGCGCGGCAGGTAAAGGAGCAGCGGTATAGGGCGACGAAAGGAAGGTGAGGTATGGTGATGGCGGTACAAAATGGTATATATTTACATTTTTTGTGTTTAGTGCACAAAAATTTTAAAAAATGCTTGACAATTCAAATTAAAGATGATATTATTAAAGAACCCTAACGGGAAAACACCCCCACGGGCTACAGTGTTATTATATGCGGCAGGAAAGCTGCAAAATTATAACAATGCAAAAGGAACGGCAGTGCATGGCGGTTAGCGCCATAGCTTCCGTTCTTTTTTTTGGGGTTCACAAATTTTTTGCGCGGGCCGCGCGCAAAAAATTTCGTGAGGGGAGGGCGCGTCTCACGCGGCGGGCGGTATAGTACCGCCGCGTTCGGTCACCGTTCGCGCGGCAACATATGCGCTCACTCATCTCGCAATGCGCAAACAGCGCGTGTGTGCTGTTTGCAGCAGTGCATTGTTCGTCCCTCTTCGCGCGACCTTAAGGGCCCACGGAGCGTATAGTCGCGCGAATTCACCCTGCTGCGCGAGCGAAGCGCTGCCCTGCCGAGGCTCCCGAAGGGAAACGGCAGATGCGCAGGTATGCGCAAATTGTGGCCTGCTGCGGCGGGAAACCCGCCTTGCGACATTATTTGTTTGGGAATTAACCTCTCCGTCACGCTTTGTTGCACTCGCGTGACACCTCCCCTTTGAGGGGAGGAATTAAAGGAGGGGTTTCATTTGCTTGATTATTGAAAGCAAATGAAGGGAAACGGTGCAAATATACTCTCGTCTCCCCTGAAGGGGAGATGTCATAGTTGCGCATAAGCGCCAACTATGACAGAAGGGTTAAAATAAGCGGCGCGTAAATAAACCCTTCCGCCCCGTCCACACAATTGTGGACGGGGCACCTTCCCTATAGGGACGGCAAGGAGCTGTTTATTTACCGCACGCTGCTGTGACGGCAAATGAAACCCCTCCGCCGCCTGCGGCGGCACCTCCCCTCGAAGGGGAGGTGTTGGGGCGCTTGACGGCTGAAATAAATTCAGCCTTGCGCAGAGTATTTATTTAAAATTTAATGCCGTGCAACCGCACGGCATTTTTACCGCATTTTTGTACCTCCTTTGAGCGTGACCGGTGGGGCTTCATGCGGCGCAGCCGTCTTTCTGCGTAAATTTTATGTTGACATTTTTATTTGGCGGGAGTAAAATTTTTTACGATAAATATCTCACGGAAAAAGATTTTGCGCGGCAAAAGATTTTTCGTGAATTAAAAATACTTTCACGAGAGGTATGCAATGAAAGATCTCAGCGGCAAAAGGGTGCTGGTGTTTGGCGACAGCATAATGTTCGGCTCGGGCAACGGCGGCTTCGGCGTGGGCGAATACCTTAATAAGGACCTCGGCATGTCGGTAAAAAAGTATGCCGTGGGCGGCGCGCGCGTCGGCTTTAAAGAGGGCAAGAGCTGGCTGCCCGAACAGATTGCGCTTGCGATAGAGGGCGGCGAGCAGGCCGACTACATAATTTTCGACGGCTTCACCAACGACTGCAACATATCCGAGGGCGCGACCCTCCCCGATATCCCCCTCGGCGATATCCCCGAAGGGTACGACAGCCCCGATGTGTTTGCACTCAAAAGGGAGAACAGTCAATTTTCTGCTTGCTTCCAGTCGGTAGTATATACCCTTCTCACGTGCTTCCCGTGCGCAAAGATACTGTTCATCCGCCCGCACAACATGGGCAGGCGGGACGACAGGCTGCAAAAGCTGTATGGCGAGCGCGCGTTGGAGATATGCCGCAAGTGGGGCGTGCCCTTCGTCGACCTTTATTCGGAGAGCGGGCTGAATACCTTTTTGCCCGTCCACCGCGATATGTTCACATGCGACAGCTACGGTTGGGGCAGGGGCGACTGCACTCACCCCAACGCGGCGGGCTACGAGTGCAAGTATATGCCGCTCATCGAGGCAAAGCTGCTTGAACTGTAACGCGCCTGCGGCGCTTAAAATTGCCGCACCGCGCCATATGCCGCAAGCGGTCAATATGGTAAAAATCAAGTTGCCCCGCACATATGCCTGAACTAAAGGTCTTTTCGGAGCTGTTACAAAATAAAAATTCAAGCTGAATGTAAGGAGATATTTTATGAAGGTAGTAATGCTCAATTGCAGCCCCCACAAAAACGGCTGCACGTATACGGCGCTATCGATAATCGCCGAAGAACTCAAAAATCAGGGAGTGGACAGCGAGATAATCTGGCTGGGCAACGGCCCCGTGCGCGGCTGTATAGGCTGCGGCGGCTGCAGAAAGAGCGGCAAAGACAGGTGCATATTCGGCGACGACGGCGTTGCCGATATCGCCGAAAAACTCAAGGAGGCCGACGGCTATGTATTCGGCGCAGCCGTGCACTACGCCTCGCCCAACGGCGCCGCCCTCGCCGCGCTCGACCGCATATTCTATTCGGCGGGCAAGCACTTGCAGTTCAAGCCCGCGGCATCAGTCGTTTCCGCCCGCCGCGCCGGCACCACGGCGTCGTACGACGTGCTCAACAAATACATGGGCATAAACAACATGCTCATCGTGCCCTCGACCTATTGGAACATGGTGCACGGCTACACGCCCGAGGACGTAATGAAGGATAGGGAGGGCGTTTCGATAATGCGCGCCATAGGCTCCAACATGGCGTGGCTTTTAAAGTTGCTCGCCTCGGCAAAGGGCACCGAGCTCGAAAGGCCGGTGATAATACCCAAGGAGATGACCAACTTTATTAGGTAATGCGCTCCGTGTAAAGAAAATCTTGCGGGGACAAACACCGCTGTTCTTACCTCCCCTTTGAGGGGAGGTGGCGCAACGAGCTATGCGAGGAGCGACGGAGGGGTTTCATATTTGTCGAGCAAGTGAAACCCCACCGAGTTTCGCTGCGCTCAACCCACCTCCCCTCGAAGGGGAGGTACCATTATAAATAAAACAAGCGGCCTCTGCGGCGCAAAATTGCGCCGCAGGGGCCTTTTCATACATACATGTATCAACTTTAAGGGGTGACGCGGTTGATGTCGCGGGGGAACATTGCGGCATAGCGCACGTTCTTGAATCCCAAAAGGTGCATCGTAAGTCTTTCGAGGCCGAGGCCGAGGCCGCCGTGAGGGGGCGCGCCGTATTTGTGCAGCATGAGGTAGGTCTCGAACTCCGCGGGGTCCATGCCCAGGCGCTTCATCTTTTCTACCTGCATGTTATAGTCGTGTATCCTCTGTCCGCCGCTCGTTATCTCTATGCCGCGGAACAAAAGGTCGAACGAGAGCGTAACTTCGGGGTCCTCGGGGTCGTCCATGGTGTAGAAGGGGCGCTTTTTAGAGAGGTAGTGCGTAACGAACAAAAAGTCGCTGCCGTACTGCTGCTTTGCCCACTTGCCGAGGAAGGCCTCCTCTTCGGGCTCAAAGTCCTTCATGTCGGTTATGTTCTTCAGCTTTTTAACGCACATCTCCTTGGCGTCTTTAAAGCGTATGCAGGGGATCTTGTCTATCACGGGGATATCTACCTTTAAAAGCTCTATCTCCTGCGCATACTCGCGCTTTAATAGATCCATGATATACTTCAAAACGCCCGTCTCCATCTCCATAATGTCGGTAAAGCTGTCGATAAAGCCCATTTCAAAGTCCATGGAGATGTATTCGTTTAAATGCCTGCTCGTGTCGTGGTGTTCGGCGCGGAATACGGGGCCTATTTCAAACACCCTCTCGTATACGGGCACGAGCGCCTGCTTATAGAGCTGGGGGCTCTGCGCAAGGAACACCGTCTTGCCGAAGTAGTCGAGCTTGAACACGTTTGTGCCGCCCTCGGCGCCCGCGAAGTTTATCTTGGGGGTGTGTATCTCGGTGAAGCCGCAGTTTGAAAGGTGCTCTCTGAAACCCCTCTGTATGCCCTCCTGGATCTTGAACACCGCGCGCTCGGAGGGGTTCCTCAAAGTCACGGGGCGGTAGTCGAGGTCGACGTTCAAATCGCAGTTGACCTTTTTCTTGGATATGACTACGGGGGGAATGGCGGCGGGGACGGAGAGTATCTCGATGTTGTGTATCTGCAGTTCAAACCTTTCGCTGCCGTCGCGCGTCTGGCTCTTTACCACCTTGCCGGTTATCTTGGCGGAGGCCTGCTCTACGACCTTTTCATCAAGTCTGTAATCGGAAAATTCGGGCGAATATACGCACTGAACGGTGTCGCGCGCGGTGCGCAGGATGATGAACGCAAAGTCGCTCATGTCCCTTATGTTGTGTATCGCGCCCTTTATGCTTACTATCTTGCCCTCGTTCTCTTTGAATGCAGAGTAGGGCGTGGTGCCGTCGTTAAGTTCGCCGGTCATGTATTCCATATAAGTACCTCGCAATATTAAGTCGAATACAATTTTAATGCTTTTGCCTGCAAAAATCAAGTAAAATGCAACGCGCCGCGCGCGCTTTTATTTTGCGATATGCTATTTTGCGGCGCGTGGGCCGTATTGCCGTGCAGACGGCCGCGTGCGGGCACCGTAATTTTTATAATGCGGCGCCTATTTTATTGCAGGAAAAATTTTATATAAGTATTTTTGCCCCGCAACTGTTGATTTTCTCAGAGGGTATTGCTATAATGTATATAACAAGTCTGCGGTGTTCGTGGTATGGGAAATTCGTAATCCACAATATAATTTCGGGAGCGGTACGTTCGCGGGAATAGGCAAGGTCTGTATTTATACGGAAAGACCGATGTTCCGCTTCGCCGCACCCACCTGGGAGAACCTGGGTTAATACTTTTTCATATCACGGCACAGGCGGATGTTAATATTGTTTGTATTGCGCGCACGGCGCGCAGGTCTGTAATGTCGCAGGGCGGGAAAATTCTCCCGCCCTTAATTTTTTGCCGATGTTGACTTTTTTTGCCGCCTTATGTATAATTTTACTATGGGTGAAAATGCAAACGCTCCCCGCGGAGGGGACTACAATTTGAATATTGAGCAAAAGGGCGGAGCAAATGGCGGCAAAAGCGCAAAAGTAAAGGGCAAAGGGCGGTTTGCACTCGCCGCGGCCGACATAGCCGAGTGCGCGCTGTTCGTCGCGCTGATGGCGGCGGCAGCCTATATACGCATACCCTTTCCGTTCGTGCCGCTCACCTTTCAGACGGCGGTGAGCATACTGTGCGGCATGCTGCTCGGCGCAAAAAAGGGCGCGATATCCATGTGCATATATGCGCTGGCGGGGCTTATAGGCCTGCCCGTGTTCAGCTCGGGCGGCGGCTTTTCGTATGTGCTCATGCCTTCGTTCGGCTATATCCCGGGGTTTATCTGCGCCGCGGCCGTTGCGGGCGCCATTGTTTGCGGAGCTGCGGGCGGACATAGCGCGGGTGGCAATGAGGACAAAGGCATCACTTTCCGCCGCTGTATTCTGGCGGCGCTGGCGGCGTTTGTGTGCAACTATGCGCTCGGCACGGCCTATTTTATCGCCGTGTGGGAGCTCAGCGGATATGAGGGGCTGTTTGCCGCCGTGATAGAGTATAACGTAATATACATACCAAAGGATATATTGCTTGCAGTCGCCGCGGCGGCAGTCGCAAGGCAGGTGCTCCCCGCAATATCAAGGCGGCGTGCGCGCATAAAGAGGGGATAAAAGGCGGGTGTGATGTTCGCCCTGTATTTTTGCGGCGCGCTGTTAAAATAACGTTTTATGTGCGGCGTCGCAGTTTAATTGTGCACTATTTTACTCAATCGATTGCAATGGCGGCGCATTTATGATAAAATAACCTAAATACTGTCTTTACTGTCTTTCACACATAATTTTGCACGGCGCATAGTATGCAGTAGTGCAAAAAACGATATCTGTAATTGATCTGGGCGCAATAGAACGCAACGTAAAATATTTAAAGTCGCTTGCGGGCAAATCGCGGTTTTTTGCCGTGGTAAAGGCCGATGCCTACGGTCACGGCGCCGAGCGCGTCGCCCTGCACATAGAGCGGCTGGTCGACGGCTTCTGCGTGGCGATAACCGAGGAGGGCGCGGCCCTCAGGGCGGCGGGCGTAACTGCGCCCGTTCTGGTATTCACCCCGCTCACCTCGCGCGACGACGCGCTTGCCGCGCAGTTCTACGGCCTCACCGTCACGGTGAACGGTGTGCCCTCCGCGCGCCTTGCGGCGGGACTGGACTGCCACATAAAGGTGAACACGGGCATGAACCGCTACGGCTGCTCGGTGGAGGAGCTGCCTGCGGTGATAGCAACTTTAAAAGAGGGCGGCGCAAGGGTAGGCGGCGTTTACAGCCACCTGTATTGCCCGCAGAATGAGGCCGCGCGCGAGGAGCAGTATGCCCTCTTCATGCGCGCAAAAGGTGCGGTGATCGCGGCATATCCTAATGCCTTTTGTCATCTTTCGGCGAGCGCGGGCACTATGCTGGGCGGCAAGTTTTTGCTCGGCGGCGTGCGTTGCGGCATAGCGATGTACGGCTATGCGCCGCAAGGTTTTTCGAATGAAGGGCTCTCACCCGCGCTAAAAGTCTGTGCGCGAAGGGTGCAGACGTGCGCATTTGTACCGCGCGGCGCGGGCTACGGTTTCGCCCGCAAAAATTATAAAAAACTCACCGCCTATCGCCTCGGCTATGCCGACGGTTTTTTGCGCGGCGCTCCCTTGGGCGAGGGCAATCTGTGCATGGACGCCTTTATCTCCGAGGACGACGGCGAATTTAAAGAGGTGTTTTTTGCCGCCGATAAATACGCCGCCCGCTGCGGCACCATAAGCTATGAGGTGCTGTGCTCGGTAACGCGCCGCTCGGAGAGGGTGTATGTCGTTTAATTGCGGCATATATGCGGGGCAATTGCATTTTATTCAGTTTTTGCGGCATAAACGGCGGCAAAAGAGCAATCAAAAAATGGCGAAAAATACCGAAAAAATAATTAAAAAAATAATTTTTATTTATATTTTTTATGAAGGGCGAGATAAGGGAAAAATTTAAGATCAAGCGCCGCTACTTCGGCAGCATAGTGCGCGCCGAGGCCGGGCGGTATATCGCCGAATATTTTTTGGCGGAGTACGGCGGCTATAGCAGCTATCTAATTTACAACAGCTTCGGCTCGGAGGCCTCCACGCAGGGCATAATATCCGCCCTCTTAAGGGAGGGCAAGCAGGTGTTTTTGCCGCGCGTCGAGGGGGACAAGATGGTCGCCGTGCCCTACGGTGAGTTAAAGCGGGGCGCATACGGCATAATGGAGCCGCAGGGACAGCCCTATTCCGGCGCGATAGATGTCACCGCCGTGCCGCTGCTCGCGGTCAACGGGCGGGGCTTTCGCCTCGGCTACGGCGGCGGGTATTACGACAGGTTTTTAAAGGACAACGGCACTTTAAAGGTGGGGCTGGGCTTTGCCTTTCAGCTCACCGATGAGTTTGAAGAGGACGGGTGGGACGAGCCGCTCGACAGCTTTATATGCGAAAGGGGGATATACTATTTTGGCAAAGAAGAAGAACAGCGGCGCAAATAACGCAGCCTCAGGCAGGGCGCAGAGCGCGGCAAATACTCAAAAGGGCGGCACATATGCCGCAACTAATGCAAACGGCGGCGCCGAAGATGCCTTGAACGGGGCGCAGCCCGAAAACATGGCGCAGGAAAATACGGCGCAGGTTTCGGAGATGAAGAGCACCCGCACCCGCCTTGCGCCAAAATACAGGGTGCAGCAGTTCTTTTATGAACTTGCCGACCTTTTAAAGGGCGCGGTGTTCCCCTTTATCGTGATGTGCGTGTTCTCCACCACGATAATACTCTTTTACGGCTTCGAAGATATGGCCGTGCGCATACTTGCCGTCGTGTTGGGCGAGGCGCTCATTGTCGGCTCCTTCGTAATGTTCGGCAGACAGAACGGCGCGGCGGCCTACCGCAGGTTCAAAATAAACGAAGGCAAGCGCAAGCTCGGCAAGCGCGATAAAAAGGTAGTGTTCAAAACGGGCGAATATGCGCCCTGGAAGGGCTTTGTTATCGGCTTCATTTCGGCCGTGCCTTTTTTGATACTTCAGATAATAAAGTGTTTCGGCGACTTTGAGTTTGTAAACTTTTTGCTCGAATACGCCTGCGGCTGGGCGGTCGCCCCGCTCGAGGTGATAAGTTCGGCCATACCTCAGCCCTACTACCTGCTCATGGTATTGCTCCCCGTCGCCGTGCAGGGCGGCTTCTACATTCAGGGCATGTTCGCCGAAAAGAAGAGGCAGGAGCAGATTAACCGCGTTGAGGACGATAAGCGCAAGGGCAAAAAGAAGCACTACTACGAGGAAAACGTGTACGAGCCCGACCGCGAAGTGGATATTTCGGGCGCAGACAGAGGTAAAAAGCGCAAATGAGGGTGATAAGCGGCAAATATCGCGGGCTGGTGCTCGCGGAGTTCAACGGCAAGGACATACGCCCCACCGCCGACAGAGTCAAGGAGAGCCTCTTTAATATTCTGGCCTTTAAAATTACGGGCGCGCGCGTGCTCGATCTGTTCTGCGGCAGCGGGAGCCTGGGCATAGAGTGCCTTTCGCGCGGGGCAAAGTTTGTGCACTTCAACGATATTTCCCCCGCAAGTATAGCCGTTTTAAACAAAAATCTCTCCCGCCTGCGCGGCGAAAAATACTCTGTTTCCACGGGCGATTGGGCGGAGTGCTTAAAGAGGCAGAAGGAAAAGTTTGACATCGTATTTGTAGATCCGCCCTACGCCGACGACTGCGGCATAAGGGCCGTGGAGGAGCTGGCCGCGCGCAAGCTTGTATACAGCGGCGGCGTGGCGGTCTACGAGCGCGACCGTCCCTTTTCGGGCACGGTGGATGGAATGGAAGTCACCGACGAAAGAAAGTACGGCAAAACGTACTTAACGTTCTTTCAGCCGGATCATATAATTTAACCTGACCCTATCAGAAAATTTTTGGCCGCAGGGGCAATAGTTGCGGCATATATGCGGGGCAATTTATGAAGAGATGCGTTTTTGCAGGCACGTTCGACCCGCCCACTTCGGGGCACAGATCGGTGGTGGAGGCCTGCCTTAAAATTTTTGACGAGGTGGTGGTGGCCGTTATGGTAAACACAAAAAAGCGGCCGCTGCTTTCGGAGGAGGAGCGCAAAACGCTGCTCGAAAAGCTGTTTGCGGGCAACCCCGCCGTTAAAGTCGTAATATTCGAGGGCGCGGCCGTCGACCTTTTAAAGAGCCAGAACACGGTGTTCTATGTGCGCGGCGTGCGCAACAGCACCGACTTTGAGTATGAGACGGCCGACTACTACGCCAGCAAAAAGCTGATGCCCGGGCTGGTGGAGATATATATCCCCGCCGACCAGGACAAACTGCAGCTCAGTTCAACGCTCGTAAAAAATTCGGTAAAGTTCAAAAAGGAGCTGTTTGACTACGTTCCCGAGGAGATAGAGCAAGATTTTTTGAAGATGATGGAGGACAAAGATGTTTGAAAGGCAGATAAAGATACCCGAGCCCGAAGAGATAAAGGACATGGCCCCCATGCCCGACAGTTTAAAAAAGATAAAGGCCGAGCGTGACAAGCTGATAACCGACGTTATCACCGGCAAGAGCGACAAGTTTGTTGTAATAGTAGGCCCCTGCTCGGCGCACGAGCCCGCGCCCGTGCTCGACTATGTTGAAAGGCTGGGCAAACTCAACGAAAAGGTAAAGGACAAGCTTGTGCTCGTCCCCAGGATATACACAAACAAGCCCCGCACAAAGGGCGTGGGCTATAAGGGCATGTTCTCACAGCCCGATCCCACCAAGGGCGAGGATATTTTAAAGGGCATACTCACCATACGCAAGCTCAACGTGCAGGCGATAGAGGCGAGCGGCCTTTCCGCCGCCGACGAGATGCTCTATCCCGCCAACTACGGATACGTCGACGACCTTCTCTCATACGTCGCCGTGGGCGCGCGTTCGAGCGAAAATCAGCTGCACAGGCTTGTGGCCAGCGGCATCGACGGCCCCGTCGGCATAAAGAACCCCATGAGCGGCAGCATACTCGTGATGCTCAACTCGATATACGCCGCGCAGAGCGGCCAGGTGTTCAAGCTCAACGGCTGGCAGGTAAAAACGTATGGCAACCCGCTCTCGCACGCAATACTTCGCGGCGCGGTGGACGGCTACGGCAACGATATCCCCAACTTCCACTACGAATTTGTAATGCAGGTGGCGGAGGGATATGCCAAGTCGGAGCTCAAAAACCCCGCCATAATAATCGACGCCAACCACTCCAACAGCGGCAAAAAGTTCAAACAGCAGATACGCATCTGCGAAGAGGTCATGCAAAACCGCATCTACGACAAGGACTTCAAGCGCATAGTAAAGGGCTTCATGATAGAGAGCTTTATCGAGGAGGGCAACCAGAAGGAGGATGTTATCTACGGCAAGTCGATAACCGATCCCTGCCTCGGCTGGGACGACACCGAGCGCCTCCTTTTAGACATTGCCGATAAGGTGTAAATATTGCCGCTTATTTTGCCGTGAACTCCGCCTGCGCGGCGGCTTGCGGGCGGCAAATTTTTGCTATATTCAGCGGCGGTTTGTATAAAAAATACCGCCTAAAAAATACCGTCGCATTTGTGCGGCGGCATAAAATAAAAAAGTGCGTTAGTTGCGGCATATGTGCCGCCCTTTTGTAAGTTTCGGAGGTCTGCATTGATAAAAAAAGTGAGCTGTTTGGGCCCCGACGGCAGCTATACCTGCCTGGCCGCGCGCGCGTTGTGCGGTGGCGCCGAAATAGTGCCCTGCCACACCTTTTCGCAGGCGGTGGATATGGCGCTTTCAGGCGAGGTCGACGCCGTCGTCATGCCCATTGAAAATACCATAAACGGCGGCGTGCTGCAAAACCTCGACCTGCTCGCGGGCAACGAGGGGCTTGCGGCCGTGCGCGAATATACATTAAAGATAGATCACCGCCTTATAACGCTCGCCGGGGCAGAAAGGGGCAAGATAAACCGCATATTTTCGCACCGTCAGGCGCTCGAACAATGCGCGGCGTATTTGAATGCCAACTACCCGAATGCCGAACTCGTCGCCGAAAATTCCACGGCGGCAAGCCTTTCGTGCATAAAGCTGCCCACTGACGCGGCGATAGCGGGCGCGCAGTGCGCGGGGGAGGGGTACGACGTCTCGCCCGAGTGCATCTCCGACGAAAAGAACAACTATACTCACTTTTTGCTCGTGATAAAGGGCGAACCGAGCATAGACGCGCACAGCAGCAAGGTGTATTTCACGCTCACCTGCAACCATGTGCCGGGGGCGCTATTAAATATTCTCTCGGTGATATACGCCTATTCGCTCAACATGACAAAGATAGAGTCGCGCCCCATAAAGGACAGGGTGGGTGAATACCGCTTTTTTATAGAGGTGGAGGCCGACTATTCGGCGGAAAAGGTGCAGGAGGCGCTCGGCGCGGTGCGCAGCGCGGCGCTCTCGTTCAGGGTGCTCGGTGCCTATTAAATGGCGCATATGTGCGGGGTAATTGCAAAATTTGCATATATCTGACGCATATATTGCGTTTTTGGCCTTCAACATATCGGCAGCAGCAACAAAAAGCACAGCGCACCTTGAGCAAGTTTTATCAGTATGAACGTAAGCGGCCTTACGCCGCACTTTGTAAGGTAGCTCAGCTGCTGGCTTATCACGCACGCCCCGCCGAAAGTTATCAAAAATCCCGCATATGGCAGGGTATCTTTGCCGCAGGCGGCAAGTTTTGCACACCCGCCCGTCATCTCAACAAGCCCCGCCGATAGGCCTGCGGCGATATTTTCGCCCGTGAATATGCTTAAAATACTCTCAAGTGGGTATAAAATATACATATCGTGCAGCATGGCCGCCGCCGTATAAAAAAAGGCGATAAACGCGCCCGCGGTGAGCGCTGCCTGCACCGAGCCGTAAAAGCTCTCATATAGCACGTTTTTTTCGCTCTGCGCGGCGGGCAGTCCGCCCTGCGCGCGCCCGCCTGAAAGCGAATATAATATGCCCACGGCGGCAACCGAAATTATGTGGGCGGCATAGAGTATTGCGCCCGCGCCGCTATCGCCGAACATTCCCGCGCCCACCGTGCCAATCACAAACAGCGGGCCGGAGGTGGAGCACAGTACGGCCAGCTTTTTGCACCCTTCGCGCGAACATATGCCCGAGGCATACAGCTCGCTCACCGTGCGGCTGCCCGCGGGATAGCCCGATGTCGCGCTCATCAGAAAGCATACCGCCGCCGTCTGCGGCAATTTCACCGCGCCGCACACCCTCTTTAAGGGAGAGGACAACTTTTCGGCAAGCCCGGTATTTACCAAGAGCGCGCACACCACCATAAACGGGAACAGCGATGGCAGCACGCACTGCGCCCACAGCGCTATGCCTTCGAAGCATATCGCCGTGTATCTTTCGGGGCGGGCTATCAGCATTGCCGAAAAGGCTGCAAGCGCCAAAAAGAGTGCGGCATACTTTGCCCTTTTTGCTGTTTTTGCAGCGCGGCCGCGCATAAGTTTTTTGCGCGCCCGGATGTTTTGGCGGCCTTTATATAGCCCTGCGCGGGGCTTTGAATTTGATACATACCGCCCGTTTCGGGCGTCTATAGTTGTATTTGTTGCGTTATTTGTCACATTAAAAATTATTTATAAGCGGGTAAATTTATGAGTAAAAAATTGGGACTTGCACTCGGCGGAGGCGGTGCGCGCGGCGTTGTGCACGCAGGTTTTTTAAAGGCGCTCGAGGAGGAGGGCATACAGCCCTACTGCATCTCGGGCACGTCGATGGGCGCGATAGTGGGCGGCTGCTATGCGGCGGGCGTCACGCTCGAGACCATACGCGATGCGTTTTTGAATTTAAAGACGATCGACCTCGTCGATTTAAACGCGCTGCCCTTCAGCAGGCTCTCCCTTCTCCGCAGCAAAAAGCTGCAAAAGCTCTTTTTGCAGTATCTCGGCGACTCCAAGTTCGAGGAGCTCAAGATCCCCTTCACATGCACGGCGGTAGACCTCTATTCGGGGAAGTTGTATGTGTTTGACAAGGGCTCGCTGGTAACGGGCGTGCAAGCCTCGTCGTGCATTCCGGGCGTGTTCAAACCCGTCGAGCACGAGGGCATGTTGCTCGTCGACGGCGGCGTGCTCTGCCGCGTGCCCGTGCGTCAGGCAAAGGCCATGGGTGCCGACGTGGTGATAGGCATCGACGCCATAAAATATACCGCCGACCCCGTAACGCAGATACCCAACATGATAGCCATGCTGCTGCGTGTGTTCGACATAATCGACAACGTAAACGTTGATCACGAGCGCGCTCAGTCCGACTACCCCTGCGACCTTATGCTCGCGCCCGAGCTTGAGGGAATGAGCCAGTTCGAGGTGAAAAACCTCGACAAGGCGTTTGCCGAGGGCTATCAGATGGGCAAGGACAATATGCAGAAAATAAAGGAACTCATCGCCGACTGACGGCGTTGGTTTGGGCATATCCCTGCGTGTTTTGCAAAAAACGGCAGAGTGCGGCGGTGTGTTTTACCGATTTTACAAATATTAAAAAAGTTTGCGGGCCGCCGTGCGCGGCCCTGTTTTTTAGGTTTTAATATGGAAGATCTCTTCAGTTTCAACGGCAACGAAGAGCGCGCCAAGCCGCTCGCCGAGCGCATGCGCGCCAACAATTTGAACGAATTTATAGGGCAGAGGCACATCGTTGCCGAGGGCAGCCTGTTGCGCCGCGCCATAGCCACCGACAGGCTGGGCAGCTGCATATTCTGGGGTCCTCCCGGCACGGGCAAGACCACACTCGCCAACATAATAGCGCAGACCACGCACGGCGAGTTTATAAAATTAAACGCCGTTCAGGCGGGCGTCGCCGACGTGAAGAAGGCGGTGGAGCAGGCCAAAAACAATTTAAAGATGTATGGCCGCCGCACCTACCTCATGCTCGACGAGTGCCACCGCTTCAACAAAACTCAGTCCGATAGTTTGCTGCCCGCCATAGAGCAGGGCACGATAATCTTCATCGGCTCGACGACGGAGAACCCCTACGCATCGATGACGCCTGCAATAGTTTCGCGCTGCCGCGTGTTTGAGTTCAAGCGCCTCTCGGAAGAGGACATAAGGGGCGCGCTTGTAAGGGCGCTCAAAGATAAGCGCAAGGGGCTGGGCGAATGCGCCGCCGAGGCCGAGGACGGCGCGCTCGACCACATAGCCCGCATGGCGGGCGGCGACCTGCGCTCGGCATACAACGCGCTCGAGCTGGCCGTGCTCACCACGCCCCCGCAGGCGGACGGCAAGATAGTCGTCACCTTAAAGGACGCCGAGCAGTCCATTCAGCGCAAGGCGCTCTCCTACAACGAGGACGAATATTACGACTACCTCTCGGCATTCTGCAAGTCGTTGAGGGGGAGCGACGCAAACGCCGCGCTCTACTACGCGATGAGGCTCATCGAGGGCGGGTGCGACCCGATGACCGTCGCCCGCAGGCTGGTGGTGCACTCCTCCGAGGACGTGGGCATGGCCGACCCCAACGCGCTCGTCGTGGCAACCTCTGCCATGTACGCCTTTGAAAAGATAGGCTACCCCGAGGGGCTCATACCCCTTTCAAACGCCATAGTGTATGTTTGCGAGGCGCCCAAGTCCAACGCCGCCTGTGCCGCATACCACGCCGCCATGGACGACGCGCGCAACGTGCGCGACGACGACGGCGTTCCGCCCTATTTAAAAGACAACACCTTCGGCGACAAAAACACCAAGGCGCAGAGCAAAAATTATAAATACCCGCACAACTATGCCGAGGGCTACGTCGAACAGCAGTACCTTCCCGATAAGCTCAAAGACAGGGTGTATTACATACCCAAGGACATCGGCTTTGAAAAGAAGGTGATGGAAATACGCAGGCAAAAGGGCAAATTAAAGTGAGCGTATTTAAAGCTTCTGCGTTTGCCATTTCTTATACGGCTTATAAGCATTGCTTATAATACCCGCCGCGCCGCGCCTAAACAATACAAATAAAACTTGTAATTTTGGCAAAATATTGCAAATATAACTTGATATGGTATATTTTGTTTGCGGTTAAAATTTGGCAACTCAAAATTCTGCCATAAAAATTTGCGAAAAAATTTTGTTGACAAACCGGGCGGCCGCGTGATAATATCTTTGCGTAAAATTTAATAGCTGCTCACCAAGTGTGAGCAAAATAAAGGCTGTGATGAAGAGAAGTAGCTTTGAAAACCGCTTTCAGCGAACGGGGGAGGGTGCGAGCCCCGCGGCAAGGAGCAGGGCGAATAACACTTCGGAGCCGCTGCCCGAAATTGAAATAAAAGTAGGGTACGCCGCGCGCCCCGCGTTACGGGCAGAGATTTGTTTGAATCTTGCAAAGTGACCGCATTTTTGCGGTAATTTAGGTGGCACCACGGACAAGACTGTTCGTCCTAAAATTTTTATTTTAGGCGGGCAGTTATTTTTTTGCCCGCAAGGAGCTTCAATATGCAATATTTATACCGCACAATAACCGCAGATAAACTCACCGAAGATCTCATAGGCGCGCCCGTCACCATGTGCGGGTGGGTGGAGAACATTCGCGACCACGGCGGCGTCTCCTTTATCGACCTGCGCGATTTTTACGGCGTCGTGCAGGTGGTGATGAGGGATACCGCCCTCTTGAAGGGCATTTCAAAGGAGGACTGCATCTCGGTATCCGGCCCCATAGAGGCGCGTGACGAAGATACTTACAACCCCAAGATACCCACGGGCACGGTAGAACTCAACTGCAAGTCGGTGCGCATGCTCGGCAAGGTGAAAGAGCCGTTGCCCTTTGAAATAATCACCTCAAAGGAGGTGCGCGAGGACGTGCGCCTTAAATACCGCTTTTTAGATATGCGCAACCGCAAGGTGAAGGACAGCGTGGTGTTCCGCGCAAAGGTCACGGCATTTTTGCGCAGGCAGATGGAGGAGCTCGGCTTTTTAGAGGTGCAGACGCCCATCCTATGCGCCTCCTCGCCTGAGGGTGCAAGGGACTACATCGTGCCCTCGCGCAGGTATAAGGGCAAGTTCTACGCCCTGCCGCAGGCGCCGCAGCAGTATAAGCAGCTGCTCATGGTGGGCGGCATAGACAGGTATTATCAGATAGCCCCCTGCTTCCGCGACGAGGACGCCCGCGCCGATCGCTCCCCCGGCGAGTTCTATCAGCTCGACTTCGAGATGGCGTTCGCCACGCAGGAGGACGTGTTTGAGGTGGGGCAGCAGGTGCTGTATAACACCTTCAAAGAGTTTGCGCCCGCGGGCAGCAAGATAACCGAACTGCCCTTCCCCGTGATATCGTATGCGCAGGCAATGCTCGAATACGGCACGGATAAGCCCGATTTAAGGAACCCGCTCAAAATAATCGACCTCTCGGAATTTTTCTCGCGCTGCACATTCAAACCATTCATAGGCGCCACCGTGCGCGCCATAAAGGTGCACGCCGATATGAGCAAGGGCTTCCACGAAAAGCTGCTCGAATATGCCCTCTCTATAGGCATGGGCGGGCTGGGCTATCTGGAGGTGGGCGAGGACCTCTCCTTCAAGGGGCCCATAGATAAGTTCATACCCGCGCCCTTAAAGGCCGAGCTTGTGTCGCTTGCCGGCCTTGAGTTTGGCGATACCATATTCTTTATAGCCGATACGCCCGAACGCGCGCCCCGCCTTGCCGGGCAGATACGCCGTGAGCTCGGCGAGCGCCTCTCACTAATAGAGGAGGGCGCCTTCCGCTTCTGCTTTATAAACGATTTCCCCATGTACGAGCTCGACGAGGAGACGGGCAAAATAGGCTTCACGCACAACCCCTTCTCTATGCCTCAGGGCGGGCTGGAAGCGCTCGAAAGCAAGGACCCGCTCGAGATACTCGCCTACCAGTACGACATTGTGTGCAACGGCGTGGAGCTCTCCTCGGGCGCGGTGCGCAACCACGACATAGATATAATGAAAAAGGCGTTTGAAATAGCCGGATATAGTGAGGAGGAGCTCAAAGTCAAGTTCGGTGCGCTGTATACGGCGTTCAAGTTCGGCGCGCCCCCTCACGCGGGCATGGCACCCGGGCTGGACAGAATGCTCATGCTGCTGCGCGGCGAGGAGAATATCAGGGAGGTAATAGCCTTCCCCATGGCGGCCTCCGGTCAGGACCTCATGTGCGGCGCGCCTTCGGAAGTAACCGAGCAGCAGCTTAGGGAAGTGCACATAAAAATAAGGCAGTAAAGGCAAAATTTGTGCCGCTTTTGCGGCGGCAAATATAGGCGGTAAAATATAATTGGTGCGGCAATATGCCCCAAATAACGGCATTTTAAGGGGCGGTTTATCCGCCGTTTTTAGGTCGCCCTGCCGCGCGGCAAAAATATGACTTTGCAAACGCCGCGATATATGTTACAATAAACAGGCGACGCAAAGATGCGCGCGCCGCATAGAGAGTACGGTGCAGATACGCGCGCCGCATAAATTCAAATAAAATCAAAAAATCATTGCAAATTTTGGAGCTGATATGGCACAGAACAACACCGAGCAAAAGATAACAAGGGAGCAGTTTTTATCGCTCGCCCGCCTTGCCCGCCTCTCCTTTTCGGAGGAGGAGAGCGAGGACTTCATTCGCGGCTTTGAGGAGATGATATCCTTCTGCGACGGCATAAATTCCGAGATAGAGGGCGACGCCTCCACCATACGCGAGGTGGGCTCGCGCGAGATAGCGCTTGACGATCTGCGCGAAGACAGCGTATGCCCCAGCCTGCCCAACGAAAAGATACTTTCAAACGTGCAGGGCGAGCACGGCTATTTTTCGGTAAAGAGGGTGGTGAAATGAGCGGCAGGATAGCTAAACTTTCGTCTATGTTAAAAAGGGGCGAGATAAGCGCCAAAGAGCTTGCAGAGGGCTATATATCCCGCATCGAACGGGAGGACGGGCTGCTCAACGCCTACGCCTCCAACACCTTTGAATACGCCCTTTCCTGCGCAGACGAGGCAGATAAACTTATCCGCAGCGGCAGGGCGACGGCGCTCACGGGCATACCCATGGCGCTCAAAGACAACATATGTTCCGATGGTCACTTCACCACCTGTTCATCAAAGATATTGCAGGGCTTTAAGCCCTATTACGACGCCGCCGTGTGGGAAAAGCTGCGCGCGCAGGGCGCCGTGATGCTCGGCAAGACCAATATGGACGAGTTCGCCATGGGCTCTGCCTCCGAAACGTCGTATTACGGCGCGCCCTCCAACCCCGTCGATCTCTCGCGCGTGGCGGGCGGCTCTTCGGGCGGTTCGGCGGCGGCCGTAAAGGCCGATATCGCGGCATATGCCCTCGGCTCGGATACGGGCGGCTCCATCCGTCAGCCAGCGTCGTTCTGCGGAGTGGTGGGGTTCAAGCCCACATACGGCGCGGTGTCGCGCTACGGCCTCATTGCCTACGCATCCTCGCTCGACCAGATAGGCCCGCTCGCATACTCGGTGGAGGACGCGGCCATAATATACGACGCAATACGCGGGCAGGACGCGCGCGACCAGACCTCGCTTACAACGGCGAGCGGCGCAACCTCGCTCGATATCGATGTATCGTCACTTAAAGTGGGCGTGCCCGAGGAGTTCTTCGGCGAGGGCGTCGACGACGAGGTAAAGGAGGCCATAGAGGGGGCGGTAAAGCTGTTCGAGCGCGCGGGCGCAAAGGTGAAGCGCGTAAAAATACCCGCATTCAAGGTGGCGCTGCCCGTCTACTATATAATAAGCTGCGCCGAGGCGTCGTCAAACCTCGGTCGCTACGACGGCATACGCTACGGCTACCGCGCCGAAAACTTTGCTGATATCGACGACATGGTGGTAAAAACGCGCACCCTCGGCTTCGGCAAGGAGGTAAAGCGCCGCATAATGCTGGGCACATATGTGCTCTCGAGCGGCTATTTCGACGCCTACTACAAAAAGGCCTGCCTGCTGCGCGGGCGCATAATCTCGGAGTTCGACGGCGTGTTCGGCGGGTGCGACATACTTCTCACGCCCACGGCGCCCACCACGGCATTCAAAAAGGGCACAAAGAGCGCCAACTCCACGCAGACATACCTTGCCGATATATGCACGGTGCCCGCAAGCATAGCAGGGCTCCCCGCCGTGTCGCTCCCGTGCGCGGCAGGCGCGGGCGGACTGCCCATAGGCCTGCAGATAATCGCAAACAGGCTGTGCGACGGCACGGCGCTTTCGGCCGCGGCCTTCTTTGAAAGGACTTCGGGCATATCTTCCGAAAACTGCGGGGAGGTGAAGTTATGAAGTATCAGCTCGTATCCGGTTTTGAAACGCACGTAGAGCTCGCCACGGATACAAAGATATTCTGCGGCTGCTCCACAAAGTTCGGCGCCTCGCCTAACACCCACTGCTGCCCCGTATGCACCGGCCAGCCGGGCGCGCTGCCCGTGCTAAATAAAAAGGTGGTGGAGTATGCCATAAGGGCGGGGCTCGCCACCCATTGCACGATAAATACAATAACGCACTTGGACAGAAAGAATTACTGCTATCCCGACCTTCCCAAGGCCTATCAGATATCGCAGTTCGATAAGCCGCTGTGCGAGCACGGCTATGTGGAGCTCGAGAGCGGCAAAAAAATAAGGCTGACGCGCATACACATAGAGGAGGACGCGGGCAAGCTGGTGCACGAGCGCGGCCACACGCTCATCGACTACAACCGCGGCGGCGTGCCTCTCATTGAGATCGTATCCGAGCCCGACATCTCTTCGCCCGAGGAGGCGCGCGAATACGTCGAAAAGTTGCAGCTCATCATGCGATATATAGGCGTATCCGACTGCAAGATGCAGGAGGGCTCTATGCGGTGCGACGTGAATATCTCCCTCTGTCCCGAGGGGAGCGATGTGCTCGGCACGCGCACCGAGATAAAGAACATGAACTCAATAACCTTTATCGAGCGCGCGATGGCATACGAGGCCGAGCGCCAGGCGGAGATATTGGACGCGGGCGGCAAGGTGGAACAGGCCACCATGCGTTTCGACGAGGCCACGGGCGAAACGTATGTAATGCGCACCAAGGAGGACGCGCAGGACTACCGCTACTTCCCCGAGCCCGACCTGCTCACCGTGCACATTCCGAAGGAGAGGGTGGAAGAAATTGCCGCCTCCCTGCCCGAACTGCCGCTCGAAAAGCTGAGAAGGTATACGGGCGAGCTCGGCATATCGCAGCACAATGCCCGCCTTTTGTATAAGTACAAGGCGGTGTGCGACTTCTTCGAGGCCTGCCTCGCGCTCGGCGCGGGCGCAAAGAACACCGCAAACCTCATTTTGGGCACGGTATATTCCACGCTCGCCACCGAGGAGGAGAAGGAGGCGTTCGATATAAAGGTGAGCGCCGGGGATATGGCTGCGCTCGTAAAATACGTCGACGGCGGCAAAATAAACGTCACCCTCGCGCAGATGACGCTTGCAAAGATGCTCAAAGAGGGGGGCGCGCTCTCGCAGTATATAACCGAGAGCGACCTTGCGGGCGTTTCGGAGGAGCAGCTGATATCGCTCTGCCGCGAGGCCATTGCTAACAACCCAAAGGCGGCGGAGGACTACCTTGCCGGCAAACAGAAGGCGATAGGCGGCCTCTTCGGCTATATAAAGCGCGCAACGCAGGGCAAGGCCGATATACGGCGCGCCGAGGAGATAATAAAGGGACTGCTCTCGCAAAAATAAAAAATAATTAAAAAATAATTTTTTAATTAAATAATATTTTTTATATGCCGCGGAGCGGCTGCAAAATTGCAGCCGCTCCGCGGCGTTTTTTGCTTTTATGCAGACATGTATGCAAGTTTATCAAGGCATGTATGCAAATTTTGTGCGCAAATGTCCATATTTTTTTGTGCGGCGCGGCAAAGCGGGCGAGTAAACAGTAATAAAGTTGCCGCGCAAAAAATACAATATATAAAAAATATTCAGGGGCGCGCGCAGCGGCGGCGCGGGGTGCCGTCGCCGTTTTTTACATAATTCGGCAAAAGAATACCGTATTATCCAAAATATGCCGTGCGCGATAATGTATCATATGGCTAAACCTGCATTTGCGGCAACAATAAAATTAAAGACGGTGCTCCTTGCCGCCGCTGCCCTCTTAACGCTGGCGGCGCTGTGCGTGGCCGTATATTTTACGGGCGCGTACGCCGTATCGGGCGCGTCGCGGCGCATACCCATCTACAGTGTGGAGAGGGAGGATAAGCACATTTCCATCACCTTCGACTGTGCGTGGGGCGCCGACCACACGGGCGAGATACTTGCGGCACTCAAAGAATACAACGTGCCCGCAACTTTCTTCATGGTGCAGTTCTGGGCGGAAAAATACCCCGAATATGTGTGCGCCATAAGCGAGGGCGGCCACGATATAGGCACGCACTCCAAAACGCATTCATATATGTCGCGCATGGCGGAGGGCGATATAAGGCAGGAGCTTGCAAGTTCCTCCGCTGCCATAACTAAAATCACGGGAAAATCTGTCGAGCTCTTCCGCGCGCCCTACGGCGACTATGACAACGAGCTCATAGATACCGCCGCACAGCTCGGGCTGTATACCATTCAGTGGGACGTCGATAGTTTGGACTGGAAGGACCTCTCCGCGGGCGAGATATCCATGCGCGTGATAAGCAGGGTAAAGAGCGGCTCTATAATACTCATGCACAACAACGGCGCGCACACCGCCGAGGCCGTGCCCGTAATACTTTGCGAGCTTATTTCGCGCGGGTACATATTTGTGCCCGTCTCCGAGCTGATATACAGGCAGAACTACTATATTGATTCCAACGGCAGGCAGCAGCCCGCCGCTTAAAAAACGCAATTTTGCAGAAAAACCGATCAGGAGGGATACATGAATTACAGTACGGAAAAGAACAACAGGGTCTACATCTACGGCGAAATCGTAAGCGAGGCAAAGTTCTCGCACGAGGTGTTCGGCGAGGGCTTTTACGAATTTTTCGTAAAGGTACTGCGCCTTTCGGGGCAGGTCGACGTGCTGCCCGTGACCGTTTCGGAGCGGATAATGACGGAGGACATGAAGCCGGGCGCATATATAAGCGCGTTCGGGCAGTTCCGCTCCTACAACAAGCTGGAGGGCGGCCGCTCGCGGCTGATGCTCACGGTGTTCGTGCGCGAGCTTGCCGAGGGGCAGCAGGGCAAAAACCCCAACAGCATAGTACTTTCGGGCTATATATGCAAGCCGCCCGTCTACCGCACCACGCCCTTCAACCGCGAAATAGCCGACCTTCTGGTGGCGGTAAACCGCTCATACAACAAGTCGGACTATATCCCCGCCATCGCGTGGGGCAGGAACGCCCGCTTCGTTAAGAATTTAAGCGTCGGCGACAGAATAGCCCTCTCGGGCAGGATACAGAGCAGGGAGTATCAGAAAAAGCAGGACGACGGCGCCTTTTTAACGCTTACGGCATACGAAGTTTCCATCTCCAAGCTCGCCGCCTTCGACGATGCCGCCGAGTTCGACATCGACGCCGAGTTCGAGCTGTATTCGCGCATGACGCCCGCGCACGAGCAATAAAATGGCCGCACTTCATTGTTCGGATGGCGCGGCATAGAGGGCGCGGCCGCCGATATATGCGATCTTGCGGCGGGGAGGGAAAAATTTTTGCAAAAAAGCTTGCATTTTACATTTTTATATGTTAACATAAGTGTAATATCAGTTTTAAAGGCAGGTAAACTTGCCAACTAAATAGCTATAATGCGATGAAGCGGAGCAGTAACCACATCTTCGGGTGCAGAGATTTGCCGGGCGGTGCGAGGCAAACAAAGGGGTGGGGCGAACTCGCCGCAGAGCAGCTTTGCTGAACTTAAAGTAGGCAAAGACGGTATTCCGCCGTATAACGGAGAGGGTGTGCTTGCACCCCGTAAGGCAGCATTTGCTGCGAAGAAGAGTGGTACCACGCGACAGAACGGCGTCTCTTTACGAGGCGCCGCTATTTTTTTACCTTTGCTCAAAAAATGTTATCTATTAAATTACTATCAAAGAGGGCGAAATCTATGAAAAATTATCAGAAGTATTCAAAACAGTATTTTCTTCCCAAGGAGCGCTGCATGGACTGGGCGGAAAAGGACGCGGTGGAGGCTGCGCCCGTATGGTGCTCGGTAGACCTTCGCGACGGCAATCAGAGCCTCATCGAGCCCATGTCGCTCGAAACCAAGGTGGAATTTTTTAAACTGCTGGTAGAGATCGGCTTCAAGGAGATAGAGGTGGGCTTCCCCGCCGCGTCGGAGACGGAGTACGATTTTTTGCGCAGGCTTATAGAGGACGACCTCATTCCCGACGACGTCACCATTCAGGTGCTCACGCAGGCGCGCGAACATATAATACGCAAGACGTTCGACGCGGTAAAGGGCGCAAAGAACGTTATCGTGCACGTGTATAACTCCACGTCCGTCGCCCAGCGCGAGCAGGTGTTCAAAAAGGATAAGGAGGCAATAAAGCAGATAGCCGTCGACGGAGCAAAACTTTTAAAGGAGCTCGCCGAGCGCGACGGCGCCGACTACCGCTTCGAGTACTCGCCCGAGTCGTTCACGGGCACCGAGCCGGAGTACGCTCTCGAGGTGGTCAACGCCGTGCTCGACGTATGGCAGCCCACGGCGGAGCGTAAGGCGGTGATAAACCTGCCCGCAACTGTGGAAAACGCCATGCCGCACGTATATGCGCAGCAGATAGAGTTCATGCACAAGCACATGAAGTACAGGGAGAACGTAGTGCTCTCGCTGCATCCCCACAACGACAGGAGCTGCGGCGTTGCCGCCGCCGAGATGGGGCTCCTTGCGGGCGCAGACCGCATAGAGGGCACGCTGTTCGGCAACGGCGAGCGCACAGGCAACGTTGATATAGTCACGCTCGCCATGAATATGTTTTCGCAGGGCGTCGATCCCAAGCTCAACTTTGAAAATATGCCCTACATATGCTCGCTCTACCGCACTTTCACGGGCATGGCGATAAATCCCCGCCAGCCGTATGCGGGCGAGCTGGTGTTTGCCGCCTTCTCGGGCTCGCACCAGGACGCCATCGCAAAGGGCATGGAGTGGAGGGAGAAGAAGGGCCTCGCCGCGTGGAACGTGCCCTACCTTCCCATCGACCCGCACGACGTGGGCAGGCAGTACGACGCCGACGTAATACGCATAAATTCCCAGTCGGGCAAGGGAGGCGTTGGCTATGTGCTGCAAAAGAGTTACGGCATAAACATGCCCGCCCGCATGAAGGAGGCCATGGGATATGCCGCAAAGAGCGTTTCCGACCATCTCCACAAGGAGCTCCACGCCGAAGAGATATACAAAATTTTCTGCGAGCACTTCGTCGACGGCCGCAGGGCGTTCGACGTCATCGAGTGCCACTACAAGCAGATAAACGGCATAACGGCCACCGTCACCGTGCTCAAAGACGGCAAGATGACCGACGTCACCGCCGAGGGCAACGGCAGGCTGAACGCCGTTTCAAACGCGCTCAAAAACTTCCTCGGCGTGCAGTATACGCTCACCGACTACGAAGAGCACGCGCTCACCCAGCGCTCGAGCTCAAAGGCCATATCCTATGTGGGCATAGAGAGCGGCGGCAAGCCCTTCTGGGGCGCGGGCGTCGATGAGGACATAATCACCTCGTCGGTAAAGGCGCTCGTCGCGGCAATAAACAACATGCTCGCATGACGGTGGATAAATCCGTGTGTAAATTTTTGGATATAAACTTAATAATATTGCAAAAATATATGTGAATATTGCCTGAAAAATTGCATTTTAAGGGCGCCCGCAGGCCGTGCGGGCGCCCATTGTAATAAAAAACGTTACAAATCATTTGACTATATTTTTTTGCCGCGCTATAATATTTAGGCGCAGGCAGGGAGGAGGCGGCACGCCATACGGCGGCGCACGCACGCTCGAAAGCCGCGCAAATAAAAATAAAATAAGGATATCCACTATGTTTCCCGGACCTCTCTTTTCGATAGGAAACCTGCACGTGTATGCATACGGCATCTGCATGGCCGTGGGCATAATAGCGTGCTTTGCCTTCCTGCTGTGGGCATTCTGGTATAAGAATTTCAACGAGGAGTGCACCGATAAGATGCTCTTCCTCGGCCTCATAGCCACGGCTATAGGCATACTCTTTGCCATGCTCTTCCAGTCGGTATATAACTACATTGAAACGGGTAAATTCACCTTCGGCAGCATGACGTTCATAGGCGGCCTCATCGGCGGCGTGAGCAGCTATCTCATCTTCTACAACCTGTATGTATACGTCGTTGCGCCGCGCACTAAAATAAAGGCGCTGCAAAACAACATGAACGCCAGCCTCACCGACGCGCTTCCCTTCATTCCCATAGGAATAACGATAGCGCACGCCTTCGGAAGATTGGGCTGTACTTTCGCCGGCTGCTGCTACGGCAAAGAGGCCGATTGGGGCATATACTTTGCCACCGCGGGCACAAAGGTAATACCCACCCAGCTGTTCGAGTGCATATTCCTCGTAATACTCTCGGTGGTCATGGCGGTGCTCTACTTCAAGTTCAAGTTCAACTGCAACCTCGGGCTCTATCTCGTGGCATACGGCGTTTGGCGCTTTATAATAGAGTTCTTCCGCAATGACGACCGCGGCAGCTTTATACCCGGCCTGTCGCCCTCGCAGTTCTGGTGCATAATAATGGTGCTTGCCGGCATAGGCTACTTCTTCCTGTATAAGTATGTGCTCAAAGCCAAGATGAAGCACCCCGAACTTCAGCCCTCCGTGCGCAAAAAGAAGGGCGAGGAGGAGAGCAAGTAATTTTGCTCATAAAAGCCGCGCTGTTTCGGGCGCACGCCGATGCGGCAAGCCGCGTTTTTGCGGGCGCATGTGTGTCGCGCGTGAAAAAAATTACAATAAAATGAACGTAATTTGTCAAAAATAAATCGGGCGCCTTCGGGCGCCTTTTTTATTGACTTTTGGCCGCGCTTTTACTATATTTTTAAATCGTTGCACGGGCGGGCAAACTGTCCGCAAAATAAGTTTGGTGCGACCATGTGTTTAAGTTATGGATAATCTTCTGTTTACTCTCAACGCCATCTTACCCCTCATTCTGCCCATAGTTTTAGGCTATGTGCTGCGCAGGATAAAGCTGTTCGGCAGGGTGTTTTTAACCTACGGCAACAAGCTGGTGTTCACGGTGTTCATACCCGTGCTCATCTTCAACAACCTGTATATGACCAACTTTTCGGATATCAACTGGAAGATAGCCGTGTTTGTGTTTGCCGCCTCGGTGGGCATGTTCCTCATCGGCTGGCTGCAGGCGCTGCCCTTTAAAAAGTATCCCACCCGCCGCAGCGTGGTGCACCAGTCGGCGTTCAACTCCAACTACGCCGTAATCGGCTTCTCGCTCTCGGTGATGCTCGCGGGGCAGGCGGCGGGCACTCAGGCCAGCGTCGCCGCGGCGGTCATAGTGCCCACGGTAAACCTGCTGGCTGTAATTGCCTTCACCATGTATGGCGACGGCAGCGGCTCGCGCCCCACGACAAAGCAGGTGGTGCTTAAAATTGTGACCAACCCGCTGATAATTTCGGTGGTGATAAGCTTCATATTCATGTTCATCCGCTGGGCTATAATGCAGGCGGGAGTGGACTTCACCCTCTCTGAAGACAACTTCTTTGCAAAGACGCTCGATAACCTCGCCGCCGTGGCGATGCCCCTTGCGCTCGTCGTGCTCGGCGGCCAGTTCAGTTTCGGCGCGGCGGGTCATCTGTGGAAGGAGATAGCCATATCCTCCGTTTCAAGGCTGATAATTCTGCCCGTCATCTGCATAGTGGTGGCGTATGCTGTGGGCATGCGCTCTGCAACCGAAATGGCGGTGATAATATCTGTGTGCGCAACGCCCGTCGCCGTATCAAGTTCGCCCATGGCCATTCAGATGGGGCAGGACGGCGAGCTCGCCGGGCAGCTGATAGTGTGGACGACGCTCTTCTCGGCGGTAAGTCTGTTCCTCATAATATTCACCTGCTCGTCCATAGGCATACTGTAAAGGGACGGCAAGTGAAACCCCTCCGAGTTTCGCTGCGCTCAACCCACCTCCCCCCGAAGGGGAGGTGATTTTACCCTATATGTACCTCCCCTTTGAGGGGAGGGTAGGGTGGGGTTCCATAAAAAAGCATTTAAATAATTAAAAAATAAATTAAATTAAATTAAATTAAAATTAAATTAAATGCTGTTTTTATCGGGCGTGGCGCGGACAAATTTTTGTCCGCGCCACGCCCTTTTACACGCCTAAAACCCGCCCATTTTGAATGCCGCAAAATTTTACTTTTAAAATACCCTGTATAAACAATTTTTGCTTTCACATACTTTTACTGTAAATTTAAACGGGGCGGCGTGCCGCCCCTCAAAGGGGAGAATATGAAAGCAACAGGAATTGTGCGCAGGATAGACGAGCTCGGCAGGGTGGTCATACCCAAGGAGATACGCTCTACCTTGCGTTTGAAATCGGGCGATCCGCTGGAAATTTTTACCGAGCGCGACGAGCTCATGCTCAAAAAATATTCGCCTATCGCCTCGCTCGAAAAGTTTTCGGAGGGCACGGCAAAGAGTTTAAACGACCTTTCGGGCCACCTTGCGGTGATCTGCGATACCGACGAGGTGCTGTATGCCGCGGGCACGGGCAAGCGCGACCTGCACGGCAAGGGTTTATCTGCCGAAATGAGCAAAATTTTGGAGGGCAGGCGCAGCTACCTTGCCAACCTTGCCGAGGGCGGCGACATAGTGCCCATAACGGAGGACGGCGCATCGCAGCTTACCGCGCAGATAATAGTGCCCATAATCTCGGGCGGGGACTGTTTGGGCGCCGTGGCGCTCGTCTCTACCGAGCAGGGCGCAAAGATAGAGGCGGGCGCGGCCAAGCTTGCGCAGCTCTCCGCCACCATTCTGGCATCGCAGTTCGACTGATTTTTTTAATATGGGAGTGCGGGCGGCGCGGCGCTGTATATTCTGCCGCGCCGCCCATATATCTATGGCAAAATTTTTTAAAAGGATATTTTCGGGCGAGCAGTCGTTTGTTGCGGGCGCCATGATAATTTCGGCGGGCGGGCTGATATCAAAATTGCTCGGCGCGGCCTACCGTATACCGCTCACAAATATTTTGGGCAGCGAGGGAATGGGGATATACCAGATGGCATATCCCCTCTATTGCATACTGCTCACGCTCTCCTCGTCGGGCATACCCGCGGGAGTTGCCCGCCTCGTCTCTTCGGGCAGTCACGGGGCGGAGCGCACGGCATTCAAGCTGTACGGCGTGGCGGGTGCGGCGGGTTCGCTTATAATGCTCGTTCTTGCGCGGCCGCTTGCCGACATTCAGGGCGAGCCGTCGCTTGCGCTCTGTTGCAGTATGCTCGCGCCCGCCGTGCTGTTTACTTCGGTGATTTCGGTTGTGCGCGGCTACTTTCAGGGCAGGCACAACATGCTGCCCACGGCCTTCACCGAGGTGTGCGAACAGCTCATAAAGGTGCTGGCGGGCGTCGCCTTTGCGCTGTATTTTAAAGATAACCTGCCGCTCGCCGTCGGCTTTTCGCTGCTCGCCGTCACCATAAGCGAGGGCATATCGGCGGTGTTTGCGATAACGCTCTACCGTCTCGAGCGCCCGCGCTTAAAGCCGCTGTATAAACTGCCGCAGGCGGGCAACGGCACCATACTTGCAAATACCCTGCCCATAGCGCTCGCCGCGATAGCCATGCCGCTCTCGCAGTTTGCCGAAAGCCTCGTCGCCGTGCGCCTGCTGCGCTCATTTTCGGCCGAGGCAACGGCGCTGTACGGCATATATTCGGGGTGCGCGGTGACAATAATAAATCTGCCCGTGTCGCTGACGTACGGCCTCGCCGCCGCAAGCATACCCAAAATATCGCCCAAGGCCGCCTCGGGAGATGTTGCCGCCGCCCGCTCGGGCGCGTTGCGCGTGCTGGGGCTCACGCTCGTCCTCTCGTTGCCGTGCGCCGCAGGGCTGCTGGTATTTGCCCCGCTCGCCGCAAAGATAATATTTTCCTCGCTGTCGGAAGGGCACTCCGCGCTCTTGGTGCGGTTGGTGCGCATAATGAGCATAAACGCCGTCACGCTCTCCCTCGTGCAGTCGTCCGCTGCCTGCCTCACGGCGCTGGGCACGCCGCTGAGATCTACTCTCACGCAGTGGATGACGGGCGCGCTGCGCGTGGCGCTGACGTACCTTTTAATAAAGTACGCCGTGCACGGGGTGGAGGGCGCCGCCATAGCGGCAAATGCCTCTTATTTGGTTGCGGCGGCAATAAATGTGTGGTATATTATTAAAACAGGAGGAGCTTATGAAGGTTACTTTGATAGGTTTAGGCGCCGAAGAGGGCGACCTCAGCGTCAGGGCGCAGAGCGCTTTAAAAGGGGCAAGTAAGGTATTTGTGCGCACGGCGCACATGCCCTGCTACCGCTCGGTGGAAGGTTACGGCGCGCAGACGCTCGACTATATATTCGAGAGCAGCCGCAACTATGATACTTTGAATAAGAAGCTGGCCGCCGCCGTGCTTGCCGCGGCCAAGGAGAGCGACGTGGTGTATTGCGTCGACGGCGCCGTCAGCGAAGATAACGCCTGCAAGATAATTTTGTCGCGCCATAAAAACTGCGAGGTGTTCGAGGGCGTTTCAAAGGCGGCGCATGCCGCATCGCTCGCAAGGTTAAAGTACGGGCAGTATGTGGCGGCCTCGGCCTATGACATACAAAATTTAAAGAGCGCTCCCGCGGCCGTGATATACGACGTCGACGGCGACCTCATCGCGGGCGAAGTAAAGCAAAAACTTTCGGAGCTGTTCGGCGAGGAGCTTACTTGTTCGTTCGTGCGCGGCGGCAGCGCCAAAAAGATAAAGGTGTATGAGATAGACAGGCAAAAGGAGTACGACGGCACCTGCGCCGTCGCCGTCGAGGAGCCCGACTATCTACATAAGGAGAGGTATGACTATGCCGACCTTCTGCAGCTCGTGCGCCTGCTGCGCGCGCCCGGCGGCTGCCCGTGGGACAGGGTGCAGACAAGCGAGAGCATAAAGCAGAACATGATAGAGGAGGCGTATGAGCTCGTCGACGCCATAAACAAAAACGACGACGACATGATAGAGGAGGAGACGGGCGACGTCCTCCTGCAGGCGGCCTTCCATACCGTATTAAAGGAGGAGCAGGGTGCCTTTTCGAGCGGCGACGTAATAACTCGCGTGGTAAAAAAGCTCATCTTCCGCCATTCGCACATATTCGGCAAGGACAAGGCCGCGGACGAGAGCGCGGCGCTCAACGTGTGGGAGAAGAACAAGCTGGAGGAAAAACACCAGACTACCTTAACGCAGACTCTCAAGGCCGTGCCCAACAATTTCCCCGCGTGCATGCGCGCGCAAAAGGTGGGCAAGCGCGCCGCAAAGAGCGGCATGGACTTTTTGTCACCCGTCTCTGCCTCCGAAAGGATGGGCGAAGAGGTGGTGGAGCTCATAAAGGCGCTGCAGGCCGAGGACAAGGACGCCACCTTCGAGGAGGCGGGCGATCTGCTCTTCTCCGCCGTGAATACCTGCCGCCTTGCGGGCGTCGACTGCGAGCAGGCCCTCGCCGCCGCCACCGATAAGTTCATTTCCCGCTTTGCCGTGTTTGAGGACCTCATCTTAAAGGACGGCAAAAAGCCGCAGGACCTGTGCGACGCCGAGTATGACTACTATTGGTTTTTAGCTAAAAATGCAACTAAAAAGGGTTGATATAGGCGGGCTGATAACGCCCAACAACGTATTTCTTGCGCCGCTCGCCGGCTACACAAACGCCGTGTTCAGGGAGATGTGTCTCTCTTTGGGCGCGGGGCTCACCTTCACCGAGATGGTGAGCGCAAAGGGGCTGTGCTACGGCAGTAAAAATACCCAAGAACTTTTGTATGTAACGCCCGGTTACGGCGGCATAAGGGCGGTGCAGCTGTTCGGCGGCGACCCCGAGTATATGCGCCGCGCGGCCGAAAGCGAGGCGATAGCGCCCTTTGAGTTGATAGATATAAACATGGGCTGCCCCATGCCAAAAATTTATAATAACGGCGAGGGCAGCGCGCTGCTGAATGACCTCCCCCGCGCTTCAAAAATAATCAAAGCGTGCAAAAACAGCGGCAAGCGCGTTTCGGTAAAGTTCCGCACAGGCATCGATGAAGGCAGCATAGTCACGGCCGATTTTGCAAAGATGTGCGAAGACAGCGGCGCCGACATGATAACCGTGCACGGCCGCACGCGAAACAAGATATATGCCGGCGACGTGAATTTTGAGGAGATATCAAAGGCCAAGCGCGCGGTGAAAATACCGGTAATTGCCAACGGCGGCGTGTATTGCCGCGAGGACGCCGAGCGCCTGATGGACAATACGGGCGCCGACGGCGTAATGGTGGCGCGCGGGGCGATGTATTGCCCGTGGATATTTGCCGAGCTCACGGGCGCGCCCCTGCCTGATATCCGCGCCCTCGTATTAAAGCAGTTGGACGATACTCTCGCCCTCTTCGGCGAGCGGTTTGCCCTGGTGTTCATGCGCAAGATGACGGCGTTCTACACAAAGGGCAAGCGCAATTCGGCCGCCCTGCGCGAGCAGCTGTTTGTGTGCGACAGCATACCCAAACTGCGCGGCATGATAGAGGGCATAGAGTTTTAAAATTACATATTTTTGATGTATGGTTTAATGATTTATGTAAAACAGCCGCGGTATTTTAAGTATTGCGGTATTTTATGTATTACAGCCGCGGGCGGCGCAAAAATTGCGCCGCCCGCGGCTGTTTTTGCATTGTTAAATGAATGTCAGGTGACGGAGGGGTTCCACGCGGCGTCCGTGCAAAAAATTTGTTACCTTATCCGTCAACTAAAATTGTATAAATAATTTCATATAACTTCATTAAAGCTCAAAATTTTTGCTTTGCGGCGCTCTATACTGCAACTATGCAGGTTTATGTGGAGCTCGCCCTCGCCGAAAATTTTTGTATGGACTTCACCTTGCTTACGTGCGCAAAGTTTGTTTGCAAAAATATGTGCTCCTACCGCCGCATGGCCGCGGGTGCCGCCCTGGGCGCGTGCTTTGCCGTCGTCTTTCCGCTGTTCGGCCTTACGGGCGCGTGGGCGGTGGCCGTTAAAATAGCTTCGGGGTTGGCGCTTGCGGCAATTTCGGGCAGGTTTTCGCGCTTTAAAGACTATTTAAAGTACTTCGTCGCCTTTTTGGTTCTCTCCTTCCTGCTCGGCGGCGCGCTTATAGCCATATTTTCGCTCGCCGGCCAAAGTTACCTCCCCGCGCAGGGATATATGCTCTCCTCAGTGCCTGTGGGTATACCCATGTTCTTCGCCCTCGTGCTGGCGCTTGCGTGCAGGGCGGCGGCAAAAAAGTTCATTTCGCGGCGGGCAAAAAATACCGTCCGCTGCGTGATATACCGCGGCGAACGCAAGGTGGAGCAATACGGTTTTTTCGATAGCGGCAACAGGGTGTATGCCTCCGGCTGCCCGGTCAGCGTCATCTCGGCCGCCGCGGCGGCCTACCTTGTGGATAGCGGCGAGCTTAAGGAGAGCGTAAAGGTGCGCACGGTGACGGGGGAAAAGTGCATCAAAATTTTCACCGCGGACAAAATTGAGATATATAACGGCGAGGGCGCGCATACAATAAAGTGCGTGAAAATCGGCATAAGCCCGCGCGGGATAAGCCGTGCGGTGCTTCACCCCGACCTTGCGGAAGAGCTTTAAAGCAGGCAGTTTTATGCGCCCTTGTGTTAAAAATTCCGCAAATGCCGCGCCGCTTTTGCGCACCGCGCCCGCAAAAGGCAAAATTTAAGGAGGCCATAGGTAATGTTTGAAAAATTAAAAAAATTGCTCGCTCTGTTCTTTAAAGGCAACTCGCTCGACTATATCTGCGGCACCGAGGCGCTGCCGCTGCCCTTCTCGCAGGAGGAGGAGAGCGACAAGATCTCGCGCCTGGAGAGCGGCGACGAAAAGGCCAAGGCCGCCCTGGTGGAGCACAACCTGCGCCTCGTCGTTTACATAGCCAAAAAGTTCGAAAGTTCGGGCGTGGACGGCGACGACCTCGTATCTGTTGGCACTATCGGCCTCATAAAGGCGATAAATTCCTTCCGCTCGGATAAAAATATAAAGCTCGCCACATACGCCTCGCGCTGTATCGAAAACGAGATACTCATGTATTTAAGGCGCATGTCGCGCATAAAGCAGGAAGTGAGCTTCGATGAGCCCTTAAACACCGACTGGGAGGGCAACGAACTGCTATTATCCGACGTGATGGGCACGGACGCCGACGCCGTGTATTCGGATATAGAGGGAGGGGTGGAGCGCGACCTCTTAAAGGCCTCATTAAAAAAACTCCCTCAGCGCGAACAGCGCATAATGAACATGCGCTTCGGCCTCGACGGCGGCGAGGAGATGACGCAAAAAGACGTCGCCGACGCCCTCGGTATATCGCAGAGCTATATCTCCCGCCTCGAAAAAAAGATAATCGGCAAGCTCAAAAAGGATATTTCGCGGCAGATATGATCTGCTTAACGCGGGGCAGCATAGTGCGCGCGGCAGTATTTTAAAAAAGCTGCGCTTAAAATAAAAATATTATTAAAAAATAACGGCGGCGGGGCGCAAATTTTGCGCCCCGCCGCCGCTTAAATATTTTCAGCCAAAATGCAAAATGCCTGCACATATGCCGCAACTATTACGGAATTTTTAATGCAAATAATTAAAATAAAATTAAAAAATTTAATTTTTATTTATTTTCCGCCGTGGTCCTTTTTCCACTTTTTTATCTCTTCAAGGCGGGCTTTAAAGCGCGTCTCCACGCCCTCGTCGGTGGGGCGGTAATACTCCCTGTCGAGTAAAGAATCGGGCAGGCATTGAATTGTGGTGAGCTTGTCCTCCTCGTTGTGGGCGTACTTATACCCCTTGCCGTAGTTCAGTTCCTTCATGAGTTTTGTGGGAGCATTGCGTATGATAAGGGGCACGGGCTCGGCGAGCATGGTAAGCGCGTCCTTTTTGGCGCTCTCGTATGCTCTGTACATGGCGTTCGATTTGGGCGCAAGCGACATATACACTACGGCCTGCGTTAAATGCACGCTGCACTCGGGCATGCCTATAAAGTGGCAGGCCTGGTAGGCGGCCACCGCCTGCTCCAGCGCGCGCGGATCGGCAAGGCCGATATCCTCGCAGGCAAAGCGCGTCACCCTGCGCGCAATATACAGGGGGTCCTCGCCCGCCTCAAGCATGCGCGCCAGCCAATACACGGCGGCGTCGGGGTCGGAGTTGCGCATCGACTTGTGCAGCGCCGAAATCAGGTTGTAGTGCTCCTCGCCCGTCTTGTCGTACAGCAGCGATTTTTTCAGCGTAATATTTTCCACCGTCTCGCGTGAAACGGTTATCTTGCCCTTTTGGTCGACGTCGCCGTTCAATACGGCCATCTCTAAGGTGGATAGGGCGCTGCGCGCGTCGCCGTTGGCAAATTCGGCTATCATTGCAATTATCTCGGGCGCAATATCCACGTCCTGCCCGCCGAAGCCGCGCTCATCGTGCAGCGCTCTGTTCAAAAGGTCGGTGAGCTCCTCGGTGGAGAGCGCCTGCAACACAAACACCTTGCAGCGCGAAAGGAGCGCGCCGTTTACCTCAAACGAGGGGTTTTCGGTGGTGGCGCCTATGAGTATTATGCTGCCCTTTTCAACGAAGGGCAAAAACGCGTCCTGCTGGGCCTTGTTAAAGCGGTGTATCTCGTCTACAAAAAGTATGGTCTTTGTGCCGAACCGCCTGCTCTTTTCGGCCTGCTCCATCACCTGCTTTATCTCCTTTATGCCGCTCGTCACGGCCGAAAAGTCGATAAATTCCGCCTTGGTGTGGTTTGCGATTATGCGCGCAAGCGTCGTCTTGCCAACGCCGGGCGGGCCCCAGAATATCATGGAGCCTATCTTGTCGCTCTCTATTATTTTGCGCAGCACTTTGCCCTCGCCCAAAAGGTGCTTTTGCCCCACAAATTCCGAAAGGTCGCGCGGGCGCAATCTCGCCGCAAGCGGAAGGCTGCTGTCGTCTTCAAAAAAGGTAGGCTGTGTAAACATATCTCACTTCCCGCTGCCGCTTTTGCACTAAACGCGGCGGCAATACATTTTTTTAACCGTAATATTTTTGGCTGTGACAAACTTTTGTTTGTTATCATTATACCACACGCGGCAAAAATAGCAAGCGTCCGCCCGTATTTTTTGTATATTTTGCCGTTGCCCCTCTTTTTGCTGTATGATATAATGTATCTGCCAATATATCTACCAAAAGTTGATACGGGAGGGAGTATGTTCGAAGGGCGGCTGCAAACTTTTATAAAGGTTGCCGAGTGCGGCAGTTTTACCAAGGCGGCGGAGGAGCTGTATGTTACGGCAACCGCCGTGATGAAGCAGATAAATGCGCTGGAGGGCGAGCTTTCGGTGCGCCTGTTTTTGCGCACCAACCACGGCTTAAAGCTCACCAAGGCGGGCGAAAGTTTTTTGCAGGACGCGCGCTATATCCTCGAATACATGGAGCGCGCCGCGCGTAGGGCGCGGGAGATAGACGAGGGCGAGAGCCGCAGGTCGATACGCATAGGTACCTCCGTGATGACGCCCGCAAAGTTTGTTCTCGACGTGTGGTCGCAGATACAGAGCCGCATGCCCACCTTGAAGATCGAGCTCATACCCTTTGAAAACAACCCCGTGAACTCGGTGGAGATACTCAAAAATTTAGGGCAGCACATCGACGTGGTGGCGGGGCTGTACGACGACAATTTTTTGAAAGAGCGCGGCTGTCTGGCCGCACATATGTACGATAAACGCATACTTCTGGCCGTGCCGGTGACGCATGCGCTCAGCGCCGAGAGGCGCATTACCACCGAACATTTGAAGGGGCGGCGCGTGATGTTCATCCGCCGCGGCTGGAACAAATATATCGACGCCCTGCGCGAAAAGCTTGAGGGGGCGGGAGTCGCCACCGAGGACTTCCCGCAGTTCAACCTCTCGGCATACAACCGCGCCGTCGCCGAAAACATACCCATAATCACCGTGGAGGGCTGGGAGGACGTGCACCCCCTTTTAAAAATAATCCCCGCCGACTGGGAAGACTCTGTCCCCTTCGGCGTGTTCTATTCGCCCGGGCCCACCGCCCTCGTAAAAAAGTTCATCGGCCTTTTAAGCGAGATCGCCGCAGACTGAATTGCAATAGCCGCAAATTGAAAAGTATTTTTAATGCAGCCGCGCGCCCGAACGGGCGCGCGGCCTTTGTATTTACTAAAAGTATATACAATAAACCAAAATGCTATCCCCTTTCAAAATATAAGGCGCTATAATGGTGGCGTAAATAAAAAGGAGGTTCTTTATGGAATATATAACGCTTTCAAACGGAGTTAAAATGCCGCAGCTCGGCTACGGCGTATACCGGGTGACGAGGGAGGAGTGCGAGCGGTGCGTTTTTGACGCCCTCTCCGTCGGCTACAGGCATATCGACACGGCCCAGTCCTACTTCAACGAGGAAGAGGTGGGCGAGGCTATAAAAAAGTCGGGCATACCCCGCGAGCAGATTTTTATCACCACAAAGGTGTGGATAGAGCACTACGGCCACGACGAGTGCCGCAAGTCGGTGCTTGAGTCGATGCGCAAGCTGCAGACCGACCATATCGACCTCGTGCTCCTGCATCAGCCGTTTGCCGACTATTACGGCGCGTGGCGCGCCCTTGAGGAGCTGTATGCCGAGGGCAAGCTGCGCGCGATAGGCGTTTCAAACTTCGCGCCCGACAGGCTCGTCGATCTGTGCTCCTTCTCGCGCATAAGGCCCATGGTAAACCAGGTGGAAACGCACCCGCATAACCAGCAGAAAGTTGCGCATGAGTGGATGAATAAATACGGCGTCGCGCACGAGGCGTGGGCGCCCTTCGGCGAGGGCAGGGGAGGGCTGTTTGACGAGCCCGTGCTCAAAAAAATAGGCGCCAAGTATGGCAAAACTACCGCGCAGGTAATGCTCCGCTGGCACCTGCAGCGCGGCATAATAGTTATCCCCAAGTCCGTCCGCAAGGAGCGCATGACCGAAAATTTTGACGTGTTTAACTTCACTCTCTCCGATGAGGATATGAACGCCATTGCAGCGCTCGATAGGGAGCAGTCGTCCTTCTTCTCGCACACCGATCCCGCCACCGTGGAGATGTTCGTGCGCATGGTAGAGGAGCGCCGCGGACATACGCACGACACCGTCAAAAAGAATTGGTAAAACACCGTTTGCGGGGCATGCCGTGCGCCTTGAAAACGCGGCGCAAATTGCCGCTTTCACAACGCAAAATATAACCTTAAAATTTAAAAAGACCCCACAGTATGCCCCAACCAACGGCAATTTTAAAAAATTTGCGGAGGAAAGATATGAAGATAAAATTTTTTAAAAGATGTTTGACTGCGCTTGTGTGCTGCCTTGCGGCGGGCTGCATGGCGCTTACCTTTGCCGCCTGCGCAAACGACAATACGCCGAGCGGCGGCACCGATGATACAGGCGGCGTACAGCAACCCGATACCCCCGAAACGCCCGACGAGCCTGAAACGCCAGAGGAGCCCGAAGAGGACGGAGTGCTTGTGGTATACTTTTCTGCCACGGGCAACACAGAAAATGTGGCGGAATATATCGCCGACTACACGGGCGGCGACATTTTCGAGCTCGTGCCCGCAGATCCCTACACGTCGGCCGACTTGCGCTGGACGGATGATAACAGCCGCGTGGTGAGGGAGTACGAGGCAAAGCAGGCGGGCACGCTGCAGACGGTGCAGCTTATTGAAGACACCGTCGAAAATTGGGCGGAGTATGATACCGTATTCCTCGGCTTCCCCATCTGGTGGTACGAGGCGGCGTGGCCTGTGTATGACTTCGTGGAGAGCAACGACTTCACGGGAAAGATGGTTTATACCTTCTGCACCTCGTCAAGTTCGGGCCTCGGCAACAGCACGCAGGTGCTTGCAGATATGGCGGGCGGCAGCGGCAACTGGCAGGACGGCCGTAGGTTCTCCTCTGGTGCCTCGCGGTCGACTGTGGAGAGCTGGCTCGAGGGGCTCAATATAGCATAACGAGGGGTAAAATTCCATGAAAAATGCCATTAAAAAGTTATTTGCCGAGAGGCGGGCATTACAGTGGAGGAGCACGTTTACGAGGGCGTGGGGCACGGTTTTGGCGCCGGCAACTCCTCCTGCAACCGGATCCCGCCCTTCGACGAATTTTTAACAGATATTTTTGAAAGCAACTGAACTGCGCTAAATTGTTTTTGTGCCGTTATTTTGGCCATATATGGGGGTGTATTGCATTTTCCGTGGCTGCACTCTCACTATAAATTATGACGGAACAGAAAGTCAGTGGAATGCAATTTTAAAAAATCAGACTTGGAACATGAATGCTGATATCACTATAAATTTTGCGAGGTAACTTAAAAATGAAAAAGGTTCTGATTCTTTCCGGCAGCCCCAGGAAGGGCGGTAATTCCAATATATTGTGCGACCAATTCGCAAAGGGCGCGCGGGAGGCGGGAAGTGTAGTGGAAAAGATACGCGTCGCCGATAAAAAGATAGCTCCCTGCCGCGCCTGCTACTATTGCCGCGACCACGGCGGCATCGCAAATTGGCGCACCATGCAGCGGCGTATAGAGGCGCTCTCTTCGATGGGGTGCCCGCGGAATTTTATGTGTATAGCGGCCTCGGCCACGGCTTCGGCCTGGGCACGGGCACCGTCGCCGAGGGGTGGTTTGACCTCGCCGTCAACTTTTGGGAAAGAAACAGATAATAATTTTGCCCGCGGAGCGCAATCTCTGCGGGCTTTTATGTTGTGCGGGTGCGAGCGAACTTTAAATGTAAAAAATTCATATGCTGATAGTGGGCGAGGCGCGCCTGATGTGCGCGTGCCGCATGTTGTGTTTTATTGCATGTTGGCGGCAGTTTGCGCGCACCATGTGCGTATATGGCCGCTTTATGCCGCGCATATAGTGCCGTACATTTGGCGTGCCGCCCGAATAAAGAGGTATGTATGAATTTTAATGATGATTGCCGCCCCGTCTGCGGTGCGGCTGATATAGTCGTAGAAAAAATAGTCTACGACAGACCGTCCCCCGTAGGCCCCACCGGCCCCACCGGCCCCGCAGGTCCCACGGGAGCAACCGGTGCAACGGGTGCAACGGGTGTAACAGGTGCTACGGGTGCAACCGGGGCAACTGGTCCCACCGGCGCAACCGGCCCGTCCGGCGGCTCCACGGGAGCAACGGGTGTGACTGGTGCAACGGGCGTTACCGGGCCTACGGGCGTTACCGGGCCTACGGGTGTTACCGGGCCTACCGGCGCAACGGGCCCGACAGGTCCTACGGGTGTTACGGGGGCTACCGGGCCCACCGGCCCTACCGGCCCGACTGGTCCTACGGGTGCAACGGGCGCGACGGGCGGAACAGATCCGCAGGCGCTGAGCGCGTATTCCACGCCGGCGGCGGTGGCTTCGAGCGGCGGAGCGCTTGAATTTGACGTAAACAACGTGGTGGAGGGTTCGGCAATTGCGCACACCGCGGGCTCGGATACGGTTACGATAAGTCAGCCCGGCACCTACTTTGTGCAGTACAACGGCACGACTTACCCCGCAAATATCACGTCCTTCCCCGCCGTAAACACCATCAATTTCTCGCTCAACGGCACCACGCAGAGCGCGGGCGCCGCGCAGACGAGGTTCGATTCCGCCTCGCAGGCCGAGGCGATATCGGCCGCGGCAGTGTTCAATATAACGAGCGTCCCCGCAACGCTGCAGGTGATCTCTGGCGGCGGGGTGTTCGGTTATTCCGACGCGACTTTAAACGTATTCAAACTGTGAAAAAATGCAATTGCCCCGCATATATGCCGCAACTATTTAATATTTAACGGCAATTTTGCGAATATGGTCGGTTCAAAAAAATAAGCGACCTTGCATTGCATATAATGTAAATTAAAATGCGGCGCGCCCGAATTTTCGGGCGCGCCGCTCTGCTGTAAAAAATAAATATATTGCAATTAAAAATTAAATTATTTAAATTTAAATAAAAAATAATTAAAAATTTATTTTAAATAAAAAAGCAGCGTCGGCGGAATTTTCCGCCGACGCTGCCGCATTCTTGTGCCTTGGTTTTTCTGTGCCATAGCGCCATATGCCGCGCTTTGCGCTTATTTAAATTAAATTAAAATAATAAAAACAAAGTAAAAATTTAATTTATTTATTACATTTTTTCTTCGAAGTCGTTGTCGTACGTGTCGCCGCCGTCGCCTTCGGTCTTGTTTTTCTTCTTGCGCCTGTTGGAGCCGCTGACGTATGCAAGGTATGCAACGCCCGCTATAACGAGCACCACTATGACTATAACGAGCACGACGGTGAGTATTACGTTCTCTTCGCTGTAATCTTCGGGCGCGGTGGGCTCGGTAAATTCGCCGTCTTCGCCCGAGAAATTATACACGGTGAGGAAGGCGGTTGCCACATAGCCCGAGGTCGCCGTGCCGTCGTCCGAAACATATACCACCCTGCAGAAGTCCGCCTCGAGCGCGCCGTCTGCCTGTGCCTGTCCGTCCGCGGTTATCTGGCTGAGCACGCTCACCTCCGCGCCGGCGTCGAGCGACAGAAGTCTGGTCGCCTCGCACATATAGGGCATGCTGTATATGCCCGCGGGGTAGTTGAGTTTCGCCTGCTCAAAGGGGGCGGCGGAGGTCGTAAGGTTGGCCTTTACGCTCGTGGCATACGTCACATAGGTCTTGCTGCCTGTGGCGATTATGTCGGCATTGCCGGTTGTGCACAGCACGAGAGCGTAGCACTCGGTGTCCGTTCTGCGGGTGGCGGGAGTTTCCTCGCTGCCCACGGTGACGAAGTATGCGCCTGAGAGGTCCGAAAGGTCGATCTCGGTGACGTACTGCCCCGCCGGTACCAGCCTGTACTGCGCCGACGGGTTTTTGAGCAGCTGCGCGGTGTTGCCCACGGCAATTGTTTCGCCCTGCGATTCGTCGGTATAGCGGAAGGTATAGCCTATCACGGCTATGTTTGTTATGCTCGTGCCCGCAACTACGCACAGTCCGCCGTCGAGCAGGGCATATACATTGCCTCCTATCACTTTGAGGTCGGTATAGCGCCCTGCGGGGAAGTCGGTGCGCACGGCGGCCATGTCGGTGACGCGCAGCGTGCCGTCGTCTACCGAATAGGCGAGTGAGCCGTTGGTTATAATTCCGCTCTGAACGGGCGGCATGGTCTGGTCGCTCTCTGTCACCGTGCCGTCGGAGTAGAGGTATACTCCGCTGCCGTCGGAGAACAGCAGCCCCTCGCTGCAATAGCTCATGTCGGTGATGTTTGCCGAGCTGCCCGAGGAGGCGTGGTCGTAGGCATAGAGCGCCTCGCCGTCGTTCACAAGTACTCCGCCTTCGTATACATACACGCCCATGCCGCTTGCGTCGGTGGTCAGATCTGCACTGCCTCCTTCGTATATGTATATCTGCGAGCCCTTGGAAAAGGCGAATTGGTTTTCGCCCACGGCGTAGTTGTCGAAGCCGCCGAGGTCGAGTTCCGAAACAAAGTCGGGATAGACCGTCGTCGCGGCGTCTGCATATTTGGTTGTAAGGCCGAACGCGGCGCCGCAGGTGAGCGTTGCCGCCGCGGTTGCGGCGCATAATAAAACTGCTAATGTCCTTTTCACGCTAAAAATTATACCACACCCCGCCGAGCTTGTAAAGATTTTTAAAATAATGAGTGTAATTTTTGTGCGCATGCATGCGCGTATCTTGCCGAAAGTGCACGGAATGGGGCGCATTTTTTTATGTTTGTCGTCCGTCGGACAGATTTCCCGCCGCGGGGCGGGCGGCGCTGTATATCGTACTGCCGCCGCGAAGTCGCGTAAAAATGTGCCCGCACGGCAGGTAAAAAGTTGCGCCGTGCGCCTTTGTAACAGAAATTTTCTTATAAATTGCCATAAAAATTTTTTAATTATGAAGATTCTGTCATATTTATCGGGTATAATCTAAACAGAAAACAAACAAATGTTCGTATTTTTAAGCGAGAGGCGTAAAAATGAGGTTGAAGGCCATACTAAAATTTTACTTTAAGCCGGAGGAGGCGGAGACCAGGCTGAACAGGCTTATATGTCACAGGGCATATTCGCTGAACAGTTCGCGCGGGGCGTACGACTGCGCCGTTGCGGTGGCGGAACTGTTGCACAAAAAGGGGGAACTGTGCGTGCTGTGGGGATTTTTGAACGGCGCTGCCGAAAAATTCAGCGACGGGGAGCTTGAAAAGCTCAAAGAGTACGCCTTTGCGCCGCGCAGGCGGGGTAGCGAGGGGAGGGAGATGCACAGGCTGGCGGTCGCCTTTGCGCGCAGGATACGCGGCGGGACGGAGCGCTTTGCCGAGAGCTTCAGGGTAATGGAGGAGCTGGGGTTATGAGAGAGGTTCACAAAAATTCCGCTCTGGCCGCGCGCAAAAAATTTCGTGATTTTGAGGAACTAAGTTCCTCTGGCGGCATAAATAAGTGCCCCCGATTATCAGAAATGCCACCATTCACCTCCAGTAAGCCGCCTTTCGTGTGCCGCGGAGAGACCGAGACATGCCGAGCGTAGCGTGAGGCGCCTCGGGGACGACCAACGAGGCACTAGGCGACCGCGCTTAACGGCTGAACTAAATTCAGCCTTGCGCAGAGTTATTTCTAAAATAAATAAACGTCGCAAGGCGGGTTTCCCGCCGCAGCAGGACTCAATTTGCGCATACCTGCGGCTCACCAAGGGGGAATTGCCCCGATTATATGATATGAGAGCTCTTATAAATCGGGGCAAGGGGGAGCTGGCTCCCCAAAAATCACGGAAATTGTTCGGCGGCACCAGCCAAACAATTTCGTGAATTTGTTTTATTTTATTTTCGGTTTTCGGCTCGAGGCTATCACGAGGCCGACGGCGAGCACGGCTATAATGGCAATCACCACTACGGCAACTATGGTGCCGCCGCTGCCCGTCTGTTCTTCTTCGACGTCCTGCCCGGGCGGAGGGGGCTCCTCCTCGTCGGTGACGATCAGCGGATAATCTTCATTTGCTCCCGCAATATAGCCGAACGAACCGTTGCATAGCACGTATGAATACCCCGAGGCGCCGCTGTAATAAGAGCCGTAAAATGCGGCCGTCACGGTTATGTCGTCGATGGCGGGCAGGTTGCCCGCGGAGTCCTGCGAAAAGGTGACCGATACCGACTTGTAAAGGTAGGTCACTTGCGGGCTTTCGCTCAAAAGTTCAAAGCCGGATTTTTGCACATAGCCGTACACGGCGCGGTATATGCCGCTGTCTTCGGCGTATTTGGCGCGGTACCACTCGCCCTCCTCGTAGATAACTTCCACGCAGTATGTGTAGGGCACGGCAAATATGGCCGTCGAGAGGTCGGCGGCCGTGCAGAAGTATGCCTCGCGCGAGGAGGCGCGGGCGTACGTTGTCGCGCCCGTTTCGGCGGCGCTTGCAGATATATCCTTTGCATCTTCCGCCGCGAACTGCGCAAATGCGAGCATGACGGCGGCAAACAGCGCCGCCGCCGGTTTGAGTACCTTCATACAAACAGCATTTTAAGGGGGATATGCGCCGTGAAAAATATATATTTTTGTAATTTAAAGTCTTTTGCAAAGGTAATCGATCAATGCAGCGTGAAGATATCATACGCGCCATAGCGGCGATAGACGCCGAACTTGAAAAGAGGCGTGCGCAGAACAAGCTTGCCGGCTATAACACGGGCAGGAAGAAGCACAAAAAGCAGCTGGCATTTCACAAGTGCAAAAAGCGCAACAGGTGGGTGTTCGGCGGCAACCGCTCGGGGAAAACCGAGTGCGGCGCCGTGGAGACGGTGTGGATGGCGCGCGGAATTCATCCCTACCGCAGGAACAGAAGGGATACCTTCGGGTGGGTGGTGTCGCTCTCGCAGCAGGTGCAGCGCGACGTTGCGCAGAGCAAAATTTTATACTATCTCCCCAAGAGCTGGATAGCCGATATCGTAATGCTCTCCGGCCGCAAAGACAGTCCAGCTTCGGGCGTCATCGACCAGATAAAGGTAAAAAACGTGTTCGGCGGCATATCCACGATAGGCTTCAAGAGCTGCGACCAGGGGCGCGAAAAGTTCCAGGGCGCCTCGCTTGACTATGTCTGGTTCGACGAGGAGCCTCCGCGCGACGTGTATGAGGAGTGCCTGATGCGCGTGATGGACAGGCGGGGCGACATATTCGGCACCATGACGCCGCTCAAGGGGCGCACCTTTATATACGATGAGATATATCTCAACAGGCGCAGAAACCCCGAGATATGGTACGAGTTCATGAATTGGGACGACAATCCCTTTCTCTCCAAGAGCGAGATAGCCATGCTCGACGGCGCCCTGTCGGAGAGCGCGCTCGACAGCCGCAAATACGGCCGCTTTTCGGAGGGGTACGGCCTCGTGTATCCCGAATTTGACGAGGACGTGCACGTTATAGAACCCTTTGCCGTGCCTCCCGAGTGGCAGGAGATGATATCAATAGACCCGGGGCTGAATAACCCGCTCTCGGCGCACTGGTACTGCGTCGACTGGGACGGCAACGTGTATGTGATAGCCGAGCACTACGCCGCGGGGAAAGACATCGACTTCCACGCCCGCGCGATCATGGAGATCAGCCGCAAACTCGGCTGGAAGACGGATAGCTGCGGCAGGGTGCAGGCGCTCATCGACAGCGCCGCCAATCAGCGCACGCTTGCCTCGGCAAAGTCGGTGGCGGAGCTCTTCGGCGAGAGGGGAATTCTTGTGAATACCAACGTCAACAAGGATGTCTTTTCGGGCATATCGCGCGTTAAAAGCTACCTTGCGCGCGGCAACGGCGAGCCGGACATATATATCTTCAAAAACTGTGAAAACATGATATCGGAGTTCAAGGGCTACAGCTGGGGCGCGGGCGACAGTCCCGTAAAGCGCAACGACCACAGCATGGACGAGCTGAGGTACTTTATAATGACCCGTCCCCGCCCTGCCGAGAGGGAGCAAAATCTTTCGCCCGTCGCCCGCGACAAACAGAGAAGGATAAGGAGGTTGCACAAAAAGATTGAGCGATGAAGGAGTAAAAAAGGCGCTTATCAAGTGCGCAGTCGGGTTCGATACCAGCGAGGTGGTGGAGGAATACACCGTCGACGGCGACGAGCTCAAACTTGTAAAGCGCAAAATAACAAAGCGCGACGTCCCGCCCGACATAAAGGCGGTGAAGATGCTGCTCGACGGCGAGGCCGAAGTCGACGGGATGAGCGACGCCGAGCTCGAGGAGCGCAGAAAAAAACTTATTGAAATGTTAAAGGAGGAAGGCATTGACTCACAAAACCAAGACCGATGAAGATCAGACGACCCGACGGGAGGAGGCGCGCATACGCGCCTTGGTAGAGGACGTGGAGGCCGACTTTGCCGAGAGGCAGAAGGAACGGGCGGCGCTCGAGCGCGAGTGGGAGCTCGACATGAATTTTTTGAGCGGCAACCAGTATTGCGGCATAAATTCCGCGGGGGAGATAGAAGAGGAGGAGAGGGAGTACGGATGGCAGCCCAAGCGGGTGTTCAACAGAATAGCGCCCACTATAGAGCTCCGCTGTTCCCGCCTGGCCCGCATACGCCCCGCGCTTTCCGTGCGCGCCCTCTCGGAGGACGAGGCCGATAAGCGTGCCGCGGCGCTCTCGGGCGCCATACTTGCCGCCGCCGGCGAAAGGGCGGGACTGGACGACGCTCTCTCCGCCGCCACGGTGTGGTCGGAGACGTGCGGCACGGCCTTTTACAAGGTGGTATGGGACAACTCGGCGGGCGACGTGCTCGGCAAAACGGAGGAGGGCGAAAACGTGTGTGCGGGCGACGTAAAGGTGATGGCCCTCTCGCCATTCGAAATATACCCCTACTCGCTCTCGGAGGAGAGCATAGAGGCTCAGCCCTCCATAATTCACGCCCGCGCCGTGTCGGTGCAGGACATATTTGCGGCATATGGCGTAAAACTTGCCGGCAGGGACATAGAGGAGTTCGCCCTCTCGCCGTGCGCGGCGTGCGGTACGCAGGGCGGCAGGATACGCTGCAAGCGCAGGGGGTACGAGGTGGTCATAGAGCGCTATTCCCGCCCCGCCGCCGACATGCCCGAGGGCAGGCTGACCGCCGTCGCCGGCGGCGTATTGCTGTACGACGGCCCGCTGCCATACATAAACGGCGAAAACGGCGCGAGGACATACCCCTTCATAAAGCAGACGTGCATTCCGCTCGCTGGCAGCTTTTTCGGCATAAGCGTGGTCGACAGAATGATCCCCGTGCAGCGTGCATACAACGCCGTGCGCAACCGCAAGCACGAGTTTTTGAACAGGCTCTCCATGGGCACGGTGGTAGTGGAGGAGGGCTCGCTCGACGTCGACGACCTCGTGGAGGACGGCCTTCGCCCCGGCAAGGTGATAGTATACCGCCAGGGCGGCAAGCCGCCCGAGATGTTTTCCTCCGGCCCGCTGCCCGATTCCTTTGAAAAGGAGGAGGAGATGCTCTCCGACGAATTCACCAAAATTTCGGGCATGGGCGACCTCACGCAGAACGGGCAGAGCTTCTCTTCGGTGACGAGCGCCACCGGCCTGCAGCTGCTCATCGAGCAGGACGAGGCCCGCCTCAACGTGTGCTACGAATCGATAAAGCAGGCGTTAAAGCTGATAGGCAGGCACATACTCCGTCTGTACAGGCAGTTCGCCGCCGAGGCGCGCATAGTGCGCTCGCCCGCGGAGGGCGGCAATGTGCGCCTCATGCTCTTCAAGGGGACGGATATAATCTCCGACGAGGTCATTTTAGAGTCGGACAGCGACATAAACCTGACCCCCGCCGAGCGGCGCAACGTCGTGTATGAGATGATAGACAGGGGGCTTTTATCGGACGACGACGGCAAGCTGAGCAGGTATACGAAGAACAAGGTGCTCTCCTTTATAGGCTACGGCGGCTTTGCGGGGGAGAGAGATCTTGCGCACATGCACGCCGAGCGCGCCGCCGCCGAAAACGAGGCGATGAAGAGCGCGCCCGCGGAGGTGAAGGAGTATGACGACCACGCCGTGCACATAGCCGAACATACTGCATTTCTGCTCTCGCAGGAGTGCGGAAAGGATACCGAGGAGCGCGTTTGCGCGCACCTTGAGATACATAAAAACAAATTAAGGGAGGAACAAAATGGATAACCTTGAAAATGAGTGCCCCGGTACGGCAAACGCTGCGGAGGCAGAGAAGAAGGAAGTTGCGGCAGACCTCGGCAAATTCAAAGACGTAAAGGCCCTTTTGGATGCGTATAACAGCCTCGAGGCCGAATTCACCCGACGCAGTCAGCGCCTCAGAGAGCTGGAGTCGAACAAGGCTGAAAACCCGCCCGCTCAGGCGGCAAGCGGGGAGCCCTCGGCTCATACGCAAAATTCCGCTTCGCTCTACGAGGCGGCGGCCGGCGACGAGGAGGTGAAAACCAAGATCATCGCCGACTATTTAAAGTCGGTGTCGTCTGCAAAGGGCGCGCCGATGGTGACGGGCGGCATAGTCGTAACGTCGCCCAAAACGCGGCCTGCAAGCATAAAGGAGGCGGGCAGGCTGGCGCAGGAATTTTTTAACGGCAATTTCAAACAGTAATTTCCAAGACGATAAAGGAGGAAAAAGTTGATAACACTCACTAACGCCGACAAGGCGCTCAAAACTTACTATCTCGACGCCGTAGCCACCCAGCTCGACGCCGTATCGCCCTTCTATGCGGCCATCGAAAAGCACAGCGCCGAGGTGTTCGGCAAGGAGGTCAAGGTCGCCGTGGTAAAGGGCGACAACACCCGCGTTATAGCGGGGGACGAGGACGGCGCCCTCCCCGCTGCGGGCTCAAACAGATACGTCAACCTCACTTCCACGCTCAAAAATATCTACGGCACCATTGAGATATCCGATAAGGCGCTGCGCGCCTCGGGCAACTCGGGCGGCGCATTCGTAAATTTGCTTAACGCCGAAATGGAGGGACTCATATCCAGCGCAAAGGTCAACTTTTCGCGCATGCTCTACGGCGACGGCAACGGCTATATCGGCACCATAACCAAGACGAGCGGCACCACCCTCACCGTATCTCCCATAGGCAGGGTATACGAGGGCATGACGGTAGATTTAAGGTCCACCACCGGCATAATGACGGGCGGCGACGGGCTCACCGTGTCTTCGGTGGACTACGGCGCGGGCACGGTGACTCTCTCCGCCACGGTTGAGGGCACGCTCACCGGCAAGGATCTGTATGTGCACGGCGCATACGGCAAGGAGATAACGGGCTTCAAGGCCATATTCGGCACGGGCGACATCTACGGCCTCACCCGCTCTTCCGAGAGTATTTTAAACCCCGTGCGCTTCACCATGACCTCGCTCACCGAGGCGGGCATAATGGAAAACATAAACTACATGGAGGCGTTCTGCAACAACCGCCCCAACATGATACTGTGCTCCTACAAGACCAAGTCTGATATAGGCGCGCTGTTGGGCGAATCGAAGATGCAGCTCTCCACCACCGTTTTAAACGGCGGCTACAGCGCCATACTCTTCGACGGCATACCCGTCGTCGCCGACAGGTACTGCCCCGATGACAAGATTTACCTCGTCAACACCGACGACTTCGTGCTCGCGCAGCTGTGCGACTGGTCGTGGCTGGAGGACGAGGACGGCAAGATATTAAAGCAGGTGCCCGGCAAGGCGGCGTACAGCGCCACTTTGGTAAAGTATGCCGAGCTCATCTGCAAGAGGCCGTGCGCCCAGTGCGAGATATCTGGCTTCTGATATCCTTTTGCCTCGGCGGGCAACGCCGCGGCATTTGCCGCGGGGGGCGTGATGTCGCTCCCCGCGCAAATCTGATACGGGCGGCGCGCACGCGCGGGGCGCGGGCGCGCCGCCCTTTATATTTCATATTTTTTTCAGGAGGCAACAAGATGCTTGTTTCTGACGTAATAAAAACCGCCCTCGCCTTTCTCGACAGGCAGGACGCCGCCGACATGATAGAGTCCGGCGCATACTCCTCCGACGGGGAGATCTCCCGCCTCGTCACGGCGGTGCTGCACTGCTACAACGCCGTTGAGGACGAGCTCGCGCGCGGCTTTTTCCCGCTCTCCGCGGAGGAGACGCTCACTTCGGCGGACGGCAGGATATACTACACTTCCTTTTCAAAGACGCCCTATAAGATACTCTCGGTGACGCAGACGGGCAGGCCGTCGCCCTACGCCATATATCCCAAGTATATAGAGCTCGCCGCGGGCAGCTACGACATAAAGTATCTCTTCGCGCCCTCGGCAAAGGAGCTGGACGACGAGAGCGACTTCCCCGGCTACCCCATAGGCGAGCGCATGATGGCGTACGGCATAGCCGCCGAATACTGCCTCATCTCGGGGGATATCGAGGCCTCGGAGAGCTGGGAGAGCCGCTACCGCGCCGAAATAGAGCGCTTCCGCCCGCACGAGAGGGCAAAGGGCGCGCTCAGACAGAGGTATTGGGTATGAGGTACGTCCCGCGCATAACTTCGCTCGGCGGGCGCAACTATAAGGCGGAGTATCTGCTCTCAAAGGGCAGGCTGTTCGGGCTTGAAGAGAGCGGCGGCGGGCTGCGCCCCGCCTACGGCCTTTCGCAGATAACGGTAAACAACATACCCGCGGCGGCGCAGGGCATATATTTCACCTCGCACAACAACCTGTATATCTACAACGGCGGCACGGTGTACCGCTGCACGGGCGCGAGCAACAACTTCTATCTGTATGCAAGCGGCTTTACTGCCCGCCCGTCCTTTGCCGAGTGCCACGAGAACGGCGAGGACTTCACGATCATCTGCGACGGCGGCAAGTCCGTAAAGGCGCAGTCGAACACTGCCGGGCCGGATACCTGCCCGCCCGTGCGCTATGCTGTCGTGCACTGCAACAGAATGTTCGGCATAGATACCGACGACGCCCGCACCATACGCTGGTCGGAGCCCGGCGACGTGCACGGCTGGGATGCGGGCATAAACGGCGCGGGTTACGTCCGCCTCGACGCCCTCCGCGGGGACATATCAAAACTTACGGTGTTCGACAACAAGCTCGTCGCCGTGCGGCAGTACGGGCTCACCGTGCTGCGCGCCTTCGGCGAGGCCGAGTCCTTCCGCGTGGACGTCACCGACACCGTGACCGACGGCATAACGGCCGATACCGTCGCCGTGTGCGCCGGCAAGCTGTGCTTTTTTACGCCGTCCGGCATGTATTGCTACGACGGCACGGTGAAGAAGTTTGAGGCGGAGGGGCTGGAGGGCTTCGGCGACGTTTCGTGCGCGGCGGCGTGCGGCGGGTATTACTATGCGGGCGGCAAGCTCGGCGGCGAGGATGTAATAGCCTGCATAGACGTAAACGGCAGGTCGGCCGGCTACATAAAGGCCAAGGCTACGTGCATGTGCGGCGGCGGGCGCGTCTTTTTCTACGGCGACGGGCTGTATGAGATAGTGCGCACGGCGGAGCAGGGCAGCTGGGAGAGCGGCCCGTGCGACTTCGGCACGCCGTCAAAAAAATTTCTCTGCAGCATAACGGCGTACGGCGCCGATACGCTCACCGTGGAGTGCGGCGGGCGCAGCCGCACATACAGCGGCGTCAACGGCGAGGTGAAGGTGGGAATGGAGGGCAGGGAGTTCAGCATCTCCGCCTCGTGTTCGCAGCATCTCCGCTCGGTGTGCGCAAAATATGCGGTGAGGGGGTGATTTTTTGACTTTTGACATAATAGACATGACCGAGAGCGAGATACTCGCGCTCTCCACCGTGCAGATGCGACTTTTGCGCACCGCGCAGAAGGAGAAGAACGAGATGGCGTATCAGCTCGCGCTCGACAAGCAGACTTTTTACAACATTCTCCTCGACAACGGCATGCTCAATTCAAGTTTGTACGAGGACAAGTGCGACGAGCTCGACGAGGACTACGAGCGCAGGCTGGCCATACTGCAGGACGACCTCATCTACAATATGTCGCTCAACGTGCCCACCGCGGACGACGGCGAAACCGGCTCGGGCTCCGGTTCTGGCAGCGGTTCGGGCTCGGGCAGCGGCTCGGGTTCGGGCAGCGGGGAGGTGGCAGGCTACATAGTCGACTATTCGCTCTCCTATCTCGACAGATACCAGATCGTGCGCAACTACTACATGTCGATAGCCGATCCCGCCGAAAGGCTGGCAAACTATACAGCCGACGAAATAGCCATGGCCTATCTCGGGCAGTACTACAACACTCTCTACAACGTGCTCGCGCAGTATATTTAAGCCGGGCATGCGCATATGCGCCGCCGCGCATTTCTGCGGCAGGTCGGCGGGTTCTGTACCTGCATAAAAGGGCGCGGGCAGGGGCGGCGGAGGAAAAATTTGCTCCGCCGCCTTTTTACTTTACATTTCGCGCCGTTTATTATATAATTTTGCCCATGAAGATGGCGGATAAATGGAAAGATTATAAAATATTGGCCACGGGCGACGGCATGAAGCTCGAGCGCTGGGGCGACATAGTTCTGCTGCGCCCCGATCCCCAGGTGATATGGCGCTCCTCGCGCGATCTGTATGCCTGCAAGGATATAAACGCCGTCTATCACCGCAGCGGCAAGGGCGGAGGGGGCTGGAAGTATTTAAAGCCCGTGCCCGAGGAGTGGAACATCTCCTACGGCGACCTCTCGTTTATCATAAAGCCAATGGGCTTCAAGCACACCGGGCTCTTCCCCGAGCAGGCGGCAAATTGGGACGCAATGCGCGCGCTCATATCTTCCCGCCGCGCGGCTTTCCCCGAAAGGCCGCTCAAAATTTTAAATCTTTTCGCCTATACGGGCGGCGCGTCTGTCGCCTGCGCAAAGAGCGGGGCGCTGGTCACCCACGTCGACGCCGCCAAGGGAATGGTCGAGCGCGCCGGGCGCAACGCCCGCCTCTCGGGCATCGAAAGCGGCATACGCTACATAGTGGACGACTGCTTCAAGTTCGTAAAAAAGGAGATCCGCCGCGGCAACCGCTACGACGGCATAATAATGGACCCGCCCAGCTACGGCAGGGGCCCCGGGGGAGAGATGTGGAAGATAGAGGACGACATCTTTGACTTCGTATCCACCTGCACGCAGGTGCTTGCGGACGATCCCCTCTTCATGCTGATAAACAGCTACACCACCGGCCTGCAGCCCACGGTCATAAAAAATATACTCACGCTCACGCTCGGCGGGAGGGGCGCCGTCACCGAGGCGTACGAGCTCGGCCTGCCCACCGAGGAGGGCATAGCGCTCCCCTGCGGCTGTTCGGGGCTGGCCACCTTTTTAAACTGACCGGGCAAACAATGGCGCGGGCTCTTTAAAACATCCGTCCTTTCGGGCCTTTAAAATATAAATTTTCAGCGGCGCGCCGCCGCGCGTACAATAAACATTTCAGGAAATATCATGCAAACGGAAGACCTCATCATCTTATACGAAGACAACCACATCATCGTCGTTTTAAAGCCGCAGAACATCGCCTGCTGTCCCGACAGCACGGGCGACGACAATCTGTTCGACTGCGTGGCAAGGTACATAAAGGAGAAGTACAACAAGCCCGGCAACGCCTTTGTCGGCCTCGTGCACAGGCTCGACAGGCCCACGGGCGGCGTTATGGTGTATGCAAAGACGTCTAAGGCGGCCTCCCGCCTTTCCGAGCAGCTCAAGGGCGGAGGGTTCGAAAAGAAGTACCTCGCCGTGCTCTGCGGCTGCCCCGCAAAAAAGAGCGGCACGCTCGAAAATTATCTCAGAAAGAACTCCATAAACAATATGGTATATGTGTGCACGCAGACGGAGGAGGGGGCAAAGTTCGCCTCGCTCGACTACGACATATTGGAGGAGGCGGAGGGGCTCAGCCTCGCCGATATCAGGCTGCACACGGGCAGGACGCACCAGATAAGGGTGCAGACGGCCGCCATAAACGCCCCCGTATACGGCGACATGCGCTACGGCGGCGAACACGCCGTAAAGGGCAAGCTGGCGCTGTGGGCGTACTCGCTCTCGTTCTCCCATCCCGTGACGGGCGAAAAGCTCAAGTTCATCGCCGAGCCTCCCCTTTCCGAAAAGCCGTGGAAGTATTTTCACATAGACGTAAAAGCGTAAAATTTTAAGGTATTTGTGTGAAAAATTAAAAAGTATTTGGCGGGCGCAAATAAAAGCGTTTGACAAATACTTTTTTTAATAGTAAACTTAACGGGTAATGTGTCGGAGCACGCCCTTTAAGGGCCTTTCCGCGCACAATTTCCGCGGCGGCTGCCCGCAAGGCGCGTGTGCGGACGTAAATACAGTATCCACTAACCCATTTCCGGAGCGGTTTATGACAAAGAAAAGAAGAATATCAATAACAACACTCGCGCTCGTTTCGGCAGCTTCGCTCTTATCGGCTGCGGCCATCATGGGCGGCACCATCGCTGCCAGCGCCGACAGGGAGGTCGCTCTGACGGGCGGCAACTATTTCTATACCTCCGGCGACGCGGAAATATCCGAGCAGCAGCAGGACGGCGCATACTATACCTCCTTCGTGTTTGCCGACGGCGACAGCAGGATCACCTACCGCAAGAACCTCGCTTACCACTGGTTCAGCTCGGTAAGGGATGACGAGGGCAACCCCACCGCCGAGGCGCAGGAGGGATACCTTTCCACCGAGATAGGCTTTGACGAGCTCAATTTCGAGAGCTTCACCATACAGTTCCAGTCGCAGCAGTACACGCAGACGGAGGACGGCGTCACCGAAAACTACGTCACCTTCATTCCCGAGGGCGGCAGCGTGTATGTAAAGATAGGCGATCCCCTTCCCGAGGACGCCACCGAGCGCGCCGAGGAGATAGAGAGCATCACTTCCGAAAGCGAGGCGCTCTCCCCCGAAAGGATATCCGTCAACTTCTCCGACTACGCAAGCGGCGTATATCAGGTGAGCGTGTCCGACGGCTCCTCTTCTGTCGAGGGCGAGTTTACCAACGTTGGCGGCAGCTATGCAAGCTACGTCTCCTCCAACAGCGCAACATCGGTAATTCCCTTGACTTACAGCGCTCAGTTTGCCGAGGGCTCCTCCGGGTCGGCCTCCATGGTGCTCTATTCCTTCAACGGCCAGAGCTTCGAGCTCACCGGCGATGAGGGCGAGAGGACTATAAACGATAATACTCCCCCCGTGATCTGCCTCTCCGAGAGCTTCAATACAATAGATTACGGCCGCAACATAAGCGTTGACTACGCAGTCATCGATATGCTCGCAACCTCGCCCAGGTCTTCGCTCAGCTACTATATACTCACAAACGAGCAGCTCGAGGCGGGCGACCTCAACGCCACCGGCGACGAGAGCAACTTCATCTCTGTATCCAGCGGCAGCGTGGCTCCCGTAATACGCGGCAACGATACCTTCGTTCCCGAGAGCGAGGAGGGTGCAAGCTACAACACCGAGTGCCTCGTTAAGTTCTACTATACCGTTCAGGACAGCACGGCGTCGGGCGGCAATTCCGATAACGTGTTCATCGACTGGTACGTCCCCGCAGAGTATAAATATACCATGACCGCGGGCGACGGGCAGCAGTACGACTTCATAAGGGCCACCGACGACGGCGAGGGCGCTACCTACGTCCTTCCCGAGGGCGAAAGCTATCAGCAGCTCGTAAACGAGGCGATAGAGGCGCAGCAGGCCTCCGCCGGTGACGACAAGAGCTTCTATCTTCCCAGCTACGAAAACTTCATCTCCGACAACGTGACTTCCTACAGCGACCTCACGTTCTCCATATATTATATAAGCAGCAGCACCGGTTCGGTAACTTCGCTTGCCGCCAACGAGCTTTCTCTCTCGCTCTCGGCAGACGGCCTGTACCGCTTTGCGATATACGCCACCGACGTTGCCGGCAACGATATGTATTATATCGACGACGAGGGCGAAAAGGTGACCTTTGCCGCAAGCGAGCTCACCTCGCTGCTTGAAGACCCCGCCAACAGCAAGCTCACCGGGTACGTTCCCGTATATCAGTTCGAAGTAAACTACGGCGGCCTCACCGTCACCGATCCCGAGGGTCAGGAGATAGGCTATGTGGGCACGCAGTATACTGCCTCCGATTTCGATATTTCCGGTCTCTCCTCCAACTACGAAACGACGTACACGCTGTATATCTTCGACAGGCTTGCCTACACGCGCGATCACGGCAACATATCATATGCCCGGTTCATCGGCATGGTATCCGATCTGTTCAACGATCCCGAGTCGCGTGCGGCATACTTCCAGACGATAGAGTCGGCGAGCGACGTTGAGACCACCGACCCCAACTACGAGCTCTATACCGACTACAACTGGAACCCTTCCAACCTCTCGTTCACTCCCCAGGCAGATAACTCCTTCTATGTTATAAGGATGTCTGCAAAGGATAACGTATACAACACTCCCGAGATAGAGAGCTTCATGGCGATAAGCGTATCGGCCGCCGCCGACCACCTCGCCGGCGAGAGCGACTGGCTGGAAAACAACATTGCGTCGGTAGTTCTCCTCTGCGTGGCAGGCGTTGCCCTCATCGGCATAATACTGCTCGTGGTGATAAAGCCCAAGGAGAAAGGCGATATCGACGTCATCGATCAGAACGCGACCAAGCGCGTTTCCGCCCGCAAGTCCAAGAAATAATTGAATGTAACGGCATCATGCCTTAAAAATGGCGCCGCGCGTGAATTCACGCGCGGCGCCATTTTGCGCTTTTAAAGCCCCGCCCCGCCGCAACTGCTGCGGGCGTCCCGTTTCCGCTCTGGCTGCGGGCTGTGTGCGAAAATTTGTTTGCCGTTTAATTAAAAAAATTGTTTTGCTTCTTGCAAACGACCACAAAATATGGTATAATTATTAAGATAACTATAACTAAAATGCCCCATACTATGCCCGCGGCGCCCGTGTGCAAAACAGACGTCCGATCTGTCGCCGCGGCGGGCGTGCAATGGCGCACACATATTTTTTCGGAGAAGGTATAATGGCGGAAAAAAAGGTACATTCATACGACGCAGACGATTTAAAAATACTCGAAGGGTTAGAGGCGGTGCGCATCCGCCCCGGCATGTATATCGGCTCCACGGGCGTGCGCGGCCTGCATCACATTCTGTGGGAGATAGTCGATAACTCCATCGACGAGGCCGCCAACGGCTTTGCAAGCGAAATCACCGTAAAGCTGTGGAAGGACGGCTCGGCCTCCGTGCGCGACAACGGCAGGGGCATGCCCACCGACATAAACAAAAAGGCGGGCATCTCGGGCGTGGAGCTCATATTCACCAAGCTGCACGCGGGCGGCAAGTTCGACGAGGGCAACTATGCCTTTTCGGGCGGCCTGCACGGCGTGGGCGCGTCGGTAACAAACGCGCTCTCGCGCTGGCTGGAAGTGGAGGTATGCCGCGGCAAGGTGTATTCCATGCGCTTCACCTCCACATATGACCAAAAGAACAAAAAGTGGCTTTGCGGCGTGCCCGACGGCCCCCTTAAGGAGACGGGCTCCGACCCCGGCAAACACGGCACCTTTGTGCGCTTCATGCCTGACGACAGGGTGTTTGAAACGGTGGAGTGGAACTACGACACCATCTCCAAGCGCCTCAAGGAACTCGCCTTTTTAAACAAGGGCGTAAGGATAAATTTAGAGGACGAGCGCGAGCTCTACCGCACCTACACGGGCGACGACGGCGAGGAGGTGAAAGAAAAGCTCCCCGCGCGCGAGCCGGTCAGCTTCAAATACGACGGCGGCCTCGTCGACTTCGTAAATTATTTAAACGAGGGCGCCTCCAAGGCGTATGCAAATCCACTCTACTATTCGGCGGTAAAGGACATAACATTAAAGGGCTTCGCCCCCTCAAAAATAAGGGTGGAGTTTGCCATATCGCACACCAAGGAAGATACCGAAAGCTTATATTCCTTTGTAAACAACATCTCCACGGTGGAGGGCGGCTATCACGAGACGGGGTTCCGCAACGGCCTTTTAAAGGCGGTCAACGAATACGCCCGCTCCAACGGCGTGTTAAAGGCCAAGGACGCGCCCTTCATCGTCGACGACATAAAGGAGGGCCTCACCGCCGTGCTCACCGTTCAGATGAACAACGTCGAGTTCGAGGGGCAGACAAAGACCAAGCTGGGCAACCCCGAGGTAAAGCCGGTTGTAGAGCAGGTGGTGATGGAGGGGCTCAAAAAGCTGATGGATACGCGCGGCAACCGCGCCACCTTCGACGAGATAGCCAAAAAGGCCAAGTTCGCCGCCGACGACAGAATAAAGCACAGGCACGAGCGCGACGTCGCCAAGGCCGCGTCGGAAAACGACGGGCTCAACCTCGTGGGCAAACTTGCCTCCTGCTCGGGCAAGGACCCCGATAAAAACGAGCTGTTCATAGTCGAAGGCGACTCGGCGGGCGGCACGGCAAAGCAGGCGCGCATACGCCAGTTCCAGTCGATACTTCCGCTGCGCGGCAAGCCGCTCAACGTTCAGAAGAAGAGCGCGCTGCAGGCGCTGCAGAACGAGGAGCTCAAAACGCTGATATCGGCGATAGGCGCCGGTTTCGGCAAGAGCTTCGACGTCGAAAAGACGAGGTATAAAAAGGTAATAATTCTCTCCGATGCCGACCAGGACGGCATGCACATACGCTGCATACTTTTAACTTTCTTCTTCAAATACATGTGCGACCTTATCAAGGCGGGCTATGTGTATATAGGCATGCCGCCCCTCTACAAGGTATATAAAAAGGACGTAGTCGAGTACGCCTACGACGACAAGGAGCTCGACGAAAAGATAAAAAAGGTGGGCAAGGGCTACCAGATCCAGCGCTACAAGGGCCTGGGCGAAATGTCGGCCGAGCAGCTCTGGGAGACAACCATGGATCCCGCCACCCGCAACCTCATCCAGGTGACCATAGAGGACATCGCCGAGGCGGGCAGGGTGATAGATATGCTCATGGGCGACAAGGTAGAGGGCAGAAAGGAATTTTTGAACGCAAACGCCAACTTCAACAAGGTCGACGGCTTTATCGAAAAGGTGCACTTCAAGCAAGAGGGCAGAAGCACCGAGAGCGACTACTACGATTAAAGGGCTCACAGCATGGCAAAGAAAAAAGACGGAAATTTTCAAACATCCATACCGCAGGGCAACGTATTCATAACCCCGATAGAGGACGTTATGCCTCAGTCGATGCTGCCCTACGCCGAATTTGTAATACTCGACAGGGCTCTCCCCCGCGTGGAGGACGGCCTCAAACCCGTGCAGAGGCGCATACTCTACACTATGCTCGAAATGGGCCTCACGCCCGATAAGCCGCATAAAAAGTCGGCGAGGATAGTGGGCGACTGCATGGGTAAATATCACCCCCACGGCGACAGCTCGGTATATGATGCAATGGTGCGCATGGCGCAGGACTTCAACATGCGCATGACGCTGGTAAACGGCCACGGCAACTTCGGCTCCGTCGACGGCGACCCCGCCGCGGCGATGAGGTATACCGAGGCGCGGTTAGAGCCGCTCGCATTAGAGCTTTTAAAGGACCTCGACAAGGAGACGGTGCCCTTTTCCTTCAACTTTGACGACAGCCTGTTGGAGCCCGATATCCTCCCCGGCAGGTTTCCCAACTTGCTTGTAAACGGCGCAAACGGCATAGCCGTAGGCCTCGCCACCAACATACCCACCCATAACTTAGGCGAGGTGATCGACGGCGTGTGCGCCTATATCGATAACCCCCGCATAACCTTAAAGGAGATGATGAAGATCATCCCCGGGCCCGACTTTTCGACGGGCGCATATATAATAGCCAACGAGCTCGAGCAGGCGTATGAAACGGGCAAGGGCAAGATAACGCTGCGTGCCCGCTACCACGTGGAGGCGGGCCCAGGCGGCAAAAAACTGATAGTCGTAACCGAGCTGCCCTATCAGACCAACAAGGCCGAGCTTTTGCGCAAGATAATGCTGCTCAAAGAGGACAAAAAGGAGCTGCTTGCGGGCATAGCCGAAATCGTCGACGAATCCGACCGCACGGGCATGCGCGCCGTGATAGCCTGCAAAAAGGAGGCCGACGTCGACGAGATATTAAAGGTGCTCTTCAAATATACCGATTTAGAGTGCACTTTCGGCATAAACATGGTGGCGATAGCGGGCGGCAGGCCGCAGCAGTTAGGGCTGTTAGACATAATAAAGTACTACGTCAACTACCAGCGCCTCGTCGTTTTAAGGCGCGCCAAGTTCGAACTTAAAGAGGCGCTCGCACGCAAGCACATACTCGAGGGCTTAATTATAGGCGTTCACAACATCGACGAGGTGGTGCGCATCATAAAGAACGCCGAAAGCACGCCCGACGCGCGCAAAAAGTTGATGGCGGCCTTCGCCCTCTCCGAGCGCCAGGCCCAGGCCATACTCGACCTTCGTCTCGCAAGGCTGGCAAAGTTAGAGGTCAAAAAGCTGGAGGACGAGCTCGCCGAGCTCGAAAAAAAGATAGCCTATCTGCAGAAGGTCATAGGCGACAAAGCGCTGCAGATGGACATTGTAAAGAGCGAGATAAAGGAGATAAAAAAGAAATATCCCTGCCCGCGCAAGTCCGAAATTCTCTCCGACGCCGAAAAGATATACGTCCGCCGCGAGGACGTCAAGCGCGCCGTCACCGAGTGGGCGGTCTCAGTCACAGCCGACGGCCGCGTAAAGTTCACCGAAAAGAGCGAGTTTGTATCCAAGTTCAAAAAACCGCTCACAAGCGGCAAGCTCTCCGGCCTGCACACGCAGATAGTGTTCACCGGGTCAGACGCGCAGCTCGTATGCTTCACCAATATGGGCAACTGCGTGTATGTCAATTTGGAGGACGCCGACCCCAAGCCCTACCGCGAAGAGGGCTTAACGCTGCACGATATCTGCCCCGACGCCTTCGAGGGCGAGCGCGCCGTAAAGCTGTTCACCCGCGAAGAGATGCAGGGCGACGCGCTGTTCTTCACAAAGGCGGGCATGGTAAAGCGCACGCCCTGGAGCGAATACAACCTCAAAAAGGGCTATTACCAGGCCATGACCTTAAAGGAGGGGGACGAGGTGATAAACGTCGAGCGGCTCGATCCCGAAGAGTTCTCCACCATGTTCTTTGTAAACTCCGCGGGCTTCGGCCTCAACGCCGTAAAGGACAACCTGCCCGTGCAGGGGCGCGTTGCGGGCGGCGTGCGCGGCATTGCGCTCAAAGAGGGGGAGGAGTGCATATTCGCCTCGCAGATAAACGGCGAGGGCGAAATAATAGTCGTCACCGCTTCAAACTGCTTCAAGCGCGTGATATCATCCCTCATCGACCCCATCGGCCGCGCCTGCAAGGGCGTCATAATTGCCGACGTAAAGGACTGCGGCAGGCTGTTGTTTGCCGACTACGTCACAATACCCTATACACTCGCCATAGTAAACAAAGACGGCTCTGTTGCCGAGATAAACACCGAGGAGATCTCCATCGAAAACAGGGTAACAAAGGGCAAAAAATTGAAGTACGATCCTCCCGTCGATCCCGCGGTGATAGTGCCCTTAAAGCAAAAGTCCGACTATTCCGACGGCAACGTTCAGATGAGAATGTAAGGTTTGCTTTATTAAAAATTGAAACAGTAAATTCAACAGCATAAGTAAAAATGTCGCGCGCGTGCGCGACATTTTTTATATGGTGAGTACCTTATAATGGGTACCTCCCCTTCGAGCGGGAGGTGGATTTGCCGAAGCGCAGCAAGGCAAAGACGGTGGGGTTTCATATGCAAATAAACAGCGGCGTAAGCGTTAAGCGGCTGCCTGCAATGCCCGCTCACCCGCCTGCGGCAAAAAAAGCGGCAAAAATTTGCAAGCACACTTTTTTTTGTTTAAAGCCATTTTCGGTTGTTTATATTATTATTGTAAATAAAATTGCAGGTCACAAATATGGCAAAAAAGCATGATGAAAAGCAAAAGGCGGCCGAAAATACCGCCGAAGAGGAGAGCGCCGAAGCGGCTGTAAACGAAGAAGATCTCCCCGCAACAGAACCTCAGCCCGAGGAGCCAAAACAGCCCTCCGAGCTCGAAAAGGCGCAGGCACTCGCCGAGGACTATAAGCGCAAGTGGTATTCGGTTTCCGCCGAATACGATAACTACCGCAAGCGCACGTCTTCGCAGGCGGCTCAGGCGTATGCCGACGGCAAGGCCGAAGCCATCTTAAAACTTCTGCCCGTGTCCGATACGTTCGGCTATGCCCTCGATTCCGCCAAGGACGAGGCCACGCGCAACGGCATAGATAAAATAATAAAAAATTTCAACGCCATTTTAAACTCCCTCGGCGTTCAGGAGGCCGAAATCAAGCCGGGCGACAAGTTCGATGAAACTCTCGCCGAGGCCGTGATGAACGTCCCCTGCGGTGAAGGCGAAGAGCCCAACACCGTAAAGCTCGTACTCAAAAAGGGGTATAAGCAGGGGGAGAAGGTGATACGTTTTGCCCAAGTTTCCGTCACGGTTTAAGCTCATATAAACTGCGCAATACGGTGTCGCCGTCCGGTACTGTTTCGGTCACTTACTTCTAAGTAAGCTCCCTCACAGTGTCCTCCGGCTCCTTGTCTTGCTTGTTTCTCTGAGCTTAAACGGGTTTAAATTCATATAAGCGTCGCAATACTGTGTCGAACTTGCGGTTTGCCTTGGTCACTTACCTTTAGTAAGCTCCCGGCGGTCAAATCCGCGTTCTCCTTGTCTTGCTCGCTTCTCTGAATTTAAACGGTGAAGTAACGGGCGCCGCTGACAACAAAACGGCATTAACCTAAAACATAAACAAAATCTAAGTCAACATACGCGCCGCAAGGCGCTTTCGCAAAGTATATTAAAAAGGAGTGAATGATTATGGGAAAAGTAATTGGTATCGACCTCGGCACTACTAACTCGTGCGTAGCGGTCATGGAAGGCGGCGAACCCGTCGTTATACCCAACAGCGAAGGCAGCAGAACTACCCCCTCGGTAGTATCTTTCAAAACGGACGGCAGCAGAATCGTGGGCCAGGCAGCAAAGAGGCTTGCGGTCGCTCAGCCCGATAAAACGGTTATTTCTATAAAGAGGCACATGGGCGAGGCCTACAAGGTGGATATAGACGGCAAGAGCTATTCCCCTCAGGAGATATCGGCCATGATCCTCTCCAAATTAAAGGCCGATGCAGAGAGCTATCTCGGCGGCAAGGTGACCGACGCGGTCATCACCTGCCCCGCATACTTCAACGACTCGCAGCGTCAGGCCACCAAGGACGCGGGCAAGATAGCCGGCCTCAACGTGCTCCGTATTATAAACGAGCCCACGGCGGCGGCGCTTGCATACGGCCTCGATAAGCAGGAGGGCAGCCAGAAGGTAATGATCTACGACCTCGGCGGCGGCACCTTCGATGTATCTATCCTTGAAATAGGCGACGGCGTGTTCGAGGTTCTCGCCACCAACGGCGATACCCACCTTGGCGGCGACGACTTCGATAACAAGATAATCGACTGGCTCGTCGATAACTTCAAAAAGGATACCGGCGTAGACCTTTCAAAGGACAGGATGGCTATGCAGAGGCTCAAGGAGGCCGCAGAAAAGGCCAAGATAGAGCTCTCGGGCATGACCAACACCAACATCAACCTGCCCTTCATAACTGTGGTGGACGGCGCTCCTCAGCACCTCGACTATGACCTCTCCCGTCAGAAGTTCGATTCCCTCACCGCAGACCTCGTAGAGCGCACGGTAGAGCCCATGCGCAAGGCAATGCAGGATGCAGGACTCACCTACAAGGATATATCCAAGGTAATAATGGTGGGCGGTTCCACCCGTGTTCCCGCCGTATATGATAAGGTTAAGTCGATAACCGGCAAAGACCCCTTCAAGGGCATCAACCCCGATGAGTGCGTAGCCATCGGCGCGGCCATTCAGGGCGGCGTTCTCTCCGGCGAAGTAAAGGATGTGCTCCTTCTCGACGTAATGCCCCTTACCCTCGGCATCGAAACGCTGGGCGGCGTATCCACGCCCCTCATCGAGCGCAACACCACCATCCCCGTAAAGAAGAGCCAGGTATTCTCCACCGCGGCCGATAACCAGCCCGGCGTTGAAATAAACGTTCTGCAGGGCGAGCGTAAATTCGCCAAAGACAACAAGTCCCTCGGCAGGTTCATGCTCACCGATATACCTCCCGCACCCCGCGGCGTGCCTCAGATCGAAGTTACCTTCGATGTCGATGCAAACGGCATCGTAAACGTAACCGCCAAAGACCTCGGCACCGGCAAGAGCACCAACATCACCATAACGGCATCGACCAACCTCTCCGAAGAGGAGATAGATAAGGCCGTAAAGGACGCCGAGCGCTATGCCGAAGAGGATAAGAAGCGCAAGGAGGCAGTCGACAACAAGAACAACCTCGAGGCCATGATCGACAGCCTTGAAAAGACCGTAAAGGAGGCCGGCGACAAGCTCACCGAGGACGACAAGAAGACGGTGGAGGACGCCGTTGCAAAGGCAAAGACCGAGCTCGAATCGGGCGATAACGACAGGATAAAGGCCGCAAGCGAAACGCTCACCCGCGAGATCCAGCCCATAGTAGCCAAGATATATCAGCAGGCTCAGGGCGCTGCGGGCGGCAGCTCCAACGGCGGCAACCCCGACGACACCGAATTCAATCAGCACGGCGGCAATGAATAACTTTTGAGCGGCCAAACCGCAAAAAGGTTTATATAGCAGTATAAAAGGCTTGCGCGGCGCAAATAAATTTTGAGCCGCGCAGCGTATAAATTCATATCCAGCAAAAATTTCCCGCCGCGCATGACGGGAAATTTTGTGAACTGAGAAAAGAACGACTATGGCAGAAAGCAAGAAAAATTATTACGAGATCCTCGGCGTGTCAAAAACGGCCACCCAGGAAGAGATCAAATCGGCATACCGCAAGCTCGCCAAGCAATACCATCCCGACTTTCACCCCGGCGACAAGGAGGCGGCCGAAAAATTCAAGGAAGTAAACGAGGCCAACGCCGTCCTCTCCGACGAGAACAAGCGCAAGCAGTACGACTTCGAGCTCGAGCACCCCAACATGGGCGGCTTCTCGGGCGCGGGTCCGGGCGGCTTCTCGGGCTTTTCAAGCTCAGACTTCGGCGACATAGGCGATATATTCAGCTCCTTCTTCGGCGGCGGATTCGGCGGTTCGGCGCGCCAGTCGTCCCGTCCCGCACGCGGCGCCGATATCGAGCAGACCATACGTCTCTCCTTCCTCGACGCAATAAAGGGCTGCACCAAGGAGATAAGCTACTTCCGCAACGAGCCCTGCCGCTCGTGCAACGGCACGGGTGCGCGCGGCGGCACGGAGTATCAGAAGTGCTCCCGCTGCGGCGGCACGGGCAGGGTAAAGTTCCAGCAGGATACCCTCTTCGGGCGCACCATTCAGGTGGGCGCCTGCCCCGACTGCGGCGGCACGGGCAAAAAGATACTCGAAAAGTGCCCCGACTGCAAGGGTAAGGGCTATAAGCGGGTAGAAACGCGCTTTACGGTAAATATCCCCGCCGGCGTCGATAAAGACAGCTCTCTCAGAAAGCGCGGCTACGGCCAGGCGGCTGCGGGCGGCGGCGAGCCGGGCGATCTGTATATCTACTTCCAGATAGAGCCGCACAAGCTGCTCAGAAGGGAGGATAAGGACCTGTTCGTCACCGTGCCCATCTCGTATAAAACGGCGGTGTGCGGCGGCAAGATACTCGTCCCCGGCATCGACGACGTAATAGAGTATACCGTTCCCGAAGGGACTGCCTCGGGCACGCGCTTCTGCATACGCGGCAAGGGCGTAAAAACGGTCAACGGCACGGGCAACCTGTACGTAACGGTAGAGATAGACGTGCCCTCCAAGCTCACCCGCGACCAGCAGAAAAAGCTTGCCGACTATGAAGACAGCGTTCCCTTAAAGAGCTGCGACAACATGAGCAGATTTGCCAACAGCGTGTCGGCGGTATACGGAAGAAATATCTCAAAACAGTAAGCTTATTCACCCCGCCCAACGCGGGGTGTTTTTATATGTGCATGGCAAAGCAAATCTAACCTTTCTTTTGAGCATAAGTTTAACCTTACTTCCCCTTTGAGGGGAGACATACTGCCAAATATATCTTACCTTTGAGAGGAGACATACTGCCAAATATACATCCCCTTTGAGAGGAGACATACTGCCAAATATACCTCCCCTTTGAGGGGAGGGTAGGGTGGGGTTTCACTTGCCGTCCCTTTAGGGAAGGTGGCGCGCGAAGTGTAACGAAGCGTGCCGGAAGGGTTCCATTTGTCATATTTCAAGTAATAAAAAAAGGCCCGCCCCGCGGTTTCTGCGGGGCGGGCCTTATACTATTCTCTATACAAAAAAATGCGTTAATTGCGGCATATGTGCCGCCCTTTTAAAATATTGCAAGCGATATAACAAATATCAGCTGAGTAAGAACCACAACTATTATGCCGACAATGCGTGTGCGCCTTACGGCAAACTTACTCGGCTCGAAGTCTGCCACATTATCCTCGTATTTTTTAAATCTTCGCATATATCTTTTATTTGCGCTTTTGGCAATGTTGTAGGCAAACCTGATGCATATTATGCCAAGTATGCCGGCGAAGCCCGAAGGCAAGGTATATTCCAAAGCGTCAAGAGATAAAACTTTTATAAAAAATATTACCTCGCCGACATATATAAGGATGCCGACGACCATAATAATATTTTTTAATGCGTTGTTCATTTCATATTCTCCCTTAGTTTCTGCAAACATTAAAATTTTGCGTTAATTGCGGCATATGTGCGGGGCAATTTGTTTTTTACTCAAATTTTATTGCCGCCGTCAACGGTATCTTCGCTCTGCCCGCCGTCCTCTTTGCCGCGGCCCCTGCGCTTTTTAACGCATTCAGTCAAAAGGTACTCTATCTGCCCGTTTACCGAGCGGAACTCATCCTCCGCCCAGGCGGCGATCTCGGCGTACAGCTTTGCCGAAAGGCGCAGCGGCACCTGCTTTTTTGAGTTGTCCCTTTCTTTCTCCATAGTTCACCGCCAAAAATTTATTCTGCGGCGTGCGCGAAAAACTTTCGCGCACGCCGCCCTTTTATGCCTTGTAAAATACGCTTAAAATGCCGTTAGTTGGGGCATATGTGCGGAGCAATTCAGTAGAGGGAGCCCGTTAGTATATAGAGCCCGAATTTACCACGGGCTGTGCGTCCTTGTTGCCGCACAGCACTACCAACAGATTGGATACCATCGCCGCCTTTCTCTCTTCGTCGAGCTCCACGGTGTGGTTTTCGCTCAGCCTCTCAAGCGCCATCTCAACCATGCCCACGGCGCCATCGACTATCATCTTGCGCGCGTCGATTATGGCGGAGGCCTGCTGGCGCTGCAACATCGCGGCGGCTATCTCGGGTGCGTATGCAAGGTAGGTTATCCTCGCCTCGATTATCTCCAGCCCCGCGTCGGCCACTTTCTCCTGTATTTTGTCGCGTATGCGCTTTACGACCACTTCGCTCGAGCCGCGCAGGCTGCCGTCGTCGGCAAGGCCGTCGCCCGTCGTGTCAACATTGGGCGCCACGTCGTAGGGGTATATGCGCACGATGTCCCTCAGCGCCGTGTCGCACTGCAAAGACAAAAATTCCTTATAGTTATCCACGTTGAACACCGCCTTGGCGGTATCCACAACGCGCCACGTCACGGCAATGCCTATCTCTACGGGGTTGCCCAGGCAGTCGTTTATCTTCTGCTTTGCGTTTGAAAGCGTCATCACCTTCAGCGATATCTTCATGTTTGTCGTCTGACCGGCAGAGGAGGAGGGCTTTTCGGTGGTGACGTCGCCGCTCTGCCCCAGCTTGGTCTTTGCGGCGGGGTTGAACGACGTGCAGAAGGGGTTTACAAAGTATAGGCCCTCGCCTTTGAGCGTGCCGTGATACTTGCCAAACAGCGTCAGCACGAGCGCCTCCTGCGGTTTTAACACTTTAAGTCCCATAAAGGGTATCCAGCCCAGGCACAGCCACGCTGCGCACACTATGCCGCCGATCACGCAGGCAGCCTCATCCGCGCCGTTGCTTAATTGCCGCACGCAGGCTATTATGCCTATTATCGCAACTATGTAAAGCGCGCCGAATATCACCGCGACGGTCAGCCCGTGGGGCTTTTTGCTGAGTAGTTTTTCCTGCATTTTTCATATCCTCCTTATTATGGATATTTATTTGATATTATAATGATATCATACACGCCTCCGTTTGTCAAGGGTTGTGCCGTAATTTGCCATCGGCGGCAAGCGGAGGGAGGGGGATTTAGCGGGCAAAAAGTTGTCCACAAAGTTGTGAATGTTAAGATGTGGATAACTTTTTAAAAAGGTTGTAAAAAAACTGTATCAAAATCGTCCAAAACGGCTTTTATACACCGCATTGTGGAAGAATTGTGGATAACTTCTTTTTATCGACAATTTAATCTACATATTTACCCACCGATTTTGTGTGTATAATGTTGATAAACCCGCCCTTTTAGGGGTATAAATGTGCACAACTTTCAAGTTATCCACAGCCGTTTTTTGGCGATATGGGCAAAAATCGCCCGCAAGCGGGTAAAAATATGTTAAAAGTGCACAAAAAAAGGGTGCGGAAGTTTTCCACACCCAAAATTTCGCAGTCTGCATGGCAATACACTTATTTCACGCTGTATCTTATCCACACCGCGCCACTGTCAAAGGCCTTCACGCCCTCAAGTTTAAGGGTAAACACCTCCCTGTCCTCGGGCAGCCCGCCGCACTTGTCTATGCCAAGCACACGCCACGGTGCCACAACTACGTCCGTGCAACGAATTATTTATAAAATATTAGTGCACAACAGGCCCTGTTGTATCTTCGTCGTACAGCGAATCGTACGGTTTTTCAGCTTCGGCAATCGCCAAAAGATCGTCATGGGTAATAAGGCCTGTTTCGTATGCTTCTGACAAATGCATATAATCGTCGCCATTGGTATAAACAAAATACTTACATGCTGAAGTTGGACAAGTTTTAATATATACATCATCCACATAGTATTTAACTACAACATCGCTTACATCTGCATCAAGGTATTCCACTCTCACATAATCGACGCGGTAACCCGAAAAAGTACCTACTGTGCGGATAGTGTGAATGATTGTATTGTCATTACTATCACATGCTGAAAACAGTACACTTGCAAAGAGTGCTACAAAAGCAAAGATAAAAAACAATTTTTTCTTCACGGCATCTTTCTCCTTATAAATATCTGATTTGGTTATAACTCAATGAAGGCGATACTTGAGCTTTCGCATAACTTACTCGGGAATATGCAAAAAATATAAGAATAAGCGCAAAAATGATAATTTTGTTCCTTTGCAAACTCTTTTTCATAACAAAATTTCCTCCTGATTGTTATAAAATTTCAATGCTGCATATAACTAATTTTTGATTTTTGCCTAAAAAGCGCAAAAGAAACAAACCGCCTCTTTTGCACTCTATATTCCTAAAATAACCATTTTTAGATACTTCCTTTCTGTTCAAAAACTTCTTATCCTATTTTACAATTATAATTATATCACTATTACTTTTTTTGTCAAGATGGTTTTATATTTTAGCTATTCCAAAAAAAGCGCGTGCTTATACATCTATTAAAATTGTGTCCATAAAAACATTCTGCCGAATAGTATTGGTTCATGCCTTCGAGCAAACTTTCCAGTATTATACCTTCCGGCGTATCCGGGATATTTTCCATCGCCGAAATGACTTTTACGCCATTGTCGCGCAGCGTCTTTTTGTGTATCGCCGTTTCATATTTATTGCGCGAAAACTTGTCGAGTTTATAAACAAGGCAATAATCCCACGCTTTGTTTGCGCTGTCTTTTATCATGCGTTGAAAGTCTGGGCGATTGTCGTTCGTGCCTGACATTGCCCTGTCGATATAAGTATCAAGTATCAAAATATTGTTCCTCTGCGCGTACTCCTGACAAACATGGAGCTGTCCTTCGATCGACTGTTCCGACTGATTATCGCAGGAATACCTCGCGTATATGACTGCTGTCTTCAAAAGCAATTTTCCTCCTTACACTCCCCTGCCGAAAGGCAGAAGAATGGACGGCAAATACATAAAACAATAAAGCGAACGCAGCGCGCGGCGGTAAAAACTGGACTTTGCAAGCGGTTCAGCGCAAAGCCCGTTTTCCGCCGCGCCGTTTTGGGTATGGCTTGCCTATGCGCGGAGTTTCGTAAAAGGAGATCAGGCAGTCTTTTTGTTCGTGGAATTTGCATAACTTGTTTGATTGCTTTGTTGAGTTAAAAAAAGAGACGTGAGCTTGTCTGCGGCGGCGCGAAGCGCCGCCGCACTCGTCTATGACAAGCTTACGTCTAACTGCCAATGGATAACATAAAGATCAGTTGTATCGACATTTTGAGTAAATTTTAAGGGAGCGCGCCGGAAGCTGCTTGTTTTAAGAGCAATGTGGTTATCGAATCAAGTTTTTCGACAAGTTGAGGGACGGGCTCTTTCATTCCGCCTATGCACCAATCGTTCAGCAGGATGAGAGTTCCTCCCGTCGCAAAGCGGTTGACGAACCGGACGTCATCGCGCGGGGCGGAGGTGTTTTTGAAAAACCCGTCGAGAAAAAATTTGTTGGAGAGGTCGGCTATGCCGCGCAGATATTCCAAGCCCGCACTGCTTTTGCAAAGGTATGAAAAGAAACGCGAGTTGTCGAGCATTATGCCGCATATGGCGGTCAGCATTTTTTTGTAGTCGCCGTGGCTGTCGCTCAAAGATATGGCCTTTAAAGCCGCCTCCTCATGTTCGCGGCACAGCTCGTCGAGCACGTCAGAGGGAATGGAGTAATGTGTATAAAACGTACTGCGCCGCACTTGTGCCGCGGCGCACAGTTCGCTTACCGTAACGGCGGAAATACTTTTTTTATCAAGCAAGCCGAGCAATGCGTCATGCAGCTTTTGTTTGGTTTTCTTTACTCGGGCGTCGTTTCCCATTGTGTCTCCTTCGGTTTTATCGGACATTTTGGCCGATAAATGTCGTTGTTGTGCCACCCATTATATAGTATAATTGTTGCGAAATCAAATTACGGAGGCAGGAATATGCAAAAAAAATGCGCAGTCGTTACCGGCGCCGGTTCGGGACTGGGTTTTGCAACGGCAAAAATGCTTAAAGAACAAGGCTGGAATGTTATCGGCACGATAGTCGAGGGACAGTCCCCCGCAGAGCTCGATAAGCTTGGAATAGCGCACTATACGGTGGACATATCTGACGAAAAGCAGACTTACGGCATGGCCGAAGAAGTCGGCAAAAAGGTCGACGGCGTAGCCGCGCTCGTGAATGTCGCAGGTATCGCCGGGCCTGGCGGCGGCGTGCTCGAAGGCATCCCTATGAAGGATATACGGCTGACTTTCGATGTCAATGTTCTTGGAACGCTCAATATGATACGCGCCTTTTTGCCTCTCATACGCAAATATGGCGCGGGCAGGATAGTAAACGTGTCGGCAGGCGTGAGAACGCCCGCCGTGTTTACAGGCGCATATCTCGTCAGCAAATTCGCCGTCGAAGGCATAACTAATGTGCTGCGCTATGAAATGGCTCCCTTCGGGATACAGGCGACGAGCATTGAGCCCGCAGGCATGAAGACGCCGATGGTCGCCGATCCGATCGAAAATCAGAAGAAGACGTGGAACAGAATGGGCGAAGAGATAAAAGCGGTATATTACGATAAATTATCTCCCAGCCTCAATTTTATAAACAGCGTCATAGATAAGGCAGACGAGCCTTCCGACGTCGCCGCCGTCATCGTCAAGGCGCTCAACGCAAAAAAGATGAAGATACGCTATATGGCAAAGTCGGTGGCATGGCAGGCGGCGGCCCAGCGTCTGCTCGGCGAAAACGCCTTCGAGGGTATGATGCAGAAGGGAATGAAGCTCAGATAATTTTTCGCCCGTCTTTGCGTTACGGCAGGATGAAGGGCATAAAAGCATTTGTGAGTCCTTTAAACACGGTCATATGCGGGCATGGTTTTCATGAAAATTACCGCAAGTATTGAAATTTCGCCTGCAATATGATAAAATAAATCGGGAGGTGGCGTATGATAAATATTATCGCCGTCGAAGATTGCCCTTCCGACGCGCAGTTACTCATTTCATTGTTAAACAGATATGCCGACGAGAGCGGCAGGGAGATTGCCGTAAAGAACTATAAGAGCGCCCTGGATTTCCTATCCGAGTATAAAAGCGACGCCGATATAATATTTATGGATATCGAACTCCCCGATATAAACGGCGTTATGGCGAGCGGCAAACTGCGCCAGACGGACGGCGACGTCGCCCTCGTGTTCGTTACAAACCTCGCGCATATGGCGATAAGCGGGTACGCTGTGGAGGCGAGCGATTTTATCGTAAAACCCGTGAACTATTACAGGCTGTCTGCCCTTATGAACAAGCTCGTCAAGCGGCTTGAAATGAAGAGGAACGATTATGTCTCCATCGTCACCAATCACGGCGTCGAGCGCGTCAGCCTGAGCCAGGTATTGTATATCGAAGCCGAAGCTCACCGCATAACTTACCATCTCGCCGAGCGCACCATAACCTACTCGGGCACGCTCACCGCCTGTGAAAGAACGCTGCCGCAGGACTTCTTCAGGTGCTTTCAGAGTTTTATAGTCAATTTGCGGTATGTTCTGTCCTGTGCGGGCAGCGAGATAACTATGGTAGGCGGCGATAAGATACCTTTGAGCCGCGCCAAGCGCAAACAATTTATGGAGGCGCTCACGCGCTATGTGCACGGGTGAACCTATGCTTTACGTCGAAGAACTGCTCATCTATGTGCCCTTTTATATGGAGTTCTTTCTCATCGTCTTTCTGCTTTTGGCGCATTACGGCAAAAAACCGCATTTTCGCGCAAAGATAGCGGCGATCCTTTCGGGCGGGGTACTCTGGCAGCTGCCGTTGTGTGCTCTGATATATATTCCGACGGATGGCGCGGCGGAGATCGCTTTCGGCGTTTTCAAGTTTGTCCTGTGCATACTCCCCGTATATTTTTTGTATTTTGCCTTTAAAGTTAAATTTCAAAGGATGACATATCTCGGCATACTCGCTATGCTCCTGCAACGCTGGTCGAGCGTCTTTGCCGGCGTTGTGGCGGGATTTACTCCCCTTGAAGGCGAGTTTCTTTTTGAAAGGGCGGTATCATGGTTGAGTTTTGCCCTTATGCTCGTCATAGTGTGGTTCTCATATATAAGGAGAGTGAATGGCGATGAAGATCTCGCCATCGACGGCATAACGATGACGCTCTTTATCTTTCTTGCTATGGCATTCGAACTTATTCTTGTCGTCGCCAGGAATTACTTGTCCGGTAATATCTGGAGCCTTATTTTAAGCCTTGCCGAACTCGCGTTCATCGTGTTTATGCTCTATCAATCTGTGCGCATAGCCGCCCTCAACCGCGAAAGGCTGGAGAGGAGCGTGTCCGATGCCCTTCTCGAAAAGGAAAGACGGCAGTATGAAGCGCTCAAACAAAATATGGAAAATATGCGCTCGCAGATGCATGATCTCAAATACATCCTCCGCGCCGCCCGCGACGGCGCTACAGATGCCGAAACGGAGCAGAGGCTTGAGCATATAGTAAACTTCTATGAGAGCGCATACAACACGGGCAATCCCGAGCTCGATATAATACTTTCGGACGCGGCCAAAATGTTAGAGGCAAAGGATATCAGGTTCGAGTGCTGCACGGAAAACTGTATGACCGGGTTCATCAAAAGTTTCGATCTGTATTCGCTGCTCGGCAACGCCTTTGACAATGCCGCCGAGTATCTTTGCGGCGTAGAGAAAGAAAAGCGTTACGTCAGCTGCGTTATCAGGGGCCAGGGCGGTTTTATTTATATAGAAGTGTCCAACTATTATAGCGGCAGTGAGGCGTATGTCGGCATGCCGACGACAAAGGCGGATGCGGCCGCCCACGGCTTCGGCATAAAAAATATGCGGCGCATAGCCGAAAAGTACTGCGGAGAGCTCTCCGTCCGCGCCGAGGGCGGGGCCTTTTATGTCTCCGCGCTGCTGCCCGTTCCCGGGGATAAGCGGGAGCAATAAAATTACGCGATATGCGAAGAGACCTACCGGATTTGCGGCGGGTCTTTTTTATTTATAGTGATATGTTAGAATTTTACACAAAGTGGAAATAAATTGCGCTTTATAAAAAATTAGTGTGTTCAAAGAACACGCGGGAGGAAAAAAATGAAAAAGAAGTTTGTTTCTGTTCTTATGGCAGCGTGCGCCGTATGCGCGGCGGTCGCTCTGTTTGCGGGATGCGGCCCCGCAGAAGACAAAAAGCCCGGCGGCCATGAAGATACCCCGCCCGATACTGAAAAAACTATCGAATGGCAGTTTACGGGCGAGTATCACGACCTTATAAGAAACGGTTTCGATTTCTTCCTGCTCGGTCAGATGTATGAAGGCGGCGACGGCGAAATTTATCTCGCTACCTGGTATAACGGCAATGTCGCTTATGAGGTGACGGAGCTTGAGTGGGAAGAAGCTACCGACCGCGACGGGCTCACCACCTTTTCGGTATCCACCGACGACCCCGAAGCGACTTTTACTGAAACCTCACTTTATGCCGAAAGTGACGGCTCCGTGGAATGGGAATATAAGTTCGAATTTGCCGGCGGCTACAGCAGGACTATAACTTTTACGGGCACAAAGGATGCCGAGTATGACAGCCTCGATGCGTGGAAGGCTTACGTCACGGAAAACGGAGGCAAGACGGAAGTCCCCGGGCCCGACGTCCCCGAAAAGGAAGCCATCGTAACTTTTGCGGGCGGCGAAGGCAATTCGATAGAATTCTATGCCGACGGAACCGCCAATATTTCGGCATACGGCGGAGCGATAAATTTTGAATATGCCTGGGTATGCGAGGACGGCGTCATAACAATGACGAGCGTAAATAACCCCTCGGAGGTCATAACTTCGACTGCGGAGGGCGGCGTGACCACTATCGTGTACTCTGCAAATCTCGGCGGAAATAATATTGAGCTGACATTTACATGCAGCGATATTTCCGCACTCGAAGATATCGAAGTCAAAACCGAGCTTTTGGTGTTCAACGGCGATAGCGGCGCAAAGATCACTTTCTACAGCGACGGTACTGCGACGATAACGGCATACGGCGGAGCGATAAATTTTGAGTACGACTGGGTGTGCGAGGACAGCGTCATAACAATGACGAGCGTAAATAATCCCTCGGAGGTCATAACTTCGACTGCGGAGGGCGGCGTGACCACTATCGTGTACTCTGCAAATCTCGGCGGGAACGCTATAACTTTCACCTTTACATGCAGCGATATTTCGGCGTTGGAAGAGTAATATCGCCGGGAGGATAAAGCGATGAAAAAATCTCAAAAAATAAGGCTCTCGGTCGTGTCCGCAGCCTGTGCGATTGCGCTCGTCATTATGATCGTGCTGAATTGTATAGCCGCGTCCTATAACAACGTACTCATAACGCAGTTCGGCAAAGTTGGTGAAACTGTCGCGCGGGGTCAGTCCGATTACGACACACTCGAAGAGGCTTTAAACGACTTCACTACCAACATGAACGAGAGAGTGGTAGAAGAGGGCGCCGTGCTCCTCAAAAACGACGGGGCGCTCCCCTTAAACAAAGAGAGCGAAGCTGTCAGCGTTTTCGGCATGAGCTCGACGCTCTGGATGACGCTCGATAAGATCAAGACTGCCAAGGATGCCGTTTTCGCCAACGCCCTCGAAGATTACGGCTTTAAGGTCAACGGCACTCTCCGCGCCTTTTACAACCGCTCGTCCCATACCGATTGGGGCATCGGCGACAACAAAGGTGACGGTTCTTCGGCAGGCTCGTGGAAGATAGACGAGGTGCCGCAGAGCGAATATACCGACGAAGTAAAGCAGAGTTATGCCAATTATAACGATGCTGCAATTGTCGTCATCTCGAGGAGCAGCGGCGAGGGCGCGGATCTTCCCCGCAATATGGATCGCTTCGGCGGCTCTGCGGATGAACACTATCTCCAACTCACCAAAGATGAAAGAGATATGCTTACGGCCGTCAATAATGCTGGGTTCAAGAAGGTCATCGTTCTTCTGCACTCTGCCAATCCCGTACAGATGGACTTTGTCGACGAGTATGGCGTTGACGCGGTCATCTGGGCGCCCGGTACAGGTGCGGGGACGGGCGGCATAAACGCCCTCTGCAAACTCATAGCGGGCGATGCGAACTTTTCGGGCAGGATAGTAGATACATATTCCTATGATAACCTGTCTTCGCCCGCAATGCAGAATTTTGGTGATTACCGCTTTGTAGACGCAAACGGCAATATGATAGATGCGTCGTCCAACGGCAGCGGTTATTATTCGTATATAAACTATGCCGAGGGCATATATGTCGGGTACAAATATTACGAGACGAGATACGAAGACAAAGTGCTCGGCGTTGACGGCGTCGGTGAATACGACTACGATGAGGTGGTCGCATATCCCTTCGGTTACGGACTTTCGTACACTGATTTCGAATGGAGCAATTTTACCGGCAGTTATGACGAAGTTTCGGACGAGTTTACATTTACCGTAACCGTCAAAAATGCAGGCGACAAAGCCGGCAAGGAAGTCGTGCAGCTGTATATGCAGTCGCCTTACACCGACTACGATAAGCAAAATCTGGTCGAAAAATCTGCCGTTCAGCTCGTGGGTTTTGCAAAAACGGATGAACTCGCGGCGGGAGCCAATCAGGATGTCACGATCACCGTCAGCGGCGAAGAGATGCGCGCCTACGACGAGTTCGGTGCCGGTACCTATATACTCGAAGCCGGTCAGTATTACTTTACGGCCGCAGCAAATGCGCACGAAGCCGTCAATAATATTCTCGCGCAAAAGGGCAAGACAGTCGCAGACGGCATGACTCAAGCGGGCGATACGGCATTCGTTTACGGGTATGAAGTTTCCGAAACGGACGACGATGTGTATGCGGTCGGCGCCGACGGCAACAAGATAGCAAACCGCTTCGGAGGGGCCGCGCTCGAAGATGCGGTATATCTCTCCAGACAGAATTGGTCGGCTATGGATAAAAACGGCCTCGAATACGCCACGGGAGTAAAGTCAGGAGTATCGAACACGACAAATGCTGCGGGCGAGGCAAAGACTGCAGCAGCGTCGCAGGACATCATCGACGATCTGAAGGCCACCGGCTGGGAGTCGTCCGGCAATCCCAATTCAAAGGAATCTTATGAGGCTATAATTACGGGGCAGGCCACCGAGCTCAAGCTTGCCGACCTCGCGGGGCTGGACTTCGACGACGCAAAGTGGGATGAACTTTTAAACAGTATGTCCGTCGAGACCATGCACGCCATTTACCAGTCCTCGGCATACGGCACTGCTGAAATATCTTCCATAAATAAACCGACGGCCTATGTATATGACGGCCCCGAGGGTGTTCACAATGTTGTAGGTCCTGCGGAAATACTTCTCGCGGCTACCTTCAACGAACAGCTCGTGTATGATTACGGTAAGATCAACGGCGATCTCGCTATCCTCGATAACTATACCGGCTGGTATGCCCCCGCGACAAACATTCACCGCACGCCCTTCTCCGGCAGAAATTACGAGTATTTCTCTGAAGATTCATATCTGTCTGGCGTCATGTCTGTCGCAATGACGGAGGGCGCGGCGAGCAAGGGGCTCAATACCGTGCCCAAACATATGGCGCTCAACGATCAGGAGACCAACCGCGATGCAAACGGCGGCGTGGCGACCTATTGCCGCGAACAGGCGATAAGAGAGATTTATCTCCGCCCCTTTGAGAACGCTCTCACCGACGGCGGTGCTATGGGCGTGATGTCGAGCATGGCGAGGATAGGCAGTATGCGTTGCCGTTCGAGCTACGCGCTCAATATAAACGTACTGCGCGGTGAATGGGGATACGAAGGTTTTGTCATCACTGATTATAATGTCATCACCCCTTCCGAATCAGAGGCTTGTCTTGCGGGCGGCTGTAATCTTCAGCTTACGGGTATGGCAAATCCCGTCGTCGAAACCTCCTCTAAAGGCGTTCAATACATGTTGAGGGACAGTCTGCACAGGGCGCTTTATTTCTGTGCAAACAGCCGTCTGGTCGCCGGCGTCGGCGATAATTACAGCGCCGGCGTGCCCGTCTATGTCCTTGCGCTCATTGCGGTAGACCTCGTTGTTGCGGCATATATTGCTTGTGGCATATTGCTTAATGTCTACAATATCCGCTTTGCAAACCGTGCAGAAGTAACTGCCGGCATGAAAAAGAAGCGTCTCGCGCTCAATATTGTGTATTACGCACTTCTCGCGGCGTTCCTTATCGCGGTGATAGTAATATTCTTCTCTTGGGGCTTACCGCTTTTACAGCAGGCGTTCAAGATATCGTAACATCTGTGTTGTAAACTTAATTTTATTTCGGTTCAGGCGGGATTTTTATCCCGCCTGAATCTATCTTAAAAACCGATAAAAATTTCACCGATTAGGATATAATAGTATAATATCTTCTGCGGATGCTTGCCTTGCGGTGATAGAGCGTACCTCTGCCGATCCCGAGTTCAGCCATTACCTCTGATTTCACCATACCGTTCATATAGCAGTTCAGGATGGCGAGCTATAACTCCGTAAGACGCAGTGTTTCGACGAGTTCATCGTATTTGGTATAATCCGTTTGTTCGTATTCGTAGTAATTGACGGGATCCATGGGCAGAGCTTTGTAGTCCGTAAAGTCTATCTCATCCGTCTTATGTGCATTTCTGCGATAACGCCTGAGAATGCCGTCCAATTCGCGGTAACAGGCGAGTTTGATGGTTATCTCAATGCCTCTGCGGTCTTTTCCGTAAATATCGGATACTTTCTTCCCCTTGAATTGATAAAGGAAGCAGATAGCGGTCTGGGCGATGTCGTATCCGTCCGACACGATGTAATCGACCTCGCCCATGTGGTGCAGATCTTTGATAAGACCGATATAGTATCTGTCCGCAACCTGCCAATCGAATTTCTTTGCAGTACGGAGCGATTGTAAAGCGATCATCTCGCCCATGAGTTTGACGTTCTCGTCCGAGATAGGTTCGGAGAATAACTCTCCCTCGTTGCGATACTTTCCGTTTGAGAACTTTGTTACCAACATTTCCATTTTTGATACCTCCGAATTGTATTGCCCTTTTCGGGCAACCGGCGGAGGAGCATAGGACGGAAAATGTCTGCACATTAACTATCTTGTTCGCGGAAGTCAACGGGACAAAGAAAAATCGTTGCGTTACAGGCGCGTAAAATGGATTACAGGACAGCAAAATAGCCGAGCAAGGAACTTTTCCTTACTCGGCTCTCAAAGTCTTTCTATGGGTGTTTTAAGCGACGATTTTGCGGCCGTTGACTTACCGCGAGGACTGTGCTATCCTCAGTCACCCGAAAAGGCAATCCAGAGGGGATAATCGAACTGAAACATAAAGAAAAAACGCAACCTAAACCGATATTCGATTTAGGTTGCGTATGGTGCACCGTAAGGAATATTGCCGTTTCCCTTCGGGAGCCTCGGCAAGGCTTCGACTTCGCCTCGCGCGAGCGTGGCAGCTTGCGCTGCCTACGCAATTCGATTCCGATTAGGAACACCACGAAAAAACGGATGACTTAAGTCATCCGTTTTTTCGTGGTGCACCGTAAGGAATTCGAATCCCTAGCCTTTGGTTCCGTAGACCAACGCTCTATCCAGTTGAGCTAACGGTGCATATGTGATTCTGCGCTGCATATTGCTCTTTACAGCTTATCTATTATATAAAATATGCCGTGCTTTGTCAAACAGTTTTTAACGTGTAATCTGAATATTTTTTATAATGTGTGCGGGCGCGCGGAAAAGCCGCGCGCCCGCCGTAATGTTACAAATCACTTTTCTTTTTTATCGCCGTCGGGGCGGGAGGGGCAGGAGGTGCAGCCGTAACAATGTCCGTCGCAGCCGCTGCACTTGCCCTTGTTTTTTATCTTTTTTCTTATCACATACGCGGCGGCGAGTATTGCGCACACGCCCACCGCGCACGAAATTATAATTGTCGCTATCATATTTTTACCTCGCGCCCGTCACTTGCCGTACCGGCCGTCACAACGCGCGCGCCCATTATTATATATATGCCAGCGCCCGCACAAACCGCGCCAATACAGCCGCGCCGTCGGTCGTCAAGTTACACTATAAGCGCGCCTATCTGATATACTATCAGCGTGATGACGTATGCCACCACAAGCTGGAACAGTGCGGTAAAGCCCGTCCACGCCCAGCTCTTCGATTCCTTGTGAATGGTGGCGAGCGTAGCCACGCAGGGGATATACAGCAGGCAGAACACCATCAGGCACACGGCGTTGAGCGGGCCGAAGCCTATCGCCTCGAGCGCGGCGGCAAAGCCCGCCGTATCCGCGCCCGCGTTTGATATGCCGAAGAGCACCGCGCAGCTTGAAACGACGACTTCCTTTGCCGATATGCCGGCGATAAGCGCCACGACTATCTGCCAGAAGCCGAGGCCTATGGGCGCAAACACCACGCTCAACGGCCCGCCTATGTATGCGGCAAAGCTCGAGTCGCTCCCCTCGCCCACAAAGCCCGTGGGGCCGAAGTACATCAGCGCCCATATTATGAGCGTTGCGATGAATATAGTCGTGCCCGCCTTTACAAGGTAGTCCTTGACCTTCTCCCAAACGTATATGCCCACCGTGCGCGCGTCGGGCATCTTATATTCGGGCAGCTCTATCAGGAGGTAGTTGACCGTCTTTTTCCTGTCGATGAGGTGGAGCACGGCAGATACGCCTATCGCCACGAGTATGCCGAGCACATACATGCAGAATGCCGCCAAAAAGGCGTACTGCGCAAAGAACATCTCGGCAAAGAGTATGTATATCGTCAGCCTCGCGCTGCAGCTCATAAAGGGGGTGACGAGCATCACCTTAAATCGGTCGCGTCTGTTTTCCAGCGCGCGCGAAGCCATGATCGCGGGCACCGTGCAGCCGAAGCCGAGCAGCATGGGTATGAAGGCGCGGCCCGAAAGGCCTATCTTGCTCATCACGCCCTCCATAACGTACGCCACCCTCGCCATATAGCCGCTGTCCTCCAGAAAGGCGAGCGCCAGGAAGAGTATGAATATGTTGGGCAAAAATGTTATAATAGTGCCCACGCCGCTTATTATGCCGTCGTTCAAGAGGGATATCACTATCTCGCTCGCCCCTGCGGAGGTGAGGCCGCCCTCTATCGCGTCGGAGAGCGCGCCTATGCCCATTTCAAGCAGGCTCTTTATAAGGTCGCCCACGAAGAATGTGAGGAAGAACACCACGGCCATTATGCCGAGGAATATGGGTATGCCCCATATCCTGTGCGTAAACGCCGCGTCGAGCTTGTCGGTGAGCTTGTCCTGGCGCTGCTTGTGCACCATCACCTCGTCTATCACCTCGCCGATGAAGGCGTACTTTTCGTTTATTATCTCCGATTCATAGTTTTTGCCCGCCTCGGGTATGTCGAGGGGGTATTTTTCGGTTATCTCCCTGTCGCCCTCCAGCGTCTTAATGGCGTGCCAGCGCATGTTGCGCATGTCGGGGTAGCGCGCCCTTAGCGCGTTCTCCACAACGTCTATCTCGTCCTCTATGGCGTCGGAATACACCATGGTGAACTCTGAGTGGTGGTCGTGTACGTGGGAGGAGGTCTCCTTGTGCTCGTGTATCAGCTTATCGGGCCCCTTGGCGTCCTTGTGGTGCACGGCGGCGTGTATGAGTATGTCCAGCCCCGTGCGCTTGCGCGCCGAAACGGGTATCACGGGCACGCCCAGCATCTCGGGCAGGCGATGCAGGTCTATCTCCATGCCGCGCTTTAACACGATGTCCATCATGTTCAGCGCAACAACTACGGGCTTGCCCAGCTCCAGAAGCTGCAGCGTAAGGTACAGCCCGCGCTCGAGCGCAGAGGCGTCGACGACGTTTATCACCACGTCCACCTCGTCGCTCAAAATAAAGTTGCGCGAAACGGTCTCCTCCATTGTGTAGGAGGTGAGGCTGTAAGTGCCGGGAAGGTCGACCAGCCTTATTTTTTCGCCCTGAAATTTATAGGCGCCCTCGACCTTCTCCACGGTGACGCCCGGCCAGTTGGCAACTTTGAGGTTTGCGCCCGTGTATGCGTTGAACAGCGTAGTCTTGCCGCAGTTGGGGTTGCCTATAAAGCCTATCGTCATCGAATAGTCGTCTACTTTTTTGCTCTCGGCGTCGGCGCCGCAGCAGCTCCTCTTTTTAAACAGCTTCATCGGCGTCCACCTCGATATTTTTGGTGATGTTGTAGCCGAGGGCAAAGCGCGTGCCGCGCAGCTTTATTATGAGTATGCCCTTGCCCTTTCTGTTTAAAACGGTTACGGGAGCCCTGTCCGTCATGCCCAGCGCCTCAAGCCTGCGCTGGGTCTCAAACGGCAGCATGATCTTTTTCACGGTGTAGTTCTGCCCTACCCGTGCTTCGCTTAAGTACATAAAATTTTAACTCCTCAATATTGCGTAGTGCCCTTAAAGGCGGCAAATCTCGCCCGCCTTCCCGCGCCGCACCCGCGCGCCGCACGCCTTGCCGCAAACAGCGGAGGTATGTGCGGAATGTTACCTTTAACACTTTCTATTATAGGCGCCTCCGCCGTCAAGTCAACAATTTTTTAATGCGCGCAGCCATATTTCTGCCCGCCGCAACTGCGGCGCACAACTATATTTCTACTTGTAAAAACTATCCTCGTTAAACGGTTGACTGTTATAAAAGGCGGGTGTATAATAATCGGCGATGTGGCATTTTTTACCGCAAAAAGCGGTATTTTGCCGCAATTTTTTTGCTGAACGCGCGGTATACGCCCCTGTTTTTAAGGCGGCTGTAAACGGCGGGCGCTCAATTTACCGTATAAATGATTATGTTTATACGGCAGATCTCCGCGGCGTTTTATGTAAGGTCATATGAAAAAAGTAACACACACCAAAAAATTCACAAAGGCGGGCATACTCGGCTACTTTTTAAAGGGCTGCTATCTTCTGTTCGGCGCAAGCATATTTTCAAGTATAGTCACCACCTTTTTAAACGTGGTGCTGCCGCAGATAATAAGCTTCACGATAGACAGCGTAATAGACGATCAGGAGCCCAGCAGCATATTCGCCTATTTCGCCGGGCTGTTCGGTGGAGTGGAGTATTTAAAGCGCAACATCTGGATACTTGCCGTTATAATTATCTGCATAGCGCTCGTAATGGCGCTCTTCCAGTACGGCGTTACATACTTCAACCAGCGCGCCAACCAGTCGCTCATGCGCCGCATGCGCAACTGCTTGTTTTCGCACATACAGCGCCTGCCCTTAAGGTGGCATATCGAGCACCAGACGGGCGACATCATCCAGCGCTGCACGTCCGATGCCGACGCCATCTCCAACTTCATATCCAATCAGCTGGTATATCTATTCCGCATAATCATAATCGTCGTGCTCTCGCTCACCTTTATGTTTATAACCAACTTAAAGCTGGCGCTCATTGCGGCGGCGTTTATACCCGTGCTCATCGGCTCGTCGCTCGTCGTATATTCCCGCGCGCGCAAGTCGTTCAAAAAGTGCGACGAGGAGGAGGGCGTGCTCTCCACGATAGCGCAGGAAAACCTCACGGGCGTGCGCGTCGTGCGCGCCTTCGGCAGGGAGCGCTACGAGCGCGATAAGTTTGAAAAGCAGAACGTATACTACACCGGCCTGTGGGTAAAGATACTGCGCTTCATGTCGGTATATTGGACGGCAAACGACCTTCTCGCCGCCCTGCAGTGCATGGTGCTGATAATAGTAGGCTCGCTGTTCTGCATAAACGGCGAAATGTCCGCGGGCGAACTCGTGGCGTTCATCTCCTACAACACCCTTCTCATGGGCCCCGTGCGCCAGCTCGGAAGAATTATATCCAACATGAGCCGCGCGGGCGTATCCATCGCGCGCATAGGCGAGATAATGAACGCGGAGGAGGAGGACTACGGCGAGGCCGGCCCCCTCTCGGGCGATATCGAGTTCAAAAACGTCGGCTTCTCGTATGAAGAGGGCAAGAGCGTGCTTCACGACGTATCCTTCAAAGTGCCGCAGGGCTCCACGCTCGGCGTGCTCGGCAGCACGGGCAGCGGCAAGTCGACCCTCATGTACCTTTTAGACAGGCTGTATCCCGTAACCGAGGGCATCATAACGATAGGCGGAAAGGATATAAACGAAATCCCGCCCGCAACCATACGCTCGAACATCGGCCTCGTATTGCAGGAGGGCTACCTCTATACGGGCACCATTGCCGAAAATATCTCGGTCGCAGGCGACGATATCTCCCAAAAGGATGTGGAGCACGCCGCCGAGGCCGCCTGCGTCGACGAAAATATACGCTCCTTCGCGCAGGGGTACGACACGGTGGTCGGCGAGCGCGGCGTAACGCTCTCGGGCGGGCAAAAGCAGCGCGTCTCCATTGCGCGCACCCTCGTTAGAAAGACGCCCATACTCATATTCGACGACTCTCTCTCGGCGGTTGACAGCGATACGGATGCGGCCATACGCGCAAGGCTTGCCAACGAATTCGGCGGCGCCACCGTAATACTCATATCCCACAGGATAACCACGGTAATGCACGCCGACAACATAATAGTGATGGAAAACGGCACCATTGCCGAGCAGGGCACCAATCACGAGCTGTTGCAGCAAAACGGCATTTACCGCCAGATATACGATATGCAGATGAGCCTTCCCGACGAGCTCAAAAAGGAGGTGGGTTATGGCGAATAAAGCCCAAAGTCCGCGCGCAAAAAAGCGCGTCGAAGAGCAGGCCGTGCCCAAGGTAAGGCTATTCGGCCTGCCAAAATTACGGCCCTTCCTCGCGCCCTACAAGTGGATGTTCCTCGCCATGATAGTGGGCACCGTGCTTGTGGGGGTGTTCAATACAATACTTCCCCTCTTCCAGCAGTACGCCTTCGATAACTTTATCGAAAAGGGCACTATGGACGGCATACTTCCGTTCACCCTTTTATATGTGCTCTGCCTCGTCGCCACCATGGTGCTCGACTACATCGCGTCGTACAACTGCTCGCGCATAGAGATGTATGTTTTAAGGGATATGCGCCGCACGGTGTTCAACCACCTGCAGACGCTCTCAGTATCCTACTTTAACGTAAACAGCGTCGGCAGAATACACGCAAGGGTGATGAGCGATACTTCAAACATCTCGTCGATAATTTCGTGGGACGTATATCAGGGCGGCTGGAACGTGACCTACATCTTGAGCGCCGTGGTAATAATGCTCGCGCTCAACTGGGTGCTCGCGCTGTGCGTAATAGTTATCATTCCCCTCGTGGCACTCGCCTCCTGCTACTTCCAGCGCAGGCTGACGATACTCAATCGCCGCGTGCGCGAAATAAATTCCGAAATAACGGGCGGCTTCAACGAGGGCATAACCGGCGTTGAAACTTCCAAAACGCTCGCCGTTGAGGATAAGCTCGACAGGCGCTTTTTCAACAACACCAACCGCATGCACAGGCAGGCCACCCGCCTCGGCCACAACCGCGCGCTGTTCTACACGATAATCTCCTTCGCGTCGTCCGTGGCTCTAGCCCTCGTATTGTGGTACGGCGGCATACTCACCATGGAAGATATCGGCTTTTTGGGCACGCTCACCGTGTTCATGACGTACGCGCAGGGCGTAATGTCGCCCGTGCAGTGGACGGTAGACGCCATTGCCGACCTCATAACGGTAAAGGTAAACGTAGAGCGCGTCACAACGCTTTTAAACACCAAGTCCGACGTTGCCGATACCCCCGAGGTGGAGGCAAAGTACGGCGACACCTTCAACCCCAAAACGGAGAACTGGGAGCCGCTCTACGGCGATATAGAGTTTAAAGACGTAACTTTCAAATACCCCGACGGCGAGGAGTACGTTTTAGAGCACTTCAATTTAAAGGTGCCCCAGGGCACGAACGTCGCCATAGTGGGCGAGACGGGCGCGGGCAAGTCGACGCTCGTAAACCTCGTCTGCCGTTTCTTCGAGCCGACCGAGGGGCAGGTGCTCATCGACGGCCGCGACGCGCGCGAGCGCTCGGTAGGCTGGCTGCACAGTCACATAGGCTATGTGCTTCAAACGCCCCATCTCTTTTCGGGCACCGTGCGCGAAAACTTGTTGTACGGCAAGGAGGACGCCACCGACGAGCAGCTTATGGCCGCCTGCCGCAGCGTAAATGCCGACAGAATAATAAACCGCCTCGATAAGGGGCTCGACAGCGTCGTGGGCGAGGGCGGCAACACGCTCTCCACGGGCGAAAAACAGCTACTTTCGTTTGCGCGCGCAATACTCGCCGATCCCGCCATATTCGTGCTCGACGAGGCGACCTCCTCGATAGATACCATAACCGAGCACCTCATTCAGGAGGCCATCGAAAAGCTCATGCAGGGCAGAACGAGCTTTGTAATAGCGCACAGGCTTTCCACCATACGCTCGGCCGACGTCATACTCGTCGTGCAGAACGGCAAGATAGTCGAGCGCGGCAAGCACGAAGAGCTGCTTAAAAAGCGCGGGTATTACTACAACCTCTATATAAAGCAGTTCCGCGAAGAAAAGGTAAAGTCGGCCATGAACGGCTGATGCAATTTGCAGCTTGATATGTGTAATAAAGGTGCGGCGGCGCAAATTTTGCGCCGCCGCACCTTTTGTATATCTCCGTTCAACAAAAATTTTCTTATAAAATATTGACAAGTTTACTGTGCCGCGGTATAATCAAATTACTACACATGCAAATATAACTTTATAGTTTATAATTACGGAGGTAAAAGGTATGGCGGCAAAGTTTCAGCTCGAACTTTCAAACGGTATAAGGCAGGCCCGCAAAGAGCGCGGCTGGTCGCAGGCCGAGCTTGCGCAGATGGTGGGCGTTTCGCGCAATACCATAAGCAGTTTAGAGACGGGCGCTTTCAACCCCACGGCAAAGCTCGCGCTCATTCTGTGCATAGCTCTCGGCAAAAAGTTCGAAGAGCTCTTCTGGTTTGCAGAGTGAGCGGCAATATAAATTAAAGCGCATACAAAAAGGGCGCCTGCGGAATTTTTCCGCAGGCGCTTAAAATTTTATTGCGATAATATGGCGGTCTTTATGCCGTCTGCCTGTCCTCTTTTGCGGGATATATCTTTTGCCCGCCCTCAAACAACTCGGCTTCAACGGGGCGGCGGCTGTCTTTGGTGACTATCAGTTCGCCTATCTCGTCGGCATAAATTTTGCCGCTCTCGGGGTTTTTAACCGAAATTATGTCCCCGCGTATGGTCGCCTCAACGTCGCTGTATTCAAACGCCAGGTCGCAGTCCTCGGTGGTGCAGTCTATCAGCTTCAAGTTCTTGCAGTAGCACAGCGGCTGCGTGCCCTTTATGTGGCAGCGCACCAGCGTAAGGTTTTCGGAGTACCACGCAAGGTACTCGCCGCCCAAAACGCTGTCGTACACCGTCACGTTCTTTGCGTGCCAGAATGCGTCCTTTGTCTGGAACTTGCAGTTCTTAAAGGTGGAGTTCTCTATGTATTGGAAGGTATATTTGCCCTCCAGCTCCAGTCCGTCGGCGGTGATGTTCTTGCTCTCAAAAAAGGCGTATTGCGAAACTACTTTGCTGTTTGTTATCTCAATGTCGCGGCTCCTCCAGCCGAACTCGGGCGAGTTTATCCCGCAGCCCTCTATCTTTACGCCTGCGCACTCGCGCACGGCCTTTATGCCGTCCAGCGTGCAGTTTTTCAGCGTAACGCCGTTGTCGTACCACAGCGCGGCGCGGCAGTTCTCCGTCTGTACGCAGTCCTCCACAACGAGGCCGTTGCAGTGCCACATGGGGTATCTCAGGTCGCAGTAGCAGTTCTTCACCACAATGTTGTTGCACTCTTTCAGCGCCGACTCCCCGTCGGCAGGGCCCTCGAAGCGGCAGTTTATTATCTCGGTATCGTCGCTTGCATACAGGGCGCGCTCTTCATCAAAACGTAAATTCTCTATAGTTTTCATAATATACTTTATAACCGCCTTGCGGCGCGTTCAAACGCTCGGCCGCCCTTTGTGTTATACCTGCTCTATAATATATGGTATGCCCGCAGGGCATACCTGCCATATCTGCGCCCGCCGCATTTTACTATGTTCGTTTGTGTTGCATTTTTTTATGTATTTTGTTATAATCAGCAATGCAAATCTTATGGTGTAAGGTGCGGGCGTGCGCATATGCCCGCCCGCGTGAATATGCCCTTTAAGGGCGCCCCGGCAAGAGGAGGGGGAGATGCTCATAAATTACGGCTCGGCCGCCTATTTCATTCCGTTTGTAATAACAGCCGGCATAGGCTGCGCGCTCTTTTTTCCGCTGCGCAGGCGCTCGCTGTCTGTAAAAAAACTTGCGGTGCTCATACTCATGGTGCTAAATATCGCACAGCATGTGTTAAAGCAGTTTGTCTGGCCGCACTATTGGGGCAACTCCTATCCCGACCTCATCAACGGCGCCTACAACATGTGCTCGGTGCTCATAATAATAAGCCCCTTCGTGCTCCTGTCAAAGAGCAGGGCGTTCAGGCAGTTTCTCGCATATGTGGGCACGGCGGCGGGCCTTGCCACCTTCATAGTGCCCTATTGGTACATCGGCCAAACCTTCTTCCAGTGGGACGTGCTGCGCTATTATTTCTGCCACGGGCTGCTCATATTAACGTCGCTGCTGCCCGCTGTTTGGGGGCTGTATAAGTTCTGTTGGCGCGATTTTTACAAATTCCCATTCATCTTCTTCGCGCTGCTCATTCTCATAATTTTCAACGACTTTTTGTTCTACTCCTTCGGCATAATAGGCGAGGGGGAGGACTTCTTCACGGTGCTCTACAACAACAACCCCTGCTGGATGATGCACCCCAACGAGGGCTTCGGTTTCCTCATTCCCGTGATAGACGCCTTCACGCCCGATATCTTCTTCACGGGGGCAAACGGCGGGTATGTGCCCGTACTGTGGTATGCCATACCCATGTTTCTGCTCATCTGCGTGCTCGGCATTATCCTGGGCATACTGTTCGATTTTATCGGCTTTTCGCGCGATATGTCGTCAATTGCGCGCAGGATGCGCGCGCTGTTCGCTCCCCGCACAAAATTCCGCCGCAGGGCGCCCCGCTTCAGGTGCGGCCGCCGCCGCTTTAAAAAAGGTGAATGATGCTGTTCAATAATTTCAAACACGATCTCACGCCATACGTATTTGCCATGTTCGCCGTAATAGGCGGCTTTTTAGAGGCGTTTACATTCACGCTGCACGGCGGCGTATTTTGCAACGCGCAGACGGGCAACGTCGTAATGTTTGTGATAGACTTTGTCCGCGGCGACTTTGCCGGCGGGCTCAGGTATCTGTATTCCATACTCGCCTACGTATTCGGCATAATAATCTCCACGATAATACCCTCGCGCTTCAAAAAGGTAAACTGGCCGCTCGTCGTCACGGTGATAGAAATTGTCGCCCTCGTAGGCATAGCCTTCATTCCGCACAGCGCGTCCGACTGGTTCACCTATGTAACGGTGGCATTTCTGTGCTCGGTGCAGTATAACACCTTCACAAAGCTGCGCGGCGTGGCGCTCGCCACAACTTTCTGCACAAACAACATCCGCCAGACGGTGATGCACCTCGTCCGCGGCATATCCGAAAGGGACGGCTCGGAGTATAAAAAGAGCGCAGTATATGCCTTCATCGTGCTGTGCTTCGCCGCAGGCGCGGCGGTGGGAGTGGTGGCCGCCGACGGCCTCGGCAATTACTGCATACTCATCTGCGCCGCGCTGATCACGCCCGTACTTGCGCTGTTCATCGCCGACAGCTCCATATCGGTAAAACTGCGCAAAGCCGCCGCAAATAACGCCCAAGCCGCACCGTCAGATAATGCCGTTCAGCTCACCATCGACGACGTTGATAAGAAGTAACGCTCTCGCCTTGTCTCTCATATATGAGTAGATGTCACGGCTATGCCGTGACAGAAGGGTTAAAATTCAAAAATTTCACCTAAATCAAAAAAATTTGCGTTCAAACTGTTGACAAAGCGGCCTTTGTGCCGTATAATTACAGTAATTTAATAGACTAAATCGTTGAAGTAAAAAGTAACTCGCAAATAGTTTCCTTTTAAGAGAGTCCCGGGCGGTGGAAGCGGGGCGGAGGCTGCGGGTGAATGGGTTACTGAGAGCGGATGTGAAGGGGTTTTCCCTGCGTAGCGTCCGACGGGTCTTTCCCGTTACAGAAAGAGGGCATTGTCAGATGCCTGTAAAGAGGCCGTTTTAAAAAACGGTGAAATTGGGTGGCAACACGGATAAATTCGTCCCAAACGGATCTATCCGTGTTTTTTTATTTGCCGTCAGCCTTAAAAATAGTTGGCGCGGCAACATATACAGGCGCTCCCGCCCGTGCGCCGCAGGTTTAGGGCTATTAAATAATTTTGAAGGAGGCGGAAAAAACTTGCTCCGCCCCGTTGCAAGGCAAACAGGAGGTTAAAATTATGTCTGCAAACAAAATTCCCTACAAAATGTATCTTTCCGAGGACGAGATGCCCAAAACCTGGCTCAACTTAAAGGCATTCATGCCCGAGCAGCACGAGCCCTTTTTAAACCCCGCCACGGGCAAGCCCTGCTCGCCCGAGGAGCTAGAGGTGGTTTTCTGCAAGGAGTGCGTAGAGCAGGAGCTCAACTGCACAAATAAAGAGATAGAGATCCCCGAGGGCATACGCAATTTCTACACAAATTTCCGTCCCTCGCCGCTCGTGCGCGCCTACTTTTTAGAGAAGGTGCTCGATACCCCGGCAGAGATATACTATAAGTTCGAGGGCAACAACACCTCGGGCTCGCACAAGCTCAATTCGGCGGCCGCGCAGGCATATTACGCCAAAAAGCAGGGCCTTACATCTGTCACTACCGAAACGGGCGCGGGGCAGTGGGGCACGGCGCTTGCCATGGCGTGCGCCTTCTACGGGCTCGATTTAAAGGTGTATATGGTAAAGTCGTCCTACGAGCAGAAGCCCTACCGCAAGGAGGTCATACGCACCTACGGCGCCGACATAATTCCCTCGCCCTCGGATACCACCGAGGCGGGCAGAAAGATACTCGCCGAATTCCCCGGCACGGGCGGTTCGCTCGGCTGCGCCATAGCCGAGGCCGTTGAAACGGCTATAAAAACGCCCAACTGCCGCTATGTGCTCGGCTCGGTGCTCGACCACGTTCTTCTGCACCAGACGGTTATAGGCTTAGAGAGCAAGACGGCGCTCGATAAATACGGCGTCACGCCCGATATAGTCATCGGCTGCGTGGGCGGCGGCTCCAACTTCGGCGGCCTCATCGCGCCCTACATGGCCGAAAAGCTGCAGGGCAAAAACAACATACGCTTCATCGGCGTGGAGCCGGCAAGCTGCCCCTCTATGTCGCGCGGCAAATACGCCTACGACTTCTGCGACAGTGCAAAAATAACCCCGCTTGCAAAGATGTATACCCTCGGCTGCGAGTTCATGCCCTCGCCCGACCACGCGGGCGGCTTAAGGTACCACGGCATGAGCCCCGTCGTTTCAAAGCTCTATCACGACGGCTACATGGAGGTGAAGGCGGTAAAGCAGACGGATGTGTTCGCCGCCGCCGAAAAGTTCGCCAAGTGCGAGGGTATTTTGCCCGCACCCGAATCGTCGCACGCAATAAAGGTTGCCATGGACGAGGCGATAAAGTGCCGTGAAACGGGCGAAAAGAAGGTCATACTGTTCGGCCTCACGGGCACGGGCTATTTCGACCTCACCGCCTACAAGTCGTTCAACGAGGGCACGATGAAGGACTACATCCCCACCGAGGCCGACCTCGCCCGCGGCTTTGCAAGTTTGCCCGCAGTAAAAGAATAAGTAAAATGCCGTGCTCCCGCACGGCATTTTTAATTCCCAAATTAAAAAGAGTGTAAATAAGGTGGTTCACCTCCCGCTCGAAGGGGAGGTGAGCCGAAGGCGAAAGAGGGGTAATTTCTAAATAACTTATGTCGCAAGGCGGGGTCTCAAGCAATGTAAGGACAACATTGCTTTCGGTCACCGTTCGCGCTTGACATATGCGCTCACTCATCTCGCTCGGCACGCACAGCGGGTGTCCGCTGTGCTATGAAATGCCTCGCTCGTCCCACCGCCGCAGGCCCGCATTTGCTGCGGTCAGCAGGGTGAATTCGCGCGACTATACGCTTCGTGGGTTCTTAAGGTCGCGCGAAGAGGGACAGCGCCCCTCAAAATCACGAAATTTTTTGCGCGCGGCCCGCGCAAAAAATTTGTGAACCTCTCATAGATCAAACGCTATCGCCGTGATGTCGTCGTTGAATTTGCCGCCGCAGAACTCCTTTAAGTTGCGCTGCAAATTTTTTATAAATTCGTCGGCCGTGCGCGAAACGGAGAGCGTCTTTATTGCCCGCTCGCCGCCGAACATCTCGCCGCTTTGGTTTCGGCACTCGGTGACGCCGTCGGTGAGCAGCGCTATAATGTCGCCCTTGGAGTAGGAGAGCGTGTCCTCGAAATACGCGGGGTTATCAAACCAGTTGGAGACGGGAGGGGAGTTGAGCGTTATCCTCGTTATGCCGCCCGCCGTCTTGAACAGTATGGGCACGTTGTGCCCCGCCATTGAGTAGGTTATGCTGCCCGCGTCTATCCTCACGGCCGCCACGGTGACGTAGCTCCTCTCGTCGAGGTTGAGTTCGTTGAATTTAAGGCACAGGCTGCGTATGGCCTGCGCGGGAGAATATTCCGTCTTGTCGTACGCCGCCTTGACGAATGCCGAAAGCATGCCCGCCGATATGCCCTTGCCCGAAACGTCGGCTATAACGCCGAAGGCGGAGGAGCCTATCGTATACACGTCGGGAAGGTCGCCGCCTATGCCGCGGCAGGGTATATACATGTATGAATAGCTGTGCCCGGCCGCCCAGTTTCCCGCGGGCAGCAGGCGCTGCTGTATGTTCTTCGCCGTCGCAAGCTCGCGCGCTATCTCCATTTCAAACGCGCTGTCGATAATTCCCATATACAGCCCGTCGCCCAGCGGCTTCACGTTCAAATTGAATGCCACGTCGCGCGTGCCCTCTTCGCTCTTCACTTTCAGCAGCACGCGGCGCTGCACCTCCGACTGCGAATAAAAGCAGTCCTCGAAGGCCTCGCGCGCCGTGCAGTTCTGGGCGCACTGCGAGCTGCCGCAGTTGGCGCTGTCCTCAGCGCAGCAAAAAAATTTTCCCAACTTTCCCCGCTTTGATGCGGAGGGGAACAGTTCGCGAAATTTTGCGTTGGCAAACACCGCCTTAAGGTCCTTGTCTACCACTATAACGGCGGCAGGCATATTGTCTATCATACGCCTGTAAAATTTTTCTATCATATCGTCATATATCCCCGCAAGCCCTCATTTTTGCCTCGGGCGCATCGCCGCAGAAGTGCGGCGTTTTTTTATCGCGCAGATCTCAGTCGCCGCGCGGAGGAAGATAAAATCTCAGCCCGCCCTCAACGACGTGCGCCTCCAGCTTCATGCCGTCGTATATCTCGCCCTCGGCCTGTATGCTGCAAGGCTGTTCGGTCGAAAAGCTCGCGCTCTTCACCCTCGCGGCGGTAACTTCCTTTATGGCGTTTATCTTTCCGCGCATCAGCTTCAAAAATGCAAAGATGGTTTTAAAACGCGAGATGTAGTCGACCATGAGTATGTCCATATACCCGTCGTCTATCACCGCGTCGGGGAATATCCTTATCCCGCCGCCTATCTGGTTGCCGTTGCCGAGCGCCGCTATCAGCCCGAAGTGCTTTTCCTTCTTGCCGTCGTATTCCACCGTGAAGTTATAGCTCTTGAAGTGCGCCAGGCAGTATATCAGGCTGGTGAGGTACTTGCCCTTGCCGCCCCCCTTTTTGGCGTAGGCGTGCTTCAATACGTCCACGTCTATGCCCATGCCCACGGCGTTTATGCTTCTCAGCCCGTTGGAAAGCTCTATATAATCTATCCTCTCGGGCGCGCGGAAGGCGATGAGCTGCGCCGCGCTCTTTATGTCCGTCGGTATTTTGGCCGCCACGGCAAAGTCGTTGCCCGTGCCGGAGGGTATCAGCCCCAAACAGCAGTTGTCAAAGTCCTTTATGCCGTTCAGAACTTCGTGCAGCGTGCCGTCGCCGCCCATCACAACTATCGTGCGCTCTTTTTTATCTGATGTAAGCCTCTCGGCAATGCTCTTTGCGTGCCCCTTGTTCTGCGTGTGGTGAACGGTAACGCTCTTTCCCGCGCTCGCAAACACCTCTTCAACGGTGTGCAGATCGCTCTCCTTCGTGCGCGCGGAATTAACTATAATATCGTACGTCATCTGTCATCCCTGTCATCGTCTGCGTGCGGCGCGTGCCGCCATACACATAAATTCTGCAAAAATTGCCAAATATGCAAATCAATTATATACCAAATAATTTATAATTGCAATAATTTTAAATTACTGCTATAATAAATTCAGCGCAGAGCAAATATTGCGGGCGGATGAACGCCCTTTTAATATATAACGTCTGTAATGCCGCATGCGGCGGCGTGCGGGGCCGTAAAAGGCACCGTAAACCCGCCCGCTTTTTGCGGCATGAAGGGGAGAGAGGATATGATCGAAACTTTACCGAAAAAACTTGTTGAACTTGCAAAGGCGTGCCCCTTCCCGCTGTATGTGGTGGGCGGCACCTGCAGGGAATATCTCTCGTCGATGTTCCCTTTAAAGCCCGACTACGATATCTGCGCGCCCGTCCCGCCCGAAACCTTTGCCGCCAAGGCCGAGGAGTTCGGGTTTGCAAAGTGCGCGGTATACAAAAATACCGGCACCGTGAAGATGCAGACGGATGACGGCGGCGACTATGAGTTCACCTCCTTCCGTTCGGATAAGTATGTGCGCGGCGTGCACAAGCCCGCAAACATATACTTCACCGAGGACATAAACCTCGACGCCCGCCGCCGCGACTTCACCTGCAACGCCGTGTATTACGACATAAAGGAGCAAAAATTCATCGATCCCCTCGGCGGCATCGGCGATATACAGCGCAAGGTGCTGCGCACGGTGGCTCCCGCCGAAAAGGTGTTCGGCGAAGACGGTTTAAGATTGCTGCGCCTGGCGCGCATGTGCGGCGCCACGGGCTTCCGCCCCGACGAAGAGTGCATGGAGGGCGCCCGCCATAACTGCCGGCTGATACGCGACATCTCCGCCGAGCGCATATACGACGAATTCCGCTATATCCTGCGCGCCGACGGCATATACGGCGTAAAATACGGCCAGTACGCCGCACTGTGCATAATGCGTGATACGGGCGTGCTCGGCATGATACTGCCCGAACTCTCCCTCGGCGCGGGCATGACCCAGCGCCAGGACTTCCACATGTACGACGTTCTGGAGCACTCGCTGCGCTGCGTTATGTACGCCCCCGACGATATTCGCCTCGCCGCGCTGCTGCACGACGTGGGCAAGCCCTATTGCAAGGTGCTCACGGGCAGCTACCACGGCCACGAAAAGGAGGGTGCGCGCATCGCGCGCGAGATATGCGCCCGCCTCAAGGTGCCCAAAAAGCTCACCGAAGAGACGGTGCGCCTCATAGAGCTGCACATGTACGACGTCGACTGCAAGGCGCGCGAAAGCAAGATAAGGCGCATGATAGTCTCCAACCGCGACATATTCTTCAAGCTCGTGGCGCTCAAACAGGCCGACTATTCCGCCTGCCGCGACGATCTGTCGGAGGCCCCCGTAATAACCAAGTGGAGGGAGATATACGGCAACATGGTCGCCGAAAAGGTGCCCTTCAACCTGCGCGAACTCAAAATCAAGGGCGACGAGCTCATAGCCGCCGGCATCCCGCGCGACAAGTGCGGCAAGGTGCTCGACAGGCTGCTGCTGGAGTGCGCCGCCTTCCCTCAGCTCAACGAGCGCAACAAACTGATGATAATAGCAAAGCGCGTCGTGCGCGACGTGTAAATTTTCGTGCGGCCGCCATGCCGCGCCTGCGCCGTGCGCGCCTTTTCGCGGCTTTAAGCGGCGCAAAAAACTTACGGAAAAAATATGGAGGAGTAATTTAATATGACCGATGTTCTGGTGATTATCGCCATAGTGGTGGGCGTGGCCTGCCTTGCCGCCACTGTCTTCGTGGGCATAAAGGTGAAGAACAGCTCCGCCTCAGAGAACGAAAAGTGGCTGGAGGAGATAACGCGCAGCCTCATCAAGCTCGAGGCCGCCTCGGGCGAGGCCGCAAGGGTTGCCCAGGCGCAGGAGGCGCGCATAAACGACTTAAAAAAGAAGCTCGACGACGACTTGAAGTACATAACCGAAAGCACCGCGCGCAGCGTAGAAAATATCCGCGCAATGGTGGAGGAGAAGCTGGCCGCAACGCTCGAGGGCAAGCTCTCAAACAGCTACAAGATTATAAACGAGCAGCTCGAAAAGGTGTATAAGGGCATAGGCGAGGTAAACACGCTCGCCGCCAACGTCACCGATATAAAAAAGCTCTTTTCCAACGTAAAGCTGCGCGGCACCTGGGGCGAGGTACAGCTGGGCACGCTGCTCTCGCAGATGCTCGCGCCCAATCAATACGCCTCGTCGGTTAAGGTCGACGCCCGCAGCGACGGCATGGTCGACTTCGCCGTCCGCCTTCCCTCGCGCGACGAGCGCACCGTGTGGCTGCCCATAGACAGCAAGTTCCCCATAGAGGAATATACCAGATTTGTGGACGCGACCGACAAAGACCAGGCGGCGCTCGCCCTAAAAAGGCTGGCCCAGGCGGTAAAACTGCAGGCCGACAGCATCGCCTCAAAGTATATCTTCCCGCCCTCGACAACCGATTTTGCCGTGATGTATCTGCCGCTCGAGGGGCTGTATGCCGAAATAACCAAGCTCCCCGAACTCGACGGGTACCTCCGCAGGCGCCGCGTGCTGGCGTGCGGCCCCACAAACCTCAGCGCGCTGCTCTCTACCCTGCAGACGGGCTTTAAAACGGTGGCCATCGAAAAGCGTTCTGGCGAGCTGTGGCAGCTTCTCGCCGCCTTCAAGGTGCAGTTCGATAAGTTCACGCAGATACTCGAAAAGACGGGCAAAAAACTGCAGGAGGCGCAGAACACCATAGAGGAGGCGGGCAGGCGCACGCGCACCATCTCAAACAAGCTGCGCTCCGTGGCCGATATAGGCGACGCCGAGGCCGAAAATCTGCTCTCCGACGGCGACGGGGAATAAAACATGTGTTCCGCTTTAAAAGCGTTATAAGTGGGCGGGGAGGCGCAAAACTTTGCGCCTCCCCGCCCCGTTTTTGATTGACAATTTATTTTTATTATAGTAGAATTTATAGGCTGATGTGCTGTGCCCGTTGGCATGGCTTTCGGTGCGCGGTATTCCGCGCTTACCTTGCGTGCATGGTTTAAGGCACGCCGAATAAGACCGGGAGGTAAAAAAATGAAATCTTACGAAATGCTGTACGTTATCGACAATTCCGTCGCCGACGAAGCCAAAGACGCACTCGTAGCCAAATTCGAGGGCATCGTAACTTCCATGGGCGGCGAACTTGTTTCAACGGACAAGTGGGGTTCCAAGAAGCTGCCCTATGCCATTCAGTATAAGAATGACGGCTTCTTTGTGCTTATGAAGTTCAATTCGGAACCCGCCGTTGTAAGCGAGCTCGACAGAATTGCAGGCCTTTCTGATGAGATACTTCGCAGAATGATCGTCAAGGCCTGAATTTGACTTATATACTGCGCAATACAGTGTCGCGCTTGCGGCGTTGCCGCGGTCACGTACGTTTATGTACGCTCCCTTGCAGCGTCCTCGCGCTCCTTGTCTTGCTTGCATCTAAGCCAAATTACATTTAAATTATTTGCGTCGCAATACTTTGTCGCGCCACACACATTTTACCGCCCCTTTGAGGGGAGGTGGCACGAAGTGCCGGAGGGGTTTCACCTTTCCCGCAACGTATTGCCGCGATATATCTTATCTTTCAGTTCATACTTTTGCATAAAGCATAACCACCATACAAGGGGGTAAATAATGAATAAAGTATTTTTGATCGGAAACTTAACGCGCGATCCCGAACTTTCCGAAACCCAGTCGGGCATATCGGTGTGCCGCTTCGGCATAGCCGTAAACCGCCGCTCGGGCTCTTCCGACGGGGAGCGCAAGGCCGATTTTTACAACGTGACTGCATGGCGCGGCCTGGGCGAAACGGTAGCCCGCTACGCCAAAAAGGGCAACAAGGTGGCCGTTCTCGGCAATATCGAGCTGAGAACTTACGAAGACAGGGACGGCGTTGAGCGCATGTCGGTAGATGTCATTGCGTCCGATGTCGAGTTCCTCACTCCCAAGGGCGCCAGCGACGACAGCGGAGATTATTCTCCCGCGCCCGCCCGCACCGAAAGAAAGAAGCCCTCTCTGCAGTCCTTCGACGACGACGGCGATATTCCCTTCTGATAATACCGCCAAAGTACGTTCACACCGCGGCTTAAAACCGCTTTCAATTTTAAAAAGGAGTATATCATGGAAGAAAATAGGCCCGTAAGAAAGAATTTCAAAAAGTCTTCGCGCAAAAAGGTCTGCGTGTTCTGCCAGGAGAAGGTGGAAGTTATCGACTACAAAGATGTTGCGCGTTTAAAGAAGTTCATCACCGAGGGTGGTAAAATAGTTCCCCGCCGCATGAGCGGTACGTGCGCAAAGCACCAGCGCGAGCTCTCCAAGGCTATCAAGCGCGCAAGGGTAGCTGCTCTCCTTCCCTTCAAGGGTGAATAATTGTGCCTCTGCGCGCGCATAGCGCCTCAAAAGGCAGGTAAAAAGGTTAAAAATGCCGTGTGAAACCCGCACGGCATTTTTTGTAATGTAAAAATATTTTGTATGGCGTTAAAACTATAATAATTTACCTTCCTCCCCTCTTTGAGGACGACCCCCCTAAAAATACCTCCCCTTCGAGGTGACTACAATAATTTACCTCCCCTTCGAGGGGAGGTGTCACGAAGTGACGGAGGGGTTTCATATTCAAACAAATGGAACCCCACCCTACCCTCCCCTCAAAGGGGAGGTATAGTGGGCGAGCGTTCTGCATAAATTTTATTCGCCTCCCCTTCGAGGGGAGGTGTCACGAAGTGACGGAGGGGTTTCACTCGCCGTCCCTATAGGGAAGGTGGCATATATGAACATCGCGAATATATGCCGGAAGGGTTAAAGACTATATCAAAGTAAAAAACCACATCAAAAGGCCGCGCGGCGCAAATTTGCGCCGCGCGGCCTTTTTCATACTCATAAATAACTTTTAAAAACAATGGCAGGCATAAGTCGGCCAAAGCTCAAGCATAGTGCCTCGGGCCGAAGATGGAGGTGCCCAGGCGCACCATGTTCGAGCCGCACTCCACGCACAGCTTCCAGTCGCCGCTCATGCCCATGGAGAGGTACTCTATGTTGCCGTCTCTGTCGCGCAGCTTTTCAAAAAGCTCGCGCATCTTCATGGCGAGCGGGCGCAGCACGGTCTCGTCGTCGGTGAAGGGCAGCATGGCCATCAGCCCCTTTACCTTAAGCGCCGGCATTGCCGAGATCTTTTGGTAGGCCTCCTGCCCGTCGTCGTATTCAAAGCCGCCCTTGCTCTCCTCGTTGCCTATGTTTATCTGAATAAGGCAGTCCGAAACAACGCCCGCGCGCTCGCTGCGCTTGGATATCTCCTCGGCGAGCTCGAGCCTGTCTACCGACTGATATAGGTATGTCTTTCCAATCAGGTACTTCACCTTGTTGGTCTGCAGGTGGCCTATAAAGTGGCGGTTGGGGTTGCCGCATATCCCGTCGTATTTGTCCCTGAACTCCTGCACGTGGTTGTCGCCTATGTCGGTTATGCCCGCGGCTATCGCGCGGTTAATGTCCTCGACCGTCTGCGTTTTAACGGCGGCCACCAGCGTCACCTTTTCGCCGAAAGGGTTTGTGCCCACCTCGGCAAGCAATTTTTTTACGTTTTCTTCTATCATATACATGCCTCATATGGCGCCGCGGAGCGGGGCATGCCCCGCTCCGCGGCTCTCTGTCAAAAAATTATGATATCAAATTATATTATCAAAAAATGGCACTATTTGCGCATTTTTGCAATTATATATTGTCACAAACAAGCTGTGCCATCTCGCTTCCCTTCACCTTGGTGCAGCCCTCGCTCATGATGTCGGCGGTGCGGTAGCCGAGCGCGAGCACCTTTTCTATCGCGGCGACTATCGCGTCGTATTCCTCGGTGAGGGAGAAGCTGTCGCGCAGCATCATGCCCGCGGCAAGTATGGTGGCGATGGGGTTGGCCACGTCCTGCCCCGCAATGTCGGGCGCCGAGCCGTGTATGGGCTCGTACAGGCCGCACTTTGTGTCGCCCAAAGAGGAGGAGGCGAGCATGCCTATCGAGCCCGTCACCTGCGCCGCCTCGTCGGAGAGTATGTCGCCGAAGATGTTGGAGGTCACCACCACGTCGAACTGCGCGGGGTTCTTCACTATCTGCATGGCCATATTGTCCACAAGCACGTCTGTCACTTCCACTTCGGGGTAGTGCTTTGCGGCGTATTCGTGCACCGTCTTTCTCCATAGGCGGGAGCTCTCGAGCACGTTGGCCTTATCCACCGATACGAGCTTTTTGCTGCGCTTCATGGCAAGTTCGCAGGCTATCCTCGTTATGCGCTCTATCTCGGGCACCGAATATTTTTCGGTGTCCCACGCATACTCGGCGCCGTTCTCCTCGCCCCTGCCGCGCTCGCCGAAGTATATACCGCCGATGAGCTCGCGCACGATGATTATTTCAACGCCGTTTTTCACAAGTTCATATTTTAAGGGCGAGGCGTGTGCAAGGCTTGCCCAGAGTTTGGCGGGGCGTATGTTGGAATACAGCCCCATTGCCTTGCGTATGCCCAAAAGTCCCTTTTCGGGGCGTTTGTCGCCAGGCAGGTTGTCCCACTTGTATCCGCCCACCGCGCCGAGCAGCACAGAGTCGGATGCAAGGCACTTGTCGATGGTAAACTGAGGCAGCGGGTTGCCGTAGTTGTCTATCGCCACGCCGCCTATTGGCAGCTCTTCAAATGTAAAGGTATGCCCATATTTTTCGCCTATCTTATTCAAAACTTTTATCGCGCCCGCGCATATCTCGGGTCCGATCCCGTCGCCCGAAAGCACGGCAATATTATAATTCATTTCAATCTACTCCATAATAAAGTTCACAAATTTTTTGCGCGGGCCGCGCGCAAAAAATTTCGTGATTTTGAGGGGCTCTGCCCCTCTTCGCGCGACCTTAAGGGCCCACGGAGCGTATAGTCGCGCGAATTCACCCTGCTGAGGCGCAGGTATGCGCAAATTGGGGCCTGCTGCGGCGGGAAACCCGCCTTGCGACATAAGTTATTTTGAATGACCCCTCCGTCGCCTTCGGCTTACCTCCCCTTCGAGGGGAGGGTAGGGTGGGGTTTCACTTGCACGAATAAGCGAGCAACAATGAAACCCCTCCGTCATATACTCGCGCTGCTCGTATGTGCCACCTCCCCTCGAAGGGGAGGTACCAATGCGGCAAAGTTTCTAAATAAATAAACGTTTCAAGCAGGGTTTCCCTGCGCTGAAAGACCCTATTTGCGCCGGCAGGCGGCTCATCTGCCGTTTCCCAAAGGGAACCCTCGGCAGAGTGTCGTCGCTTGCGCTCCTCGCGCAAAGGGGGAATTGCCGCGACTATATTATATGTGAGCCCCTAAAATCGGGGCAAGGGGGTCGAACAATGCACTTCTGCAAACAGCACACACGCGCTGTTTGCGCATTGTGAGATGAGCGAGGGCAAACGCAAGCCCGAGCGGTGACCGAGCGCGGCGGTACTATACCGCTCGCCGCGCGAGAATGGCTCCCCTAAAATCACGAAAATTATTCGGCGGCACCAGCCGAATAATTTTGTGAGCGTTTTATCAGATGCTTCATCAGTCCGCCGTCGGAGATTATCTCCTGAATGAACGGGGGGAAGGGCTCGGCCTTGAAGGTCTTGCCCGTAGTTTCGTTTGTTATCACGCCCGCGCCCAGATCGCAGCTAACGATATCGCCCGCCGAAATGCCGGCAACGGCCTCGGGGCACTCCAAAATGGGCAGCCCTATGTTTATCGAGTTGCGGTAGAATATGCGCGCAAAGCTGTTTGCTATAACAAGGCTTACGCCGCTCGCCTTTATGGCTATGGGCGCGTGCTCGCGCGAGGAGCCGCAGCCGAAGTTATCCTCGGCCACGATTATGTCGCCCGCCTTCACGTTTTTTACAAAGTCCGGGTCGATGTCCTCCATGCAGTGGCTCGCAAGCTCTGTTTCGGAGGTGGTGTTAAGATACCTCGCGGGTATTATAACGTCGGTGTCTACGTCGTTTCCGTATTTAAAAACTCTGCCTTTAACTTGCATTTTGCGGCCTCCTTAAATCTCGTCGGGCGAGGCAAGCCTGCCCGCAACGGCGCTCGCCGCGGCAACGTAGGGCGAGGCAAGGTAAACTTCGCTCGTTATGTGCCCCATGCGCCCCACAAAGTTGCGGTTGGTGGTGGAAACGCACCTCTCGTTTTCTGCAAGTATGCCCATATGTCCGCCCAGGCAGGGGCCGCAGGTGGGGGTGGATACCACCGCGCCCGCCTCTATAAAGGTTTCTACAAGCCCCTCTTTTACGGCCTGAAGATAAACTTCGTTGGTGGCGGGTATTATTATGGTGCGCACGTTTTTGGCGACTTTTCTGCCCTTCAGAATTTTGGCGGCGATGCGCAGGTCGGATATCCTGCCATTCGTGCAGCTGCCTATCACCACCTGGTCGATCTTTATGTCGCCCCACTCCGGCTGCGTCTTTGTGTTTTCGGGGAGGTGGGGGAAGGATACGGTGGGCTCGAGTTTCGAGAGGTCAATCTCGTATTCCTCGTCATACTCGGCGTCGTTGTCTGCCATGTAAATTTTAGGGCTGCGCTTAAACCTTCCGTTCATGTATTCGAGCGTGAGCCCGTCCACGGGGAAGATGCCGTTCTTTGCGCCCGCCTCTATCGCCATGTTGCACACGGTGAACCTGTCGTCCATCGAAAGGTGCTTTACGCCGTCGCCGAAGAACTCCATCGACTTATACAGCGCGCCGTCGACGCCTATCATGCCTATTATGTGAAGTATGAGGTCCTTGCCGCACACATTCTTTGCAAATTTTCCCTTGAGCACGAACTTTATGGCCGAGGGCACCTTGAACCAGCACTCGCCCGTCATCATGCCCGCCGCCATATCGGTTGAGCCCACGCCCATCGAAAAGGCGCCCAAAGCGCCGTATGTGCAGGTGTGGCTGTCGGCGCCTATAACGAGGTCGCCCGCGCCCACTAGCCCCTGTTCGGGCAGCAGCGCGTGCTCGATGCCCATCGTGCCCACGTCGAAAAAGTTTTCCAAGTTCTGTTCGCCGGCAAATTCGCGGCACAGCTTGCACTGCTGCGCGCTCTTTATGTCTTTGTTGGGCGCAAAATGGTCCATCACGAGGGCCACCTTGCTGCTGTCGGCAACCTTCACCGCGCCCGCCTTTCTGAACTCCTTAATGGCAACGGGGCCGGTTATGTCGTTTGCGAGCACCATATCGAGCCTGGCGTTTATAAGCTGACCGGCCCGCACTTCATCAAGCCCCGCATGCGCCGCAAGTATCTTCTGCGACATTGTCATCGGCATAGTTTTATCTCCTTAAAATGTTCAGCGCGGCGGGCAAAGCCCGCCGCCACTAAACTAAAAAAATCAAAGTTATATTATCAAAATGGTGTATTTTATGGCAATATCGGTGCAAACTCTGCAAACAAAACATTACAGATATGTGTATATTGCCCCATAAGATAATTGCAAAGTTATATTTACGCCTGCAGCTCGCTGAATACTTCGTCGAGGCATGCCGCCTTGTTGAAGTCAAGCACTACGCTGCCCCTGTCGGCGCGGGCCTTTATGCACTTTCCGCTCGAGGAGTGGTTGTTGGTGCCGCACACGCGCGCGCCCTTCAATGATATGGTATAGTCGCTCTCCTGCCCGACGACGCTCGCGGCGATGTTGCCCTCGTCGGAGTTGAGCACTGCAAAGTCGCAAGCCGAGTTGCACAGGCCTATGTTGCCCTTTTTGACCCTGCATTCCGCCTTTTTGCAGAAAGTCTTGTCAAATTCCACTCTGCCGTCGGCGGCAAGGGCGTTTGCAAGGTTCTTTACGGTTATGCCGCCCGCACACACGTCGAGCTCGTCGGCCTTTACCGTGAGGTTTTCGAATGTGGAGTTGAATATCTCCGCCTTTACGAACTTGCCCGAAAGCTGTACGTCGTTATACATGCCGCTCTCTATCTTGATGCTGCCGCTGAATATCCTTATATTCATGTCGGGCACAATGCAGGCGGGCACGTGCACGATTATCTCCGAGTGCCTCAGCCTCCACAGCGGGTCCTTGCTCTCGTGCAGGCATATCTTGCCGTCCCTCTCGGTGAGCGTAAGCGCAAACGATTTGCTGTGCTCTATGTAAAGCTCGTCGCTGTCGCTTGCTGCCACGGTGACGTCGGCGCAGTAGGCGCCTATATCTATATTTGCGACGTCCGCGCTCGCGCGGCATATCGTATATTTCTTATTTCTCATTTTAATTAAGATCTCCTTATGATGGGCGGGGCCTCGCCCCGCGGTGGAGGAAGGAGCCGTTCTCTCTTCCAAGCTCATACATAAAATTTTATGCGCCGCGCAGGCTTGTATATGCGCGCGCCCTGTGTGGTCAGGCTTGGCCGCTTTGCGTATAGCTCTTGTTTTCAGCGGCGCGCGGCCGTTTTGCCGCGCCATGCGCCGCGCAACTTTAATTGCGCGCGCCTTGTGTGAAGGAGCTCTGAATTGTTTTTTATCGCGTTTATGATAAATGTGCTATTATATTTTATAATACTTGACCTTTTCGGTCAATACATTTTTGCCAATTGATAAAAAATTAACAGAATTTAACAAAATTAACAGCAATTTACCGCCCGCAGGGGGCCGTTTCAAGCTCCCCGCGGGCGCGTTTGTTATTTTTTAACAATAAAATGCCGTATTTCCGCCCGCCGTGCGCCCCTTTGACGCATTATTTTTTGAATATCGCGCCTTCGGAGGCCGATGTCACGCTCGCGCGGTAGCGCGCAAGGTAGCCAGTCACGGGCTTTACGAGGGGCACAAAGTTCTTGCGCCTCCTTTCTATCTCTTCCTCGCTCACGCGCAGGTTTATGGCGCAGTTCTCAATGTCGATATCTATTATGTCGCCGTCCTCAACGAGGCCTATAAGTCCGCCCGCCGCAGCCTCGGGGCATACGTGCCCTATCGCCGCGCCGCGCGTCGCGCCCGAAAACCTGCCGTCGGTGATCAGCGCGCAGTCTGCGCCCAGCCCCGCGCCCACGATGGCGGAGGTGGGGGTTAGCATCTCGCGCATGCCGGGGCCGCCCACGGGGCCCTCGTAGCGTATCACCACCACGTCGCCCTTTACTATCTTGCCGGAGGATATTGCCGCCATGGCCTCCTCCTCGCTGTTAAAGCACCTCGCGGGGCCGCTGTGTTTATACATCTTGGGGTCTACCGCCGACTTTTTGACCACCGAGCCCTCGGGCGCAAGGTTGCCCTTTAATATCACAAGCCCGCCCGTCGTTGAGTAGGGGTTGGATACGGGGCGTATTATCTCGCTGTCGAGTATCCTCGCGTTTGCCACCGTCTCGGCAAGCGTCTTGCCGCCCACGGTGAGCACCGAGCCGTCCAAAAGGCCTGCGTCGAGCAGCTCCTTCATCACGGCAGAAATGCCGCCCGCCTCGTTGAGCTCCTCTATGTAGTGCTCGCCCGCGGGCGCCAGCCTGCACAGGTTGGGCGTCTTTGAGGATATGTCGTTCATTATGTCGATGGAGACCTTGTCTTTAAGCCCGGCCTCGCCCGCCACTGCCAGAAGGTGCAGCACCGAGTTGGTGGAGGCGCCTATCGCCATATCCACAGTTTCGGCGTTCTTGAATGCCGCCGCCGTCATTATGTCCGAAGGGCGCACGTTGTTCTCCAAAAGGCGCATCACCGCCTCGCCCGTCTCCTTGGCAAGCGCCAGGCGCTGCGAATACACGGCGGGTATGGTGCCGTTGCCGGGCAATGCCATGCCCAGCGCCTCGCAGAGGCAGTTCATGGAGTTTGCCGTAAACATGCCCGAGCACGAGCCGCAGGTGGGGCATGCGCCGCACTCAAAGGCCTTCAGCGTTTCGCCGTCTATCTTGCCGGCGTTGTATGCGCCCACCTCCTCGAACATGGTGGAAAGGGAGGTCTTCTTGCCGCGCACGTGCCCTGCGAGCATGGGCCCGCCCGAAACGAATATCGAGGGTATGTTCACCCTCGCCGCTGCCATCAGCATGCCGGGTATTATCTTGTCACAGTTGCCGATGAATATGGCCGCCTGAAAGGCGTGCGCGCGTATGAGTATCTCGGCGCTGTCGGCAATTATCTCGCGGGAGGGGAGGGAGTACTTCATTCCCGCGTGCCCCATGGCTATGCCGTCGCATACGCCGATAGAGGGCACTATAACAGGCTTGCCTCCCGCGGCTATAACGCCCTCGGCTGCGGCGCGAGCCACCTCCGAAAGGTGCATGTGCCCGGGTATTATCTCGCTCTGGGCGCAAATGATGCCCACGAGCGGCTTTTTCATTTCAGAATCTGTCCAGCCGAGCGCGCGCAGAAGGGAGCGCTGCGAGCTCATGTCGGTGCTGGTGGAAAATATGTTGTCCATAAAACATCTCCGTTTGCGCGCAATTTCGCGCATAGTTTTATTGCCGCTCCTGCGGCATATGGTAAAGCATAGTATTCTGCCGCGCCCGTATGCGGCGCGGCAGCGGCGGTATTATTTTGCGGCAGCCGCTAAATAAAACGGGGCTTCTCCGCTATATTTTAAATATTGTCGCCGTAGCAGTCCCTGTCTTTGAGGGTATGTCTGCCGCGCGCCAGCACGGTCACGCCCGTGCGCTGCATCTCTATTATGCCGTAGGGCTCTATAACCTTCAAAAAGGCGTCCACCTTGGTGGGTATGCCCGTAAGCTCGAGTATCATTGTGTCGACCGAAAGGTCTACGACCTTCGCCTTGTATATGTCGCGTATCTCAACTATCTGGCTGCGCACCTCGGGGCTTGCGGGCACCTTTACGAGCAGCAGCTCGCGGTAAACACAGTCGAGCTCGTCGGCGCAGCCTATCTTCTTCACGTCGTCGAGCTTATCCATCTGCTTTATCATCTGGTATAAGGTGTATTCGTCGCCCACGAGCACTATCGTCATCCTCGAAAGTTCGGGGTCCTCGGTGGCGCACACGGTGAGACTCTCTATGTTGTAGCCGCGGCGGGCAAACAGCCCGCTTATTCTCGTAAGAACGCCGCTCCTGTTGGATACGAGCGCCGCGATGGTATTCTTTTTGGGATCCTTCTTATATTCCGCCATATCAGTTTTCCTCCATCTTGAGCAGCTGCGTGTCGTACGTCATGCCCGGCTTTATCATGGGCAGCACGTTTTCGTCGGGAGAGATGCGGCAGTCGACGAGCACCGGGCCCTCGCCCTTGGATATGTAATCGAAGGCCTCCTTCAAAACGGGCTCAACGTCGCTCTCATTGCATATCCTAAGCCCCTTCGCGCCGAAGCTCTCGGCAAACTTTACGTAGTCGGTCTTCTTGTGCAGCGTCGTCTGCGAAAATCTCCTGCCGTAGAATATCTTTTGCCACTGGCGCACCATGCCTAAAACGCCGTTGTCCATAAGCAGTATGACGATGGGCGTGCCCTGCGTAACCGCGGTGGAGAGCTCGTTCATGTTCATGTTAAAGCAGCCGTCGCCCGTAACCAGAACGGCGGGCTTGCCGCTGCCGAAGCACGCGCCTATCGCCGCGCCCAGGCCGTAGCCCATAGTGCCCAGTCCGCCCGAAGAGCAGAACAGGCGGGGCTTATCCACGTGGTAATACTGCGCCGTCCACATCTGGTGCTGGCCTACGTCGGTCACCACCGGTATGTCCTTGGGCGCCATCGCGGAGGCGGCGCTTATTATCTTATATGCCAAAAAGTTGGTGTCTTTTTTAAGTTTTTCCTCGGCCTTCCACTTGCCGGTCTCCGAAAGCCACTCCTGCCTGTCGCACTTGTCGAGCTCGGGTATAAGGGTGGAGAGCGCCTCGTAAAGGTCGCCCATAACGTGAATGTCGGAGTGCACGTTCTTGTCTATCTCGGCGTTGTCGATATCTATGTGTATCACCGTCTTGTTCTTTGCAAACATATCGCGGTTGAGGGCCACGCGGTCGGAAAAGCGCGTGCCGAGGGCGAGTATGGTGTCGGCATTCATCAGCGCCTTTGCGGCCGCCACCGTGCCGTGCATGCCCAGCATGCCCAGGCAGTGCTTGTCGGCGTCGGGTATGCAGCCCTTGCCCATCAGCGTGTATACCACGGGGCAGTCCTGGCTCTCGTAGAGCTGTTTCAAAAGGGGAGAGGCGTTTGCCGAAATTATGCCGCCGCCCGCAATGATGAGCGGCTTCTTGCTCTGCTTTATTGCCTCAATGGCGCCCGCAAGCCTCTCCTTTTTAACGGGGAGAGCCTTGTAGTGCTCGGGCTTTTCGGGCTGATAGTCGCACTCGTCCGTCTGCACGTTTTTAAGTATGTCTATAAGCACCGGGCCCTTTCTGCCGCTGCCGGCTATATAAAAGGCCTTGCGCACCACGCCTGCAAGCTCCTTTACGTCCTTTACGATAAAGTTATGCTTGGTTATGGGCATGGTTATGCCGCAGATGTCTATCTCCTGGAAGGAGTCGCGCCCCAAAAGGCTGAGCCCCACGTTGCCCGTTATGGCCACAAGGGGGATAGAGTCCATGTATGCCGTTGCGATGCCCGTAACAAGGTTGGTGGCGCCCGGGCCGCTCGTTGCAAAGCATACGCCCGTCTTGCCCGTCACCCTCGCATAGCCGTCGGCGGCGTGCGCCGCGCCCTGCTCGTGCGCGGTGAGTATGTGGTTTATCTTGCCGTTGCGGTAGAGCGCGTCGTATATGTCGAGCACCGTGCCGCCGGGATAACCGAAAATGGTGTCTACTCCCTGTTCCAAAAGGCAGTTGATAAGTATTTCCGCTCCCTTCATCTTCATATTTCGTCAGACTCCTAAATTTATCTATAATAGCTTATTATATCTATAATAATTTATCGGTTTGATTCTGTCAAGCAATTTATTGTGCTAAAGTGCCATTGTGCCGCCTGCGGGTGTGCTAAATTTTCATATAGTCTGCCGCAACGGCGCACATGGGCTGCCGCGTGCCGCCGTCCGTCTTTACCTTCTCCGATATCTCCACGCCGAAAATTATCAGCACGTCGCTGCCGTCGCACAGCAGGGGTATGCTCCTTCTCAGCCGCACGGGTATCTTTTTGTCGGTAAAGTAGTCGCCCAGCTTTTTCGTCCCGCCGCCGAACTTGGTGAACTTATCGCCCGCGCGCATAAAGCGTACCACGGCGCTTTTGGGTATCTTTCCGCCGTCAAAGCGCAGCACTTTGAGCGGGGCGGAGGAGCCGCCTTTCACATATTCGTCCGCCCCGCCTTCAAAGCAGATGCGGGCAATCTGCCCGCAGTATGCGCTTGCAATCCCGCTGTAAAAATCTTCGTAAGGCGCGCCCTCGCTTTCGCAGCGCAAGAGCAAATCGTCTGCTATGCATATCCTGCCCCCTTCCTTGAAGGCGGTGAGGCCCAAAAATTCAAATTTTTTGCCGTTTTCGGCAAATTGCAGCGCGTAAAGCCTCTCGAGCTGTTCGCTCGTATAGTCCTTCTTTTGGTGCCCGTCCGCAATAATCTTCACGGCGGCGCGGCGGAATATTACCCTTTCCTCGCAGTGCGCGATGTAGTCGCCGTACGGCTCCCTGCGCGAAATGAGCGGCATAACCTGCCTTTCAAAATATTCCTCGTCCTCGGCCGCCAGACGCGAAAAGCGATATATAGCCCTCGCCGCGCCGGGCACGGCCTCTTCAAGCGCGGGGAGCACATTGTGCCTTATCTTGTTGCGCGTGTAGTTGGTCTCAAAGTTGGTGTCGTCGTCCACATACGGTATGCCGTTTGCGGCTATATATTCGTCTATCTCGGCGCGCGTGCAGGCTATCAGCGGGCGGATGAGCTTAAAGGGCCTCTTTGCCGGCGCGGTAAAGTCCTGGTCGGTGATGCCCTCCATGCCGGCAAGCGCGCTGCCGCGGGCAAGGTTAAACAGCACGGTCTCGGCGTTGTCGTTCAGGTGGTGGGCGGTGGCAACGCAGTCGCAATGCTCCGCCTCTTTCAGGTAACAGCCAAACCGCCACGCGCGCGCCCCGCCCTCGTCGGTAAACTTTGCGTCGGCAACATGGCGCGAAAGGGGTATGCCGTTCTTTTTGCAGTACTCCGCCACAAAGGCGCTGTCGCGCACAGAGGCCTCGCCGCGTATGCCGTGGTCGCAGTTGAGGGCGGTCAGCGTTATGTTATACTCCGCCGCGTGTGCGTGCAAATAGTGCAGCAGCGCCATAGAGTCGCGCCCGCCTGATACGGCTGCGCATATCTTTAAGTTTGCATAGTTTTGCAAATTTACGTTCATAGCGCCATTTTACCACTTTTGCAGCCCGTTTGCAATATGCGGGAGCGCTGTTTTTTATATGCGGCGCAGGCAAATTTTTACTCGAAGGCAAAGAGGAGGGGGAGGAGGCGGGGCATACTTTTTAAAATTTTTAAAAAGCAGAGGCAAAAACGGTTGACAAACGCGCAGTTATTTAATAGAATAATATAGCTTTACAAATCAGTGAGCATTTTATCGCGGGGTAGAGCAGCCAGGCAGCTCGTCGGGCTCATAACCCGGAGGTCGCAGGTTCGAATCCTGCCCCCGCAACCAGCTCGAAATGCGGTTGCTTTCTGCGGCAGTTTTAGCAAATGCTAAAACTGCACGCTCTTGCACCGATTTCTCGCTTTCGCAAAAAGTTCTTCGATACTTTTTGCGAGGTTAAGGAATAAGGTGTGAATTGCACTGAATTTCTTCGCTTTCACAAAAAGTTCTTCGATACTTTTTGTGAGACTGAGGATTGTTGCTTTTTGCGGCAGTTTTAGCAAATACTAAAACTGCACGCTCTTGCACCGATTTCTCGCTTTCGCAAAAAGTTCTTCGATACTTTTTGCGAGGTTAAGGAATAAGGTGTGAATTGCACTGAATTTCTTCGCTTTCGCAAAAAGCTCTTCGATACTTTTTGCGAGGGCCTTAAAATAAGGTGAAGATTTGTTTTAAAATAGGTCTTGCCTTTGAAAAAAATTTTGACGTGCGCTTAATTTGGCGGAGAGCCGCAGTTAAACGCACGATTTTAATGGCGACGTAGCTTAGTTGGTCTATAGCGGCCGGTTCATACCCGGCAGGTCGGCGGTTCGAATCCACCCGTCGCTACCAAGCATAAAATCGGGGCATCTCCCCGTTTTTAGAATATAGCAGAGCGGCAAACAGCCGCAAAGCAAAGCGGCCCCATGGTCAAGCGGTCTAAGACATCGCCCTTTCACGGCGGTAACTCGGGTTCGAGTCCCGATGGGGTCACCATAAACGGAGAGCGGAGCACAAAGTGCTCCGCTCTCCGTTTATGCTGTGCTTCATTGTCACCTCGAACCCGTATGGTTCGCGCGAGCAAACGAAGTTTGCGAAGCTCTGCAGAGGCTCCGCCCGAAGGGTGGAAACTGCAGATTCCCGATGGGTAGACGTCAGCATAAGCTGTCCGTTTTTTCGTGGTGACCCCAAAGGAGAACTACAACAAGTCACCGCCCCTTCGAGGGGAGGTGTCACGAAGTGACGGAGGGGTTTCGGAAGGTGGCGCGCGGAGCTTTTTCGGAGAGCGACGGAAGGGTCATTGCACCCGAAGTTGAATCAGCCATCTATCGGCCGCACACTGAAAAATATAAAAAAACGCCTGCATCGGGTTTGATGCAGGCGCAATTTTGTGCTTATTAAGTTGAACGGGCGGGTGCATATAAGGTTTATTATTTAAAGGCTCTTCAAAAATTCAAGCAGCAGGTTGCGCTGCTTTGGCGTAAGGTTTGAAATAGCCGAAGAAAGTTCCTCTTGTTCGTTTGAAATATTAAAAAAATCTTTGAGCGAAATGCCGAGCGCATCGCACACAAGCTGCAGGTGCCCCACGGTTATGTCGGCCTCGCCAAGTTCCACGCGCCGCAAATGCGTCTGTGAAATGCCGGCAATGTCGGCCAGATAGTTTTGTGAAAATTTGTTCTTTTCTCTTAATTGTTTTATTCTTGCTCCAACGTCCATATGTACCCCGCCGTTAGTCTTATATAAATAATTTTAAGGCTTTTTGTGTCTCTATGTTAGTCTTATAAGGTTGACTTATTAGTCTTATAATGCTAAAATACTTATATTATCAGACTAATGATAAGGAGGGGCATTATGAGGAAAATACCTTTTTAAGAAAATAGATAAAAACTAATAAAGTTTACTTAAGTCTGAAATATTTATTTGTATGTTGAAAATGAAAAGCGGGAATGTTGATGAAAAAATATTAGATCAGGCTATAGCTGAAATCGTGTCCTTTTTAACTATAGATAAGATGTCTTAATTGATTGAGTGAGAAGCGACAATCGCTTAGAGGAATCTTATATATTTGAGTCTTTGAATAGCTTAGCTCGCCCCGCGCTGATTTCGGCGCGGGGCGGTATTGTGTCACGGTATCGCCCGCCGCCTCATGCGGCGGGAAAAATGCTTTTAAAATTATTTGCGCAACGGGGCGGGTTATTGTATAATACTTATGTTGTTGTTTGCTACGCGTGCGCCTGCGGGCTACTCTCGTGGCTGAGCGTGCGCCTGCGGCTGCTCTCATGGCTGAGCGTGCGCCTGCGGCTACTCTTGTGGCTGCGCGTGCGCCTGCTGGCGCTGTCTGCGGCAACAAATCGTATCTTTTGAGGGATAAAAATGTATAAGTCAAAACTCAGTTTAATGGATACCGAGCGTGCGATAAAGTATCTTCGAACTACTTTCCAGGACGAGCTTTCGGCCGCGCTCAATTTAACGCGTATAAGCGCGCCGCTCTTCGTTGAAAAGTCGAGCGGCCTCAACGATAACTTAAACGGCGTAGAGCGCCCCGTCGCCTTCGACGTTAAAAACCTTTCGGGGGAGGTGGAGGTGGTCCACAGCCTTGCAAAGTGGAAGCGCTACGCGCTGGCAAAATACGGCTTCGCCCCTCACAGCGGCATGTATACCGACATGAACGCCATCCGTCGCGACGAGGATATGGACAATCTTCACTCGGTTTACGTCGACCAGTGGGACTGGGAGGTGGTGATAGACCGCGCCGACCGCAACCTCGACTTTTTAAAGAATACGGTAAAAAAGATATATTCCGCCGTGCTCGCCACGGAAAAGAAGGTGCACGAGGCCTACCCCGCGCTCACGCAGCGCCTGCCGGAGGAGATAACCTTCGTCACCGCCCAGCAGCTTGAAGATATGTATCCCGATCTTGCGCCCAAACAGCGCGAAAACGAGTATGTAAAGGAGCACGGCGCCGTGTTCGTCATCGGCATAGGCGCGCCTTTGAGGTCTGGCAAAAAGCACGACGGCCGCGCGCCCGACTACGACGACTGGAGCCTCAACGGCGACATAATTTTGTATTACGCCCCGCTCGACTGCGCGTTCGAGATATCCTCAATGGGCATCCGCGTCGACGAGCACAGCCTTTTGGAGCAGCTCCGCGCCGAAAATTGCATGGACAGGGCGTCGCTGCCCTTCCATAAAGCGCTCTTAAACGGCGAACTGCCCCTCACGATGGGCGGCGGCATAGGCCAGTCGCGCCTTTCGATGTTTTTGCTCGAAAAGATGCACATAGGCGAAGTGCAGGTCTCCGTGTGGGACAAAAAGAACATAGATTACTGCAAAGAAAACGGTATAGAGCTGATGTGACGGCCTTGCGGCGGTAAATACGCAATTAAAAGTTTTATTGTCAAAAAATGGCGCTTTCGCGGCGATTTTATAAAGTTATATTTGCAAAACAGCGCAAACGCCGGCGGGGCAAAATATACGATTTGAAGGCGATTTAAAGTAAAATCAAAGCCGCACAAAACCTGCATCAAAGGCGCGGCAATGCGGCGCGCGCGGCGCAAAATGCGGGCGCAAAAAGGCAGAGGTTGCCCCCATATTGTCCTCATAGTGTTCCCATATTTTTCCGCCCCGCAAAAGCTGTAAAAAGCAATAAAAAAACACCGCTCAAAAGGTTGTAAATTTTATTTAACCGTGGTATAATAACCACGAAAAAACAAAAAGATAAATTATAGGAGAATATATTATGGCCAAAATAACCAAGGATACGCTCATCGTAGATTGCCTCAGGATAAATCCCAACAGCGCCGAGATCCTCCAGGCGGCGGGTATGCACTGCATAGGTTGCGCAATGGCTCACGGCGAAACCATCGAAGAGGCCGTCTTTGTTCACGGCAACGACCTCGATAACCTGCTCGCAAAGCTCAACGAGGGCGTTGAATGATCGCCGCGCTTTAAAGCGCCGCACGGTCTTTAACAAAATATTTTAAAAGTACTTTAAAAAGGGTAAGGGGCGGCGCGTTGCGCCGCCCCTTATGTAATATGCCAAAACTCAATGGCAGGGGGGGGAGATATGTATACAGAGGAACAGTTAAATACATTCAGGAATATAATAAACGGCTCCCGCCGCGCGGTATTTTTCGGCGGCGCGGGCGTCAGCACGGAGAGCGGCATACCCGATTTCCGCTCGCAGGACGGGCTGTACAGGCAAAAATACGCCTGGCCGCCCGAGTATATCCTCTCGGCCACCTTCTTCCGCACGCACACGGCGGAATTCTTCGATTTTTACCGCGACAAGATGGTCTATCCCGCGGCAAAGCCCAACGCCGCGCACCTAAAACTTGCCGAGTGGGAGCGCGAGGGCAAGCTCGCCGCCGTAATAACGCAGAATATCGACGGCCTGCACCAGGCGGCGGGCAGCAAAACGGTGCTCGAGCTGCACGGCAGCGTATGGCGCAACCACTGCACGCGGTGCGGCAAAAGCTACCCCGCCGAGGCGGTCACGGGCTGCAAGGGCATACCAAAGTGCAGCTGCGGCGGCGTGATAAAGCCCGACGTCGTGCTCTACGAGGAGTCGCTCGACAGTTCCACCCTCGAGCGCTCGGTGCAGTACATACGGCAGGCCGATACCCTCATCGTCGGCGGCACGTCGCTCAACGTCTACCCCGCCGCGGGGCTGGTCGATTTCTTCGGCGGCGACCACCTCATCGTCGTCAACAAGGGCGAAACGGCGCGTTCGCTGCGCGGCGCGATGGCGGTGGATAGCCCCATTGCCGAGTTCTTCGGCGCGGTATAGTTTCTGCATGTAAAAAATAGCGCCCGCATATGTCGGGTTTACGCCATGTGCGCATAGCTGAAAATTTGTTATGATAAGTAACGGTCCCGCCGCCGCGGCAAATTTTGCCGCGGCGGCGGGACCTTATAATTTTTGCGCACCGCATTTTTTTCTTAATTTTGCTCCAAACGCCGCCAATTTTTCCCATTATCTTCCCGCCTGCCGCAAATTTGCCCGTGAGCCCCGCCCCGTTGCCTTTATTATGCTGCGCTGGAAAATTCTTTGCATTGACGCGCCCGCCCTCCGCACGTATAATTTTCCCGTAATAAACTTTTCGCCGCGGCACGCACGTTGCGCCGCGGCATTCACGGAGGACAATATGAAAATAACGTTTATCATTCTGGCCGCGCTCACGGCGCTCACCATGGCGGGCTGCGCGGGCGGCGGCGAGGGCGCCCTTCCCCCCGTCGACGATGAGTTGGCGGGCGATACGCCCTCCGGCGAGGGTACGGGCGACGGCTCCGACGGTTCCGACGATCCCGAAGAACTGCCCGATGACGATGCCGAACTGCCCGTCGGCCCCGTGCTCCCCGATGAGCCGGAACAGCCCGAAGAGCAGCCGCAAAAGCCGGTGCAGCCCGAGCAGCCCGAGCAGGCGTACAAAAAGTATGTCACCCTCACCGCCGACGGCGTAAATATCCGCAAGGGCGCGGGCACGTCGTATGCCGTGCTGGGCGCAGGCGAGGAGGATACAAGCTATATGTACCTCGGCGAGGTCGACGGCTGGTATAAGGTGTACTATAAAAACAGCACGGCATACATATCAAAAAAATACTCCGCCATTATGGAGATGAAGGCCAGCGCAAACGAGGAGGTGGAGAGCGTCATCTACGAGGGCGGCAAACTGCTCGGCACCACCTATGTGTATGGCGCAACGCGCTACCACGACGGCAAGGGCAACAAGTTAAAGGGCTTCACGCTGTCCGCCTTCGACTGCTCCTCGCTCATGCAATACATGTTCTATATGGGCGCCGATGGTCACCTCCTCGGCGTAACCACCCGCACGCAGGTGCTGCAGGGTAAAACGGTGGCGCGTTCAGACCTTCAGCGCGGCGACCTGATGTTCTTCACCAACTCCTCGCGCTACAACAAGACAGGCGTAGAGCGCATAGGTCACGTCGCCCTCTACCTCGGCGACAACCTCATTCTGCACACCGCGTCCGACTACGCCAAGATAGAGCACATCTCCTCGGCGCGCTGGAAGTACTACATCCAGGCCCAGCGCATGATATAGCGGTGGCCTTTTCTGCAGTCTGCGCCCCTTTCGCGGCGGCAACATACAGGTTTCGCGCCCACTCCGCGTTTTTTGCGGCAAGGTTGCCGTAACATTCAAACAGCCCACACGGAATGTATTTCTCCGAATATGCACAAAAGTGCCGCCCGCGCAAGTTTTGCGCGGGCGGCACGCTCCTCCCGTAAAGTATATGATATCATGCCCTGACGCGGCGCAAATTTCGTCCGCCGCCCGCCCTCATATAATGATATTATATATATTATACCATATTATATAATATAGGGCGTGCCCCCGTTTTGTCGCAAAAACGGTGCCCTCGGGCGCAGGCAAAGGGGCGCTCAAAGGGAGTGCGCGGCGGTGCGATCAGTTCTCGCCGTCCTTGTCCTTTGTCACCTTGCCGGTGATAAAGTCGCCCTCGGAGGGGGGAGGGGCGTTCTTGCGCTCCTCGTCCTCCTGTTTGCGCTTGAACAGCAGCGTCAGCAAAAAGAATGCCACCGCGCTGAACACGCATATAAAGCCCCATGCCACGCCGGCATATATAAAAACAAATACCGCAGCCGCGGCGCATATGGCCGCCGCAATGCAAAAAACAATTCTCAGCGTCTTAAACATATGTATATTATATATTTTCCCGCCGCAAAAATCAAGC
>CALVIN010000007.1 GCA_944330115.1 uncultured Clostridia bacterium
TTTTTTTTGGCGGAGAGAGAGGGATTCGCGCCTTTAGCGGACGCGCCCCGGTAAACAGCGGGTGTCCGCTGTTTAGTTTGCGTAATTAGCTCCGCTGAACATATTGTCGCACGCAAACCGCTCGCTCTCGCTCGCGCCTCCCGCCCTCGAATCCCTCTCTTTTACAAAACTTATTCGCCAAAAAAAATAACACCCGTTTGGGTGCTATTTTTTTGGCGGAGAGAGAGGGATTCGAACCCCCGGATAGTTGCCCATCAACGGTTTTCAAGACCGCCGCATTCGACCGCTCTGCCATCTCTCCATAAAGATTATTAAGTTAAACTGTATTGCTCATCAACATATACCGCCCCTTCGAGGGGAGGTGGCACATATGAGCATTGCGAATATGTGACGGAGGGGTTTCATATGCCCGCCACAATTCGACCGCTTCTGAAATCTCTCCATAAATATTTAACTTTGAAAAGCTATATTATTTTAGCAAATGCGGCGGGCATTGTCAATAAATTAGCGGCGGCGGAAAAATTTTCCGCCGCCGTTAACTTAAATTCGTCATAAAAAAATATAAATTAAATTTGCAGTTATTTTTTGTTTGTATGTAGTCTACAATCTGTTTGGTACACTAAAAGCCTGTTTTGCTCGCGCTGCAGGGCAAATCAAATACTGTCGATAACTCTCTGTGCGGCGGAGGTCACCTTTTGGCGGAGGCTCTCGGGCGAGAGTATCTTCACGCCGCCGCCGAAGCCGAGAATCTTGCTCACCAGCCCGTCGTCGTCCGGTACGGCGACCTCGGCGATGAATTTGTTGCCGCGCGGCTCGATATTGTCGATGCCTATCCACTCCTCGGCGTCGGGCAGCTTGTCCTTTTCTATCTCTAAAACGAGCTCCACAAGCTCGTCGGAGCGGTAGCCGAAGCTCAGCGGTATCTCCTCGCGCGAGATCTCCCTCTTTTTAAATCCCTTTCCGGTGAAGCGCGCGCTCTTTATCCTGCCTATCTTAAAGGTCCTGAAGCTCTGCTTGGTGTGGCAGAAGGCGTATACATACCACACGTTCTGCTTGAATATCAAAACGTGCGGATCGATTATCCTGCGGCTGTGCTCGCCCGAGCGGGAGATGTAGTCGATGTCGAGGCAGAGGCTCTCGTTCACGGCGCGCTCGCATACGGCCATCTTTTCGGAAAATTTCTTTGTATCTCCCCACGTGCCGCCGTCGACGATTATGTTGCCGCTCACAGCCGTGTCGGCGCGCTCGCGCTTTACCTGCTGCTGCAGCTTTTCAAGCGCGGTGACTATCGCGTCGTCGTTCACCTGCGAGCTCATGGCGCTCAAAGCGTTTATCGCGGCGTTATATTCGTCCTTTGTAAAGTACCCCACGGGCAGGCGGTAGGTGTCGGCTATGGATATTCCGCCGTATCGCCCGCGCGCCACGTCGATGGGTATGCCCGCAACGGCCAGCTCCTCAACATAGCGGTAGACGCTGCGCAGCGATATTTCGTAGCGCTCGGCTATTTCCCTCGCGCGCACCTTGCGGCGGGAGAGCAGCAGCATAAGCATCTTTATCATTATCTGGTATTTCATCTTTGCCCCCGATGTCTTTGTTTTTAAAAATTTTTGCATAAAACGCGCCCGCGGCAAATATACATATCTCACGCGGCGCAAAGGCGGTGCATTTGCCTTCCGCAATCATTATACCGCTCGTTTTAAAGAAGCGGCGGCGCATCTCACAAAAATATTTTAAAAATCTTAAAAAAATTTTAGCATATATGACAATATATGTCAACTATTATGTGTAAAATAGTAGGCGTAAACATCGACAGGAGGACAAGTTGTATGACTTTTTTCGGGTATGTTGACAGGCAAAAGCAAATGATAAGAAGGAGGCACGCCGGCGAGGAGGTGCTTATAACGCGCGGCGGCAGCCGCCTGATAAGGGAGGGGGACTGCGCCCTTTCGTGCACGGACTTTTGCGATGAAAATTTTGACGACAGCGGCGACGAAAACAAGACGGTAGAGCAGCTCCTGCGTGAACTTATGGAGTTGCCCGGGCTGAACACCGCCGAGCGCGCGCGTTTTGCGCGGCGCGACTTTGCAGGGCAAAAATTATTTGAATAATTTATTTTAATTTTATTTTGCCGTTTGCAAATTTAATTTAAATATTTTTTTATTATTTTATTTGTAATTTTTTTGAGTATTTTTTACTGCAATTTTTGTGCGGGTATAATAATTAAATCTCCTTAAAAAGTTCACCTGCCGCAGCGTAAATGCGGCAGGTGAACTGCTTTTTTTGCAGTATTGTGATGCGTATGGAGCAAATAAAATAAATTAAAAAATAAAATAAATTTTGATTTATTTAAAATAATTGAAGGCGCGCTCTTTATCCGCGCCTTTTTATTACTATTTTTTCAATTATGGCGACTATCGCATACATTCCGCCCGCAAGCAGGCACAATATAAATGTTGCCGCCATGACGAGGTCGAGCTTGAATACCTGCCCGCCGTACACTATAAGGTAGCCCAGCCCCGCGCGCGAGACGATGTATTCGCCCATTATCGAGCCTATCCACGCCAGCCCCACCGCAACTTTTAAGGTGTTCATAAAGGCGGGGAGAGATGCGGGCATCACAAGTTTTACGAGCATGGCAAACTTGTTTGCCCCCATAGAGCGCAGCAGCAGCTGTTTGGTCTTATCCACCGCCACAAACCCCGCAAGCACGTTCATTATGCACACTATTATGCTCACGAGCACGGTCATAAAAATTATCGCCGTATACCCCGTGCCCATCCATATTATTATCAGCGGCCCGAGTGCTATCTTGGGCAGCGCGTTCAAAACGACTATATACGGCTCGAACACGGCGCGTATGTGCTCGTTGAGCCACAGCGCAACGGCTATCGCGTAGCCGAGCACGACGGCAATAAAAAAGCCCGCCACCGTCTCCATCAGCGTTATGCCTATGTGGTAGAACAGCGTGCCCGCCGCGGCGAGGTCGGCGATGGTGGAGGCCACGCGCGAGGGGGAGCTTGTGATGAAGGGATCGAACACGCCCACCTGCGCGCACAGCTCCCACAGCCCTACAAGGCCCAAAAGTATTGCGGCGCGCACGGCGTGCACGATAAGTTTGTTGCGTCTTATTTTTTTAAGGTACTGCTCGTGCTGAAGCGAGCAGGCATATTTTTTGTGTTTCATCAGGGTATTTCTCACGGCCTCGCAGAGCGGCGGCGCGCCGCCCATGCATAAATAGTTGCGGCATATTGTGCCGCCAATTTGAAATTTAAAGCTTATGCGCCTGTTTTTTTGGCCGTATTTAAAATATATTTTGTTATTTGCGGCATATTGCCGCGCCAATTTGAATGATTCGGGCATATTGGCGCGCCGATTTCTGGTACAGCGCCGCAAAGCGGCGCTGTACGGGCCTGCCGGCAAATTGCGAGCCCTATATGCCCAGCTCCTGGCGGAGCACCTCGAACACGGCGGCAAACCTGCTGCTCTCTCTCCTCTTTTTGGGGCTGCCCCCGCCGAAGTCTATGATGTGTTCGCCTACCACGCGCGCCGGGCGTGCGGAGAGCACCACTACCTTGTCGGAGAGGGCTATCGCCTCGGATATGTCGTGAGTTACAAGCAGCGCCGTCTTCTTTTCGCTCTTTATAATGTCGTGCACATCGTCGCACACGGCCAGCCTCGTCTGGTAGTCGAGCGCCGAAAAGGGTTCATCCAAAAGCAGCGTCTGCGGCTGCGCGGCGAGAGTGCGTATGAGCGCCACCCTCTGCCTCATCCCGCCCGAAAGCTGCGCGGGGCTCTTCTTCAAAAAGTCCTCCAGCCCGTATTTTTTTGCCAGCTCCACGGCGTTTTTGCGCATTTCGGGCGTGTTCTTTTTCTTTATCTCGAGGGGCAGAAATATGTTCTGCTCCACCGTGCGCCACTCAAACAGCGCGTCGGTCTGCAACATATAGCCGAACTGCCCGCCGCCCCGCTCTATCCTGCCGCGGGTGGGGGATATAAGCCCCGCCGCAAGCGAAAGTATGGTGCTCTTGCCGCAGCCGGAGGGGCCTATCACCGCCACAAACTGCCCCTCGTCGACCGAAAAGGTCAGCCCGCTCACTGCGTCGGTCTCGCCCGATACGGTGTGATAGGTGTAGCTTACGTCTGTAAATTTAAGGCTCATCTCTCTCTTCGCGCCTCGTTTTGCGCTTTTAAGTAATTTTTAGGTAGTTTTCAAGGTATTTTCGGGCGGCTTCAGTCGTCGCCGTTTTACCGCGTTTTTTATGCGTTTGGGCGGCATACGTGCCGCAATATGCCCGAACTATTCGCCGTACACCTCGTCGTATACCTTCTGCGCGGCGTCTGTTAAAATCAGCTCGTCAAAGTCCACGCGCCTTTCAAGCTCGCCAGAATTTTCGATGACGTCCTGCAGGCGGGTGAATGCGCTCTCCTCCATGGCCATGTTTGTTACCCACGCGTCGATATCCTTATAGGCCTGCACGGAGTTTGCAAGGCTGGCCTCGCTCGTGCCGTCGAAGTAGGAAACAAGGTACTTTGCCACCGTTTGGGCGCTCTCCTCCATGGTGAACTTAATTGCTTTTGTCACGGCGCGCAGCAGGCCCTCTATCTTGTCGGGATTGGCATTTATATAGCTCTCCTTTGCGGCAAAGCAGGTGTAGGGTATTTCGCCCGACTGCTCGCCTACGGAGGCGACGATATATCCCTTGCCCTCGGCCTGATAGTCGCTCGCCGTCGGCTCGAACATCGTGCAATAGTCGGCTATGCCGCTCTCGAAAGCCGCCGTCATATAGTTGAAATCTACGTCGTAGTTGAGCTTTGCGTCAACGCCCAGCTCATCTATCACGTATTCAAAGGTCATTGCGGGCACGCCGCCCTTGCGCCCTGCGAGTATCTCCTTGCCGTCGAGGTCGCTCCACTCAAAATGCTCTTCCGGCGTGCGCGCCACAAGGAAGCTGCCGTCGCGCTTGGTGAGCTGCCCGAACACCTTTGGCATATCTGCCGAGCCGCCTATCGCCACATACAGCGCCGCCTCGGGGCCGCAGAAGCCTATGTCGGCCGAGCCCGAAAGCACGGCTGCCATGGTGTTGTCGGCGCCGCCGCCGTTGGTAAATTCCACCTCAAAGCCCTCGTCTTCAAAATAGCCGAGCGCGTCGGCGAGGTACATGGGCGCATAGAACACCGAGTGGGTGACTTCGTTTATCTTAACAACGTCGCCGCCATCGGCGCAGCCCGCAAGGGAGAGGGGTATGGCAAGCGCGGCGCACGCCGCGGCAATTACCGAGATAAGTTTTTTCATGTAAGTTTTACGTACTCCTTAAAATTTTACGCACACATCGGCGTCTAAAATTTTTAATAATACAGTTTATGCCGAGAGCCTTTTGTTTGACAACGCGGCGTGTTTTGTTTTATAATTTTGGCTGAATACATACGGGCGAATATACAAAGATTGTGCAGGCAGGGCTTGCATACTTTTTTTTACGAGGTAACTATGGAAAAATCATATGATCCCAAGTCGTTTGAGGATGAAATTTATAAACAATGGGAGAGCGAGGGGTGCTTCCGCGCCGAGAGGGACGATAACAAGGTGCCCTTCACAATAATGATGCCCCCTCCCAACATAACCGGCCAACTCCACATGGGTCACGCCCTCGACGAGACCTATCAGGATACCCTCATAAGGTTCAAGCGCATGCAGGGCTATTGCGCCCTCTGGCTGCCCGGCACCGACCACGCCTCCATCGCCACCGAGGTGAAGATAGTCGAGCAGCTCAAAAAGCAGGGCATCGAAAAGGAGAGCCTCACCCGCGAGCAGTTTTTAAAGCTGGCGTGGGACTGGAAGGAGAAGTACGGCGGCAGGATAGTCACGCAGCTCAAAAAGCTCGGCTCCTCCTGCGACTGGTCGCGCCTTGCCTTCACCATGGACGAAAAGTGCTCGCGCGCCGTGCGCGAGGTGTTCGTAAACCTCTACAACAAGGGGCTCATTTACCACGGCAACAGAATAATCAACTGGTGCCCCCAGTGCCGCACCGCCCTTTCGGACGCGGAGGTGGAGTATGTCGACGAAAATTCGCACTTCTGGCATTTGAAATACTTTATCGAGGGGTCGGACACCGAGGGGCTTATAGTTGCCACCACCCGTCCCGAAACTATGTTCGGCGATACCGCCGTTGCGGTGAACCCCGCCGACGAGAGATATAAAAAGTACATCGGCAAAAACGTAATACTTCCCATAGTAAACAAGCCCATACCGGTAGTCGCCGACGAACACGCCGATATGGAATACGGCACGGGCGTAGTTAAAATAACCCCCGCGCACGACCCCAACGACTTTGAAGTCGGTTTAAGGCACAACCTTCCCGTCGTAAAGGTGATGAACGAGGACGGCACCATGAACGAGCTTGCCGGCAAATACTGCGGCATGGACCGCTACGAGTGCCGCAAGGCGGTAGTGGAGGAGCTTAAAGCCCTGGGCAACCTCGTAAAGACAGAGCCGCACACCCACTCGGTGGGCCATTGCTACCGCTGCCACACGGCCATAGAGCCCATGGTATCCAAGCAGTGGTTCGTTAAGATGAAGCCGCTCGCCCGCCCCGCCATAAACGCCGTGCTCGACAAAAAGACGAGCTTCATACCCGAAAGATTTGCCAAGATCTACTTCAACTGGATGGAGAACGTAAAGGACTGGTGCATCTCCCGTCAGCTCTGGTGGGGGCACCGCATACCCATCTGGTATTGCGACGACTGCGGCGAAGTCATCTGCGCAAAGGAGGATCCCACGGTATGCCCCAAGTGCGGCAGCTCACACATTCACCAGGACGAGGACGTGCTCGATACATGGTTCTCCTCGGCGCTGTGGCCCTTCTCCACGCTCGGCTTCCCCGACGACACCTCCGACCTCGAATATTTCTACCCCACCGACGTGCTCGTAACGGGCTACGACATAATTTTCTTCTGGGTGGCGCGCATGATTTTCTCGGGCATAGAGCATATGCGCAAGGTGCCCTTCCGCTACGTGCTCATGCACGGCATAGTGCGCGACGAGCAGGGCCGCAAGATGAGCAAGTCGCTCGGCAACGGCATAGATCCGCTCGTAATAATAGATAAATACGGCGCAGACGCCCTCCGCTTCTCGCTGCTTCAGGGCGTTGCGACGGGCAACGACATACGCTATTCCGATGCAAAGGTGCAGTCGGCTGCGGCCTTCATAAACAAGGTGTGGAACGCCAGCCGCTACGTGCTCTCAAACTGCGAGGGCAGGCAGATAAAGGATATAAAGGAAGTAAAGCTCAACCACGCCGATAAGTGGATAATCTCCAAACTGCAGTCGGCCATACGCGACGTAACGCTCGCCTTAAACAAGTTCGAGCTGGGCATCGCGCTCGAAACGGCGCACGACTTCATGTGGGACGACTTCTGCGACTGGTATATCGAGCTCACCAAGTCGGCGCTCTGGGGCGACGACGAAAACAAGAAGGACGGCGCCATAGCAGTACTTGTATATGTGCTCGACAGCGCCTTAAAGTTGCTGCACCCCTTCATACCGTTTGTCACCGAAAAGATATATTCCGAAATGCCCACGGCAAAGGGCAGGATAATGCTTGCGGCATATCCCCGCTACAATTCCCGCCTTACCTACCGCAAGGAGGCGGCCGCCTTCGAGGGCGTTATGGACATAATAAAGGCCGTGCGCGCGCTCAAGACCGAAACGGGCTGCGCACCCTCCAAAAAGGTCACGCTGTATATCGTCACCGAGTCAAAGCGCCTCATTTCGGCAAACGAAAACTGCATACTCCGCCTTGCGGGAGCTTCGGCGATAAAGTTCGTATCCTCGCCCGAGGCCGCGGGTGAAAACGCCGCCGCAAAGGTGGTAAGCTGCGCCACCGTGCTCGTTCCCATGGGCGACCTTGTCGACGCCGATAAGGAGCGCGCAAGGCTCGAGGGCGAGCTCGACAAGGTGCTTGCGGAGATCCGCCGCGCCGACGGCAAGCTGCACAACTCCGGCTTCATGGCAAAGGCGCCCAAAAAGCTCGTCGACGAAGAGCGCGCCAAGCTCGATAAATACCTCGAGATGAAGGAGAGGATCGAAAAGCAGCTTTCCGCCCTCGGTTGATGCCCAAGCGGTATTTTTCCGCACGGCGCATACCCCAAAATGCAAATTGAGCGGCACATATGCCGCAACTAACGCAAAATTTATGGCCGCGGAGCACAACTTTCCGCGGCTTTAAAAATATTTAAAATATCTGTGAGAGGTAAAAAATGAATATCAGAGAGATAACTTTGGCCGACAGGCAGGTATACCTTGAAATGTCGGCAGAGTTCTATTCCTCGCCCGCGGTGATGCACGATATCCCCGCAAAATTCCGCGAGGACGCCTTTGAAGAGTATGTAAAGGGCGAGCGCGCCAAATGTTTTATCTTGGAGGACGAGGGCAGCGTGGCGGGCTACGGCATAATCACCTTCTACTATTCGCAGGAGTCGGGCGGCATGTGCGTGCTCTTCGACGAGTTGTATGTGCGAAAGGAGTACCGCTCGCGCGGGTTCGGCCACGCTTATTTTGAGTATGTGTTCAAAAACTGCCCCGCGCCCCGCTATCTTCTGGAAGTCGAGCCCGAAAACGTGCGCGCCCGCGCGCTGTACGAAAGGCTGGGCTTCAAAGAGCGCGGATATACCTATATGTCTAAAGATATGTAAAAAACCATCATAATAATGCCGCGCGTGCCTGCGCGGCATTTTTGTTAATTGCGGCCGTTTACTTGAAAAAAGCCGCGCGCCCGTGCTATAATATAATAGATAAATTTACCAAACAAAATGTACAAAACGCGCGCATTTCCGCGCGGGAGGACTGTATGAAAAAATTTGTTATATCGGCGTTTGCCGCAGTCACCGCCCTTGCCACGGTAGCATTCGGCGGCTGCGACATAATAAACGGCATATTGGACAGCTTCCACACCCACACGATGGAGCATGTTGAGGCGGCAGAGCCCACCTGTACGCAGGCGGGCAACGAGGAGTACTACCATTGCAGCGTATGCGGCAAAAACTTTGCCGACGAAGGGGGCAACCGCGAGCTTTCCGAAGTCACCATTGCGGCGCTCGGCCACGACGGCGAGCTTGTTGAAGAACTCGCCGCCACATGCACGCAGGAGGGCAACATTGCCTATTACATATGCGCGCGCTGCGGCCTCACATTTGCCGACGAAGCCTGCACTCAGCCCGTTTCGGCCGACGAATATGCCACCCCCGTAATAGCGCACCCCATCTCGGCGGAGTGGCAGCACGACGGCGCAAACCATTGGCACGTATGCACGGTATGCGGCACAAGGACGGACGCCGCCGCCCACACCATCGGCGATGACGGCGCGTGCACGGTATGCGGCTACATCCCGGGCGAAAACGACCCCGCTTACGGCAGCGAGGGCGACATATCCTCCGCCGACCTGTCCATTCACTTCTTAGAGCTCGGCAATAAATATACGGGCGACAGCACTCTAATTAAGGTGGGCGATACCGAGGTGCTCATCGACGCGGGCTCGCGCCAGTCGAGCGCCGCCACAATAAAGGCGTATATCGATAAGTACTGCACCGACGGCGTGCTCGAATACGTAATAGCCACCCACTCCGATCAGGACCACATAGCCGGCCTCGTCGGCACGAGCTCGGGAGGCAAGTACAACGGCGTTTTATACAGCTACGATATCGGCACGGTGATAAAGTTCGATCTGAGCAACAAGGATACCACCACGGCGGCGGGCAACCCCACGCTGTACGGCAGGTTCCTTACGGCGGTGGACTATGCCGAGTCGCAGGGCGCGGCGGTATATACCGGCCTTGAGTGCTGGAACGAGGAGAACGGCGCTCAGCGCACCTACTATCTCGACGACGAGCAGACCATATCTTTGAACATACTATATAACTACTATTACGAGAACACCAGCTCGGATGAGAACAACTATTCGGTATGCTTCCTGCTCACACAGGAGCTCGGAGGGGGAGAGGAGAACAACTACCTCTTCACGGGCGATCTAGAGGTGGAGGGCGAGGAGTACCTCGTGCAATATAACGAGCTGCCCGAAGTCGAGCTGTTCAAGGCGGGCCACCACGGCAGCCCCACCTCGTCGAACGACGTGCTCCTCTCGGTGATAAGACCCAAAAACGTGGTGGTGTGCTGCTGCGCCGGCTCCGACGAATATACCGATAACAAGGATAACCAGTTCCCCTCGCAGGCCTTTGTCGACCGCGTGTCGGGCTATACCGAAAACGTGTATGTCACCACCATGGTGAGCGACAACGAAAACGGCTTCCAGCCGATGAACGGCAACGTGGTGTTCTATTACAACACCGCCGAAGGGGAGAGCGGGGGCAGCTTAAAGCTGTGGTGCTCAAACAATACCACAAAGCTCAAAGATACCGAGTGGTTTGCCGCCAACCGCACCTGGCCCTCCGGCGGGGTGTGAGTGAAACCCCTCCGTCGTTTCTCGCTTACACTCGTCACGCCACCGTCTCGCAGTGCGTGCGGTAAATAAACCGCACTGCTCGGTTACCGCTCGCGCGCTAACATATGCGCTCGCTCATCTCGCTGCGGCACGCACAGCGGGTGTCCGCTGTGCTATGAATTGCCTTGCTCGTCCCTCAAAGGGGAGGTATGATAGGTGCAAACAATTCAATAAAACTTTTCGGGGCGCGCCGCTTTTTTAAGCGGCGCGCCCTTTGTATGTGCGTTTTATGCAATATTTGCCCGCTTTATGCCGTAAGCGCCTTAAAAAGGCGTTTGCTATTGACCTTGCGCTCTATGTGTGGTAGAATGAAGGTGTAAGAGAGTGTAAAAGGGGAAATATGAAGAAACCTGTATCGTATAATTTTAATTTAAAGCCCAAAAAGCCTAACGCCCTGTTTATGGCTATACTCAAAGTTTTCGCCGCCTATCCCGACATGAAGAAGCGCGATTTTGAATGTGAGTACATAAATATGGACGGCATACAGCCGCCCTACTTTTTGCTTGCCAACCACGCCAGCGAGATGGATTTCCGCATACTGTATGCCGCCATACGCCCGCACAATATGAACTATGTAGTGGCGATAGACGCCATGCACGATAACGGCATAGGCCTGATGCGGTTTGCGGGCGGCATATGCAAGCGCAAATTCATTCAGGATATGTCGCTGATACGCAACATGAAGTATTGCGTGGAGCACTACAAAAACCCTATATGCATATATCCCGAGGCGCGCTACACCTTCGACGGCACGCAGAGCTATGTGCCGCCCTCGGTTGGCAAGATGGCAAAACTTTTAAAGGTGCCCGTGGTGCTGCTGATAGCGAACGGCAACTTTATCTGCTGCCCGCAGTGGAACAAGGATAAGTTCAAAAAGCGCCTTGCGCCCTGCAAGGCAAAGCTCATATGCGTCGCTAATGCCGACGAGGTGAATACCCTCTCCGCCGAGGAGATAAACGAGCGCATACATAAATACTTTGTATATGACGACTTCGCCTACCAATACGAAAACAAGATAAAACTTTCATTCGGCGAGCGCGCCCGCGGCCTTCACCACATACTCTACCAGTGCTGCGAGTGCGGCACCGAGTTCGAGATGTATTCCTCGGGCACCGTGCTCGAGTGCAGACATTGCGGAAAAAAGTGGGAGATGACCGAATACGGCCGCCTGCGCGCGCTTGACGGCCCCACGCGGTTTGAGCACATACCCGACTGGTTCAAGTGGGAGCGCGAAAACGTGCGCCGCGAGGTGGAGACGGGCACCTACTGCATTGAGGACGAGATAGATGTGCACACGCTGCCCAAAAACAAGTATTTTGCGCAGGGGCGCGGCAAGTTCAGGCAGGATAAAACGGGCACGCACTTTTGGTGCAACTACTACGGCGAGCCGTTCGAAATGCACCTTGCGCCCAACCAGCTCGAGAGCGTGCACATTGAGTTCGACTACCGCGACAGAAAAAAGCGCGAGTTCTTCGGCGACTGCCTGGATATATCCAAGCATGACGACAGTTTCTGGCTGCACCCCGTAAACATACGCGACTGCATAATGAAGATCTCCTTCGCCACCGAGGAGCTCTATCAGCTCGAACACAGAAGGATAAAGGCGGCAAGGGAGAGGGGCGCGCGGCGCAAGTAATGCGGCGGCAAACGGGCGCCGCGGCGCGTAAAATAAATACATGGCCGCGTGAAAATAGGTAAAATTTTATAAATGAGCATATGTGCGTGCGCGCAGACTTTTTGTCTGCGCGCACGCTTTTACATTAAATTTTAAACAGTATGCCGTTTTAAGCGGACAATGTGCTGTAAAAATCAATTACCCGCCCGCACATTGCGCGGAAACGGTTTTAAAAATCACCCGTCCGTGCGGCCATGCCGGAGTCTCCTCCTTAAAAAATCGATTACCCGCCCGCACATCGCTGCACGGACGGGTAAACGAAAATATGAGGTTTGAATGATCGTTATGAAACCGATTTGAGCAGCTTTTCAACGGCTGCCTGCATTTTTCCGAGGGCGTCCTCGGCGTCGGCCTTGGTGTTGGCCTTTACCGAGTAATAAATCTTGAGCTTGGGCTCGGTGCCGGAGGGGCGCACGCATATAAAGCTGCCGTTCTCCAGTTCGTAATATACGCAGTTGGTGGTGGGGGAGCCTATTTCGGAGGTCTCGCCCGTGGCTACGTTGGTCTTTATATTCTTGGAGTAGTCGCGGATATATGCCACCTTGTATATGTCGAACTTGGTGACGGGCGCCGTTTTGAGCGCGTCTACAACGGCGTTCATCTCCTTCATGGCGTTGAGGCCCTTGTACTGTATGGATACGTTCTTGTCGAGCACGTAGCCATACTCCTTGTATATTTCCTCCAGCCTGTCGGATACGGTCTTGCCCTTATAGTCGTAATAGCAAACCATCTCTGCGCACAGCATGGATGCAACTACGGCGTCCTTATCCCTTGCGTGGGTGCCGCGCAGGTAGCCGCAGCTCTCTTCAAAGCCGAATACGAATGTGTATTTGCCGTCCTTTTCCCACTGCTTTATCTTGTCGCCTATAAACTTGAAGCCGACGGGCACTTCAAACAGCGTCACGCCGAACTTGTTGCATATGGCGCGCGCCATGCCCGTGGTGACGAACGATTTTACCACCGCCGCGTTTGCGGGCAGCTTGCCGTCCTCCTTTAAGCGGGTGAGTATGTAGTCCAAAAGCAGTATGCCCACCTGGTTGCCGGAGAGCGCGGTGAATTCGCCGTCCTTGCCCTTCACGGCAACGCCAAGGCGGTCGCTGTCGGGGTCGGTGCCGAACACCACGGTGGCGCCTATCTTCTGCGCAAGCGCTATGCCCATGGAGAGCGTCTCTTTGAACTCGGGGTTGGGTACTTCAACGGTGGAAAAGTTGGGATCCTTTTTGGTCTGCTCCTCAACTACCGTGGCGTTTATGCCTATCTTCTTGAGTATGGTAGTTACGGGTATGTAGCCCGAGCCGTGCACGGGGGTATATACGAGCTTTAAGTTCTTGCCGCACTTTTTAACGGCCTCTTTGGAGAGCGTGAGTTTGGTGAGCGCCTTGTAATACTTTCTGTCTACGGAGGCGGGCACCGTGTGCTTAAATTTCTTCACCTGCTCTGCCGTGGGCTTGGGAGCGGCGAGATAGTCGGTCTGCTTTTCGATGAACTCAACCACCCTCGCGGTGTCGTCGGGGTTCATCTGCGCGCCGTCCTCGCCGTATACCTTATAGCCGTTGTACTGCTTGGGGTTGTGCGAGGCGGTGACCATTATGCCCGCAACGGTGTTCAGGCAGCGCACCGCAAAGGAGAGCATGGGCACGGGGTGCACGTCGGGGAACACGTAGGCGTTTATTCCGTTGGCCGCAAGCACGTCGGCGGCGGCGTTTGCAAACACGTCCGATTTAAGGCGGGTGTCGTATGAAATGACAACGCCGCGCTTCTTGGCATCCTCGCCAAGCGTTTTGATGAATTCCGAAAGTCCCTGGGTGGCGCGCATGACTGTGTATATGTTCATCATGTTGGTGCCGTAGCCTATTATGCCGCGCAGGCCCGCCGTGCCGAACTGCAGCTCGGCGCCGAAGCGGTATTCTATCTCCTCGGCGTTGCCCCTTACAGATTCAAGCTCGGCCCTGCCTTCGGCGCAAAGACGGCTGTCTGAAAGCCAGCTCTCGTAAATATCGGTATAACTCATAAATCCTCCTAAAAAGCGCACCGCGCAAAAATATAAAATTTTTAAAAAATGAAAGCAAGAACAGCGCGCATCCCCTCTGGGCCTTTCGGCTTTAAAGGACGCACGCAAACCGCCCGTCCCATGCCCATTGGCAAAAGTGCTGTTGCGGTGCGATATGAAGACGGACGCATTTCTCGTCTACATAATTATATAAAAAAATTTTATTTTTGTAAAGGGGGTAGGCGAAATTAGTTGGCAAAAAATGAAATTTTTTTCACCGAGGTTGTTGTAAACTAACACGCGCGGCACATTTTATTTACACGCGCGGGCACAAAACACCTTATTTTGCATGTATAAGGTCCGCCGTAAAGCCGCCTTGGGCATGTGGAGGATATAAAAAGCGGCGGCGCGCAAAAAACTTTGCGCGCCGCCGCTTAAAGTATCCGTTGTCCGCCCGCGGGCGGGGAAATGCTGTTGTGTTATTCGCCGCGCAGGAACTGCTCGCGCGAGGGCTCCTGTTCGAGTTCGGGCTTTACTATCGTGCGCTTGTCGGTGAAGTACTTTATCTTGTTGGCGTCGCAATAGTTTACAAACTCGTAGCAGAGCAGGTAAAGGTAGCTGAGGGGCACGGTTATTATGAGCGCCGCGCCGAAGGTGCCTATCGCCGCCAGCACGTTGAAGGCAAGTATGCCCACCGTGGACGAGGCGAAGAATGAGTATACGCTGAACGAGTTGCCGCCCTCGCGCAGGAATGAGTATTTGAACCCTCCTACGACGCTCTTTTTGCCGCATATCACGGCGGGCAGCCAGTCGGCGGTGAACATCATCTTTACGCCCATCAGCAGTATCATGAATACGGCGAACAGGAATATCGCCAGCATTATGGGCAGCTTCATGCCCATAAACAGTATCAGGTATAGCACGAGCACGCACACTATGTCATACACAAAGCTTATGGGCAGGTATATCACCGAATACAGGCAGGATTTGCGCAAATTTTTTATGAGCGTGCCGGTGAACGAAGAGTTGGCCTGCATCGCCATCTTGTCGTTTATAAGCGCGCCCGCCGTGTAGTTGCCCACGCCTATAAAAAAGCGGCGTATAAGGCTTATGAGTATGAGCGCAATAGAGCTCAAAACGAGGTCGGTGGGGTTGCTCGCAAGGTATTGTATCAGCTCGTTGAAGTTGCCGGTTATGTCCTCGATATATGTCGAGAGGGGGCCGAGCGAGCCTGCAAGCAGGTCGTTCCACGCGGCCGATATCGTGGCAAATATGTTCTGAAAGTATTCCACGTTGTCGAGCCTGCCGAAGAAGGGCACGACTATCGCCGCGCTCAGTCCCACCGAGATGAGTATGACTATCAGAAGATAGACGAGCAGTTTATACGTCACCCTGAAATTGTCGATAAGTACGTTTATGGTGTGTTTAAATCTCATAAAAGCCTCTCTGCGCGCCGCAAAGTGCGGCGCGGCATATGCCAAAACCTCTTTTTTTATATTATATACGCCTCAAAGGCGCGCGCCGTCTTCGTCAACTCTCTATGTCGACTATCTTTTCGACGGCCTTGCCGTTATGCACCGCAAGGTAGCAATAGCTGTTTGCGCTGTAGCGCGAAAGATTGCCGGGGTTTATAAGTTTTACGCCCTCTATCTCGTCTACGCGCGCGCAGTGCGTGTGGCCGTACAGCGCGATCGCGCACCCGCGGCTTGCTGCCTCCTCGGCAAGCCGCATAAGCGTCTGCTTCACGCCGTACATGTGCCCGTGGCACATAAATATCTTCACGCCCTCAACTTCCAGCTCGCGCTCGTCGTCGCCCAGCTTGTCGAGGTCGCAGTTGCCGTTTATCACTATCGTCTTATCCGGATATTTCTGCCTCACGTATCCTCCGTCGGAGGAGAGGTCGCCCAGGTGTATTATATAGTCGCACTCGGCAAACACGCCGTCGAGTTTGTCTAAGGCGGCGCGGTTGCGGTGACTGTCGGATACAATTATAAATGACTTCATTTCCTGCTTTCAAGGCGTCCTATGTTTTTCTGTGCGGAGTTTTTTCGCCCCCAAAGGGCATAGTACGCCCGTAAATTGCCTTATTTTTAAAAATTTAAAATGTTTTGAGCTTTTCCATAAGGTCTTTGAGCGCGCGCGCCCTGTGCGAAACCCTGTTTTTCTCGCGCGCGGTCGCCTCGCCGAAGCTCTTTTGTAAATCGTCCGAAAAGAACAGCGGGTCGTAGCCGAAGCCGCGCTTGCCGTGCTCCTCGGTGAGTATGCTGCCGGAAGTCTGTCCCACGCCGAACAGCTTTCTGCCGTCGGGCAGGCACAGGCACACCGCGCACTCAAAGTGGGCGCGCCTGTCGGTCACGCCGTGCATCTTTTCAAGCAGCAGCTTGCGGTTGGCGGCGTCGCCCTCGCCCGAAAAGCGGGCAGAGTATATCCCGGGCGCCCCGCCCAAAAAGTCTACGCACAGGCCCGAATCGTCTGCAAGCGCAGGCAGTCCCAGTTTGTCGCACACGGCCTTGGCCTTTATGTACGCATTCTCTCTGAACGACTGCCCGTTCTCCTCTATCTCGCCTTCAAAGCCTGCCTGGTGCATGGGTATTATCTCCACGCCCTTAAAGATCTTTACGATCTCCTTTATCTTGCCCTCGTTTCCGCTGGCGGCTATAAGTTTTGTCAACTGCATGTCATGCCTCGTAAAAGCAGCTTTCGCCGGGAGGGGGTGAGCCTCGCTATTCAACGCGCCGCAGATTGTGTGCGCGGCGCGCGTTTAAGTTGTAAAAATACAGCGTATGAGGCGCATGGATAGCGTCTGACTACATTATATACCAAAACTTTCAAATTGTAAAGAGCTTATTTTTCCCATTTGTGCTCGTGCAGTTCGCCCTTTGTCTCCAGCCCGCCAAAGTCGTTCTGCCGTAACGCCTCGTATACGGCCACTGCCGCCGCGTTCGAAAGGTTAAGGCTCCTCGCCTCGCCGATCATGGGTATGCGCACGCAGTCGTCGGGGCGGGATAAGAGCAGCTCCTCGTCGAGCCCCTTGGTCTCCTTGCCGAATACGAGGAAGTCGCCCGCCATATACTGCGCGTCGGTGTGCCGCTTTCTCGCCTTCGTGGTAAAAAAGAAGAACCGCCCCTGCGGGTACTTTGCAAACAGCTCATTCAGATTTTCGTATATGCACACATGCACAAGGTGCCAATAGTCCAGCCCCGCGCGCTTCAAATATTTGTCGGATATTTCAAAGCCGAGCGGCTTTACAAGGTGCAGGGTGCACCCCGTGGCGGCGCAGGTGCGCGCTATGTTGCCGGTGTTCTGCGGTATCTCCGGCTCTACCAAAACTATGTTGAACATTTTTATATCCTTAAAAAAGTAAACTCTATGTAATTTTAGCACAACGCGCGCCGCAAGGCAAGCAGCGGCGGGCAAATAAGGGGCGCGTTTGCCGCATTTATCGCGGCATGAGTTGCGCTTTTGCCGTTTTTGTATGATTTTTTTGAGATGTGTATAAATTTTTGCCGCGCGGCTGTTGACAAAAGGGGGAACGTATGTTACAATACTAATAATCAATATTATTATTAAATAAAAGGGGATGCGCACTCACACACCTCACGCTACGGTATCAATAATGCATCCCGCAGGGTATAGAGATGAAAAAACAGAGAAACACCGCGCAGAAGCGCATCATCATGGACGCGCTCGCCTGTGCCGACCATCCCACCGCGACCGAGCTGTATGAGGCCGTTCACGCAAACAATCCGCGCATAAGCAAGGCCACCGTCTTCCGCGTGCTGTCGCAGTACTCCGAAAACGGCGAGATCCGCCGCCTGCACATCACCGGCTCCGACGACCGCTTCGACGCCACCATGGCGCCGCACGCACACCTGCGCTGCGCATACTGCGGCAGGATAAAGGACGTTATGTTCCCCGAGCTCGAGCCCATACTCTCCGCCGCAGAGGTGGAGGGGTATAAGGTATATTCCGCCGAAGTCGACTTCATCTGTTGCTGCCCCTCGTGCGATCAGGCGGGGGCCGACGGCAGCGAATATAAAAATTAAGCGCGTTTTCCGCCCATTTTTGCGGCGGGCGCAATAATAAAATACAATAAAAAGATCACTATCGGAGGTCAAAAATGAAAAGTTTAAAGGGCACCAGAACAGAGCAGAACCTTCACGCCGCATTTGCGGGTGAAAGCGAAGCCCGCAACAAATACACCTTTTTTGCATCGGTAGCCAAGAAGGAGGGTTATAACCAGATATCCGCCATCTTCGAAGAGACCGCCGCCAACGAAAAGGAGCACGCCAAGATGTGGTTCAAGCTCCTCCAGGGCATAGGCGACACCAAGGCCAACCTCGAGGCAGCCGCAGGCGGCGAAAACTATGAGTGGACGCAGATGTATCCCGAGTTCGCCCGCGTTGCCCGCGAAGAGGGCTTCGACGCTATCGCCACCATGTTCGAGCGCGTTGCCGAGGTGGAAAAGGAGCACGAGGAGCGCTATAAAAAGCTGCTCGCCAACGTTGAAGGCGGCAAGGTATTCATCCGCGAGGACGTGCAGATGTGGCAGTGCACCAACTGCGGCGCCATAGTCATCGGCAAAGAGGCGCCCGAAGTCTGCCCCGTATGCGCCCATCCCAAGGCATACTTCCAGCTCAAGCCCACCAACTATTGATTTGCACGCCTTTTAAAGGGCTTGTTCATAGTTTTACCTTATAAAACGGGCGCGGCGCGCGGGGATATCCCCGCGCGCCGCGCCCGCCATATTTTGCCGTATGCAATAAAAATACAGCCGCCCGCGCGCAGTTCTGCGCGCGGGCGGCATTTTGCATTGATCTGCTTATATTTTAAATTTTAAGTTTTTGCCTGTGTTTTACGCCCGGGCGGCAGGGCAAGCATCTATGTATCCAGCGGCTCTATGTGTTCGAAGATGATATTGTCGGCCACATCCATGGCGCGCGTCTCCTTCTCCTTGCTGTTCACCGTCCACGCCAGCACCTGCACGCCGTGCTTCTTTTTGCGGGCAACGTATCTGTTTGGCAGGTAGGTTATGTCGTAAGAGATAAAGTCGGCATGCATCAGGCGGTAAAATTTTAAGGTGCGCAGCATGTAGTTTAAAAAGCTGTGTTTCTTTTTTATCAGCTTGAACGAACTCAGGTATCCCACCGCATAGTCCTCGGTGTGCTCCTTCAAATACTTCACGGCAAGGGGGTGGAAGGACTGCAGCGCTATCATGTCTTTATAGGGGTAGCTCTCAAGCTCTCTCAAAAGTTCGTCGGCCTGCGCCTCGTTGAACATGCGCCTGAACTTCACCTCTATGAGTATGGGCACCCGCCCGTTCACAAGTTCGAGCACTTCGGGCAGCATGGGTATCTTCTGCCCGTCGAGCAGCGTGTACTCCTTCAGCTCCTCCGAGGTGAGCTTTTCGGCCACGCCCGGCTTTCCCGTCATGCGCGAAAGGAAGGAATCGTGTATAACGCACAGCTTGTTGTCCTTTGTAAGGTGCACGTCCAACTCTATGCCGTAGCCCTCCTCGGCGGCGCGCTTAAAGGCTTCAAGCGAGTTCTCGCACACTCCGTCGCCGTGCAGCCCTCTGTGGGCTATCGGGTAATTCAAAAAATTTTCGTTCAGCTTCTTCTTTACGATTTCCATATCAGTACTTCCGTGTATGCGCTGAATATATATGCAGTATTATCGTCGCGATACGCTCTCGTGTTTCAGTTATATTTTTCACCGCCGCCGTCCTCAAAGGGACTGCCGATCGATTGCTCATCGGTTTCTTCAATATCGTTGCCGACCTCATCGCAGGTAAAGGCGAATATGTCGCCGTCGTCTTCGGCATAATATATCGCCGCCGCGGCCGCAGCCCGCCGCTCTGCCGCAAACAGCACCTTTCCGCGCGCCAGCAAAAACAGGCGGTAACAGCCGTAAAAGGCAAAGAATATCGCCGTATAAACGGCATACAGCCCCAATACATACAGCACGTTTATCTCGTAGTGCCACAGCTCCACCGTAAATATCGGCGGAACTTCAAAGGGCAGGGGATTTATCTGGGTAAAGGCGTAGTTTGGCAATATTATGCCGTCGCCCTCCAGCCCCAGGCTCTGCGAATATCCCGTCACGGCGGCGCTGGCAACGCTCGCCGCAACTATCACTATAAAGTAATAGCACAGCGGTATTATGCAGTCGGAGATGGTAAATTTATACATCCCCAGCGCCGTGGGCAGCACGCACAGCATAAACAGCAGTATGTGCGTTGCGCAGAAGTAGAGTATTGAGTAGCTGCAAAATATGCCGTAGTTCGACATGCCGTCTTTGCCGAAGTACACAAACACGCTTATCGCGCCGGCGGCATGTATAAAAAAGGATATGGCATACAGCACCCTCTTTTTTGTAAAAACGGCGAGGGAGGCCGTATATACCCCTATATTACATATAAACAGAGGAACGCACGCCAAAACAGTGTTGTAAACATTGTATCCGTCGCCCATCACCATGCTGTCTTTGCTGTGATACTGCAACAAAAGCACGCCCGCCGCGGCGCACAGCCAGCGGTATTGCTCGCTCTTCGGTTTTTTGCGCAAAAAGAAGTATGCGCCCAGCGTGCCGCCGGCAAGCGCGAATATGGCCAAAAAGTGCCACAGCGTAAAGTTTTTAAAGCGCAAAAAGCTGTTTTGCGGTATGGCGGCTATGTCAAAAAAGTTTTCAAATATATTCAGCGGCGTCGCAGCGATAACGGCGGCGGCAAAATATAAAACGCTCTTTGCCTGCACCTTAAAGCCGTATATTGCAAACATCGCGGCGCACGCGCCCAGCATGCAGGCGCTCTCGGTATAAAACAGCGCCATTCTCGCCCGCTTCGGCAAAAACAGGTTTATCGAATTGTATATTTCCTGCACGGCGGTATCGGCGGCCTTGGTTATGTCAAAAAAGCCGCCCAATGTGCACGCCGCAACTATCACGGCGGCGGGCAAAATGTATTTCGCGCAGTCGGCGCACCGCCTGTTTTTAAAAAACAGCGCCCCGGGCACGAGCAGCAGGCCCGCCTTTTTTACCCATTGCGCTATGGCAAAAACGCCGTACTCGCCTATGCGGTTGAATATGTAGTAGTCGGAGACGGTGAACGTGAGCGCCAGCGCGGAGATGAGCATTATCGCGGCAAGCGCTCGCCCCGCTACAAGCGCGAAGCTTTGCCTTGTCATGGTAGCATAATTATAGCCCGCGTTGCGCGATTTTGTCAACCCGTGCGCGCGCAATTTGACCGCTATAATTCATATTTTGTGCAAATAAATCAATGTTTTATGTGAATTCGAACTGCATGAACAACGGCGGCGCAAACAGCTCTTGCAAAAGGGCGGCGGGCATTGTATAATAATTGAGGCGGGCGCGCAAAAAATATATTTAAAATTACGCGCCGCCAAAAATAAAATTTGCGCGGCGTGCACGCTGCGCCGCTTATGAGAGGAATCTATGAAGCAGGTATTCAATCCATTTTTGCCTTTGACCGAATATATACCCGACGGCGAACCGCACGTGTTCGGTGACAGGGTATATCTCTTCGGCAGCCACGACATGGCGGGCGGCACGTCTTTTTGCATGAAGGACTATGTGTGCTGGTCGGCGCCCGTCGATAATTTAAAGGACTGGCGGTGCGAGGGCGTTATCTACCGCCGCGGGCAGGATCCGCTCAACGCCGACCTCTCGCACGCGCTGTTTGCGCCCGACGTCTGCCGCGGCCCCGACGGCAGGTACTATCTCTACTACGCGCTCGACTTCGTTTCGGTGATATCGGTGGCGGTGTGTGATACGCCCGCGGGGCAGTACGAATTTTATGGCCACGTTCATTTCAAAGACGGACATGTGCTCTCTTCGCGCGCGGGCGAGCCCTATGCCTTCGATCCCGCCGTGCTTTGCGAGGGTGAAAACGTATATCTGTATATGGGCTATTGCCCCTATCCTCCCAGGCATCTGATGGAGGTGCCCAAGACTTATACGCACGCATGGGTGTATAAACTTGCGCCCGACATGCTCACCATAGAGCGCGGCGGCACGCCCGTTGCACCCTCCTATTCCAACTCGGCGGGCACGGGCTTTGAGGGGTGCGAGTTCTTCGAGGCATCATCTATACGAAAGGTGGGGGAGAGGTATTACTTCATCTGGTCTACCTACTACAATCACGACCTCTGCTATGCCACCTCGTCAAGCCCCGAGGGGCCCTTTAAGTTCGGCGGCAGGATAATCTCCAACGGCGACATAGGCTTCGGCGGCATAACAAAGGAGGAGGACTGCAACAACTACATAGGCAACAACCACGGCTCTGTCGAAAATATAAACGGCAGGTGGTATGTGTTCTATCACCGCCACACCAACGGCACGTCGTTCTCCCGCCAGGCGTGCGCCGAACAAATCGAAATTCTGCCAAACGGCTCCATTCCCCAGGTGGAGATGACGAGCTGCGGCCTGAACGGCGGCCCCCTTTGCGGCCTCGGCACATATCCCGCCGGCATCGCCTGCGACTTAAAGAGCGGCGTCGGCACGGCGAGGGGCGATATCCCCCACGGCGGCATACACCCCTACATCACACAGGAGGGGGAGGACGGCAGCAGCTCCGCCCGCCTGTATATCGCCAATTTAAAGGACGGCGCCATGTGCGGCTTCAAGTACTTTGCCCCCGCGGGCGCAAAGAACATTGCAATATGGGCGCGCGGCACGGCGGGCGGCGAATTTGTTGTGACGGACGGCAAAAATATCGTTGCAAGGGTGCCCGTTTCCCCCGCAGAGGGGTGGACGCGCTTTGATGCGCCGCTTGCCTGCGAAAGCGGTGCGGGCGTTGACGGCGCCGTAAAGGCCGCGTTCCCGCTGTTTTTCACCTACCATGGCGAGGGGTATGCCGACTTTTTACAGTTTGAACTTTCATAAATGCTTGCGGCGGGCGCTCTGCCCGCCGCTTTGCGCGCTCAAATTGCGCCCGCCGCTTTGTATGCCCGTTTGCCCGCAGCCCGGCTTTTAAAATTTTTGTTGCATTTGCGGCGCAAATAAGTTATAATGTTATAAAGGCGCGCGCAAAACAGCTGCGTGCGCTTAAAAATATAAGTTTTTTATTTAAGGAAGCGGCGCATGCCGCAAAATTCTATCGGAGTTTTATGCGTAAATTTGTTCTATCTACCGACTCCACCTGCGACCTCTATGCCGATTTCATACAGAAGAACGACATAAAGTTTGTAAGCCTCACCTATACGATAGAGGACAGGGAGGGGCACATCACAGACGGGCCGGACGCCTTTACAAGCTATTCGCAGTATGTCGATTTCTACAACAAGCTGCGCGAGGGCAGCCTTTCGCGCACTTCCATGCTCAACTATGAGAGCCACATCGCCCACTTTGAAAAACTTGCCAAAGAGGGCGCGGAGGATGTGGTGCACTTCACCATATCCAGCGGGCTGTCGCCCACGGTAACCGTGGCGCAGAAAGCCGCGGCCGACGTAAAAAAGCATTATCCCAAGTTCAACGTGTATGCCGTCGATTCGCTCTCGGCAACGATAGGCCAAGGCGCGCTCGTGCGGGCGGCGCTCCGCCTGCGCGACGAGGGGAAGTCGGCGGAGGAGGCGGTGCAATACGTCAACGCGCTGCGCTTTAAAATACAGTATATGATAGCCGCCAACGACCTCAACTATTTAAGGCGGGGCGGCAGGGTTTCGTCGGTAGCGGCGGTGGCGGGCACGGTGCTCGGCATAAAGCCCATACTCACCTTCTCGCACGACGGCAAGCTGATAGTTGCCGACAAGGTGCGCGGCATGAAGCGCGCCTTTGCGCTCGCCTTTGAAAAGATGGAAAAATACCCGCCCACGCAGGACCATGGTTTCTTCTGGATAGTGCACACCGACGCGCAGGAAGACGCCGAGTACCTCGCAGGCATGGTGCAGGAAAAGTTCGGAGTGCGCCCCGATGTGAGCATAATGGGCCCCGTAATAGGTTCGCACGTCGGCCCGGGCGCCGTGGCCATCATCTGGAAGTCGGATAAAGACAGGGACGACGGCTGATATTTTATTTGCAATTTTATATTTTTTAAATAGGTCCGCCGCGCAGATTTTGCGCGGCGGACCTATGCGTTTTTATTTGACGTATTGTGCGTTTTTTATTAACGTATTGTGCGTATTTTAATTAAATTGTGCGTATGCGTATTTTAATTAAATTGTGCGTATTTTAATTAAAAAATAAATAAAAAAATAATTTTTAATTTAATTTATTTTTTATTTTTATTTTATCTGCAACATTCTGTCGAGCAGGGTGTAGCCCTTTTCGATGAACACTCCCGTATTTTTGCCCTCGTCCTCGGTGTAGCGCTTTGCGCCGTTGCCAAGGTTTTTCACGTTTGTATACAGCATATAGGGCACGGGGTCGGCAACGTGCGTCTTTATCGTGCAGGGAGTGGGGTGGTCGGGGCAGATGAGCATGCAATAGTCCTCGCCCGCCCTCTCAAAGGCCTCCTTCAGCGTCTTTACCACCAGCCCGTCGATCTGCTCTATCGAAAATATCTTGTGCCCTGTATCGCCGTGGTGGCCGCACTCGTCGGGGCCCTCCATGTGTATATACACATAGTCAAGCCCGCCCGCCAAAAGTTCGTGCGCGGCGGCCTCGGCCTTGCCCAAAAAGTTGGTGTCGTAGTTGCCCGTGGCGCCCTCCACGGGTATGAACTTCATGCCCGCAAGCAGCGCTATGCCCTTTACCAGGTCGACGGCAGAAATAACTCCGCCCTTCAACCCCGTCTTTGCGTTAAAGTTTCCAAGGGCGGGCTTTGTGCCCTCGCCCCACAGCCACAGGCTGTTTGCGGGGTTCTTGCCGGCGGCAACGCGCGCCCTGTTTACGGGGTGGTTCTTCAAAAGTTCGTGGCTCTTCTTCATCAGCGCAAGGTATTTTTGCGCGCACGGCCCCTTGGGCAGGTAGGCGGTTATCTTTCTGTCGGATATGTCGTGCGGCGGGGTGAGGTCGTGCCCCGTTTTGCCGTTTTCGGCAACCAGGCAGTGGCGGTAGGATACGCCGGGGTACAGCGTAAGCCCGTCGCCGTCGAGCTCTTTCTTTAAGTAGTTTATAAGTTCGCGCGCCTCGGCCGTCGTTATCTCGCCCGCCGAATAGTCGGCCATCGTCATGTCTTCATATGCCCCGTCGCCCGCAAGGGTAACAAGGTTTGCGCGCAGAGTAACGTCGGTATCCTTTAGCCCTATGCCCATGGCCACAGCCTCCAGCGGCGAGCGGCCCGTGTAGTACTTTGCAGGGTCAAAGCCCATAACGCTCATGTTGGCAACGTCGCTGCCCGGCTTAAAGCCTTCAGGCACCGTGCGGAACAGCCCCACCTCGGCATGGGGAGCAAGCTCGTCAAAGTTGGGGGTGTGCGCATATTCAAGGCAGGTCTTTCCCTGCAGGGCGCTCAGCTTGTAATCTGCCATGCCGTCGCCCAGAACAACTACATATTTCATATGCCTTTCCTGCTAAAAAATATTTTTTATTTTAAATAAATTATTTATTTAATTATTTTTTAATTTAATTTTAATTATTTTGGTGTTTATTATTCAGGTCCCAGTCTATCGGCTGTTTGCCGCAGGAGATAAGGTAGCTGTTGCACTTCGAAAAGGGCCTGCTGCCGAAGAACCCGTTATACGCCGAAAGGGGCGAGGGGTGCGCGCTCTCCAAAACGAGGTGGCGGCCCTTATCTATCAGCGGCTTTTTCGAGCGGGCGTTGCCGCCCCACAGTATAAACACGGTGTGTTCCGTGTTCTCAGATATCAGCTTTATCACGCTGTCGGTAAACCACGCCCAGCCGCAGTTTGCGTGCGAATTTGCGCGGTGCTCGCGCACGGTGAGCGTGGTGTTCAAAAGCAGCACGCCCTCCCTTGCCCAGCCGGTAAGGTCGCCGCAGTCGGGCTCGCGTATATTGAGGTCGCTCTCTATCTCCTTGAATATGTTTTTGAGCGAGGGGGGAAGGGGTACGCCCGGCTTTACCGAAAAGCACAGCCCGTGCGCCTGGCCGGGCTCGTGATAGGGGTCCTGCCCCAATATCACCGCCTTTAAATTTTTGAGCGGGGTGTAGCGGAAGCAGTTATACAGGTCGTACATGTCGGGGTAGACTATGTAGTGGCTGTATTCATACTTCAAAAATTCGCGTATTTTTTTGTATCTCTCGTCGTCGAAAAGCGGCTTCAACAGTTCGTCCCAGCCGCCGCCAAGCTCTATCATATCATCACCGTAAAAATTTATTTGCCTACGCTCTCTTTTACCGCGCGGTAAATTTTGCAAATTTCAAGCCCGGTATTTTGGTAGCAGAGCGCGATGTTTTTTGAATACTGGTCGGCCGTACTGCCGCTGCCCGCCACGTCGGAGACCGCCTTATAAAGGTATGCGGGCGTCTTTGTATGCGCGCAGACGTGTGCCACCACCGCGCCCTCCATGTCGCGCAGGTCGGCTTTAAAGTCCTGCGTAAGCATCTCATAGTCCTTTTTGTCGTCGTTGAAGCGGTCGCCCGTGGCAAGGCGGACGGGGGTGTATTCTCCCGCCCTTTCAAGGGGCAGCCACCTCTCGGTAAATTCGTTTAAAACGCCCATCTCTGTGCCGTTTATGGCGCACAGGTCAAAGTCGTATTCGGCGGCGTGCGTAACTGCGCATATGCTGCCCACGGGGAGCCCTGCGTGCAGCGCGCCCGCCGTGCCTATGTTTATTATGGCGTCGGCCCTGTATCGTTCAACCGCAAGCATTGTCGCCGCGGCGGCGTTCACCTTGCCCACGCCGCACACGATAAGGCGCACCTCGTCGCCGCACATCTCGCCAAAATATACCTTTTTGCCGTAAACAAGCTGCATTTGTGCGTTTTTTATGTTCGCAAGCACGGGCTCAGCTTCGCCGTCGAGCGCGATAACAAAACATATCATACGTTTATTATATCATTGCGGCAAAAATAACGCAAATTTTTGGCGCGGGTGTTCAGGGTAAATTAAGGAGGTGTGCCGCGCGTTGCAGGCGTGCAGAATATTCGCGTTGCGGATGTGCGGAGTGTTTTGGGTATAATAAAGGCGCCGCACTGCGGCGCGGCGCCTTAAAAAAACAAATTTAAATTTCGCATACGGCATAGCCGCCGCTCTCCGTGCATACGGCCACCACGGCGTTTTGCAGGTGACAGAACTCTGTCTTCTGCTCAACGGGCGAGCCGTCGAGGTACAGCGTGCCGCCGCAAAATTCAAGCCGCTTTGCATACTTCCATATGCCCTCGCCCAAAAATTTGGCGTACGCCTCGCGCGCCGTCCAATGGATCAAAAAATCGCGCTCGTCTTTTATCTCCGCCCGCTCGCGCGGGGAAAAGGAGTGCAACACCGCGCTGCAATTTCTGCCGCACAGCACCTCCATATCTACGCCCACTTCGCCGCCCGATATGGCGATTACGCACCTTCCGCCGCTGTGCGAAATGTTGAAGTGCGCGCCGCTGCAAAAGGGCTTGCCGCCCTCTTTGCGCTCTATTTTAACTTGCCCGTCGCACTCGCGCGCAAGCAGTTTATGCAAAGCGCTTTCGCGCTCCTCTTCGCTGCAGAAATACAATCTCGTCATAGCATGAGCGACTCTATGTATTCTATCTGCTCCTTCGTGGCGAGGTGCTGCGTGAATGCGCACGCGCTGCCCGCCGCCGTGGCAAAGTTGAGCGCCGAAAAGTAGTTGCCCGAGGCAAGGTATTCGTGTATAAAGCCGGCTATCATGCTGTCGCCCGCGCCCACGGAGTTTACAAGCTGTCCGCGCACGGCGCGTACATACAGCGCCTGGTCGGCCTCGGTCACCATAACGGCCCCGTCGCTTCCCATCGAGCATATCACGTTGCGCGCGCCCTGCTTTTGCAGTTCCCTCGCGCAGGCGGCTATCTCCTTGGTGCTGGGCAGCGTTTTAAGGCCGAAGATCTCGCTCAGCTCAAATATGTTGGGTTTTATAAGGAAGGGGCGGTATTTAAGCGTGTTAGTAAGCAGTCCGCCGCAGGCGTCCACCACAACGTTTATGCCCTTTACGCCCTTCAGCCTCTTTAAAAGGTTTTCATAAGTCCTGTCGCCGAGGGGGGAGGGCACGCTGCCGCAGATTATCAGCCAGTCGCCGCTTACAAGGCGTGCGCGCAGGCTGTTTATAAGTTTGGTCACGTCGTCCTCGGTGACCTCCGCGCCTATGCCGTTTATGTCGGTCTCGGTGGTGCTCTTTATCTTAACGTTTATGCGGCTCTGACCCTCTACCTCGATGAACTCGTGCTCCAGGCCCATGGCCGTCACCTTTTCGTCGATGGCCCTGCCCGTAAAGCCCGCAATAAAGCCGTAGGCAAAAGAGGGGTTGCCCAGCTCTTTGAGGGCGAGCGAAACGTTCAGCCCCTTGCCGCCCACGGTGATGTATTCGGTGGAGGTGCGGTTTACTATCCCGCTCTTTAAGTTATTAACTTTTACGTAATAGTCCAGCGAGGGATTAAACGTTATAGTGTATATCATCTTTCCATCTCGCCCCGCCCGCGGCGAAGCTACCCATCATATCTTCACTTTTACTTTATAATATTTGCACATAAAAGTCAATAAAAACGGTTCACAAATTTTTTGCGCGGGCCGCGCGCAAAAAATTTCGTGAGTTTGAGGGGCGCTGCCCCTCTTCGCGCGACCTTAAGGGCCCCCGAAGCGTATAGTCGCGCGAATTCACCCTGCTGCGCGAGCGAAGCGCTGCCCTGCCGAGGCTCCCGAAGGGAAACGGCAGATGCGCAGGTATGCGCAAATTGAGTCCTGCGGCGGTGGGTCGAATTGCACATTTCATAGAAAGGCGGACACCCGCCTTTCGTGTGCAATGAGATGAGTGAGCGCATAGACAAAAGCGCGAACGGTGACCGAAAGCAATGTTGCCCTTACATTGCTTGAGACCCCTGCTTGCGACATAAGTTATTTAGAAATTACCCCTCTTTCGCCTTCGGCTCACCTCCCCTTCAAGGGGAGGTGAAAGAAAAGCGCCCGCGCGGTTGGGCGCGGGCGTACTTTCTGTTGCGCCGCAGATATGCGGCAGAAGTGGTGGACCTGCAGAGAGTTGCACTCTGGTCTTACGGGGGTCAGGCGGGCTTTCTACATACTTAGTTTACCTATAAGCTTACTCCGCCCCGCCCGGTAAACGGGGATAGACGGCAGCATGCCGAAAAATTACGCCAATATGCGCGCGGCAACGCGCAAAGAGGCGGGGTCCGCCTTAATTAACGCCGCTTGCACCCGGCGGAGATGTGCAAGTCGACGGACTGCCTGAAGTTAGGCAGCGCAAGCCATTGCAGGTGCCCTGAAAGCAGGGAATGCAACAACTTTGGAATCTTTGGATTCTGCGTTTAAATTTAAATTCCGTTTTTACGAAGCCGAGCCTTCGGTATGCTTACTCCGCCCTCTGCCCGCAATCGAAACTGTGTCAGGCCCGGGCGCAGAATACTTTTATTTGCTAAAATATTATACCCGCCGCACGCAAAAAAATCAACCTATTGCGGCAGTAAAATTTTGTCGTTTTATCCGCGTCTTTGCGCCACGCGGTCAGTCGAGCGCCTCTAAATAAAAACTTACGGGGCGGAAGCCGTCGTTGCACGATACCATGGCCGAGCGGCTGTTCTTCATCCAACCGCCGTAAATGTTTTCGCCGCCGTAGGCAAGCGTCATGACAAATGGCAGCATGCTCTCCCACGCGCTCTCGCACAGCCCCTCGGGCTTTTTAAGCTCTTCGCACAAAAAGGTTTGCCCCTCCTTTATATCGCAGGCGTTTTCTATCGGGTTTTCGTAGAGCGCGATGAGGTCGTCGTGCCTCGCCTTTTTCATCACGGTAATTTTTATCTTTTTCATGATGCATATATTATACCACCCGCCGGGCGGCAAATCAAGGCGGCGGGCATTTTTTTTGTGCAAGGTGCAGCGCGCCGCGCCGCCTTAACGCGCCATTTTTGCTGTATTTTCACAAAAAACTGAAAACATTTGCACTCTGTGAGAGGGCTTTGCATATTGTTTTACATTCGTTTGACAGTGCTCCGCATTTCTGCTAAAATTCGCTTATAAGCAAATTAATAGCCGCGGCAGGGCTCAAGGTTGCTCTCGTCGTGGCTATTTTGAATTTTAAGCGCGCCGAGCCCCCAAATTTGCGGGCGCGCGGCAAAACAAGTAAGGAATTTTTAGTGGAGGTTATATGGTAAAGGAAATTGCAGGCAGCCTGCGCGAATACAAGCGCCCGTCGATAGCCACGCCCATACTCGTCACCTTCGAAGTGCTGATGGAGGTGCTCATTCCCTTCGTCATCGCCATTCTCGTCAACCGCATACAGGAGGGCGCGGGGCTGGACGTAATATTAAAATACGGCGCCGTGCTCATCGCAATGGCGGCGGCTTCGCTGGTGTTCGGCGTATGTTCGGGCGCGGCGTGCGCTTCGGCTTCGAGCGGTCTTGCCAAAAACTTGCGCAAGGATATGTTCTATAAAATTCAGACATACTCCTTTCAGAACATCGATAAGTTCAATGTGCCGTCGCTGATAACGCGTATGACGACCGACGTCACCAACGTGCAGAACGCATACATGCTGCTCATCCGCATTGTAGTGCGCTCGCCGCTAATGCTTATATTCAGCTTTATAATGGCATTTGTCATGGGCGGCAGCCTTGCGTGGGTGTTCGTGGCAGTCGTTCCCCTGCTCGCCGTCGGGCTCATAATAATAGTGGTAAAGACCATTCCCCTCTTCCGCAGAGCGTTCAAAAAGTACGATAAGCTCAACAACTCCGTGCAGGAGAACGTAAAGGCCGCGCGCGAGGTAAAGTCGTACGTGCGCGAGGACTACGAACAGCAGAAGTTCGGCGCAGCCTCGCACGATCTTAGGATGGACTTCAAGAAGGCCGAGAGGATACTTGCCTTCAACTCGCCCATAATGCAGTTCTGTCTGTATGTGGTGATGATAGTGGTGCTCTCCTTCGGCTCCTACCTTATAATCGACAGCACCGGCCTCGACCTCGGCGTGGGCGAGCTCTCGTCCATGCTCACATACGGCTTCATGATGCTCAACAGCCTTATGATGCTCTCCATGGCGTTCACCATGATAACCATGGCGGGCGAATCGGGAAGGCGTATCGTCGAGGTGCTCGCCGAAGAGAGCAGCCTTAAAAACCCCGAAGCTCCCGTATACGAGATAAAGGACGGCAGCATAGACTTCGAGGACGTAAGCTTCAAATACTCGGCCACCGCCGAGAGGAACGCCCTCTCCGATATAAACCTGCACATAAAGTCGGGCGAAACGATAGGCATAATAGGCGGCACGGGTTCATCGAAGTCGACGCTCGTGCAGCTGATATCCCGCCTCTACGACGTCACCGAGGGCTGCGTTAAGGTGGGCGGCGTGGACGTGCGCGAGTACGACATGGAGGCCCTGCGCAACGCCGTCGCAATGGTGCTGCAAAAGAACGTGCTCTTCTCGGGCACGATAGCCGAAAACCTCCGCTGGGGCAACAAGGACGCCACCGACGACGAGATAAAGGAGGCGGCACACCTCGCCTGCGCCGACGAGTTCATCGAGCGCTTCCCCGATAAGTACGATACATATATCGAGCAGGGCGGCGCCAACGTTTCGGGCGGGCAGAAGCAGAGGCTGTGTATAGCCCGCGCCCTGTTAAAAAAGCCCAAGATACTCATTCTCGACGACTCCACCTCGGCGGTGGATACGCACACCGACGCCAAGATAAGAAAGGCGATGCGCGAATATATCCCCGCCACAACAAAGATAATAATAGCCCAGCGCACCGCGTCGGTGGAGGATGCCGACAGGATAATAGTTATGGACGGCGGCACTATAAACGATATCGGCACGCACGCCGAGCTTTTAAAGCGCAACGCCATCTACCGCGAGGTATATACATCTCAGAACAAGGAGGGACACGACCTTGAAGACTAAGAAAAAGGGCGTGCTTTTGCGCCTCTTAAAAACTATTCATTCCTTCTATCCCGTGCTCCTTCCCGTGGCCATCGCCTGCATAACGCTCACCGCCATAGTGGGCGCCATACCCACGATATTCATGCAGCGCGTAATAGCGAACATAACGACCGCGCTCGAAAACGGCACCCCCTGGTCGGAGGCGAGCGGCCCCATACTCACCGACCTGTATATCCTGATCGCCATGTATGTGATATCCATAATCACGGGCACGATATACTACCAGCTGATGGCTATAATCACGCAGGGCTCGCTTGAAAAGCTGCGCGACAAGATGTTCAACGGCATGCAGAAGCTGCCCATCAAGTTCTTCGATACCACCGGCCACGGCGACATAATGAGCTATTACACCAACGATATCGATACCCTCCGCCAGCTCATCTCGCAGACCTGCCCGCAGATACTCATTTCGGGCATAACCATACTCTCTGTATTCATAATAATGATCTACTACTGCCTGTGGCTCACCCTCGTGGTGCTCGCCGGCGCGGCGGTAATGCTGATAGTCACCAAAAGGATAGGCTTCGGCAGCGCCCGCTACTTCGTAAAGCAGCAGCAGGTGATAGGCGAAGAGGAGGGCTATATCGAGGAGATGCTCACCGGCCAGAAGGTTATAAAGACCTTCTGCCACGAGGAGGAGGCCGAGGCCGGCTTCGACGCCGTAAACGACAGGCTGTACGACGCCTCCCGCCGCGCCAACAGATATGCAAACATGCTCGCGCCCGCGCTCTTCAACATAGGCAACGTGCTCTATGTGGTGCTCGCGGTGGTGGGCGGCATATTCCTCATTCCCGAGCTCAACGTTATAAACGTAAGCATATCGGGCATGGCGCTCTCCATAAGCGTGGTGGTGCCCTTCCTCAACATGGCAAAGCAGTTCACAGGCAACATCAACCAGGTTTCGCAGCAGGTCAACTCGGTGGTAATGGGCCTTGCGGGCACGGCGCGCGTGTTCGACCTCATCGACCGCCCTCCCGAGGTGGACGAAGGATATGTAACCCTTGTCCGCGCGAGGGAAGAGAACGGCGAAATAGCAGAGTGCGCCGAGCGCACGGGCATGTGGGCGTGGAAGCACCCTCACCAGGCCGACGGCTCGGTGACCTACACAAAGCTGCAGGGCGATGTAAGGCTGTTCGACGTCGACTTCGAGTATGAAGAGGGCAAGCCCGTGCTCCACAACATCACGCTGTATGCAAAGCCCGGCCAAAAGGTGGCCTTCGTCGGCGCGACGGGCGCCGGCAAGACTACCATAACCAACCTCCTCAACAGGTTCTACGACATTGCCGACGGCAAGATACGCTACGACGGCATAAACATAAACAAGATAAAAAAGGCCGACCTTCGCCGCTCGCTCGGCATGGTATTGCAGGATACCAACCTCTTTACGGGCACGGTAATGGAGAATATACGCTACGGCAAGCTCGACGCCACCGATGAAGACTGCATCGCCGCGGCAAAACTTGCGGGCGCCGACGACTTCATCACCAGGCTGCCCGACGGCTACAACACCTTTATAACTGGCAACGGCGCCAATCTCTCGCAGGGGCAGAGGCAGCTGCTCTCAATCGCCCGTGCGGCCGTAGCCGATCCCCCCGTGATGATTCTCGACGAGGCCACCTCCTCGATAGATACCCGCACCGAGGCCATCGTTCAGCGCGGCATGGACGCTCTCATGAAGGGCAGGACGGTGTTTGTAATAGCGCACAGGCTGTCTACCGTAAAGAACTCCGACGTGATAATCGTGCTCGACCACGGCCGCATAATAGAGCGCGGCACGCACGAGCAGCTCCTCGAACAGAAGGGGCAGTATTACCAGCTCTACACGGGCGCGTTCGAGCTCGAGTAAAAAGCCGCTTTCCGGGCGATTTAACGCATATCATATATATCGGCTGCCCTTGCGCGGCTGAAAAAACAAATAAGTGAGAAAAAGGGAGCGCCGCCGCGCAGCAAAAGCTGCGCGGCGGCGCTTTCCTCTATGCAGGAGAAAAATGATGTAAGGAGAAAAATGATGAAAGCAGAAAAGAGAGGGTAGTATATTTTATGCGGCCGCGCCTTTGCGCGGCACTTTTAATTGAGTATGTATTTATTTTACGGGTTTGTAGTCGTTTGCGTTCTGCACGTCGCGCAGGTCTACCACTTCAAAGTCGGCGGCGTTGTTGTCGGTGTCTGCGGCATTTTTGCGTATCACCACGCTGTGCTTGTTTATGTCGGAGACGGGCGTCCCCTCGCCGGTCTGGTTCTGCACGCCGTCGATAACGCCGAGCGCGTCGATAGTTGTTTCATACTTATAGGTGAGCTTCACAGAGTACTGCTTGTTGTCTATTACAAGGGTGTCGAACTTTGTGTCGTATTCGCCTTCGGCAAAGGAGATGAGGGGATCGGGGTTGCCGGTGTCCTGTCCTATTATAACATACGTTCCGCCCGGCTCAAGCGTGCCCGTAAGGCCTATCATCATTACAACGAGTGTATTATCGTCGGTTATCGTTGAGTAGTAAACGTAGTATCCTTCAAGCTCCACGGCTCTGTCGGTGGGGTTGTATATGCTTATAAAGTCGTTCGAAGTCTGCCCGTCGTCCTTGCCGCCGTTGCCGTACACCGACCATATTATAAGGTGGTCGGCGGGCGTTACCTGATCCTCTTCGGCCTCTGTAAATACAGAGTGCATCTCATACTGTTTAGGGGCGCTCTCCATGGCATACAGCGCCACCGTGCCGCTGTTTTCGTTGGCGGCTATAAGTATGTTTTTGCCGGTTGGCGACTGCGCGGCGGGTATAAAGTCGATGCTCTCGGGCGCAACGTCGCCCAGCATATCGCCGCTGTAATCGCGCGAGTTGGCGTATGCCGCAACCGTCACGTCGTCAAAGTTTGTTATGTCAAAGGTCATAACGCCGCCCTGCCTTTCAAGCGCAACAAAGGCGTACGTCCTGCCGTCTATCGTCTGCACGTTCACGGCCTCGGGTTCGGGGCCCTTCTTCTTGCTGCGGCTGTCGAGCTCAACGTCGTCGTTGCTGCAGTTGAAGTAGGGGGGATACTCCTCGCTTGCCGCTATGTAGCTCTCTATCATGTCGCCGCTGTCGAACACCTGCTCCATGGTTTCGGCGTCCCATACAGAGAAGGAGCGCGCGCCGAGGATGTAGTGTTTGCCCTCTTCAAGACCGTCGAATTCCGAATTTACAAGCACTTCCACCTTGGTGTCGCCTATAACGTACTTCTCCACGTCCTCATAGTCGCCCCACTCGCGGGCGTCGCCCTCGTTTGCGGAAGCTATGTATGTCTTTCCGTCTTTTTCAAATACGGCAAGCCCGTCGGGCATATACACGCCCAAAACGTCCTGCGTCTCTATCTTGGCCTGCCCGTCCTCCAAAAGGTCGAGCCCGTTGCCCTGCACGCTGTGGTCCTTGAAGCCCAGGCCCTTTATATACTCAAATTCAAGAGTCTCAAGGTCGAGCGCGGCTATGGCGTTGGCCTCCTGCAGCGCAACGTAGGCGGTACTCTCCGTCGCCGCTATATACTCGGGTTCTAAATCGAGCGAGGGAGGGGTGTCCTTCTTCAGCAATACCCCGTCCTCCACAAGTTTTTCGCGCTGTGCGTCGAACTTTTCAAAGGTAATGGTTGTAGCCTCGGGGGCGTCGCTTGCAAGATCCACCGCCGTAACGCTGCCCATGGGGTCGGCAATGCCCTCGCCGTACCCTCCGCGGGGCTCGCCCTCGTTTGCCGTGAGCGCCACGCTGCCGGCAAAGGTTATCATGTCGGGCTGAACGCCTGCAGGATATGCCGCAACGAACGCGCCGTCGTAGTCAAGCACCACAATGGCGCCGTCTGCCGTGTAGTCGCTGTGCTGAACGGCCGCCGCAACAATGTCGAGCTCGGTGTTCACCGCAACGCTCGTTATGTCGCCAGCCGTAAAGCCGTCGGCAAATTGGTCGGCGTTGTCTTTCACCACTTCGGCTATGTCTATTCTGTTTGTATTCTCGTCGAACACCGTCTGCAGCTCATCTTCGCCGTATTTTTCCACAGTTGCAATGTCTATCGTCTGCGTCTTGCCGTTCACAAGGTACAGCTTGCCGTTGTCCTCGTTATACTGCACTATCTCGGCAACGCCGCCTTCGGCGTCGGAGTCGCCCGTGGAATATTCGGCAACTTTGTTCCAGAACATGCCTTCGGGCGTTTCGGGCTGCTCGTCGGGCTGTTCGTCAGGCTTTTCATCGGGATCTTCATCGGGGGTTACAACTTCGCCGCCCTGGTCGGGGGTCTGGTCATTCGGGCCGCACGCCGCCGCGCACGTCACGGTAAGGGCAGCAGCCGCCGCAATAAATGCGGCAAAAATTCTTTTAAGCTGTTTTTTGTTCATGGTTACCTCACATTTTTATTTGTACCGCTTTCAGCTTACCTTAAAGATGTAAAAAATTTACGCGCAAACTCGTAAAAAAAATGTAATAAGTGCGGCATATGAAACCCCACCGTCGCTCCTTGCCGCTTCTTTAAGGTGCGAGGGGCTTGAGCCTTTGCGCGGATAAATTTTACATGCGCCATACATGCGCTATACCCTTGACCGCGTGCGTTTGTTGTGTTATAATCATAGTACGTTTATAGGAGTTAAATTTCCGCGCCGCATATATTTTGCGCGCCGCGCGGAAGCTTACGGAGTTTTTTGATGTTAAAGGATATTCAGCAGGAGATATTGCGCTTAAAAAAGGAGCGCGACGTGTGCATACTTGCGCACAGCTATATGAGCGAGGCGGTGTGCGAAGTCGCCGACTTCACGGGCGACAGCTACGCCCTCTCGGTAAAGGCCAAAACGGCGCCTCAGTCCACGGTGGTAATGTGCGGCGTGCGCTTTATGGCCGAAACGGTGAAGATGCTCTCCCCGCAGAAAAAGGTGATACTTGCCAGCCCCGAGGCGGGCTGCCCCATGGCCGAGCAGATGGATAAGGAGCTCATTCTGCAGCTCAAAGAGAGCATGCCCGGCTACACGGTGGTGGCGTATGTAAATACCACCGCGCAGCTCAAAACGGTGTGCGACGTGTGCGTCACCAGCTCGAGCGCGGTGAAGATATGCAGGGCAATTCCCTCCGACAAGATAATCTTCATTCCCGATATAAACCTGGGCACCTATGTGCAGAAGCAGATACCCGAAAAGCACTTTCAGCTCGTTTCTGGCGGCTGCCCCACGCACGCCCGCATGACCAGGGACGACGTATTAAAGGCCAAGGCCGCCCACCCCGACGCCCTCTTTTTGGTGCATCCCGAGTGCAGGCCGCAGGTCACCGAGCTTGCCGACTACGTCGGCTCCACCACGGGAATAATGGACTTTGCCGAAAAGTCGCAGGCAAAGGAATTTATAATAGGCACCGAAAACGCCATAGTCGAGCACCTTCAGTTCAGGTGCCCCGATAAAAAGTTCTATCCCCTCTCAAAGGATCTCGTATGCCACAACATGAAGCTCACCACGCTGTACGACGTTTTAAACGCCGTGCGCGGCGAGGGCGGCGAGGAGATCGTCATGGACGAGGAGACGAGGCTTGCGGCGGTAAAGTGCATAGAAAAAATGATAGAATACGGCGGTTGATGCGTTATGATGATAACAACAAAGGGGCGCAACGCCTTAAAGGTGATGATAGACCTCGCCCAACACAACGACGGCAGCAATATTTCGCTGACCGACATAGCCGAGCGCCAGCATGAGAGCGTGAAGTATCTCGAGGCCGTAATGGGCCCGCTCTCTCAGGCGGGGCTGGTGGTGTCTTTCCGCGGCAAATCGGGCGGCTACCGCCTTGCAAAGCCGGCCGAAGAGTGCTCCGTGGGCGAAATAATAGTGGCGGCGGAGGGGCCTCTCGCGCCCGTGTCCTGCCTCTATTCCGACGTCCCCTGTGAAAACGCCGAGCACTGCCTCTCGCTCCCCTTGTGGCGCGAGCTCGACGAAGTGATAATGAATTTTTTAAATTCAAAAAAGCTCTCCGACCTGATAAAATAGTTTTATATTTTAAGTTTTAAGGCGGGGCGCCGCGGCAAAATGCCGCGGCGCCCCTTTTTGTATGTGCATGCAGGCACTTTTTTATAAAATATGGCGCGGCAGAGGCGGCAAAATGCGGCAAATGGCGGGCAATAGTTGGGCATACTGCCCAAAAAATCAAATATTGCAAAATAAAACTTAACATAGGTTAATTTTTAGTTGACAGCGGGGCGGTTAATACCTATAATATTTGTAGGATTTAAAGAGCGGGCGAAACGAGGACCTGCGGAAATGCGGCCTCCGCACAGCCCATGCGGAGCTTTTGTGTTCCTCCCGCGGCGTGCGCCCCGCTTGCAATCAAACATATCCTGCCGCGTTTGCGGCAACCATACATCAATTTTAAAGGAGAATGAGCCTATAAGTTCACAGTACGCATTTTGACTTTTCATTAAAACCTTACGTTTAGCAGTAAATGTCCCCGCATCGCGTCGGGGACATTTATTTTGCGCCCTTTTAAGGTTTTCGCGCGCGGCGACGGGTCCTTGTGTGCGGCGGATAGGGGTGGAGCTGCCGCGCCGCAGAGCGCATAAAAAGCGGCGCCGTTCACAGCCCTTTGCGCCATACCATAATTTTATAAAAATTGCCGATAATTTTTATTAAAGGGCATTAAATCCTATTGACAAAATAGGAGTTACTTTCTATAATAATATCATACTAAATAAGTAGGAATTAACTTCCCCGCGCGGCGTCAATGCCCGAACGATGCGGGAATAAGAGGAAAAAAAGTGGAAAAACTCAGCACAGTATATGCAGATAACGCGGCAACTACCGCGATGAGCAGGACGGCGATAGACGCCATGCTGCCCTACCTTGATAAAATTTACGGCAACCCCTCCTCGCTGCACTCCGTAGGCCAGAGGGCCAAGGAGGCGCTCGAAGCCGCTCGTGCCGACGTTGCCGCCTGCCTCGGCGCCAAGCCCAACGAGATATATTTCACCTCGTGCGGCAGCGAGAGCGACAATCAGGCCATACGTTCGGCGGCGCACGTAGGCGCGCAGAAGGGCAAAAAGCACATAATCTCCACGACGTTCGAGCACCACGCCGTGCTCCACACGCTCGAAAGGTTGAAGAGGGAGGAGGGCTTCGAAGTCACCCTGCTCGACGTCCACTCCAACGGCGTGGTCACCGCCGACGAGGTAAAGGCGGCCATCCGCCCCGATACCTGCCTCGTCACCATAATGTATGCCAACAACGAGATAGGCACCGTTCAGCCCATAAGGGAGATAGGCGCCGTCTGCCGCGAAGCAAAGGTCACCTTCCATACCGACGCCGTTCAGGCCGTGGGTCACATCCCCGTCAACGTAGCCGACGACAATATTGATATGCTCTCGCTCTCCGCTCACAAGTTCCACGGGCCCAAGGGCACGGGCGTGCTCTATTGCCGCAACGGCGTGCGCCTGATACCCTTTATCGACGGCGGCGCGCAGGAGAGGAACAAGCGCGCGGGCACCGAAAATATTGCCGAAATAGTCGCCATGGCGGCAGCGCTCAAGGAATCGTGCGCACACATGGAGGAGAACGCGGCAAAACTTGTTAAAATGCGCGACAGAATAATTGCCGCGCTCACCCAAATACCCCACTCCAAGCTCAACGGCGACATGGCCCACCACCTGCCCGGCACTATAAATATGTGCTTCGAGGGCATCGAGGGCGAGGGCCTGCTCCTTCTGTTGGACGACAAGGGCATCTGCGCATCTTCCGGTTCTGCGTGCACGTCGGGCTCGCTCGACCCTTCGCACGTGCTGCTCGCCATAGGCCTCCCTCACGAGGTGGCGCACGGTTCGCTCCGCCTCAGCCTCTCGGAATACAACACCGAGGAGGATGCCGACAGGATAATCGCCGCCGTGCCCGAGGTGGTGGAGTATCTCAGAAATATGTCGCCCGTGTGGAAAGAGATGGAGCGCGGCGAACTCAAACATATATTATAAGATAAGAATAAGGTTTTGCTATAAAATATAAAAAATTATCATTGCCCAGCACATATGCCCTAACGAAAGCATATTCTGCGACAGTAAAACCCTACCCTGCCCTCCCCTCAAAGGGGAGGTGAGCAGAGCGGTCAAGTACCGCCCCTTCGAGGGGAGGTGGCGTGAACGTAAGTGAGCGACGGAGGGGTTTCACTCTCCCGTTACTAAGATAACAGCAAATTAAACTTCACAATATCATGTAAATAACTTAAGGCAGGGTGCCCCTGCCTTAAAATAAGGAGTTAATCATGGCACTTTACAGCGAAAAGGTTATGGATCATTTCAGAAATCCCCGCAACGTGGGCGAAATACCCGATGCCGACGGCATAGGCGAAGTGGGCAACGCCCGCTGCGGCGATATAATGAAAATTTATATCAAGGTAAAAGACGGCATCATCACCGACGTAAAGTTCAACACGTTCGGCTGCGGCAGCGCGATAGCTTCCAGCTCTATGGCCACCGAGCTCATCAAGGGCAAGCCCATATCGCAGGCGCTCGAGCTTACAAATAAGGCGGTTGCCGAGGCGCTCGACGGCCTCCCCGCATACAAGATGCACTGCTCGGTGCTCGCCGAAGAGGCCATCCGCGCGGCGATAAAGGACTATTACGACAAGAACGGCATCGAGTACGATAAGTCGCAGTTCCCCGAGCCCGACGAGGACAAGGAGATACACGAAGACTGAGCCGTTTTACAAATTTGTAAAAAATTGCCGCGCCCGCATTTTGCGGGCGGCCCTATATTTTTGTTCGTAATTTTAACTATTTTGCCGCCCGCACAGCTCAGCGGGCGGCAAAATGCTGTATTTTTGTGTGGTATTTTCTGTTTTTGTGCGCTTATTGAAAATGTGTGACATTTGGCGGAGGGCTTTTCATCCGCCGCGCATTTGTTGACCTTTTTTGCAATTTTTATTATAATATAGGCATGTTCGAAGAGTTCGCCCGCTCGGAGGCCTTTTTCGGCCGCGAGCAAATGCAAAAACTTTATAATGCAAAAGCCGCGCTCTTCGGAGTGGGCGGCGTGGGCGGCTGGTGCGCCGAGGCGCTCGCGCGCAGCGGCGTGGGCGGCATCGACCTCTTCGACGGCGACGCTGTTTCGCTTTCAAACATAAACCGTCAGGCCATCGCCCTGCACTCCACGATAGGCCGCCAAAAGGCCGAGGTCATGGCGGAGCGCATACGCGATATAAACTCCGCGGCGGAAGTGCGCGCCTTCGATATGTTTGTCGACGGCGGCAACATCGGCGAAATAGATTTTTCCCGCTACGATATCGTGCTCGACGCGATAGATACGGTAAGCTCGAAGGTGCTAATAATAGAGCGCGCCGTGCGCGCGGGTATACCCGTGATATCCTGCATGGGCGCGGGCAACAAGCTGGATATATCCCTCTTCAGGGCGGCAGATATATCAAAGACGAGCGTGTGTCCGCTTGCGCGGGCGGTGCGTTCGGCGCTCAAAAAAGTCGGCATATACAGCGGCGTAACGGCCATATTTTCCACCGAGCAGCCCAGGCAGATACTTGTGGACGAAGGAAGTTCGCCGCGGCATATCCCCGCATCAAATGCCTTTGCGCCCGCGGCGGCGGGGCTTGCGCTCGCGCGGGAGGCCGTACTTAAAATAATGGCGCGGGAGGATGAAGATGATAGCTCCCGATGATAAAAAGGCGTGGGTGGAGCGCTCTATCATAACTAAATTCCGCAAGACGATATGGGCGCCCTTTTTAGAGGCGCTGCGCGTATACGAGCTCGTCGCCGAGGGCGATAAAATTGCCGTGTGCATTTCGGGCGGGAAAGATTCAATGTTGCTTGCCAAGCTCTTTCAGGAGCTCAAAAGGCACAGCAAAACGGATTTTTCGGTGGAATACATCTGCATGGACCCCGGCTATAACGAGGCCAACTACAAAAAGATAGAGCAAAACGCCGCCCTTTTGGGCGTACCCATAAAATTTTTCAAGTCGGACGTGTTCGAGGCGGCAAACATAGTCGCAGGCGAAAAGCCCTGCTATATGTGCGCGCGCATGAGGCGCGGCTGCCTATATGCCGAGGCGGCGCGGCTGGGCTGCAACAAGATCGCTTTGGGCCACCACCGCAGCGACGTGATAGAGACCACGCTGATGGGCATGTTCTACGGCGGGCAGATACAGGGCATGATGCCGCGCATAAAGAGCGCAAATTTTGCGGGAATGGAGCTCATACGCCCAATGTATTGCATCTCGGAGGACGATATCGAGCACTGGCGCGACTATAACGGGCTGGAATTTATCGCCTGCGCGTGCAGCTTTACGGCGCGGCTGGAGGACGACGGACAGGGCAGGTCGGTGCGCCGCGAGATGAAGGAGCTCGTGCGCGAGCTTAAAAAGCGCAACCCAGACGTGGAAAAGAGCATATTCAAGAGCATACACAACGTTCAGCTCGACACCCTCCCCGGCTATAAGTCGGAGGGAGTGTGGCACAGCCTGCTCGAAAAATTTTAAATAACAAATAAAAAGTAACATATAAACACAGAGGCGGCGGCTATTCATACGGGCGGTATATTTTGCGGCAGTCGGTCCCCTTGCATGCGTTAATCGGCACATATGTGCCGCTCAATTAAAACTTTACGCAATTTTTTTGCGTGAAAATATATATCAAGGAGAACTTATTATGTCATATCCCGTAACTGTACTCGAAGACGGCAAAATTCAGATTGGCGGTTGGGTTTATACCGTAAAGGAACTCAAGGCCAGCTGGAAGCTCACCTACGACATGGGCAACATGGAGGTAGTTGTAAGCGTGCCCAAGGCTACCGCCGCCGACCTCAACGAACTTCAGGCAAAACTTCAGGAGAAGTTCTGAAAACAAACTTAAAAAAATGCTGCCGCGCAAAAAGCGCGGCAGCATTTTTTTTGCGTCGTGCGCACAAAATTTGCGCGCACGGCGGTATAAAGTGCCGCCTGCTGTTGCAAAATAGTGCGGGCGGGTGTATAATAAATTTTGCAGAACACCTCCTCTTTTAGGGGAGGCGGCCGAGCGCAGCGGAACCCATAGGTGTTTCAATGCCCGCAAATGCCGTTAGTTCGGGCATATTGCGGGGGCAATTATATTTTTTATAATTTTGGAGAAAAGTTATGGTATATGACAACATCACACAGCTCATAGGCAATACGCCGCTGTTGCGGCTCAATAAATATGTAAAGGAGCGCGGCCTCAACGCCGAAATTATCGCCAAGCTCGAGTATCTCAACCCCGCAGGCTCGGTAAAGGACAGGGTGGCGCTCAATATGGTGCTCGAGGCCGAGGCGAGCGGCAGGCTGTCTGCGGGCGGAACTATAATCGAGCCCACTTCGGGCAATACGGGCATAGGCCTTGCGATGGTGTGCGCCGCGCGCGGCTACCGCCTAATTCTCACCATGCCCGAAACGATGAGCGAGGAGCGCCGCCGCCTGATAAAGGCATACGGCGCCGAGATAGTGCTCACCCCGGGGAGCGAGGGCATGTCGGGCGCGATAGCGCGCGCCGAGCAGCTGCATGCCGAGATCGCGGGCAGCATGATAGCCGGGCAGTTCGAAAACCCCGCCAACCCCGAGGCGCACCGCAAGACCACCGCGCAGGAGATTCTCCGCGAGCTCGACGGCGCCGACTTCTTCGTGGCGGGCGTGGGCACGGGCGGCACCATAACGGGCGTCGGCTCGGTGCTCAAAGAGAGGTGGCCCAATATCAAGGTGGTGGCGGTGGAACCCGCCTCGTCGCCCGTACTCTCGCAGGGCAAGGCGGGCCCGCACGGCATACAGGGCATAGGCGCTGGCTTCGTGCCCAAGGCGCTCGATACCTCGGTGTATGACGAGGTGATAGCCGTGTCCGACGGCGACGCGCTCGCCGAGGGGCGCATGCTTGCAAAAACCGAGGCCTTTTTGACGGGCATATCCTCGGGCGCGGCGCTGTATGCGGCAAGGGTGCTGGCCGAGCGCAGCGAGAACAGAGGCAAGCGCATAATAGTACTCCTGCCCGACAGCGGCGACAGGTACCTCTCCACCGCATTATTTGCATAATAGCTAATAAGAATTTTTACGGTTAAATTTTGCCGCGGCGGTTGCCCGCCGCGGCAAAATATGATATTATATATAAAATATCAACTTGGCCGCAGGCCCTTTCACAAAAAAAAGGCAAATTTTAAGGCCATTTTGTGCGGCGGCGGCAAAAATACAACACGCGGAAGAGCATATGAAGATAACCGACATTTTAAAGAGCAAAAACGCAGTGCTCTCATTTGAAGTATTCCCCCCCAAAACGAGCGACAAGTTCGAGAGCGTCTGGCACGCCGTAGAGGAGATCGCGGCGTTGAAGCCCGACTTTATGAGCGTGACCTACGGCGCGGGCGGCGGCACCTCGGCATATACCGTAAAGATATCGCGCGATATACGCGCCCTCGGCGTAAATTCGGTGGCGCACCTCTCGTGCATATCCTCAACAAAGGCCGACGTGCGCGAAAAGCTCGTTCAGCTCAAAGAGGCGGGGATAGAGAACATTCTCGCCCTGCGCGGCGATATCCCGCAGGACTTTGCCGGCAACATGGAGTATAAATACGCAAGCGAGCTCGTCGCCGAAATAAAGCAGTTCGGCGGCTTCTGCATAGGCGGCGCGTGTTATCCCGAGGGGCACCCCGAGTCGGCCACCCTCTTTTCAGACATCGAAAATTTAAAGCGCAAGGTAGACGCGGGCTGCGACTACCTCACCACGCAGATGTTTTATGATAACGACCTGTTCTATTCCTTTTTGGCAAAGGCGTATTCCGCGGGCATAACCGTGCCCATAATTCCGGGCATAATGCCCATAACGCGCGCCAGCCAGATAAAGCGCACGTTCACGCTCTCGGGCTCGCCCATACCTTCAAAGTTCCGCCGCATAGTCGACAGGTTCGGCGACAATCCCGAGGCAATGCGCAGCGCGGGCGTGGCGTATGCCACCGAGCAGGTGATAGACCTGTATGCAAACGGCATACGCGCCGTACATATATATTCGATGAACAAGCCCGAGGTGGCGCGCGCCATAAAGGCCAACCTTGCGGGGATAATTTAAAATGCCCACGGTTTTAACGGGAAAGATAGAAAAGCTCGATATAAAGGAGACCATGCGCTACCTCGGCTTTGCCGGCGTGAAGAGCGCGGAGGGAATGGAGGAGCTCTTATCCGAGTGCGAAAATCTCATTTTGCCCGTACTTGCGCCCAAGGCGGTGTATGAGGTGTATCCCTTAACGCGCTGCGGCGGCGAGGCGCTCGATCTGGGCTTTGCCAGGGTAAACAGCCATTCGCTGTATATAAACCTGCGCGCAAGCGTAAAGGTGACGCTGTTTGCCGCCACGGTGGGTGCGGGCGTAGACAGGCTCATATTAAAGTATAACAAGCTCTCCCCCGCACGCGCGGTGGTACTGCAGGCCATGGGCGCCGCCGCCGTAGAGCAGTGGTGCGACGAGGTAAACGGCATAATAAAGGCAAAGTATATCCACACCCGCCCGCGCTTTTCCTGCGGGTACGGCGATCTGCCCCTTGCCTTGCAACGCGAAATTTTCCCCGCGCTCTCCGTCACCAAAAATATAGGCGTAACGCTCACTGAGGGCGATTTAATGATGCCCTCCAAGTCGGTCACGGCGATAATAGGCATAGAGGAAGGAAACATACAATAGCTGCCGCATATATGGCGTGCAATGCGTATTTTTAATAGTTAGGCCATATATGGCGGGCAATGCAAATAGTTGCAGCATATGTGGCGGTCAATTTGAGAAGATATCATGAATTTCAAGAGTTTTTTAAAGAACAATATAGTGCTGCTCGACGGCGCGATGGGCACCGAGCTGCAAAATGCGGGGCTGCCCCTCGGCGAGCTGCCCGAGGAGTGGAACGTCACCCATGCCGAGGTCGTTACGGGCATACATGCCGCCTATTTTGAAGCGGGCGCCGACATGGTGTGCGCAAATACCTTCGGCGCAAACAGTTTAAAGTTCGGCGAGCGCACGGAGGAGATTATCTCCGCGGCAATAGCCTGCGCAAGGAGGGCGCGCGGGAATAGGAGAGATAAGTTTATCTCCCTCGACGTCGGTCCCACCGGCAAGCTGCTGCGTCCCCTCGGCGATCTCGACTTCGAGGAGGCGGTCAAAATTTTCGGCCGCACTATAGCTGCGGGCGCAGAGGCGGGCGCCGACCTCATTCAGATCGAGACGATGAACGACCTCTACGAGCTGAAAGCTGCCGTGCTTGCGGCAAAGGAATACGGCCGCGGCCTGCCGGTAGTTGCCACCTGCGTGTTCGGCGCCGACTGCAAGATGATGACGGGCGCATCTCCCGAGGCGGCGGTTGCCACGCTCGAGGGGCTGGGGGTAGACGCCCTCGGCCTCAACTGCTCGCTCGGCCCCGCCGATATGCTGCCCGTCGTAAGGCGCATGCTGGCGTGCGCGTCCGTCCCCGTCGTCGTAAAGCCCAACGCCGGCCTGCCCGAGGAGAGGGAGGGGCGCACGGTGTATAACGTCGGCGCCGAGCAGTTCGCGCGCGAGATGGGCGAAATTCTCGCCCTCGGCGCAAGGGCGATAGGCGGCTGCTGCGGCACTACACCCGCATATATAGCCGAACTATTCAAGTTAAAGAGCGCCGCAACCCCTCAAAAAATACAAAAAAAATCGCTCACAGCAATATCGTCGTATACGCACGCCGTATACTTCGGCGGTGCGCCCGTGCTGATAGGCGAGCGCATAAACCCCACGGGCAAAAAGCGGCTCAAGGCCGCCCTTAAAGAGGGCGACATGGGCTATATCCTCGGCGAGGCCGTCTCCCAGGCCGAAAAGGGCGCGCACGTGCTCGATGTGAACGTCGGCCTGCCCGAAATCGACGAGCCCGCCGTTTTAGAGCGCGCCGTGTGCGAAATTCAGACTGTCACCGACCTGCCGCTGCAGATAGATACCTCCGACCCCGCCGCCATGGAGCGCGCCATGAGGCGCTACAACGGCAAGCCGCTCGTAAATTCGGTGAGCGGAAAGCAGGAGGTGATGGACGCCGTGTTCCCGCTCGTAAAAAAATACGGCGGCGCGGTGATAGCGCTCACTCTGGACGACGACGGCATACCTCAAACTGCCGAGGGCAGGATAGCCATCGCCAAAAAGATACTCAAAGAGGCGCATAAATACGGCATTGGCAAAGAGGATATCATCTTCGATACGCTCGCCATGGCGGTGTCGGCCGACGGCGGCGCGGCACAGGCGGCGATAGGGGCATTGCGTTACATAAAGCATACTATGGGGGTAAATACCTCGCTCGGCGTTTCAAACATATCCTTCGGCCTGCCCAACCGCGACTTTATAAACAGCACCTTCTTTGCGATGGCGCTGGCAAGCGGCCTCTCGGCGGCCATAATCAACCCCAACTCTGCCGAGATGATAAAAACTTATAAGAGCTTCTGCGCCCTTTCGGGCTTCGATAAGGGTTGCCTTAGCTATATCGAGTTTGCGCAGTCCGTTCAATCGAGCATATTTGCCGCCCAATCACAGAATAAGGCGGCGGAGGGCGGCGAAAAGACGCTTAAATACTGCGTTATAAAGGGCCTTAAAACCGAGGCCGAAGCTGCCGCCAAGGGGCTGTTGAAAACGCTTCCCCCGCTCGATGTGATAAACGGCGAAATAATCCCCGCCCTCGACGAAGTGGGGCAGGGCTTTGAAAAGAAAACGCTCTTTTTGCCGCAGCTTCTTATGAGCGCCGAGGCGGCCTCGGCTGCTTTCGAGGTGATAAAGTCGGCCTTTGCGGGCGGCGGCAATTCCAAAAAAATAAAGGTGGTGATAGCCACGGTCAAGGGCGATATCCACGATATCGGCAAAAATATCGTGCGCACGCTGCTTGAAAATTACGGCTTCAAGGTGTATGACCTCGGCCGCGACGTCCCCGCCCGCGCCATTGTGGATAAGGCAAAGGAGGTAGGGGCGGAAGTCGTAGGCCTTTCGGCGCTCATGACCACCACCGTCGCCTCCATGCGCGATACGATAGCCCTCTTAAAGGAGGAGTATCCATCGGCGCGCACGCTCGTCGGCGGCGCCGTGCTGAATGCGGAGTATGCCAGAATGATAGGCGCCGATAAATACGCAAAGGACGCCATGGAATCGGTGCGCTACTGCGAGCAGCTCGAGCGTGAAATTTACGGTGAATAAAAATAAAGTAAAAAATTCCGTGCGGCGCACGGAATTTTTTTGCAATTATTTAATTAAAAAAATTAAATTAAATAAAAATAAATAAAATTAAAATTAAATTAAATTAAATTAAATATTTATTTTTATTTTTAATATTTTCTTCTGAATTTTATTCTGTTTATATCGGCAAATTTGCGCGTATAGCGTATCTTTCCCCTGCGGGCAAGGCAATTTTTATAGTAATTTACTATGCAGTCGGCGGCGATCGTCGCGCCCGAAGATACCGCCAGCCCCACGCCTATAAATATGGCGCAGTTCATAAAAAATTCTTCGGGCAGCACGTTTATTATCGGGTCGGTGCTCGGGTCGAACCGCCAGTTGCTCTTCCCGGGGAAGAGTATGGCGTGGAATATCGTGAACGCCGCGTTGAAGTCGAGCGATATAAGAAGCCCCAAAATTATCGGCACTGCTATGGCGGCTATAGCCGTGTAAAATGCCGCCGAGTGCCCGCGCCATGAGCATATCTTCACAACGCGCGTAAAGTGCAGGGCAAGTATGGCAATTATCACGGCTGCGCTCGCGCCCGCAAGCGATACGTCGAGCACGAACAGCGGCTTGCAGTCGGCAAAGTGCGAAGCCCCGCTCGCCGAAAAGGGGAACACGCCCGCGCCAAACTCCCGCCCGGGCAGCAGCAGATAGTCCATTATCTCGTCAAACGCCTCGCGTATCTGCCCGGCGGAGTAGCCGCTCGCCTCCAAATTTAAAGTGTGTATCTGAATGTAATAAAACCAGCGGTTTAAAATCGGCAGGCTTATCGAAAAGGAGAGCAAAAACAAAAACAGCGCCGCAATAAACACCGCCGTGACTATGCAATTTACCGTTTTGCCCGCCTTTACCATATAAAGTGCTCCTTTTTTGTTTTTTATTGCGCCCGCGCCGCGCCGCGCCTTATTCTGCCGCGCTTGTTTTGCCGCGCGCCTCACATTATTTTTCCGCACGTTCGATCTCTGTATCTCACATCGTTGGTGCGGCGGAAAATGTTTTTTCCGATATGCGCGTCGGCTCGTCCGCCTTAATAAGGTCGTCGCGCCTCTTTTCAAACAGGGCGGCAAGCTCGGACTTGTTCATCCCAGTAAGCATATCCACGCGGTATTGCATGGTCTGCACCGTCTTTTTCTTTAAGTTCAGGCCCGTGGGCACAAGGTAGGCTACCCCGCCCTCCTTGCCGAAATTATTTACCATATCCACGCCGAAATACGCCATATTTTTGACATAGTATGCATTGTATCCCTCGGCAAGGTTGCGCCCGAACAGCGCCTTCATATCCTTTTTCGACTGCCTCGCCGTCACCGCAGTCATCAGTTTGCCCTCTCCGGCACACTTTCTCGCTTCCAAGAGTGAGAGCGGCTCGCCGTCTTTATCGGCAATGTATGCGCCCGTGGTGGGATCGAGCATTATCCACTTTGCCCGCGCCCTGTCATATATCTCGGTGACGACGTGATTGTCGATGTCGTAGGGGGAGTAGGGCATCATATACATTCTGCGCGCATATATCCCCAGCGCCAGGCAGCACTCGGCAAGTATCTTTGCTTTGTTCAGGCAGTTGATGCCCTGTTCGGGCTTGTTGAAGCTGTATTCCATCAGCGCAAGCGAGTTGCAGGGTATGTGATTGTCGTAATAGCTGTTGTGCTTTAAGCCGGGGTGCAGCCAGCGGCATACGCGCAGCGCCCTCTCAAAGTCGCCGCCCCTGCCTGCGACGCGCTCTATGGGGTATTTTTGCAGCAGTTCGCCGTATTCGGGGCAGTTCAGCTCGTATTTTATCGCGCCGTCGCCCTCCTCAAACTGCTGTGCGTTGAATATTATTCCGCAGTATATGTCGTATAATTGCCTCTGCGTTTGGGCGCTTTCCTTTTTGTTCATAACTTCCTCCGTCTTTTTTTCTTCAATTATAGCCCCTTGCGTGGCGGCTGTCTACATACCTTTGGTTGAATGGTAAACCGCAGGTTAAAAAAAGCTCAACTATCAGTTGAATGGCGGAAATTATCGTCTTATTCTGCCGCGCCTTGGGCGCGGTACTTTATATTGCAGCGCGCCTTGGGCGCGCCCGCATATCTACAGTTTAAAACAAACGGCAAAAAAAGGCAAGTGTGTTTAAAGCGCCGAGCGGCGAAATATGCAAAAAAGCGCAAAATAAAAAATTTTACGCAATTTTTACAAATTTGTGCGTACTTTTTTACTTGCATATAATATAATACAGATGAAGCGGAGGGAAATCTGCTCACATCATCCTTGGCAGCGGCGCAGTAAAGCGCGCGCGGCAGCGGTAAAATACCGCATGGGGGAACGTCGTTAAAGTGCAAGTGGTTGATTTTTCAACCGTGCACTTTTACGGCTCATATTTTAAAAATTGCCGTCGCAAAATGTTGCGGCGCTTTTTTTATGCGTATGATCGGCGCGGGCGGCGCTCAAAGCTGCCTGCGCTTTTTTGTTGCCCCCCCCGGCGCCCCGCAAAAATATCCCGCCAAGCCTGCCTTGTCATACAAAGGGCGGGCGCGGAATATCTATATTCTATCAGAATGAGAGGTGACCGATGATAAATTATTACCGTTCGGGGGCGGAGGAGGTCTTAAGGGAGCTCGGTTCGTCCCCAATCGGCATTACTGCCGAAGAGGCCGGGCTCAGGCTGCGCAAATACGGCAAAAACGCGCTCGAAAGGGGCAAAAAGGCGGGCTTTTTTAAGCTGTTTATATCGCAGTTCAAGGATGTGATGACCATTCTTCTCATAGCCGCCGCTGCCATAACCGCGACGATAGCCGTCATCTCGGGCGATAAGAGCGACCTTACCGATACGTTTATAATACTGTTTATAATATTTTTAAACGCGCTCGTGGGGGCGGTGCAGCAATACCGCGCCGACAGGGCCATCGAAAACCTTAAAAAACTTTCGGTATGCACGGTTAAGTGCCGCAGGGGCGGCAAAGACGTGCAGACGGACAGCGAACTGCTCGTTCCCGGCGACGTTATAACGCTCTCCGAGGGCGACATGGTGCCCGCAGACTGCCGTATTTTAAGCTGCGCCGCCCTTAAGTGCGACGAAAGCGCCCTCACCGGCGAGAGCGTGGGGGAGATGAAGTCGGCGGAGCCGATAGGCGAAGACAGGCCGGTCTCCGCGCAGAAGAATATGCTCTTTTCATCCACATATGTTTTGAGCGGCACGGCCACCGCCGTAGTGTGCGCAACGGGCATGCATACCGAAATAGGCGCGATAGCCGCCATGCTCTCGGGCGCAAAGGAGAGCCCCACCCCGCTCGAAAACAGCCTGAATAAACTGGGTAAATTTATCACATGGTTCGTGCTTGCGGTGACGGCGGTCATATTCATACTCTCGCTCATCGTCCGCCGCGAGGGCATAGCGCAAAATTTTATGACGGCCGTGGCGATAGCCGTCGCCGCCATACCCGAGGGCCTGCCCGCCGTCGTCACCATAATAATGGCGATGGGCGTGCAGCGCATGAGCAAAAAACACGTCGTTATACGCAAGCTCAAATCGGTGGAGACGCTGGGCGGGTGCAACTATGTGTGCACAGATAAGACGGGCACCCTCACCGAAAATAAGATGAAAATTGCCGAGGCCGCGTGCGCCCCGCAGGCCGAAAGGCTGATGTATGCCTGCATGCACGCCTGCGTGAACGTAAAGGGGGAGAGCGGCGCCTACATAGGCGATCCCACCGAGGTGGCCGTTAAGGAGTATGCCCTTTCGCACATGCCCGCGCCAAAAATTGCTCGCATTGCCGAAATACCCTTCTCCTCCGAGAGGAAGATGATGACGGTGGGCGTGGATATAAGTTTTGAAAAGGGCGGCGCGTATTTTGACGGCATGGGCGCAGTCGGCGCGTATTTTGGCGATATTGCAGATGCGGCCGACGGACGGGGTGAAAGTGGCGTTGGTTCGGCCATATGCGGCGGGCAATTCTCCTTTTCAAAGGGCGCGCCCGATGTACTCATAAACTGCTGCACCCGCATTTTGGATGGCGGCGTGCGCCCGATGACTTCGGCCGACAGGCGCAAAATACTTGCCAAAAGCGACGAGATGAGCGGGCGGGCGCTGCGTGTGCTGGCCTTTGCCTGCCGCGAGGGCGAGGCGAGGGAGAGCGGGCTTGTGTATTTGGGCTTGTGCGGAATGACCGACCCCTTAAAGGAGGGCGTGCCGCAGGCCGTGGCAGAGTGCGTGCGCGCGGGCATAACCACCGTGATGATTACGGGCGACCACAAAAAGACGGCGCTCGCCATAGCGCAAAAGGCGGGCATAGCAAAGGGGGAGGAGCAGGTGATATCGGGCGAGGAGCTCGAGGGGCTCACCCCCGCCGAGTGGCGCAAAACGGTGGAGCGCTGCACGGTGTTTGCGCGCGTCACTCCCCGCCATAAAAACGCCATAGTGCAGTATTTAAAGGAGGGCGGCAACGTCGTCGCAATGACGGGCGACGGCGTAAACGACGCTCCCTCCATAAAGACGGCCGATATCGGCATAGCCATGGGGCGCAGCGGCACCGACGTCACAAAAAACGCCTCCGACATGGTTATAACCGACGACAATTTCACCACGATAGTGGCCGCCGTGCGCGAGGGCAGGCGTATATTTTCAAACATAAAAAAGACGATATGCTTCTTTCTGGCGACCAACCTCGCCGAAGTGCTCGCCGTGCTTTTCGCCGCCCTCGTGTTCTTCAACTTCGATTTTCTGCGCTCAACGCAGCTGCTGTGGATAAACCTCATAACCGACAGCTTCCCCGTGCTCGCCTTGGGGTGCGAGCGCGCCGACGATTACGCCATGCAGCGCCCTCCCGAACAGGCCGAAAAGGCGCTATTTTCGCGCGGGACGCTTGCCTCTGTGCTCTTTTTCGGGCTATATATGACGGCCGCAACGCTCGGCGTGTTCGTCGCGGGGCTGATATTGTGGGGCAATACCGTGGCAAGCACGATGACCTTTCTCACCATATCGTTTTTAGAGCTCTTCCACGCCTTCAACACCCGTTCGGAGCGCGCCTCGGCGCTAAAAGGGCTGTTTACAAACAAAATACTGCTCGTAACGGTGCTCGCCGGTATTGCGGTAAACGTGCTGCTGTGCACAGTTTCGCCCCTCGCCGCCATGTTCGGCCTTGCGGCGCTCACGCCCCTTCAATGGGGCATAGTTGCCGCCCTTTCGCTCTCGGTAGTGCTGGTGGGGGAGGTATATAAGGCCGCCCTCCGCCTTCGCGACAGGCGCAAAAAGTCGGCGTGCGGTCGCCGCGTGCTGCTCGTCCGCGCAAAGGAGCGGGCATGAATGCGGCCGTTCAAAATAAAAAATAAAAAATAATTAAATTAAAATTAAATTAAATTAAATTAAAATAATTTATGCCGCGGAACGCACCGTTCCGCGGCATACTTTTTAAAATAATAAAATTTATTTAAAAATTCAATCAAATAATTATTTTTTAAATTAAAATTTATACAAGGTGCTTGCGTATGGCCTTTATCGCCGTGTCGGCAATAAGGCGCGAGCCGCGGTGGGTGGGGTGCACGCCGTCAACCGAATATTCGGTGTAGCGTATCGATTCCGAAAGCCCGTTGAACATCTCGTCATAGGCCACAAACTCGTCGGCTATCTCCACGGCCACGCGGTGTATTATATCCAGCTCCTTGTTGAACAGCGGGCGCATGCGCAGCTTGTCGGGCGCGGGCATAAGGAAGGGCTCGAGCACGATGAGCGTTATGCCGGCCTCCTTTATTTTTGTTAGCAGCTCCTTAAAGTCCTTTTCAAACTGCGTAAGGTCGAGCTGTTTGCCGTATTTGAACTGGTGCAGCACGTTGTTCACGCCTATCATCACCACGGCGGCGTCGGGCTTCAGGTCGATAAGGTCCTTGTTCACGCGCGCCAGCACGTCGCACACCTCGTTGCCGCTTATGCCCTTGTTGATAAGCTGAATGTCCATGTCGGGGTATATCGGGCGGAGCTTGTCTGAAAGTATCTTAACATAGCCGTTGCCGAGCGAATTTTCGTCCGTTCTGTCGCGCTCGCAGTCGGTTATGGAGTCACCAATAAAAACTATCTTCATAAATTCCCTCCTCGGTTTCTTTACACAGTATTTTACCACACCCCTCGCCCCAAAAGCAAGTGCGGCGCATAAAAACCTGATAAAAACTTAGTAAATTTTTGTGAGGGTACAGTACTGCTGTTTTATTGATACATTATTCACATACGGCGTGTCCTGTTTTTTAATGCGGTTTCAATCTTATCTGCACAAGCTTTCACATTTTCTATGATTTCAAAATCCCAAAACCGTAGCACACACCATCCTAGTTCGATGAGTTCTTCAGTATAGTTAAAATCACGCTCCATATTACGTTCTATTTTAGAGATCCAATAGTCACGGTTTGTTTTTATCTGATTTTTCTTTTTATCCCATTCGTAGCCATGCCATAAAGTACCGTCACAAAAAACAGCAACCTGTGCGCGAAGAAAAACTATATCAGGCTGACCAAGTACTTTCTTCATATTTTTGCGGTAGCGTAAACCTCGATGCCATAATTCCTTGCGCAGAAGAATTTCTGGCTTTGTGTCCTTGTTTCGAATATGGCTCATATTAAGCTTTATTTTGTTTCTATCTGTAATCATTTTCGTGCCTGATATATATTTTTAATGATTATATCATATTGATATTTTTACAGCAACGAATTTGGTGTGTTTAACTCTTGAAAAGTTTGTTTGTATGTGTTATAATACCTACATATAACTTTGTGAAAGAAGAGTGGATAAGGAGAATAGATATGAAAGTAATTAGCCTGTTTAGTGGCTGCGGTGGACTTGATTTGGGTTTTGAACGTGCCGGGTTTGATATTCCCGTTGCCAATGAATTTGATCCTACAATCTGGGCGACATTCAAAGCAAATCATCCAAAAACAAAATTGATAGAAGGAGATATCAGGAATATACAAGAAGAAGATTTTCCTGATGAAGTTGATGGAATTATAGGCGGACCGCCTTGCCAATCGTGGTCAGAAGCCGGTTCCCTGCGCGGCATCAATGATTCCCGAGGAAAATTATTTTATGATTATATCCGAATATTAGGGAGCAAACAGCCCAAATTTTTCCTTGCGGAAAACGTAAGCGGAATGTTGGCGAATCGGCATTCTGAGGCCGTAAAAAATATCATCGCAATGTTCAAGGATTGTGGGTATGATGTATCGGTCACGTTAGTAAATGCTAAGGACTACGGGGTTGCGCAAGAAAGGAAAAGAGTATTCTATATTGGATTCAGACAGGACTTAGGTATTAAGTTTCGTTTCCCGGAAGGTTCTACTGTTGACGATAAAAAGAAATTGACTCTACGCGATGTGATATGGGATCTTCAGTTTACTGCGGTGCCTGCCGGGCCGCGGAATTATCATAATCCTGCCGCAATCAACAACAATGAATACTTTATCGGCGCGTATTCGCCTATTTTTATGAGCCGAAACAGGGTTAAAGGATGGGATGAGCAAGCTTTTACTGTTCAAGCCTCTGGGCGTCAATGTCAGTTGCATCCACAGGCTCCTAAAATGAAGTTTATAGAACAAAATAAACGCGAGTTTGTGAAAGGCAAAGAAAGCCTTTACCGTAGAATGACAATCCGTGAAATCGCTAGAATCCAAGGTTTTCCTGATGATTTTAAATTCATATACGACTATACGGATGATGCTTATAAAATGATTGGAAATGCGGTTCCCGTCAATCTCGCATATGAAATTGCCGTAGCGATTAAGGCAACATTGGATAATGTAGAGGGAAACAAATGAGCAACTTAATAACGGCTATATTAAATTTAATAGAATCATCTAAAACTGAATTAAACTCTGTCGTTCACAGTCATATCAGGGCAAATAATAGGGGAGAAGCTCTTGAAGAATATGTCAAGGATTTATTTGCGAACACCGTAGATATCGTTGATGGAATGGAAAGAAATGAGAAATTAAATGAGGTTTTTAGTTATCTAGGTAATCAAAACAATCCACCTGATGCCATGTTAAAACAAGGTGACGCTATCGAAATTAAAAAGATTGAATCGTCACATTCGTCGATAGCTTTAAATAGTAGTTATCCAAAATCAAAATTGCTTTGTAATGACAGCATGATAAGTCATAGCTGCAAATCTTGTGAAGCGTGGGATGAGAAAGATATGCTTTATGTTGTTGGCGTTGTAAATAACGACAACTTGACATCGCTTGCATTTGTATACGGAGATCTTTATTGCGCTTCAAAGGAGTGCTATGAACGAATAAAAAAATCTATTAAAGATGGCGTGAATAGGATTCCTGGCGTAGATTTTACCACAACAAAAGAATTAGGGCGCGTTAACAAAGTTGATCCTCTTGGGATAACTTATTTACGTATACGTGGGATGTGGGGAATAGAAAATCCATTTACAGTTTTTAATTATATCTACCATAAAGATGAAACTAAAAAGTTTAATTTTATGTGCTTGTTAACTGATCAGAAATTTTATTCGTTCGCAAACCATAATGATTTGCTTTTGTATTCTGAGACGAATAAGAATGTTTTGATATCAAATGTGAGAATTAAAGATCCTAATAATCCTGCTCAATTGATTAACTCCAAGCTCATTACTTTCAGCATATAAATTTTATTGTTACATGATAAGAATATGGCACAAATGCGTTCTTATATTATGAAGACTTTATACAAAGAACATACCGCATCACGGTCGGCAAATTAAAGAGTTAATCAGGTGGTCGAAATGGAGAAAATTTACGGGGATAGACTTCACCGTGAAGAATATGTGCAAAAAATTGTTTCTGTCGTAAAGTTATGTCTTGAAAATAAAAAATCAACGTCATTTTCTATTGAAGCTGAATGGGGGCAAGGAAAAACATGGCTTATTAAAAAAGTTGAAGCGGTATTAAAGGGGATTGATATCTCAAAATCATATTCACAAGAACTGTTCAATAAAACATACGGTCCATTTTTTATTGTCCACTATAACGCATGGGAGATGGATTATTACGATGAGCCGTTGATTTCCATTTTATTAAAAATTATAGATTCTTTAAATGAACGCTTTTACATACAAAATCAAATAAAATCTATCGCTGACATGATTATACGCGAAACAGCCGAAGCCTTAAAAGGCTCATTGCGTTTGATATCCAAACAACTGTTACATTTTGATATAATTAGTGTTGGAGAAAAATTCTTAGATAAACTTAAACATATAAGAGAATCTGGTAAAATTAAAATTTCTTCTACAAATAATTATTCAAGCATTGAAAAAGATATAAGATATGTGGCGGAATTATTAAATAAGTTAGCAAAAAAGTATCCAATTGTTTTTATTGTGGATGAATTAGATAGATGTATTCCTTCATTCGCCATAAAAACCTTGGAGCGGTTACATCATATATTTGACAAAGTAGATTGCTGTGTGACTATTTTAGCGTTTAATAGAAATCAGCTTTTAAGAAGTATTAACCATGCATATGGGAATAATACAGCAGATCACTATCTAGGTAAATTTATTGACTTTAAAATATTTTTGAATGAGGGAAACCTTGATTTAAGTGAAACAAGTATAGCCTTAGAAGAGTTTGCATCAATGTTTCAAAGTGAATTATTTGATGAAACAATATTAAATCAAATTACACATATCATCGGGTTGTTACCGCCACGTGAATTTGAACATGCTATACACCGCGCAACTTTAATTCATAAGTTGGTATCTATAGATACAAAATTATTTCCTATTAAATGTATGGTCGCGGAATTATTATTGCAAATAAAACATTACGCTGATGAATTAGAAGGGAATTCTGTAAATACATCTCCAAGCAACGGAAATAGTACCAAGACTCCAATTGGGAGATTTGTAAAGGATGCGTTAAAATTCGGTCTGCAAAATGGCGGTGTAGTTGCTTTAATCTTTAATACTGTTTTGAATATAAAAGAAGTTAAAATCGAGGGTGCAAATCCAAATAAAAAATTATTGGACGACATTATATCGTATTATCAAAAATATCGTATATTTTATAATGTGATTACTCATGAGTAATATGCATAGTTGAATAAGGGAAAAATCTAATCATATCATATTATGATTATTTTCTAAATTGTTCCTAAATAAGCATAGTATCTTTTAGAGCGTATTTCTGCCTATTCCAAGTTTTGTCATTACTTATGATTTCACCGTTCCGTTCATATAGCAGTTCAAGATGGTAAGTTCCAATTCTGAAAGACGCAGCGTTTTGATGAGTTCGTTGTGCTGGGTGTAACCTGTCTGCACGTACTCACAATAATTGACGGGATACATAGGCAGCGCCTTGTAAAAAGGGGAGGTGCTGAGTGGCGGGTATTTTTACAACAAAAAAAACAGGCAGGCAACTTTTTTGTTGCCTGCCTGTTTTGGCGCAGATGGTGAGATTTGAACTCACGCTGCAGTTTCCCGCACTACTCCCTTAGCAGGGGAGCCCCTTGAGCCACTTGGGTACATCTGCACGATGCGTTTTGCGCCGCGGATAGCTCTTGTCCGCCGCGCCCTTTCGGCCTGCGCCGTAAAGACTAACACAATATATCACATTTTTAGCGGTTTGTCAAAACTTTTGCCAAACGGTTTTGCAAAATTTGCCTTAAAATTTAAATATGCCGCAAAAAGGGCGCGCGGCGCGCTGTATTCTGCCTTCCCGCGGCAAAAATTCCGCCGCTGCTGCTACTACCATGCCGTCACCTTGCCACAACTACGCCGCAATTTCGCTCGCTGCTTCGCCGCCGCGCCATTATTCTGCTGCGCCGCCACAACTTCGCCGCGTCCGCTGCTTTGCCGCCGAACACGTCCGCGCGGGGGCTTTAAAATATACGGGCGCGCGGCATGCGCCGCGCGCCCTGCAAATTACATTAAAAATTGCACCATGCGCTCACTTTGTGAGCCTCTCCAGCGCCAGCTTATACAGCTTGAAGCACTTTTCTATCTTTTCAAAGGTGATGTATTCGTCGGCCTGGTGTATGGTGCTCTCCTCGCCCGCCTCCTCGGGGCCGAACGCCGCGCCGTGCTTTAGCGCCCTCGCGTAAGTGCCGCCGCCTATGGCTATGGGCTGCGCGTTGGTGCCGCACACCTCGTTATACACGTCGCACAGCGTCTTTACCAAAAAGCCGTCCTTGTCGCCGTACAGCGGCGCCTGCGAGTGCTCAATTTTATAGGGTATGCCGTAGCCGCTTATTTTAGAGAGTATCTGCTCCTCGGTCATGGTGGCGGGGTAGCGTATGTCGCAGGTGACGTTTACCTCGTCGCCGCAGCTCTTTATCATGTCGGGCGAGAAAGTAAGTTCGCCCGTCTCGTCTTTCAGGCCCTTCAGGCCGAACTGTACGTTGAATAAAAGCTCCGCCATGCCGTCGAGCTTCAAATAGCGCAGAATGGGCTCTATGGCGTTTAACCCCTCGCTCGGGGTGGAGCCGTGCGCCGACTTGCCGCGAGAAACTACTTTGCCGCCCTCGAGGAACAGACCGTAGTCGGCGGGGTTGCCGTAGGAGGCGTCCGCCGAAACGGTGCAAAGGTCGCACACCATGTTGGCGCGCTCGCCGCCCTTTAATTCTGCAAACTTGCCCTTTACGGTAAAGGTGAATTTAACGTGCAGTATGCCCTTTTCGGCGTAAATTACGGGGAAGTCGGCGTCGGGGGAGATGCCCTCGTCGGGCATGTGCGCCACCTTGTTGTAGTGGTCGATGCACGCCCAGCCCGTCTCTTCGTTGCAGCCGACGATGAGCTTTATCTTGCGCGAGGGCACGAAGCCCTCGTCTTTGAGCGCCTTGAGGCAATAGAGCATTATTATGGCGGGGCCCTTGTCGTCCATGGTGCCCCTGCCCCATATGCGGCCGGCCTCGTTGTCTATTTCTCCGCCGAAGGGCTCGCGCGTCCAGCCGCTGCCCGCGGGCACCACGTCGAGGTGGGCGAGCACGGCAAATTCCTCGCCCTCGCCGTATATCACCTCGCCGGCGTAGTTATCGTAGTTGTGCGTTTCAAAGCCCATGTTCTTTGCAAGGCTTAAAAAGTATTTCAGCGCCTCGGCCGCAGGTTCGCCGAAGGGCATGCCGTTTTCGGCGGGCTGCTGATAGGAGGGGAAGCGCACTATCTGTGAAATTTTCTTTTTGATCTCGTCAATGTAAGCCGACATTATAAAACCGTCCTTAAAGTTATAATAAACCTGCCGCGCGGCGCGCCCAGCGCCCGCAGACAGCGGCCGCACAAGCAAAATTTTTGCGCGGCGCAAAATTATTATACACTTTTTATTATACACTTTTTTATTTTTATGTTAAAATGTTTTTACCGATAATTTTACTTTTTTTCTTTTGAGAGGCAAAAGTGCACGAAGGTCACAGGCGCAGGCTGTACGAAAAACTTAAAAACGGCGACAATCTGTATGAGCACGAGATATTGGAGATGCTGCTCTTCAACGCGTACCCGCGCAAGAACACCAACCCTGTCGCGCACGAACTTTTGGTGCGCTTTCCGAGCATTTCGGAGGTGCTATCTGCAAGCTATGACGAGCTTATCTCCGTCCCCGGCGTGGGCGAGCAGGTGGCGCTGTACCTCATGTGCGTTGGAAAGTGCGTCGAAAAGGGCAACAACGCGCGCTTTTTCGCCTCCTTTTCCAACCGCGGAGATATATACGACTTTGTAAAGCTGCGCATGCGCGGCCACACCTCCGAGCGGCTGGAGCTGTATTTCATAGACAAGGGCGGCAAGCTCATGCGCATAAGCCGCTTCACCTCGGGCGAGAGCGACATGGTGCGCGTTCAGCCCGAAGAGGTGATAAAGCTCGTTTCGGTGATACACCCCTATGCAATGGTGGCGGCGCACAACCATCCGGGCGGCACTTCCCGCCCTTCGGTCACCGACGACGACTTTACCAAGCAGTGCCAGATAATATGCAGCATGAACAACGTGCGGCTGTACGACCACGTGATATATGCTTCCGAAGAGGATATATACAGCTATTTCGATTCGGGCAAGCTCGACGAGATCGAGCGCGACTATTCAATACGCAACCTTATAAAACATGAAGAGTGAGCACAAGATAAAACTTAATTTAGAGAACGTGCGCAAATGGCTGGGCGCGGCGATAGTCGCCACAATAGCCGTCATGGCCGCCATAATATGCGCGCAGTACGCCTCGTCGGGCGATACGGGCAGCCGCCCGTGGTGGATGTACGTCATGCTCGTCACAAGCTGCGTGCTGCTTTCCCTGTCGGTCTGCCTGGGTTTCTATGTCATAAAGCCGCTCAACGTAAAGATAGCCGCCTACGGCGCCGACCTCTTTTTTCTGCTCGTGATATCCATAATCACGGGCAACGAATTTACCGTAATACTGTACTGCCTCGCCGCCACCGAACTCTATATGAGCTGCGAGCGTTTCAAAACCAACCTCATACTCGTGGCCGCAGGCGCGGCGGTGTTCGTCGTGTCGTTCGTGCTCGGCTGGGTGCGCGTGTTCAACGGCGCGCCCGTGTACGATTCGATAGTCGACATTCTTGGCGGCTGCATGTTCGGCATACTCATACTCGCCATTCACTTCATAATAGTGGTGGCGGTAATGCGCTTTTACCGCATGAGCAGGCGGCTTGCCGACGCCCTCGACGAGGCCGACAAGAGCAAGGCCGAGCTCAAGTCTGCGTATGAAAAGCTCTCGCAGACGGCGGTATACGAGGAGCGCAACCGTATAGCCAAGGACATACACGACAACGCCGGCCACTCCATAACGGCGGTCATAATGCAGACGGAGGCGGCAAAGCTGCTCATAGACAGCGATCCGGAAGCGGCAAAGAGCAAGATAATTTCGGCCAACATTCAGGCCAAAAACGCCCTCGACCAGATGCGCTCGAGCGTGCACCTGCTCGCAGGCCGCCCCGCAGCCACGTCATTAAAAGACGGCATAGAGGAGATAGTGGCGCAGACGGTCGACTCTACCGAGCTTAAAATAAGGTGCGACGTGGAGGATATCGCGCTCGACGAGGGGCGCACGCGCTTTTTGTGCAACAGCGTAAAGGAGTGCATCTCCAACGGCATACGCCACGGCGGAGCCACGGCCTTCTATATAGAGGCCAAAAAGAACCGCGACGAGGTGACGCTGCTCGTATCCGATAACGGCAGCGGCATAGCGGGCGGAGCGGCGGAGGGCTACGGCCTTAAGAGCATGCGCGAAAAGGCTGTGGAATACGGCGGCGGCATGCGCATATCGGGCGACGCCGACGAGGGCTGTGAGGTGGAAGTTACAATAAAGTGCGGCGCGCCGCAGGGCGGGCAGGCATAAAGCTTCATTTGCTGCAAGCGGGGCGTATATGCCTGCGCAAGTTTCCGCAAAGTAAAATTTTCGTAAGTAACGCGCCCGAGCGGCGCTTTAAAGGAAGGATATCATGATAAAGGTAATGCTGGCAGACGACCAGAAGATACTGTCGGAGGGCATAAAGAGCGTGCTCGAAACCTGCCCCGACATAACTGTGTGCGGCATAGCGTACGACGGCCTGCAGGCCGTTGAAATGGCAAAAAAGTTGCAGCCCGACGTAATACTCATGGACGTGCGTATGCCCGAAATGAACGGCGTGGCGGCCACAAAGCGCATAAAGGAGAGCTGCCCCGACATTAAGATAATAATTTTAACGACGTTTGACGACAGCGACTATATCTTGAGCGGCATAAACAACGGCGCAAGCGGATATCTGTTGAAGGACATAGGCTCGGCGGCGCTCATCGACGCGATAAAGAACGCCTACGCGGGCGACACCATACTGCCCTCTAAGATAGCCAAAAAGATAGCCGACGCCGCCATGCTCGTCAGCTCGGATAAGCAGATAAAGCTCAAAAAGGCATACGGCCTCTCCGACAGGGAGGTGGATATAGCGCTCATGCTCGCCGACGGCTTCACAAACAGGCAGATAGCCTCGGCAATAAAGCTCTCCGACGGCACGGCGCGCAACTATATCAGCTCTATCTATTTAAAGCTGGGCGTAGACAGCCGCATGAGCGCCATAAACAAGATAAAGGAAATTACTTAAAACAAGGAGAAAAAACTTGTCCCCGCCCCGTTATTTCGGGGATATTACGGGGGCAATTTTTGCGATATGGGCAATATGAAGTTCAAAGACAAGGTAGTTATAGTCACGGGCGCAAGCTCGGGCATAGGCAGGGAGGCGGCGCGGCTGTTCAAAGAGCGCGGCGCAAGCGTCGTGTGCATCTCCCGCCGCAAGTGCGACGAATTTTACAGCATCTCCGCCGACGTCACCGATGAGGCCGCCGTGGCGGCCGCCGTCAAAGAGGTGACGGACAGGTTCGGGCGCATAGATATACTCGTAAACAACGCGGGCATGGGCATTTCGGGCGCGGTGGAAGATACGGCCTCGGCCGATGCCCACCGCATATTCGAGGTAAATTTTTTCGGCGCGCTCAATATGATCAAAGCGGTGCTGCCCGCAATGAGAAGGGCGGGAGGCGGCGCGATAATAAACGTCAGCTCGGTGGCGGCCGAACTGCCCATACCCTTCCAGTCCTTCTATTCGGCAACCAAGGCGGCGCTCTCGTCGCTCTCGGGCGCGCTCAAAAACGAGGTCGCGCCCTTCGGCATAAAGGTTTCGTGCGTGCTCCCCGGCGACGTAAAGACCGGCTTCACCTCGTCGCGCAAAAAGAACGCGGTAAATTCCCCCGCATACGGCGGCCGCGTGGAGCGCGCCGTGCAGGCCATGGAGCGCGACGAACAGAACGGCATGCCGCCCGCGTTTATCGCCAAGCTGATAGTGCGCACCGCGGCAAAAAAGCGTCCTCCCGTGGCGGTCACGGGCGGGGCAAAATACGCCCTCTTTTTATTTTTAAAGCGCATACTGCCCAAAAGGCTGGTCTCGTTCGTGCTCGGCAAGCTCTACGACTGACAGGGTTCTGCGGCATGCGGCGCAGCTGCGGGCGTGCGCCCGTACCTGTATATGCCGCGCCGCGTAAAGTTGACAATTTGCCCCGCTTTCCGTATAATAAAGGTAGCCGCCCTGCGTTTTCTGGCGGCATTGCGAAAATATGATGAGTGAGGTTTTTTATGAAGATCTGCATCTTCGGCGCCTCGAGCGCCTTTATCGATAGCATATATATCGAGCAGGTGGAAGCTCTTGCCGAAAAGATGGCGCGGCGCGGCCACTCGCTGGTGTTCGGCGCGGGCGCAACGGGCGTCATGGGCGCGGCGGCGCGCGGCACAAAGGCTGGCGGCGGCCATATTCACGGAGTCATTCCCGAGTTCTTCCGCGAGGAGCGCGTGGAAAAGATATATACCGAGTGCGACGTGCTCACCTACACGCCCGACATGGCCACCCGCAAGACGCTGATGGAGGACGACTGCGACGCCTTTATAATAGCTCCCGGCGGCATAGGCACCTTTGAAGAATTTTTCGAGGTGATAACCTTAAAGCAGCTCGGCAGGCACGATAAGGCCATCGCCATGTTCAATATCGAGGGGTACTTCGATACGCTTGAAAAATTCATGCAGGAGATGGCGCAAAAGAAGTTCCTCTCCGAGGGCTGCCTGCATATGTATAAGTATTTCACCGATGCCGACGAGCTGTTAGATTATCTCGAAGGCTATTCCCCCTCAAACGAGCCCTGGCAGGCATTAAAGCACGGGGAATGAGATATCTCGTCTCTCATGAAGGGATGAACAAGTGAAACCCCTCCGAGTTTCGCTGCGCTCAACTCACCTCCCCTCGAAGGGGAGGCGCGAGCGGTCCCGCCCACCCGCCCATATGCGCGTGAACGCGCAGTTATATAAAAATTCACATCCCTTTTGAGGACGACCATCCCCCCATTTACCTCCCCTTCGAGGACGACTATCCCCCAATTCACCTCCCCTTCGAGGGGAGGAATTAAAGGAGGGGTTTCACAAGCGGCGCAGCCGCTCCCTCGTCCTATAAGGGGCGGCAAAGTACATTTTGCTTAAAAATATTTAAACAGGTCAAACAGTGATATCGGTGATATTCGTCTGCCTGGGCAACATCTGCCGTTCGCCCATGGCGGAGCTCATATTCAAAAAGATGACGGCCGAGCGCGGGCTTGCGCTCTCGTTCGATATAACTTCCCGCGGCACCTCCGACGAGGAGGAGGGCAACGGCATATACCCGCCCGCAAAAAAGATGCTGCGTGAGCACGGCATAGTGGGGGAGCACACCGCCCGCCAGCTCACCAAGCGCGAGGTGATAAACGCCGACTATGTGCTGGTGATGGACTCTTCCAACCTCTTCGACGTGCTGCGTTTGACGGGCGGCGCCTGTTCCGACAAGGTGTATAAGCTCTGTTCGTTCACCTCCCGCCCGCGCGACGTCGCCGACCCGTGGTTCACGCGCGACTTTTCGCGCGCATACGCCGATATATGCGACGGCTGCGAGGGCTTTTTGAACTATATTTTATCCGCTCATGCCGATATGCTCGGTTACGATTCGCGCCACTGACGGCGCGTTTTTTATTGCGTCAAAATGCGCCCTCTTTCGCCGCGCCGCTGCAAAAATGTCCGTTATTTGCGGCATATGTGGCGCCCAATGCAAATTTGTCGTAAAAAATTTTATTTTGCTGTTTGACATTTTTATAAAAAAATCATATAATTTACCGTGCTTAAAACATACAAGTGTGTGGCATCGCCGCAGGCATACGGCGCGATATCCCGCAGCGTGCGGGCGCGCGTTTTTGCCGTGCGGAGGAGGGCGTAAATCCAACTTATTGCGTTGGGTCTGCGCCTTTTTTTTATTGCCGCGCAGCAAATTTATCAGGAAGGAGTGTATATGACGGCACAGAACAAGATGGGCGTAAAGCCCATACCAAAACTGCTGTGGAGCATGGGTCTGCCCATGATAGTATCCATGATATTGCAGTCGGTGTATAACATAGTGGATACCATATTCGTCGTGAATATGGGCGAGGACGGCGCGGTGGGCAACCTTGCGCTCACATACGCCTTCCCCATACAGCTTCTCATAATAGCCGTGGGCGTGGGCACGGGCATAGGCATAAACGCCATACTCTCGCAGTCGCTCGGCGAGGGGGACAAAGAGCGGGCGAGCGGAGCAACTACGATCTGTGCATAGATTCCTCGGGCAGCCCCGAAAAGGCCGCCGACGCCATAGTATACTTCGTGCGCTCGCACTTTGCAAAATTTGTCGCGGAGGATGGCGCACAGGGAGCAAAAATAAACGAAGACGGCGCGCAGGCGGGGCCCGAAGGGGCGCAATAGGGCGCGAAATGTGAAAAATTTTAAAATTTATTGCCGCATTTGACTTTATATGTATGCGGTGGTATAATAATAGTGTACTCGGAAGGTCGTTTCGGGTCGCGCGCAGCATTGGCGCGCGCATATTCGCGCGCTGTGCGGGCGGCAGTCCGCAAAATGTTGCCGCAAATTCTGATACGGGAGGTTATTATTATGGGTGATAAAAAAGGTAACGGCGGGTTTGCCCTGCTGTGCTGTTTTATCGCGTTCGGCGTTGCGGCGGTGATAGCGTTCATTCTTTATCTGCTTCCGCTCGTCAGCGACGTTACCGTCGGCAGCAATGTGATGGATATTTTAAGCCTCATCTTCACGATAGCGTCGTGCGTGGGCCTCGCCTTCGGCGCGCTGGCATTCGCCGGCAGGCACGGCGGCTTTGTAAAGGTGCTCACGGCTATATTCGTGCTCGTGTTCATCGCCGCAATAGTGCTCATCGTCGTGGGTATGGTATAATGCCTGCACAAGTAAGGCAAACGGTAATTTAATAAGGCTTGTAAGCGGCGGAAGATGCTTCCGCCGCTTTACCGTAAAGAGTAAAAGCGCCGCCGCGGCGAATTTCGCCGCGGCGGCGCTTGCATTTCATATCAAAATATTATCAAAAAACGCAATAGTTCGGGCATATATGCGGCCCAATTATAAAAATCAGTCACATTTTTGCGCGCGCTTTTGCCACTTTTTTCTCACCGCAAAAGTATCAGCTTGTTTTTTGCGCGCGTTATGGCGGTATACAGCCAACGGCGGGAGTCCTCCTTAAAGGCATAGCTCTCGTCGAACACTATGGCGCTGTCAAATTCCGAGCCCTGCGCCTTGTGGCAGGATATGCAGTAGCCGTATTCAAATCTGTTCAGCGTAAAGGCGCCCGTCGCGTTGCCCTCCTCGTCGAACCGCTCAAAGTAGTCGCCTATGCGGTAGCGGTATGCGCCGTTTTCAAATATTCCCGTGTCGAAGGGCACCACGTCGGGGCAGTTTTCGTTTAAAAAGTCGGCGCGGAAGGTCATAAAGCCCATGCTCTCGCCGCGGTAATACACGTTTTGCACGGTGCCTATTATGCCGTTGACCATGTTATAGCACATCTCGCCGTCGATGTACTGCTCCCAGTTGTTGTGCGTGCATATCAGCTTTTCGCCGCTCTGCGGCAGGCCTTCAAACCCCTTATAGGCGCGCATCTCCTCGTTTATCTTTGCGCGCGTCTTATTCAGGCCGCATATCATCTGCTCTGCCTTCAAAAAGTGTTTTTTGCGGTACTCCGGCTTCAGTTTCCGCGCGCTCAGCACAAACGCCCTGTCGCCGTAGTTGCCGTATGGTATGTACTTTCCCTCCATGGCGTCGCGCGCAAGCCGTATTATGGGGTTGCCCTCCTGCTGGCGTACGATCGTGGTCAGCAAAAAGTCGGGCGAAGATAAAAAGCTGTTCATTCCCTCCACGGGCGGCAGCTGCGCGTTGTCGCCGCATACGAGCACCTTCACGCCGAAGCGCAGTATGTCGTCGAATACCTCGTCGGAAACCATCGAAAATTCGTCTAAAACTATCAGTTTTATGCCGTTATCTATATTTTCGCGTCTGCGGAACACAAGTTTCTCCACGGTCACCGTCTTGCCGTTCAGTACTATCTCGTGCGTTTCGGTGCGCGTCTGATATATAAGGCGGTGCAATGTGGTGGCGGGTATGCCCTGCCTTATCAGCACGGTGGCGGCCTTGCCGGTGGGCGTAACAAATGCCGCGCTCACGCCGGGCTCAAGGTTCAGCGTGTCGCACACGGTGTGCCTCAAAAGCGTGGTCTTGCCCGTCCCCGCCAGCCCGGATAAAACATATACCTGCCGCGTCGACTTACTAAACCATTCGGCTATCAACTTGTCTGCCGCCTTCTGTTCGGCCGTCAACTCCATTGCCATATATAAAGTATACCACGCAAACATATGTTCTGTAAAGCGTTTGCGCCATTTCCCGCGCCAAAAGTTTTGCGGGCGTCATTTTGCGCCGCGTCTGCCAAAATCAGGTAAAAAAGCAAATTACGGCAAAAATTGGCGGTAAAATTTGCACCTGCCTATTGACTATGCCGCCGATTTGGCTTATAATTATAAAGTAAGGGTTACGCCCAAAAATGTAAATCGGAGGATAAGTATGGGATACAAAACAAAGGAATGGCGCAAGTCTATGCGCGTCACCGTAGACTATAATAACATGATGGCCAAGTTCCTCGGCGAAAGGGGAATAAAAGATTCCGAGCTCAAGGCCATAAAGGGCAAGGCGGAGGAGGCGTTCAAATACGTCGCCGAAAACCGCGGCAAGGACGAGCTCTATATGGGCTGGACCGAGCTCCCCTATAACCAGAACGAGATCGTGGCCGACATAATAGCCACCGCAAGAGAGGTGCGCAAAAACTTCAAATACTTTGTAGTACTCGGCATAGGCGGCAGCGCACTCGGCCCCTCGATGGTGTTCAATGCGCTCTGCCATCTCCACCACAACGAGCTCAACTCCAAGGCGCGCGGCGGCGCTCCCAAGTTCTATGTTGAGGACAACGTAGACCCCGTCCGCATGAAGTCGCTGCTCGACGTTATCGAGCCCGAAAAGACGTGCTTCAACGTAATATCCAAGTCGGGCGCCACTTCCGAGACGATGACGCAGTATCTCATCATCTCCGACATACTCACCAAGGCGGGCGTTGATATCTCCCGCAACATGATATTCACCACCGATGCCAGCCGCGGCAACCTCATAAAGATCGACCAGGCGTTCGGCGGCAAGATCAAAAAATACGTGCTCCCCGACGGCGTGGGCGGCAGGTTCTCCGAACTCTGCCCCGTGGGACTTCTCCCCGCAGCCGTACTCGGCATAGACATAAAGGGCCTGCTTGCGGGCGCCGCCTATATGGACAGCATCTGCAACAAGCCGAGCATCTCCACAAACCCTGCGCTTGCCTGCGCGGCGCTCATGTACATAACAATGCACCAGGGCAAGAACATCCACGTAATGATGCCCTATTGCGACAATCTGCGCCTTCTCTCCGACTGGTATTGCCAGCTGTGGGCAGAGAGCATCGGCAAGCAGGAGGACTATGACGGCAACGTGGTAAACGCCGGCACCACCCCCGTAAAGAGCCTGGGCGTTACCGACCAGCACTCGCAGGTGCAGCTGTATATCGAGGGCCCCTACGACAAGGTGATAACCTTTATATCGATAGGTCAGTATGCGTGCGAAATGCCCATACCTCACGGCTGCGAAGATATACCCGACGTCGGCTTCCTCGGCGGGCACACCATGCAGGAGCTTATCCAGGCCGAAAACAAGGCCACGGCGTATGCGCTCATGCGTGCGGGCAGAATGAACTACACAATTCACGTGCCCGAGCTCAACGCCTTCACCCTCGGCCAGCTGATGTTCCTTCTCGAGCTGCAGACGGCCTATGCGGGCGCAATGCTCAACATAAACACCTTCAACCAGCCGGGCGTTGAAAACGGCAAAAAGGCCACCTTCGCCCTCCTCGGCAAGAAGGGCTACGAGGCCAAGAAGGCGGAGATAGATTCCGCTCCCGAGCTCGATTCAAAATACATAGTTTAAATAAAAGCGTAAGCGGGCGGCTTTTTGCCGCCCGCTTTTTTAAATTGCGGGGCGCCGATATATCGTCGTCGCGCTCGTGCCGCGGTTTTGCGGAAAGGAGGTAAAAATGGAGTGGTATGAAATTGCAATAATAGTCATAGTCTGTGCGGCGGCGCTCTTTTTTGCCGCCATGTCTGCGTTCGCCGCGTATGCCCTGCACCGCGCGTTCGGCGGCAGGTTCGATAAAAACGCAAAGCTGAAGTATTTTTCGCCGGCAGACTTCGGGTTAAATGCCGAGCCCGTGCAGACATATGACGGAAAGACGCTGCTGCGCGGGTATATCTACACCTGCGGAAATGTGAGCTCCGGCGGCGCCGATGTGCAAAAGGGCGGCATATATGCCGCAACTAACGGCGGTATCGCGTCAAAAGACGGCGACGGGCAGCCGTGCGGGCTGATAATATTTTCGCACGGAATGGGCCCCGGGCAGTGCGCATACACCACCGAGATAGCGTATTTCTGCAAAAACGGTTTTGCTGTGCTCGCCTTCGACTGCGCGGGCTGCGGCCTTTCCGAGGGCAACAGCATGCGCGGCATGGAGGCCTCCACGCGCGCCGCGGTGGCGGCGGCAGCCTTTGCACGCGCCGATATGCGGCTCAAAAATTTAAAGACCTTCTTTGTGGGGCACAGCATGGGCGCCTATTCCGCGCTGTGCGCGGCACCCTTCGCGCGGCTAAGCGGCGTTGTTGCCTTCTCCGCGCCCGAAAGGCCCTCGTATATGGTAAAATACGGCGCTACGCCCGTCGTCGGAAAGGCCTTTGCCGCAATTTTGCGCCCATTTGTGGGAATGCTCGCGCGCATGCGCTTTAAAAAATACGGCGAACTCTCCGCCGCGCGGCAGATCGAAAGGAGCGGCGTTCCCGCGTTCATCGTGCACGGGGACGTCGACGAGATGGTGCCGCTCTCGCTCTCGGCATACAACTTTGCGCGCAGCAAAAATGCCGAGCGGATGCTGTGCAGGGGCAAGGGGCACAACCCCTATAACACCGTCGCCGCGGAGGGGCTGTTAAAGCAGCTCGGCGCGGCGCTCACGGGCGGCGACGACGGCTTTTTGGCGACTGCCGATTACGGCGCCATCTGCGAGGAGGACGCCGATGTAATGTCCGCTGCCCTCGCCTTCATCGCAAAAAATTGAGCGATATCCCCAAAAACCGCCCGACGGCAGGTTAATATATAGGCAAATTTTTATGCTGCGGCGCGGCTATGCTCCCCATATTTATACCTTTTAACTTCCGACAAGAAATTACTTGCTATTATTCGCGTTTTAGAATATAATATAGATATAATTTTTTTGAGGTGTATGATATGTTGAGCTATATTTCGGCCAAAGAGGCTGCGGCAAAGTGGAATATCTCACAAAGGCGCGTCGCCATTCTTTGCTCTGAAAAGCGCATAGACGGAGTAATAATGGTTGGCAATATGTGGATTATACCAGCCAATGCAGAAAAACCTGCGGACAAGCGAACGAGGAAAATCGATAAAACCAAGACAAAATATATCGTCACAATTGAAGAAATGGTTTCTCAGGATTTTGTTGTCTATGCAAAAAATATAGGCGAGGCTCTGGATATAGCCGAGAAAAAATATAATTACGGAGAGTTTGTCTTGGCTCCCGGAAATCTGGTAAGCAAGCAGATTTCGGCAACAGATAACGACAGAAACAGTGTTGATTGGTATGAATTTTAAATTGAATACGGGATTGACGGGCGGTTATAAAAGCAATTCTCAAAAAATCAGGGTTATGACGGAGGCATGGGTGGCTGACAATATATTCTGTCCCGTATGCGGTAATCCACATGTTACTCACTTGTCAAACAATATTCCTGTGGCAGATTTCGCCTGCTCGCATTGCGGTGAAAATTTCGAATTAAAAAGCAAGAGCAGCACTATATCGAACAAGATTACCGACGGCGCCTATTCGACTATGATAGAGCGGATAAACAGCATAAACAACCCCGAATTGTTTGTAATGCAGTATACAAAGGATTTAGAGGTTGTAAATTTAATGCTGATACCAAAATTCTTTTTTGTACCTTCGATTATCGAAAAAAGGAAACCCTTGTCCGAAAATGCCCGAAGAGCTGGGTGGGTAGGCTGTAATATAATGTTGTCAAAAGTTCCAAAGCAGGCGAAAATATCAATAATAAAAAATCAGATATGCGCCGAGGTGGATTTAGTTGTCGGACAATATGCTAGGTTAAGTCAGTTGAGGACAAATAATATAAGTGGTCGCGGCTGGCTCATAGATATTCTTAATTGTGTAAATAATATAAAATCAACGGATTTTTTCCTTAACGATATATACGAGTTTGAAAGTCAGCTTAAATTAAAGCATCCCGATAATCAGCATATTCAAGCTAAAATCAGACAACAGTTGCAAATGTTGCGCGATAAAGGATTTATAGAATTTTTAGGCAACGGACATTACAGAAAAATATAGCTTATGTGATGCATGCAAGCGAGATATTCCCGATGGTAGCATTGATTTAATTTGTGCTCATCCGCCTTATGCCGATATAATTCATTACAGTGAAGATATAGAGGGTGATTTATCGCTCCTGCCGATGAAGGAGTTTTTGTTCGAGATAGGCAAAGTGGCGCAGGAGCTATATCGTGTTGTAAAAAATGGCAAGTTTTGCGCAGTATTGATGGGTGATATGCGTAAAAAAGGTATGGTGCAGCCGCTTGCATTTGAGACTATGCGCATCTTTGAGCTTGCCGGCTTTAAAACAAAGGAAATAATAATCAAAGAACAACATAATTGCAAAGCAACCGGGTATTGGAAAACGAACAGCATAAAATTTAATTTTTTGTTGCTTGCGCACGAGTATTTATTTGTTTTTAAAAAGTGAATTAGCGAGGAAGATACCGATGTAATGTCCGCCGCGCTTGATTTCATCGCAAAAAATTGAGCGCTTTTAATAAAATAACACTTGAAATTATTTGCGGTTTGCAATATAATGGAAGCGTAAATATCATAGTTATAATAAATTTGAGTTATAAAAGGGGCTCTGGCGCTCTTGCCTGCCTCCCGGTCGGTCTGTGATCCGGGTTTTTTGGTGTCTGTTCTTTATATGTGCGGCCGTTTGCGTTGCGCCGCCGTGCCGTGTGTCAGGTTGGGATCTGTCGTAAAAATTTAATGTGGTTAAATGTGCGTGTCTGCGCAGTCGGCAAGGGCAATTTATGCCCCGACGGACTCCGTTTGCAGTGGACGGGCAGACATAATCGTTTAAAATTCTTACAAAGGAGTGTAAAATGCACATTAAGCCACTTGCTGTTTTACTTGCAGCCGTCGCCATTTCGGCGTCGGCGTTTTGTTTTGCAGCCTGCGCTGAAAACCAGCCCCAATCCACGGATACCGACATTGTAGTGCCCGGCATATCAGGCGGCGATACCTATGACGACGGTGAGCCGGATATTTCCGACGACCATGAAGATCCCGGCGACGAACAGCCCTCATCCGGCGACGGACAGACGGGCGCGGACGATCCGGACGCAACCGACGAAGAGCCCGATGTATCCCACGAAGATTACGAAGATCCCGACGAGGAACCCTACGAGCCCGATGAAGAACCCGACGAGCCGTCAGAGCCCGGGCATACGGGCGGCACAACTCAGCCTGCGCATACGCACTCGCTGCAATACGTGCCTGCCCTTGCCGCCGGCTGCACGAGCGAAGGAAATATTCAATATTGGATATGTACGGACTGCGGCAAATACTTTGCCGACGGCTCCGCCCTGCATGAGATAGCCGCTGCCGAAATTTCAGTTCCCGCAAGCGGGCACGCGTATGAGGAGGAAGTGGTCGCTCCCACCTGCGCGCAGCAGGGCTATACGGTGCTCACCTGCACGGTCTGCGGAGAGAGTACTGTCGACGGGCAGTCGTATGTCGACGCCCTGCCGCATACCTTCGGCGAGTGGGAGGAGATCACGCCCGCCACATGCACGGGCACGGGTGAGCGCGTGCGCTACTGCACAGAGTGCGGCACGGTCGAAAACGATGTTATCCCCGCGCTCGGCCACGATTATCGGCCATATGTAATTTCCGCAACGTGCATCGATGGCGGATATACCGAGTATAAGTGCGCCGACTGCGGCGACAGTTATATAGATGAGCTCTCGGCAACGTCTGCGCTCGGGCATGACTTCGGCGAGTGGATAGAGGTGACGCCGGCGACTTGCACGGATGAAGGCGAGCGCGTGCGCTATTGCAGCCGCTGCGGGCTCTCTCAGTCGGAGGAAATACCCGCATCGGGGCACACATATGCCGCAACTACCGTCCCTGCAACGTGCACCGAGGACGGATATACCGAGTATAAGTGCGCCGACTGCGGCGACAGCTATATCTCCGACGTTGTTCCCTCGTCAGGGCATGATTTCGGAGAGTGGGTAGAGGTGACGCCCGCAACGTGCACCGCCGCCGGAGAGCAGGTGAAGTACTGCAAGTCCTGCGGCGCTTTTATTTTGGAGGCAATACCCGTATCTGAGCACGAATATGCGGCAACTACTATCTCTGCGACGTGCGCCGAAGAGGGATACACCGAGTATAAGTGCGCCGATTGCGGCGACAGCTATATTACCGACGTGACTTCCGCGCTCGGGCATGACTTCGGCGAGTGGGAGGAGGTGACGCCGCCGACTTGCTCGGAGGAGGGCGAGCGCGTGCGCTACTGTTCGCGCGGCGACTTTTTTCAGACGCAGACTATACCCGCATCGGGGCACAGATATACGGCAACTATCGTCCCCGCGACGTGCACGCGGGAGGGGTATACCGAATATAAGTGCACAGCCTGCGGTGCAAGCTATACTTCGGATATTGTCCCCGCTTTCAGACATAATTACGGCGAATGGGAAACGGCTGCTCCCGCAACCTGTACAAGCGCGGGCGAAAGGGTGAGCGTATGTACGTGCTGCGGCGATACAAAGTCAGAGCTTATTCCCGCATTGGAGCACACATATGCCGCAACTATTCACGCCGCTGCTTGTACCGAGGGCGGCTATACTGAGTATGTATGCTCATTGTGCGGCGACAGCTACACGGCCGACTATACGGCGGCGCTCAACCATAACTACGGCGAATGGGAAACGGCTACTCCCGCAACCTGCACAAGCGCGGGCGAAAGGGTGAGCGTATGCACGCGCTGCGGCGATGTAAAGTCAGAGCTTATTCCAGCATTGGAGCACACATATGCCGCAACTATTCACGCCGCTGCTTGTACCGAGGGCGGCTATACTGAGTATATATGTTCATTGTGCGGCGACAGCTATACGGACGATTACACGGCGGCGCTCAACCATAACTACGGCGAATGGGAAACAGCTGCTCCCGCAACCTGCACAAGCGCGGGCGAAAGGGTGAGCGTATGCACGCGCTGCGGCAATGTAAAGTCAGAGCTTATTCCCGCATTGGAGCACACATATGCCGCAACTATTCACGCCGCTGCTTGTACCGAGGGCGGCTATACTGAGTATGTATGCTC
>CALVIN010000008.1 GCA_944330115.1 uncultured Clostridia bacterium
CACAATGGCCAAGTGTCGGATAGGAACGGCAAAATTTTTTGCACTTCTATTGCTTCTTTATCACACATAAGCAAAAACGCACGGCATTAAATTCTAAATAACTTATGTCGCAAGGCGGGTTTCCCGCCGCAGCAGGCCCCAATTTGCGCATACCTGCGCCTGAGCAGGGTGAATTCGCGCGACTATACGCTCCGTGGGCCCTTAAGGTCGCGCGAAGAGGGGCAGCGCCCCTCAAATTCACGGAAAATATCGCGCACGGCCTGCGCGAGATTTTCGTGAGCCTTTACACTATTGTCTGTATACAGTTTATTATTATTCCTACAGCGACGCTTATTACATAGGTCACCACGATGAGGAGGATATTGCGCTTTAACTTTTTTCTGTTTTTTAAGAGCACTACAAAGCCAAGGCCGGCGTTGGCGCACAGGCCGGCAACACAGCTGCCGAAGAGCATGAAGCCGTCGATATACGTCTGCGTGATTATTACGCTGGAGGCGCAGTTGGGAATGAGGCCTATCGCCGCGGCGATGAGCGGCTGGAAGTAGGGCCCGCCTATTATCAGCGAGGAGATGGTGTCCTCTCCCACCGCATAGATGATGCAGCCGAGCACTACGTTTACTATAAGAAGATAGAGTGCGACGTTGAGCGAGTGCAGCAGCGGATCGATAAAGTATACCTTTATCTCCGACTTGCCCTCGTGCTCGCGCCCGCACGAAAAGGCGTGTATGTCCTCGGCGGAGAGGCGGTTCGACTTCAGCTTTTCATCGGGCAGAATGAGGTTTGCCGCGTAGCCGACGAGCACCGCCACCACCAACTTTATAAGCACGAGCGGCACTATTACGCCCGAGTACGTTCCCCTGGAGAGCAGTATTATGAACGCCTCGTCGGAGGTGGCCAAAAACACCGCGAGCAGCGTGCCCGTGCGTATCAGCCCCTTATCGTACAGCTTTGCCGCCATTACCGAAAAGCCGCACTGCGGTATTATACCCGTCGCCGCGCCAATGAGCGGCGCAAAGTCGCCCTGCAATCTCTCGTGGTCCTGCGAAAATGAGGTTTTATGCTCGAGCAGTTCGATGAGAACGTAGATGACGAAGATGAACGGGAATATTTTGAGCGTATCTAAAAACGCGTCTAAAATTGCATCCCACATAGTAAATTATTTATTTTGCCGTGCGACCCCTTGCCGTGCGGCTATACTATACATTATTAACCTTAAAATTTGCCGCTAAACGGCGAAGGTAAAATTTAATGCCGCGGGGGTGCGCGGCATTTTTTAAGCAGTTGCTATTCATTGAAATTTTGCCATGCCGTTGCAGGCAAAACTAAGCGCTTTTAACGGCGCTTTTTGTTCTTTGAGGGCGCGGGCGGGGTGAACTGCCTTATCCTCTCGTCCATCTCCTCCTTGGTGAGGGGAACGAACTCCGAATCGGCGTTCTTGGGGTCGGGTACATAGCCGCCGTCGCGCGAGAGCACGGTAAGCTGCGTTTCTCTGTCGAATACATACAGGCGGGTGAGGTCGAGGGTGAGCGAGTGAATGTCGCCATTTGCCGCCTTTTCCAAAAATACCGTGAGGCTGACATTTTTGGAGATATCTATCTCGCCGAGGCCCCTGCCGTCGACGGTATCAGCGCCGCACACGGTGCCCGAAAGCTGCGCGCCCTCCGCGTCCACCGCGATATCTTCGGGGCGGATGCCGAGAGTTACCTGCTTGCCCGTGTCCACATACTCCGAGAGGGTGGGCCAACGGTCGATGATGTTCTGAGGTACGGGCAGCTTTTTATCGTCGAACACGCAGTAAACTATGCCGTCCCGGTTCTCTACCGTGGCGCGCTGAATGAAGTTCATGTTGGGGCTGCCCACGAAGAAGCCGACATAGGCGTTGGCGGGGTAGTCGTAGAGGTTTGCGGGGGTATCAACCTGCTGCACGAAGCCCTCTTTGAGCACCACTATCCTCGTGGCCATGCTCATGGCCTCGGAGATGCTCTTTGTGGCGAGAATGAAGGTGCCCTTTACGCGCGCCTGCAAATTTATGAGCACGCTGCGCATCTGGTCGCGCAGTTTATCGTCGAGGCCGGAGAGGGGCTCGTCTAAAAGGTACACCTTGGGCTCCCTTACTATCGCCCTGCCGTAGGTGGTGAGCAGGCGCTGGCTTGCGGTGAGCGCCTTGGGCTTGCGGTAGAGCACGTCGGTGAGGCCGAGCATCTCCGCCACTACCTTTACGCGCTGATTTACCACCGCCGAGGGCACGTTGCGCATCTTTAAGCCGAAGGCCATATTGTCGGCCACGGTGAGCGAGGGATAGAGAGTATTTGAGCCGAACACCATGGCGACGTCGCGCTCCTTGGGTTCGAGTTCGTTTACCATTTTGTCGCCTATATAGATATCGCCGGTGGTGGGCTCCTCCAGCCCCGCGATTATGCGCAGAAGCGTAGACTTGCCGCAGGACGCGCCGCCCGTTACGGCGACGAATTCGCCGTCCGACGACGAAAAGTTGACGTTGAAGAGAGCCATTTTACCGGAAGGATATATCTTGCTTACGCCGGCGAGTTTTAAGTTTGCCATTAAAGCACCCCGTATTTTTGTGGCAATTTGCCATATTATTTGCTGTTTACCATTTAATAATAACATAAAAGCGCCGTCTTTTCAATCAATTAGCAACTTTTTTTTGATAACTGCGGATAAATTTTAGCCGCGGGAAATTTTTGCTTGCCGCCCCTTTAGCAGGCCACCCAAAAGCGATGCCCTCGCCGTCCCTTATAGGGAAGGTGCCCCGCCCGCACTTGTTCGGGCGGGGCAGAAGGGTTCTGCCATCATCTTTAACCCTTCTGTCACAGTTACACAATAGTGCAACTGTGACATCTCCCCTGAAGGGGAGACGAGAGGAATGCTGCGCAACTTTCTTCGACGCTTGCTTTCAATAGTCATGCAATGAAACCCCTCCGCCTCTGCCGCATTTTGCGGCAGAGGCACCTCCCCTCAAAGGGGAGGTATATTCCGCCCCCCTTTTACACCTCCCCTTTGAGGGGAGGTGGGTTGAGCGCAGCGAACCCCGGAGGGGTTTCATTTACGCATTTAATGAGTTTACCAAATTTTTATGCTATCGGGCGCAAAGTGTTGTGAAGTTGCGATAAATTGCGGTATAATTGAAATATGAATAAGGTCGATTTTGACAAACTTATGCAAAACGAAATTGCGGCGCTTGGCGGAAGGCGGGCAAAACTGCTGCTGCACAGCTGCTGCGCGCCCTGCTCCTCCGCCTGCCTCGAGAGGCTGAAAGAGCACTTTGAGATAACGGTGTTCTATTACAACCCCAACATCGAGGAGGACGAGTACGCGCTGCGCAAGGCCGAACAGATACGCTTTTTGAAGGAGACGGGCTGGGCGGACATACTCGACTGCGACCACGAGGCGGAGAAATTTGCCGGGATAGCCGCGGGGCTGGAGAACGCGCCCGAGGGCGGCGCGCGGTGCTTGAAGTGCTACGAACTGAGGCTTGCGCGCACGGCGGACGAGGCCGAAAGGCGCGGCTTTGATTACTTTGCCACCACCCTTACCATCAGCCCGCAGAAGAGCTCGGCGGCGCTCAACGCCATAGGCGAAAAGCTTGCCGAGGGCAGAAAGGTGAAGTGGCTGCACTCCGACTTTAAAAAGCGGGGCGGATATCTGCGCAGCTGCGAGCTTGCGCGGGAGCATGAGCTGTACCGCCAGAATTTTTGCGGCTGCAAAATTTCGCGCCTGGCCGCCGAACGGCGAAGAGAAGAAAATGACGGCGCGCGGCAATAAACTTACCTTGCGGGCATGCAACCTTGCTGGCATACAAAAAATTACAGTTGAAATTTGCCGCACCGTGTGATATACTTTAAATATACAGCAACTACTTATGCGGAAAGGCCGCAAATTTAAGGAAGAAAACTATGGATATAAACCGCTATTCCCCCTCGTACATACTGAGCAAAAAGCACCTTATAGGGCTTTCGGACTACTCCACCGAGGAGATATTTGAATTTTTGTACGCCACAAAGGCGTTGAAGCGCAAGTTTGAGGCGCACGAAGAGACTAATATTCTGCACGGCACCACCATCGCCATGCTGTTTGCCGACACCTCGCTGCGCACGCGCTCGGCGATAGAGATAGGCGCGCACCAGCTGGGCGGCAGCTGCGTCGACCTGCCCTATAACGACAAGGACATGCGCGCCGGAGAAAACGTGAAGGACCTTGTGAACGTTATATCGCGCTACGGCGTGGGCGCGCTCGTTACGCGCGGCATTAACAAGAAACTTTTAAAGGAATTTACGGCAATATCTTCGATGCCCATAATCAACTCCAACAACGACGACTGCGCGCCCATTCAGGCCATATCGGACCTGTTCACCATATGGGAGAAGAAGGGCGAGCTTGCGGGCGTGAAGCTGGCCGTCGTTGGCAAGGTGACGAGCGTTACCTCATCATTTATAATAGGCGCGGTGAAGTGCGGCATGGACGTTTCGGTGGCGACGCCGCCCAGGTACGGCATGAAGCGCGAAAACGTGGAGGCCGCCGAACAGACGGGCAAAATTTACTTTACCGACAACCCCACCGAGGCCGCGCGCGACGCCGACGTTGTATATACAAACGCCTACCGCTACCATACGCCGATATCCGACGAAGAAAAAGAGGCGCTTGCGCCCTACCGCGTGGATGTGGGGCTTATGTCGTACTCGATGCACAACTCGCTGTTTATGCATCCACTGCCCGCCAGCCGCGGACTTGAGGTGACGGCCGACGTTATCGATGGCAAGCACAGCATAGTTTATGACCAGGGCGAGAACAGGCTGCACGCCGTTAAGGCGATGTTTACGCTGCTTGCGAAGTAAGTTCACGAAATTTTTGCGCGGCCCGCGCGGCATTTTTGCATTTGATACCTCCCCTTCGTGGGACGAGCGAGGCATTTCATAGCACAGCGGACACCCGCTGTGCGTGCCGAATGAGATGAGCGAGGGCAAATGCAAGCCCGAGCGGTGACCGAGCCATGCGGTATTATACCACACGCATGGCGAGACGGTGGGTTGAGCGCAAGCGAAACTCGGTGGGGTTTCACCGACTTATATAAGCATGTTGCAAATGAAACCCCTCCTTTAATTCCTCCCCTCAAAGGGGAGGTAACTTTGTGGGTGATTCCCTCGAAGGGGAGGTGAATCAGCGGGGGCCCTCAAAGGGGAGGTGCAAATATGGTCGCGCTTAACGGCTGAAATAAATTCAGCCTTGCGCACTTATTTATTTTGTGAGTGATCCCCTCGAAGGGGAGGTACAAAATACGGTTAAAAAATGCCGTGCGTTTTGCGCACGGCATTTTTTTACTATTCTGCTTCAATTCAAAACTCTGAATTCTAAACACTAAACACTAAACACTAAACTCTCCACTCTCAACTCTCAACGCCGGGGCGGGCGACAAGGCGGAAGATCTTGCGGCCTTCGGCCATGAATTTTTGCTCGTGCTCGGTTATTACGTTGCCCTCAAACGGGTTAGCGGCAAGGTCGCGGCAGACTTCGGAAATTTCCCATCCGCACTCAGCAAAGCTCTGCAGGGAATAATCGAAAAAGGCCTCGTTATCGGTCTTTTGCCAAAGTTCACCGCCCGCACAGAGGAGCGAGCGGTAGATATTTAAAAAGCGCGGGTTGGTGAGGCGCTGCGCGGCGTAGCCGAGCTTGGGGAGCGGATCGGAAAAATTTAGATATATGCGCGAAACCTCCCCCTCCTTTATGTAGCGGGGCAGCACCTCGGCGGGGCAATTTATGAAGCGTACGTTTTTGAGCCCCTCGGCCTTGGCGCGCTCGCACGCGGTTATTATTACGTTTGAAACCTTTTCGACGGCGACAAAGTTTATATCGGGGTGAAGCGCGGCCATGCCGCATACAAAGCCGCCCTTGCCGCAGCCTATCTCTAAATGGACGGGCGCGTCATTTTTAAAGAGCACGGGAAAGTTTAGGTACGCCTTTATTTCGGCGGCCTTTTTCATGTTCTTTTCGGTGAGGTCGGCGCCCGTCATTATGTCTTCGCAGGCGGCGAGGCGGGCATCTAAATTATCTTTACGGTGCATTCTCATGGCACATATTTTAGCATAAGGGCTGCGCGTTTTGCAAACAAAACGCGCCCTGCGGCAAACTTTAAGGGCGCGGACGGCGCAAATTTGCGCAAATTTGCACGATAAAAGCGGCTGTCAATACCTTTGTGTGAAAAAATGCAGAATTTTGTTGTACTTTATTTTGCCGGCGCGCGTTTTTGACCGCGCAAATATGATTATAAATAGCCGTCGGGTGAAAAAAATCTATTAAAAAAGGGGGAAATTATATAACTGAATACGCCATACGCCGAATTCTGCGTCGGCGCGCCATAATGCGCGGGGCGATGCGCGCGATAGAGGATATGTTCCCCCTTTAAAGGAGTGGAACAATGGATTTTAACGAGATCATCGCCCTGTACGGGATAGACGTTGTGCTTTTGACCATAGCAAATGCCGCGCTGAGCGAGCTTTTGCGGCGCACCGTTTTGAAAGGCAAGAGCAAGGCCGTGACTGCCATGGCATACGCCGCGGGCATAGTGATGTATATAATATATAAGAGTATATACGTTATGGACGCCATGTATGCCTTTGAAAATCTGGCATCCGTGCTTGAACACGGCATTTCGATAGGCACGCTCACCATGCTTGTGTGCTCGCTGATAGACAGGTTCTTCGGCGGGGGCACCGCCGCCACCGCTACCGACACCATAGTGTGGATACTTAAAAGGTGGGTGAAAAGCGGCAGCGAAAAGGAGTGCGCCAACAAGATACTCGGCCTTTACAAGGCGGTAGAGGGCGAGCAGTTCAAGAGCGCGGCGGCCGATGTTGTGAGAGAATACGCCAAGAGCGGCGTGAGCGAGAGCCAGATACAGCTTGTTGCGGCGCTCGCCTGCGACGCGGCGGAAAGGCTCTCCGAGGCGGATGACGGCGAGGAACAACAGCCCGAAGCGGACGAAGAAGAAATAAGTCAGCCCGCAACAACTTAAAAGGCCCTAGGCATCGACAGGGGCAATTTTGCCATGTGACGCCGAGGGCGGGGCGGGCGGCGCAAAATGCGCCGCCCGCCCTTATTTTTTTGCATTTTTATATGCCGCCCGCGTACGCGGGGCGGCATATATCTTATATAAAGTTATATTTGCAGTATCTTACCGTTTTAGCACAATTTTGCATAGTTTTATTTGTATAAAACACTCACCGCACGCTGTCTATTTTTATATCGTACTCAACTTTTAAGGCGGGCAGAACGCTGCCCTTTATGTTCAAATAATCGTCGTAGTAATACATATACAGCATGCGCTCTGCGCCGAACAGATCGCACCCGCTGCCTTTACAGAAATCGAAGAGTGAGTCCATTCTATCACGCACGGTTTGGGCGACTGAGAGCAGCACTTCATCTGGCACGAGGTGCGAGTTTGCGCTGCCCTCCGCCGCGGGGCGGCTGGACGAGGACTGCACGTTGGCAAGCGCGCTGTAAGAAAGTTTAAGCACGGGCACGCCGCTTTGCACCTCTAAAGAGGCGCCGCCCGAATTGTTTTTTAGCCCCACGGTAAAATTTTCGCCATTGCAGACGGCGTTGACCACGGCGTGCCTTATATTGCTGCGAATGAGGTTTAAGGCGAAGGTCTGCTCCTCGGTGAGCACGCCGGCAAACGCGCCGCCCGCAAACGCCGCGCACCGCTTGCAGGTAAATTCGGCGGCGCTCTCCGCACTCTTTGACGAGCCGCCCCCGCCAGAACTTCCCGAGCCGCCCGACGCCGAGGCGGTGGTCGTGCCGCCGCTTGCGCCCGAGCCGTACTCAACATAGGGCATATACGCCGCGTTCGAGGGCGAACCCGCGTCCTGCGCGAGCAGCTTTAAGTTTACCGTGGAGGCGATAGCCGAATTTTTGAGCTCGTCCGACATGGCGCGCTGTATCGCCGAGGACGACATGCCGCCATCTGCAGGCTTTTGACCAAGCAGCTCCTGCGCGCTGCCGCCGCACATCGCCACGAGCGCCGTCAACGGAACGTAGTCGTTGCGGTAAAAATAGTCGAGCACGGTGAGGAGATCGCGCTGCCCGCAACTTTCGCCGAGCACTACGAGGTTGCAGAACACAAGCTTGGGATAGAAGCCCGTTTTGGCGTTTATATCGGCAATCGCCTCGGCAACGGTGGCGCCGCTGCCCGTGACCTGAGTGTATGAGGCGCTTCCCCCTCCCTGCGCGGGCGTGGGTATGGCGGCCTGCGCGGTGACGTCGTACCCCTCCTCCGTGACGTCGATGCCCACCGCCACCACTATTGAAGTTTTGTGTATATCCACCAGGCCGAAATCGGTGGTGAAGAACAGAAAGAGCATGGCCGCAATCAAAAGTATATACGCGGCGCGCGCGGCCGCCTGCAGGCGCGATTTTTTTTGCATGATTTACCCCGCTTGTTTTGCGCTTTTGGCGCTGTTTTGCGCCTTTAAAGCAATATTTTTGCGCCGTTGGCGCGCATATGTAATTTGCCGCACATGCGCATGCCCTGAATGGCAGCTATGTACGCCCCGAACGGGGCTGTCATTTTAAGAGGGCGGCATTTAGCCGGAAGGCGGGCGGCCTGCCTTTTTGCCCGTTCCGCCGCTCACCTTGCCGTTAGCCCCTCCGCCCATTCCGCGCTTTAGCGCCCACACGAGGGGCGGCAACACAAAGGCGAAGAGCACGAACACTATCCACAGAAATCTGCCGAACGCCTCCTGCACGACGAGGTAGCTGTTGTTGAACGCGATGAGCACGGCAAGCAGCACGGCATTTATTGCAACCGAGGCGACCGCCGAGGCGGGGCTTGCGCTCCTGCCCTTTGACTGCTCCTTGCCGAGCGCGCCGCACACGCAGGTGACCGAGAGCTGGATATAGAAGGCGAGCGCGAAGAGCATGCATATCTCCACGGCATACACGGCGATGAGGTCGACGCGGCCGACTATGGAGAGGGCGCTGAAAAATATTGCCATTTTGCTTATGGCGAAGTATTGATCGGGCGAGAGCACGGAGAATATGCTGTAAAAGAGCACCAAAAAGAGCAGCACGACGAGCGCGGAGAGCGCATAGCTGAGCGTTATTTTCAGGCTGTCGCCCTTTTTATATCTGAACCTGCCCATGAGCATGAGCATCATGGCGCCGTCGGTGAAGTTATACAGCGAAAAGCGCGCGCCCGAAAATACCGACGAGGCCGAAGTTGTGCGCAGCACGGGCAGCAGCCAGCCGACGTTTGCCTCTCCGACGGACATTGCAAACAGCACTATAAGAGATATGCCCATGAGCGGCAGGGCAATATCTGCCACCCTGCCTGCGTTTTTAAGCCCCTTTGCGCCCGCATACACCGAAAAGACGAAGAAGGGCAAAAAGGTTATGAGGGCGGGAATGGTATCGTAGAATATTGCCTGCACGAACAGCTTTTGACTGAACATGGGCAGTACCGCCGCCAGCGCGAAGAAGAGCGCGAACAGCCAGCAGAGCACCTTTGAAGCGGCTTTGCCGAGCACCCCCTCTATGAGCGCGAAGAAGGTTTTATCTGTCTTTGAGCAGGCGAACGCCACCGCCCACACCGCCGCCACCTGCAGCACATACACGATGAGCGCGGGCAGCCAGAGGTCGCCGCCGCAGTAGTACGAAAGCTCCGCGGGCATCATAAGCAGCTTGCCCGCCGCTGTGTAGGCGGCCATTATAAAGCACACCTGACGGGTGCACAGCTGATCAGTCATCTTCACCTCCGCGCGGCTCCTTTGCCGCTTGCTTGTCATCATTGCCGCCCTTATTATCTCCGCCGCCCGCTTTGCGCCTGAAGCGCACCTTATTTTTGCCCTTGAGCGCGGCGGGGCGGGTGGAAAGCGAGAACATATCGCGCTTTAACAGCCCGTCCGACATATCGTGCGGGATGAGCGGCGAAAAGGGCGCCAGGATGGGCACGCCGTAGGCCTGTTCGGTCACGAGGTAGCACATTAAAAGGCAGATAAAGAGTATTATGCCGAAGGTGCCTATGCTGCCCGCTATTATCAGAAATATCCAGCGCAGCGTGGCGGTAGTTTCGACTAGGTCTGGCACGACATACAGGCATATCGCCGAAAAGGCGACTATTATTATTGCGGGCGTGGAGATTATGCCGGCGTTGACCGCCGTTTCACCCAATACGAGGGCGCCCACTATGGATATTGCGAGGCCGACGTACTTGGGCATGCGGATAGACGCCTCGTTGAGCACCTCCAAAACGAAGAGCGTTAAAAACATCTCTATGCTGGGCGAGAGTGGCAGGCCGGAGACAGAGCTTGAGATATTTAAAAGCAGTTTAAATGGTATGAGCTGCAGTTTGAACAGCTGCGCCGCCACATACACGGCGGGCAGAAGTATGCCCACCACCACCGCCACCGCGCGAAGAAAACGCAGAATGGTTGCGCGGTAAGAGGAGATGAAGTAATCTTCGGACGACTGGAAGTCCTCGACGAGCATATAGGGCACGGTGAGCGCGATGGGCGAGCCGTCTACAAGTATGCCCACCCTGCCCTCGGCAAGTTTTGCGCAGAAGATATCGGGCTTTTCGCAGGTGGCGCAGCGCTTGAACAGCGAGCGCGGGCGGGAGGATACGAACCTGCCCACATATGAGGAATCGGCGACTACGTCTATCTCGTTGGCAGCTATCTGCGCGGCGAGTTTTTTGGGAATTTCATTGTTACACACATCAGCAAGGTAGCATATGGTTACGGCCGTATCCGAGCGCTTGCCCGTGCGCACGGTATCCAGCCGCAGGTCGGGCGACTTTAAGCGCTTGCGCACGAGCGCGCAGTTTATCTTTATATCCTCGGTGAAGCCCTCGCGCGGGCCCTTTACGGCTATCTGCGTGGGCGGCTCGGCAACAGCCCTTCCGGGCGGCTTGGTGAGACCTATCGAAAAGAGCTCGTCGCAGCCGTCGGTCAAAAGTACGGCGCTGCCGTAGGAGATCTCCTTTATGGCGGAGGGGATATCCACCTCCTTTACCTCCGGCGAGGCGAGTATGGCGCGCACCTCGGCTGCGCCTGCCTCCTTCCCCGCTTTGGCGAGCGGCTTTACCACGAGTTCGCCGAGCTGAGCCTTTTCGACGAGCCCGTCGACGTATATGAGCGCGAACTTTTTGCCCGCCGCCGAGGAAAATTCGTATGTTATGACGTCCGCCGAAACGAGCACGTCCTTTATTGCCTCTATGCCTTTATTCAGCTGCATACAACTATTATCTGCGATAAGAGAAGTTTTTATTATAATAAAACCGGCCCGCCCGTCAAAGGCGCATTTTGCGCGCCGCACATATCTGCCCTGCCGCACTTTGCGGCGGGAAATTGACAACGGCGGCGCAAAGTGGTAATATCTTTTAAGCGGAAAGATTTTTCCGCACACGGAGAGTTACATATGACGATAGAGTACGAAAGCCGCTATTTTTCGCCGCGCGACACGCTGGAGTGCGGGCAGATATTCAGGTTTACCCCCTTTGAGGAGGGATATAAGGTATTTTCGCAGGATAAGGCCTGCTACGTATATACGCGGGGCGATATAACTTACATAGAGTGCGACGACAGGGACTATTTTTACAACTTTTTTGACCTTGCACGCGACTATTCGGCGATAAACGAGAGGGCGAAGAGCTACAACGTGCCGCTGCTTACGCGCGGCGCGGAGCGGGGCGCGGGACTGCGCCTTTTGAACCAGAGCGCCGAGGAGATGATATACTCATTTATAATATCGCAGAACAACAACATTCCGCGCATAAAGGGAATAATAGAGCGCATATGCCGCGCGCTCGGCGAAGAGCGCGAGTTTTTGGGGGAGAAGTACTACGCCTTCCCCTCCTCCGCCGCATTGGCAGGCGCGGGCACGCAGTTTTATAAGGGCATAGGCGCGGGCTACCGCGACGAATACCTTGCAAAAACTTCGGCAAGGATAAAAGACGAGGGCATAGATATGCTGTATGCCCTGCCCACGCCCGAACTTAAAAAGCGGCTTTTGACATATACGGGAATAGGCCCCAAAGTTGCCGACTGTATAAGCCTGTTCGGCTTTGCGCGCAGGGAGTGCTTCCCCGTGGATACCTGGATAGAGAAGCTGTATCACGACGACTTTGGCGGAACGCTTAAAGACAGAAACAAGATAAACGCTTATTTTTGCGGGCTGTTCGGCGATGACGCCGGATATATGCAGCAATACCTCTTTTACGCAAAGAGGGAAAATTTATAGCCGTTTTTGGGTAAAATAGTGTAAGGGGGAGATATGCCTGACTACTTTACACACTACATCGGCGCGCGGCTGATATATGCAAGGTTGGAAGAAAAATATTGCAAAATTATTGCAAAAGACAGGGCGCTGTACCTTTTGGGCGCGCAAGGCGGCGACGTGTTCTTTTTTTACGGCCTGAGCTACAAACACAACGCGGGCAGGATATTGCACAGAATGGACGCGCGCGGGCTGTTTGAAAAACTTAAGGAGGGCAACGCGGCCTACTGCGCGGGCTGGGCGACGCACTACGCACTCGACTGCACGATACACCCGCTCGTATATGCCTATGAGCGCGAACACAAGGGCGCATTTTTGCACCAGCGGTACGAGCGCGACCTGGGGCTTTATATAAGCAGGCGGTGCGGCGAGCGGCGGATGATACTGCCCAAAGACAGCGTGATGGCCTGCACCCCCGCCGTGTGCGACAGCGTTAAAAAGGTACTGCCGTACATCACCGCGGCGGGCACGGCGAGCTGCCTTAAAAGGCACTTTGCCTACACTTTGAGGCAGTTCAGGGCAAAGAAACAGCGGTTTGAGCTTGACTGCGACTTTGCCGCGGCATACTCCGCCTTTTTGAACGCGCTCGATTTTGGCGCCGACGCCGTGAGGTGCGCGCTTGACGGCGACATAAGAGAGGAAATATTCAACAAGAGCTTTTTACAGAAATAAGTTTTTTGAGAGCTGAAAATATTTTGATTTTTAAATATGCCGCCCGCGCGCAAAAAGTTTTGCGCGCGGGCGGCATATTATGTATTATTGCATTATTTTAATGGGCGCGACACTTTGGGCGGGCTATGCGGCACGGCGCATGGCGCTTTAAGGCTGCTCACTTTGGCGGGAAGATGCTGCCGTATATGCTCTGCGATGAAAATCCGCGCAGAAATTCGTCCTGCGTGACCTCCTCCCCCTCGGGCGTGCGGAAGATGACATACTTCTTTTCGTCCAGAAAGCGCACGGCGCGGCGATATGTGAGCGAGCGGTCGGCGAGCACATACTTCACCTCCAACCCGCGGCGGAGGCGCTTGCGCTCGGAATAATTTATCTTGCAGCCGACGGGCGGCTTGGTAAAGGCCGAACACAGCAAAAAAATGCCGAAGGCTATGCAGTTTGCGCCCATATCCGTAAAGAAAAAGAGGCTTGCCACGGCGAGCGCCAAAATTACGGTGACGGCGCGCAGCGCAATACCCGCCGCCTTGGGCGGCACCGCTCTTTCGAGCAAACAGCGGGCTATCCTGCCGCCGTCGAGCGGGTAGGCGGGCAGCATGTTTATTGCAAAAGTCACGGCGTTGGCCGTCATTACCGTATCGGTGTAGGCGTAAGTTTCCGGCCAGAACCACCACAGACCTGCGAGCGCCACGCATATGGCGGCGTTCACCGCAGGGCCCGCAAGCGCCAACTTTACCTCGTCGGCTGGGGAGATGCCCTCTATTTCGCACTCGGCGGCGGCGCCGTAGGGCATGAGTTTTACCTTTTCGCACGAAAAGCCCATGCCGCGCGCGCAAAAAATATGACCGCACTCGTGTGCAAGCGCGGTCAGGGTGTATATTATGAATATTGGCAGCCCGCCGAATATCGCCGACGCTATGCCCGCCGCGAAGAACAGCGGATGTATGCTTATTTTCACCGTGCCTTTGCCCTCTGTGTGCCCATATATGCCCTTTGCGCAGCTAAAAAACTTTTACTGCGGCGTATCGGCCGTGTTCCAAACGGGGAGCGCGCCCGTGAGCGTGTAGCAATTTAATAGCTCGCCGTCGTTATACATGGATACCGACACCTGGTTTGAGCCGTTGGAATAGCCCACGGGTATGTTGCCCGCCACCTCGTCGCCGACGGAGTAATACACGTTTGTGAGGCCGCTTATTATGGTGCGGAACACCGAGGTGTGCGCCACCTCCACCGAGTAGGTGCCGTCTGCCGACTGAGTAACGGAAGCCACCTCGCCATCGGCCACGGGATATACCGCGCCCTCGCCCGTAAAGGTTATAACGCCTCCCGCCGACACGCTTACCTCGGCATCGGAGAGCTCGGAGACGACGGGATAGAGCTCAAATTCGGAATAGGCGGCCTCTGTGGGCGTCTCGGTGGTGAGGCCGACGATAAAGGAATTTATGGCGCTGTTTGGCATGAACACGTTGGTGAGGAAGATGCCTATTGCCAGAAGGCAGGCGGCGGCCACCTCGATTATGAGTATCTTGCCCGACTTATCGGCAAGAGTGGCGGCAAACGCGCCCTTTTCGGCCTTGGGCGGGACGGTGAGATCCTCTGCATACACATAGTCGCCCATGCGCTCATTCACGCTGTCCACCACCTGCTCCTTTAAAGTTTCATCGTCCTTTTCGCCCTTCTTTTTGAATATGGGCTTCTTTTTTACCACGTTCACGGTGCTGACGGGGACCTCAAGCATCTGAGCGTATTCCAGTTCCTGATCCATATTTATACCCTCCGAGATGATTTTGTGAGAATGACGGCAGGCCCTATATGCCCGCCTTTTTTGTGTATACCCTAATTTATGCCGCGGCAACGCCGCATAGAACGGCGGCGCGCGCAAAAAATTTGTTTGATTTTGGCGGGAGCGATTTTCGGCCGCTTGAACAGGCAAAATATCGGCGTCTGCACATGCGGCAGGGCGGCTTTGAGGTTTACGGTTTATGTATGATTTGCAGTTTATATGTGATTTGCAGTTTGCATATGATTTGCGGTTTATATAAAATGACCCGCATAAAGCACCCCGCGCGCGGCAGAAAATCTGCCGCGCGCGGGTAGTTTTATGCACTTTAATTTGGTATGCACCTTGCGGCGCATTGCCTTTAATATTTTAATTTTGCGCCGTCACTTTATGCCCTCTTCAAAGAAGTAGTCGGCGAGGGCGGCGAATTGGTTTGGCGAGAGCTGTTCGCCGCGCACCTTTGCATCGTGGCCGCAGGCAGAGAGGGCCGCGCCCGCGGCGGCGCGGGATATGCCGAACGTCTGCATGAGGTTATTTTCGAACGTCTTGCGGCGGGAGGCGAAGGCGGCGCGCACTACCTTTTTATAGAGGGCCGCGTCCTTTACGCGCACGTTGCCCTCGGCGATATCTATGCGCACGACGGCGCTATCTACATTGGGGCGGGGATAGAACATTGTGCGGGGCACGCGCCTTACTATTTTGCACACGCCGCGCAGCGCTATGTTTGCCGTGACCGCGCCGTATTCGGCCGTGCCCGCCTGCGCGCAGAAGCGCTCCGCCACCTCCTCCTGCACCATTACGGTGAGCGAGAGGCACTTTTTTGAGCGCTCGATAAACTGCATTACGAGGGGCGTGGTTATATAGTATGGAAGGTTGGCGATGACGATGTAGGGCGGCATGGTGCGCTCGAACTCCTCCATGTTTACGCGGGAGAAGTCGCGGAACACCACCTCGGCATTGTCTACCCCCGCGAGCGTTACGGCGAGCACGGGGGCGAGCTCCCTGTCTATTTCAAACGCCACCACGCTCTTTGCGCGGGCGGCTATGGCCTTTGTGAGCGTGCCCGCGCCGCAGCCTATCTCTACCACCGTGCTGTTTTTATCGGCGCCCGCGCCCTCGACTATGGAGGCGAGCAGGTTTTGATCGGTTATGAAGTTTTGGCCGAACTGCTTTTTGAATTTGAAGCCCTGTGAGGCGAGCACCTCGCTGACCTTGTTTTCTTCCATAATTTACCTTGGCCGCGCCGCATAAACCGTGCGGGCGGGGAACATACTTTTTGTGTAAGGCGGGGCCGCGATGCCCACAGCCCTTACCTTACCAAAGAACGGGGCGGCGGCAGTTTTTGCCGCCGCCCCTTGACATTATTTTATATATATGCCGCATTTGCGGCGCAATCGTTCCGTATTTTCTTTGCGGCATGTATGCGCCGTCTGCGCCGCTTAAACGCCTGCGCCGCCGAGCTTGGGAAAGAGGGCGTGTGCGTTTTGCCATACCCTTATTTTAAGCTCCTCCTCGGGCATTTCCTTGATTTGCGCCATGTTTGCGGCGATCTCGGGTATGCTTGCGGGGGTGTTGGGGAATGTGCCGTATGCGCTTGCGGGCGCAAGATAGGGGCTGTCCGTTTCGGTGAGCAGCTTATCTATCGGCAGAGCGGCTATGCTCTTTTTTGCGCGCTTGCTGCCCTTCCATGTGGAGGTGCCGCCGAAGGAAAAATATATGCCGAGCTTACAAAATTCTTTGGCGAGCTCGGGCGAGTGCGAATAGCAATGGAGCAGCGCGCCGTGCCTTATTTTGCATACATGGTCGCTTAAAAACCTGTACATATCCTCGGCGCAGTCGCGGCTGTGTATCTCCACGGGCATGCGGAATTTATCGGCGAGCTCTATCTGGCGCAGGAACATCTCGTGCTGCAAGGGCTTGTTGGTATCCTCGTAGTGATAGTCAAGCCCTATCTCGCCGAGCGCCACGCACTTGGGGTGAGATAAAAGGGCGGCAATTTTATCGAGGTCGCCCTCGCGGTATTTTGAAAGCTCGGTGGGGTGAAAACCTGCCGTAAAATACACGCAGCCAAACCTTTCGGAAAGCTCTGCGCCCGCCTCCGAGGAGGGGATATCGAAGCCGGCTGTTATCACTTTTTTGACGCCCGCCGCCTGTATTTTTGATACAAGGTCGCTTAAATTCCCGTATTCGCCGCCCGTGAGGTGGCAATGCACGTCGATATACCCGATATCGCTTGCGGCGGTATCGGCGTATTTTTCAAACTCTTGCGCCGTCACGAAAGCACGCTCCCCGCGGGGACGTCCTTTTCGGGCGAGACTATGCTGAGCGTTCCGTCGGGCGCCTCGGCGCACACTATCATGCCCTCCGAGAGGAGGCCCTTCATTTCGCGAGGGGGCAGGTTGGTGACGACTATCACCTTTTTGCCCACCATCTCTTCGGCGGTGTAGTGCTTGGCGATGCCGCTTAAGACGGATATCGTTTTGCCGCCGATATCCACCGTTTCGTGCAGCAGCTTGCTCTTTTTTACCGGCTCGCACGCCACTACCTTGCCCACCACCATTCTGACCTTTGCAAAGTCGTCGATGGTGATCTCGGGCACGGCGGGCTCTTCGGGCGCGGGAGCGGCCTCGGCACGCTGGGCGGCCATTATCTTTTCGATCTGAGGTTTGATATCCTCGAACTTGATGCGCGCAAACAGCGTCTGCGGCTCGCGAGTTACAGTATAACTTTGAGGGCAGGCGAGCCCGTCTATGCCGCGCGCCCTGCCGCCTATTTCGCTAAGTATGGTTTCGGCGGTGTGCGGCATGAATGCGCGCAGTATGTTTGCGCCGACGTCGAGCGAGGAGATGAGGTTGTAGAGCACCTCCGAGAGCCTGCCGCGCTTATCCTCGTCCTTGGCGAGCAGCCAGGGCGTGGTTTCGTCGATATACTTGTTTGCGCGGCGGAAGAGCGTCCACAGCGCGTCGAGCGCGTCGGCCACCCTGAACTCGTCCATGCAGGCGGCCACCCTTGCCGCCGTACCCGATATCACCGACCTGAAGTCGGAATCGGGCTCGCCCTCCTCTCCCGTGCGGGCCGCCGTGCCGCCGAAGTATTGATTTGTCATCGACACGGTGCGCTTTACGAGGTTGCCGAGCACGTTGGCAAGGTCTGAATTTATGCGCTCGCACACGAGCTCCCACGTTATGGTACCGTCCTGGTCGAAGGGCATTTCGTGCAATACGAAGTAGCGCACGGCGTCTACGCCGAACACCGAGGCGAGGTCGTCGGCATAGAGCACGTTGCCCTTTGACTTAGACATCTTGTCGCCGCCCTGTAAAAGCCAGGGGTGGCCGAACACGCGCTTGGGCAGCGGCAGGCCGAGGGCCATGAGGAATATCGGCCAGTATATCACATGGAAGCGCATTATATCCTTGCCCACGACGTGCACGTCGGCAGGCCACAGCTTTTTGAACTGTTCGGAGGGGCTGTCGACGTCGTAGCCGATGCCCGTGATGTAGTTGGCGAGCGCGTCGAGCCATACATAAACTACGTGGCGCCTGTCGAAATCGACGGGCACGCCCCACGAGAAGGAGGTGCGCGAAACGCAAAGATCCTGCAGCTTGGTCTTTAAGGTGCCGTTATCGGCGGCCGCGGCGAGCTCTTCGTCGGACTTGCCTATAAAATCGTCGGCAAGCAGGAAGTTATTGAGCATCTCGTGCTTGCGCGACACGGGGGTTATGAACTCGGGGTGGGTGCAGATGTGCTTTACCAATCTGTTGGCATACTTGCCCATCTTGAAGAAGTAGGCCTCCTCGCGGGCGGGCTTTACCTCTCTGCCGCAGTCGGGGCAGCGGCCGTTTACAAGCTGACTCTCCGTCCAGAAACTCTCGCAGGGGGTGCAATACAGCCCCTCGTACTCACTCTTGTATATATCGCCGCTGTCTACAAATTTTTTGAAGATGTGCTGCACGACGCGCTCGTGGTAGTCGTCGGTGGTGCGTATGAACTTATCGTATTCCACGCCCATCAGCTTCCAGATGTCCTTTATCTGCGAGGCGACGCCGTCGACGAACTGCTTGGGCGCCACGCCCCTTTCGGCGGCCTTGAGCTCTATCTTCTGGCCGTGCTCGTCGGTGCCCGTCATAAAGAACACGTCGCGCCCCTGCATGCGCTTGAAGCGCGCCAGAGCGTCGGTCAAGATTATCTCGTAGGTGTTGCCGATGTGCGGCTTGCCCGAGGTATAGGTTATTGCCGTCGTGATATAAAATTTTTCTGACATATCTTCACCCTCTTTAAGGCACGCAAAAGCGCTTTCATGCCGCCCGCGCGCCCTGTGATATTTACCTTGAATTACTTATAAAACGCAACGTTTTTACTTGAAAAGTATGGCGTATTTTACCTAAAAAGTATATCACACTAACGCGCGGTTGTAAACTGACTTTTGGCATATATAAAAAAGTGCGCGAATAAAAATATGCTATGAACGGCGTTTTTACGGCGATATTTATAATTTCGGCGGTGCTGCTTTGCTTCGCCGCGCCCGAAAAATTTTTGACCGCGCTGATGGACGGCGCGCGCACGGCGGCCGCGGTGTGCCTTACGCTGTTTTGCGTGTATGCCGTGTGGATGGGACTTGCCGCCGTGGCCGAAGAATGCGGCATAACGCGGGGCGCGGCAAAACTGCTGAGGCCGGCATGCAGAAAGATTTTTAAAACGGACAGCGACGCCGCCTGCGAGGCCGCCGCAATGAACCTTGCCTGCGACCTGCTGGGCGCGGGAGCCTCCACTCCCTTTGCCGTAAAGGCCATAGGCGAATGGGAAAAGGAGAAAAACGGCTATGCGCAAAAGCTGCTGTTTGTGATAAACGCGGCGGGCTTTCAGATAGTGCCCTCCACCGTGATAGCGCTGCGCGCGGGCGCGGGGAGCGCTGCCGCCGCCGACATATTTTTGCCCTCGTTGATATGCTCGGCGATATCGCTCGTGCTTTCGGTGACGGCCTTCGCCGTAAGCGAAAGGATATGCAGGGCGTGGCGCGGCAGAAAGAAAAAACGTAAGCGCGGGGGCGCATGATGGCGCTTATAATACCGGCAATTTTTATAGCCGTGATGGCGTGCGCCGTATATAAAAAGGTAAACGTATACGGCTGCTTTACGGGCGGGATAGAGGGCGCCTTTAAATTCGTGCTCTCCATGCTGCCCTGCCTTGCGGCGGTGTTTATGATGTGCGCGCTGTTTGAGGAGAGCGGGCTTGCCGACATGCTGATAAAATTTACCTCGCCCGCGTTCTCCTTTTTGGGCATACCCGAGGAGCTTACTAAACTTATACTTATAAAGCCGCTTTCGGGCAGCGGATCGCTTGCATACCTTACAGAGATAATACAAGACTACGGCGCCGACAGCTACGTTGCGCGCTGCGCGTGCGTGTGCTACGGCTCATCCGAGACGGTGTTCTATATTTCCGCCGTGTATTTTGCTGGCATAAAGGCAAAGGGGCTGGCGCGGCCGATAGTTTTATCGCTGCTTTCCGCCCTGTTCGCCACGGCGGCGGCATGCCTGATTTGCAGGGTGATGTGAGGGCGCTTTTGGGCAGAATTTGGCAGAAAAATACGCCGCGGGCGGTGGAAAAATATGTGTAAATGACAAAGGCGGCGCAAACCCGAAGTTTGCGCCGCCTTTGTATGATAAGGGGGAAAATGATGAGCTGATTGATATGTAAACGGTGTCGCAACCGATTACATTAACTATTATATCTATATAAGAAAAAAAGTAAATTATTTTTAAAGATTTTTTTAAATAAATTGTGTTTATGAACGCTAAACAAATTTTGTTATTAACTGTCAAATTCCAACGATTTTTTTGTGGGATATTATAGCGGACCGCCGCACAGCGATTTTTTTGGGGTGAAACCCCACCCTACCCGTCTTGCAGTGCGTGCGGTAAATAAACCGCACTGCGGCGGTCACCGCTCGCGCGCTTACATATGCGCTCGCTCATCTCGCTGCGGCACGCACAATGGGTATCCATTGTGCTATGAAATGCCGTGCTCGTCCCTCGAAGGGGAGGTACCGGGCGGCAGAAAAAATTACCCTTCCATTTGAGGGGAGGTACCGGGCGGAGTGCAACGGAGCGTGACGGAAGGGTTATTTTTATTTGCTCTTGATTTTTTCCACAACTTCGGCGACGGCGCGGGCGGCTATTGAGGTATGTTCTGCCGTGTTCTCTCTGCCGAAGGTGAAGCGCACGCATGAGGCCGCCTCCTCCTCCGAAAGTCCCATGGCGAGCAGCACAGACGAGGGCTTTGACGCGCCCGAGGAGCACGCCGAGCCCGTGGAGACGCATAAGCCGAGCCTGTCGAGCGCGAACATTATCTCCTCGCCGCGGCAGCCGGGGAAGGCTATGTTGGCGTTTGAGGGCAGCCTGTTTGCACTGTCGCCCACAAGGCGCGCGCCCGGCACGAGGGTGAGCACCTGCGATACAAAGCTATCTCTGATGGCGCGCACGCGCTCCCCCTCCGCCTGCATATCTTCGCACGACGAGGCGAGAGCTTCGGCCATGCCGGCTATGCCCGCCACGTTGGTGGTGCCGCCGCGGAGGCCGCTCTCCTGCTGTCCGCCCGAGATTAGGCGGGCTATTTTGGTGCCCTTTTTGAGCCACAGCGCGCCCACGCCCTTGGGGCCGTAGAACTTGTGTGCCGAGATGCTTATGCCGTCGGCAAAGTCGCATTTTAATGGCAGGCTGCCCGCCGCCTGAACGCAGTCGCAGAAGTAGAAGGCGCCCGCCGTGCGGCAGAGCGAATAAATTTCACGCGCGGGCTGTATTACGCCCGTTTCGTTGTTTGCATACATGACGCCAACAAAGGCCGCGCCGCCACGGTTAAGCGCCATCTCCACCGCCTCCGGGCGGACTATGCCGAGGCTATCGGGATAGACGAGCTCGGTTTCAAAGCCGAACACCGCCATGTCTTCGGCGGCGCGGAGCAGCGAGGGGTGCTCTATGGCGGAGAGTATTATGCGGCTCTTTTTGCCGAAATTTGCGGCGCACACCCCCTTTAAAGCCCAGCTGTTGGCCTCCGAACCGCAGGAGGTGAAATACAGGTTGCCGCCGCTGCCCCCTATGAGCGAGAGAATTTTATCGCGCGCGGAGAGCACGGCGAGCGAGGCCGTGCGGCCGAGGGAATAGCGAGAATCGGCATTGCCGTATTGGGCGGTGAGATAGGGCTGCATTGCGGCCAGCGCGCGGGCGCTAAGAGGCGTGGTGGCGGCGTGATCGAGATAGATAAGTTCCATTGAGTTGAGTTCCGTTACAAATTATTAAGTACTTTGTAAAAATTTATAAAAATGCCCCGCGGCGGCATACCGTTGCTGCACGCAGGGCGGCAAATTACATGCGGATAGGCATTTTATAAGCCCGCGCAAAACTCAGTCGGCGCGGAGGTTGTTTAACAGTTCTTTGAGCTTTTGCTCCTGCTCAACGCCCTCTAAATAGCTTCTGCCGAGCGAAGTGGAGCTGTCGCTCTCATTGAGCTTTACGCGGCGGGCGTTGCGCGCGAGCGGGCGGGCGAGTATCACCGAGATGATAAACGCAAGCGCCGCGAGGGCGGCCAGCACTATGGTTACGGTGAGATAGACGCCCTCGGTATCGGAGAACATTATCGTGCTGAAGTATATCGCCGCGCAAAGGAGAGCTATGAAGGGCACGAAGGGTATAAAGAAGAGCGCGAGCGACTTTTTGAACGCCGCCTTGAAGCGCACGCGGCGCTCGGCCTTTTTGCCCTCGTTTTCCGCCTTGAGCTGTTCGTTGAGCTTTGAGCGCGCGTCGAGCTCCTTTTGCACTACGGGCGCAAGTTTTGCACCGACTTCTGCTATGCTTTCTGCCGTGCAGTACTTTTTTAAATCGCGCGAGGCGGCGAGCACCTCATCGAAGCGGGAGATATCGGAAAAGTTTTTGGTGAGGAGCGAAAGCTGCAGCGGGTAAATTTCGGTCATTTCGGGGCACTCGCGGCGGGCGGAATCGAGCGTTGTGAGCGCATACTCGCCGTTGCCCTCCCCGGCAAGCGTTACCGCCTTTTGCAGCAGCTCTTCGGCCTTGGAGCGGCGCGCCGCCTCCTCCGCCTCCTGCTTTCTGCGCGCGAGCGCGAGCTCTTCGGGCGTAAACTCATGTTCATCGCCGTCATCGTCGAGCCCGAGATCTTCAAGTTCGACGACTTCCTCCCGCTCCTCGTCGTCGCCGTGGACTATCTCCAGCTCCTCCTCGCCGTCTTCGTTTACTCGGATGCGGTATTTTTTATCTTTATCGTCATCTATAAGCCTTTCTTCAGCCATAATTTACTCCTTTTAATTTTTGGGTATGTACGCCTTGGCGCAGAAGGCGTTGAACGAGCCGCGGTACCTGCTCTTTGCCCAGCGGCACAGCATGTCGCTTGAAAATACGGCGAACGCCGCGCTGCCCGAGCCCGTCATCGCTGCGCCGTCGGGCGAGAACGAGAGAGCCTCGTAAAGCGCCCTCTCCGCGTCGGCATTTATCGTGCGGGCGGGGGCGTACAGCGCGTTGTAGAAGGTTTTGCACAGCGAATTGTAGTCGCCGTTTTCGAGCGCCGCCTGCGCCCTTTGGGAATTGTTGCGAGCGCCGTCGGGCAGGCTGTCGTAGCGGCGGTAGCACTCGGCGGCGGATACGCCGCTTTGCGGCGCAATTATCAAAAAATCGGGCTTTAAGGCGCTGTTTATGCTCCTTATCACGTTGCCCCTGCCGAACAGCCGCGCCCAGCCGCCGCGCATCAGATAGCGCGTATCCGAGCCGACCATGTCGGCAATATCTTCGGCGCGCTCCTGCGGCACGCTATAAAGCTGCGAGAGAGCGCGAAGCACGCCCGCGGCGTCGGCAGAGGAGCCGCCCAGCCCCGCGCCTAAGGGGATATTTTTATCCACCCAAATATCGGCGCCGCCCGCGTTGAACTGCTCGCAGAACAGCTTTGCCGCGCGCACGGCGTTGTTGCTCTCGTACGGGATATTTTCGCTGCCGAGGCCGCGCATGGCGATATTCACCTGCCCGTCGGTGCGGCGGGCGACGGTTATGCCGTCGAACAGGTCTATCGTGACGACGACGCTGTCGAGCATGTGGTAGCCGCCCTGCGAGCCCGTTATTTGCAGCGTGAGATTGAGTTTTGCGGGAGATTTTACGCGCACCCTTTCCATGTCATAAATTATAGCACGAAGGGCGGCGCAAATACAATAAAAAATGTAAAAAATAGGGCGCCGCGCGCAAAATTTTGCGCGCGGCGCCCATATACTGAAAAGCCTGCCGCTTGCTGGCCGTTCAGCACTTTTTGGGACGGTAGATGACTATGCGCTCGTCGCCCTTTAAGGGGAAGGACGCGCCGCACGCCTCCGCCACCTCTTCGGGCGGCATTTTGAGGCGCTTTGCCGCCGACCACAGCGTTTCGCCCGCGCTCGGGATTAGCACGGTTATGGCAGAGGGCTCGCCGCACTTTTCGCCCTCGGCAAGTTCGGTTATGTATGAGCACTTCTGCGGGGCAGACAGCACGGCGACTATCTTTAATGAGGCCTCGGCCTCGCACTCGCCCTCGGCGCGCTGGCGCACGCTGACGTTGTTTACCGCCATGTCTATGCTTGCGCATGCCCCCACTCCCTTCAATTTTACAGAGAAGGGCAGGGCGACCTCGGCGGAGTGCGTCTGCCCTTCGCGCGAGTAGACGAGCACGAAGTTTACCGCGCCCTCGAGCATGCCCGTATCTTCGGAATAGGAGCACTCGGCGCGCGGGTAGAGCGCCACCCTGAAGGCGCAGGAATAGTCTATCTTGGCCTTTACGGCACACGGGCCGCCCACCCGCTCGGTATATACGCGGATGTCGCCGCACGCGGGCACGCTCTCGGAACACGTCGAGAGGGCGCACTCGGCGTCGGTTATAAAGGCGTCGGTGGCGGCCGCCGCCTCGTGCTCGCTGTAGAAACAGCCGAAAAATGAGAGCGACGCGCCGAAGTTTATGCCGCACCTGCCGCGCTCCTCGTTGACGGTGGCCGAAACGGACACCTCCTTTAACTGCGCGCAGCACATGGCGCGCACGGGCGTTATGGCGTCGTCGCACAGTATCTCGGCGGAGAAGGGTATTGCCCTGTCGAGCGCGACCGGCTCCGATCCCCGCACGGCGAGGAGGGAGAGATATATCTCGCCCGAAATGCGCACCTCGCCCCCGCCGCAGCGGCAGTCGGTGACTATCGCCTTGGCGTCGTGGGAGAGTATATCCTCCACCCCCGCGGCGTCGAAATCGTCCTCCACCTCGCTCTCGCCCGAAAAGGTCACGGCGGAGAGCAGCTTTAACGGCTCGAAGCGGCAGACTGCGCCCTCGGCGGCCGTTATATAGGAGCGCTCGGCCGAGCCGTACACATATATATCGGCGCGCACCACCGCCGTCACCACAAAGGCGGAGCCGTCGCGGCGGACGGAGGCCCTTTCGCAGGAGAGGCGCAAAAATGCCTGCTGAGCGGGCGCGAGGCGGTCGTCATCGGCATAGTGCGAGAACTCCGCCCCCTTCTGCGCGCGGCCGAGCTTGCCGTTTACGTCTGAATATACGGCGGTGCACACCAGCCTGCCGCCGTAGTTTACCCTGCCCGACGTTACCTCGCACCCCTCGGGCGAGAGCTGCGGGCTGACGGCGAGCACCTCGCTCACCCCGTCGCCGAACGAGAAGCGGCACTCCACCGCCGAGCGCGACGTGAGCACGGCTATCTCCTTTATGTAACTTTCTGATTGATATTCGGCTTTTACTTGCATTGCGTATTCTCCTTGAAATTCGGCTGCGCCGCTTTTAATTCAAAGATATAATATGCCGCCGACGCGCCCTTTATTACACGCCAAGGCGCGCGCATTTTGTAAAATTGTGCAATAATATGTACAAGGCGGTGCCGCGCGCAAAAATTGCGCGCGGCACCGCCTTAAAATACCCTGTCCGACGGCCGCCCTATGCCTTGCCGGCCCTGCCCGACTTTGCCGTTATCTTAACCCTGCCGCACAGTATCTCCGAATAGGAATAGGCCGTTTTGCCCAGAAAATTTTTATCCTGCGGCAACACGGTGAACAGCGAGGGATACACACCGTTTATCGTGGCGGGGAAGGTGACATACTTGTTCCTGCCCAAGCTGAGCCTTATGGTCACCGGCCTGTTGTAGCAGCCGTATACCGCCCGCCTGACCTTATCTACGCTTATCGTCGGCTTTATCATATATTACTATTTTTGCCTTTTTAAGCCAAAATTATGCGTATCAGAGCATTTGGGCGCATAAAAGCGCTGCGCCCGCAAAATGCGGGCGCAGCAAGACCAAACCAAATAAAGTTATCAGAACAGATCGTCGTCATCATCGTCATCGTCGTCGAGATCCCAATCATCGTCGCCATCATCGTCATCGTCGTCGAGGTCCCAATCGCCGCCATCATCGTCGTCGCCGAAGTCCCAATCGTCGTCATCGTCGTCTTCGTCGTCATCGTCGAGAAATTTTCGGCTTTCGAGCTCGTCCATGAGCTGCCTTTCGGCATAGTAGTCGTAATAATCGGTCTCACCGTTGCCGTCGATATCGGGCGGGGCGCCGAAAAAATCTTTATCCTTGTCGTCCATGGTTGTCCCCCTTATGTGAAATGTAAAGTAAAACCCTTTCGCCGCAGCTGACAGCCGCAATGCAATGAAACCCCTCCGTCACTTCGTGACACCTCCCCTCAAAGGGGAGGTGAATTAAAAAGTGCTCGCCCCTTATAGGGGAGACGAGAGAGCGCGGTGCAATAAAAACCCGCTTTGCACATAAAAGATAAATTCAAAACAGGCGGGTACTTTATTTTGTACCCGCCTGCAAGTTCAAATGCAATTATAACGGCGCTGTACGATAAAATTATCAGAACAGATCGTCGTCATCGTCGTCGTCATCATCGTCTTCGTCGTCTTCCTCGTCATCGTCGTCGATGTCGCTGTAGTCGTCGTCGAAGTCGGAGAGAGGATCGTCGTCGTAGTGCTCCTCGCTCTCCTCGTCGTCGTACTCGTCGTCGAGGTCCTCAGAGAGCTCCTCTTCGAGCGTTTCGTCGTCGACGGTGAGGTCTTCGTCGTCCTCGAGGTAGTTCTTCCACTCCTCGTCGGTATCCATGTTGATGTCCTGGTCCTCTTCGTACTGGCTGGCCTGCTTGCAGGCGTCGCACATCTTTTCGCCGTAGCGCATGGTATTCACGCCGCACACGGGGCAGATCTCCGTCTTTTCGGCGTTTTCGTCAAATTCTTCGTCGTCGATATCGGCAAACTGAAGTTTGTTGCCCTTCATTTCGGCGATGCACACGTCGCAATACTCCTGCTTTTCGGGATCGATATAGTTGAGTTCGCACCTCGGGCATTTAATGTACTTGATCATATTATATTTCTCCGTATATTAAATATAGGTAATATAGGTATGAAAACGGGTTTTTGCCCGTCCCCCAATCAATGGTAACATTATATTAGTATTCGCTCTATTTGTAAACCGTTTTAACAAATAAAAATCAAAATAAATTGTAAAAAAATAGCCGCGCCGCCCACAATTTTTACACATGCCCCGCAAGGCGCGCAAGTATGCGCGCGGATATGCCCGCGGCCGAAGGGCTGCGGGCATACAAAACGGCGGGGCTTAAAGCCCCGCCGCCTGAGTGCGTTATATTGCTTTGTTATACATCATTCGTTGGGCGTATCCGAATTTTCGTCGGAGCCGTATACGTCGATGTCCTTGTCGTCGGTGGTATCTACCTTTACGCGCCTCGTGTACTGAGGGAGCCTCTGCCTCCTCTTGCGGACGATGACGAGAGGAATTACCACGGCGGCGGCTATTACGATGAGGCCTGCCGCGCATACGCCGATTATGAAGCCCACCTTTGCGCCCGTGGAGAGGCCGCCGAACCAGCTCGAGCTTTCGGCAGGGCCGTCGGGCAGGTAGTCTGCCTTGAGCGCATCGATGTATGCCTCGGCGTCGTCATCGGACATATAGCCGACGAGCGCATAGAAGTAGTCGCGCGAGGTGGCATATACAGTCTGGCCGTTCACCGTTTTGGAATACTCGGCAAACTCGGCATAGTCGCCCCTTGCGGCAATGAAGTCGAGATAGAGCCCGGCCGACTCTTCGGAGAAGAGGTATTCCTCGTCCTCGCCTTCGGCTACCCACTCGGCGATGAGGTCGGAAACGGCCTCGGCGTCGCGCGTGTAGAATGCGTAGCGGAGTGCGTCGGGAAGATTCTCGAAGTCGTCTGCGTCGATGGAGGCTATCACGCCGGGATCGCTCTCATCGTCGCCTATCACGTCGTCATACAGATCGTTGAGCGCCACGATATCCTCGTTGGACATTGCGCCGTCCTCGCCTGCGAGGCTGAACGCCATGATGTAGTTATAGTCTGCCATGTCGTCGGTGGCCGACGCGAAGAACAGGTGATCGGACACTATCTCGGGCATGTACCATGCGGAGGATGCGTCGAGGTCGAGTATCTGCACTTCTTTATAGTTGCTGTGCGACTCGGTCTCCTCGAGGGAGGGCAGCTGGATATAGTCGTCCTCGCTACCGCCGAGCGCTATGCGGTGGAAGGTGTAGCCGTTGCCCTCGCCCGATACGCTGAAGTATAGGAAGGTGTAGCTTGCGCCGTCTACCGTCTGGTCTACGATGTCGAGCACGGTGACTTCGCCCGAAACATCCGCCATGGGGAAGGTGTTTACAAGCGAGCCGTTTTCGAACGTGCTGCTCATTATGGCATAGCCGTCGCCGCTCGTTTCGGTGTAGATAACGCTTACGGGAACGTTGTTTTCATCGGTGACGAACGTGTAGTCGTCAACGTCGTTTGCTATATACAGGAGGGCGCTGCCGCCGTATGCGGGAGCCGTGGGGTTGCCCGTTACGGGGTTCCAGCCGGACGCACCTATTTCGCCGTCGGTGGCATATAAGAGAATGGGCGTTTCGTTGCTGCCCGAGTAGTACTCGCGCGTGTAGTAGAGGTTGCCGTTCTCATATGATACCAGCGTGTATGTGTAGCCGGAGATCGTGCTGGCGTCGTCGGTGGAAGGGTCGAGGTCGGCCGACGCGTCGTAACCGTAGTTGAACTGCGTCATGCCGCTGAGCGTGCCCCTGCCGTCGAACACGAATTCGCCGTAGTTGATATACAGGGGATCTTCCTCGGCGTCGTAGTCGTCGATATACGAGAAGTCGTACTCGCGGGGAGCCTCTGCATCGGCGCGGACGCGGTATACCTGGTTGTAGTTTGCCTCTACGGCGTTGCTCGTGCCGAGGTTATACGTTACGTCCATCGTGTAATATATATAGGGATTGGAGGGATCTTTGCTGTCGAACATGTAGCTGTCGACATTGTAGGCGATGACGGTGTCTTCGCCCGTTTCAAAGTTCACCGAATGGATGTTGGTGTGCGCTTCGGTGCCGTACAGCGTTTCGGAGAGCACATACACGAGGTATATGCCGCCGTCCTCTCCCTCTACTATGCGGTAGTCGAGGTTGGTGCCCTCTATCCTGAAATAGTAGTCGGTCATCGTTTCGGTGCCGTCGAGCTTGGTGCTCTTGAACTCGAGAAGGGAATTTAAGAGCTCGCCGTTGGAATCGCGCGCGGCCGAGGGCGTGGTGTAGTACACGCGGTCGCCGTAGATGTAGATGCCGGCGTCGTAGTCGGTGCCATACATCAGGAGGGGAACAACCGTCTGCACGCTCGAGTAGTTGCCCGCCGAGAGGTCGGACTTGGCGATGCGGACGAGAGAGCCCCTCTGCACGTCGCCGTAGGAGTTGGTTTCGGAATTGGAGGCAACGCCGTTTATGAAATAGATATAGTTGCCCGCTTCAACGGCAAAGCCGCCGTTGGATACGGCCTCGCCCGAATAGCTGTAGTCGCCTTCGAGGGCGTCGGCCCTGTAATATCCGCCGCTGCATCCCGCGGCGAGAGTAAGTCCTGCCGCAAGACAAGTCGCGGCGGCGCATGCAAGCGCCTTTTTTACCTTGTTACGCATTTTTTACCCCGATACTGTAATCAGTTGGTCGCCGTATTTTATGCCGATAATGCAAACAGCTATCAGCAATACAGCAGTTTTTATTATATACCAAAACCATGTTTTAAGCAATTAAAAACAAGTTGTATTTAATGAAAATTTGGTAAAAGGAGAACAAATTACACGGATAAATTCACTCTTTTCGATTTTTTGAAGGCACTCGGCGGCGCCTTTGAGCCCGAAGAGGGCAAAACTGCGGGCGACGGCCCGAAAAACGGCGGCGAAAGCAGCCAAAGCGGCGCGGGATACGGCGAGCGCGGCGGACGGCAGAACGCCGAGGCGGGCGAGGCGAGCGGCGAGAGCGGCGAGCAGAAGGTCAACGCCGCCGCGGCCATAATGGAGAGGCACGAGCGCATAGCAGCAAGGCTGCGCTCCTCAAAAAAGTAAGTCCCGCTCCTCCCCTTTTAAACGCACCCGCGAACGCAAAAAATGCGCTTTACCGCGGCGGGAGCGCCGCGGCGAAAGGCGCGGACAGGCCATGGGCGGGGGCGCAATACACGCTTATACGCATACGCGTGCGGACCGCCGCGGCAATTTTGCCGCGGCGGTCCGCACGCTTTATTTATTATTAAAAAGGAGAACTTACGGGAGGCGCGGCATGCACCGCGCGCACCCGTGCAGTCGTTATATCACTTCTTTAAGATGAGGTGCCTGGGAAGGCCGTCTACCCACAGGGGCGCGATCTCCGCCTGGATGAGCGGGCGGATATAGTGCACGAGCGGAGGCAGCACGTTGGTGCCGTCGGCATTTATCCACTCGTCGGGAACCTTCTTTTCGACGTTGGCTATGAAGTGAACGTCGGCGGGCTCGGTCACGCACATATAGGGATCGTCGGACACGCGCTTTAAGGTTATCACCTGGCCGCTCATGCCCTCGAACGCTGCCTTTACGGCGGCGCCGCCGGCGTTGAACGCCTCGGTGACGTCGATACGCGAGGTGATGTGGGATGCGCAGCGCTGCAGCGAGGAGAGCTCTATCGCCCTCGTCTTTACGCCGTACTTTTCGGCAACCTTTGCCGCAAGGAAGCGCGCCGTGCCTGCCAGCTGTTTGTGGCCGAATGCATCGACGTAGTCTACGTGGTCGGCAAGTTCGCAAACGTACCTGCCGTCGGCTATCTTTACGCCCTCGGAGACGGCAATGACTACCGAGCGTTTCTGCTTGTAGAGTTCGCCTACCTTGTCGAGGAATTTATCGAGGTCGAACACTCTTTCGGGGAGATAGATGAGGTCGACGCCCTCGCAGTCCTCTCCCTTTGCAAGCGCCGCGGCAGCCGTAAGCCAGCCTGCGTTGCGGCCCATTACCTCTATTACAGAAACGACGGGATAGTCGTATACGAGGCCGTCGCGTATTATCTCTTTTGTGGTGGACGCTATGTACTTTGCGGCGCTGCCGTAGCCGGGGGTGTGGTCGGTTATGGCGAGGTCGTTATCTATGGTCTTGGGAACGCCCATGAACCTTATGGGGCTCTTTACCTTTTCGCCGTAATCGGACAGCTTTTTGATGGTGTCCATCGAGTCGTTGCCGCCGATGTAGAAGAAGGCGTAGATGTTGAGTTCCTTTAAGATCTTGAATATCTCTTCATACGTCTTTTCGTTGCCTTCAATATCGGGCAGCTTGTAGCGGCACGAGCCGAGGAAGGACGAGGGCGTCCTCTTTAAAAGGTCCATGTCGAGATCGTTTTTGATCTGCGTGGAGAGGTCGACGATGTTCCTGTCCAAGAGCCCTTTAATGCCGTGAACCATGCCGTACACGATATCGGCTCCCCTGTCTTTCGCCGTTTTGAATACGCCGAGCAGACTGGAATTGATGACGGCCGTGGGGCCGCCGGATTGACCGACAATTACGTTTTTCATTTAATAATCTCCCTTTGCGGCTCTGCCGAACAGCTTAAAAACTGCGGCGCTTTTCTGCCGTCTGATTCATTATAGCACGTCCGCGGGCGAAAATCAATAGTAATTTTAAAAAATTCACAGTTATTGAAAGAAAATTGCAAATATGTTGAAAATTGCAATCTGCAAATGGATAAAACGCAATATCGGCGGTCTTCGCGCATGGGGAGCAAAGAAAGCGGTAATAAAAAGCCGTGCCGCGCAAAGTTTGCGCGGCACGGGAAAATGCTTTTTATGCAGTTTGAAAAAATTATCTCTTGGAGAACTGAGGAGCGCGGCGCGCCTTTTTGAGGCCGTACTTTTTGCGCTCTTTGACGCGGGGATCGCGCGTTAAGAAACCTGCCTTCTTTAATGCGGGACGGCTTTCGGGCTCTGCCTGAAGGAGAGCGCGGGAAATGCCGAGGCGGATAGCGCCCGCCTGGCCGGTGAGGCCGCCGCCGTAAACGTTTACGTATACGTCGTACTTACCCTCTGCGGCGAGCAGCACGAGGGGCTGCATAACGTCGTAGCGAAGTACCGACTGAGGGAAATAATCTTCGAATGCCCTCTCGTTGATGACTATGTTGCCGCTGCCTGCGGGGATGAGACGAACGCGCGCAATGGCCTTTTTTCTTCTGCCAGTGCCCCAGAACTGAAGCTTTTTCTTTAAAGTTACTTTTGCCATAAACTTTTTACCTCACATTCCTTAAAATAAATTGAGCACTTCGGGCTTCTGCGCTGCGTGATTGTGCTCGGCACCCTTGTATACGCGCAACTTCTTTATCATATCCCTGCCCAAAGAATTCTTGGGGAGCATGCCCTTTACCGCTTCGTATACGGCAAGGTCGCTCTTTTCGGCGAGCATCTTTTTGTAAGATACTTCCTTCAGACCGCCGATATAGCCCGTATGATAGCGATAGAATTTATCTTCGAGCTTCTTTCCGGTAAGTGCAACTTTATCGGAATTGATGACTATGACGAAATCGCCCGTGTCAACGTTGGGCGTGAAAACGGGCTTGTTTTTGCCGCGAAGGATGGCGGCAACTTTGGACGCAAGACGGCCGAGAGGCACGCCTGCCGCGTCTACAACATACCATTTTCTTTCTACTGTCTGGGCGTTTGCCATGTAGGTTTTCATGCTGATAACTCCATTTTAGATGTATAAAAAACGTGCACCGCTTGCGCGGTTTTGCTATTGCCTCGTTGCAATGTAGGTTTATTTTATTATTTTATAAAATTTCTGTCAAGCTGTTTTGAGTTGCGTTTACAAAGTTTTTAAAAAATAATTTGTAAATTTTGTATTCGGGCACTTTTGCGCACTTTTTGCGCGATTTTTACCGCGTTTTGCGCCATTTTTATGCCGACGGGCATACCGGCGCGCGAGTATGCGCCCGCACGGCTGCGGGCGCGGGCGGCTTTTTACGCAGGCGCCGCGCCGCTTTGCATGCGGCGCGGCGCTTTATAACGAACCTGTTATTCTTGTTATTTATTGTCTGAAACGGAGGCCCGCCCTTATGCGGCGCCGCCCGTTACTGCTTTGCGATGAGAACTGCCTTTATGCGCTTTATGCCCGCGGAGACGTTCTCCTGCTTGGCTATTTTGAAGGTGCCCAGAACGCCCGTGCGCTCAACGTGGGGGCCGCCGCATATCTCCTTGGAAAAGTCGCCTATTGTGTAGGTTTTTACCATTTCGCCGTACTTGCTTTCAAACAGGCCGGTGAAGCCCTCTTTTTTGGCCTCTTCAAGGCTCATTTCGCGCATTACGACGGGCTCGTCCTTGGCTATCTCGCCGTTGACGAGGTCCTCCACCTGCTTTACCTCTTCGGGGGTGAGCTTGCGGGGGAAGTTGAAGTCGAAGCGCAGCCTCTCCTCGGTGATGTTGGAGCCCTTCTGGTTTACGTCGTCGCCGCAGACGCGCTTTAAAGCCGCGTGCAGAAGATGGGTGGCCGTGTGCAGCTTGGTTGTCTCCTCCTTGTGGTCGGCGAGGCCGCAGGCGAACTTCTGCTCGCTGCCCGCGCGCGACTTCTCCTGATGCTCGGCATAGGCGGCGCGGTAGCCCTCTTCGTCTACCTCCAGGCCCTTTTCCCTCGCCATCTCCATGGTTATCTCCACGGGGAAGCCGTAGGTATCGTACAGTCTGAACGCCGAGTGGCCGTCTATCTTGCCGCCTGCGGGAAGGGAAGCCGCAACCTTTTCAAACTCCTTTAAGCCCTGCTTTAAGGTGGCGGAGAACTTCTCCTCCTCCTTGTTGAGCTCCTCGGCTATGCGCGAGGCGTTGCGGGTGAGCTCGCCGTATACGGCGGCATACTTTGCTATTATAGTCTTAGAAACTTCGTTCAGCGCGCCCTTGGGCAGGTTGATGTTGCGCCCGTAGCGCACGGCGCGGCGGATAACGCGGCGGAGGATATAGCCCTGGTCGGTGTTGGAGGGCACTATGCCGTGGTCGTCGCCCAGCATGAAGGTGGCCGTGCGGACATGGTCCAAAACTACGCGGAAGGCCTTTGTTACCTCCTCGCTCTCGCCGTACTTTTTGCCGGTGAGCTCCTCTATCTTGGCTATCGCGCCCTCGAAGATATCCGTCTCATACACGCTGTCTACGCCGTTGAGTATGCAGAGCGTGCGCTCAAGGCCCATGCCGGTATCGACGTTGCGCTGCTTTAAGGGCTCGTACTTGCCCTCGGCAGTCTTGTTGTACTGCATGAACACGTCGTTCCATATCTCGAGGAAGGTGCCCTTTTGCGCCTTTTCGAAGTCGTAGGGGCCGAGCTTGTCGGCGTCGGCGTGGTTGCGTATTATGTGCATCTCGGTATCGGGACCACAGGGGCCGGTAGTGCCCGCGGGGCCCCACCAGTTGCCCGACTTGGGCAGGAAGAATATGTGCTCGGGCCTGATGCCGCACTTTTTCCACAGCTCTGCGCTCTCCTCGTCCTTGGGGCAGTCGTCGTCGCCCGCGAAGCAGGTGATGGCTATGTCCTCGACGGGTATGCCGAGGTAATCGGGCGAGGTGAGGAACTCGAACGACCAGGGGATCATCTGCTCCTTGAAGTAGTCGCCGAGCGACCAGTTGCCCAGCATCTCGAAGAAGGTGCAGTGAGAGGAATCGCCCACCTCGTCGATATCGCCGGTGCGCACGCACTTCTGCACGTCGGTGAGCCTGTTGCCCGCGGGATGCTTTTCGCCCAGAAGATAGGGCACTAAGGGGTGCATGCCCGCCGTGGTGAACAGCACGGTGGGGTCGTTTTCGGGAATGAGCGAGGCCGAGGGTATCACGGCGTGGCCCTTTGACTTGAAGAAATTGAGATACATCTCTCTCAACGATTCGGAAGTGAGCTTTTTCATATATATACCTTATCTTATATATTTATATATTTATTTGACTGTTGTTGCTTGCGTTGTTTTTGGCGAGGCGGCATCTGCGGCCGCCCGTCATGCGCCCGAAGGCGCTTACTTTTTGGCTATTTCGTAGCCCTCTTTGCCGTCCTTTACGGTGTAGCCGAGGGAGTCGAGCTCGGCGCGGAGCTTATCGGCCTCCGCCCAGTTCCTGGCCTTTTTGGCCTGCCAGCGGCGCTCGGCTATTTCCTTTACCTCGGCGGGAACGTCCTCCGCGGGGTTCTTTGCCGCAACTTCGGCAAAGTAGTCCTTTGCCTCCTTTTTGAAGAGACCCAAAAGAGAATAGGTCTTGCGCACCTGATACACGTCCTCGGCGGCCGAGGCGTCGCCCGCGGCCAGCTTTGCCGATATCTTTTTGAAGGTGCCGAACAGGTTGGAGATGGCGAGCGCGGTGTTGAAGTCGTCGTCCATGCACTCGTCGAAGGACTTATCTATCCCGGGGTTGCCCGTGCCGCCCTTGCCGAACTTCTCCTCGACGGCGGCAATTACCTTATAGAACTCCGAAAGGTGCCTTTCGGCCTCGGGAAAGAGCGTATCGGTGATGTTTATGTCGTTGCGGTAGTTGTTCTGCAGAATGGCGAACTTTATGGCCTCGTTTGTGTACTTCTTTAAGAGGTCCTTTAAGAGCAGCGAGTTGCCGAGCGACTTTGACATCTTCTGTCCGTTTACCTTTATAAGGCCGTTGTGCGTCCAGTACTTTGCAAAGCGCTTGCCCGTGAGGCTCTCGGTCTGGGCTATCTCGTTTTCGTGATGGGGGAAAATGAGGTCCCTGCCGCCGCCGTGGATATCTATCTGATCGCCGAATGCGGCGCGGTTCATGGCCGAGCACTCTATGTGCCAGCCAGGCCTGCCCTTGCCCCAGGGGGAATCCCAGCAGATCTCGCCCGGTTTGGCAGCCTTCCACAGCGCGAAGTCGGCGGGGTTCTTCTTGTCCTCGGCGTTTTCCACGCGCACGCCGTCGAGCATGTCCTCGACAGAGCGGTTGGAAAGGCAGCCGTAGGCGGGGAAGCTGGATACGTCGAAGTACACGTCGCCCGAGGGCGCGGGGTAGGCGTGCCCCTTTTTTATGAGCTGCTGTATAAAGTCGATTATGTTGCCGATGTTTTCGGTGGCCTTGAGCCATACGTTGGGATCGTCTACGCCGAACTCGCGCATGACCTCGTCGGTGTCCTTTATCATCATCTCGGCGTATTTGTCGGCGGGGATGCCCGTCTCCTTGCTGCGCGCGATTATCTTGTCGTCGACGTCGGTGTAGTTGCGCGCGTACTTTACCTTATACCCCTTCTTTTCGAGGTATTTGCGCATAATGTCGTATATGAGCGCCTGAAAGCCATGGCCTATGTGCGCCTCGCCCGAGACGGTTATGCCGCAGGCATACATCTTTACCTTGCCCTCCTCTATGGGGGAGAACTCCTCCTTGCGGCGGGTGAGTGTGTTGTATATCTTCATATAAATATAACCTTAAATATGTCCTTAAAAAAATCCTTTTTAGTACGTTATCGTATATTTACCTCCCCTTGAGGGAGGTGACGCCGCAGGCGGCGGAGGGGTTTCATTGTTGGTCGCTTACGCAAGCCTGTGAAACCCCACCCTACCCTCCCCTCGAAGGGGAGGTATCTAATAAGGGGGAGCGCCCCTCAAACTCACGAAATTTTTTGCGCGCGGCCCGCGCAAAAAATTTGTGAGGCGCTTATATTATATATTTAAGCGGCGCGAAATTCAAACGATTTGACGCGGTGCGCGCAATTTAGCCGTTATTTTTTTGGCCGCCTTCGCCTTTTTTTGCGTCGGGGCAGCGTATGGCCCCCTCGTCAGAGCCGGCGTCCTTCAAAAAGGCCTCCTCTTCGGCCGCGTAGGGCGGAAGGGCGTCCTCTCCCACCACCTTGCGCAGGGCGTCTTCAAGCCTGAACACGCGCTCGCGCAGACGGCATATCTCCTTTGCGTAGGGGTCGGACTTCTCCTGATAGAGGTCGACACCCTCCTTGCTGCCGCCTATCCTTACGACGCGCGCGGGCACGCCCACCACCGTTGCGTGCGGGGGGACGTCCTTTAATACCACGGCGCCCGCGCCCACTTTGGCGCAGTCGCCCACGGTTATGCCGCCGAGCACCTTGGCGCCCGCCGATATTACGCAGTTTTTGCCCACCGTGGGGTGGCGCTTGCCCGTCTCTTTGCCCGTGCCGCCCAGAGTGCAGCCCTGGTATATTACCGTGCCCTCGCCCACCTCGGCAGTTTCGCCTATGACGACGCCGGCGCCGTGGTCGATGAACACGCCCGGGGCAATTTTTGCGGCGGGGTGGATCTCTATGCCCGTAAAGAACTTAGCCATCTGGCTTATGATGCGGGCGATGAGCTTTAATTTGATTTTGTAGAAAAACGCAGCCGCCCTGTGCCATGAGAGCGCGTGCACGCCCGAATATGTAAGCCATATTTCGAACTTGCTGCGCGCGGCGGGATCGTTGCGCTTTGCGGCATTTATATCCGCACGTAATCTTTTAAAAAACATAAAGAAAAACTCCAGGTTCACGAAAATCTCGCGCAGGCCGTGCGCGATATTTTCCGTGAGTTTTAGGAACTAAGTTCCTCTGGCGGCATTTTTTAGGGCCCACGATTATCAGAAATGCCGCCATTCACCTCCAGTGAGCCGCCTTCCGGCGCAAATTGAGTCGCGCTGGCGCAGGGGAACCCTGCTTGCGCAGAGTATTTATTCAGAAATAAATCGTGCGCAAGGCTGAATTTATTTCAGCCGTTAAGCGCACGCCGTAAAGTCGGTGCGCCGCTTGAAACCCCACCGTCACATACTCGCGGTGCTCGTATATGCCACCTCCCCTCAAAGGGGAGGTAAGCCGAAGGCGAAAGAGGGGTATTCCAAAATAACTTATGTCGCAAGGCGGGTTTCCCTGCGCCAGCGCGACACAATTTGTCGCGCAAGCGAGCTCGCCGAAGTGAATTGCCGCGATTATATGCTTCGTGGGCCCTTAGAATCGCGGCAAGAGAGGCAGAGCCTCTCAAAATCACGAAAAATATAACTCTCGGCCAGAGTTATATTTTTGTGAGCCCGAATAAAACTTTCGCGCGCCCCTGCATTTTATGCAGAGGCGCGCTACCGCTGTTCCACTCTACTTCCGCCAAAATTTTGGCGCTCTTTTGCCCTTTTACGGCGGCGGGCCGCGGGAGCATTTCCTCTCCCGTCCTTGAACAAAACGTTCAGACGGCGCATATGCTGAACCTGCTCTGCGGGGCTTTCACCTGCTCCCCGCTCTCTGTGAGGGCAAAAATACAGTTTTTTTCCGTCTTGCGGATCTATTATTTTTTTAAGATTATAATACAAAACGGCGCCCATTGCAAGCAATTTGCGCGCATATTGTTTACACGTTTTTGGCGTCGAGCTTGAATACGTCGCGCGACTTGCCGATGACCAAAATATGATCGTCGGGCTTGAAGCGATAGTCGGGCATGGGCGTGGGGTCGAGCACCTCGTCGTTTTTGATGGCGACGATGTTTATTTTGTAGCGCCTGCGCACTTCGAGCTCGGCTATCGACTTGCCAACCCACGCCTTTAGTATGGGCACTTCGAATATGGCGTATCCGTCGGTGAGCTGGATATAGTCGTATATATTGTTGCCGCCGAGGCGCATGGCGAGCTTATCGGTGGCGTCGCCGTCGGCATAGATTATGTCGTCCGCCCCCACCTTGCGCAGAAGGTCGCACTCGATATCGCTGCGGGCGCGCACCACCACATACTTTGCGCCGAGGCGCTTTAACAGCATGGTGGTTACCATGGAGGCCTCGAAGTCGTCGCCTATGGTTATGCACACCGCGTCATACGAGGGTATATCGAGCTCCCTTAAGACGTCCTCGTTGGTAAAGTCGCCCACCTGCGCGTCGGCAAAGCGGGTGGCGAGGCGCTCGATACTGGCCGCGTTGCGGTCGAATAGGAGCACGTCGTGTCCGAGGTCCTGCATCTTTTCGGCGAGATGTGCGCCGAATTTGCCTATGCCTATTATTATTACGCTCTTCTTCATAAAAAAGTAACCTCTCGCCGCCGCCGCATTAAAACGCGGCAAAAGTGCGGCATAAAATTTTATGTTTTATATCGGAATATATATCGTGTTCTATGTTATATTTTGCCATACGCGCAATACGCAGGCAACTTTTTAACCTATCATTATGTGCTCGGGCATGCGCGTTATCGCGGGGGGACGGCGCGTTTCGGAGAACACCAGAACGAGCGTGTAGCCGCCCACTCTGCCGAAGAACATCAAGAGAATGAGTATGACCTTCGAGAGCACCGAGAGCTCCGCCGTGATGCCCATGGTGAGCCCGGTTGCGCTTATCGCCGAAATTACCTCGAAGAGCACATTTTTGAAGTTCACCACGTTGGGCACGGCCTCTCCCGCTATCACCGTTTCCCATGCGCCGTAGTCGGACTGGTACGGCGTGCCGCCGTCGACTCCGCATATTATGAACACGCTTAAAACTATGGCAAACACATACAGCATGCTCACCGTTACGGCGTTTACCACGTCGTCCTGCTCGATGCCGCGCTTGAACACGCGCACCTGCTTTTCTCTGCGGCAGGCCGCTATCATGGTGAGCACGAGCACGACGAAAGTCGTCGTCTTTACGCCGCCCGCCGTTGAGCCGGGGCTGCCGCCCACGAACATGAGAAGGTTTGAAAGAAGGTAGGAGCCGTCGGTGAAGTAGTTCATGTCCACCGTGTAGTGGCCCGCCGTTCTGGGCGTCACGGCAAAGAAGAGGCTGTTTATCACCTTGTCGACGGGCGACATTTCGCCTATAGTGCCGGGGTTGTTCCACTCGAAGAGCATGAACATCGCCCACGCCAATATGAGTATGCTGCCCGTGGCGATGAGCACCACCTTTGTGTGCAGCGAATAGCGCGAGGGACGGAAGTGGTTTTTTATTACGTCGTACCACACGTAGAAGCCCAGGCCGCCTATCGTTATGAGCGCCATGACCGTTATCATGAACAGCGGATCGGAGGCAAAGCCCGCAAGCGAATAGCCGCCGTTTTCCCCCGTGAGCGAGAAGCCCGCGTTGCAGAAGGAGGAAATTGACGTGAACACCGCCTGCCATATGCCAGAGCCCCAGCCGTATACGGGGACGGTGCTTATTGCAAGCAGCACGGCACCGAGGAACTCGAGGGAAAAGGTGCCTATAAATATATACTTCAAAAGGCCCTTGAGCCCCACCATTTTAAGTCCGCCCGCCGACTGCAGGGCGAGCTTTCTGTCCGACAGGGTGACGTCCTTCTTTACATACAGCATAAAGAGGGAAATTATCGTTATGAACCCCAGGCCGCCTATCTGAATGAGCACGAGCATGACCGCCTGGCCGAACGGGGTGAAGTAGCTGTATATATCCACCACCGTGTGCCCGGTAACGCAGGTGGCGCTGGTGGCCGAAAACAGGGCTGTAAGGAAGTCGGGTTCGCCGCTCTTTACCGCGAACGGCAGGCACAAGAGGCCCGCGCCCACGAAAATGACTATGACGAAACTTGCGACGACTATGCCCACCGGGCGGAATCTGAATCGCTTTACTTTCATATCATCTACCGTATAGTATTTGCCGCAAAGGGCTGCGGCATGCCGGCGGCAACCTGAATACCACCTTTTACAGTATAACATAGCGCAAATTAAAATGCAAGGATTACAATACACGGCGCCGAATATGCGCTCTATGTATGCCTTATGAAAAATTATCACAACATTTTCACAACTACTGTTAAAAATGTTAATATTTACCTTGACTTTACGGCATAATAGTTATATAATAAACACAAGAAATTTTCAAATGTTAATTTTAAACAAAGGAGATCGTGTTAAAGTGAAACGTGAAAGATTGGAAGAAGTGGCCGAAATACTCGATAAGCGCGGTAAAATGACGCTTGAACAGCTGGAAGAAGCGTTCCCCGACGTTTCGCAGATGACACTTAGGCGCGACCTGTCGCAGCTTGAGGAGGACGGGCGCATAATCCGCATACGCGGCGGCGCCATGTCGGTCAAGGAAGTGCAGAAAGTTTCGGGCGAGGCTTACACCAAAAAGACTACCATAAACATGGACGCGAAGATAGTTATCGCGCAGAAGGCCGCCACCCTCATCGACGAGGGCACGAGCATTTTCATCGACGGCGGCACCACGGCGATGTATCTTTCGAAGGAGATGCCCGACATTAAGTGCAATATATTCACCAACGGCATCGCCGTTGCCATGGAGCTTGCGCAGAAGAAGAACGTGGAGATAACCGTGGTGGGCGGACAGCTCATGAAGGACAACCTCTCTACCTCCTCCCCCGCCGCAAAGGAATATTTCGACAATACCAATTTTGAGATAGCCATAGTTTCGGCGCTGGCGTTCACGCCCGAGCACGGATTTTCGTGCAACAGCCAGACGGAGAGCGACCTTTTGAAGCAGGTGTTCAAAAAGGCGCGCCACGTCTATATGATGCTCGACAGCTCGAAGATAGGCAAGATAAACCCCTACACCTTTGCACACCTCGAGGACATCGACGTACTAATAACCGACGACGTGTTCCCCAGGGAATACAAGGCGCTGTTTGAGCAGAACGACATAGTCGTTATGTAATGGTGCCGGGCGGCACGGCGTTTTTAGGACGGCCGCAGGGTTTTGAAAATACAATTTGTTTAAAATATAATTTCGGGGACGCGCAGCATGCGCGTCCCCGTTTTTTTTATACAATGTAGTTTATATCGCAATTTTGCCGACAAAGGTTTATATACTCGCCGCGTTTTTAACCCTTCTTTCATATACTCGCGATGCTCATATATGCCATCTCCCCTAGAGGGGAGACGAGCCGAAGGCGAAAGAGGGGTTATTCTAAAATAACTTATGTCGCAAGGCGGGTTTCCCGCCGCAGCAGGCCCCAATTTGCGCATACCTGCGCCTCAGCAGGGTGAATTCGCGCGACTATACGCTCCGTGGGCCCTTAAGGTCGCGCGAAGAGGGGCAGCGCCCCTCAAAATCACGAAATTTTTTGCGCGCGGCCCGCGCAAAAAATTTGTGAACTACTCTTCGTATTTTTTGCTGTATGATACCTCGGATGTGGAGGTGACTGTGACGATGAGGTCCTTATCGTTATATATCAGCTCGTTATCGGCGCAGTAGACCGAGTAAATGCCCTTTTCGGCCTTGAGGGCGGACAGCGCGGAGCTGTTGAACTCGTCGGCAATATATACGGGCAGCAGGTTGAGCATGAGCTCGGCGCAGCCCGTGCCGCGCGAATAGCCGATGAGGTCGTTTATGCAGCTCTTGTAGAGGCCGTCGGCGGGATCGACGTAGGCAGTCGCCGCGGTGCCGTCGGAATAGCCGTAGTTGTAGCCGTGGTCGGCCGAGCCGAGCGAATAGTTGTGCATGCGCACGGCGCTTATGCAGCCCGTGCTGCTCACCGTGCCGGCAATATACGCATATTCGCCGTTTTTATCGAGCACGTCTATGCTGAACTGCCTGTCTTCGCCGAGAGTGCGGGTGTAGCCGTCGTAGCTGGTGATGATGCCCTTTGTGAAGCCGTCCTCAATGAGGCTTTCGGCGAGGTAGTCGATTATGAAGGCGTTTTTGAGCACAAAGAAATCGAGATAATAGTCGACGGCGTTGTCCTTGGCAAACTGCTGATACTCCTCCGACACGCTGAGCATTACGGTGTTGTTGCCGTACAGCTCTATGTTTATGCTCTCGCCGTCGTTGGCATACTCCGCCACACGGCGGAAATATTCGGCCATGTCCTCGTTTTTATAGGGGTCGTAGAAGGCGGCGTTGGCCTCGTCGGGAGAGTAAAAAATGTTGTAGTAATAGGCATAAACGGGGCCGAGGTAAACAGTCCTGTTGCCGTAACTTTCGAGCAGCGCGAGCGCGTTGTAGAGCGTGGCGTCGATCTCTATCTTTGTATTTATGTTGTCGTTCAGGTATGCGAGGTTATAGAGCCCGTCGAAGCGCTCCTGCGGGTTGAATATGCGGTACGCCTCCACCGCGGCCTCGCCGTAGCTCGTTGACACCGCGCGGTTTTCGGCCGTGCCGTCGAGTCCGCCGTTTTGTATCTCGTAGTAAAAGATGAAATCCTGGCTGCAGTTTGTATCGGCAGCCGAGGCCTCTACCTGCCTCCAGCCGGCATCGGTGGAGAGATAGAAGATTATACCTACGGCGAACGCGGCGAGGGCGATCACTATGAACAGCACGACGAGCACTATGCGCAGCTTTGTGTGCCTTTCGGAAAGCTCGATCTTTTGTACGGGTTTTAAGCCGCTGTGATTATCGGGGGCTCTTCTTGAACTCATAATTATACAAAAAATTTATCCTTACAGAAATTTTTAGGGCAACCGCTGTTCACGGTCACCCTATACGCTTAAATCAACGTTGTAAGCAATAGTATGCCGAATATAACTATTATGGCGCCTATCACCGACCAACCTATTATAGTGCCCTTTTTGCAGGCCTTATAGTTTTTGTAGTACTTCTTTGCCTTGAAGATGGGGAAGGCTATCAGGCCGAGCAGGGGAAGGAAGAACGAGAGAACTGCATACCACGCGCTGCCGGTATCGTGCAAGGGAGCGTCGAGTATGGGCTCGTTTGATACGGGCGGCTCCTGCTTTTCCTCTTTCTTTGCCTTTTTGGCGGTATCGCTGCCGGGCTTTACTATCTTTATGGTTTTGATGGGCTCGCCCTTTTCGCGAAGCGCCTTATATCCCTCTATCTCCTTCTTGTTGCCGTATACGTAGTGATCGTGGCCTATGTTCACGAGCTCGGGCTTGTCTTCCGAGTAGTCGTGAATGGACGGATCGTAGGTATACAGCACCTTGTTCTTTTCGAGCTGGGGATCGGGAATGGGAATGGCCGATATGAGCGAGTGTGTGTAGGGGTGCATGGGGAAGTTGAAGAGCTCCTCCGCCTCCGCTATCTCCACTATGTTGCCCTTGTATATAACGCCTATCCTGTCGGATATAAAGCGCACTATCGAGAGGTCGTGCGCGATGAAGAGATAGGTTATGCCCTTTTCCTTTTGGAACTTCTTTAAAAGGTTGAGCACCTGCGCACGTATGGATACGTCGAGCGCCGAGATAGGTTCGTCGGCAACGACGAGCTCGGGGTCCATTACCATCGCCCTTGCAAGGCCTATCCTCTGGCGCTGGCCGCCCGAGAACTCGTGCGGGTAGCGGGTGAGGTGTTCGGGAAGGAGGCCTACCTCCTCTATTATTGTTTCGACCTTCTTTACCCTGTCGGCCTCGTCCTTGTAGAGATGGAAGTTATACAGACCCTCGGATACGATGTATTCGACGGTGGCGCGCTCGTTGAGCGAGGCGGCGGGATCCTGGAATACCATCTGCACGTTCCTTATCACCTCTCTGTCGAGAGAGTGAGGGATCTTGCCGGATATGCGCACGCCCTTATAGAATATCTCGCCCGCCGAGCAGGGATTTACCCTTATTACGGCGCGGCCGATAGTCGTCTTGCCCGAGCCGCTTTCGCCTACGAGCGAGAACGTTTCGCCCTTGTATATATCGAACGAGGCGTTTTTTACGGCCTTTACGGCCTTATCGCCCTTGCCGAATGTAATATCAACGTTTTTTACCGAGAGCAGCACCTCCCTGCCCTGCTCGTCGATGGGGCCGTGCTCGGGAAGATGCGCTGCTGCGGGGCTGGGGGCGGGCTTTGCGGGGTCGGCGGCCTTATTACCGTTTGACCTTCTGCCGAACTTTTCTTTGAAGAAATTTTTGACGGAGTCAAACATTATTCGGTCACCTCCTCTATATTGAATGCTTTTATAAGTTTATCGTGTATATCGGTAATAATTTCGGGCTTTTCCACCTTGGGCGCGCGGGGATCGAGCAGCCACGTCTTGGCAAAGTGCGTTTCGCTGACTTTGAACATGGGGGGATCTTTGAGCGTGTCCACCTTTAAGCAATAGGGATTGCGGGGCGCGAAGGGGTCGCCGACTATCTTGTTATACAGCGAAGGCGGCGTGCCCGATATCGAATAGAGCTTGGTATTTCTCTGCGCGAGCTGGGGCAGCGACGAGAGCAGCGCCCACGTGTAGGGATGATGGGGGTCGTGGAACACCTCGTCGACCATACCGAGCTCCACTATCTGGCCGGCATACAGCACGGCCACCCTGTCGGCAATGTTGGCAACTACGCCGAGGTCGTGCGTTATGAACACTATCGTGTAGTTAAATTCCTTCTGCAGGTCCTTTATAAGGCGGAGTATCTGCGCCTGAATGGTAACGTCGAGCGCCGTGGTGGGCTCGTCGCAGATGAGTATTTTGGGCTGGCAGGAGAGCGCTATGGCTATAACTATCCTCTGCCTCATGCCGCCCGAATACTGGAAGGGGTAGTCGTCGTAGCGGTTCTCGGCGTTGGGAATGCCCACCATCTTCATCAGCTTTATCGCGCGGGCGCGCGCCTCCACCTCGGAGACGTGCTGATGCTTGATGATTATCGAAGATATCTGCTTGCCGATGGTTATTATCGGGTTGAGCGACGTCATGGGGTCCTGGAACACCGTGGCTATCTTGCCGCCGCGGATCTGCTGCCAGTCCTTGGTATACTTTATCTTTGCGAGGTTCAGAACGCATGTGCCGTGCAGTTTTTCGGGCGTTTCGTCGAGGTATTTCACCCTGAACGCAACGTTATCGAACACGGCGTTGAGCTGCTTTTCGTCCGCAAGGTCCACGCCCAGGCGCATTGCCTTTTTGAGCGCGCGCGTAAGTCTGAACAGCAGCGAGGCCCTCTGGAAAATGTTTGCATACCTGCCTATGGAAAGATAAATTTCCTTGGCGATGACTTCGTTCCTTTCAAGCGTTTCCTGCGATATCTCCTGCGAGGTCTGCTCGGCATAGCGCTGCTTCAGCTCGCCCATCTTGCGGTTATACTCTTCGAGATATTCCTTGTGGGCGGCGGCGTTCCGCCTGTGCTCGGCGATGCGCTGCCTCTTCTTTTTTTCGAGCTCTTTAAGCTCTGCGGTATAGCGCGCAATGTCGGCGGTGACAGCCTTATACTTCTCTTTCTCCTTGCGCGAATCGAGCGTCTGCTTTACGTTATAAGCCTCGGTGCGGCGATAGACTATGTCGTCTATCTTGCCCTGCAGCTCCTTTGCCTCCTCGTCGGAGAGGGTATAGCGCGCCTTGTTCTCCCTTTTGAGCTCGCACATCTCCTTATAGGTATCGGCGCCGAACTCAAGTTTTGACGACTTATCGAGGCTCTTTTTTGCGATGTCGATGAACAGTTTGCCTATCCTGCCCTTTTTTACGACGGTGTCGTCGAGCTCTTCGTCGTTGAAGATGAGGTCGCCGTTGGAGATGAAGCCGTTGGAATCGAGCATGCCGGCGAAAGTTTTGGTAAATACCGACTTACCCGAGCCGCTCTCGCCGACTATGGCTATAGATTCGTTTTCATATATGTCGAGGGAAATGCCGCGTATGGCGGTAAGAGTTCTGCCGCGGACGTGGAACTTCACCTCGAGATCCTTAACGGACAGTAAAACCTTTTTCTCTTCCATGGCCGACCTCACATATGCGTCCTGGGGTCGGAGGCGTCGCCGAGGTTCTGACCGACAACATAGAGCACTATGGTAATGATCGAAGCGATAACAACGGGCGCCCAGAACTCCCACTGCCAGCCGGGAGTGAGCATGGAACTCTGCGCCTCCTCTATAAGGCGGCCGAGCGACATATCGGAAAGGCCCATGCCGAGGTATGCGAGGAACACCTCGTAAGAGATGTACGAGGGGATCTCGGTTGCGGCGAGGGTAACTATTACCGACGTCATAAACGGCAGTATGTTGCGCTGCGCTATGCGGAAGATGTTTGTGCCGAGGCACCGCGACGCGAGGTTATACTCTCTGTCGCGTATGATGATAACCTGCGTTCGGATAAAGTAAGCTATCGCAAGCCAGCCCGTTATGGTGAGCGCGAACACCATCGTCCAGAAGGAAGCCGTCATGATGAGCACCATTACCGATATGAACAATATATAGGGTATGTTGCCGAGGATGTTATAAACCTCGTTCATGATGAGGTCTACCTTCTTTGAAAAGCCCCATATGGCGCCTATTATAACGCCTATCGTAAGGTTTATGAGCGCGCATATGAACGCCAGCGATATTGATATGCTTGCGCCGTACCACACGGCGTCGAACGTACTTTCACCGCCGGCGCCCGCGCCGAACAGCCAGTGTATCGACACGCCGCCATGATACTCGAACGCCTCGCCCGGGCTTAAGTGGTGAGAGAACGAATCGGTGTTATACACATACTCATAGCCGATTATGGTGGGGTACAGATATGCAAAGATGACGATAAATGCGAGCAGAGCAAGCATTATTATGTTTATCTTCTTTTTGAAGAACACCCTTGCCACCGACTTCCAGTAGGAATAGCGGGGAGCCGTTATCTTTTCGGTTTCATACTGAGTAATATCATAGGGGGCAAACAGTTCCTCTTCAGAGAGATTTAATTCCGACAAATCTACTAATTTTTCGTTCATTTGTTACCTCCCCTTCGATGAGAATGATATTCGTGGATCCATCAGGGCCATTAGAATATCGCCCAGAATTATCGCCGTTACCGACAGCACCGCATAGAACAGCGTTACGCCCACTATTACGCTGTTGTCGTACGCGGCGATGGCGTCTGTGAGCAGGTTGCCGACGCCCGGAACAACGTAAATAGATTCTGTAATAATTGCGCCGGTGAGCGCGCCGAGCACGCTTGCCGGAATATTGTGAACGAGCGGTATTGCCGCGTTCTTCATTATGTGCTTGCGCGATATCTCGCCCTCCGAAAGGCCGCCCGCGCGGGCAAACTTAACATAGTCGGAGTTGCGCTGGTCTATCATGTAGCGCCTCATCCACTTCATCAGGTTTGCTATGGACGGCAGCGCCAGCGAAATTATCGGCAGGAACCACATCAGCGTTGTGGGATCTGTAAGGCTGAAGATAGTTGGCAGCCCTATCGCGCCGCCTATCGTCTGGAACATGAAGATATATGCCAGCGACGGCACCGCCATAATGAATATGATATATATCGTGCCTATCTTGTCGATAAGCCCGTCCTTTCGCCTTGCCATGACTATGCCTAACGGTATGCCCAGGCAGTAGGCGATTATTACCGATATGATACCGATGATAAACGAGTAGCCCATTCGCGACATGCCGTCGAGATTGGTGGTGACGACTGTGTAGTCATCGGTAAATCGCAGAGCGGTATATTCGCCGCCCGCCTCGAGCGAACCCGCAGAATACGTTGCCGAATGAAGGTCGTCGGCGGTAGTTGCCTCATAGCCCGTGGGATATGTTACCGGCGAAGAAACGAGGTTGCCCTGCTCGTCCGTCATGGTGTTCCACACATCGACGTTGCGGTTTACCGAGTACGACGCACCGAGCTGTATTGTGACTAAGTTTTGGTGGACGAAGGGGAACTGATCATCGAAGTACAGCAGGTATTTGTGCTGCGTGCCGTTGCCCATTATCGCGGGCGAGAATGTATCACCGCCATAGACAGGGTCGTACCACGTGAAGGAAAGCCCCCTCTCTTCGTCGGGAATGCCTGAGGCATAGTGGATATTATCGATTTGTATAAGACCGGTTATATAGTTCCACAATCGTGAAAATATATTCAGGTCTTTGTGTGCGAACAGCTGACTCGCCGAGCGCGTGGAGCCCGACGATATTGCATCGATCCTCTCTATCGTGTAGCCCTGCGAGCCGTAGTAATCGTTGAACTTAGCAACATATTCGGCAGTTATCTCCGAATCGTTTGCTTGAGTGTTGCCAAGCCTTACGGCGTCGGCGCGCGTCTCCTCGTCGAGTTCACCCTCGGCAACGAGGATATCGAGGTAGTCGGAATAGGGAACATAGTCGAGATAGCCGTACCTCTCCCATTGCTGATACATATACAGCGTTCGGCTGGTGCCCGAAAGATGCGTATAGTTTGAATCTTGAGCGAATATCAGCTGCCTGTCCATAAGGCTGTACACGAGCAGCATTACCAAAAACACCACTATGATTATGGATATGATGCCGTGTATCAGGCGCTTTATAAGGTATTTACCCATAGCTTTCTCCTGAAATATTACCGGCAGACGGCGGCAACGGCGAGCTGCGCGCGGAATGCCTTTTTAGCAATGAAGAGAATGACCTAAAAGAGGTCATTCTCTTCACGAACGACTTTATTCAAGCCAAAGTTGATTTGATAATTACCACAGACCGAAGGACGTGATCATGTAGCCGGTAGGGATAACGGTATCGAGATAGGTCTGAGGGTCGCCGTAGTCGGGAGACCAGAGCGAAGTGGTATCTATATCGGAGTTCTTATCTGCGCCGGTAGCTGCGTGGTAGCCGGAGTAGTACCAGTCATCCTCGCTGGCTACAGAAACAAGGTTTACCTGAATTTCGTCGAGTACGCCCTCGATGCCCTGCTCGTAGGCAGAGCCCTGGTTGCGCCATACGGTTACCGTATCAACGCATACATAGTCTATCTGAACGGGGTTATCGGCGGAGATGTTTATGGTTATCTCGTTGCCGTTTTCATCGACCATAGGATTGCCATATACATCGAGAAGGGTAGTGCCGTTGAGCTCTTCGATAGCGAGAGCCATCTCTTCCTTAGCGGCATCGGGGTTGTACCAGCCGTCGAAGCCGATAGATGAATATTCGCCGTTTACTTGGCGCCATACCTCTATATGGCTGCCGTCTGCGGTGAGCTGAGCCTGAACAATCTCGCCGTAGTAGGTGCCCGATTCAAAGGTGGTTGCCGTGCCGTTGATGTCAACGGTGACATCGGCGGGAAGCTGAACGAAGGTGCCGGGGGTGAAGCTGTTTATAAGGTTGTTTGCAGCTATTTCAGCACCCGAACGGGAAGCATTATAGGTAACCCTGTCGAATGAGTATGCAAGAGCCCTTCTGAAGTGAACGTTTTGCATAGCCATGCGGGTAACGGCCTTGGCAACGTCGTCCTTGGGCGATACGGCCTTGGTGGCGTCGTTGTAGTTTGCATATGCGTGGCGGTTGAGGTTGTAGAAGCCAATACCGGTGGTGGCGTCGGTCTGGCTTATATAGCCGTAGAGCTCGAAGTAGTTGCCGGTGTTGCCGTGTATATCGGTCGTCGTTTGAGACTCTGCAAGAGTTATGGTATTCTCGGAAAGGCCGGTGCCGTCGGTCACGCCGTCGCGGGCGTCGGTGAACGCCCTCGTTTCGATCTGACCGTCGTTGTAAACCCAGGTTATACTCTTGAGGTTGATGTTATCATAGTTGTAGTAGTCCTCGTAAGCTTCGAACACAATGGTGCTCTTGGAGGTGGCGTTGGTTATGATATAGGGGCCGCAATAGAGAATGTTTGCGGGCGCTTTACCATATGTGTAGGAAGCTGCCGTCTCGTTGTAGTCGGCGCCGAATGCACCGCCCTGCGAGAGGAAGTATGCCCTGTTCATGGGAGCAAACACGCTGTAGCTGAGCATGGTCATGAAGTAAGGAGCTTCCTGCTCGAGCGTGTACTGAACGTACTCGCCGTTGGCGTCCTCTTCGCCGCTCTCGTTTACGCGCTTAACGCCCACTTCGTCGAAGCCTGCAGCGCCGGCAAGGTAGTCGGTAACGCCTACTACAACGCCGTCAACGAGATATTCAAGGCCGCCGGCTGCGTCGAGCATGTGCTGGAAGCCTGCAACAAAGTCATCGGCGGTAACTGCCGCATACCTGTCGCCCGACTGGGTGTACCAGCTGGCGTCGTTGCGGATGTGGAACGTATAGGTGAGGCCGTCTTCGGATACGGTGTAGCTATCTGCCAGGGCGGGCTGGAGCTCGTTCATCTCGTCATACTCCATAAGGCCGTCGTAGGTGTTTACGATAGCTTCGGTATCTACCGCCTTCGAAGTTGCAAGCACGTCGTAGTTGGTGGGATCCGCGTTGTAGGCCATTCTATAAGTATCTTTAAAGGTATAGCCCTGCTCGGTGAGGTATGCCTTTGCAGCGTCGCTGAATTCCTTGGCGGTATTGCCTGCTGCAACATACTCTGCATACATCTCGTTTACATGAGTCCTGTCGGCAGCGGTGAGGAATTCGTTGGCAACGAGCTGCTGATGGAATCTGTCGCCATCGCTGCCCCAAAGCACATACGAATAGGTGTGGGGAACTACCCTCGAAATTGCATACTGGCCGCCATTCGAAGTAAGCGGGCTGAACGTTGCAGATTCAAGCAGCTTTGCCTCGGAGATAGCCATGAGCGCATACCTTTCGGCAAGAGAGTCGTCGTCGGAACCGGTTATATCCCTTGCTTCCATATAGAGATCGTAGAACTCGCCGAACGCATTATCATAAATTTCCTGATCGGTGGGGCTGTAAGGCAGTTCTTCCTCTTCATCTGTAGGACCGCAAGCCGAAAGACCGAAAGCCATGGCAGTTGCCATTACTACTGAGCTAGCCGTTACGGCTAACCTTTTCCATCTTTTTAACATTTTATCCTCCATAAACTTTTTGAGCCTTGCGCAGCTTTTTAACTTTAAACCACAAAAGCGGTACGGTTAAAAAAATCTGCGTGCAGCACAATTTACGATAAGTGAACGGGCATTGCAAAAGTTTTTAAGCAAATTTTTGCCGTATTTTTACGGCTTTTCTGCAATTTTATGCGGGTTTTTACGCCCGATTTTTGCTGCCTTTGCCGAACGGTTTTTGCTCTGTTTTACCGCATAAACTGCGGTAAAACAAGGGGCATGCCCCTTGAATTTTGCGATACCCGAAGCGCGCAGTTAAAACACGCGCTGTTTTTATTCTGCTGCGACGCAATAAAAATTATGAGCCGCAAATTTTTAAGGCGCTTATTTGTCCTTAAAAATATACATTAAGTATAGCTACAAAAGGAGCGGTTGTCAAGCCCGATTATGTTAAAATTTGAATTTTACATTAAGAATTGCTTATAATTTGGTTAAGTTTTTTAAATAATTTGAATAATTTTCACGCTTTTGTTGCACCTTTTCAGCCGAATTTTAGTCACTTTCATATTTTTAAAATTTTTTAACATTTTTTTGATTTTAATGCGGGCGGTGGCAAAACCGCTTACACCTCCCCTTCGAGGGACGAGGGAACGGCGGCGCGGAATTTTTGTGAACCTCTCTCACTCGCTCCACTTTTTTATGTTTTGCGTGCGGTCTTTTACGTCGTCGTGCTCCTCGAAGTAGCGGCGGCGGATGGCCTCGATGCCGTCATCTTCGTTTAACAGCCCGAGCATCTCTTTAAGCTCGTCCTCGGAAAAGTCGGCGGGGTTGAATGAGCCCTCGAACGCCGACGAAAGTTTTAACATATCCCACTTTGTTATCATGCTTCACCTGTAAAAATTTATTGTGCCCGCCGTATACCATATAATATATATAATATAGCGGCATTGTTTGGGGGCTGCCCTTAAATGGGCGGCGACGCGGCTGCGCCGTTGCTTAAAACGCCGCCGAAAGCGGCGGCGTATTTTGCTTTAAATAAAACTTTTAAACAGCCGCGCGGGGCGGCAAATATGCGTTATTTGCGGCATATATGCGGTGCAATTAGCCAAAACGCAACAAAATTACATTTATATTGCAATACTGCCGAAAGGGGCGCATATATTGCCCGTTTAAACTCAACCGTGCTGCTCTTTGGCATCTTCGAGCATGGCGAGCTTTTCGGTCATGTCGGTATCGCGGTTTGAATAGCTGTACCACACGCTCTGCTCGGATACGGCGCCGCCGCTGAATGAGAACAGCAATACTTTTATTTTGCCCTCCCACTGCTCCTTTATGTTGTAATACTTCATAAGGCCGTTTTCCCAAACCTGGAAGGTTATTGCGGGGCCCTTGCCCTCGGCGTCGTTCACCCAGCCGCACTCTTCGGCGCTGTTGGCGTTGGCAAGCATTGCCGCCGAAGCCTCGTCGGCGCTGGCGACTGCTGCGTCTATCTCCATCACCACCTCATACACGGCGTGGCCGTCGAACTCGCCGCGCGTTATTGTGGCATTTTTTATAATTCCGTCGGCAAGAATGTTGATGTTGCCGTGAATGACCGCCTCGCCGTCCTCAGAAAGGGCGATGATATCGTCCTCTATGCCGGCAAGGTCGAGCTTTTCGCCCTCGCGCTTGACGATGTGGGGATCGTCGGTGCCCCAGTTGGAGCCTGTCTCCCAGTCGCAGGTGAGCATGGGCTGCTCGGAATCGGCACCATGACCCTCGACGTAGCGGATATTTTCGCCCTCGAAGCGGTAGAGCTTGTTGGTATCTTCAACGAAGCGCAGGCGGGCCGACTCGAAAAAGCTCCTGAAGGTGTTTATGGTGCCCGTGGCCTCGTTTACCTTTTTTAATGTGTAGTGATATTTATAGCCGGGAGTGTTTTCGCCCTCGTGGATTATCAGCTTGTAGTTCTGCGTGGTGACGTCGCCGCTGTCGTCCTCTCCGAGGTTGGTGGAGCCCGTCTGCGAGGAGAAGTAAACATACTTATCGATATACTCCTCGTTGTAGCAGGCGTAGGCAAAGAGTTCGGCGGCGACCTCCTTTGCAACCTCCTCCTTTTCGGCGCCGCGGGCGCTCTCCCAGCGGGATATTGCCGCCCTCGACTCATCCTCGTATGCAGCCGTAACCGCAGGGTAGAGGCCGTCGTCCTCGAGATAATAGCTCTTGTTTTCGCCTATGTTTGTGCCGCCGCACGCCGAAGCCGCCATTGCTGCAAAGGGCAGGGTGAGCAGCGCGCACACCTTTAAAATTTTTGATTTCATAGAACCTCCGTGTTGCGGCAGTATGCCGCCGTATATCCGGCCAGCGCCGAAACTTTGCATATGTATTGCAAAGATATATAGTCAAATTTATGTTAAGCTATATTTGCAAAATATCCGTCGTTTTTTTGCTGCTTAAAATGCGTTTTTGTGGCGCATTATTCATACACAAAGGCGGTGCTCCACTGCTCATGGCCGAAGCGTTTTGCAATGTGCGCGCATTTGCACATGAATATGTAGAACATATGATAGCCCTCGCCATACAGCGTTTCGAGATTGCCCAGCCCCTTTGAAATTATCACGTCACTCTCGGAAAAGAGCTTTAAGGCGCTATCAGTTATCTCTTTTAAGTACGTTCCGGGGATGGCAACGCCGCTGTCCATCACCTTTGCATACCTTTCGAGCCCGATAAAGGCGGCGTCGACGCGGGTGGCGTCGTTTATTATCTCGCCGCCGCGCACGAGGGAGGTCACGCTTATATTCGGGTAGAGCGCGCATATCACCCTTATAAGTATCTTATCGAACACCACTTCGCCGCAGTTATCGTGCACATAGAGGAGCGTTTTGCCCGAGGAAAGCTTTTGCTTTAAAAGCGCGAGCGTCTGCTCGTTTGGCACAGTTTTCTTTGCAGCTTGCTCTACAAGTGCAAGGCTGCCCTCGTTTAGATCGGAGAGCTTGGCAAAGTCGATATAGTTTGCCGCGGCGGCATACTTTATGCCATCGGATATCGGGTCGGGCGAGGACATTATGGAGGAATACAGCCCATCCTCCATTGCAAGCACAGCCGAATTGAACATCTTTTTTTCGGCGGAGTAATTTATGCCGTGGCCGAATATGCGCGCGTGCAAATTGTTTATATCGCGCATTAAAAGGGGCGCGCAGTAAGCCTTTGGCGGATCTGCGCACAGTTCGCGCACGCCCTCTTTGAACTGCTCGATCTTTTTTGCGTCGCTTTCGGTGCGCTCAACCTTTTTGAGCTGGCTGTTGTAGAGGCAGCCCTTGCACTCCTCGTCTAACGTCATACCCCTCTCCCCGCGCCGCGCAAAATGCGGACGCTTGCTTTAACTTTTGCAATTGCCTTGCGTTGCCGCATATAGTATACCATTTAGCGGTGCCGTTGGCAAACTGTTTTTGCCATTCGTTTGTTATAATTGGCAAAGCGACAAAATCTGCCGCGGTCGGCTCATTTCGGCGGCTGTTTTTTTGACGGGCGGCCGCTAATCGGCCGCGCTTTTTTGCAAATAACGCAATGCGCGGCCCATTTTATTACAAACTTATTACAAGAGCGAGAAAAATTTTTAAAACGCGTACGGTATAATATTTAAAGAGAAATTAAAGGAGAAAGAACTATGCCTTCTACTTACGCACATTACAGACTGGGCTGCGAAGTTTTGGAAAAACTGCCCGCGGCGCTCAAAGAAATAGCCAATAAAAATTTTGAGAGCTTTGCGCTGGGACTGCACGGGCCC
>CALVIN010000009.1 GCA_944330115.1 uncultured Clostridia bacterium
TAGGCATTTTCGCTGTGCCACGACATTCCACCGATCAGTATGAGCGCATCGTATTCTTCGGGTATGCTTTTCAAATCATAATCGGGCAGAACGGAAAAGCCGCCGATAGATTTTACAGGTTTATCCGTAAGCGAAACAATTTTATTTTCAAATTGTCCGCCGCCTATCATGCTAACGGCGGTGGACAGATACGCCGCTTCAAAGTCCGCCCATTGATCGAGCAAAAAGTACAATATTCTTTTCATGTCAGTTCTCCTTTTTTTCTTGTATTATAGCAAAGAGAACATGACAACAGTGCGTCATCGTTCCGAATAATTTTTCAGCATTTCTTTAATTTTTTTCTGTAATGTTTTGCGTAAGGTTGTCGGTTCAAGAATATGCACGTTATCGCCGTAAGAGAGAAAGTAACCATATACCCATTCGTCAAAAGGCATGGACGTATCGACGGTAAAGGAGCCGTCCGCATTTTTTGATATATCTTCCGGGTTGAATTCATCATAAATACGATAAGCGACTGCTGCCGTAAAAACTGCCCGAAGGTGTATCTTATCTTGCGTTGGAATACTTTGTGGGACAACAGGCGGCGGTGTATATAAGGTAGCCTCAAATGTTTCGGGCAATACCTGTAAATCAATCATTCGATTGATTTTGAATGTTCGATAGTCCTTTTTCAAAAGGCAAAAAGCCTGTATGTACCACGCTTGGCCTTGAAAAACAAGTTTTAACGGATACGCTTTGCGTTTAGAGATTTCGCCGGTTGAATTCGGATAAGAAAAAGCGAGCGTTTTCCTCTGCATAATAGCATCTTTCAAGGTATCGAATTTTTCGCGGTCATGCTTTGGGTTGCTCCAACGAGAAAAATCAATCTCGATCCAATCGGTGTTTTTTACTGCAAAAAGAGAGCCGAGTTTCGACAGAGCCTTGTCGCTCGCATTACCTGTTGGCAAAAGTGTTTTTATGCCGAGAAGAATTTGTTCCTTTTCTTCGTCAGAAAGAACGGCTTTATCAAGAACATATCCATCCAATAAAGAAACGCCGCCGCCTTTGCCCTGCGTAGTATAGACGGGTACTTTGGCGAGAGCAAGCGTTTCAATATCGCGTAAAATCGTGCGTTTGGAAACATTCAATTTATCGGCAAGTTCTTGTGCTGTTACTGTTCCTCTATCAAGTAAAGTATATACGATTTCAAAAAGTCTTTCAATTTGCATGACATATTATTTTCTATTAGGTTTTCTTTTAATATGCAACAATCTCATAAAATCGCTGAACAAAGCGGCATCGGTCGGCTCAAACATCATCCATTTGCCGTCGTGGAATGTCTGCGCTTTGTCGTAAACGGTTTGCGTTTCCTTTGAATAACAATCTCGTTCTTCTTCAAATTTTGTCCTTTCGTCTTTACCGAAGATGACCATAAACCCGATACAGTTTTCCCGCGCATAGAGCGAGCATAGCGTTTTTCCGCCGCGGCGGTACTTGTATTCATACTTCCATGCTTTGCCGCCATTATTCCATATATGTTCCATATCATAGCTTTCATCGATCAAAGCAATTAAACTATCCCATATTTCGTATAAAGATTTTCCGACCAGATTTGTCAATTCTTCCGCGGTTGGTACTGTATCAAGCATGACGACCTCCTTATGTACTTTTCTTTAATTATACCATATTAAAGATGACAACAGCAAGTCATCTTATAAAAAACTCCCGACAAAATTGCCGAGCGTTTTTCCATTTCTTCATATTACAAACTTACTACTTTACATTCTTTTATTATTTTAAGCATGACAAGCTCCTCGCCGTTGTCTTTTACAACTTCGAAACCAGCTCTTTCATACAGCTTTACGGCAAAATTTTCTTTTTGGACAGACAGAGAAACCGCAGAAAATCTCTCTTTTTTCAAAACTTCGATCATCTCTAAAAGCAGACGCGTCCCTATACCATTCCCTCTGCTCTCTTTTGAAACGGCAATGGCAAGTGACGGTACATCGTCATCGATATGGCCAAAGTCGTTTACAATCCTCGTCCATACTGCACCGACAATTTTGTTATCGGTTTCGGCAATAAGGCAAATATCTCCCGCTCTCGTTCCAAAATCCTGATAATAAACTTTTAGTTCGGGAAGTTCAACAATATGCTTTGGCGGCATATTTACACCTGTTGGAACATAAATCGCATGATATGTAAACTCTTTTAGCAAAAAATATTCATCTGTCTTCATCCTTCGAATAATAACTTCTTTCATTTTCTTTTTTTCGGCTCCGGCAAATCTTCGTAGATAGCGTTGAATAATCCTCTCAAAAATGATTTGTCTTCAACTTCGTCAACAAGTAGCATTTCCTTTGCTCCTTCATAAGGCAATTCATACGTCGCTGACGGCATATAAGAAATTGCGGTTTTCACGGGTTTTACAAGCAATCTGTCGTCATAGATTCCCCCTACGATTTTTCCCCGATAATAGATAATATACTCACCCATCATCGGACGATATGTGATTTCTTCCAATTCAGATAGCTGTCCTAAAATATATTGAAGATACGCGTTGCTCGACGCCATAATTTTATCCTCTCTTTTGGCTAACAAGTCAGTTTTTCATACATTTTTCAACTTTTCCTATATACAACAGATGCTCGCAAAATATGGTTTTCGCTCCGTGTTTGCGGCAGCCCTCGCAGTTGATGTGTTCGGGCAAAATCGGAGCGTTGTTCAACCCTGCCCACAACTTTGCCGTTTTCTCGCGCAAGACTAGATCGTCATGGACGGTCGCTATGTATGCATCACATGTTTCGCAGTCCAATCCACTGTACCCAATCATATCTTTCATAGTCTACATCCTTCCCAATGCCTTTCTTATATCCGCAACAAACTGTGCTTGCTGTTTTCTCAGATATGACTTAACAAATGGTTTCATAAACCACTTTTTTGCTTTCACGCACTCTGTAAAATCTATCTCAGTTTCGTCTCCTCTCTCCGTAAACACTCCAATCCAATGCCCTGTCATATTGCTGTTTTCCATCTCAAACTCCCATCGTGCGTATGGCTCGACAAGCGTTACCGTAAACTTCGTGGAATAGCCGTCTTTGGTATATTCAATAAACTGTCTATTGTTTATCACTTCGGTTTTGCTCAAATCGCTTCTCCAAGCGCCGTAATTTTCCACCCCCAAGACAAGCTCCCACACTTTATTTATCTCGCACGGAAGCACCGCTTTTATACTTGTAACCGCCATTTCTCACCTCTTTTTTCCATTTTGCCTGTTTTACTTTTTTTCGTTTATTTTGCTTTCCCGATATACAGCAGGTGATTGCTGTAAGCATAATATTGCGGATTTTCGCACACGCGCAAGGAAATTTCGAGATAGGTTTTGCGTACCTCTTCGTCGGAATTTTCTATTTTTGTCAGACGCGGACCCGTTAGACCTTCCTGTCCCAACAGAGCAAGTTTCTCAAAACCGAGTTCGTCAAAAAACGGCAACACTTCCAGACTATTGATAAAGGTTGCCTGCGTAAAAGCCATACCGCTCCAAGATTCGTCCCTCTCCATACGGTCGAACAGATCCATTGCGGGTTCGTGTATCAACTGTTCGGGAGCTGTATCGAGATAATAGTTCAGTCCCGCAGTAAGCGTAATAAACGACGTAAACAAAATACCGTCTTTTGCAAGGTGCTTTTTTGCCTCCAAAACGCATTTCTTTCTGTCCTCAACGTCGGACAAATGATACAGAGGCCCCATGATGAGCACATTATCGAAAATCGAAAGACCGAGAGCAGACAAATCCCGCGCATCGCAGACATACGCTTTTACCTGTACACCGTACTCCTGAAATTTCTGTTTTGCAAGTGCAATGTTGTTTTCACTCAGATCGACAAGGGTCACGTCGTACCCCTGCTTGGCAAGCCACACGCTGTATCTGCCCGGACCGCCTCCGATATCCAAAACAGTTTTCCCACGCAGATATTTTTTCAGATAATGTTTTGCAATCTCAAACTCAAAGTGGAAACCTTCCAGACGTTCCCATTCTAACTGTGCGTTTTTATTATAGTTTTCCTTCACGATCTCGGCATCGTTATTCTTCTTTTTTTCGGCATACACTTTCCTCTCTATCCCTTTAACCGCGCCAACATCTTTTTAAGATTTTCCTCGTTCTGTTCGTCAGAAACCGTGGGGTCTTTGGTAAATCGTTCGCAGGGCAGACGGTCGCATTTTCCGCAATTTGTCTGTCCCTTCTGATTGACACAGCAATCGTAAACTTTGCACACATCCCCGCCCGTGTATTGCAGCCAATACACTTTTCCTTTTATTTTGCGGCAACCTTCGCATGCTTTGGGAAACAGACCGCATTCGGCGCACACCGCTCCGCAGGGAGAAGGCTCTACAAATTCATCCTTCCAAAGCCACCACGGGCATTTTGAAAGATCTGGGTTTTCGGAATTTACGAAATATTCGACGGCTCGATATAAATACAACTGACAACGATCGATGAGTTCTCCGCGCAAAGAACATTCTTCTTCGTAAAGCTGCTCTGCGGTTTTCCCTTTCAATGATTCTATGGTCGTGTATCCCATCGCAATAAGGTCTTTTTCCGTTGTCTTTCCCACATTAGGGATTTTGCGAAGTTCACTCATCTCTTTCTCCTATCAAAACCACTTACTTTTCTCATCTCTAAAAACAGGTTCACTACCTTCTTGATAAGGATTATAGTTATTGATATTGCAACCATATTCTTTCAGAAAGCAGATTTTACCATTTTCCCATTGAATTAAAGAAAGCCCATCGAACTCCTCTTTCCTGCCATCATCCATTTCGCTGCAGAAATACCACTCTACAATCGTCTGCTCGTCCTTGTGAAAAAACTGTTTAATATCCCACGTCTTAACGCTACCGCGTGTGTTCCACTCAACAAACCAATGTTTAATAGCTTTTATTCCTATATATTTAGGTCCCCAACTTTCAACATAAACAGCATCAAAACAAAACAATTCCTCTATACCTTTGCAGTTTTTATCTATCCACATTGAGAACCATTTTCCAATTTTCAATTCTCTTTCCTTTTGCATCATCTTAACTAATCCCAAAACGCTATTTAAGAACTTTTTATCGTTATCTATTATATCACAATAAAAGAAAAAAGCGCAAGTCTTGTTAGGATATGCCCCCCTTATTCATTTGATTATGATTAAATATAAATAACATAAAGGTTCAAGTCCTGTTTTTGCTCGAAAATGGCAAAAAGACAGCATAAAATTAAAATCTTTCTTTCCATAGGAAAAATTCCCTGTTTTTGCCAAAAAAATAGCAAAAACCCTGAAAAACTCATCGTTTTTCAGGGTTTTTACAGTGGACAGCATTTTTATCCACTAAACATGGGTTTAGTGGATAAAAATGCTACCTCTGTTACCATTGGTAATTGACACTTCTTTCAATGTTTTATTGTAAAAACAAAAAACATCTATTACTATCCAACCACATCAGTTCGGATTGCAATATGCGTATCAATCTCTATTATAGAATAATATTTATATGATCAATAATCGATCGAAAAAGAGCTGTAATCCATGTGTTTTTTTGGAAGTTTTCTCTAGATATTAGCATATCCTTTAAAATATCCTTTAATTTTTCTATACCTTCTTTAAAAGCTATTCTTTTCCAAGCATCTAAGTTTTCTGCAACTTCAGTTGTTGCCTGTATTGCATCTCTACAATGTTGCAGACTTCTATTTCTCTGCCATCTTCAAAAATGAGCTGGCGTTTATAACAGTCAATCTTTTTGAGTTTACCCACGCAGGTAATATAAGCTCCACCCTCCTTTTTATCGTCAGGTTTGAAGTAGGTTATCGTAACTTCGGGGTGTTCTTCAATACATGTCATCAGGTCGGCGAGCTTTTGGTCAAGTTCTTCAAGCTGATTTTCGTCAAGTTCAGGCTTACTGTCTGTCAGTCGCCTTGCCTCCTTTACCGCATCGTCATAGCCTGTGAGTGCGGCAAACGGTGCAAACTGAGCCGCCCGGTCGTACAGCGACATGTGCGGGTTATTTTTTGACTGATGGTGCGGCAGATTGATTATATCGTCATAGTCGCTCATGCTTTGTGTCCTCCTATCTGATTTGCCGTTATATACAGGCGGCGGATATTGAGCTTTTTATCGACTATTCTGTCGAACAACTCCGTTGCAGCATAGCACAGATATTTTCCTGAAGAGGAGTACTCGTCGAGGTTATATGTGCCGTGCGCGTGTTTAGGTATCTTTCTGCCATAGTGGTCGTAGGTAAATTCGCCGTCGTAGTTTTCGTTGTCGCAGTCGTAGCCAACGGTCATAACTATCTGATTTGTAACAAGCCCCTTTGCAACAAGGTCGAGCGCAAGGGCGTCCGCCATTTCTGTTACGACGAGCTTTGCCTTTTTATACGGGTAAGGCTCCTGCAATACCTGACCTGAACCGAGGCTGTTTGCCTGCGGTTTATATGCTTTTATGTCTGCAATAGTGCACGGCTCCCACCCCCACGCGTGGTCGATGAGAAGTTCGGCATTGATACCGAACATACGATAGAGTAAATCTTCATTGTAAAATGAACCGTTCTCTATGGAGCAGCGAGCAATATCGCCCATAGTGTAAAGTCCGTGGCGTTCCAACTTATTGGAATAACCTCTACCCACGCGCCAGAAGTCTGTTAGCGGACGGTGACTCCACAATGTTTGACGATAGGTCATCTCGTCAAGCTCTGCAATGCGCACTCCGTTCTTGTCGGCGGGGACGTGCTTTGCAACAATGTCCATTGCAACTTTGCAGAGATATAAATTTGTACCTATACCTGCCGTAGCGGTTATGCCCGTTTCCTTTAAAACATGCTTTATCATACGCATGGCGTATTCGCGGGCGGTGCACTTTGCCGTTTTAAGGTATGAAGTTACGTCGATAAACACCTCGTCTATCGAATAAACGTGAATGTCGTCGGGCGCGGCGTACTGTAAATATATCTGATAAATCTTCGTGCTGTATTCAATGTAGTGCGCCATACGGGGCGGTGCGACAATATACCCAAGTTCGAGCGACAGATCGGCTTTAAGTTCGCTGTCAAAGTGCGACTTGCCCGTAAACTTCCTGTTCGGAGCATTCTTGCGGCGTTCACGGTTGACCTCCTTCACTCTCTGCACAACTTCAAACAGGCGCGCTCTGCCAGACACACCGTATGATTTGAGCGCAGGCGTTACGGCAAGACAAATTGTCTTGTCCGTCCTGCTCTTATCTGCTACGACAAGGTTAGTATCCAACGGGTCGAGCCCTCTGTCCACGCACTCTACGGAGGCATAAAATGATTTAAGGTCGATTGCAATATAAGTACGCTCCTTCACTTTTACCTCCTAAAATACAAACATTTGTTTGCATTATTTTAATACTTGAAATCCCATTTGTCAATAGATTTTATCAAATCTCAAACCTTTCCATACGGGCTGGCGCATTCCGCCACTCTCTGTCTCGTGCATGAAGTGTGCCGTGCCTATAAGTTGAGGTTTGAGCCAGACGGCGTTTTTATATTTGGGGAACCACGGATTTTTGACCGTATTCCCTTTTGAGAATTGCGCTATGATACCCCTCTCCTCCTTCGATATGCCAAGGTAGACTTTGCCGCGGCATTGCAATTTTCCCTCATCGTCGTAATAACCCAAAATGAGGTCTTTGACCTCGCCGTACTCGTCGAGCTGGTAGCCCAAAATCAGCAAGTCCTCGTCCTGCATTACCTTGATTTTGAGCCAGTCGCGCGTGCGCTTGCCTATGTGGTACAGCCCATCCTTCCTTTTAGCAACTATGCCTTCAAGCTCCTGTGACTTTGCAAGCTCAAAGAAGGCAATGCCATTCTTTTCTATATACCTTGAAATTGTGAGGTTATTGCCCTCGCGCACCGCCTTTGAAAGTATAGCCTTGCGCTCCATGAGCGGCTTATCCGTAAGGTCTTTGCCGTTATGATAAATAATGTCGTAGGCGACAAACTGAACGGGATTACTCTTTGCCGCAAGACTGATTTTAAAACTGTCCGCCATGAGGCTGCGGCGTTGAAGGGCATAAAAATCGGGCTTGCCGTCTTTATTTAAAACGACAAGCTCGCCGTCAAGTATGACGCGCCTCTTGACGCACTTGCTCATCTGCGAAAGTTCTGGATAGATTGCCGTCACGTCCTTATGGCGCTTGTTTTGCAATACTACTGATTTACTGTCGATATAGGCGAGGCAACGTATTCCGTCCAGCTTTAATTCATAGATATAGTTTTCGTCGTCGAAGGGCTGTGTTTCGTACAGAAGCATGGGCGATATGTTTTTATCCTCAAACAGGTCGCTCACGCCTTTTTACGCTCCGAAGTTTTTTTGACTGCCGTCCGTTTGGCAGGCTTAGGCTTTTGAGCAAGTTCGAGACTCTTTGTCAGTGCCTCCATTAAATCTATCATCTTGCCCGAACCGCTCTCCTTGGGAGATACAATCCCCTTGCCCGCGATTTTGCGCTCTATTGCCTCCTGCACTTTGCTGCGGTATTCGTCCTTATAGTCCGAGGGATTGAACTTGCCGCTCATACCCTCTATCAGGGCTTTCGCCATTTTAAGTTCAGCTTCACTGCCCTGCTCCTTTACCTCTTTGGCAGGGTTGGCTGTAATTTCTTCCTCAAAGAATAAAGTATTTAAAAGCATCTGCCCGCCCTTTGCGCGGATGAGAATTAGCGTTTCCTTTGTACCGAGCACGGTTTTGGCAACAGCCGCTTTATCCTCCTGCTCCATTGCAGCAAGTAACACGGCAAATGCCTTCTCCGCGCCCGTGGGGACTACATAGTATGGCTTATCGAAATAGATGGGGTCGACTTCGGAGAGCTTGACGAACTTTTCGATGGTAATGTTCTTATCCTTCTTAGATTTGAGCTTATCGAAGTCCTTATTTTCAAAAATAACGTACTTGCCGTCCTCGTACTCGAAGCCCTTTACTATGTCCTCCTGCTTGACCTCCCTGCCGTCGCAGTCGGCGCAAGTCTTTTTGTACTTCACGCGACTCATCGTCTTTTTGTCTATCATGTTGAAGCCGATGGAATTGTCCTTCACCGCGCTGTGGAGCGTGACAGGGATATAAACAAGTCCGAAACTTATGCTGCCTTTATAACTGTATGCCATATATACAGTTTGAGTCATTTTATTCAAAATAAAACTCTGCATAAACCATATGAATGAGTTTTAGAATTGAATTTTTTATTAAAACCATTGGTATGACCAAGCAAAAAATTCAACATTAGTTCAACATTTCAGGTAAAAACGCATTAAAACATATAAACACGATAAAAGGCAAAAACAGAAGCTTTTCAGCCAAAAATACGCTGATTTTGCTCAAAAATGAGTATTTTTGAGACGTATTAAGACGATAAAAATTGCTGTTTTTCGTTGGGCAACAACCCCATGGTAGGCGCAACCGTTGCCGTTGCAGTTGCCGTTCAGGAAGGCATGAGCAAGTAATGCAAAATGGCGGTAATTGCGGCATAGTATGCGGTCAATTATCATTTTTATAGATGCAAATTTAAAATTCAAGCGCCCCGACGGCCGTCGGGGCGCTTACTTTTTTTGTGGTATCTGTTTTTTGCTGTCTGCCGTCAGCGGGCGCAGATATGCCTTACTCGCCAGAGGGGACCTCTATCTCCATATCCGAATCGGGATAGGTGCAGCAGGGGTGAATGTAGCCGAACTTTACGTCGGCAAGGCGGCGCTTATCCCCTCCCGCTATCGTGTACTTGCCCGATATGAGCCGGCTGTGGCAGTAGCCGCATCCTCCCGCGCGGCACTTCGAGGGCACGCGCAGCCCCGCGCGCTCCATGGCAACGAGCAGCGTTTCGCGCGAGTTTGCGGTGATATTGAACACCTCGTCGCGGATGTGCACGGTGAGGGCGTATTTTTGCGGCTTAACGTCGCGGTCGCCTATGCAGTTGGCCTCTTTGCGCACATACTTGCCGCCCAACCCGAGGGATGCGAGCTGCTTATCGGCAAAGTCATACATGGCCTGCGGGCCGCACATCATCACCGAATAGCTTGCGGGGGCATACTTTTTGATTATGTCGGCGCTCACGAAGCCGCTCTCAAAACCAGGCTTCTTTTCGTCGCTGAGCACATATACCACCCTGAACTTATCGCCCGAGAGTCTGTCGAGCTCGTCCTTGAAGGCGAGGTCGGCCTGCGTGCGGGCGCCGTATATTAAGGTGAGGTCGAAGTCTTCGCTGCCCTCGGCAATGGCGCGCGCCATGCACACGAAGGGCGTTATGCCGCTGCCGCCCGCGATGCCGACAATATTTTTGCGGTCGCGCACGCCGTCGTAAAAGAAGAAGCCCGAAGGGTCGCCTATAACGAATATATCGCCCGGCTTGGCGTTTTCATACAGCCAGCCGCTGAAAAAGCCCGCCTTTTTTACCGTTACCGAGAGCTTGCCCTCGTGCAGCGCCGCATAGGGCGAGGAGCTTATCGCATACGGGCGGGATACGAAGGAGCCGCCCACGGCGTGCCCCACGGTGACGTACTGCCCCGCGCGGAACATCATATTTTTTGAGAGTTTGAAGGTGTATGTCTTCATATCGGCGGTGACGCTCTCTACTGATACAAGTTCGGCGCTCTGCGTGCCGGGGTGGAGTATTTCCGCCGTTTGGTTTACGCGGTAGGTCTTGGGAATGGGCGCGGCCGAGCCCTCGGAAAGCTTCTTTTCGCGGAGGGGCACCATCTTTTTGAAGCGCAAGAGGTCCATGAAGCCGAATACCTGTCTTTTAAATTTGTATGCCATATTTTCAGCCCTCCTTCTTTATGTCGCCGACGGTCTGCCTGCCGGTTATATCACCCGAGAAGTATGCGCTCGAATAGCCCGAAAGGCGCATGGAATAGCCGCCCGCAAAGCGCAGGCCGCGCGTCTGGTGGTCCTCCGCCATCATCTGCAGCCTGGGGTTGAGGCCGTCCCAATACTGCGATTCATAGCCGTATATGCCGCCCTCGGGGTGGCCGCAGTAGTGCGCGTACGTCATGGGCGTGGCAACGGAGATCTCCTCTATGCTGTCGCGTATCTTGCTGCCCGTGTCGCGCTCGAACCTGTCTATCATCATGTTTGCCACCTTTTCCTTGGTGCGCGCGTAGTCTTCGGGCTTTACATCGCCCCAGCAGTCCGACATATACAGCGTGGTGAAGTACATGAGCGACGTACCCTTTGGCGAGCAGTCGGGATGGGCGCGGTTGAGGCACACGGTGGCCTGCGCACTGTTTGTATCTATGCTCTTCATCAGCTCGTACTGCTTTGCGCTGTTTGACGTGTCGTATAAGAAGTAGTTGTGGTTTTCGATGCCCAGCTCGTCGGCACTCTTATTGAGGCCGAGGAACATGCAGAAGCCCCTGCCCGCGAACTTGCGCGCGTTGGTGGCGCGCACTATCCTTTCGGGCACGCCATCCATCATCCTGCCGTATACGACGTGAGGCGAGCAGTTGGCAACGACGTGGCGCGTTTTTATCAGCCTGCCGCCCTTTAATATTACGCCCTCCACGCCGCCGTCGGCGCCGGTGACTATCTTTTCGGCCTCGGTATTGAACCATATGTCGCCGCCCAGCTCGCGTATGCGCTCGCACATGGCGAGAGATATCTCGTGCGAACGCATCTTGGGCGCCATTGCGCCGCGGGTGATATACCTTATCACCATGGATACATAATGAGTAAAACTCAGCTCGTCGCAGTGGGCGCCGAGGTAGCACCAGTAAGCGTTGATGATATCGCGCGCCTTCTGCGGCATTTTGAGCGACTCGAGCACCTCGTTTACCGAATAAGAGCCCGTGCGCACATAGTTGCCGTGCTCCTTTACCATCACCGACGAATCGACTATGCCGTTGCGCGAGTTGGTGTATGCCTGCGCGGCGCGTATCTGCTCGCCAAGTTCAAAAAAGCGCTCGGCGGAGAGGCGCGAGCCGGGCACGTAGCTCTCCAACTTATCGATGAAGGCCTGTTTGCCGAAGGGCATGAGCGCGTCCAGCCCCTCGCTGCGCACTATCACGCGGTAGGCATCCGGTATGGGTACCCACTCCACCTTGTCGGTGACGCCCAAACTGTCGAACAAGTCGCGCACGTCGCCGCCGTTGCCGGCGGGGCCGAAGTCGTTGAGCTCGTGCAGCGAGGCCTCGAATTCAAACCTGCCGCGGCGGAAGCTTGTGGCAAAGCCGCCGGGGAGGTTGTGCTTTTCGACGAGCAGCACCTTTGCGCCGCCCTGCAACAGCCTTATAGCCGCGACGAGGCCGCCGTTGCCGGCGCCTATGACCACAGCATCATATCTGTCCATTTTATACCCCTTTTAAATTTATTTTGGTGCGTTTTAAAGCGGGGAATTTACTTCCCCGTTCCATATAATTATAGCCCAGTTTTGGCGGACTGTCAACGGGCAATTTTTATATTTACGGCACAAAAAAGCGCACCATGTGTTTATAAAACGCCGTTTTGCGCGCATATAAAAGGGCCGCGCGGGCGCGCAATTTTTGCGCGCCCGCGCGGCCTTGTATTAAAATCAACTTTTAAATACTTATTTTAATCTTTATATGCGGTAAGGTTTTTGCCGTCCTCCCACAGGCGCTCGAGGCGGTAAAAATCGCGCATCTCGTCGTTGAAGACATGCACTATTACGTCGCCGTAGTCGAGCACGCCCCAGCGCCCCTCTCTGCCGCCGTCTTTGCGCTCGGGCGAAAGGCCGAAGTCCTTTTCCATCTTCTCCTCCAGATTTTCGGTGAGCGACTTGACCGCCGTGGACGACCTGCCGCCCGCGATGACGAAGTAGTCGCACAGCGAGCTCTTGTCGGCGACGTCGATATACACGATGTTTTCGCCCTTTTTATCGGAGAGGATCTTGCAGATAGCAAGCGTCTTTTCTTTACTTGTCATACTGATAGTTTTTCCTTATTATTTATTATTTTGCGCTGCCTTTGCCGCATTACTTCTTTGCGCGCTCGGCGCGGATATAGTCGTAAGCCTGCTGCGTGAGGGGATATATCTCCTTGCCCGACGACTTCAGGTATTTCAGCTGCTCCTTCAGTGCCTCCTCGAGGCACTCGTCGATGTCGCGCGCGAAGATGGCGCGCAGCCTGTCAACCCCCTCATACACCCTGCCCTCTTCGAGCATGTCCGAGAGGAATATCAGCTTTTCGAGGGGCGACATGCCCGCCCTGCCGCTGGTGTGGTAGCGTATGGCGTTTAAAACGTCCTCGTCGGTGATGCCGAACTCGTGCTCGGCAAGGTATGCGCCCGTGTATTGGTGCATTACGCTTTCGGGCACGTTTTCGGGCGGTTCAAAGCCCTTTAAGCGCTCGTCGGAGAGCTTTAAATACTTGGCGGCATCGTGCAGGGCAGCCGCGGTGACGGCCTTCTTTTCGGGTATTTTGAGCCTGCGGCAGTTTTCCGCCGCCATGAACGCCACGCCGAGCGTATGGCGGGCGCGCTTTTCGGTGAGCAGCTTTTGCGCCTCGGCGAGCTGAGGTATGAGATACAGCCCGTTCTTTTTGATGTATTTTTCCACTTCGGGCGGGACGCACGCCGATATATCGGCGCCTATGGCCGCAAGCGTCCTCACGCGGGTGGAGGATACCACCGAGCCGGTGTAGCCAACCACGAGCGCCTCGCGCTTATACAGCTGCTTGAAGTTCTGCTGGGCCTTGGCCACATCTGCGCTGCCCTCGCGCGCGCACACCGCCACGTTTACGCAGTTTAAGATGCGCTCGGGATATACCCAGTCGGGGAAGCAGGCGAACATATCCGCGCCCATGAGAAAGAATATCTCATCATTCGGATACTTGTGCTTCAAGCGCTCGCACGTTATGTACGAAAAACTTGCGCCGCCCTTTTCCACCTCGAAGTCGGAAACTTCGGCAAAGCTGCCGAAGGCCAGGCGGCACATCTCCAGCCGCTCTGCGGGCGAGGCCGTCATCTGCCCCGTCTTGTGGGGAGATACCGCCGTGGGCATTACTATCACCTTGTCGGCGCCTATTGCTGCGGTGGCCGCCTTTAACATTGCCAGATGCTCATTGTGAACGGGGTTGAAAGCCCCTCCGAAAAGTATGATCTTCATAATTATTATATAAAAAAATAAAAGTGCGTTTAAACGGCCGCCTTTGCGGCAAAAATTTTGGTATGAGAAAGTATATACCTGCAATTTGCGACGCGCTGCTGGCGGCAGTATGCGTGTTTTTGCTGTTTTTTACGCTTATAAGGTACTATTTTGACGCCGCCGCGGGGCTTGCCGCGGGCATAGTTTGCGGGCTTGCCGCAGGAGTTGGCGCCTATTTTTTGATAATGGCGAGGCGCAGCAGAGCCGACGGCATAACCGAGGGCAGGGCGGAGGCGCAAAAACTTGCCGTGCACCTTGCCATACTCGGCGAGGAGGGCGCAAACAAGCTGCTTGCCGACTGCCTTTACGGAGCAAGACTGGACGGGCAGTTTATTTTAAAGGATGGCGCCGTATATCTTGCCTGCTTTAAGGCCGAACCGGTAACCGCCGACTGCCTGCTGCCGCTTGTAAGGCGGGAGGGCGGAAAGAAGTATTTTGTGTGCTCCTCCGCCACGCAGAGCTGCGCCGACTTTGCCGCCGCAACGCGGATAGAGCTGCTGCGCGCCGACGACGTTTATAAGATATTCAAAGAGGCGGGCAAGCTGCCCGAAAAGTACCTGTTTGAGGGCAAAAAGCGCACTAAATTTTTTGCGCTGGTGCGCTCGCGCTTTACGCGCAAGCTGTGCCTGCCCGCATTTTGGTCGGGTGCGGCGCTGCTCTTTTTCAGCTACTTCACCTACTACCCGATATACTATATAGTTTCAGGCTCGCTGCTGCTGTTGCTGTGCTGCCTTGCCGCGCTTTTCGGTAAGAGAAAGAGTGCATAGGCGCAAGTGTGCATATTTTGATATTTTGACGGCAGCATATATTTAAATTGCCAAGCGCGCCGCCGTATCGGCCGCCGCGTTTAAAGCTGGATATGCTCGAAATTTTTGCGGGAGGAGCGGCGGTACAGCACGGCCTTGCGGCCTATTACTATGACGCACTCCGCGCCCAGCCTTGCGGCGAGCTCCTCGCCTATCTCGCGGGGGACGCCCTCGGCATTCTCCAGAATATTTACCTTTATCAGCTCGCGCGCCTCGAGGCAGTCGGAAAAGCTCTTGAGCATATTTTCGCCTATGCCCTCCTTGCCCACCTGCCCCACGGGCGAGAGGTTTGCCGCGAGCGACTTTAATTTGCTGCGCTGTTTTGATGTAAGCATATATTATCCTTATATTTATTTTGTACTCATTTTGCGCCGAAATTTTGCCGCGCAAATTTATTTTTGTTATTCGACGAAGTCGAACTCCACGTCGCCGATAGATACGGTGTCGCCCTCGTTTATGCCCATCTCCTTGAGCTTTGCTATAACGCCCTTTTCGCGCAATATCTTTTGGAAGTATGCCATAGAGTCGGGATCGGCGAGGTTGACGTTGCGGCAGAGCATATCCACGAGCGGACCCACCACCACATACACGTCGCCGTCGAGGAATATCTCGAAGCCGAGGTCGGAGGGCTTGCGGTAGGTGAACAGCTCGTCCGCCTCCTCCCTTGCGACGGGCGGGAGCGCCTCGAGCTCCTTTACCAGCTCGTCCAACAGCGGCTGCAGACCCTCGCCCGAGACCGCCGTTATGGGGAATATCTTATATTTTTTGCCGTACTTCTTTTTGAAGGCCGCAAGGTGCTCATCCGCGCCGTAGACGTCGCACTTGTTGAGCGCTATCACCTGCGGAAGGGAGGCGAGTTTTTGCGAATAGCCCGCGAGCTCGGCATTTATCTTTTTAAAGTCCTCGACGGGGTCGCGCCCCTCACTGCCCGAGATGTCCACAACGTGCAGAAGAAGGCGGGTGCGCTCGATATGGCGCAAAAAGTCGTGCCCGAGGCCGGCGCCTTCGGCCGCGCCCTCGATAAGGCCGGGTATATCGGCCGCGACGAAGCTCTTATCATACACCTTTACCACGCCGAGATTGGGCGAGAGGGTGGTGAAGTGATAGTTGGCGACCTTTGGCCGCGCCGCAGATATCTTTGAGAGCAGCGTGCTTTTGCCCACGTTGGGGAAGCCTATTATGCCCACGTCGGCTATTACTTTGAGCTCGAGAATGAGCACGTGCGGCTCGGTTTTTTCACCCTTTTGGGCGAAGTTGGGCGCATGCCTGCGCGAGGTGGTGAAGCGTACATTGCCCTTGCCGCCCCTGCCGCCCTCGGCTATCAGCTTTTTTTCGCCGTCGGAGAACATATCGGCTATCACCGTGCCCGTTTCGGCGTCCTTTACTATGGTGCCCACGGGCACTTTGATTATAACGTCCTTGCCGCTCTTGCCGAAGCACTGGTTGGTGCCGCCCTTTTCGCCGTCGCCGGCAAAATATTTGGAAGTAAAACGAAAGGGCAGAAGGTCGTTTTGCCCTCTGTCCGCAACGATATAAACGTCGCCGCCCTTTCCGCCGTCGCCGCCGTCGGGACCGCACGCCGGCTTGCCCTTGAATGACTTAAAGGAGTTCATTCCGTCGCCGCCGTCGCCCGACTTTATTTTTATTTTGACCTTATCGGTAAAAGTGTTCTTTTCTGCCATGTTATTATTCTGCTATATCTCTGCCGCCGTATAAATTTATTTTTTTAATTTATTATCTTGTGCCGCGTGCCTTTTCTTATATGCCCGACTTTTCGGCGCGCTCTATAAGCTCGGCATTGGTGCGCGTTTTGTTCATGAGGGCATACAGCCCCTCGCTGTTGAGCTGCCTGCCTATCATCTGGCGCAGCCTGCAGGAAAGGTCGAGCTCCTTTTCGGATAAGAGCAGCTCCTCTTTGCGCGCGCCCGAAGACTTTATGTCTATCGCGGGGAAGATGCGGCGCTCGGCAAGCTCGCGCGAAAGCACTATCTCCATGTTGCCCGCGGCCTTGAATTCTTCGTATATCACGTCGTCGAGGCGGCTGCCCGTATCGACGAGCGCAGTGGCTATTATGGTGAGCGAACCGCCGTCTTCGGTGTTTCGCGCCGCGCCGAAGAACTTGCGCGGCTCGATGAGCGCCTGCGGATCGAGCCCGCCCGAGAGCATGCGCCCCGAATTTGTGACCGCGTTGTATGCGCGCGTTAAGCGCGTTATGCTGTCGAGCAGAATGACCACGTCTTTGCCCGCCTCCACGAGGCGCTTGGCGTGCTCGAGCGTGAGGCTTGCGGCGTGGATATGGTGGTGCTCGCCCCTGTCGAACGTAGAATATATCACGCGCGCCGACGTTACCGTGCGGCGGATATCGGTCACTTCCTCGGGCCGCTCGTCGATGAGCAACACGAGCACTTCGGCCTCGGGATAGTTGGCCGTTATTGAGCAGGCAATATCCTTGAGCATCGTGGTTTTGCCCGCCTTGGGAGGAGAGACGATGAGCGCCCTCTGCCCCCTGCCTATCGGCGAGAAGAGGTCTATCACCCTGTCGGTAAGGGTGCCGCCCTCGCGCTCCAAAGTAAAGCGCCTGTCGGGATAGCAGGGAATGAGTTTATCGAACACAGCGCGCGGGTTGAGCATGTCGGGACGCACGCCGTTTACGCTTATTATATATGTTGCGCCGGGGCACTCGCCCTCTTTGCGGCGCTTTGCCTTGCAGGTTATATAGTCGCCCTCGCGCAGATGAAAGCGCGTGACGAAGGAGGTGTGAACGAATACATCGCCGCCCGTGGTGAGCTCGAAATTGTGCGTACGCAAAAACCAGAACTTTTCGGTAAATTCAAGCACGCCGCTGTATACGTTTTCGTCGTCGGGGCCGCCCTCGGAGCGCACGGACATATCGTTGCCGCGCCCCTCTTCGGAGGGCTCGTCTTTGTAGCCGCTGTAACACTTCATGCACTTTTCGACGAGCGCGACCACATCGTTATCGAATGAACTCGACTTGGGAGGAGCTCCCTTGCCCGTGCGGGGGAAGGGCGCCACCTTGCACTCGGCTATATCGAGTATTGCCGAAATGAGAGGCTCCTTATTCATATCGGAGGGGCGCTTTACGCCTACCGCCCTTCCTACCTGACGGAGATCGTATATGCTTCGCTTTTCAAGTTGGTCACGCAGGGTCTGCAATAATTCGTCGGATATCAATCTTCCACTCTCTCCATAACAATAATTTTCGTGCTGTCGCCGCCGAGGTCCTCGCGGGAGATCTCTATTTCGCTCTCGCCCTCGTTTTCTATCTCCTCCTCTTCGAAGAGGTCGCAAAAATCGTCCACCTTGTCGATATCGAGCTTTTTGCCCTTTTCGCGGTAGTGCATGGGGATGACTATGTCGGGCATTATCCTGTCGACATACTCCTTGGCCTGTTCGGCGTCGATGGTATATGTGCCGCCGACGGGGATCATGAGCACGTCGACGGGAAGGAGAGCTTCGATAAGTTCGGTGGAGCACTCCTCGCCGATGTCGCCGAGGTGGCATACCTCTATGCCGTCCATGCTGAATTTGAATATTATGTTTTCGCCGCGCAGCCTGCCGCCCTCGGGATCGTGAAAGCTCTTTATAGAGTTTATCTCCACGCCCGAAAGCTCGTAACTGCCCTCCTTATCTATCACGATGGGCGAACCGCCTATCTTTTCGATGGCGTCGTGATCGTAGTGGTGATGCGAAACGGTAACCGCGTCGGCGGATACTTTGGGCATTGTGCAACCCACGCTGTCGGCATACGGGTCGGTGACCACCGTTGTGCCCGTACTTTCGATCAGCTGAAAGCTGGAATGACCTAAATACCTGATTTTCATAGAAAAAGAATTTACTCCTGAGGCTTTTGAGGCCTATTATTTTGCCTTTTTAATTATATTTACCCTTAAGGGGCCTTTTTTAAATGATAGTGCGCCCTGTTTGAACGGAATTGCGCATATTTTGCCGTTTTGTATGCACTATTGCCGCCAATTGCAATTTTTAACGGCTGCGGGGAGAGCGCTTTTCGTCGCGAGCGCGGAAGTGCTCGGCCGAAAATACCAGCTCGGTATCCTCGCGCTCCTCGCCCTGAAGGTATTTTAAGGTGAGCGTGCAGCCCTCCTCCGTCATCGATACTCCCATGACCGAAGTGAAAACGGGGAACACAAACTTTGAGCCGCCCTCCGAGAGGACGCACTCCGTCTCCTCCCCCTCGCAGAACTGCATTATGAAGGTGAGCCGCCCGCTGCGGCGCTGCACGGCGCGCATATCGGCGTATTCCAACACGCAGTCGTCGCCGTCGAGCCGGTAATTCACGATAAAGCCGCCGTTTAAAAATTCCAGCTCGCCGAAGGTGCGGAAATTATGCTCCTCGCCGCCCGCGAGCGAATGTATGCTTATTTTAACTTTCATATGTATTACGGCGCGCACATAGCGCCGCGCCCGTCACTTTAACAGCGTAACGGTTATTCCGCCGCTCTGCGCCCTCTCCTTTGACTGGAGGAAGCGCTCGCGCCCCGCCCGCAGCACCGCGCGCAGCTCCTCTTCGCTGCCGCCGTCTACCGCCGACTTTATTTCGGCGAGGTTGTTTATGAGCGTGCCTATGCGCTCGGAGAGGTTGGCCTCGTTCAGAAGGTAAAGCTCTGCCCACACGCCCTCGTCTACGCCGGCGATCCTCGTCATATCCTGAAAGCTGCCGCCCGTAAAGCCCAGGCAGCTGACTATTTCGCCGTCCTTTACATAGGCGTTTGAAACAATGTGCGCGAGCTGCGAGGTGTAGGCAATCTTTTTATCGTGCACCTCGGCAGAGCACTCGACTATGCACTTAAAGCCCATGTCGCGCGTGAGCTGCTTTATAAGCTGCTTTGCGTCCTCGTTGGTGCCCTTCGACGAAGTTATCACCATGCTCGCCCTGTCGAAGAGGTCGGCGCAGGCGTTGTGCACGGTGGATACCTCTTTGCCCGCCATGGGGTGCGTGCCGACGTAGTAAAAGTTGTGCGGCTTTGAGCACACTTCGCTCTCCAAATAGCCCTTTACGCCGCAGATATCGGCCACGACGGCGCCATCTTTAAATGCGCGCGTGTTTATGAAGTTTGCCGAGGCCTTGGGCGGGAGGGCGACGAACACCGCGTCGTACTCCGTAAAATCTTGGGCGGCGGAGCAGATTATGCCGTTATTCAAGGCATATTCGAGGGGCTCCTTCGAGCGGTTCCAGCCCGCAGGCGAATAGCCCGCGCGGCGGAGCGCCATGCACATAGAGCCGCCTATGAGCCCCAGGCCGGCGACGCATATTTTAAGATCTTTACTGTATTTCATACGCTTTGACGGTCAACTGCAATTTTCCTCCCCATTATAACATAAATTTAGTGTTAGTTCAAATAAAATAGCTATATTGTAAAAAATTCTTTTGTCCGCCCCGGACGCCCTCCTCCGCCGCCCGCAGACGGCGTGCGGCCGTGTAAAAAATTTGTGTAAGCGGCGCGAGATACGCTCTCTGAAGTTGACTTTCTTTTGCAGATTGATTATAATTGTAGTCGTTAAAAAAATATTGATTACAAGGAGAACGATTTTTTTATGAACAAAATGTCTGTAAGAGATCTCAAAGATCTTAAAGGCAAAAAAGTGCTCGTAAGGTGCGACTTCAACGTTCCCATGAAGGACGGCAAGATCACCGACGAAAACAGGATACAGGGTGCGCTTCCCACCATAAAATATCTGCTTGAAAACGGCGCAAAGGTAACGCTTTGCTCGCATCTCGGCAAACCCCATTCGATATTCTCCGAAACTTTCAAACTCAATAAAAAAGACAAGAAGAAGGTAGAGGCCGGCGAGACCACCGCCGAGGCCATAGAGGCAAAGGCGCGCAAGGACGAGCCCGTAAAGCTTACGCTTGCACCCGTTGCGGCAAGGCTCAACGAGCTTTTGGGCGGCAAGGTTACATTTGCGAAGGACGTTATAGGCCCCGACGCAAAGGCTAAGCGCGACGCGCTCAAAGAGGGCGAGGCCGTATTGCTTGAAAACCTCAGGTTCCACTGGGAGGAAGAGGCCAACGACGAGGGCTTCTGCAAGGCGCTTGCATACGACGCTGAAATTTATGTGAACGACGCCTTCGGCACCGCTCACCGCGCACACGCCTCCACCGCCGGCATAGTTCAGTACGGCATAATAAAGACGGCCGTATGCGGCTTCCTCATCGAGAAGGAGCTCACCGTTATGGCCGACACGCTCGACCACCCCGCACGCCCCTTCGTTGCAATACTCGGCGGCGCAAAGGTTGCCGACAAGCTCAACGTTATAAACAACCTGCTTGAAAAGTGCGACACCCTTATAATAGGCGGCGGCATGGCATACACCTTCTTAAAGGCAAAGGGCTATGAAGTGGGCACCTCCCTTTTGGACGAGGAGAAGATAGACTACTGCAAGCAGATGATGGAGAAGGCAGAAAAGCTTGGCAAAGAGCTGCTCCTTCCCATAGATACCGTGGTTACCGCCTCCTTCCCCGATCCCATCGACGCACCCGTCGAAGTTGAGACCGTAGATTCCGACAAAATCCCCGCCGACAAGATGGGCATGGATATAGGCGAAAAGACGAGAGCGCTGTATGCAAGCAAGGTACACACCGCAAAGGCAGTCATCTGGAACGGCCCCATGGGCGTATTCGAGAACCCCACACTTGCAAAGGGCACGATAGCAGTCGCTCAGGCGCTTGCAGACGTTTACGGCAAGTGCACCACCATTATAGGCGGCGGCGACAGCGCGGCGGCCATTCAGCAGCTCGGCTTTGCCGACAAGGTGACGCACATCTCTACGGGCGGCGGCGCTTCGCTCGAACTCTTCGAGGGCAAGGTGCTCCCCGGCATTGCCTGCCTCAACGACAAGAACTGAATTTGAATTTGTGTTTTGACCTATTTGGCGGCGGCATACATTTTGCCGCCGCCAAATGAAAATATTCGAGCTTTTATACTCTATCATACGGCGGCGCGAAAATTTAAGACGAGGCGCGGCCGCACTAAAAACAGGAGATATTTTTGTAACAATGGAAAGAAAACCCTTTATTGCAGGCAACTGGAAGATGAACATGACCGCCGAGAGCGGCACAAAGCTCATTGAGGAGCTCAAACCCTTAGTTAAAGACGCCGACTGCGACGTGGCGCTGTGTGTGCCCGCCATACTCATCCCAGCGATGAGCAAGGCAGCCGAGGGCAGCAACATTGCCATAGGCGCGCAGAACATGCACTGGGAGCCTAAGGGCGCATACACCGGCGAAATTTCCGCCGACATGCTCAAGGAATACGGCGTTAAATACGTTATAATAGGCCACAGCGAGAGAAGGCAATACTTCGGCGAGACCGACGAGACGGTAAACAAGCGCACAAAGGCCGTGCTTGCCGCAGGCATGACGCCCATAACCTGCGTCGGCGAGACGCTCGCAGAGCGCGAGGGCGGCATAACCGAAAAGGTGCTCGACCGTCAGCTTGAAGTCGGCCTTGCGGGCATCGACGACATAACCAAGGTAGTCATTGCCTACGAGCCCGTCTGGGCGATAGGCACGGGCAAGACGGCCACCGACGAGCAGGCCGAGGAGACAATCGCCTATATAAGAAAGAAGATCGGGCAGCTTTTCTGCCCCAAGTGCGCCGAAAAGGTGATAATACAGTACGGCGGCTCGATGAACGCAGGCAACTGCAAGGGCCTTATGGCTCAGCCCGACATCGACGGCGGCCTTATAGGCGGCGCATCGTTAAAGCTCGACTTTGCAAAGATCGTAAATTACAACAAATAAAAAATAAATCAAAATTTAATTAAAAAATAAAATAATTTAATTTTTTGCGTTTTATTTTGCCTTTAAAACGCACATATGTGCGCATGAACGGCACTTTGAACGCAAATAAAAAAATAAAAATAAAAAATATTTTTATTTATTAAATTATTTTTCACGAGGAAATATATGGCTAAAAAACCCTATGCGATAATAATAATGGACGGCTACGGCATAGCCCCCGCCGGCCCCGGCAACGCGATAGCGCTCGACGGCAGCAAGAACGTGAGCGAGCTTGAAAAGAAATACCCCTCCGCCACTTTAGGCGCGAGCGGCCTTTCGGTAGGCCTGCCCGACGGACAGATGGGCAACAGCGAAGTGGGCCACCTGAACATGGGCGCGGGCAGGATAGTTTATCAGGACCTTACGAGGATAACCAAATCGATACAGGACGGCGACTTTTTTGAGAACCCCGTGCTCTTGAAGGCGATGGACAACGCCAAGAACGGCAAGAAGCTGCACCTTTACGGCCTGCTTTCGGACGGCGGCGTGCACAGCCACATCACCCACCTTTTCGCACTTTTGGAGATGGCGAAGAGGCAGGGCGTGAAGGACGTGTTCGTTCATTGCTTCACCGACGGCAGGGACGTATCACCCACCTCGGGCGCGGGCTTTGCGCGCGAGCTGCAGGCCGAGATAGACAGGATAGGCTGCGGCAAAATAGCCGACGTGTGCGGCAGATACTACGCAATGGACCGCGACAACAACTGGGACCGCGTTGAAAAGGCATACGATATGCTCACGCTCGGCGAGGGCGAGAAGTGCGACAACATAGCAGACGCGCTTGATAAGAGCTATAAGGAGGGTGTTACCGACGAGTTCGTAAAGCCCGCAAAGGTATATGAAGACGGCAAGCCCGTGGGACTCATTGAAAAGGGCGACAGCATAATATGCTTCAACTTCCGCCCCGACCGCGCAAGGGAGATCACCCGCGCCATGTCGCAAAAGCAGTTCGTGGTGCCCAAGGGTACGGCGTTTGAGAGAAAGACGGGATTTTTGGAGCCCGTGTATGTGTGTTTCACCGTTTACGACGCGCAGTTTGAGGGCGTGAACATCGCCTTCCCCGAAAAGCACATAAAGAACACGCTGGGCGAATACCTTGCCTCCCTCGGCAAAAAGCAGCTTAGGATCGCCGAGACCGAGAAGTATGCGCACGTGACGTTCTTCTTCAACGGCGGTGTTGAGGCACCCAACCCCGGTGAGGTGCGCGACCTTATCCCCTCGCCCAAGGTGGCTACCTACGACCTGCAGCCCGAAATGAGCGCATACCTCGTCACCGACAAGGTAATAGAGGAGCTTGAGACGGGCGAGTTCGACGTAATGATACTCAACTTTGCAAACTGCGACATGGTAGGCCATACGGGCGTTATACCAGCAGCCGTAAAGGCCGTGCATGTTGTGGACGAGTGCGTCAAGCGCGTCACCGACAAGATACTCGAGATGGGCGGCTCGGCCCTGCTGACCGCCGACCACGGCAATGCCGACAGGATGATAGGCGACGACGGCAAGCCCTTCACGGCGCACACCACCAACCGCGTGCCCGTAGTGCTCGTATCGGACGAGTTCAAAGACGTGAAGCTGCGCGAGGACGGCATACTTGCCGACCTTGCCCCCACCCTTCTCACCGTTATGGGCCTGCCCGTACCCGAGGAGATGACCGGCAAGAGCCTCATCATAAAATAAGCGCGTAAAAAACAAAAATTTAAAATTTTTATGTAACCCACGCCCGCGCGGAAAATTCCGCGCGGGCGCAATTTTTTTTAAAACACCCCGCAATACGCCTCAAATAACGCTAGGCGGGCGCGGCTGAAAGTCTGCCGTGACAAAAATTTGCCCGCACGCAAAATCATTTGCCAAATTTTGCGCATAAGAATATAATTTATAGCAAATCAACGCATAGCCGCCGCGGGCGGCGCTTTTATGAGAGACATGTTTAAATTTGACGCGCAAAAATTTTTTTCGAAAAACATAGTTGTGGTGTTCGGCGCGCTGCTGTGCTGCATGCTGTGGGGCAGCGCATTCCCCTGCGTGAAGCTGGGATATACGCTGTTCAACGTAGACTCCTCCTCATACTCCTCGCTGATACTGTTTGCGGGGGTGCGCTTTACGCTTGCCGGCGTGCTGGTGCTGATATTCGGCAGCATAACCCAGCGCCGCCTGCTGCTGCCCAAAAGGGGCAACATATGGCGCGTGCTTGTGGTGGCGCTCTTTCAGACGGCCGTGCAATACACCTGCTTTTACATAGGCCTTGCGCACCTTACGGGCGTGAAGAGCTCGGTTTTGAACGGGCTGGGCGTGTTTTTTACGATAATAGCCGCCTGTTTTATATTCCGCACCGAAAGATTTACGATAGTAAAGCTTTTAGGCTGCGTGCTGGGGTTTGGCGGCGTGCTTATAATGAACCTCGACGGGCTCAACTTTGAGTTCACATTCGCGGGCGAGGGGCTGATAATTTTAAGCGGTATTTCGGCGGCCATGGCGGCGGGGTTTGTTAAGGTATTTTCGCGCCATGAGAACACCACCACGCTGTGCGGCTGGCAGTTTTTGTGCGGCGGGCTTGCGCTGGTGATAATAGGCGCGGCCTCGGGCGGGAGCATAAGGCCGCAGTCGGGCGCAAGTTTTGCAATGCTCTTTTACCTTGCATTTTTATCGGCGTGCGCCTTTACGCTGCAGGGCTACCTTTTAAAATACAACCCCGTATCAAAGGTGGCGGTGTTCAAGAGCACCAACCCGCTGTTCGGCGCGCTCTTTTCGGCCATAATACTCGGCGAGAGCGAGCAGCTGCTGCACTACACCACCCTTTTGGCGCTGCTGCTTGTGTGCGGCGGCATACTTATAATAAACCTTTTGGGCGAAAGGCGGCTGTATGACCCCAAGCGGCGGCTGTGGCGCGAGATGCTTAAATTCAGAATAAGGCTGCCGCGGCGGAAGATGAGGCGGCGTGCGCGAAGATTTTGAGCATACTGCAAAAAGCGGCGCAAAAAAATAGGGTTTTCAGTGCAAAAAATTTTGTTTACGGCGGCATTTTTGTTTGTGTTAGACTGCGCTTTGTGTTATAATGCTATACGCACAATAAATCGGTGAGGGAATTTAGCTGATATGAATACACCCCAATATACACTGTATATAACTTTCACTTTAATATTTATGGCGCTTTTGTTTATAGCCGCCATCGTAGCCATCGTGGTAGTTCTCTTCCAGAAGAGCAATTCCGACGGTATTCAGGGCATCACGGCTACCAGCGAGACCTTCTTCGGCAAGAACAAGGGCCGCAGCATAGAGAGCAAGCTCAAGAAATGGTCGTGGATAACGCTCATAGTTATAGGCGTACTCTCCCTGGTCATCTATATCGTTCAGATAATCGCTCCCTGAATTTCGGGCAAGGCGGACATAGCAAACAAAAGCGGCTTTTTTTAAGGCCGCTTTTTTTTACAACCATAAGAACTTTTTAATACATAACTATATAACATAGGCTTTTTTATACGCGACAAAATGACTGTAAAAGAAAATTTGGAACAGCTGTTCGGTGATGGCAAGCTGGCATTTAAAACGGAAAGACAGATATCTGAAATACTTAAAATAAAGCCTGCCGAGAGGAAGGCGCTTTTGCGCATACTCGGCGAGCTTGAAAAGGGCGGCGTTATATTAAAGAACAACGCAGGCGAATACTTCACTCCCGCGCAGGCGGGGGTAATCAAGGGCACCATTCAGGCCAACGAGCGCGGCTTTGCCTTTCTTATACCCGACGACAGGAGCTTGAGCGACTTTTTTATACCCCGCCACTCACTGCACGGCGCGCTCGACGGCGACACGGTGTTCGTTACAAAGGTAAAGGGCACCGTAGACGAGGCGAGCGTGCTAAAAATACTTGAGCGCGGGCACAGGGCCGTTGCCGGCACCTTTGAAAGGATGGGCGGCGCATGCTACGTCGTGCCCGACTCGGCAAGGTTTGTGCCGAGGATATTTGTGCCCTCCTCCCTTACCATGAACGCCGAGGACGGCTACAAGGTGGTGTGCGCTATAACGTCATACCCGCAGGGCAAGGCGCCCAACGGAAAGGTAATTGAGATACTCGGCAAAAGCGGCGATTTTTATGCCGAGGAGCTGTCTATCATACGCAACTACGGGCTGTATGAGCAATTCCCCGAGGAGGTAGAGCGCGAGGCCGAGGAGGTCGCCGCACAGAAGATATCGGCGCGCGGGCGGAGAGATCTGCGCGGACAGCTTATAATAACCATAGACGGCGACGACACGCGCGACATCGACGACGCGGTATCGCTTGAGAGGCGGGGCGAAAACTTTGTGCTGGCCGTGCACATAGCCGACGTGGGCAACTACGTTAAGCGCGGCAGCAAGCTAGACGAGGAGGCCTACCGCCGCGGCACGAGCGTATATTTCCCCGACAGGGTGCTGCCCATGCTGCCGAGGGCGCTCTCTAACGGGGCGTGCAGCTTAAACGAGGGCGAGGACAGGTATGCCCTCTCCTGCGTGATGACGATAGATAAAAACGGCGAAAGACGGGACTGCGAGATATTTGAGAGCATAATAAAAAGCAGCCGCCGCATGACATATAGAGAGCTGACGGCCATAACCGAGGGCGACGGGGACGCGGTAAAAAAATACCCCGAACTTACCAGGCTGTGCGCCGACATGAAGGAGCTTTGCGGCATACTCACAAACAGGCGCGAACGGCTGGGAAACATCGATTTGAGCGTAAAAGAGGCGCACATATACCTTGACGAACGCGGCGAGATAGTAATACCCGACTACGAGCGCACGATATCCGAAAGGATGATAGAGCAGTTTATGATAAGCGCCAACGAGGCGGTGGCCGAGTTCATGGAAAAGAAGGGCGCGCCCTTTATGTTCCGCGTGCACGAGCCGCCCGCACCCGAAAAGGTGACCTCCTTTCTATCCTTCCTCTCCGACCTCGGCATAGGCGGCAGGATAAGCGAGGACGAGCCCAAGCCCGAGCAGTTCAGGAACATACTAAAGAGCATTGATGGCAAGCCCGCGGAGAGCGCCGTGAACAAGGCCATGCTGCGCACCATGCAGAAGGCGCGCTACTTTGAGCGCAACCTGGGGCACTTCGGCATAGCCAGCGAGTGCTATTGCCACTTCACCTCCCCCATTCGCCGCTATCCCGACCTGTTCATTCACCGCATAATAAAGGGCGTGCTGCACGGCGATGGCGAGCTGATGAAAAAGAAGTACGCCTCCGTCGCCGCCGAGGAGGCCGCGCACTGTTCGCTTTGCGAGAGGAACGCCGACGGGGCCGAGCGCGACGTTGACAGCCTTTATAAGACTGTGTATATGAGCGACCGCGTTGGCGAGGAATACGAGGCCACCGTTTCGGGCGTGACGGCATTCGGCGTGTTTGCCGAGCTCGACAACACAGTTGAAGGACTCATCCGCCTTGAAAAGCTGCCGGGCGGCAGCTATGAATACCTCGAGGACAAGTTCACATTGAAGGGCGAGCGCACCTTCCGCCTGGGCGACAGAATAAAGATACGCGTGGACGGGTGCGACTGGGGCAACATGCGCCCCGAATTTTCGCTTGCAGACTGCCCGCCCGAGGAAAGCGATCGCGGCCACACCCGCGCAAACGGCAAGAGCGGCGGAAATACGCACAAAAATACGCTCGCAGGCGCGGGCGAAAATACCAAAAAAGGCGGCAGACATCCGCATGCAGACGGCGAGCGCAAGCCGAGGAAAAAATCTTCGCAGGGCGCACATATAAAGCAGAGCAACAGGCGGTATGCGCGCGATAAAAAGCGGGGCGCAGGCGGCAAAAAGCACGGGCGCGGCCCCAAGAGGCAGGGTTAAACGGCATATGCGCAAAAGTTACCGCCGCGGGCGGTGCAAAAAACAGTTTACAAGCGCGGCGATTATGGTATAATAGAAGATATGAAGAGAACGATAGCTGTTAACAGGCAGGCCTCGTTTGAGTACTTCATAGAGGAGAAGTTCGAGGCGGGAATACAGCTCGAGGGAGCGGAAGTTAAGTCTTTGAGGCAGGGCAACTGCAGCCTTAAAGACAGTTTTTGCTACCTTACGGGCGGCGAGATATTTATAAAGAACATGCACATCGCCGTGTATGACAAGGCGGGCGCGTTCAACTCGCACGATTCCAAACGCGACAGAAAGTTGCTGCTGCACAAGTACGAGATATCGCGCATAGCCGGCAAGGTAAATTCAAAGGGCATGACGGTGGTCCCCCTTTCGCTCTATTTTTCCGACGGGCTTGTAAAGGCCGAGATAGCGCTGTGCCGCGGCAAACAGACCTTCGACAAAAAGCGCAGCATACGCGAACGCGACATAAAGCGCGACACCGAGCGGCAGCTGAAGGAATATTAAAGTTTTACGCGCAGTTCTGCGCAAGGCTGTTGCCGCACGGCTTGCCATACATAAAAATTTGCAAAAAAATAAACTGATACCGAGGTTGAACATATGAAAGATTACAAACAGGACACGCTTTGCGTGCAGGCGGGCTGGCACCCCGCCACGGGGGAGAGCAGGATCCCCTCGATATGCCAGAGCACTACCTTTTTTTACGGCGACAGCCAGGCGATGGCCGACTGCTTTGATTTGAAGAGCGACGGCTACTTCTACTCCCGCCTTGCAAACCCCACCGTTGCGGCCTTTGAGGGCAAGGTGGCGGCGCTCGACGGCGCGGTTGCGGCCGTGGGCTGCGCGAGCGGCATGTCGGCAATAACGCTTGCGGCGCTCACCATTGCTGGTGCGGGCGACAACGTGGTGTGCAGCCAGTCGGTATACGGCGGCACATTCAACCTGTTCGGCACTACGCTGCCCAAGCTCGGCATAGAGTGCAGGTTTTTCGACCCCGACGACAGCGCCGAACACATACAGTCGCTGATCGACGACAAAACCAAGTTTATAATAGCCGAAACGATAGCCAACCCCTCGATGGTGGTGCTCGACTTCGACAAAATAGCAAATATTGCAAAGAGCAACGGGCTGGTGTTTATGGTGGACAACACCCTCGCCACCCCCATACTTTGCAGGCCCAAGGACTTTGGCGCGAACATTATAATATACTCCACCTCCAAGTATATGGAGGGGCACGCCGCGGCGCTCGGCGGAATGATAGTCGACGCGGGCACATTCGACTTTAAAGATAACCCCCGCTACCCCGCCTTCAACGTGCCCGACGAGAGCTATCACGGCCTTGTTTATGCCGACCTTGCCGTGCCCTTTGCCACAAAGTGCAGGGCGCAGCTCATACGCGACACGGGAGCCATTATGGCGCCCATGAACGCATACCTTTCATTCCTCGGCTGCGACACGCTTGCGCTGCGCATGGAGAGGCACTCGGCAAACGCCAAGAGGATAGCGGCATACCTCGATAAGCACCCCAAGGTGGCGTGGGTAAAGCACCCCTCGCTGCCCGACAACAAGTATCACGCGCTCGCCGAAAAGTACCTGCCCAAGGGGCAGGGCGGCATGCTGAGCTTTGGCATAAAGGGCGATATTTCGCAGTGCCGCGCATTTATGGAGAGCCTTAAACTTATAACGCAGGAGACGCACGTTGCCGACGTGCGCAGCTGCGTGCTTCACCCCGCCTCTACCACGCACAGACAGCTTTCGGAGCACGAGCTTGAAATGGCGGGCGTGCCTGCAAACCTTGTGCGCCTTTCCGTGGGCATAGAGAACGCCGACGACCTTATCGCCGACATCGAGAGCGCCTTAGAGAGAGTGTAACAAGCCATGCCCATAGTCATCGACAGAGATATACCGGCATTTAAGATACTCACGGGCGAAAGGTGCTTCGTGATGGACAAGGAGAGGGCGCACTCGCAGGAGATAAGGCCGATAGAGATAGCCATTTTAAACCTTATGCCCACCAAGGAGACGACCGAAACGCAGTTTATGAGGCTGCTTTCAAACAGCCCGCTGCAGGTGAACATAACGCTGATAAAGACCTCTACCTACCGCAGCACGCACACCGAACAGCAGCACCTTGAGCGCTTTTATAAGACCTTTGACGAGATAAAGGGCCAGCGCTTCGACGGCATGATAGTTACGGGCGCGCCCGTGGAGAACATGGAATTTGAGGAAGTGGCATATTGGGACGAGTTCAAGGAGATACTCGACTGGACGAATACGCACGTCACCTCCACCCTGTTCATATGCTGGGGAGCGCAGGCGGCGCTGCACTATTTTTACGGCATAAAAAAGCACCCCTTAAAGCAAAAGTGCTTCGGCATATTTGCGCACCACCGCATACGCGGTGACGTGCCCGAACCGCTGATGAGGGGCATTTCGGACGAATTCCACATGCCGCACTCCCGCCATACCGTGGTATATGCCAAGGACATAGAACACATAAAGGAGCTTAAGATACTCGCCTATTCCAAGCGCGCGGGCGCCTCTATAATAAAGAGCGACGACAACAAGCGCGTGTTTGTGATGGGGCACATGGAGTATGACCGCGACACGCTTAAAAACGAATATGAGCGCGACAAGGCCAAGGGGCTGGACATTCAGCCGCCCGTAAACTACTTCACCGACTCCACCCACACGGCGGTGAAGATGAACTGGACCTCCACCGCCAACCTCTTTTACATAAACTGGCTGAACTACTACGTATATCAGGTTACGCCCTATGTGCTTTGATATGCGCATATGCAAAAATAAAATATTTTTACCGCAAAGGCGGCGGCACAGTATGTGCCGCCGCCTTAAATTTTTATTAAATTATTTATTTAATTTAAATTTTTAATTTATTTATTTTTTTAATTAAATTTAATTTAATTTATTTTATTTTTAATTAAATTTTATTTTTAATTTTTGATACATGGTGCGCTCTTTGCGCCCGCCAAACGCTTTTACCAGGTGAGCTGGTAGGCGGAAGAGGGCACCTCGTCGATGGTGACCACCATCTCCTCGCCGCCTCTGTTCACGGTGATATTCACCTTATCGCCCGCGCGTATCGCAAGCACGGCGTCGCCGAGGTTGAACGAACGCTCTATCTTAACGCTCTCGCGAATGGTGCCGTCGGGCTTTACTATCTCTATCGCCTTTAAGAAGTCGCCGCGCTCGAGCACGCCGTCGGCGGGGGAGCCGAAGTTGGTGCTCTCCACCTCTACCGTTTCGACTATTTTTACGAGGTTGGTATCGTTATCGAGCACGGCGCGGGGAGACACCGAGAGCACGGTGACGCCCAGGAGCGGCCTGCGCACGCCTTCGGTGTGGACGGCGCCGTCCTCCTCGTACCAGTCTAACATGTTCTGCGCGACGCGGCGCGCCACCGAGGCGGGTATGGCGCTCGTCATATTGTCGGCCGGTTCGTTATCCGTTTCGCCGGGGATATACCACGTCTTTGAATTGAGTATGCCCACAAGGTTGCCGCCCTCGTCGTAGAGGCCGCCGCCGGAGTTGCCGCTGTAGATGGGCACGCTGGTGCGTATGGTGCGGTATTCCCGCTCATCTACCTGATCGGAGCCCATGTCCACAGTTATCTTTTCGCTGTCTACGCTTACGATGCCCGTCGTGGCCGAAAGGCCGTCGCCTGCGCCGTTGCCCACCGTGTAGACCGTTTGCCCGACGCTTATGTTCTCTTTATCCGTCCACACGGCAGCCATCGCGTCGCTGTTTTTAACTATATCGGAATCTTCCACCCGCAAAACGGCTATATCATAGCTTATAGAGGCGCCGATGACCTCGGCGGGAATGGCGTACTGCTCCTGCTCGCGGCCGTAGAGATATACCTTTACGTTCTCAGAGATGACGTTGCCCATCGAGGAGTCGTCGTACACGACGTGGCAGTTGGTGATGACGTACATGTCGCCCGCGTCCTTATCTATATCCAATATCACGCCCGTGCCGCCGTATGTAGCCAGGTCGGAGCCGGCCGCGGGTGGCGTGGCGTGTACGCGGAAACTTGAAGATATAGAGACCGCCGAGAGCAGCGAGCGGTTTATTGAGGTTTGCAGGGAGGTAAGATCCTCCACCTCCGAGCCGTCGTAGCTAAGGTATTCCGACACGAACTCCAGAAAAGTGAGCTGCGAGAGCCCCTCCTCTGCCCTGGCGGCGTTTGTCGCCTCGTAAATTTCGTAGATGGATACGTCCTGACCGTCGAGCCCGTCGGCCCCGCGCGACGCACAGCCGCCGAACAGTGCGGCGGCCGCCGCTACCGCCACGGCAGCCGCCGCGGCAAACACTCTTTTTGCCTTCATACAGACCTCTTGATATTTATTATTGACCGCGCTGCCGCGCGGAAAACGGCGCAACTTTATGCTATTTTAAAGAATGACGCCGTTCTTTTTTAAGAGGGCGCGTGCGCTTTCGACGCTGTCGACGCCCGTTCTGTTCTTTACGGGAGCAAACTCCCTTTCGCGCTCCACCTCCACCGCGAGACAGCTGCCCATGAACTTTATCATGTCGAGCACAAGGTGCTCGAATTTATAGCCGTTGGGCTGCTCGGGCGTGATGAGCGCGCCGTCTTTGATATACGGTATCTTTTTGAGCGAAAGATGTACGGGCAGGGGCTTGGATATCGTCTTGTTGAGCATATCCACCCTGAACAGATAGTTGAGTATGACGCCGTACATAAATTTGAGCTCGCCGTCCGGCCGCCTTAAAGAGGCGAGGGCAGGGGGCATTTCATAGTACTCCACTATGGCGGGGCTGCCGTTTTCCATGCACAGCACGCCCACCTTTTCATCGGGGGAGACCTTTTTTACCACCTTGGCGGCGCAGTTGCAGCCGCTTGAGAGGGCGGCGCCTATGAACACGGGATCGCATATGCGCTGCAATACGTTGTCTACGGCATATACGTTTATCCACTCTATGCCCTCGCGCGATAAAAGGTCGCCGAAACCCGACTTTATGAGCGAGATATACCACCCGCCGTTGCCGTTGGGCGACATGGCCACTTTGCCCTTTCCGGCAAGCAGTATCTTGCCGTTTAAGTCGCAGCAGGGGGCCATGTCCTGCACAAAGAAGTGTATTTTATCTTCGGGATAGCCGAAGAAGTTTTTTTGTCTGAAAAATTCACGCGTGGGCCCGTCGTTGAGCTCGCTGGTCATGACGAATATATGGAAATACTCGCCCGATTTATCGGTGACCTCCTTTATGTTTGCAAACTGGCAGGCAAATATAGAGAGGTCGCGCGTAAGCCCCATATTGAACGTGCCCTTTGGCGCGTCCGAGCCGAGGCGGGTACCCTGACCGCCCGCAAGCAGCACGGCGGCCACCTTTCCCGCGCGCAGCGCGGCAAGGCCGAGCGAGGCAAATTTATCCCTTTGGCGCTCCACCTCCACGCAGGAGAGGGCGGGAACGGTGGAAAGCTGACCTAAATTTCTCCCCGCGGGCGAGGAGGGCAGCTTTACGCTTGAAAAATTTATGCCTGCTATCTGATCGAGCAGGGCGCTCTTCAGTTCCTTGGAAAGCTCGTCGTAATATTGTAAGAGCTGTTCCTGGCCGTGTTCGCGCAAGAGCGCCAGAGCATTTGAATAGGTCATGGTAAGTTTTCCCCCAAATGTATGTATAGGCACCGCGTGCCGAATGCGCACAGCGGCGAAAGGGCACGTATGCTGAACACAATTATATATTATAGCAAAAAATATGTCAAGTCGGTGTTAAATTTGCGCCAAATTATTGAAAAAATCGAAATTATGTTTTATAATAAATATGTGTACTGAAAAAATTGTTTATGTGCGGCGCGGCGGAAAGCTATCCGCGCCCCGAAGATATGAGATTTGATTTAAGGAGGATTTTAAATGTATTGCACAGAATGCGGAGAAAAACTCACGCTCGTTTTCAATCACCGCGAGGGGCTGGTGCCCTTCTGCAAGAAGTGTAACGAATACCGCTTCCCCCAATTTGCTACGGCGGTGAGCATGGTGGTAACAAACAGAAGTAAAGACAGGATATTGCTTGCAAAGCACAAGGATCAGGGCGACTATATTCTGTTCGCCGGATATATAAAGAAGGGCGAAACGGCCGAAAAGGCAGTCACGCGCGAGTTCAAAGAGGAGACCAAACTCAACACCGTAAAGTTCAAGTTTATGAGTTCGCGCTACCACGAGCCGAGGAACGTGCTCATGCTCAACTTCCTCACGATGGCCGAAAACGGCGAACCCGAGATCGATGCCGAGGAGATAGACGAGATAAAGTGGTTCACCTTTGATGAGGCCCTCGGCGCGGTGAGAAAGGAGAGCACGGCAGAATTCTTTTTGAAGAATGCCATCGCCGAATTGAAAAAGAACAACTTTTAAGCTGAAGGCGCAAGGCATTTGCCCTGCACCCGCCATAGGCACGCATTTTATACCAAAAGCGCGGCGCGAATATCTTTCGCACCGCGCCGTTATTTTATGCGGTATTTTTTTATTCTGATCTGCGGCAAAAGCGGCGCACCGTTTTTTATGCGGCGCAAAGGCGCATACATGCCCGCATAAAACGCGCACGCGACGGCGCATATGCCGCAAATACGCATACATGCCTGCCGCAAATATTCTTAAGAGGGCTGGAAGCCCAGACTTATTAAAATGGCCCTGTCTACACGGTGCATGGTGCTTTCGTTGAGTTCGCCTATGCGCTCCTTTAAGCGGCGCTTATCGAGCGTGCGTATCTGCTCGAGCAATATCACCGAGTCCTTCACGAGGCCGTAATCGTTCTTGGGCAGCTCGATGTGCGTGGGCAGCTTTGCCTTGTTTATCTTGCTCGTGACTGCCGCCGCGATTATCGTGGGGGAATACTTGTTGCCCACGTCGTTCTGCACAATGAGGACGGGGCGCACTCCGCCCTGCTCGCTGCCCACTACCGGCGACAGGTCGGCGTAGTACAATTCACCGCGCTTGACGTTCATATCAACCTCTCACTCCGCAGGGGAATACCCGCGGCACAGGCAGCCTTTATTTTATTATATGTAACTGCCTGATTTTATTGTTGACAAAACGGCGGGAATTATACCGTGCCGCCGCTTTCAGACGGTAATATTTTTTATTGCGACGGGGATATCGGCAAGGATATCGGCTGAGGTGACGCAGTATTCGGTCAGCCTGCCCGCAGACAGCTCTGCCGAGGCGCCCAAAATGTATGCCGCGCACACGGCGCTTTCAAATACGGTGAGGCCGCGCGCCGCGCTGCCGCACATGAAGCCCGCGAGCATATCGCCGCTGCCCGCCTTGGAGAGGGCCGAACAGCCGCGCACGTTTATTGACATATTATCTTTATCGCAGATTATCGTGCCCGCGCCCTTTAAGAGCACGGTGACGTTGTATTCGCGTGCGAAGTCCTTTGCGCACGCTACGGGGTTTGAGAGTATGTCCTTCACCGGCTTTTTTGTAAGGCGGGAGAACTCCTTTACGTGCGGCGTTACCACCACCTCGCACGCCTTTTCGCGCAGTATATCCACGCCGTACTCTGCGAGGCTGTTGAGGCCGTCGGCATCTATTATAAGCTTGCCGCGGTACTCTTTAAGCAGCCAGGCGATGCCGTCGTACAGCGAGCGCGAGGCGCCGCAGCCCATGCCAACGGCTATTGCGGCGGAATTTAAATCACAGTCGGAGGTGAACACCGTCTGCGGCCAGTTGGGCGCTATGGCGGCCTTAACCGCGTCGGGGCAGACGGCCTTCACATAGCCGCACCCGCTTTTGAGCGCGGCCGATACGGCGAGCACGGCGGAGCCGATGTACTGCTCGCTGCCGCATATGAGCGTGGCCGTGCCGAACGTGCCCTTGTGCGTGTTGCGCTTTCTTTTGGGGAAGAAATTTTTGATATCCTCATCCTCGTATATGCAGGCGTAGTTGTCCTCGGGCAGGGAGATGCCGATATCCTTTTTAATTACGGTGCCGCAGATATCGAAGCCGTCGGAGAGGACGAAGCCCGCCTTTAATTCGCCGATGGTAACCGTTCTGTCGGCGCGGACGCACACGCCGAGCGCGGTGCCGCTGTCGCCCGACATGCCGCTGGGGATATCGGCGGAGATGACATATGCGCCGCTCTTGTTTATGGCCTCTATCACCTCAGCATATTCGCCCGTCACCTCGCGCGAAAGACCCGTGCCGAAGATGCAGTCGACTATCACGTCGCCCTCGATAGTTTGGGCATACTTGCCGGTGTATTTGAGTTTTTCACGCTCGCAGTCTGGCGAAGGGCGGCCTCCGCAGGCATATACCTTTACATGGAAGCCGCGGCGCAGCAGCTGCTGGGCGCACACATACCCGTCGCCGCCGTTGTTGCCCGCGCCGCACACGACGAGCACGTTGCCGCCTGCGGCGACTTCGGCCACGGCCTCGGCTATGGCGACGCCCGCGCGGCGCATGAGTTCTTTGGAGGGCACGCCCACCTTTTCGATAGTGTATTCGTCGGCCGCGCGCATCTGGGCGACCGTAAGTATTTTGCGCATATTGTCACCTCTAACTTTTTTATATTCAAAATAAATTTTTATTTGCTTTTACTTTTGTTTCTGCCGTTTGAAGGCGCCGCGCAGCATACCGCTATATGGCGCGCCGCATGGCGGCAAATATGCGGGTAGTTGCGGCATATGTGCCACCCTTTTTATTTAAAGCCGCAGCGATACTTCGGCGGAATTTACGTTGAACACCTCGTCGCCGCGGGCGCATATAAGCTCGCCCCGCTCGGAGATATCGACGGCTGTGACCTGCTCGGAAGCGTCACCGCGCAGCAATGTTATCGGCTCGCCCAGCCAGTTTATGTAGCGCTTGTATTCCCCGACGGAATATATCGAGCGCATATTTTTAATGAGCACGCCTATCAGCCCGTCGAGCTCCACCGTGTGCCCCAAAACCTCGCTCACCGAGGTGGCGATGCCGTTGAGCTCGGGCGTGAGGGCGTTGTTTACGTTTATGCCTATGCCGACGATAGACCGCGATATATAGCCGTTTGAAAAGGTATTTTCAATTAAAGTGCCGCTTATTTTAAGCCCGCCCGCAAGCACGTCGTTGGGCCAGCGTATTACGGGATGCACGCCGAACCTTTCGAGCGTTTTACACACCGCCGTGCAGGCGTTTATCATTATTTTAAAGGCGTTTTCGGCGGGGAAATTTTTGTATTCGCTCTGAAAGGAGGCGTATACTCCCCCCTCTTGCGAAATAAAGCTCCTGCCCTTTGTGCCGCGCCCGCCCGTCTGGCGCTTTGCCACCACGCACACGTCGCCGCAAAAATTGCCGCGCTTTAAATATTCGTTGGTGCTGTCGGTCTCTGTAAGGTCAATCAGCTTCATCCCCGTCCTCCGAAAAGTTTGTTGCCCTGCGGGCGGCCTCGTAGCTGTACCCGCGCGAGACGATATACTTTACCGCCTTATACAAATTTTCGCGCGAGCGCTCCTTGCCGCGCAGATATTTTTCGGCGAGCTGTTTTGCGCCTTCCTCGTCCTCCTCCGTTTCGGAGAGGGCGCGCTCTATAGCCTCGCGGCTTGCGCCCCGCTTTATCAGGTCTGCCTCTAAAAGCCGCCTGCCCCTGCCGCTTACGCTTGCTATATACGCCTTGCAATAGGCGTAGTCATCCAAAAAGCCGTAGTAGCGCATGCGCTCGAGCACATATTCACACACGGCGTCAGTGTAGCCCTTTTTGTTTAAAAAGTCCCTTATCTGCCTCTCCGTCTTCATGGTGGCGGAAATGTGGGTGAGCGCCTTGTCGAGCGCGGTGCTCTTTTCCGTTTCGAGCTGAATTTCGTCGAGCAGGCTGCGCTCTATGTGCATGCCCGCCTTCAGGCGGTACTTTACAGCAGCCTCCAGCGTGAGGCCGCAGTAGAACCTGCCGTCGATATATATGCTGCACCTGTTTTTATCGTGCTTTTGCGGTTGGATAGAAGTAATTTCGGGCAAGCCGCCACCTCCGCCGTAACTTGAGCTATATTAAAAGCGTCAAGTCTATTTTAACACAATGTGCAAATTTTTGTCAATGGCGTTTGACATTGTATAAATGCAGTTGTATAATTATAAATAATAAATTTTATATGATATAAAGAGGTGTGTGATATGAGCGTAGATCTTGACTGGGGAAACCTCAGCTTCGGCTATATTAAAACTCCCTATCGCTATGTGAGCGATTTTAAGGACGGCAAGTGGGACGAGGGAAGGCTCACCGAGGACGACAAAGTTGTTCTTTCGGAGTGCGCCGGCGTGCTGCAGTATGCGCAGACCTGCTTTGAGGGCCTGAAGGCATACACCACCGCCGACGGAAGGATAGTCACCTTCCGCCCCGATTTAAATGCGGAGAGAATGGAGAGCTCGGCGGCAAGGCTTGAGATGCCCGTGTTCCCCAAAGAGAGATTTTTGGACGCCGTCGACAAGGTGGTGGCCGCCAACCGCGACTACGTTCCCCCCTACGGCAGCGGCGCGACGCTGTATATAAGGCCGTATATGTTCGGCTCTTCGGAAGTTATCGGCGTAAAGCCCGCAAAGGACTATCAGTTCAGAATGTTCGTGACGCCCGTGGGCCCCTACTTTAAGGAGGGCGTAAAGCCCATAGTTATACGCGTTTCCGACTTCGACAGGGCGGCTCCCCGCGGCACCGGCCACATTAAGGCGGGCTTAAACTATGCGATGAGCCTGCACGCCATAGTTGACGCGCACAACAACGGCTTTGAGGAGAATATGTACCTCGACCCCGGCACGCGCACATACGTTGAAGAGACGGGCGGCGCCAACTTTATTTTCGTCACCAAGGACGGCAAAGTGGTAACTCCCCTCTCCGACTCGATACTGCCCTCTATAACGCGGCGCTCTATCTGCTACGTTGCCGAGCACTACCTCGGCCTTACGGTGGAGCACAGAAAGGTGAAGTTCGACGAGGTGAAGGACTTTGCCGAGTGCGGACTGTGCGGCACGGCGGCAGTTATATCGCCCGTAGGCAAGATATTCGACCACGGCAAGGAGATCGACCTGCCCTCCGGCATGGACGCCATGGGCCCCGTAACGCAGAAGCTGTATGATACGCTCACCGGCATACAGATGGGCACCATAGAGGCCCCCGATGGCTGGATAAGAGAGATAAAGTAAAATTTTGTTGTGACATAAAAGTGAGAGCGCCGCGCGAAATCGCGCGGCGCTCTCACTTATTATTTATCGTAATTTTTATATGATTTTTTAAATTACCCCCTACATATGCCTAAACGAACGGGGTTTTGGTACACGGCACGCCCCGCAATGCGGACATGGCGGCCGGGTTTAAGGCGCGGCGCAATTATTGCGAAAGGTCGAGCGTTATGCCCTCCTCTTTGAGCCACTTTGAAAGGGCGCGGGGCGACTTGAACACGAGCGAGCGCGCGGCGTTTTGCGCAAGGCGCTTAAAGCGCCTGCGCTTTTTTAAGGTGCGGCCTTTGAAGAGTATCCACCACGCAAACTCAAGGTCCATCTTTTCGTTGCAGGGAAGGTCGGGGCGGGGCCTGCCCTTATATTTTTTGTAACGCGAAAGGCACTTTTTAAGGCAATAGAAGCGGCCGAACTGCAGCAAAATAAAGAGGTCGCACTCGGTAAAGCGTTGCGGGCACACCTTTGTATAGTTGCCTTCGATCACCCAGCCGTCGTTTTCGGCGAGGAATTTACCTGCTATTTCCGACTGCTCCTCCACGCTCCTCGCCTGCCAGTTGCCGTACCACTGCACGCTGTCGAGATGGAGCACGGGGAGGCCGTACTTTTTGCCGAGGGCGCGCGCGAGCGTAGATTTGCCGCTGCCCGAGTAGCCGCTTATCTGTATTTTCAAAATTACCCCCCTATATATGTGGCAACTAACACACTTTTTATATCGCTGCACGCCCCGCAATGCGGCGGAACAAGCGCAATTACAGTTTAAATCCGCACACAAATTCGCGCAGTTTTTTTATATCTATCCTGCCGTTCAATCTGTCGTATATGGCGGCGGTGAAGGCTGCCGCCTGCTCCTTTTTTACCGCCACGGTAAAGGAGACCGACGAGGAATACTCGGTGTTCTTCACCTCGCAGTCGCTCAGACCGAAATAGCGGTTGCATATATCCACGCAGTCGTAGCCGACGGTGAAAAGGTACTCCTCGCACGGCATATACATGAGCTTGGGGGCGCTCTCTAAATTTTCGGCGGCGCAGCCCGAATAGGCGCGCACCAGCCCGCCAGCGCCCAGCTTTATGCCGCCGAAATAGCGCGTGACCACCACCGCCGTGCAGAACAGCTTTTTGTTTTTTATCACCTCGAGTATGGGCATGCCCGCCGTGCCGCCCGGCTCGCCGTCGTCGGAGAAGCGGGGGAAATTGCCCGTTGGATCGGCTATATATGCGTGGCAATTATGAGTTGCGTCGGCAAATTTGGCGCGCATGCGCGCTATGAAGGCCTTTGCCTGCTCCTCGCCCTCGGCGTGACATGAAGTTGTGATAAAGCGGGAACGCTCTATCACCTTTTCGGTGGTATGCTCCCCGCTTACCGACAGATATCCCATTATTTTAAAATTACCTTGATGTGCTGTTTTTTGCCCTTGTGAATGATATCGCCGCTCTTTACGGGGGCATTTATATCGGTGACCTTATTTTCGCCTATCGAAACGCCGCCCTGCTGAATGAGCCTGCGCGCCTCGCCGTTGGAGGAGCACAGTTTTGCCGCGACGAGCACGGGAATTATCGTGGGCGTTTCCACGGATACCTCCACCTCGGGCAGTTCGCCGCCGCCGCCGAACGCCGCCTTTGCCTGCGCCATGGCCCTGTCGGCCTTTTCGCGGCCGTGAACGAGGGAGGTGAGCTCGTATGCGAGGATCTCCTTCTTTTCGTTTATGCGGCTTGCGTCCCACTCCTCCATCTTTGCAATCTCATCGAGCGGGATAAAGGTGAGCATCTTTATGCACTTCATAACATCGGCGTCGTCGATGTTGCGCCAGTACTGATAGAACTCGTAGGGCGAAGTCTTATTTTCGTCGAGCCATACGGCGCCCTTTGCCGTTTTGCCCATCTTTTTGCCCTCGCTGTTGAGTAGCAGGGTTATAGTCATGGCATATGCGTCTTTGCCGCTCTTCTTTCTTATGAGCTCGGTGCCGGCGAGCATGTTACTCCACTGGTCGTCGCCGCCGAACTGCATGTTGCAGCCGTAGTGCTCATTCAAATACCAGAAGTCGTAGGCCTGCATTATCATGTAGTTGAACTCTAAAAACGAAAGGCCCTTTTCCATGCGCTGCTTGTAGCACTCGGCACGCAGCATGTTGTTTACCGTAAAGCATGCGCCCACTTCGCGCAGAAGTTCGACATAGTTGAGCTTTAACAGCCAGTCGGCATTGTTTACCATAACGGCCTTACCGTCGCCGAATTCGATGAAGCGCTCCATCTGCTTTTTGAAGCACTCGCAGTTGTGGTTTATGACCTCGTCGGTCATCATGGTGCGCATATCGGTGCGGCCGGAGGGGTCGCCTATGTGGCCTGTGCCGCCGCCCACGAGCACCACGGGCTTGTTGCCCGCCATCTGCAGCCTCTTCATAAGGCAGAGCGCCATAAAGTGGCCTACGTGAAGGCTGTCGGCCGTGGGGTCGAAACCTATATAAAAGCGTGCGCCACCGCCGTTTATAAGCTCACGTATCTCCTCTTCGTCGGTGACCTGCGCGATAAGGCCGCGCGCCTTTAATTCTTCGTAAATACCCATAAATTTTTCCTCTCAGATAAATTACCCTTTTATTTTAGCACAAAAAAGCATAAAAAAGCAATAAAAAAGCGGCTTGCACGCAGGCAAACCGCAATAAATAGCAAAATTGCTGTATTATGCGCAAATTTTTACCCACGGCAAAACATCGTATCACCCAAGGCGGCGGTACGAGTAGCCGAAGAATATCGCGTTTTCATAAAATCTGCGCTTCATATAGTCAGTATAGCATGACTGATATATAGCTGTCAAGTGTGAGAGTTCCAAATTTTTTACCTTAATGATACCTCCCCTTTGAGGGGAGGTGGGTTGAGCGCAGCGAAACTCGGTGGAGTTTCACCACCCCAAACAAACTCAATTTATACTCAATCTGTAAAGAAATCTTCCTTATTCAGTTTTTTGCGCGCCTTTTCTATCGCGCGCTTTTCGATGCGCGAGATGTACGAGCGCGATATGCCCAATTTTTTGGCAACCTCGCGCTGGGGCTCGGGGTTGTCGTCGAGCAGGCCGTAACGCATGGAGATTATGGCAAATTCGCGCTCGGTTAGTATTTCGCCGAGCAGCTTTACAAACTTTTCGCGCTGGATAGACCGCTCCACCTTTGCAAATACACTGTCTTCCTTTTCAGACAATAGGTCTATGAGCGTAAGCTCGTTGCCGTCTTTATCCACTCCCACGGGCTCGGAGAGCGAGAGGTCGTTTTTGTGCTTTTTGCCCGTGCGAATTAACATGAGTATCTCGTTTTCGATACAGCGGGCGGTGTATGTGGCAAGCTGCGTGCCCTTGCCCTCTTTATATGTATTTATGGCCTTTATAAGGCCTATCGAGCCGACGGAAATGAGGTCGTCGGCCTCGGCCGCGCCGCTGTATTTTTTGGCTATGTGCGCAACCAGGCGCATATTGTGCTTTATTAGTATATTTTTGGCCTCGTTATCGCCCGCGCGGGCGGCCATAAGATACTTCTTCTCCTCCTCGGGCGAGAGCGGTTTGGGAAAGGATCCCTTGCCCTGCACAAGCCCCGTAAACAGAAATACTTTGCCGAAAATAAGGCTGAGAAAATCAAAAAACATAAGCCCCTCCGTGCAGCACCGCCACACGCAAATAGCTTATGTTTTTAACAGTTTGTACTATTCTATTTTGCCCGCCTATCGGCTTGTACTATTTTTTACCCGGCGCTAAGCCTGGTTTGAGGATATTATGCTCTTTATTATTGAGATGACGTTGGCCTTTTGCTCTTCGCTGAGCTTTGAAAAAAGTTCGAGCAGCTCGAGCTGTTTGGGATTGAGCCTGTCGCAGTCTACATCGGCAAATAATTCTGCCATGCTTATACCGAACAGCGCGCACGCGTCCTCGAGCACGCGCACGGTGGGCATGGAATTTTTTTCGTTGTACCAATTATAGACAGACGTGTTAGAGAGCCCGAGCGCCCCTGCAAGCTGCGAAAGCGTCATATTGTTTTTGATGCGCAACTCGTCTATCTTTTTCCGCGGATCGGCCATAGCAACTCCTGTAACTGCAAGTTCAATTATATTTTACCGTAATTTAACTTGTAAAATACTGTATACGCTTGCGATATTATTACAGTTTACTTGCGATTTACGCAATTTTATATTATACTATCGCTATGAAAGTAATGTTTTGCGGACACAGAACGCTAAATGAAAAAGATAAAATAAGAGAAGCGCTCTTAATTCAGATAGATAAATTGCTCCTAAATGCCGAAAGTAAAGGCGAAAGCATTACATTTTATTGCGGCGGATATGGTGACTTTGATATGCTTGCCGCAAAAACAGTTGATTTACTGCGCAAAAAATATAGCGACATAAAATGTGAAAATATTTTTATTACGCCTTATATCACGCAGGGATATAAACAGAGAAATGAATTTATGAGCAAACAATTTGATGAAATTATTTACCCGCCCATAGAAAATGCACCATATCGGCTGGCAATAATCAAAAGAAATGAATGGATGGTAAAAAACTGCGACATTGTTATTTGTCATGTTATTTATTCATGGGGAGGAGCGGCACGAACGCTTGAATTTGCCATTAAAAACAAAAAACAAATTATAAGAATTTAAAAACCGCGAAAGGCGGCACGATTGTGCGCTGAACCTTTCGCGGTTTTTTTTATTTGTTTGGTGTAAAAACTGCCTTACGCCCTTACTCCAGCTCGAAGGCGCCAGTGTAGAGCTGATAGTATACGCCGTGCTGTGCGATGAGCTGATCGTGCGTGCCGCGCTCTATGATGCGGCCGTGGTCGAGCACCATTATCGCCTGGCTGTTGCGCACGGTGGAGAGCCTGTGCGCTATTACAAACACCGTTCTGCCCTCCATGAGCTTATCCATGCCCTGCTCGATGAGCTTTTCGGTACGGGTATCTATCGAGGAGGTCGCCTCGTCGAGAATGAGCACGGGGCACTCGGATACCATTGCGCGGGCTATTGCAAGCAGCTGGCGCTGGCCCTGCGAGAGGTTGGCGCCGTCGCCCCTGATCATGGTGTTGTAGCCCTCGGGCAGGTGGGTTATGAAGCTGTCGGCATTGGCAAGTTTTGCGGCCTTTATGCACTCGTCGTCGGTGGCGTCCAGCCTGCCGTAGCGGATATTGTCCATTACCGTGCCGGTAAACAGGTGGGTATCCTGCAGCACTATGCCGAGCGAGCGGCGAAGATCGGATTTTTTGATATCCCTTATGTTTATGCCGTCATAGGTGATAGTGCCCGACTGAATGTCGTAGAACCTGTTGATGAGGTTGGTTATAGTCGTCTTGCCCGCGCCCGTCGCGCCGACGAAGGCTATCTTTTGCCCGGGCTTTGCGTAGAGGCTGATGTCCTTTAAGATGACCTTTTCGGGAGTATAGCCGAACACGACGTCGTTGAAGCGGATATCGCCCTTAAGCGGGATATATTCAAACGTACCGTCGTCGTGGGGCTTTTTCCATGCCCAGCCGCCTCCTTCCACTTCGCCGTGGGTGAGGACGATGTTTCCGCCTACATCCTCGGGGGTGGTATCTATCATTTCAAATATGCGCTCGGCGCCGGCAAGGGCCATTACTATAGCGCTGAACTGCTGCGAAACCTGCTGAACGGGCATATTGAACTGCCTTGAGTACATGAGGTAGGATACGAGCATACCCGCCATGAGCGCCATGGAGTTGGTGACATCGGAATTGGCGCAATAGATGGAGAGCAAGCCGGCCTGCCCGGCAGTCGCCATTATTATTACGCCGACCAGGGCTACCAATACATATTGCAGATAACCGAGGTTGTTGTTTACGGGGCCCATAAGGAAGGCGTAGGCGTTGGCCTTGCTGCCCGCCTCGTTGAGGGCGTCGTTCACCTCTTTAAAGCCCGCACGCGCATTGGGTTCGTGGCAGAATACCTTTATTACCTTCTGCCCCTCGGTCATCTCCTCGACGTAGCCGTTGAGCGCGCCGAGCGCCCTCTGGTTTGCGAGGTAGTACTTTGCCGACCTGCTGCCTATCATCTTTGTAACAAGCACTATGGCCACGAGCACCACGAGCACTACGAGCAGCAGCGTTATGCTGTAATATATCATGAACCCGAGCACCGCGAGCAGCGTGAGCACCGACGAGATGAGCTGAGGTATGGTCTGCGTCAAGAGCTGGCGCATGGTATCAACGTCGTTGGTGTAGAGGCTCATGAGATCGCCGTGGGTGTGGGTATCGAAGTACTGCAGGGGAAGCGTCTGCATGGTGGCAAACATATCGTTGCGCATCTTGCGGAGCGTGCCCTGTGCGATATACATCATTATAATGTTATACGCAAACGACGATGCGGCGCCGACGAAGTATATCACGCCCATTATCAGGATGTTTGTATATATGAGCTGAGTGTCCCAGCTGCCCGAAGTTGTGCCGTCGATGAGCGCAGTTACGATGACCGAAACGCGCGAGGCGGCCGTTACGGTAGCAACGGACGACAGGAGGACGAATATGACGACGCATATAGTGGCAAACTTGTTGCGGAGGAAGGCATACCTTAAAAGTCTGCCGAGGGCCTTCATGGGAGATTTTGCGCCTTTAGAATTTTTGGCGGAGTTTTCGCCGTGAGCATGCTTAATTGCAGGCATTATTCCTCACCTCCCTTTACCTGAGATTGGTAAATTTCTCTGTATATCTCATTGCTCTCGAGAAGCTCCTCGTGCGTGCCTATGCCGTCTATCTTGCCCTCGTCTATTACGATGATCTTATCGGCATCCTGAACGGAGGCAATGCGCTGAGCTATTATTATCTTTGTGGTTTCGGGCGCGTATTTGCGGAGATTTGAACGTATGGTGGCGTCGGTCTTCGTATCTACCGCCGAAGTAGAGTCGTCGAAGATTATTATTTTGGGGTGTTTGAGCAGGGCGCGCGCTATGCACAGCCTCTGCTTCTGGCCGCCCGAGACGTTTACGCCGCCCTGGCCGAGGTCGTAGTTATATCCGCCCGGGAGCTGCTGAATGAACTCGTCGGCGCACGCCTGCTCGGCTGCCTCGCGGATCTGCTCGTCTGTGGCGTTCTCGTCGCCCCAGCGCAGGTTCTCTGCAACGGTGCCCGAAAAGAGCACGTTCTTTTGCAGCACCATGGCAACGCTGTTGCGGAGGGCGTCGAGGTTATACTTGCGAACGTCCACGCCGCCCACTTTTACGGTGCCCTTGGTGGGATCGTAAAGGCGGGGTATAAGCGAGACGAGCGAGCTCTTGCCCGAACCGGTAGAACCGATTATGCCTATCGTTTCGCCCGACTTTATGTGCAGATCGATATCCTTAAGCACGGCCACGTCCGCCTTCTGCGAATAGCAGAACTCAACGCCGTCGAAATCGACGGAGCCGTCCTTCACCTCTTTGATCTGCTCCTTAGACTTAGGCAAAGTGGTCCTTTCGTCGAGCACCTGCACGATACGCTCGGCAGAGCCCCTTGAAAGGGCGATAAAGTTGAGACACATCGCAACCATCATTACGCCGGAAAGCACCTGCGCGGAATACTGGAAGAGCGTCTGCATCTGGGTGGGGTCTACACTGCCGTCGATATTGCCCATGGTCATGTTTGAACCGAGCGTGAGGACGAGAATATTTACAATGAACATGACGAGCATTACGCTGGGCATCATGACAGTAAGTATTCTTTCGGCCTTTACCGAGTATGTATATACGTCGCCCGTGGCCTTTTTCATCTTGGAATCTTCGAGGTCTTCCCTTACGTAAGATTTAACGACCCTTATTGCCGTAAGGTCCTCCTGCACGACGGCGTTGAGCGCATCGTACTTTTTGAACATCGTTCTGAAGTAGGGCACGACCTTGAACATACATATGAATACGACTATGCCCAGAACGACGGCGGCGCCCGCGAACAGCAGAGCCATCAAAGGTTCGATAAAGCACGTCATGATTATGGACGCAATGAAGAGAATGGGTGCGCGTATGAGCATACGGATAGCCATCTGATATGCGTTCTGCACGTTGGTCACGTCGGTAGTGATACGGGTGATGAGGCTTGCGGTGGAGTAGTTATCGATATTTGCAAACGAGAATGTCTGCAAATTATTGTACATATCCTCCCTTAAGTTGTGCGCAAAGCCGCACGAAGCTTTTGCCGCGAGTTTGGCGCCCACCGTGCCTGCAATGAGCGCGCCGACGGCGCAGACGATCATGAGCGCGCCATATAGGATTACGGTGTTCATGTCGACCGTGACATTGCTGTCTGTGCTCTCTGCAACGCGTTGCAGCTCGCCGACGATCGCGGTCATAAGGAAGGGTATTACGATTTCCATTATGGCCTCCACCACCATGAGGACGGGGACGATGATGGAAGCCGTTTTGTACTCCCTTACGCTTTTTAGCAGTTTTCTGATCATATATTTCTCCAAAAAAATTGATGCAAAAAATTAGTTTTTCAAATGCTTCATTATCTTTAGAAGGAGCGACTGAAACAGAGCCCGCTCCTCATCGGTGAGCGCGGACTGAATTATTTCGTCGCACTTATCGATAAGTTCGCGGTTTTTGAGGCACAGCTCCTCCCCCTTCGGGGTGAGTTCGATAAATTTTGTGCGGTTGTCGCCCTCGGCGTATGAGCGGGTGATGTAGCCGCCCGAAGTCAGCTGCGACAGCATGGTGGATACCGACGAGGCGCGCAGGTTGAGTTCGCGCTCGACGTCGCGCTGGCATACGCTTTTGCCCTGAACGGCGTTCCTGTGCACGAATACGAGCGTTTGAAGCTGCGCGCCCGTTATGCCGAAGGACGAGAGAGCCTCGCTGTTGCGCCTGCCCATCTCTCTGTTTACGTAGCACATCAATCCGAAGAGCCTTCTGTTTTCCAAAATCTGACCTACCCTTTTACTTTTGCCGTACTTTTGCCGTGCTTTTGCCATACTTTTGCCACGGTTTGAATTATTCTCACACACGGCACGGCGCCTTTCGCCGTAAAATAAAAAATATAGTTAGACAGCTAACTGTTTGAGAACGAACTCATTTTATAATATGGCAAGCGCCTTGTCAAGTGAATAAAAAAATATTTCACCGCGGGGCACAAAAATGTTAAATATTGCAACCGGTCTGTTATTTTTTGCGCGAAATGTGCGCCGCGCGGGCCCGCCACAGACCCGCCGCCGCAAAAAAAGAATAAAAAAGCAAAAATTTTGGGCAAATTTGCTTGCCAAGGCGGGCGGCGTATGATATAATCAACACCGTTGAAAATTTTTGGCCTTGTGGTCAAGCGGTTAAGACGGAGCCCTCTCAAGGCTCAATCCCGGGTTCGATTCCCGGCAAGGTCACCAAACAAGTTAAAGGCGAACCCGTTTCCATTAGGAGACGGATTCGCCTTTATCGTATACTTTAAGTAAAAATTAAGGTGGGATGCATATGATTATTATTGAGAAAAAAGATTTAGATTTATATCGCTACAGCGTAGCAAAAATCATCTTCTTGAGGGTATATGAAGAATACACTTTTTTAGAAGATGTAAAAGGAAGCAATTGTTTATTGGCTAGAAAAGGCCAAGAACGATTTTATATTTCCATTTTCGGTAAACCAACTATCGATTTAGGCAATTTTAATCTAAATAGCAATATCTTGATATATTATCAAAAACCCCAATTCAGTCGAAATAGAAATAAGTTTAATAACGGTCTTGTTTACGAATTAAGCGATGAATTTGATGAGCAATATAACATTGCCTTAAACGAAGCTATTCTATTTCCCAATAAATTTATTAAAGGCAACAAACAATTTGATTTGTTTTTGGAAGATATTAAAATCAACGCATTTGTTGTCCATGACACAGCAGGCAAACTATATAAATATTACTCAATAAGGAAGGTGAAAGAGAATAAATATGGCATAAACGATGGATACGTCTCTTTTCTTAATCCAAGTTGTTTTAATGATCCGTTTGATTGCTCTTATGTTTTACCCAATCGTAAATCCGTATCTAATAAATTTCGAGTTTTATGCACAATACAAGATCCCAAAAATATTTTAATGTGGTCTTACTACGGAGAAGATCACAAAGGGTACTGCTTCGAGTATTCTAAACATGAGATCGTTTCAGAATTAATTAATTTGAATATAGATGGGTTATGCATAATGGGAAGAGTACAGTATGCAGATGATAGACCTTATTATACAAGTCCAACTAAAACATTCTCTTATAGCAATATAAAGTCTATAATAGAATCTACTTTTACTAAATTTAAGAAGTGGCAACACGAAGAAGAATATAGGTTTGTCATTGTGTCAGATAGCTTTTCTGATGAAAATGTAGCAACTACGTTAAAGGTCTCTATACATAATATATTTAATGGATGTAAAGGCGATGGGATGCCTGTATTGGATTCAAATAATGAGCTGACCACAGTAAGAAAATTGGTCGCTGATGACGAAAATTATAAATTGATTTAAAATTATAGCGGCGGGCTGCGTATGAAGCACCCGCCGCTGCCGTTAATCAAGGTTTATGAATTTCGGCGCAACCTGATGATCTGATAAATAGACTTATATCCCGCACCGCATTCAAGCGGCGACCCCTTACCGTACTTTTTTCACGGTCATCCGTATGATCCCAATCGGATATTCTTACTTGCGATTTGGTTGTAAATTCCGTTCTGCCTGCCACTTTTCAAACGCCCGTTGATTTTCCTCGTCCGCCATATAGGCGCGGATCGCGGGCAGCAGAAACCGTGCGAGCGAGTCAAGCTCGCAGTTTGAAGTGCCTGTCGTTTTGTTTCTTCTCGCCATTCCCCGTTGTTATGTAATTTGCTCGATAGCCTTTCTCCTTGTATTCGGTTATTCAATTTTTACTTTCCGCCGCGGTCGTTACTATTTGCTTTGAACGGCGGGGCGACATTCTTTGCGCGCGACTTATTCAATAGAGCGTCGAACTCGTCCGGATAGGCTGCAAGCATATCGCTTACCATCCCAAACGCTTGCTCCTTGCCTTTGGCGCGGCGTTCTGCTTTCTGCAACTGCTCGAACAGGTCGCTGCGATCGCGGTCGGCAATAGCTTTCGATTGCCGCAGGGCGGCGTTCTCCGTGCGGAGAGCGGAAAGTTCTTCCTCGGCTTGCCGTTTTCGCTTCGGCGTGGGCTTGCTGCGCTCCGCCTCGATGCTCTGCACGACGCCGTCCAGATATTCCTGCGCTTGCTGATTTGTTTTCTCCGCCGTCTGTTTCGCCTGCGATAGGATTCCATCCGCGTAAATTTGCGCGATTTTCACTTTGCGCTCTGCGTTATGGTCAGCTTCGGCAATGATGTTTTTTGCCTGCCCGTGCGCCTGCTCGACGATCTTCTTCGCCTTGAACTCCGCCGTGTCAAGGTGTTTTGCCTGACTTCCTTCTTTGCCGCGCTGCAAATTCCATTTCGCGCCGACTTCTCGATGCAGGTCTGTCTGCAATGCGGTAAGCGCCTTCCTGTCAAACAGCTTCTTCGCGCACAGTCTGCCGTCCGCAATGGGAATTAAATTCAGGTGCAAGTGCGGCGTGGTTTCGTCCGTATGGACAACGGCAGAAATGATATTGCCCTCGCCGTAGTGCTCCGAAAAGAAGCGGGTGCATTCGGCAAAGAATTGCCGTTTCTCGCTTGGAGATAGCTCGCCAAAGAATTTCCTGTCCGAGCCCACAACGAAGGAGCACATCAGCACGGCATCCTTGCGCACTTTGGTCGGCAAGTCGAGAGTTTTGATCTTATCGTTGATGAACTGCGTGTAGCTGCGCTGACGTTTGACGATGTGGTAGTTGCCTCCCGTGCGCGTTTTGTCTATCTGCGGATTGCTCGCCTGATAGGTTTCGTCGCG
>CALVIN010000010.1 GCA_944330115.1 uncultured Clostridia bacterium
GCATTGGAGCACACATATGCCGCAACTATTCACGCCGCTGCTTGTACCGAGGGCGGCTATACTGAGTATGTATGCTCATTGTGCGGCAACAGCTATACGGACGATTACACGACGGAACTCGGGCACGACTATCAGCTTTCCGCGCAGACGGAGGAGTATGCGGAGTATGTGTGCACGCGGTGCGGCGACAGTTACCGCCGGACGATAGAGCGCCCTCAGCCGGCGGCCTCGGCCCTCACCTACAAGCTCGCCTCCGACTACCTTTCATACATAGTCACGGGCATAGAGGACGGAGCGGACGTTGAAACGCTCGTCATTCCCGATGAGTATGACGGCCTGCCCGTCACCGCCATAGCTGCCGAGGCGTTCAGCGCAAACGTGGATATAGTGTGCGCCGTTCTGGGCGAAAATATCGTGAGCATAGGCGACAGCGCGTTTGAAAATTGCTCGTCGCTCAAGTCGGTAAATATTCCCGGGCAGGTGACTTATATCGGCTACCGCGCGTTTCGCCATTGCACCGCGCTGGAGCAGCTGCAATTTGATGCTGCCGCCGCGGGTGACTGCTACGACGTCTTCTATAACGCAGGCGCGGATGGCGCGGGAATTACTGTTACTTTCGGCGTAGACGTGGAGGCCGTTCCTTCAAATATGTTCAACGTGTCGAACTCTATGTATGCACCCAAACTTGTCGCGATAGAATTTGCCGAAGGCTGCCGCGTGAGTAGTATAGGCGACAGCGCCTTTTTCGGCTGTACCGGGCTCTTGAATGTAAGCCTGCCGGCGGGAGTTGCTTACGTGGGGTATGAGGCGTTCTGCGGCTGCTCGTCGCTTGTATATGCCGCCGTGCCCGCCTCTGCAGAGGTGATGAGCGGCGCGTTCAGCGGCGTGGCTGCAGGGTTTGAACTTGACTCAATTTAATTTGTAATTCAATAAAATATGCGCGTCTGCAACCGCAACACTGCAGCGGCACGCAGACGCGCAAAACATATAAATACCGCGCATGAATGCGAAGGTATTTATAGGCATGCGTAAAATAAAAAATATTTAAAATAATAAAAAAACTATTTGTAAATTTAATGGTATTTTGCAATACCTATCAGCAATTGTTATACCATAAAAAAATTTTGCCTCTTGACATATTTTGCAAAGTGTTATAAAATAATAATGCGGCAGGCGGCGGAGCAACAACGCGCATTTCGATCAGGTGCGCCGCAAAAGGCCGCAGAGCCGCAAATATAATGATGAGGAGGGTTTTTTATGGCTAAGAAAAAGAGCGACGGAGCAATGGGTTGGATACCCGTGCTCATCGCGCTCGTAATGCTCATTCTCGCAATAGTGGGCGTGTGCATAAGTTGGGTAAATACCACCATAACGTTGCTCGGCAACAGTACGACGGAGGGGACTACGCTTGGCGAACTGTTTGATATCTACGGCGAATCGGAGCTGGAGATAGCCGGTTCCTTCAAGGCGATGGCGTCGTTCGCCATTCTCACGGTGATACTCACCGCCGCCGTAACGCTGCTTGCCGGCATAAGCAAGGTGCTCGGATGGAAGCTCTTTAAGTTCATACTCGTTATCGTCGCAATAGTTTGCGTGGTGTGCGCAGTTGTAAGCATAATCACCTCGTTCACCTTCTGCGATAGTCTGGGGAGCGGCGGTCTCGGTGACTTTGTTTCGGGCGAAAACAGCCCTGCAGCCGGCGCATGGCTTACGGCCATAGGCGGCGCGCTCGGCGGCGCGGCCGGCGTATTTGCGGCCTTAAAGGCGTAACATCTTAAGATTTATAAGCGTATGAGCTCCGCCCGAAATTTTTTCGGGCGGAGCTCAATTTTAAGCGGTATAATATTTAAAAAATATTAAAAATAAATAATAAAAAATATTTAATTAAAATTTAATTAAAAAATAAACATACGGCGCCGCGCAATTTTTGCGCGGCGCCGTATGCTTTAAAAAAATATAAAATTAAATTGAATTGTAATTTTATCTTACCGAGCAGTGGAATATAAGGCCTATCGTGCCGGGGCCGCAGTGCGCGCCTATAACGGGGCCTACCGTCTGCACCACCACGTCTGAGCCGAACTCGTCGTGTATCTTCTTTGCAAAGTCGTTTGCAAGGTTCTCGCAGTCGGCGTGCAGCACGAATACCTTGTATTTGTCGAGTTCGCTGCCCTTTTCGCGCATGTAGTCGAGCAGTTTAGAAAGGGCGTTTCTGAACCCCTTGGCCTTGGAGATGCTCACTATCTTGCCCTCATCGTCAAAATACAGTATGGGCTTTATGCCGAGCAGCCCGCCCACTATCTTGGTGGCGCTCGATATCCTGCCGCCGCGGTGCAGATAGGTGAGGCTGTCCACGGCAAAATAGGTGGCGGTGTGGGGGATGAGCTCGTCGAGGTATTTATCGAGCTCCTCCATGGTGGCGCCCTCGTTGCGCTTGAGGGCGGCATAGTATGTAACAAAGCCGCTGCCGAGCGATATCGTCTTGGCGTCCTTTGTCATTATGCGCCTTTTCGGGTACTTCTTTTTGAGCTTGGCTATCGCCGCGTCCATCGCGTTGAAGGTGGCGCTCATCTTGTGCGAGAAGGTCACGTAATATATGTCTTCGCCGCGCGCAAGCACGGGTTCGAAATACTCTGTGTAGGCGTATTCGTTGAGCGCCGAGGTCTTGGGTACGGCGCCCGCGCGCATCGCGTCGAAAAATGCCTTAAAGTCGGTGTGCTCGCCCATGTCGTAAAAATATTCCTTGTCGTTCAACGTGTAGGGCATTTTAATTACGTTGAGGCCGAGCTCGGCAACGGTGGTGTACCACAGTTCGCAGTTTGAATCGCAGAATAACTGATACATAGTCTCTCCTTTGATAATTTATTTTGAAGTATGCGGCGCTTTTTGCGCCCGTTATGTGCGGCGCCTTTGCGCCGCCTGTATTTTATTTTAAGTATATTTTTTTAATTTGCCGAAGAGAGGGCAGACTTATCCACCAAAAAGAAGGTGAATTCGCCGCTCATGCACAGCTTGCCGCCCACCGTGCCCTTGGCGTTTATAACAAAGCATGCCGCCATCTTGCGCTTTAATTCGCACTCGAATTCCACGGTATCGCCGGGGCGCACGGGCGTTTTAAAGCGCACGTTGTTCATGCCCGCAAACAGCGGGAGCTTGCCGCTCATCATCTGTTCGGCGGTCATCGCGCAGGCCGACTGCGACGCCATCTCGCACAGTATCACGCCGGGCACAACGGGCGTGCCGGGGAAGTGGCCCTGCACAAAAAATTCGTCGCCGCGCACGGTGTATTTGCCGTGCGCCTTTCCCTCGTCGTCGAGGTATGATTCGTCCACGAGCAGCATGGGCTCTCTGTGGGGAAGGATGTCCTTTATCTGTTCTCTGTCCATTTTTTTACTCACTTATCTCTTATTTTTTTTGCATATTGCGCCGTTAATTGCGGCATATGCGCGGGTGTTTTTCAGATTGCGCGCCCTCAGCGCGAAATAAACTGCCCCGCTTTTTCAAGTATCTCCTCCGCCTGCGCGGTTATCTCTTCGAGAATTTCACGGCAGGTCTGCTCCTTTTTCACAAGCCCCGCAACTTCGCCGCAGAGAAAGGAGCCGCCCTCGTCGTCGCCGTCAACTACCGCCTTTCTGAGTGCGCCCGTGCCGAACGCCGCAAGCTCCTCGTCGGATACGTTGGGGTCCTTTTCAAGTTCGGCAAACTTGCGCGAAAAGGGCGTTTTAAGCGCGCGTATGGGGTGGCCTAAGCGCCTGCCGCTCACAATGGTGGAGGTATCGCCCGCCTTTAAGACCTTTGCCTTAAAGTTGGGGTGCACGTTGCACTCCTTTGCAACGAGGAAGCGCGTGCCCATCTGTATGCCCTCGGCGCCCAGCATGAGCGCCGCCGCATAGCCCCTGCCGTCGGCAATGCCTCCCGCGGCTATAACGGGTATATCCACCGCGTCGGCCACCTGCGGAATGAGCGCCATGGTATTTGCTTCGCCTATATGTCCGCCCGATTCGCCGCCCTCGGCAACGACTGCCGAAGCGCCGCGCTTTGCAACCATCTGCGCAAGCGCAACCGATGCCACCACGGGTATGACCTTTACGCCCGCGGCTATCCACTTTTTCATATATACGAGGGGGTTGCCCGCGCCCGTGGTGACGACGGGTACTTTCTCCTCAACTATCACCTCGGCAACTTCGGCCACCGAGGGGCTCATAAGCATTACGTTCACGCCGAAGGTCTTGTCGCACTTTGCGCGCAGCTTGCGTATTTCGGCGCGGAGCTGCTCGCCCGTCATGTTCATTCCGGCGATTATGCCCAGTCCGCCCGCGTTTGAAACGGCCGCGGCGAGGTCGGCGTCGGCCACCCACGCCATGCCGCCCTGAAATATGGGGTAGCGGATGGAGAGCATATCGCAAATTCTGCTCTTTATCAAAATAGTTGCTCCTTAATTTTTAAGTTATGCGCCGTGCATTTTGCGGCGCGTGGGCGCTTTAAGTGTGTATTTACTTATAAACACCCTATACAGAATAATAATACAATTAAACTGTCAAGTCAAGGCAATGTGCAAAATTATACAAAAGCATGAAAAATTTTTACATAGTTTCCGTTTGGCACATTGCACGCCGATAAGGGGCGCAACTTTTAAAAAACTTAAAAATCGCCAAAAAAATTTTCTGTAAACGGTTGACAAGCATAATCATATGTATTATCATATGAATAGTCGTTCATATGTAATAGCCGCAGGCAATGCCGCAAAGTGCTATACATATGGCGGAAATGTTTTGGAGGTTGCAAGATGAAAAATACTTGCTCAACGCCCGAGGAACACGAGGGCGTGATAAAGAGGGCGCTCGCGGCGATGCCGGGCGAGGACGATATAGCCGTAATGGCGGCGCGCTTCAAGGCGATAAGCGAACCCTCCCGGTTAAAGATACTGCTCGCGCTCTCGGCGGGCGAGCTGTGCGTGGAGCACATAGCAAAGGCGGTGGGCGGCAATCAGAGTGCCGTATCCCACCAGCTCACCACGCTTAAACTGAATAAGATAGTAAAGTGCCGCCGCGAGGGCAAAAATATGCTCTACTCGGTCGATGACGAGCACATCATGGCCATGATAGAGGCGGCAAAGGAGCATCTGCATCATGAATAAGGTGTTCAAGGTGGAGGGGCTAGACTGCGCCGCATGCGCCGCCGAGCTCGAGGAGATTTTAGGCAAGATAGAGGGCGTTAAAAACGTCTCCGTCGACTTCATGGGTCAGAAGGTGCGCTTTGAGTGCGATAGCGACGAAGCCGCCACAAAGGTGGCCGAGGCGTGCAACAACTTCGAGGACGTGAAGGTAGTGGAGGGCGCGCCCGCGCCCATAGCTCAAACGGACGCAAAGGAGTGCGACTGCGGCCACAGGCACGAACACGGCCATTGTCATGACGGCGGGCATCAACACGGCCATTGCCATGACGGCGAAAATAAGGACTGCTGCCGCGGCGAAAAGGGCGAAAACTGCTGCAAAAACTCGGCAGAGGGCAGCAGCGCGGCCATTTCGGGCAGGCGGGAGATACAGCTCGAAAATATCGACTGCGCGTCGTGCGCGGCCGAACTCGAGGAGATGATAGCCGCCGTAAAGGGCGTTAAAAACGCCTCCGTCGACTTCATCGCGCAGAAGGTGCGCTTCGACTGCGACGACGACAGCGTCGTCGACGAGGTGGTCAAGTGCTGCAGCGGCTTTGAAGAGGTGCGCGTGGTGGGCGTAGTTGCGCCCGCGGAGAGCACTTCGCGCGACCTTTCGGGCGAGCGCAAGATAAAGATAAAGAACCTCTGCTGCGCCAACTGCGGCCGCGAGCTGGAGGAGATACTCAACAATATCGAGGGCGTGAGCGCCACCGTCGACTTCATGAACATGACGGTAGTGCTGCGCTGCGCAGACGCCCCCGCATACGACAGGGCGATCTACGAAATATCGCACTTCGAGGATGTGGAGATAGAGGGCGACGCCAGACCTAAGTCAAAGCCCAAGGGACTGTTTAAGCAGCATTTAAGGGAGATAGTGCTCATAATTATCTCTGTGGTATGCTTCATTCCCGCCATAATTTTAAGTTTTGTGGGCGGCGAAGTTGGCGTCATCATCTCCTACCCGCTGTTCGCCATATCCTACTTCTCGGTGGGCTGGGAAGTGCTGGTAAATACCGTAAAAAATATCTCCAAGGGGCGCATCTTCGACGAAAACTTTTTGATGACGATAGCCTCGGTGGCCGCAATAGCGCTCGGCATAGTTTCGGGCGACGGCATATACGAGGGCGTCGCCGTAATGCTGCTCTATCAGATAGGCGAGCTGCTGCAGTCGATAGCCGTCGGCTCCTCGCGCAACTCCATAACCAAGCTGATGGACTTAAAGAGCGAGAGCGCCACCCTGCTTAAGGACGGCAGGCAGATAGTCGTCAAGCCCGAGGAGCTTGAAATAGGCGATATTATTCTCATAAAGGCGGGCGAAAAGGTGCCCGTCGACGGCGTTGTGGTAAAGGGCGAGAGTGCGCTCGACATGTCGTCGCTCAACGGCGAATCTCTCCCCGCCGACGTAAAGGAGGGCAGCGAGATACTCTCGGGCGCGATAAATATATCCAAGGTGTTAGAGGTAAGGGTAGTGCGCCGCTACACCGATTCGGCCGTGGCAAAGATACTCGACCTCGTGGAGAACTCCACGGCAAAGAAGGCCAGGCCCGAAAAGTTCATAACTAAGTTTGCCAAGTACTACACCCCCGCGGTGTGCGCGGCGGCGCTTGCCGTGGCGGCGGTAGTGCCCACAATAGTGTGCGCAGTCGCGGGCGCGTTCACCTGGCCGGTGTATGCCGAGTGGATAAAAAAGGCGCTCTCCTTCCTCGTAATATCCTGCCCGTGCGCGCTCGTCATCTCCGTGCCCCTCTCATACTTCGGCGGCATAGGCCGCTGCGCCAAGTTCGGCATACTTATAAAGGGCTCCACCTGCCTTGACGAACTCGCGCAGGTCACGGTGGCCGCGTTCGATAAGACGGGCACCATAACCGAGGGTTCGTTCAAGGTGATAAACGCCAGCTCCGACGAGGTGAAAAACCTCGCCGCCGCGGCCGAAAGATACTCCTCTCACCCCATAGCCGCGGCGTTTGCAAATATACCCACGCCCTATACGGCCGAAAACGCCGAAGAGGTGGCAGGCCGCGGCGTAAAGTGCACTATAGGTGACAAACAGCTGCTGTGCGGCAACGCAAAGCTCATGCAGGAGAACGGCGTGCAGTTTGTGGCGGCCGACAGCGTATACACCGTAATATATGTGGCGCTTGACGGCAAATTCATGGGCAGCATAGAGATAGGCGACGGCGTAAAGGCGGGCGCAAAGCAGGCCATAGCCGACCTCAAGGCGCAGGGCGTTACCTACTGCACAATGCTCACCGGCGACAACCCCGCCCGCGCAAAGGTAGTGGCGGAGGAAGTGGGGCTCGACGGCTACAACGCCGGCCTTCTGCCCGACGGCAAGTTAGAGGCCGCCGAACAGCTCCAACAGCGCGGAAAGCTGTTGTATGTGGGCGACGGCATAAACGACGCGCCCGTAATGGCGGCCGCCGACTGTGCCGTATCCATGGGCAAAGTCGGTTCGGATGCGGCCATAGAGGCGAGCGACGTAGTGCTCGTCACCGACAGCCTCGAGCTTCTGCCCAAGGGCAAAAAGATAGCAAAGGGCACCCGCTCGATAGTGTTCCAGAACATCATCGGCTCGCTCGTGATAAAGCTCGCCGTCATGGTGCTCGGCATAGTCATAGTCAACTTCCCGCTCATCCTCGCGGTGGTGGCCGACGTGGGCGTAATGCTCATAGCCGTGCTCAACGCCATGCGCACCAAGCTTATAAAGTGAGCATTTAAAAGGCGGCGTGCGCCGCACGTTATTTAATATAGCCATTCAGGCGCGGCGCCCGCCGGTCAGAATAAGCGGGCGCCGCGCTGTTTTTTTGCATTTTTGCCCGCCTTGCGGCAAAATTACCCGCCGCGATCTGCAAAATATTTCAATTTGAGCAAAAAAACGATTGTAAATATGCCCTTTAATGTAGTAAAATACTAAACGGATCATTATGTCCGCGCGTGCGCGCGCCTTTATGCCGCGCTGCGGAAAAAATATTTCGCATATATTTAAGGAGTTGAAATGGGACTTATAAGCTATATACTCGGTTCCGACAGCAGACAGAGCCTTAAAAAGCTCAACAAGCTCGCCTTAAAGGTGGAGGAGCTCGAGCCTAAATACCAGGCCATGAGCGACGAAGAGCTCAAGGGTCAGACCGCCGTGTTAAAGGGCAGGCTGGCCGCGGGCGAAACGCTCGACGACATCATGTTCGACGCCTTCGCGGCTTTGAGAGAGGCCAGCTGGCGCGTACTCAAGATGAAGCACTTTCACGTGCAGATAATAGGCGGCATATGCCTTCACCAGGGCCGTATCGCCGAGATGAGAACGGGCGAAGGCAAAACGCTCGTGTCCACCCTCCCCGCATACCTCAACGCGCTCACCGGCAAGGGCGTGCATATCGTCACCGTAAACGACTACCTCGCCCGCCGCGACGCAGAGTGGATGGGCAAGGTGCATAAGTTCATGGGCCTCACCGTGGGTGTAGTTGTGCCCGGCATGGACGACAAGCAGAAGAAGGAGGCTTACGCCTGCGATATCGTGTACGCCACCAACAACGAGCTCGGCTTCGACTACCTGCGCGACAATTTAAAGACCTCCATTCCCGCAATGGTGCAGCGCGAACTCAACTTCTGCATCATCGACGAGGTCGACTCCATATTGATAGACGAGGCGCGTACCCCCCTCATCATATCGGGCAAGGGCGGCGAGAGCTCCAAGCTGTATGAAGATGTAGACAGGTTCGTGCGCACCTTGACGGGCGGCTTCGACGACGACAAGAAGGACGCCGAAAAGCTCGCCCCCTCCAAGCGCAAAAAGGACCTCACCAAGGAGGAGCAGGAGGCCAATGACCGCCTTGCCGCCATCATCGAGGAGATGGAGAACTGGGACTACATCATCGACCGCAAGGAAAAGTCGGTGACCATAACCGAAAAGGGCGCCGAAAAGGCAGAGAGGTTTTTCGGCATAGCCAACCTCGCCGATATCGAAAACGCCGACCTCAACCACCACATACAGCAGGCCCTCAAGGCGCACGAGCTGTTCAAGCGCGACGAGGACTACATCGTATCCAACGACGGCGAAATACTCATCGTCGATGAATTCACCGGCCGTCTCATGCACGGCAGGCGCTATTCCGACGGCCTCCATCAGGCAATAGAGGCCAAGGAGCACGTTAAGGTGCGCGACGAAAACAAGACGCACGCCACCGTAACGTTCCAAAATTATTTCCGCCTGTATAAAAAACTCTCGGGCATGACGGGTACCGCAAAGACCGAGGAGGCGGAGTTCCGCACTATATACTCGCTCGACGTTGTGGAGATACCCACCAACAAGCCCGTACAGAGAAAGGACTATGCCGACATGATATTCTCCACCGTGGAGGGCAAAAAGAAGGCGATAGTCAACGAAATAGTCGAGCGCCACGCCACCGGCCAGCCCATTCTTATAGGTACGGTCACTGTAGACAGGTCGGAGGAGATCTCCCGTCTGCTCCGCCGCAACGGAATAAAGCACAATATATTAAACGCCAAAAACCACGAGCGCGAGGCCGAGATAGTTGCCCAGGCGGGCAGGCTGGGCGCCGTTACCATAGCCACCAACATGGCCGGCCGCGGCACCGATATCCTGCTCGGCGGCAACCCCGAATACCTCGCCAGAAAGCGCATGAGGGAGGAGGGCTACGATCACGACATGATAGAGGTGGCAATCTCCTATGCCGACAGGCCCTTCACCGAGGAGGAGCAGGTCGCGCGCGACAGGTATGCCGAACTCTACAATAAGTTCAAGGCCGAGACCGACGCCGAAAAGGTGAAGGTGATAGAGTCGGGCGGCCTGTGCATAATAGGCACCGAGCGCCACGAGAGCCGCCGTATCGATAACCAGCTGCGCGGCCGTGCAGGCCGTCAGGGCGACCCCGGCGTCTCCATCTTCTTCATATCGCTCGAAGACGACCTCGCAAAGCGCTTCGGCGGCGAAAAGATAAAGGCAATATACAACACGTTCAAGCTCGACGAGGACCAGTGCCTGCAGTCGAAGATGCTCTCGCGCAGCATAGAGAACGCACAGAAGGCCATAGAGGGCCGCAACTTCGCCATAAGAAAGCGCACGCTGCAGTACGACGAAGTTATGAACGAGCAGCGCAAGACGATATACGGCGAAAGGCTGAAGGTGCTCAAGGGCGAGGACGTGCACGAGCAGATGCTCAAGTATATCCCCGACTATGTCGAAAAGGTGGTGGCCGAAACGGTGAATACCGACGCCATGCCCGAAAAGTGGGACGAGGACGCCCTCAACGCCGCACTCAAAACGAGGGTGTATCCCGACGAGTGCACGTTCGAGATAACGCGCGACATGCTCGAGCGCTGGGACTACGAGGCCGCAATAAAGAGGATCTCCAAGGAGGTCATCAAGGCCTACGAGCAGAAGATAGTAAACATCAAAAACGATACTCACGGCCAGGTGGACTACCACCAGATAGAGCGCAACGAGCTCCTTCGTTCGGTAGACCGCAACTGGATAGACCATATCGACGCGATGGATCAGCTCAGAAAGGGCATCGGCCTGCGCGGCTACGCCCAGCAGGACCCCGTAATAGCCTACAAGCAGGAGGGCTATGAGATGTTCACCGAGATGATCGAGCGCGTGCAGACGACCACCATCTCCCGCCTTCTCAAGGGCAGGATAGTGCGCGTGCCCGTAAGGCCCGCACCTTCGCAGACGGCCCGCGTGCAGGGCGCTCCCGCACAGCCTGCGGCAAATAACGCGCAGCCCGCTCCCGCACCCGCACAGAGCGCACAGCCCGCTCAGCCTGCCGAAGGCGCAGAGGGCGCACAGGCCCAGCCTGCAGAGAGTGCTCAGCCCGCCGCACAGGCGGCACCCGCGCAGCCCGCACAGCCTCAGGTCCGCCGCGTACCCATGCCCAACATGGCGATGCGCCCTCAGGAGTTCACTCCCAATCCCACGGGCAAGCAGGCTCCGTTAGTTAAAAAGAAGGAAGTAGGCCGCAACGATCCCTGCCCCTGCGGCAGCGGCAAAAAGTATAAGGACTGCTGCTACTGGAAGGACCACAAGTAATTTTTAAGGGATGAGACAGCATGCCGTAAAAAATAAATAAAAAATTCCGCGCGGAAATAAATATTTATTTTTTGATCGGTTTCATGCGGCCGTGTATCAAAAATAAGAGCGGCCGCGGGCACGGCCCCTTTAAGATCGGGGCGCCGCGCCAAAAAAAATGGCAGTTTTTTACAGCGCCGCATACCCTGCGGCGCTGCAATTTAAAGTTTTGAGAGAAATATTTATTTAAAGATATGTTTAAAGCAGACGATTACAGATTGAGATTAAAAACGCTCTCGGAGACGCTCGCCGAGGCAAAATACGCGCTCGATATCGATAATATCGGCACCAAGCTCACCGAGCTCAAGGCCGAGCAGGAGAAGCCCGAGGTGTGGAACGACCTCGAAAAGTCAAAGCACATCGGCAGGGAGATATCTGTCATAGAGAACAAGATCGCCTCCTACAACAGGGGCGAGAGCGCCCTGAAAGACGCGCTTGCCTTTGTGGACCTTATCGAGGAGGCCGACGACGAGAGCCTCGTTCCCGAGCTGGAAAATATGATAAAGTCGGCCGAGGACGATATCGAAGATATGCGCATAAAGGCGCTCTTAAAGGGCAAGTACGACGCAAACAACGCCATACTCAACCTGCACGCGGGCGCGGGCGGCACCGAGGCTTGCGACTGGACGCAGATGCTGTACAGAATGTATCAGCGCTACTGCGAAAAGACGGGCTTCAAAGTCACCGAGATCGATCGCGAGGACGGCGACGAGGCCGGCATAAAGAGCGTGAGCTTCAAGGTGGAGGGCGAAAACGCCTACGGCTTTTTAAGGGCGGAAAAGGGAGTGCACCGCCTGGTGCGCATCTCTCCGTTCGACAGCAGCAAGCGCCGCCACACCTCATTCTCCGCGCTCGAGGTTATGCCCGAAGTCGATGACGAGGGCGAGGTGGAGATACGCGACGAGGATATAAGGGTGGACGTGTACCGCTCCTCGGGCGCGGGCGGCCAGAAGGTAAACAAGACCGAGACCGCCATAAGGATAACGCACTTCCCCACGGGCATAGTGGTGACCTGCCAGAACGAGCGCAGCCAGCTGCAGAACAAGGCCATGGCCTTCCAGTATCTGCGCGCAAAGCTCATCGAGCGGCAGATAGCCGAGCGTGAGGCCGCCGACGCCGAACTCAAGGGCGAGATAAAAAAGATAGAGTGGGGCAGCCAGATACGCTCGTACGTGTTCTGCCCGTACACCCTCGTAAAGGACCACCGCACCGGCTACGAAATGACGGATATCCAGGCGGTGATGGACGGCGACATTCAGGGCTTCATCATCGACTATCTCAAAAAGACGGGCTGATATTGCCCGAACGGCGCGGCCGCGCCCGATGCGTATGAAGGCCGCGCGAAAAATATAAAAGGGGGTATGGTATGGCCGAAATGCCTGCAAGCGAAAAGTGCTTCCAACTTTCATCAAAGATACTTGCGCTCTATGATGACGCGGGCGAACGCGCTTCGGCGCACAGAATGCTCGGCATGCTCGTCGAGCAGACCTCCGACCTCGGCGCGGCGGTGATAGCCTTAAACTATCTGCCCATGCCCGAAATGCGCAGGGAACACGCCGTCACGCTCGTAAAGTGCGCGCAAAAGGTGATATATAATTTAAACCTCGCCCGCCGCGAGCGGCTGTTCGACGACGGCAGCCTTTCAGAGGCACTCTCGCTCGCCGTTTCCGTGGCAAGCGACATTGTGGTTACGGTCAGCGATATCTGCGGCGTGCCCGCACCGGTAAAGTCGGCGGGGCCCATGCCCGACGGCTTCGATCTCCCCTATAAAAAGTAACTTTAAAAGCAACTTACGGCGTGCCTGCGGCGCGCCGTAAAAAATTAAAGCCGTGCGGCGCTTTTTTGCCGCATTATGTGCACATATGTACGATATTTCAAAATTCAGCGTAAAAAACGAGCCCGTAATACTCGGCATAGAGTCGAGCTGCGACGAAACGGCGTGCGCCATTCTCCGCGGCAGAAAAATTTTATCAAACAGAATAATCTCCTCGGCGGCCGAGCAGGCAAAATACGGCGGCGTCGTGCCGGAGATAGCCTCGCGCATGCACACCGAGGCGGTGGACGAGGTATGCCGCCTTGCCCTCGCCGATGCCGGCCTGCGCCCGCAGGATATAGATTGCGTTGCGGCAACCTACGGTGCGGGCCTTCTGGGCGCGCTTTTAGTCGGGCTGTCGTTTGCAAAGGCGTTCGCCTATGCCTTAAACGTGCCCTTCATAGCCGTAAACCACATCCGCGGCCACATAGCCGCCGCCTACCTCGATAAGCCCGACTTAAAGCCGCCCTTTGTAACGCTGCTTGCAAGCGGCGGGCACACGGCCATACTCTGCACCTCGTCATACACAAAGTTCTCCATACTCGGCGGCACTTCCGACGACGCGGCGGGCGAGGCCTTCGATAAGTGCGCGCGCGTGCTGGGGCTCCCCTATCCCGGCGGCCCCTCCGTGCAAAAGCTCGCCGAAGGGGGGAACGCGTGCATAAACTTCCCCTCGGCGCTCGTAAAAAATTCGCAGGTATTGCGCTTTTCGTACAGCGGCTTAAAGACGGCCGTTATAAATTACTGCCATAACGCGCAGCAGAGGGGGGAGGAGCTGAACGGCGCCGACGTGGCCGCGTCCTTCCAGCGCGCCGCCATCGATCCGCTCGTAAAAAAGACGGTGGAGTGCGCCCTTGCCTGCGGCGTAAAAACCGTTACGGCGGGCGGCGGAGTGGTGGCAAATTCCTACCTTCGCCGCACGTTGAACGAGGCCTGCCAAAAGGCGGGGCTGCAGCTAATTCTTCCCGAAAAAAAGTTCTGTACCGATAACGCCGCCATGATAGCCTCGGAGGGGCTCAACCAGTATATGGCGGGCAACTTCTCCTCTCTCGACGTAAACGCCGCCGCGGCAATTCCTTTAAAATAGCCGCAATATTTTTCAGTTATTTTTGAATTTTTTACTTTTATTTTTTGGCGCCTGCACGGGCGCCTTTTTTTTATCGGGTCAAAAATCAGGCTAAATGCGCGCAAAAACGCGCTTAAAATGCGCATGTGTGCGTAAATAAGGTGCGTTTTTGTTTAAAAATACATATTGCAATATTGCATTTTTTGTGTTACCATATATATGTTACATATATTTTTGCAAAAGGGGCGCGCCCCTTTTGCAGCACTGACTTGCGTCAGCGCTGCAAAAAAATCTTTCCCGATCAAAAATTTTAATTGCCGCAAGGCGTGATAATATAGGGGAATTATTGATGCTTAAAATTGCGATAGTTGAAAACGAGGCCGAGCAGACCGAACTTCTGCGCGGCATATAGCCAGGTATTCCGAAGAGAAGGGCGAAAAGTGTCACGTCACGGCCTATCCCAACGGGCTGGAGTTCATCTCAAACTACCAGTCCGGGTTCGACGCCGTGTTCATGGACATAAAGATGCCCCTGATCGACGGCATGGAGGCCGCCGAAAAACTGCGCCAGGTGGATAAGGACGTAATACTCATCTTCGTCACCAATATGGCGCAGCTGGCCATACGCGGCTACAAGGTCAACGCCATGGACTTCATGGTAAAGCCGGTATCGTATTTCGACTTCGCGATGGAGATGGACAAGATACGCGCCGAGCACGACCGCCGCGCCACCGACTATATCTGGGTAAAGGCCTCGGGCGTGCTGCGCCGCATGGACTATGCCGAGATATACTACATAGAGATAATAATGCACGATATTTACATGCATACCGAAAAGGAGACGATAAACTTCCGCGGCTCGCTCAAAAATTTAGAGTCGCAGCTCGATCCGCGCACCTTTTCGCGCTGCAACAACTGCTATGTGGTAAACCTGCAGTACGTTACGGGCGTCAAGGACGACATGGTGCTTTTGGAAAACGGCGCCCAGCTGCACGTCAGCCGCACGCGCAAGCGGCAGTTTATGAACGACCTTGCGGCATACTTTTCGGGGACGGGCATAAAATGAACTACTATTCGATGATCCTCTTGGGGTGGCTCAACTTCTATCTGGAGATGCTCATTCCCGTGCTGCTCTTGATGCGCAGGCAGGAGCGCCGCAGCCTGTTTTTTCTGCGGCTGCTGCCGCTCGCCGCGATAGGTGCGGGACTGGCCTTTATGCCGTGGATAGCGGTGGGCCCCTTCGGCATGAACTATCTCATAATAATGGTGATAGTATTCTTCGCCGCCTGGTTTTTGTTCAAGGTGTCGCCCCTCGACGCGCTGTTCTACACGGTGGCGGCGTTCGCCGTACAGCACGCCATGTGGGATATACTGTTTATGATATACGAGGGCATCGGCGAGATGACGCAGGTCACGGCGCTGATAATATATTTTTCGCTGTTCCTCGTGATATATGTGCTCTTCTTTTTCTTCTTCCCCGTGAGCGACGTGCACAAGGGCGGCATGAATGGCAGGGTGCTGCAGTTTGTGGTATCCTTCCTCATAATAGCCTTCGTGTATGTGATAGCCGCTCTCGTGCCCTGGTACGACGAATGGAACATACTATACAGGCTGTATGCGCTGGTGTGCTGCATTTTCGCCATCGGCCTGCAGTGCGGCCTCTTCGAGCACAGCAAGCTCAAAGAGCGCAACCGCCAGCTCGAGCAGGACAAGGCCATTCTGCAGGAACTTCTCATACGCGAGCAAAAGCACTACAATATCACAAAGGACACGATAGACCTCGTAAATTTAAAGTGCCACGACTTAAAGCATCAGATAGCCGTGCTCAGGAATATGAACGAGGAGGAGCGCGAAAAGAGCCTGAGCGAGTTTGAAAAGGCGGTGATGATATACGGCAACATCGCCAAGACGGGCAACGAAACGCTGGATATCGTGCTCACCGAAAAGAGCTTTCTGTGCGAGAGCTACAACATACGCTTCACCTATATGATCGACGGCGAAAGCCTCAGCTTTATGGCCCCCGCCGACATATCCTCGCTGTTCGGCAACGCGCTCGACAACGCCATAGAGAGCGTGATGAAGGAGAGCGAGCTCGATAAGCGCATAATAAAGCTCAACGCCTCGCTCAAGCGCATGTATCTTTCGGTGCATATCGAAAACTATTGCAACGAGGAGATGCGCTTCAAAGACGGCCTGCCCGTCACCCGCAAGAGCGACAAAATAAATCACGGCTTCGGCATGAAGAGCATGGACTATATAGTAAAAAAATACGGCGGCACAATGGCGATGCGCCAGACGGGCTGCCTCGTAAGCCTCGATATCCTGCTCCCCACCGATGGGCAGGGCGAGCGCCCCAAAAAGACGGGCATACTCCCCGCGCGGAATTTGTAAATATATTATTTAATAAGGTAATTAAGGTAACGGCGGCCGCGTCTGCGGCCGCCGTTTTTACGCCCCGCCCACCCCGCCCTTACCTCCCCTTTGAGGGGAGGTGCCTCTGCCGCATATTGCGGCAGAGGCGGAGGGGTTTCACCCATTGAGCCCCGAGGAGGGCGGAGGGCCGTTTTTAATCAAAATGCACGGTTTTGAGCGAAAGTTATAAAATATGTTTCTTGCGCGCCAAAATGCGGTCGTCTGTTTTGTTATAGGTTTACTTTTTGTGAAAGCCTTTCTCAAAACGCAAAGTCAAACGAAGTCAAATTTTATGCCGAATAAGGCAAACCTCCTTGTCAAAACACCCTCCGTACTTATAATTATGACTGCGCATTGGTTCTGCGCGCAATTTACGCAGTATCTGCGAAAAATTTATACAGGAGGGAACCATGAATATCAAAACAAGACTGTTTCGCGGGCTTACTTTGATCTTCGCCGTTCTTTTGGTCATCTCGATCACGGCGGCGATGATCATGGAAAAGTATCGTTCAGCCCTCGACGAAAACACCGGCTCTATCAGCCAGGAAACAGTTATCAGCGACGATGCTGAGGATTGGACTTATTCTACCCAATACAACTCAACACAAGAAGCTGTAGAGGATATGAAAGAGTTCGCAATTCGCGAAGCTGCCGAGTCGTTTGTTCTGTTAAAGAACACCAATAACTCGCTTCCTCTCACGCAGTCAAGGCCCAAGGTAACGCTGTTCGGCATACGCAGCTACACGCCCTACTACGGCAGTACCACCGGCGGTTCGATACCCGATAAGGGCGTTATCGACCACGACCCCAACAAGAGCACTTTAGAGACCGACTTCAAGGAAGTGTTCGACGTCAACCCCACTATGCTCCAGGCATATGAGGATTACTGCTCCGATTTCACGTGGGGCAGCGCGGGCTTCGGCGCTCAGGCACCCGCATATCAGGGCCTCTACAGCACCTCCGACCCCACCGAGCCCACTCTCTCCGAACTGGGCGTTACCCGTGACGAACTCGACTACGCTAACTACAGCGACGCTGCTATAGTTATCATAGGCAGGGTAAGCGGCGAAGGCTCGTCGTTCTATCCCGGCACGGCAGGCCTCGGCGACGGCATCACCAGCAATACCGACAATATCCTCGGTATTTCCGCAGAGGAACAGGCAATAATCGAAGAGGCAAAGGCTTGCTCGGATAACGTCATCGTGCTCATCAACTCCACCAACCAGATGGATATCGAAAGCCTGAAGCAGGACGAAGAGATAGACTCCGTTATGTGGATAGGCAACCCCGGCGTCTACGGCTTTGCAGCCGTTGCCGATGCTCTCCTGGGCGACGTAAATCCTTCCGGCCACCTCGGCGACATCTATGCGGTAAACAGCGCGCTCGCTCCCGCAATGATGAACTATGGCTTACAGTATGAATATGACCGTGACGGCAAACTGATCAATACATATCCCACCGGTACCGACTGGACAAACGCTTCCAACTACAGCGGCCAGAACGTAAACTCCTACCTCGTTGAGGCAGAGGGCATCTATACCGGTTACCGCTACTATGAAACGAGGTATGCCGATTCGCTCATGGCGGGCGACAGCCGCGCCGCCACCGCAGCCAAGGCAGGCACCTATGTAAATTACGACCTCGAAAATCTCACCTTCAAGCCCGCTACGACCGACGGCCAGTGGATATACAACCAGGAAGTTTCCTATCCCTTCGGCTACGGCCTCTCCTACACGACCTTCGAGCAGGAGCTTCAGAGCGTGAACGTATCCTCCGACCACACCACGGCAGTTGCCACCGTAAGGGTGACCAACACGGGCGACGTTGCAGGCAAGTCGGTAGTTCAGCTCTATGCGCAGGCTCCCTACACCGAGGGCGGCGTTGAAAAGTCGGCAGTTCAGCTCCTCGACTATGAAAAGACCGAAGAGCTCGCACCCGGCGCTTCCGAAACCGTAACTTTGAACATCGATATGTCGAACCTTGCAAGCTATGACTATGAAGACGCAGAGACCTTCATCATGGATGCAGGCACATATTACTTCGCAGTCGGCGAATCTTCGCACGACGCACTCAACAACATACTCGCCGAGCAGGGCGTTACCGGCATGGTAAACACCGACGGCACCGCATACACCGCAAGCTCCGAGGGCAAGGTTGCAACCTGGACTCTCGCCGCGCTCGATACCGAAACCTTCTCTGTATCGCCCGATACCGGCGTTGAGATCACCAACCAGCTCACCGAGGGCGACTATGCAATGGACGCCAACGCATGGGGCGACGACATAACCGGCTTCGAAGAAGTTGAATATCTCACCCGTGCAGACTGGAACGGCACCTTCCCCAAGACGTACTCCGGCTGGGGCATTGAGGAAGGCACCCGTCTTGAAGAGATAATGCAGAACGACTTTATCGATCTCAAGCAGGACAACAGCCAGGAAAACATCGATTTACTCTTAAACGGCGATTCTTCCGTTGACCTTACCCTTGCAGATATGGCAGGCGCTGAATTTGATGATGAAAGATGGGACGAGCTTGTTTCCAAGATCCCTCTTGCCGAAATAATCAACTTCATGGCCAGCGCATTCCATAACCTTGAATATATTCCTTCGATAGGCTTCGGCGAATATCCCGATAGCGGCGCTGTTGCCGATATCGGCGGCTATGCTGCAGACGACGGCCCCGGCGGTTCCGACTCTCACAACATGTCTGAAGCCAAGAAAGACGGCATTGCGTTTGAAGACGCTGCAGAATATGGCTGGGTAGGCACCCGTATCGCTCCCGCTCCCGTAAACCTTGCGTACACATGGAATAAAGTTCTTGCATATGAAAACGGTCAGCTTGTTATAGGCGAGTCCACCCTTCTCTATCAGCTTCCCATAATGATAGGCCCCGGCATGAACATTCACCGCACGGCTTACAACGGACGTAACGTAGAGTACTACTCCGAAGACCCCATCCTCTCCGGCTTCACCGGCAGCGCCGTAGTTCAGGGCGCACAGAGCAAGGGCAGCCTTGTAAACATCAAGCACGTCGGCTTCAACACTCAGGAAGCCAACCGTTCGGGCGTTTGCGAACTTCTCAACGAGCAGGCCGCACGCGAACTCGAGCTCCGCAACCTCTATCAGGCATTCACCGCCAAGGGCCGCTCCTCCAAGATGGACGACTCTATCGCAGCGGGCGAAACCGATAACATCTACGCAGCAGAGGGCGCACTCGGCACCATGACGGCGTACAACCGTATCGGTATGGTGGCATCGAGCGCAAACTATGCAGTACAGTACACCATCCTCCGCGATGAGTGGGGCTTCAACGGCTACTCTGTTACCGACTTCACCGGCCTCAACCCCGTCGCTGCTCCTAAGGAGTCAATAATGGCAGGCACCACCGCATTCTGCGGCTTCGGCGCTAACGACCCTTATATCAACCTCAACAACCTCGAGGCCATCGCTGCCGACGCCACCCTTGCTGCATCAATACAGGAAGGCATGCACTTTGCGGTATATGCGATCTCGCGCAGCTACGCTGTTGACCTCATGAACAACATCTATACAGTATCTCTCAACACCTGGTGGAGAAGCCTCTACACCGCACTCATCACCGTTACCGCGGTTCTTACTGCAGGTTCGGCAGCGGCATACGTAGTATTCACCGTAATGGGCAAAAAATCTAAGGAGGAATAAGCCATGTTAGATTGGATAAAGAAACAGAGCGTAGCCTCGTGGCTGCTCGTGCTTGGCGCAATATTCGGCCTTGTTGCCGTGATAATCTACGGCGTTAACTCCACGACGGGCGTTATGTCGACCATTCAGCTCGACACACTTCCCATCATACTCTCGGTAATAGCCATCGTGCTCCTTGCAGGCATGTTTGCCGTAAACGGCAAGGTGCCCGAGTGGGTGATCTCCGTGCTGATGGTAGTGGTAGTCGTATTCTTCGCGGTAAGCATCGGCAACTTCGTAGATAACAGAACGGACATCGCAGGCAACCAGTGGCTCATTCCCGGCCTCGACACTCCCGAGCAGGGCGCATGCCTCAACGGCGCTATAACCGGCATAGTATTCTATGTGCTCGCCATCGCCTCGGTAGTCGTATCTGCCTTCATCGGCAAGTCCGGCAAAAAGGCGTAAGTTAAAAACTAAAAACACAGCCTATCTTCGGGCATACTTTGCAAATGGCGCGGGGCGGAAACGTCCTGCGCTATTCGCGAAGTTTAAGGTATAAGGGCGCGCTGCGGCTCGCCGGGTGCAGTTCTTGCCTCGTTCAGCGCTATTCGCGCCGCTCATATTGACAGCGCGTCGCATATAGTCTATAATATAACAGTAAAAATATATCGCTTTATTTTTGTATATTTTTTATAAAAAAATTTTTGTCGCCATTTTGTCTGGTAAAGGGGTCTTATATGAAAAGAATGAGTTTCAACGAAGGCTGGTGCTACGGTCACTTAAACGAGGACTGGAGAAAGGAGGTAACTCTCCCGCACGACGCAATGATATACGAAAACCGCACGGCGGACAGCCCCGGCGGCAAAAATACCGGCTGGTACGAGGGATTTGACTATGTGTATGAAAAGTCGTTCGACGTTCCCGCCGAGTGGAAGAAGGGCGACGTCGTCCTCGAGTTCGAGGGCGTTTACCGCAACGCAAAGGTGTATTTGAACGGACAGCTTGCGGGCGGCTGCGCCTACGGCTATACCACCTTCTTTGTGGATGCCGGCAAATTTTTGAATTACGGCGGCAAAAACGAGATAAGGGTGGAGGCGTTCAACGCCGACCAGCCCAACAGCCGCTGGTATTCTGGCGCGGGCATATACCGCCCCGTGTGGCTGTATACCATGCCCAAGGCGCACATAGAGATGCGCGGCATAAAGATAAAGACGCTCTCGTACGATCCTCCCCGCTTCACCGTTACGGTGAACACCAACGCGGCGGGCAAGGTGGTCGCCGAGATAGTCGACGGCGACAAGCTTGTGGCCTCGCAGAGCGCGGAGAGCGGCGGGCAGGCCGTGTTTGACTTCACCGTCCCCGGCGCAAAGCTGTGGAGCCCCGAAAACCCCGACTTATACACCTGCCGCGTCACCTTCGGTTCGGACGTGCGCGAGGAGGAGTTCGGCATACGCCTTCTGGAGTGCGACGCAAAGGGCGGCATGCGCATAAACGGCAACAGGGTGATACTGCGCGGCGCGTGCATACACCACGAAAACGGCATTTTGGGCGCGGTAAACCACCCCTTCGCCGATACGCGCAAGATAGAGCTCTTAAAGGAGTATGGCTACAACGCCATACGTTCGGCGCACAACCCCACTTCGCTCGCCACATTGAAGGCGTGCGACAGATTGGGCGTGCTCGTGTTGGACGAGTACGTCGACATGTGGTATATCCACAAAAACAAGTATGACTACGCCTCGCAGTTCTCAAACGAGTGGAAGAACGACCTTAAAGCCCTCGTGGAGAGGGACTACAACCACCCCAGCGTGGTCATGTATTCTACCGGCAACGAAGTCGCCGAAACGGGACAGAAGAAGGGCATCGAGTTTGCAAGGCAGATGACCGACTATATCCACACCATGGATGACCGCCCCGTGACGTGCGGCATAAATATATTCTTCAATCTATTATACTCGCTGGGCTTCGGCATATACAGCGACAAAAAGGCCGACAGCGCCGCCAAAGCTCCCGCCAAAAAGAAGTCGGTGGGCAGCGAATTCTTCAACGACCTTGCGGGCCTTTTGGGCGCCACCACAATGAAGATAGGCGCCACCATGCCCGGCTGCAACGCAAAGACCAAGGACGCCTTCGCCGCGATGGACGTGGCGGGCTATAACTACGGCATAAAGCGCTATAAGGGCGACATGAAAAAGTATCCGAACAGGGTTATAGTCGGCTCCGAGACCTTCTGCGCCGACGCGCGCGAATTCTGGCAGATAGCCAAGGCGCACCCCGCGCTCATAGGCGACTTTGTGTGGGCGGGCATCGACTACCTCGGCGAGGTGGGTGTAGGATCGTGGGAGCACGCCGACTATGCCCCCGAATTCGGCGGCAACGTAGGCTGGGTTAGCGCGGGCAGCGGCAGGCTCGATCTCAACGGCCGTCCCCTTGCAGAGGCGCTCTACACCCGCGTGGCATTCGATCTCGATCCCATACGCGTGGGCGTCGTCCGTCCCGACAAGGCCTTTGAAAAGCACTCGCCCTCGGCTTGGAAGCTCTCTGGCGCGTGGGAGAGCTGGTCGTGGGACGGCTGCGACGGCAAAAAGACGATGGTGGAGGTATACACCACCTGCCCCAAGGCCGTACTGTATATAAACGGCGAAAAGGTTGCACAGAAGAAGGTGGGCAAAAACGCCCGCGCATACTTCAAGGTAAAATACACCCCCGGCGAACTTGCGGCGGCGGGCATAGATAAGCAGGGCAACGAGGTATGCCGCACCGTGTTAAAGAGCGCGGGCGCAAGCACAAAACTTTCGGCCTGCCCCGAAAAGGACGTAATAGGTGCGGAAGATCTCTGCTATATCCGCCTCAAATACACCGATTCCAACGGCGTGTGGAAGCCTCTCATCCGCGGCGACATTTCGGTAAACGTTGCGGGCGGCGAACTTCTCGCCCTCGGCAGCGCCTGCCCCTACAACGCCGAAGGCTATCACAACACAAGCACAGATACATACTTCGGCGAGGCGCTCGCCATCATCCGTCCAAACAAGGGAGCAGATAAGATAACCTTAAAGGCGGAGAGCAAGTTCGGCGCCGCCGAGGCCGAGGTAAAAGTGGAGGGCTGAACGCTCAGATGAACAAAGTAAGCATTGCAATAGATAAACTTGTGAACTATGCGCGCAAAAACCTGGAACTTGCCGAAGAGAACGAAATTTGCGCGCGCAACGCCGTGCTCGACGTGCTCGGCCAGCCCGAGTACGCCTTTACGGGCGCGGAGTGCGACGATGCCGCTCCCGACGGGCCGCTTGCGGAGTTGTTTGCCGCCTGCGAGGAGGCGGGCATATTCACCCCCGACGAGCGGGAGGAGTATGGCGACAAGGTGATGGGCGCGCTCACGCTGCCCCCCAAGGCCGTGCGCGAGAGATTTGCGGCAGAGCTTGAAGTGAGCTCCAAGGCCGCCACCGACTGGTTCTATACATACTGCGTAAAGAACGACTACGTCAAAAAGAGCAAGCTCGATAAAAACCCACGCTTTGAAGAGGGCGGGCTTGTTGTCACCATAAACAAGGCAAAGCCGGAGTTCCGCGACCCCAAAAAGGCGGCGAGCGGCAACTCGGTGAAGGGCGGCTATCCCAAGTGCGCCATCTGCCGCGAAAACGAGGGCTGCCCCGTGCGCAACAAGCGCACGCTGCGCACCGTCGACCTTACGCTTGACGGCGAAAAGTGGTTCTGGCAGTACTCGCCCTACGGCTATTTCCACCAGCACGGCATAGCGGTAAACTGCACGCACACGCCCATGCACGTAAATAAGAGCACCTTTATAAAGCTGACTGACTTTGTCGATAAATTTCCCCACTACTTCATCGGCTGCAACGCGCCCCTTCCCAGGATAGGCGGCAGCGTGCTCGCGCACGACCACTTCCAGGGCGGCGGCGAAATACTGCCCATGCACCGCGCGGCGGCATATAAGACGCTCAAGCTCGACGGCTTCGACGGCATAGCCGAAGTGCTCGACTGGCCCGGCACGGTAATAAGGGTGGTCAGCAAAGACCGCGCCGCCCTCGCCGACGTGTGCGAGAGCATACGCGCAAAGTGGGTGGCATATAAGGACGAGGCGCTCGGCATAATACCCGAGGACGAGCAGGGCGTGCACAACGCCGTGAGCCCCACCGTCGTAAAGACGGAGCGCGGCTACGAGATGGGCATAATTCTGCGCAGCAACATAACGAGCGAGCAATACCCCGACGGCGTGTTCCACGCCCACCCCGAATTCCACTCCATAAAGAAGGAGTCGATAGGCCTCATCGAGGCGCAGGGGCTGTTCATCCTCCCCGGAAGGCTGGAGGGCGAACTTTCGCAGGTTGCAAAAATAATAGAGGAGGGCAAGGAGCTCCCCGAGGAGTTTTCGCAGTTCTCGCTCGTGTATACCGAGGCAAAGGAGCTGTATGCAGGCTCTCCCGCAGAGGGCGCATGGGCGGCCATTCAGCGCGAGCTGGGCAGCATTTGCCACAGAATACTTCAAAATACCGCCGTGTTCAAAGACAAGGGCCTTACGATAAAATTTTTAGAGGAGCTCGGCTTTAAAACCGTATGATCGATCCAAAGCAATATACATATAAAGTTTCGGCCGCGGGCCGCGTAAACATAATAGGCGAGCACATAGATTACTGCGGCGGCAAGGTAATGCCCGCCGCGCTCTCGCTCGCAAACACCGTATATATCCGCCCCAACGGCACTGATAGGATAAATTTGAGCTGGACTACTTTGCCCGACAGCGTCACCTTTGAAATAGGCAAGCTGGGCGAATACAAGCATCTTGCTTACGGCAAGTACCAGGCGGGCAGCGCGTATCTGTGGCAGCGCGCGGGGCACAAGATAGTCGGCTGCGACATGGTGCAGGACTGCAAGGTGCCCTTCGGCAGCGGCCTCTCGTCGTCGGCGGCGATAGAGGTCTCCACGATAGCCGCCCTCGCCACCGTTGCGGGCGAAAGCTTCGACAAGGTGGAGGTGGCGCTCACCGCGCAGGCGGCAGAGAGGGAGTATGCCGGCGTAAACTGCGGCATAATGGACCAATACGCCTCTGCCTGCGGCAAAAAGGGCATGGCAATGCTGCTCGACTGCAAAACGCTGGAGTGCAGCTATCTGCCCCTCGAGCTCGGCGGCTATTCAATGGTGATAACCGACTGCAAAAAGCCGCACAACCTGGTAGAGAGCAGGTATAACGAGCGCAGGGCGGAGACCGAGGAGGCTCTCAAAATATTGCAGGGCGTTTTGCCGAACATAACCTGCCTTGCCGACGTCTCGCAGGAGCAGTTTACAACTTACCGCAACCTGCTTCCCGAAGTCATACAGAGGCGCGCCCTGCACGTCGTAAACGAGTGTGCGCGCGTGCGTCAGGCCGAAGAGGCGCTGCGTGCGGGCGACATATTAAAGCTCGGAAAGATATTGAACGAGTCGCACGAGTCGCTCAAAACGCTTTACGAGACGACGGGCTTCGAGCCCGACGTGCTTGCGGAGGCCGCTCAGTCGCACCCCGCGTGCATAGGCTCCCGCCTTACGGGCGGCGGCTTCGGCGGCTGTACGATATCGCTCGTTGAGAGCGCGCGCGTGGATGAGTTCGAGAGCTACCTTTTGGAGCAGTACCACAAAAAGACCGGCTATACCGCCGTTTGCTACAAGACGGAGATAAGCGACGGCATAACTGTGGAGAAGTTATGAAAATAACAAATTTCGGCGCCTTCCTCGGCAGGGAGGCGCATATTTATGAGATAAAAAACGAGCATCTGCGCGTGGGCATAGCCGATCTGGGCGCATCCGTGCAGTATGTGGCCGTAAACCGCGACGGGACATTTTTTGACGTGTGCCCGGGCTTTGACGACGCGGAGGAGTATGTGCGCAGCGGCACCTACTTCGGCGCCACCATAGGCAGGGTGGCAAACCGCATCTCTGGCGCGCGCTTCACGCTGGGCGGCAGGCAATATACCGTCCCCGCCAACGACGGGCCAAACTGCAACCACGGCGGCACCGAGGGCTTCGACAGACGCTTCTTCGAGGCATCGCCCGAGGGCGACGACGGGATAGTATTCACATACATAAGCCCCGACGGGGAGATGGGCTTCCCGGGCACGCTTCGCCTTAAAGTGCGCTACGCACTTACGGGCAGCGCGCTCGAAGTTTCGTACGAGGCGGAGTGCGATAAAGATACGCTGTGGTCGCCCACCTGCCACCTGTATTTCAACTTGAACGGCGCGGGCAGGGGCGACGCCTGCGGCAATATGCTCAAAATAAATGCCGACAGCTACACCCCCGAGCGCGAGGGGCTGATCCCCACGGGCGAGATAGCTTCAGTTTTAGGAACGCCCTTCGACTTCACCTCCATGCATGCCATAGGCGAGCATATAGGCGAAGATGACCGCCAGCTTGAGATAGCGGGCGGCTACGACCATAACTTTGTGCTAAAGGGCGAAGAGGCCGCCACGGCATACGGCCCCGAGAGCGGCATAACGCTCGAAATACTCACCGATATGCCCGGGCTGCACCTGTATACGGGCAACTTTTTAAAGGGCATGTCGCGCTTCGGCGAGCTCAAGCCGCGCGCGGCGTATGCGCTGGAGGCGCAGTTCTTCCCCAACGGCATAAACACCCCCGGCTTTGCCGCGCCCGTGTTAAGGGCGGGAGAGATTTCCCGTCACTATATAGTGTATACGTTCGGCGGCGCGTGTATAAAGTTGTCCGAGCAATAAATTTATGCAAATAAATATATTCAAAAATTGCTTAAAACGGGCATTTTATGCAAATATATATTTGCAATACAGTTAAGTATAATTTTTAACGGCGGTAATATATGAAAGTTCTTATAACGGGCGGCGCGGGCTTTATAGGCGGCAATTTTGTGTATTACGCCCTGCGCGAGCACCAAAATTGGCAAATTGTGTGCCTCGATAAGCTCACCTACGCCGCCAACCCCGCCACGCTTAACATGGCGAAGACATACCCGAATTTTACATTCGTGCAGGGCGACATAGCAGATGGCGCCCTCGTCTTTTCGCTGTTTGAGCGGGAGAAGTTTGATTTAGTCATAAACTTCGCCGCCGAGAGCCATGTGGACAGAAGCATAAAAAACTCGCGCGTGTTTTTAGAGAGTAACGTCTTGGGCGTGCAGACGCTGCTCGATGCCTGCAACGCGTTCGGCGTCGGCCGCTTCCACCAGATCTCCACCGACGAGGTGTACGGCGACCTGCCCCTCGGCAGCACGGAGCCTGCGTTCAGCGAAAATTCGCCGCTGAAGCCCTCCAGCCCGTACGCCGCCAGCAAGGCCGCAGCAGACCTGCTCGTTCTCTCATACCGCCGCACCTACGGCACACCCGTAACCATTTCGCGCAGCTCAAACAACTACGGCCCCTATCAGTTTGCCGAAAAGTTCATACCGCTGTGCATCACGCGCGCCCTTTCGGGCAGGCGGCCGCCCCTCTACGGCGACGGCAAAAACGTGCGCGACTGGCTGTATGTCGAAGACCACTGCCGCGCGATAGACGTCATCCTCTCCCGCGGAAGGGAGGGGGAGATATACAACATCGGCGGCGGGTGCGAACTTCCCAATATCGAGGTCTTGGGGCGCATTATGCGCTCGCTCGGGAAAGATGAGGACTTTTTTGAGTACGTTGCCGACCGCCCCGGGCACGACAGGCGCTATGCCATGGACTGCTCCAAAATAAAAGAGCTCGGCTGGCAGCCGCAGACGCCCTTTGAAAGCGGCCTTGCGCGCACAATCGATTGGTACAGGCAAAACAACGAGTGGTGGGGGTAGTTTGCCGCGCGCATATGTCGCTTATATCGCAAAATCGCTTTACAATTTTTTTTCGGTCGGGTATAATAATAGCGTTAAAACTTAATTTTTAAAGGCAACAGCGCAAAATTCCGCCGATATATGCGGCCGTTTGCGTGGATACGGAGGACAACCGCCTCTGCGTGCGCCCGTTTAAGAGAGTTCCCGTCCGGTGCAAGGGAATACGGCGGCGCAAGGGATATCACCTCCCAGCTTATCTTCCCAAAGCCGCACGCGCGGCCGCGTAAGAGGATACGGTCTCATGGCCCGTTACAAGTCATGGCAAATATCAGTTTGTTTTGGTGGTTTACAAGCACTCGTTTTCGGTGTCCGAAATAACGGGTGCCTTATTTTTTAATGCGGCTTTCGCCGCGCCGCCGCAAGGAGTTCATTTTTATGTATAAGAAGGTCGATACAACCTTAAACTTCCCCGCAAGAGAGCAGGAAGTCATCGAATTTTGGAAGAAAAACGACGTATTCGAAAAGTCGGTAAAGCAGAACGAGGGCGCAGAGGAGTTCTCCTTCTACGACGGCCCTCCCACGGCCAACGGCAAGCCGCACATCGGCCACATCTTGACGAGGGTTATGAAGGACCTCATCCCCCGCTACCAGACGATGAAGGGCAAGCACGTTTTAAGAAAGGCCGGCTGGGATACGCACGGCCTGCCCGTCGAGCTCGAAGTGGAAAAGATGCTCGGCATGGATGGCAAGCAGGACATCGAAAAATACGGCATCGAGCCCTTCATCAAGCAGTGCAAGCAGTCTGTATGGAAGTATAAGGGCGAGTGGGAGAGAATGTCGGAGCGCGTGGGCTATTGGGCGGATATGGAGAACCCCTATGTCACCTACGACGACAACTATATAGAGTCGGAGTGGTGGGCGTTAAAGACCATGCACCAGAAGGGCCTTCTTTACAAGGGCCACAAGATAGTGCCCTACTGCCCCCGCTGCGGCACGGCGCTCTCCTCGCACGAGGTCGCGCAGGGCTATAAGCTGGTAAAGGAAAATTCGGTGGTCGCCCGCTTCAAGGTAAAGGGCGAAGAGGGCCGCTATATACTCGCGTGGACTACTACGCCGTGGACGCTGCCCTCAAACGTCGCGCTGTGCATGAACCCCAACGAGCCCTATGTTGAAATAGAGTCTGATGGCGTAAGGTATATCCTCGCCAAGGCGCTCGTCGGCAACTTCTTTGAAAATTACACGGTAGTTGCCGAAAAGAAGGGCAGCGAGTGGGAGGGGCTGGAATATGAGCCTCTCTTTGCCGAAACTACGGCAGAAGTTAAGCGCATTTCCCCCGCAAACGCCGCAATTAAGGCGCACTACGTCGTGTGCGACACCTATGTAACCATGGGCGACGGCACGGGCGTCGTGCATATCGCCCCCGCGTTCGGCGAGGACGACTATAAGGTGGGCAAACGCTACGGCCTTCCCGTGGTGCAGCTTGTAAACGAGCGCGGCTGCTTCGACGAGCGCTTCCCCGCCCTCGACGGTCTCTTTGCCAAAAAGGCCGACAAGGTAATACTCGAGATGCTCGAAAAGAACGGGAGCCTCTTTAAGGTGGTGCCCTTCGAGCACGACTATCCCCACTGCTGGCGCTGCGATACGCCCCTTTTATACTACGCCCGCTCGAGCTGGTTCATCGAGGTGACGAAGGTAAAGGAGGCTATAAAGGCCTCCAACCGCTCGGTAAACTGGATGCCCGACACAATAAAGGAAGGCCGCATGGGCAACTTCCTCGAAAACGTGATAGACTGGGGCCTCTCGCGTGACAGGTATTGGGGCACTCCGCTGCCCGTTTGGGTATGCCCCGACTGCGGCGAGATAGAGGTAATGGGCTCCAAGGCCGAACTCAAAGAGAAGTGCGGCATACCCGCCGATCAGGATATCGAGCTGCACAGGCCGTATCTCGACAACCTCACCTGCACCTGCCCCAAGTGCGGCGGCAAGATGAAGCGCACGCCTGAGGTCATCGACTGTTGGTTCGATTCGGGTTCCATGCCCTTCGCGCAGTACCACTACCCGTTTGAAAACGCCGATCTCTTCAAGGAGACCTTCCCCGCCGACTTCATCTCCGAAGCCGTCGATCAGACGCGCGGCTGGTTCTATACGCTGCTCGTAATAAACACCATACTCTTCGGCGTTTCGCCCTTCAAAAACTGTATAGTTTTGGGGCACGTCAACGATAAAAACGGCATAAAGATGTCTAAGCACAAGGGCAACGTAGTCGATCCCTGGTCGGTACTCGACAAGCAGGGCGCCGACGCCGTGCGCTGGTATTTCTACACCTCCTCCGCACCCTGGCTGCCCTCGAGATTCTACGAAGAGGCCGTGTCGGAGGCGCAGCGCAAATACCTCGGCACGCTGTGGAACACATACGCATTCTTCACGCTGTATGCCGAGATAGATAAATACGACCCTTCAAAGTTCAACTTAAAGGAGTGCAAGCTCTCGCTGATGGACAGGTGGATACTCTCCAAGCTCAACAGTCTTGTAAAGCTCGTGGATGAGCACCTCGCCCGCTATGAGATAACCGAGAGCTCGCGCGCCATTCAGGACTTTGCCGATATACTCTCCAACTGGTATGTGCGCCGCTGCCGCGAACGCTATTGGGGCAGCGACATGACCGACGACAAGGCCGCGGCATACACCACGCTGTATACCGTGCTCGTCACGCTTGCCAAGGTGACCGCGCCCTACACGCCCTTCGTCGCCGAGATGATGTATAATAACCTCGTGCCGCAGTTCTATAAAGACGCGCCCATATCCGTTCACCTCTGCCGCTTCCCCGAGGCCGACGAGAGCTTTATCGACGCCGAGCTCGAGCGCGGAATGGAGGGGGTAATGGGCATAGTGGTAAACGGCAGGTCTGCGCGCAATGCGGGCAACTTGAAGAACCGCCAGCCGCTTGCCGAGATGGTGGTAGTCACCGAAAAGCCCCTCAACCTTTCCGACGAGGAGAAGGCCATTGTGCTCGACGAGCTCAACGTCAAAAAGATGACGGTGGATACCGACGCATCCAAGTATATAAAGTATAAGTTAAAGCCTCAGCTCAAAACGCTCGGCCCCAAGTACGGCAAGCAGCTGGGCGCAATATCCAAGTTCCTCTCTTCGTGCAATGCCGACGAGGTAGTGGCAAAGATACGCGCAGACGGCTTCTATAAGATAGACGACCTCGGCATCGACCTCGTGCTCGAAGATCTGCAGATCTTCACCGAAAGCGCAAACGGCTACGTCGCACAGTCCGACAGGGGCGTCACCGTGGCGCTCTCCACCGTGCTTACCGAGGAGCTGATAGACGAGGGCGTTGAGCGCGAGATAATCTCCAAAATTCAGAATATGCGCAAGGAGGCGGGCTTTGAAGTGACCGACAGGATCTGCGTGTATTACTCTGCCGAGGGCAGGGCCGCAAGGGTATTTGCCGCCGCACATTTTGCAAAGGACGTGCTTGCCGACAGCGTGTCCGCCGAAGCCGCTCCCGAGGGCGCCTATACAAAGGAACAGAACCTGAACGGCGAAAAGGCCACCATTTCGATAGTCCGCCGCTGAGCGTTCCGGCAGTTATCGTGATTTGGATAATGCTGTGATTTTTATATAAATCGGGCGGCGCGCAAACTTTGCGCGCCGCCCGATTTTCGCGTTAGTTTGGGCATATATGCGGGGCAATTTGATTTTTTGACGGTGCAACCCCTCCTTTAATTCCTCCCATTTGAGGGGCAATTAAAAATGCACCTCCCCTTCGAGGGACGAGCGAGGCATTTCATAGCACAGCGGGCACCCGCTGCGCGTGCCGAGCGAGATGAGTGAGCGCATATGTCAGGCGCGAACGGTGACCGAGCAGTGCGGTTTATTTACCGCACGCACTGCGAGACGGTGGGTTGAGCGCAGCGAAACTCGGAGGGGTTTCACTTGCCTTACCCTTCGGGAAGGTGGGTTTGGCGAGGTGAAACCGAGGCAAAGCCGGAAGGGTTTGTTTATTATAGGCGCTTTCTTTTTAACCCTTTCGCCCCGTCCGCACAAGTGCGGACGGGGCACCTCCCCTATAGGGGAGACGAGGGCGGCCGCACGGCGTTACTCCATTACTCCATTACGCTATACACCTTACAGTGATGACGGATAGTAAGCATCAATATATGTATCATCGGCGGCTCTGCGGCATACATTATTTAATATGACCGTACTTGATCTGGGCGTGGGCAAGAGCGCCGCCATATCAAAAATAACCGCACCCGAGGCCGCAGCGGAGAGGTTGCGCGCGCTCGGCTTTACGAGCGGCAGGGTGATAACCGTGCTCGGCTACTCGCTGTTCAAAAGCAGCGTGCTGCTTGCGTGCGGCTCGGTGCGGCTGGCGGCGCGCAGGTCGCTCGCCGGGGGAATAGAGGTGTCGGCATGAAGGTGGTGCTTGCGGGCAACCCCAACGCGGGCAAAACTACGCTCTTCAACGCGCTGACGGGCAGCAGGCTGTCTACGGGCAATTGGCACGGCGTCACTACCCGCCCCGCATACAAGCGCGTGCGCGGCATCACCTTTGCCGACGTGCCCGGCATGTACTCCTTCAACGGCTACTCCATGGAGGAGAGTTCCGCCGCCGAGGAGATACGCTCTGCCGACCTCGTCATAAACGTCGCGGACGGGCTCACTCTCAAAAATTCGCTCTCGCTCACCCGCACGATAGTTTCAATGAACAAGAGCGCCGTGCTGTATGTGACCAAGCTCAAAGAGCTGAAGAGGCGGGGCGGAAAGCTGAACGCCGCGGCCCTATCAAAGGCGCTCGGCATGCCCGTGTTCACCGACGTAAAGTCGCTCAAAAAATTTTTGTTTTCGCATGAACAAGACGGCTTTTTTGATAGTATTCTGCCCGCGCAAGGCTTAAGGCGGCTGCCCGATAAAAGTGCGTTAGATCGGGCATATTGCGGGGGCAATTTAACTTTGACGCGCGCGGAGAGGCTGTTTTATAACAAGTATTTTGCCCTGTTTTTCTTTATCGCGGCAATACTTGCAATGTTCTTTCTGGCGTTTTTCAAGGGCATGCCGGGAGATGCGTTAAAGTCGCTCACCGAGGAGCTCATATCGGTAAAACTTAAAGGCGCCATAATGGAAGCGTTGCCTCAGGGCAAGGTGCGTTCGCTCGTGTGCGACGGCATAATAGGCGGCGCGGGCGGCGTGCTCTCATTTGTGCCGCAGCTCGCCGTGCTCTACCTCTTTTTGACGATGTTAGATGAGAGCGGCGTGATGTCGGCGCTCTCCTTTGTCACCGACGGGCTGTTCGCAAAGGTCAAACTTTCGGGCAGGGCGGCATTCTCGCTGATATCCGGCTTCGGCTGCACGGCGGCGGCAATACTCACAACGCGCGGCTTCACCTCGCGCGATACCCAGCGCCGCGCCATAGCCGCGCTCGCCTACATACCGTGCGGCGCAAAGATGCCCGTATTTTTAACGCTGCTCTCGCCGCTCTTTAAAAACCCCTTCCCCGCGATAACGGCCTTCTACTTTGCCGGCATAGCGCTCGCCTTCGCTGTGTGCTTCTTTATAAGGGGCGGTGAGGAGGAGCTTTTATCCGAGGTGACGCCCATAGCGCTGCCCTCGCCCGCGCGCGTGCTAAAAAAGTTGTATTTTTACATAAAAGGGTTTATAATCAAGGTAGCCACGTCGGTCATGCTCTTCTGTGTGATAAGCTGGGCGCTCTCAAACTTCACCTTTACGCTCGCGCCCTGCGAAATGAACGAGAGCATGCTTGCCGATATAAGCCGTCTTGTAGCGCCCCTCTTTTCGCCGATGGGTTTGGGCGACTGGCGCATGGCGTATGCCATGATAGCCGGCTTTTCGGCAAAGGAGAACGTCGCCGCAACCATCGAGATGCTCATGCCGGGCGGCGCAGGGCCGGATATCCCCGCCGCGCTCGCTGCAAGCACCTTTCTCTTGATGTGCCCCGCCTGCATTTCGGCATTCTCCGCATCTTGCAAAGAGGCTGGCGTAAAGCTCACCGCAATTTACTTTCTGTTTCAGCTTGCAGCGGCTTTTCTGGCTGCGTATGCCGTACATTTCATTGCTGCCGCCGTGTGCTGAGCGTTTGTTTTAAAATTTAAATATAACAAGTTATATTTGCATAAATTCACCAAAATTCGCCTATTATGAAAAGTTTTATTGTAAAAACCGCCACCGACTTAAAGACCTTTGCCGACGAGCATTTTCCGCAGGGCAGCTTTACGCTCTCCGCGCTTTTGCGTGCGCGCGACATAAAGGTGAACGGTGTGCGCACGGGCAAGAACGTGCGCCTTACCGCCGGGGACGAGGTGGTATTTTACACCACGCCCGCGCAGGAGCAAAAGCCCAGCCACACCGTGATATACGAGGACGCCAACGTGCTCGTGTGCGATAAATTTTCGGGCGTGTCTACCGAGGGGCTTTTATGCGAGCTCTCGCAAGAGGGGGATGTGCGCGCCGTGCACCGCCTCGACAGGAACACCGAGGGCGTAATAATTTTTGCAAAGACGGCCGCCGCCGAGGGCGAACTGCTCAAGGTCTTCAAGGAGAGGCGGGTGCAAAAGAGCTACCTCGCGCTGTGCAAAGACGGCTTCAAGGTGCGGGCGGCAACGCTGACCGCATATTTAAAAAAGGACGAGCGCGCAGCCATCGTTGGCATATCGGACGTGCCGCGCGCGGGCGCTGTAAAGATAGTCACCGGGTACGAGGTGCTGAAAAGAGAGGGCGGCCTCGCGCTCGTAAAGATAGTGCTGCACACCGGCAAGACGCACCAGATCCGCGCGCACATGGCGCACATCGGCTGCCCGCTGCTCGGCGATGAAAAGTATGGCGACGGCGCCCTCAACGCAAAGTACGGCGCGCGCCGCCAGCGCCTCGTTTCAAAGAGCCTCGTCTTAAATTGCAGCGCCCCGCTCGACTATTTAAACGGCAGAGTGTTTGAAAGCGCCTTTGTTCCAAAGGCGTGATACCTCCGCAGTGAAACCCCTCCGTCGCTCCTCACTGATAGTTCGTCGCGCCACCTCCCCTTCAGGGGAGACGAGAGGGCTCATATTTGATTAGTTGCGGCATATGTGCGGGGCAATTTAAAAAATTACCTCCCTTTCAAGGGGGAATACGATAAAAAACTAGTCCCGCGCGGAACTTTCCGCGCGGGACTTTCAAATTCAAATCAAAGCGATTTTGCAGCCCTTTCGGGCGGGAGTATTGCCCGTTTACGGCCTTTCATCCATGGGCACATATTCCAAATCGGGCTTTACGCAGTGGTAGGAGGGGCGTATTATTCTGTTGCCGTTTATAAGTTCCTCCATGCGGTGTGCACTCCAGCCGCCCACCCTCGATATGGCAAAGAGGGGGGTATACAGGTCGGTGGGCAGGTTGAGCATGGAATATACAAATCCCGAATAGAAGTCGACGTTTGCGCACACCGGCTTGGAGAGCTTGTGTTGCTCGTTAATAAGGCGCTTTGCCGCCTCCTCGACCGTCTTATACAGGTTGAGTTCCTCCTCCCTGCCCTTTTCAACGGCGAGCTTTTCGGCGTACTGCTTTATTATCTCCGCCCTCGGGTCGGAGAGGGTGTAAACGGCGTGACCCATGCCGTATATAAGGCCTGCGTGGTCAAAAACTTCCTTCTTTAATATCTTGTCGATATAGTCGGTGACGCTGCTCTCCGACCAGTCGTGCACGTTCTCCTTAATGTTTTGCATCATCTGCATAACTTTTATGTTTGCGCCGCCGTGCTTGGGGCCCTTCAGCGAGCCGAGCGAGGCCGCCATGGAGGAGTATGTGTCGGTGCCCGACGAGGTGACTACGTGCGTGGTGAATGTGGAGTTGTTGCCGCCGCCGTGGTCTGCGTGCAGTATGAGCGAAATATCCAGCACCTTTGCCTCGAGGTCGGTGAACTCGCTGTCCTTTCTCAAAATGTGCAGAATGTTCTGCGCAGTCGAATATTCGGGCTTGGGCTTGTGAATGATGAGCGAGCCGTCGTTGGTGTTGTAGTAGCGGTATGCCCTGTATGAGTATATCGCCAGCATGGGGAACTGCGCGATGAGCTGTATGCACTGCCTTAAAACGTTTGAAATGCTCACGTTGTCGGGGTCGGGATCGTAGCTGTAGAGGTTCAGAACGCACCTTGCCAGCATGTTCATCATGTCTTTCGAGGGCGACTTCATAATAATGTCGCGCACAAAGTTGCGCGGCAGCACGCGGAACTCGGAGAGCATCTCGCAAAAGTCGTCGAACTCCGATTTGTTGGGCAGCTTGCCGAAGAGGAGGAGATATACCGTCTCTTCAAAGCCGAACCTGTTTTCGGCTATGCAGTTTTTCACCAGATCTCTCACGTCGTAGCCCTGATAGCGCAGTATGCCCGGTATCTCGGTACGCTTGCCGTTCTCCTCCTTCCAGGAGGTAACTTCCGAGATCTCGGTAAGCCCGCACAAAACGCCCTTGCCGTTCTTTTCCCTGAGGCCGCGCTTTACGTCGTATTTTGTGTAGAGTGAGGGCTCTATCCTGTTTGAAAGAGCGCTCTTTTCGGCGAGCTCGGAAATCTTGTATGAGTATTTGACTAAGAGGTTGGCTTCATTAAAATCCAAAATTATCAGCTCCAATGCATATATTTGCGGTAATTTAGTTAATCATACCACAAAAGTCAAAGTTTGTCAAATGGTCATTTGCTTTGTTTGTGTGTAAAGGGGCAATTGCGCTGCTTAAATTTAATTTTAATAAAGCAAATGTTTAAAAATGCACATATTGCAGGTGAAAATATAAGTTTTTTGTATAAATATGCAAAATTACTGATTGCGTTGTTGAAACCTCGCCGAGGCTGGTTTGCGTTCGCCTGCCTCCCTTTTTTTGGGGGGGCATGGCGCGGCAAAAATTCAATTAGTTGCGGCATATGTGCGCGGCAATTGCCCGTGTAAGGCAAACAAAACGGCAAATTGCGCGGTTTGTGTTTTTTGCGCGGCTTTTGCGTTTATATTATATGTATAGCGAGGAAACGAAATGGCCCGCCAAAACGGGCATTACGCTATAATAAATCACACAAGGCGGCACGGGCCGCCGCAAGGAGAGCGCCTATGCAACAGGTAAAACTTATTTCCGCCGACGAAAAGCTGGTGATCGCCCTCTCGGGCGAGATAGATTCCGCCACGGTGGACGATTTTTACACGCAGGTAAATGCCATATACGTGCACGATAAAAAGGACATAGTGTTCGATTGCTCCGCCCTCACCTTTATCGACAGTACCACTCTGGGCACCTTCGTAAAGATATTCAAGCACTTGAAGGAGGACGGCCACACGTTCATTCTGCGCAACGTTCAGCCGCGCATCAAAAAGCTCTTCCAGATATGCGCGCTCGATACCATAATGGAGATAGACTGATGAAAGATTTATCGGTTAAATTCGATTTAGAGAACAGCGAATTTTATACGGCGCTCAGGCTAGTGGCGGGCGCTGTGTGCTCTATTGCCGAAAGGGATATCGACGCCGCCGAAGATTTTAAGGTGTGCGTCACCGAAAGCGCCCTTATACTTAAAAATTGCGGCTTCAAAACGCTGAATGCCGTATTCTGCGCCGAAAACGGCGTAAAGGCAAAGCTTTCGGGCGAGGGCGGCAACCCTGCCGAGGCCGAAAACGAACTTTCGCTTGCACTCATCGGCGCGCTCGTCGAAAAGTGCGGCATAGATAAAAAGGACGGCGTAATACGCTCTGTCACGCTTGAATTATGATGACGAACGAACAGGCAAACGAGCTGTTCAGGGAGTACCGCAAGACGGGCGACAAGAATATCCGCAACAAGCTCGTTGAAAACTACATGTATATAGCCGAAATACTTGCAAAGAAGTTTGCAGGCAGGGGGGTGGAGTATGACGATCTGTTACAGGTCGCCTCCGAAGCCCTCATTCTCGGCGTGGAAAAATTCGACCCCTCGCTCGGCAACCAATTCACTACATACGTCACGCCCACCATAACGGGCATGATAAAAAACTATTTCCGCGATTATTCGCGCTCGGTGCGCCTGCCGCGCAGGATATACACGCTCGGCGCAAAGATAAAGAACGAAACGAACGAGTATTACAAAAAATACGGCGTAAAGCCGACGGTAAAGCAGCTCGCCGAAAAGCTCGGGGAGAGCGAAGAGGCCGTGATGGAGGCAATGGAGAGCCGCCATCCCATGAGCCTCGACGGCACCGTGACGAGCGAGGACGGCGACGGCCTTTTGTATGACGTAATACCCGACCCCGTCGATTCGTTCGAAAAGTTCGACGACGCCCAGTCGCTCAAGGACGAAATAAAAAAACTCACTCCCACCGAACAGAAGGTGGTGGCGCTCAGGTTCGTGCAGGGCAAGTCGCAGGCAGAGGTGGGCAAGATACTCGGCGTAAGCCAGATGTTCGTCTCCCGCGCAGAGCGCAAAATAGTAGATAAACTCAAGGAAGCGCTTTCGCAATGATTACATTCAAGGTGGACAATTTAAAGAATATGAACGACTGCCTGAAGCCCTTTTTGGACTTTTTGCGCAGTTTCGGCGTAACGGATGACGACGTATTCGACAGCCGCCTTGTTTCATGCGAACTTATCACCAACGTCATCCGCCATCTGGGGGAGACTGCCAACTTCGAGGGCGGCGTAAAGGGCGACAAGATAGTAATAACCGTCTCGTCCGAAAATACCGACGGCACCAAACTGCCGGCGACGCTGCCCGACGTGTTTGCCGAAAGCGGCAGGGGGCTTTATATCGTACGCGCCATATGCTGCGGCAACGTAGAGTCTGACGGCTGCTGCGTAAAGGTATATATCAAGCGGCACGAAGCCGATAAAAATACCGAAAATAAATAAATTATTTTTTAATTTAATTTTAATTTTTTAAATGCCCGCGGCGGAATTTTTCCGCCGCGGGCATTTCTCATACCGGCAATTTATTTGGCTTGGTATTGATATGTGCGCTAAAATAATTTATTATTTTTTAATTTAATTTTAATTTAATTTTTTTAATTAAAAAGGCTCCGTTTTTTGCGGAGCCTTTAAATTTTTTATATATTTTTTTGATTGCCGCTCTATGCGCCGAGCTGCTGATATATCTTGCCCATAAGCCCGTCGGAAATGAGCGGGCGGTATTTGCCGAGATAGAGGAATATCGCGCTGAAGAACTCCTTGTTGTCGCCGCCCACAACATAGTCGGGCAGTTCGGTGCAGGGGCCCTTCTGCTTTTCGATAAACGTCTTGCAGAATTCTATCTTTTCGCTGTCGGTAAGTTTTGCGATAAAGTCGTCGGTGGGGCCGCCGTAAACTTCCTTGGGCGCATACACTACTTCACCCGCGGGGGCGGGCTGATATGTCTGCGGGGGCTGTACGGGCTGCGCGTTTGAGTAAGGGGCCGTCGTGTATATCACCTGCGCGGGCACGGGCGCGTTGAGCGCCGACGAGGCGCCTTCGGGTTTTACCGTCCTGAACAGTCCGCACCGCACCGCCGCAAGTGCCGTCTGTATGAGCGACGCGGCGAATATTATGCCCATCATAAGCCCGGGCGAGAGGTCCTGCACGTTGAGCACGAAGAGCATTACTATCGAAATTATCGAAAGCAGCACTTCCGCGCCGTATCTTATTATGTCGAACACCAGCCAGCCCTTTGCGGTATTTGTGCTCATCTGTACTACGTCCAATGCAAAGTTGAATATCGCAAGCAGCGCAAGTATGGCCATTATCGCGCCCGTGGTCGCCTTTGCCGTCGTCGTGCCGAAGAAGTACCCGCCCTCACGGAAGAAGGCGTCGAGCACGGCCGTGCCCGATACGTCGTTGTAGTAGCCCACATATATTCCGCCGCCGAACACGTCCTGCCTCGTAAAGCCGAATATCGCCGGGATATCCAGAAGGGAGAGGGCAGCCACGGCTCCGAGCACCGCCATGAGCAGCTTTATAAGCCCCGAGCGCTTTTTGTATATCACCGACTGCAGTATGAGCATGAGCGCCGTGCCGCCGAGGGCTATGCCTATGAGGCCGTAGTCCCACACATAGGCCGCGCCCGCCGCGTTGGCGCTTGCGTAGCCGATAAGCTGCATATATGCGTATGCAAACAGCACGAGCACGGCCGCAACTTCAACGATATATGCGCATACGTTGGCCGCTTTCTTCTTTGAATTGCATGCGATTACGGGTATAAGCATTATCACTCCCGCCGCCGTAACTGCCGCATAGAGCGATACGAGCAGCGCGGCGAGGTCGTATGAAAAGTTGCCATAGCTTATTATAAATTCCCGCGTGAGACTGTTGCCGAGGGAACTTACGCCGCCGGCGAACGCCTTGCAGAACGCGTCGGGCAGGGCCATGAAGAGCAGCTCGCCGCCGTTATATACCGGCAGGAACAGCCCCAGCAGCATGCACGCGAGCGCTATACAGTAAGTCACGACGGCCGCATATTTAGTGCTTGATTTTTTCGTACTCATGATCGGTCTCCGTCAATGGTTTGAGATATCGCATTGTTTTGCGATGTGTTTTTTGCCGTTAAAATTTATACATGCCCGCCTGAAACGGGAACTTTTTTCTTCTTGCCGCATCGGGCGCAAAAAATGTGCCCCGCGCGCCGTATTTTTTCGGGTTTTTGCCGCTTTTCGGCGCACATGGTGCGCGCAAATGACATTCTCACCCATTTTCTATCACTTATTTTAATACAAAAACGCACGACTGTCAAGGGCAGAGGGGAAATTACGTTTTTAAAATTGCGTTGCTCCCGCCCGCCGCGCGCATATATTCCCGCATACGCCGCGGGATATGCCCGCTTTTTTAATTGACCGCGCATTTTTTTACGTGGTAATGTATTGCCACCGCCGCCCGCTTTTAATCACGGCGGCGCAATTTTTTTTCGTTACGATTTTCCGTCGCGGAAAAAGCGCCGCGCCCGCGCGGCTGCCGCTGTTCACGCAACGCGGCAGGGCGGTAAGCTGCATGCGTGCAAGGGCGCAAGGCGCCATGGAGGGCGCCGTTTTGGCCGATCAGGCACAAAATCACGGGCGGCAGGGGGCAAAATGCGGCCGTCATCAAAAAAAATACAAAAAATTCACACTGTTTTCAATACTTTTTCGCGCATATTTCGTTCGGTAAGTTGCCTTGCGCGGCAATTTTATTGTATAATGGAAATTACAGGAGGCGTATATATAACAGGAGGCGTATAATGGAAGAAGAAAAATATACCGTCGCTTCCGACGGCGGCGCCGACAGGGCGCTGCTCGATCAGGCAATAAGGGATACTCTCTCCTCGATAGGCAAGGAGCAGGCGGAGGGCATTGCCGCCCTTTGCGACGTCAAGGGCTTAAAGCGCGTATTCGGCGACGCCGAACTCATGCGCACGGCGGAGTATTTTATAAGCAACAGCCTGAACATATCGGCGGCGGCTCGCGCGCTGTATATGCACAGGAACACTATGATGTACCGCCTTGACAAGATAAGGCGGCTCACCGGCCTGGATATAAGGGTGTTCGACGAGGCCCTCGCGTTCAGGTTGCTCTATTACGTTTATGCAAACGGCGGTAAAAAATGAACAGTTTAAGATATAGCTATAAAAACGGAAAAATAAGGAACACAAAACTCATAATCATCGTGGCGGCCTCCGCGACCGCCGTCGTGCTTTTATTGCTCGCGTTTTTCGCGGGGTATGCCCTTCGCGGCGCGCTCATGGTCAGCTCGAGCGACTGGGTGATAAACATGATATCCAAGTACTACTATCAGGATATCGATACCTCCGATTCCGAGGACATAGCCGCCGACGCGCTCGTGGACAAGTACCTCGACATATACTCCGAATACTATACGGCGGAGGAGTATGAGGCTCTCCTCAAGAGCAACGGGGGCACTTCGAGCGGGCTGGGCATATCCTATGCGTATATCCCCGGCTCGGGCATAACTATAGTCGGCTCCACGGGCAACTCGCCCGCGTTCAAGGCGGGCATCCGCCCCGGCGACGTCATACAGTATGCCGAAAAGGACGGCGGCCGCGTAAGCTTCAACTCCTCGGCATCCTTCTCGGAGTTTGTTGCCGAACTTGCCGACGGGGCCGAAACCACCTTCCGCCTGACCGACGGCCGCTCGGTAAAAGTCGCCAAGGCGGAATACACGGTAAGCTACGTAATGCTCGCCACAAACAGCAGCGCGTGGACGTTTACGGGCGACGACGCCACGGAGCTGACCGAAACGGAGGGCGACGCCATAGCGTATCTGCCCGACGGCGCGGCATATATAAGCATATCTCAGTTCTACGGCGGCGCGGCCGACCAGTTCGAAATGGCCGCAGAACAGTTCAATGCGCTGGGCTGCACCACGCTCATACTCGATTTAAGGAACAACGGCGGCGGATATGTGAGCGCCATGCAGGGCATATCGGGCTGCTTTGAGAGCAGCGCGGGCAAGCCCGCCATGGAGGCGCGCGCAAAGGACGGCAGCAGCGAGGTATACATGGCGGGCACCGCTCCCGAAGAGAGCGTCATCTCCGCCGATACCGAGGTATACGTGCTTGCAAACGGCAACACGGCCAGCGCTTCCGAGGCGCTCATCGGCGTGCTCGTAAGCTACGGCATCACCGACTACGGCAACATATATATCTCAGAATATACGAACACCTACCTCACTGCAATGGGCGTCACCGCCGACCAGGTGAAGAGCGGCAGGACGTACGGCAAGGGCATAATGCAGTCCACCTACCGCAATTCCTCCACGGGCGAGGCGTTAAAGCTCACCACCCACCAGATATACTGGCCTGACGGCACCACCATACACGGCACGGGGCTCAGCGCGGAGAGCGGATGCAACGTTGTATCCTCGCCCATGCCCATGAACGGCAACGGCCTCGAGCTGCGCGCCGTATGCAGGGCGGTATTCGGCAGCTGACGGCCGTTTTAAAACAGAGGGTAAAAAAGATAAATAATATATATTTAAGTTGGAGTGCGCGGGCGCAAAATTGCGCCCGCGCACTCCGCTTTTTTTTATTTTATTGCCATGTATATCGCACCATGTATGCGTGTTTTGCGGCAGCCTGTGCGGCTATTGCTGTGGGGTGCGCATTTTTTTTACGCGTCTGGCCGTTATCAGTATGCACACCGAGCAGCTGCCCCGCGTGGCGGTAATGTTCAGCCCGGCGTCGCCCTCCCGCTCGAAGTATTCGTCGGTAACCCGCGTTATGTCGCGCAAAAACAGTTTGCGCTCGGCCTCGCTCATAACTTCGCGTGCGATCTGTATGTCGCCGTTGGTGCGCGCTCTCATATCCTCTCTCTCAACCTCCTTCTGAAGTATCCGCCCGCGCCCGTATATCCCGCCTCTATGTGCGGCAGTTTTGCGTTCTTTCCCCTCAGCCTCTCGGCGGCCACCTTAAAATAGCGCATGCTGTACGGCCGCCATTCGCCCAAAGTCAGGTCAAGGTCCTCTGGCACGGCGGCTATCAGGGGCACGCCCAGCGCCCGCGCCACGTCCTCGGGGTAGCCCGTTTTGCCGTCAACTATCAGCCCGCCGTTCACCTTGTTGACTATAACGCCGCCTATGTGCATGCCGCCGTCCTTAAGCGCGGCTATCTTTGCGTCGGCCGCCCTCAGCGAGGGCATATACGGCTCGGTTATTATCACCGCCTGCCCGCACGCCCTCTGCGCGGCGCCGTCGCACAGCACAAAGTCGAACAGCTCGCTCACCTCAAGCACGGCGCTCTCGGCGGCGCGCCCGTCGTCGCACCCCAATGTGGGCATTATGTATAAATTTTTGTATTTGGGGTGCTGCACCATTGCCTGCTTTGCGCGGCACATGCCGCTCTTGTAATCGGCCACGGTAAACGTCTGCCTGCCCGCGCAGCCGCATACGCCCAGGGCGCAGGCGCTCGCGCTGTCGCCGTCGAGTATCAGCGTGCGCTCGCCGCAGGCCGCCAGGGCAAACGCCGTGCCCGCAGCCACCGTAGTCGCGCCCGCGCCTCCCTTCGAGGAGGTAAAATATATCTTCTTTGCCAAAATCAGCCTCCGCTTTGCCGCTTTTATCGGGCTTTTATTAAATTGTAGCACGCCCGCGCGCGCATATTTTGCCGCTTTTGGTCGCTTAATGTAATGTAAGCGCGCAACATTGTAATGCTTTTTTATTACAATATGTCACATTTATTTGACAAAGTCATTCGCCGATTATATAATTTAGAGGTACGCTGTGATAAAGCGCGGCAAAAACATGCCGCATTTTTCGCCCCTGCGCCGCAAAATTTTGCCGTGCTGCGGGGTGCGGCGTGCCTTTATTTTGTTAAAAAACCGCGTCCCCGCGCCGTGCGGCGGTGCGGGCGGAGTAAGGTAAAGTATGGTTAAACTGAGAAAGAGCAAAAACAAACTTAAAATAGTGCTTTGCTGCATACTCGGCTTTATAATAGCCGTGGGCGGCGTGATAGGCATACTCGTGCTTGCGCCCATATTGGAGGGCGAAAAGGAGCAGCCCGTAGTAGACAGCACCATAAGCGAAAAGAACGACCCCGGCGACATGACCTATACCGAGCACGCCGCCGCGGGCGACGACGGGTATCTTACGCTCACCTATCTTGCATACGTGCTCGCCGAGCAGCCGTACTATCATTCGCAGTCGCAGACAGTTTCGGTGGCGCCCTTCAACATGACGCAGTACACCAACTCGTTCAAAGACTATAAAGACGGGATAATGATCTCGTCCGATCTGACGTACGGCATAAAAAATGCCGGCACGCAGGCGGCGTTCGTGCCCGAAGGCAACAGCTCCGGCAAGGGCGCGGGCGTGTATATGCGCACCTCCACGGGCACGGTGAACGCGTCCAGCACGGGCACCAGCGTTGCGTGGGGGAACGACGTCACCTATTACGACAGGGAGAGCTACCTTTACACATACGGCGAATACTCCACCGAAATGACGGTGTATCTGCTCACGAAGGAGACCATCTCAAGCTGGGACGAGGCCGTGGATAACGGCGACGGCACGTTCACGCAGAAGTTCTATCTCGACGCGGAAAAGGCGGCCTATTACTATCAGTACGCCATGAAGACGCGCGGCGGGCTTTTGATGCTGCCCGTATTCGAGGAGATCACCCTCGACGTCACCTTCGATAATTACTATCACGTAATGCAGATAGACGTGGTGGAGCAGTCGAGGATAAACCCCTTCACCTGGATGGACAGCACCTCGACCACGACGACATACTATACCTACGGCGAAGACAACTTCGACGAGCCGCACTATGACTATTACCCCGACTTCTTCGAGCAGTATGTGGGCGAGCTCGGCACCGGTGACGGCGGCGACGATGAACTCACCGCGCTCGACCTCCTGATGACCGCCTTTGCGGGCGTGCTCAACGGCGAGGGCCAGCAGTTTGCTGCCGATGTCAACGTCGGCGGCAATACATATCACGGCAAGCTCTATCTCAACCTGGATATAAACGGCATAAGCGCGGGCGACATACTCGGCTCCATAGAGGCGCGCGTCGCGCTCTCCGCCGATGAAAATATCGACGGGCAGGACCTCTACATCTCCTTTGCCGACGGAGTGGTGTCGGGCTACTACAGCACAGATTTTGCAATAACTGCCGACGTGCAGAACTTCGGCGACATAATAGATAAGTTCCAAAGCTGGGCAGACGGCCTGGGCGGAGATACCTCCGCACAGAGCGACGACGGAGCCCCGGAGGGCGCGGATGAGGGCGGCTTCTCGCTCGACGCGCTCCTCGAGCAGTTCATGAGCGGCGTCACCGAAGAGAGGGAGGACGGCCTTACATATTCGGCCGCGCTCGACATCCTCGGCATATCGCTCGATACCACATTCAACTTCAATTCCCAAGGCGGCGGATATTCGCTCGGTTCGGCGGTGATCGACGGCATAGCCTACAACGGCACGCCCATATCGCTTTCGCTCTCGCTTGCACCCGATGCGGGGGAAATAATTTCCCACGAGCCTTCGCAGGCGCCCTTCGATGTGAATGCCGCGGCAGACAGCCTGTACGAGCTGCTCAGCAGCGATACCTACGGCGCCGAAATATCTCTCGGCGGCAAAGATCTGGCGCGCCTTCTCTCCTCGCTCGGCTTGGCCGACCTCGGCAGTTCGCTCGACGGATTAAAGCTGAGCGTTGCGGGCGCTGTGGATCCCTACGGCGTTACCGTGGGCGCCTCCGTGCTTTTAGCCGACGAAAACAGCGGCCGCAAAATTTTGGAGGGCGACGTATACTACGCCTACGACGATAACTCCGGCAAATACGGCAGGGCATACCTCAATATCTCCGCCCTGCTCGGCGCGCCCGTCACGGCAAAGGTATATTGCGACGTCGCCGACCTCGCCGCAACGGTGGAGGAGCTCGTCGGCAGGTTCATGCCCGAGGCGGAAGGCGCTGTTGCAAATGCAGAGCAGGCCGACGATATTGCAACGATAATAAATAAGATACTCGGCCTCGACTTCGGCGCGATAATAGGCGAAGTAAAGGCGGGTTCCGCCGTTATAGGCGCAACGGTGAACGTCGATCCCGTGCTCGCCCTGCTCGGCGCGGATATCTCCATAGGTGAAATTACGCTCGAGTATCACCTCGGCGACTTCGACAGGGAGGACTATTCGGGCGCAGGCGGCTGGCTGTATGGCGAGCTTCCCTCGCTGGGCGCGCAGGCATATATATACGGCAGTTCGGCGCAGCTCACCGAGCCCGAAAAGGACGAGTATTGCGATTTAAGCGAGCTCGTCGGTTCGGTAGAGGACATATTCAACAGCAACACCATACGCGCAAATATAGATATCAAGGGCGAGGCGCTTGCCGCCCTGCTCGGAAAAGCCGGCGTGAGCGGGCTTGAGGACGTGCTTTCAGGCTCCTCAATAAGCCTTACCGGCAATGTAAGCCTCAAAAACTCGGCCGTGGCAGCCACCCTCACGTTTGAAGGCGCAGAAAAAACTTACTTCGCCGCAGACCTGTTCTACAGGTACAGCTCGGGCAGCTACGGCACGCTGTATGTGGATATAACCAACGTGCTCGGCGCAGAGTGCAGCTTAAAGGTATATGGCGACATTGCCGACGTCATCTCCTCGGTGGAGGAGCTCATCGGCATGGCAAGCGGCCGTACAGGGGGTGACGGCGCAACAGCCGCCGTGCTTTTCGAGGGCGAAAGCGAAGTTTCGCAGGTGGCAGAGATCGTTTCGGCAATACTCGCCGTCGACCTGCGCGACATGATAAGCCACCTCAGCATCGACAGCTACGGCGCGTTTGCCGTGGTGGATATCGACTATATACTCGGCCACTTTGCAGGCATAAATACCGACCTCGGCAGAATAACTCTCAGCTACGACGGCCGCTTCTTGAGCGGTACGGCGCTCTCGGGCGGGCTCGACGTGGTCATCTTCGGCAACACGCAGTATGCCGCAGGCCCCGATGCGAGCGAATATCTCAATATTACCGACCTCATCGCCTCCGTCAAAGAATTGCTCGGCAGCAAAACGCTTGGCGTGGATATAAAAGTTTCGGGTGCGGCGCTTGCGGATATACTTGCGGCAAACG
>CALVIN010000011.1 GCA_944330115.1 uncultured Clostridia bacterium
ATAAAGATCCACCCGCTCGTATGTACGGCGTTCAACGCCGACTTCGACGGCGACCAGATGGCGGTGCACGTGCCCCTCTCGATAGAGGCGCAGGCAGAGGCGAGGTTCTTGATGCTCTCCTCCAACAATATCTTGAAGCTCTCCGACGGCAAGCCCGTTATGCAGCCCTCGCAGGACATGGTAATGGGTGCATACTATCTCACGATAATAAGGCGCGAGGAGGGCAAGTATTACCGCTGGACGGGCGACAGGTATGTTGAGTGCGCCGAGGGCGAAGAGGGTGCCGAAAAGTATGTGCCCGGCGCCTACATCTCGGAAGACGAGGCGCTCATGGCATACCAGACCAAGTATATCCACATGCAGGACGAGATCTACGTCCGCAGGACTATAAAGATAGAGGATAAAAATTCACCCTACAACGGCGAGTCGGTCACCGGCAAGGTAAAGACGACCGTCGGCAGGATAATCTTCAACAACGAGATGCCCCAGGACCTCGGCTTCGTCGCAAGAAAGGAGAAGGAGGACTACCTCAAGTACGAGATATCGTACGAATTCCTCGGCTCCAACGTCGCAGTCGGCAAAAAGCAGCTCGGCAAGATAGTTGAAAGGTGCTTCAAGACGGGCGGCGCTCCCAGGGCTGCCGACGTACTCGACAAAATAAAGACGCTCGGCTATAAGTATTCCACCGTCGGCGCCATAACCACCTCGGTATTCGACATGCACATTCCTGCGGAAAAGAAGAGGATAGTGGAGGAAACCGAGCAAAAGGTGTTCCAGATAGAGCGCAAATACCAGCGCGGCCTCCTGCGCGAAGAGGAGCGCTACAACGCCGTTATAAAGGCGTGGGACGACGCGACGGACGAAGTTACCGACGCGCTCAAAAAGTCGCTCGATAAGTTCAACCCCATATGGATGATGGCAAACTCGGGCGCGCGCGGCTCCATCGACCAGATGAAGCAGCTCTCCGGCATGCGCGGCCTGATGGTTAACCCCCAGGGTAAAAAGATAGAGGTACCCGTTAAGTCGTGCTTCAGGCAGGGCCTCTCCGTTCTCGAATACTTCATCTCCTCGCACGGCGGCCGCAAGGGCCTTGCCGATACGGCGCTCAAAACGGCCGACTCCGGCTACCTCACCCGCCGTCTCGTAGACGTATCTCAGGACGTCATCGTGCGCGAAGAGGACTGCATGGCAGGCTCCAAAAAGCCCCGCGGCGTAGTCGTTAAGGCGATAATCGGCCCCAACGGCGAGGTCATCGAGGGCCTTGAAGACAGGATCCAGGGCAGGTTCGTATCCGAGGACGTAAAGGATAAAGACGGCAACCTCATCATCGGTCAGAATGAATTTGTCACCGACGAGATAGCTAAGAAGATAGTCGATGCGGGGATCGAGCAGGTATCCATCCGCTCGATATTCAGCTGCAACTCGCGCTATGGCGTGTGCGCAAAGTGCTACGGCAAAAACATGGCCACCAACACCCCCGTTCAGGTGGGCGAGGCCGTGGGCGTTATCGCCGCTCAGTCGATAGGCGAGCCCGGCACGCAGCTCACCATGCGTACCTTCCATACCGGCGGTATAGCCGCCACGGGCGACATCACCCAGGGTCTTCCCCGCGTTGAAGAGCTCTTCGAGGCGCGCAAACCCAAGGGCTGCTCCACGCTGTGCGAAGTTTCGGGCGTGGTATCCATCGACGATTCCGACAACTTGAAGCACGTTCTCGTGCGCGACCCCGTCACCAACGAGGTGAAGAAGGAATACACCCTTCCCTTCAACGCCGAACTCAAAGTAAAGAGCGGCGAAAGGGTAGAGCCCGGCACCGTGCTCAACGCAGGTTCGGTATATCCCCAGGATATCCTCCGCATCTCGGGCGTAAAGGGCGTTCAGGACTATATCCTCGAGCAGGTACAGTCTGTTTACCGCTCTCAGGGCGTTGATATAAACGACAAGCACGTAGAAATAATCGTGCGCCAGATGCTCAGAAAGGTAAGGATAGAGAGCGCAGGCTCCACCGATCTTCTCCCCGGCGAAACTGTGGATATGTTTGCCGTTGAAGAGGCCAACCAGAAGGCCATCGAAAACGGCGGCACCCCCGCCCTTCAGAAGCGTGTGCTGCTCGGCATCACCAAGGCGGCGCTCTCCACCGAGTCCTTCCTCTCGGCGGCGTCCTTCCAGGAGACGGCTCGCGTGCTCACCGATGCGGCCATAAAGAACAAGGTAGACCCCCTCATGGGCCTCAAAGAGAACGTAATAATCGGCAAGCTCATCCCCGCGGGCACGGGCGTAAAGGAGTACAAAAACATGTCTCCCGTAATAAACCCCGGCTACAACAGCGTGGTGAACCCCGCCGAAGATATCATAAACAAGTAATTTAAAGTAAAAAAACGGGCGGCTAATGCCGCCCGTTTTTTAAAAAGGTGCCCATATATGCCGCAACTACCGCATATTTTATGCCGTATGCCGCAGAGCGGCGCGACGGGCAGAAGCATATAAAAAAATGGCGGCGCAGGCCGCGTGGGAGGGGGATATGCCCGATTTTGAAGATCTGCGCATGGCAGACCTGATAAAAAAATTTCGCGCACCGATCGAAGAGGTGGCAAACAGCGGCAGCCTTTCAAAGCTAAAAGAGGCGTCGCCCAGACTGCAGGATATATATAACTTTCACCTTACGGCGAACAGCACCTTTTCGGCGCAGGAGGAGTATTTAAAAAATCTGTATTCCTCATTCAACTATGCCGCGCTGATAGTAAACGACGCCGTAAAAAACGGCGGCCTTGCCGCGGAGGATAAGGTAACGCTCACCGAGTGCATCCAGATACTTTTAAAGTGCTGCGACATTTTGATATCCTCCCTCACCGGCGAGGGCAAAAACTGAAATTTTGCAATTGCCCCGCACATATGCCGCAACTATTGTGTTTTTGCCGTTTGTCACCCGTTTAAAACGGAGGTGAATTTACCTTAATTACCTCCCCTTTGAGGGGAGGAATTTGCCTTAATTGTACCTCCCCTTTGAGGGGAGGAATTAAAGGAGGGGTTTCACGACTGCGCATACGCCCGCCGCGTGTTTATTTATTCTCGCCGTGCGGTTTCTTGTAGACAGCCGCAGCGGAGGAGTGGAAGCGGCGCAGCTCTTCGCGCATGCTCTCGGGATAGAGTACCTCGGCGTCCTTGCCGAAGCGCTGCAAATACTGCTCTATCTGCGCGTGCGAGCAGTCGAACCACATAATGTTTTTTTCGCGCCGCAGCGGCATGGGGCGGTGCACATATATGCGCCTGAACTTCTCAAGCCCGCGCTCGGTGAACTTTACGCACGCCTCGCCCTCGCCTTCGCGGCAAATAAATTGCGGCCCGTACTTTATCATCTTTTCGGCCGTGACTATCTGCCCGGGCGTGAACTGCGCGTCGCTGTCCAGAATCTTTACCTCGGCTATGCGCGAAAGCCTCACGGTAATGCACTGCGTGCGCACGCCTATAACATACAGGTGCAGCTCCTCTTTGGAGTTCGCCACGGCGTAGGGCGCAATTTCAAAGCCCTTGCCGCTGCCCGCCGTCGTTATAAATATCTTTTTCTTCTGCATTGCGGCGGCAGTCACGGCGTCGTACTGCGGCTTGAATATTATGCGCTCCCGTCTGTCCTGCGGCAGCGAGGCATAGGATGAGATCATCGCGCGGAAGTACTCCGAAAGGCTCCTGCCCGCAAGCAGGTAGTTTTCGATGTACTCTATCGCGCCCTCCGTAAGTTTTGTGGGCTTCAGCGAAAAGATAGCCTCAAACTTGCCGCCCTCCCCGCGCGAATATGCCGCCTCGGCAAGCAGCGCGCACATGTCGGCTATCTGCTCCTGCGTCGCCCCGCTGCCCTTCAGCGCCGCCTGCGCTATTTTTACAAATTTTTCCCGCTCGCGTGCAAAGGCTTCGCCATAGTTGAGTACCAGCCGCGTGAGCAACGCGTTTTTGTTGAGCGTAAGCCCGTCAGCCTTAAAAGATTCAAACGCCTCGGCGTCTTTGTCCAATATGTCTGCCGCATATCTCGGCAGATAAATTTTTATCTTTTCCATATTTCAACTATACCATAAAAAGGGGTCAAAATCAAGGACATAAATAAAATAATTTACCCGCTGTTTTGCCGCCTGATGGGGTATATTGCGGGGCAAATGCGGAATATAAAAGGGGGCGCAAAAAATAAAAAAACTGCGCATTTACAAACGCGGTTTTTTGCCTTATAATATATGTGTAAATTAAATCACGCACAAAAAATACATTGTAAGAGGTGGATATAATGAAGATATGTTTGAGCGAAGGAATGAAGAGGGTGAAGGAACTCAACGAGCGCAAGTCGGTTATACTCATCGACGAGCTGCGCCGCATGCAGGTGAGCTATAAAGAGGGCGAACAGCCCGTTCAGGTCGACTACGACTACGCAAAAACGCGCGAAGAGGTGAAGAGCATAGATGACGAGGTGCGCAATATAAGGCACCTTACGGCGCTCGCCAACTGCACGGCCATGACCGACGAGGGCTGCACCATAAGCGAGGCGCTCGTGCTGCTCGCCCAGCTCAACGCCGAAAAGGTGCGCGTGGAGCGCCTTGCCGCAGCCGAAAAACTTACCCGCAGGATAACGCCCAACGGCGTGCTCGAATACACCGTGTGCAACTACGATCCCGCGGCCGCCGCGGCCGACTGCGCCGAGCTCCGTTCGCGCATATACCGGCTGCAGCTCGCCATCGACAGGGCAAACCTGAATACCTTTATCGAAGTTTAATTGCCACATATGTGGCGGTTTAAGCCAATATAAGGGCCGCCGCGCGCCGCTTTTGTTACGGCGCGCGGCCATACAAAAATATATTTAATTGCGTTTAAAAGCGGCATTTTGCCCTTTTAATATGTCCCGCGCACGCAAGGCAACTATTTAAAAAATTGGAGCTTTGTTATCGTCTGTGTTTTCCGTTTTGGTTACAGGTCGTTTTTTGTACGTCGTGGCAGTATAGTTTATGGTCAGCCGTACTTATCGTCAGATCGATGCAGGTAAAGGAAAATTCCTTAGCAGGCCATGCGCGCGCAAAAACCTGCGGCATATCGCCGCCGTGCGGCAAGGTTGGGTTTGGGCCGCACACCTTTTTTAAAAAGCGCATATACGCATAATTTATTACCTTTCTTTTGATTTTGTAAAAGCCGCGCGGCGCAGGATATCCTGCGCCGCGCGGCTTTCTCTATATTATATGATATATAAAATCAACTATTTCACGTTATTTTTGCGCTGCATGCGCACGAATGTATACGCCGCCGCGATGCCCGCAACAAACAGCAGGCTGCCGAGCGCAAGGTCGGGCCCGAACCGTTCGCCCGCCGCCCAGGCGGAGTATTCCGAGAGCATCTCGGGATTTAAAAACATCGTTACAACAGAGCCGAGCGCCAGCCCCGCAACGGCGTGGAAGGTGGCGGCGCGGTAGTTCTTCAAAAGCACCGTCAACAGTTTGGCAAAGCATAAAAGCCCCGCCACAAAGCCGGCGATAAGGCAGGCATATACGGCAAAAATCTGCGGGTGCAGCTGCCAGAACTCTATGCTCACCGAATTGATCAGCGGCACATAGTGCCCCGTCGCCATAAGCAGGGCGGTCGCCGAAAGCCCGGGCACGAGCTGCGTTATCGCCACGGCAAACCCGAGCAGCAGGTATATTACATATTCATACGCCTCCGGCGCGGCCACGTCGGCCTCTCCGCCGCCCGCGTATATCGAGATTAGCGAGAGCGCCACGGGCACCAACACGCCGAGTGCAAACAAAACTATGCGAAAGGCAGAGTGTTTTTGCCCCTTCACCTCGTCGGATATAGCGGGGAAGGCGCCGAGCATAAGCCCTGCAAACAGCGCCACTACCGCAAACAGCATGGCGTTGAGCAGCAGCTTCACGCCGAAAAAGCCGACTGCAAGCCCCACTATAACGCCAAGTATTATGGGCAAAAGGAAGAGCAGGCAGGCCTTGAACTGCCTGAAAAGGTTGCCCAAAGCGTATAGCAGCCTGTCGTACAGCTTAAAAATTATCGCCACGGCCGAGCCGCTCACCCCGGGGATGATAATCGCAAGGCCAATAAAGGCGCCCAAAATGCCGCCCTTTACGGCCTCTTTCGCGCTCGCGTAGCCTATTTCGTCACCCGGCTTGCCTGCGCCCGTGTTTTGGTGCTCGGCATTTATTTCGGCCGCATTTACTTCGGCCGCGCCGTTTTCTGTCGCGCCGTTTTCAGCCGTATTGTTTTCGGCGGCGGCACTTTCGGTCGGGCCGCTGCGCCTTATTTCACGGTTGTCGTTATTCGGGCCGTCGCCCGTATTTTTGTATGGGCCGCTGCCCCTATCGTTGTCCATAAAACTCCTGCCCGCGGGTTCTCTCTCATATCCGCCCGTTTGCGGGGCGGTGGCGCGGTGCCTTGCGGCACATATGCGCACTCTTGCAAAATTTCGGCCACCTAAATTTTAACATACCCGGCCGCCGCTGTCAATTACATATGTCATTGCACATATCACTACATGTGTTACTGCACTTTTATGCCGAAGCGCGCCGCTTTATGCTTATTTGCGCATGTTTGCATGCCTTTGTGTGTGTTTGCGCCGCCATTTTGGCGCATGTATGCGGCCTTGCATGCCCGTTTGCTTGACAAGGCAGCGCAAAAAAATATAAAATATAGCAAAACTTGATAGCGCACGCAGGCACGCCCCGAAAAAGATAGGGGCGTTTAATAGGGAAGTCAGGGCCAATTGCCCCGCAGCCCCCGCTGCCGTTTCAGCGGTGCCGTCCGTCACTGTGTTAAATGGGAAGGCGGACGGCCATACAGCCGCTGTTTTAAGCCGGAAGACCTGCCGCGTGCGTGTTTTGTTTTGCGTTTCCGAGGGGATGCGGAAGGGCAGGACGGCCCGTGTTGCGGGTAAAATAAGGTGTGCCGGCGTGCGCAGACTTTGCGTAGGGCGGGCAGCGCCCATTTTGCCGTGCCGCTTTGTTTGCCAATTCCTTGCGCTCTTTTTCTCCTCTTACGGAGCTTTAAAGGCGCATTTTTTATGCCTAAAATTTATGTGCCGCGGCTGTTGCACGTATACGGCAGGTTTTGGCATATATAAAGTTATATTTGCAAAAATCTGCGTATTTTTGCCGAATTTGTACATATATATTTGCATAAAATTTGCGCCCTACAATGACACCGAATTAAATTTTATAAAGGAGAAATTTATTGTGAAAAGGTTGATTTTTGCGGCTTGCGCCGCAGTACTTGCAGCCGCCGTGCCCCTTGCGGCGTGTAACAGCGGCGAGGCCTCTTTGTATAAGGCAGAGGTGAGCGACGGCGAGCTCGTCGTGTTTGTCGCGCCCGAAGTTTCGGGCGATATGTCGGTGAAAGATTATTTTGACGGCCTGGTGGAGGAGGGCGTGCTCACCTATACGATAGCCGACGGCATGGTCACCTCGATAAACGGCGTGCAGAACCCCGCCGACTACAGCTACTGCTGGATGTTCTATTCCGACCTCATCGAGCTCGACGGCGTCATCTATTCCAACGCCGAGTGGGGCACCTATGATCACGAAGGCAAAACGCTGGCAAGTTGCGCCTACGGCGTGGAAGAGATGCCGGTGGTGGAGGGCTATACCTACGCCGCCGTATATCAGAGTTTGAGCTATTGAGTATTGTCAGGCTCCGCGCGGCATAGGGCGCGCAGCCGAGATACTGTAACCAAGAGGGAGGCAGGCCGTGAAACAACTTAAAAACAAAAGGCTGTCGCCCGCAAAGGAGATGGCGTTCATAGCCGTGCAAACGGCGTTGCTCATCGGCGGGCAGCTCGCGCTCTATCCCGTGGCGGGGGTGGAGGTAGTAACCGTGCTGCTTCTTTGCTTTTCGTGGGTGATGGGCCCGCGCGCGGGCGCACTTTCGGCGGTGTGCTTTTCGCTGCTGCGCTGTGCGCTGTGGGGCTTCTATCCCTCGGCGGTGGTGCTGTACCTTTTGTATTATCCGCTATTTGCGCTGCTCTTCGGCGCGCTCGGGCGGGTGAGCGACGATGTGTATGCGCACTTCCCCGTATGGGCGGCGGCCGCCGTAAATGCCGTGCTGCTTGCCGTGTGCGCGCTGTGCATATGGTGCGTCGTCGGCGACGTGTTAAAGATATCGCGCCTTGCGGTAGTGCTCATAAAGTCGCTTTTAGGCGTTATCGCCGCACTCTCCGCCGCGCTCGCCGTGGCGCTCGATGTGGCCGTGGCTCTCTCCCGCAGGCAGGGCAAAAAGGCAAATACGGGCGGGGATATGGCCCAACTATCGGCACAAAACGCGGCAAACTCCGCCGCAAAAGCGGGGAATGGCAGGCTTAGCGGAGGCAGCGTTGTAAAGGTGATAATTGCCGCTTCGCTTGCAGCCGTGTGCACAATATTTTTTACTCTGCTCGACGACTTCATCTCTCCTGCGTTCTTGGGCTATCCGCTCTTTTCCGAAAGCTGGGCGGTATATTTTTACGGCTCCTTCCTCGCGCTCGCCCCGCAGACGGTGTGCGCCATCGTCACCGTATCCACGCTCTTTCTGCCCCTCACCGCGGTGTTCAGACGCGCGGCCAAAATATAATTAAAATGCCGTTGATTGCGGCATATATCGGGGTCAATTTGCATTTTCAGTTTAGTTTTATTCGCTATAATATAAGCACGCCCGCGCTTTTTTCAAAAGCGCGGGCGTACTCGTATAAATTTCAAATTGGTGGCCGCATATGGCCGATCTAACGCCCTTTAAGCGGCCTTTTTACATTCAGTTTATCGGCGCAAAGCCGCACTTTTGGGCGATCTCCTGCCCCTGGCTGCCCGTCACCCAGCTTATAAACTGTTGCACGTTTTCGCCGCGCGCGGCGTTGGTCGCCATATATATGCCGTCGCATATGGGGTAACTGCCGTCTGTAATGTTTTCATCTTCGGGCAGCACGCCCTCTATGGCAATAGCTTTAGTTTCGGCATATTCCTCGCCCATTTCGCTCTTCAGCGCAAATCCTATCGCGCCCCGCGTGTTGCGGTATTGCACGTCGTAATAGTCGAACATAAAGTATGGGAATACCATGCGCAGCTTGCTTACCTGCGCCGTTATATTGCAGTTCAGCGTACTTTCAAGTATGTCGCTCGGGGTGGTGAGTTTGTGGCGGGCATACAGTTCTATCTCTCTGTCTTCGCCGCCCACCTGCGCCCAGTTGGTTATCTCCCCCGTGCATATGCCGCGCAGCTGCTCCAACGTCAGGTTCTCCACGGGGTTGCTCTCGTGCGTGAATATCACCAGTGCGTCAAGCGCTACAAGCGTTACCTGCGCGCCTTCGGGCGGCGCAGAATAGTCGTCTTTTAAGTTTATGCCGCGCTCAAGCAGTATGTCAAATTCGCCTTCGTCAAACACAAACGCGGGCGAGCGGTTTGCCTCTAAATAGGCGTTCATGCCGTACGCATCATAGTCAGTTTGGGTGCTGTTTGGATATACCGACTTTATGTACGAGGCCGCAAGGGGATAGGCGGAGTTTGCAAGTATCGTGGGCGCGTCGTCAAGGGCAAAGGTAAGTTCGCTGCCGCCCTCGGGCGTTATCGCCTGCGTGTCTTCGTCAAAGGGGTAATAGTCGCTCTTTGCTATATATCTGTCGTCTATAGTTATCGCCTGCTCGTATATAACCACGCCGCCCACGGCAAGCAGGGCAATTACCGCCGCCAGCGCAATGCAGCCGCCCGCTATCAGTACGCCCCTGCGCCTTTCTTTGGGTATGCACCAGCCCACGCACAGCACTATTGCAACAATTATAAGCGAAAGTACGGCTATCGCCGGCCGCAGGTCGAATATGGTCACAACGTATGCCGCAATCAGCAATATAAATATTATAAGCGCGCACAACAGCACTTTTACAAGCGTCAAAAATATTGTGCCGATAACTTTCTTTTTATCCATATTTTTCCTCCTTATAAAAATATTTAATTTAAATTATTTAATTATTTTTTTGCGGCAATTTTCTATATATTTTGCGGCAGATAATTTTTTAATTTTTAAGTTAGAGCTATTTTTTAAATTTTTAATTTTTTCTGATTTTTATTTTGTTGCAAATTTTATTATATTGAATAATCTCAAATCTTTATTATATCGCATGATCTCAAAGCTATCTTTTTTCTTTATTATACAGCAAAAAATAAAAAAAGTCTGCAACACCCCTGTTACAAATCGCGCAAACGCATGTTACATTTTTTGTTTTGCCGCATTTATTCAGAAGTTTGCATGCCTTAATAGGCTATTTTAAAGATGTCGCAATCAAATTTTGTTGTTAAATACACTCGTTTCTTGAGCGTGCGCTCCCGCCTCGGGAGTGGCAGGGTATTTATTTCCCGCGCTGCAAGGTTATAAAATTACAGCGATTAAAAAAATTTTTTTCTAATGACGCCCGTAAAAAGCGTTTCTGCTATTGTAATGGCAATAAAAATATGGTAAAATGGAACAGGTGCTGCCGGTGGCAAATTGTCTGTTCCGGTTTGTATGATTTTAAAAATAATTCATCAATATTCTTAAAATATTTATACGGAGAAAAAGTTTATGGCAAGTGTTTTCATCAGTTATGCAACGCCCGATCATGTGTATGCTTCACGCATATATGATGGAATGGTGCTCCGTCATATCGATGCATGGTATGCTCCGGTTTCTATAGCCCCGGGCAAAGACTTCGTCAACGAAATCAGTTGCGAGTTTGCGCGGGAAGAAACAGATGAAGAGATCGAAAATCGTGTTGAACAATTTAATTCGCGCAATGTGTTCGTGTTTTTGCTGTCGGCCAATTCAATGAATTCTAAATGGTGTAAAAAAGAGCTCACATTGGCTATAAACGATAATAAGCAAATTTTTGTGTTGCGTCTGGATAACACTCCGCTCACCGGCGTCTTTCGCAGCATGTTGGTCGATATACAGATCATACCTGCATATCATTTGCCTTCAAATGTTCTTGCGGAACTTTTGGACGAGGTAGAAAAAATTGTCGGCGGTCACGCTAAAAATTATTTTCGCAGCACGGAAAGCCATTTATATTCTTTTGATATAGATATAAAACAAATTGCTCAGGGCGACCCGTATTTTAAAGAGGGGGCCACGCTGTTGACTTCACTTTCGGAACTTGAATTTTATCTTGCCCCGCCTGTTGATGGGCTGACGCCTGCGGAACTTAAACGAGTTGAAGAAATGGATTGTTTTGTAAAAGAGGATAAAATACTTGATACCTCCTTAGACGAAGTTTGCAAACAGACCGGGATAAGCGACCTTAAAGAGCGGATCGAGCGCAGCAAATTGAGTGTTATACGCGACTTTATATCCCAGCGTAACGGCTGTTATTTTAATAATCGTAAGTATGGCATCAACAACATAAATCCATTCTCGCGCACCGAAGATCTGAGTGAAAGGGCAAAGGTCCTCATTGAGTTCTACACTACAGACTATTACACGCACAGGGTAATGAAGGATGTTTGCAAACAGATGTATGCTGAGGGCAACGCTTTTCTTACCGAGCGCCTTTCTTTTGAAAATATGCATCCGTTCAGGATACTTATCACTTCGTTGGGCCTGAATATTTTACTTGTGGAAACACATAGAGACATCGATGTGGCGGCATTGCTTACGCGGCGCTCCACCAATTCAACAGAAACTTACGGCAAAGTGAATTATTCGTTGTCCGTCGTCGAGGGCGTGTCGCTCAGCGACTACGATCCGTTTACAAACAGCATAAATCTGCGGTTGGGTGTTGAACGCGGCCTGATGGAGGAGTTGGGAATAAGTCAGGAAAAAATACGTGCCGACAGCATAAGATTTCTCGATGTGTTTGTAAATCTTAAAAATTTGGAAGTGGGGATAAGCTGCACCGTCGATCTCTGCAATGATATAAAGATTGATAGTGACGTATTGGGCCTTCACGGCAAGGATGAGAAACTTGAGGTGTGCGACAAACTTATCTGCAAGGTGTCTGACTTGAGCATGTTTGTCGATAAGCACATAGATGAAATGTTGCCGCAAGCCGCATATACCATAGGAAGATACCTGCAGACGAAGGGTAACAACTATCTCATAGACAATGTGTTTGCGGCAGGCATGAAGGAAGAGCAGTTTATTATGGGAAAAAACGGCTCTGAAATATGCGGCGACGCCATCTATAACGGTAAAAATTTTGTAGCCGTTATCGACGGAGCCACGCCTAAAGGGAATCTTCTTTGGGATGGGCTTGCCGGTGACGTGTTTGTGGCCCGGCTGCTCAAAAAGGAACTTGACGATCTTCCGCCGGAGCTCGACGCCGATCAGGCTATTGAATGGTTGAATAATTCTATAATCTCGTGCTACAAGAGGATGTGTACCGGAGAGCTCAGCAGCGAGAATACATTGCAGGCGAGCGTGGTGATATATTCTCGCGCTAAGCGGGAGATCTGGAGTTATGGCGACTGTAAATTTATGGTAAACGGCGCTTTGCGCAGTACGACCAAGGCAGTTGATGAATTGCTTTCAAGAGTACGAAGTTTCTATTTGCAGACAGAAATAATGTTGGGTAAAACGGAAGAAGAACTTATGCGCTTTGATACCGGCAGGGAATTTATTTTGCCTTTGCTCAAGCGGCAGAGTATGCTCATCAACTCGCAAGAGCCGTATGGCTATCCCGTACTTAACGGCCGCACTCTTTGCCATGACCAGCTCAGGGTGATCAAACTTAAAGCGGGCGATCACGTAGTTTTATCAAGCGACGGCTATCCGGAACTATATCCTACCCTCGGCAAGAGCGAGGAGCGGCTTGCTGAAATAATTAAGAGCGATCCCCTCTGTATGTGGAACCATGTCGATACAAAGGGCGTTAAAAAGGGCAATGTGTCTTACGACGACCGTTGCTATATCAGCTTCTTTATCAAATAAACAACTATATTGAGGCGGGGCAGAGCTAATTTCGCTCTGCCCCGCTTTTTAAAATTCTTCAATATGGCGAAACAGCACAAGCGTTCTTTTTGTGACAAAGTAGTTCAAGTCATTAAACCTGGTGCAGATAACAGGAGTTGCGCCTTGAGCGGACGCGCACGGAAAACAGCGGGTGTCCGCTGTTTTGTCGGCGGTAGAACCCGCCGACCTGCGCAAGCAGAGCTTGCTTGCCTCCCCTCAACTCCTGCATTTACCTGCACAAAAAAAATTCCGACGGCAAGGAAACCCTTGCCGCCGGAATTTGGTGCAGATAACAGGAGTTGCGCCTTTGGCGGCGCTTCTCGCCATGCGTGCGGTATATTCCGCATGGCTTGGTCACCGCTCGGGCGTGCATATGCCCTCGCTCATCTCGCTGCGGCACGCACAGCGGGTGTCCGCTGTGCTATGAAATGCCTTGCTCGTCCCACTGAAAGGCAGGTGTCTGCCTTTCAGTTTGCGTTAAGTTCTCCGCTCTCGTTTTTATCCGCACGCAAACCGCTCACTCCCGTTCTGCCGTTTCCACGCCTTGCGCGGAACCTCGGCAGAGTGTCGGAGCAAAGCTCCTCGCGCGCGCCTCTTCTCGCGCGGCGCAAGGTAAACGCCGCGCTCGGTCACCGCTCGGGCGTGCATATGCCCTCGCTCATCTCGCTGCGGCACGCACAGCGGGTGTCCGCTGTGCTATGAAATGCCGCGCCTCCACCCTCAACTCCTGTTATGTTACAAATTTACAACCAAACAGATAGGGATGGCGTTTGCCATCCCTATCTGTTTGGTGCAGATAACAGGAGTTGAACCTGCACGGTTGCCCACGGGATTCTAAGTCCCGCGCGTCTGCCAATTCCGCCATATCTGCATATGTCAAATTTTATTGTGTGCACAATTTGCGCTTGTGCGGGTACAATCAATGTGCAAAACCGCTCATGCGGCGCGGTATGCGCTGCCCCGCCGCAGGGCGGTACCATAACGGATAATATTTTATATGCGCGGCAGAAGTTTGTCAACTTAAATGGGCTGCGCGCGCATTGCAACTTTTGCGCGGCCGTATTTGCCTGCGGCGCGCATAAAATTTGCCCGCCCGTACAAAAAACAACCGCCAAAAGTCAAGCGTCCGCTCAAAAACATACAGCCGCGGCAAATCTCTGTGCAAATGGCGGGTGCGGCGGAATATAAAATTTTTCCACTTTATTTCTTTATTTTGTTAAAGTGCGTTGACATACTCCGCCCGCTGTGATATTATTTACAAAATGTATTTTTTATGGGAGGCCGCAATATGCACAGCGGTATAAAGAGCCTCGCGGTCACCGTGGCCGTGTTCGGCGTATGCGTAACGGCGCTCGGCTTCGTCCCGTCGCAGTCGGCGGGGTATGACTACACGGTGGGCGTAATTCAGCTCGTCCGCCACGACGCGCTCGACCAGGCCACGGAGGGCTTTACCGAGAGACTCACGGAGCTGATGGGGGACGCGGGCAAGACCGTTAAGATAGACTATCAGGACGCGCAGAACGACACGGTAAATTGTTCGGTAATAGTAAACAACTTTGTCGCGAAGGAGTATGACCTCATCATGGCCAACGCCACGGCGGCATTGCAGGCGGCCTATAACGCCACCGCCGACATACCCATTCTCGGCACGTCGGTCACGGTGTACGACGTCGCGCTCGGACTGGATGATTACGTCGCCGAAGAGGGCACGGGCACCAACGTCTCGGGCACGTCCGACCTCGCACCGCTTGCAGAACAGGCCGAAATGATAGCTCAGCTCGTGCCGTCGGCGCGCAAGATAGGTATGCTGTACTGCTCCGCCGAGGCCAACTCGCGCTACCAGGTGGAGGAGGTAAAGCGCTGCCTCGAGGAGCGCGGCGAGGGGTATGAGTGCACGCTGTACGCCTTTTCCGACTCCAACGACATAAGCGCCGTCGTGCGGCAGATGGCGGCCGTGAGCGACGCCGTGTATGTTCCCACCGACAACACCGTCGCCTCCAACACTCAGCTGATAGACAGTATCTGCCGCCCCGCGGGCATACCCATAGTCGCCGGCGAGGAGGGCATTTGCAGCGGCTGCGGCATCGCCACCCTCTCGATAAGCTACTACGAGCTGGGCGTGATAACTGCCGAGATGGCTGCCGAGATATTGCTCGAGGGCGCCGACGTATCGTCTATGCCCGTGCGCTACGACGAGAGCCCCGTGCGCAAGTATAACGCCGAGTTGTGCGAAGCATTGGGCATAACGGTGCCCGAAGGGTACGCCCCGATAGAGTAAAAATGCGGCAATAAAAAATAAAAATAAAAATAAAATTAAAATAAATTAAAAAAATAAATAATTTAATTTTTAATTATTTGAAAAAATAATTTAAATTACGGCGCGGCATATATCATACTTTTACGGCCAAACATATTTCACCGCCGCCCGCATTTATAAATTTTTGGAGGAAATTTTATGTTCTGGGATGCACTTCCGGGCGCGATAGCGCTCGGCATGATATGGGGCATTATGGCGATAGGCGTGTATATCACCTATAAAGTGCTCGACTTTGCCGACCTCACCGTCGACGGCTCTATATGCACGGGCGGCGCGGTTGCCGCCGTGCTCATGGCGGCGGGCGTGAATGCCTGGGTGGCCGTGCTCGTCGCAGTCCTTGCGGGCGCGCTTGCGGGGCTTGTCACGGGCATATTCCACACGCTCATGGGCATACCCGCCATACTTTCGGGCATACTCACCCAGCTCATCCTGTGGTCGGTCAACCTCAAAATTATGGGGCAGGCCAACACGGTTGTGGATACGCGCGGGCAGTATGTTATAGTTACGCAGCTCGAGACCGGCTTCACCATACTTAAATTGGTCGCCTTCCTCGTCGTGATAGTGGGCGCGCTGTATTGGTTCTTCGGCACCGAGGCGGGCTGCGGCATACGCGCCACGGGCAGCAACCCCAACATGAGCCGCGCGCAGGGCATAAACGTAAATCTGAACAAGATAATAGGCCTCATGCTCTCAAACGCCCTCGTGGCGCTCGCGGGCGCGCTGCTTGCGCAGTATCAGGGCTTTGCCGATATAAATATGGGGCGCGGCGCAATAGTTATAGGCCTTGCGGCCGTAATAATAGGCGAGGCGATAGTAACGCACATCTCGCGCAACTTCGCCGTGCAGCTCATCGGCGTGGTGTTGGGCGGCATAATATATTACATAGTATATCAGTTCGTCATCTGGCTCGATCTCGATACCGAGTATTTAAAGATGTTCTCGGCGATAGTGGTGGCGATATTCCTCGCCGTGCCCTATTTAAAGGAGAAGTATTTCAGTAAAATAAAGTGGCGCAAAAAGCCGCCCAAGGGCGAAGATAAGGGCTCGCCCGGGCAGAGTGCGGGCGCCGCACAGGGAGGCGAGTAATGAGCGAGAAGGCCATTTTACAGCTTGAAGGCATATGCAAAACCTTCAACCGCGGTTCGGTAAACGAAAAGCGCGCCCTGCAAAACCTCAATTTAACTGTCAACGAGGGCGATTTTATAACGGTAATAGGCGGCAACGGCGCGGGCAAGAGCACCATGCTCAACGCCATATGCGGCACCTTCGATATCGACGAGGGCAAGATAGTGCTCGGCGGCAAGGACATCACCAAGCTTCCCGAATATAAGCGCGCAAAATATTTAGGGCGCGTGTTTCAGGATCCCATGATGGGCACCACGCCCAACATGGAGATACAGGAAAATCTGGCGCTCGCCGCCCGCCGCGGCAAAGTGCGCTCGCTCATGCCCGGCATAAGGCGGAGCGAAAAGGCGTTCTACCGCGAACAGCTCGCCCGCCTCGGCCTGGGGCTGGAGGACAGGATGACGGCAAAGGTGGGGCTGCTCTCGGGCGGACAGAGGCAGTCGCTCACGCTGCTCATGGCAACGCTCAACAGGCCCGAGCTGCTTTTGCTTGACGAGCACACCGCCGCGCTCGACCCCAAAACTGCCGCAAGGGTGCTTGAATTTACCGAGGAACTTGCGGCGGAAAATCATCTCACCACCGTAATGATAACGCACAACATGCTCGACGCCATACGCTGCGGCAACCGCCTGATAATGATGCAGGAGGGCAAGATAATCTACGACGTGTGCGGCGAAGAGAAGAAGAGCCTGCAGGTAAAGGACCTTTTGGAGCGCTTCCGCGAGTCGGGCGGCGCCATAAACGACAGAATGGTGTTGAACTGAAAAAATACGCCTTCTTTGCCGCTGCGGCAATGTATTTTGCATGCATGGCGGCATGTAAGCATAAAATTGTAAGTATTCACAAGTGCCATATTTTATTAAAGGCGGCGCGGGCAAAATTTCCCGCGCCGCCTTTAACGTTTTTTGCGACGGCTTATTATATTTTTTAGCACGCCGCCTTTACCGCTCGCCCGCGCCCTTATTTTGCATCCCTGCTTTTACCAAAAAATATGGCGGCATATGTGCGCTTAAAAATTGCATTGAGGGTGCAAAGGTGATATAATACTCGCGAATGAAAAATTTAAAGGAGCTACATATGGCTGATAAAAAAACCGAGGGGCAGGAGCGCTTCGACGAGCTTGCCTACAAGAGAAAGAACTATTTTGAAGTTGCCTCCCAAGAGGAGAAGAAAGAGATGTTCGCCTATGCCGAGGGCTATAAGGCCTTCCTCGACGAGGCCAAGACCGAGCGCGAGGCGTGCGCGGTCGCCGTTGATATGGCCGAGAAGGCGGGCTTTACCGAGTATCATTTCGGCGACAAGCTGTCTGCCGGCGACAAAAAGTATTTTGTAAACCGCGGCAAGAGCGTCGTCGTATTCCGCGTGGGCACAAAGAACCTCGAGGAGGACGGCTTCCGTCTCATCGCGTCGCATATCGACGCGCCCAGGGTGGATATAAAGCAGAACCCGCTGTATGAAGATTCGGGCATGTGCTTTTTAAAGACGCACTACTACGGCGGCATCAAAAAATATCAGTGGACGACCATTCCCCTCGCGCTTCACGGCGTAGTCGTTTTAAAGGACGGCACCAAGGTCGAAATGAAGGTGGGCGAGGACGCGGGCGACCCCGTATTCTACATAAACGATCTGCTGCCCCACCTCGGCGCGGAACAGATGGCCAAGAGCGGCGCAAAGATCATCGACGGCGAGCAGCTCAACGTCGTTGTAGGCGGCATGCCCTACGACGATGAAAAGGTCGAAAAGAAGCTCAAGCTCAACATACTCAACATTCTCAACGAGAAATACGGCATGTGCGAAGAGGATTTCCTCTCGGCAGAGCTCTCGGCCGTGCCCGCCTTCAAGGCGCGCGACATCGGCTTCGACAGGGCATTTATCGGCGCCTACGGCCATGACGACAGAGTGTGCGCATATCCCGCGCTCACGGCCGTTTTAAATAACGAGAGCGAGCACACCGTGCTTGCCATGCTCGTCGACAAAGAGGAGATCGGCAGTGAGGGCAACACCGGTATGCAGAGCAAAATTTACGCCGATCTGATGGAGGATATCTGCGAGGCAATGGGCGCAAGCTACCGCAAAACGCGCTATGTTTCAAAGTGCCTTTCGTCCGACGTTACCGCCGCATACGATCCCAACTTCTGGGAGGTATTCGAAAGGCAGAAGATGAATTCGGCAATAGTATCCTGCGGCACCTGCATGAACAAGTTTACGGGCGCGCGCGGCAAGAGCGGCTCTAATGACGCCAACGCCGAATTCGTGGGCGAAGTGCGCGCGATGTTCGCAAAAGAGGGCGTCGTATGGCAGACCGCCGAGCTCGGCAAGGTGGATGCGGGCGGCGGCGGCACCGTTGCAAAATATCTCGCAAATTTAAATATTGATACGGTAGATCTCGGCGTGCCCGTCATCTCCATGCACGCCCCCTGGGAGCTCATCTCCAAGGCCGACTTATACAGCAACTACAGGGCGTTTATGGCATTTATTAAATAGTTCACAAATTTTTTGCGCGGGCCGCGCGCAAAAAATTTCGTGAGGAGGAGGAACTAAGTTCCTCTGGCGGCATTTATAAGGGCCCCCGATTATTAGAAATGCCGCCATTCACCTCCAGTGAGCCTGCTGACCGCAGCAAATAGGGTCCTGCGGCGGCGGGAAACCCGCCTTGCGACGTTTATTTATTTTAGAAAGTTTAATGACGTGCGTTTTGCGCACGGCATTTTCACCTCATTGGGCACCTCCCCTTTGAGGGACGAGTGAGGCATTTCATAGCACAGCGGACACCCGCTGTGCGTGCCGAGCGAGATGAGCGAGGGCATATGCACGCCCGAGCGGTGACCGCGCGCGGTGTTTACCTTGCACCGCGCGAGACGGTGAGTTGAGCGCAGCGAAACTCGGTGGGGTTTCACTTGCTCGATATGAAACCCCTCCGTCATATACTCGCGGTGCTCGTATATGCCACCTCCCCTCAAAGGGGAGGTAGGGGGAGGCCGGAAAGAAAGCTGCGGGCGATTTTTAAATCGCCCGCAGCTTTATTGTATTATGTAATTCTCCCGATATAGCCCGTAAATTTCAATGCAAAAAATTGCAAAAAATAATTATTAAATAATTTAATTTAATTTTTATTTAATTTTTTGATGCGGGTGAAATACAGTATGCAATACACCGCCGCGCCTGTTAGCCACTCAAAAAACATCGCCACTAGTGCGCCGGCTATCGCCGTTTCGGAATAGTCGGCTGCTAACATGCCGTCTTCAAAAATAAACAACGACGGGTTGTTTATAACTACAAGCATAAACACAAACAGCAATATATACAGTATGCCGCACACAAGCGATACAACAAGCAGCAGCTTGTTGTTCTTCGCCATAAAAGTCCGGTGCCCGCCGTCAAATTGCAGCCTGCCGGAAGAGATCATGCGCGGGCGTATGCCCTTGAAGTATATGCCGTACGCCGCCAGCGCAAACATGCAGCCCAGCCCCAGCCCGGGGAAGGGGAACAGCAACTGCATACTGTCGTATGGGTCGAGTATGCACAGCGGTATGCATATGCCGAATATAAAGGCGTTTACCATTATTGCCGCCATGGCAAGCTTCATCACCTTTGCGTTGTGTGCAAATATCTTTTGCCCCGCAAGCTCGCCCAGCTCGTCGTCGGGCTTTACTATTGCGTTTAGCGCAAACACGGCCTCGCATATTACGGCCGCCACCGCCAAAAATGCGGGCAGCAAAAAGCCCAGCCAGCTCACGTCGTCCTCATAGCCGCAGACCGCGCATATCACCGCGACCACCGCGCCGAGCAGCGCCAGGCCGAAGGCTATGAACGAAAGGTTCCTGAAGAGCGAAAACTTTTTTGTAAGTATTGCGCCGGCGCGCCTCTCGCTCTGTTCGGCAACGTAGGTGGAGGGCTGCTCTTTGAGCGGGCTGTTCTTCTCGCCGCGCAACAGCTCGTCGCTCGTTATGCCGAAAATTTCGGCTATCGCCGGTATAAGGTACAGGTCGGGCAGGCACTCGTCGCACTCCCAGCGGCTTATCGTCTTGTCGGAGACGTACAGCATATCGCCCAGCTCCTTCTGCGTAAGCCCCTTTGCCCGCCGCAGGGCGGATATAAATTTGCCTATGGTCTTTCTTTCCATAAAAATTAACCTCTTATTTTTTGCTTAAAATTTACTTTCAGCGCGCTGTGCGGCGGGGTGCTTTTTGCCCCTGCTGCACTTTTTATTATATACAATTCCGCCCTGCCGTCAATAAATTCCCTCCGCGCGCCGCAGGAAAAACTCCCGCGCTGCGAGAATCTGCAAAAAATGCCGCCATCTTTTTATCGTGGAATTTTTCTTTAAAGGGGGTATGCCGCCCCGCCGCAAAAGCGGCGGGGCGGCATACTGAAAAAAATAAAAAATCAAATTAAAAAAATCAATTTATTTTTAATTTATTTTATTATTGTTATTATTTTTATTGTTATTGTTATTGTTTTTATTTTTATTTTTGCTCTCCGCTCTCTTCTGCCTGCTCTCCTTGCGCTTTGCAATGCAACTGCGGATAAATATTATCGCGTTGTATACGGCGGCGCAAATTATGCAGTCGGCAAACATGCACAGGTGCGGTATATCGCTGTAATCCCCGTCGGGGTATGCAAAAAGGCATATTATCGCCGCAATCGCGGCCGAAACAAATATTATGCCTCCCACAAAGGCCGTTTTTGCCAGAATTTTCCGATATGTCTCTCTCTGCGCCGCGCGCTCGGGCGAAAAATACAGAGCGCCGCGGCCGATCAGCGCGGGGCGTATGAATACGCCGTATACGGCAAATATCACGGCGCCCGTGCAGCATGTAATTTCCAGCCCCGATGTCAGCCACGACTCCGCGGCAAGACGCATTCCTCCTCCCGTCAGATATGCCGCGAGCGGCGTGCAGAATGCCACTATGCATATATCTGCGGCGATTATGCCCGCGGCGGTGCGCGTTATGATGTTCTGAACGGCGCGGACGCGCGTCGCGATGGCCGCAAATTCCTCGGTGCGGCGCAGCGAATATGTGATCGCCAGGCATACCTCGATTATCGCGCTTCCCAGGCAGCAGCCTGCCGCAACAAAAAAGCCTATCAGCCCCTCATACAGCAGCAGATTGAGCAGCACCGCCGTCGTAAGCCCCGCAAATGAGAGGACGGCAGGTATGGCCGTGAGCATGCTGAAATGTTTAAGTCGCCGCTCCACCATCACCAGCGCCCGCTTTTCGCCCTTGCCGAGCAGGTTTGAGGGGGTATTGTCTGCGTTTTCGGCGTTGTTCCGCTCGCCGCGCAGCAGTTCGTCGCTCGTAATGCCGAATATCTCGGCAATGGCGGGTATTAGCGCGAGGTCGGGCAGGCACTCGTCGCGCTCCCAGCGGCTGACCGTCTTGTTGGAAACATAAAGCATATCTCCCAGCTGTTTTTGAGTAAGCCCCTTGGCCTGCCGCAATACCGATATAAATTTTCCTATGCTCTTTTTATCTTCCATATCTCAAAAACGGGCGCTGCGCCCGCATAAGTTGCCGCCGCGCGCAGCCGGCCTCATATCAGTTGTCATACGGGCCGTAGCCATCGCGGTACATGTCCTCTTCGGAGAGATGCGGGACGCCGTATTCCTGTTCCCTGCCGCTTAAAATTTCGGCCATCAGCTCGGAGTCGCTCATGTCAACGTCTACGGCAATGATATGAAGCCCGCCGTAAAACCAGCCCGTCGGCTCTTCAAACACCACTTCGTTCAGGTTGCTGCATTCTTTAAAGGCGTATCTCCCTAAATATCCCACGGTGGCGGGTATGGTTATCTCCACCAGCGTGTTGCAGCCGTAAAACGCGCGCGAATCTATGATCTCCGTGCCGTCGCCCATATCTATGTCAACAAGGCTTTGGCACCCTGCAAAGGCGTATGCGGGTATGGTATCTATGCTGCCCGGCAGATTTACGCTGCGCAGCATGCGGCAATCTTCAAACGCGCTCTCGCCAAGCTCGGTCACGGTGGAGGGGATGCGCAGTCTGGTCATGTCGTTTGCGGAGAATGCGTCTTCGCCGATGCTTACCAGTCCCTCGTTCAGCTCCAGGCTTTCCATGCGGCAGCTGCTGAAGGCATAGTCGCACACATGTTTTACCGAAGAGGGCAAAACGACGCTGCCGAGCGAGGTGCCGAAAAAGCAGCGGGTGGGTATCTCTGTGAGTCCGTCAGGCAGATTTATCTCCTGCAGCGCCGAGCATTGGCAAAAGGCATAGCTTCCGATGCTCGTGAGGCTTTCGGGGAGAACGGCTTTGGTAAGCTCATAACAGTTGTTGAAGGCATATTGCCCTATATATTTCACTCCTTCGGCTATTTCAACGCTGCGCACCGTGCCGTTTGAAAAGGCAAAGCTGTCGATGCCCTCCACGGGCAGCCCGTTATAGCTCGATGGCACCCTGGCGATATCTCCGCCGATCGCGGAGGTAACTATATATGCGTCCCCTTCGTCGTTGAGCGCATATTCAAGCACGGCCTCAGTCTGTGGGTCGTCCGGGTCGTCCGGGTCGTCCGGGCGGAGCTCAACTTCCGCATGCGCGCAGGCGCACAGCGGCAGCAGCGCCGCGGCCGCAAGCGCGGCGGCTATAAGCTTTTTCATTTATCTTTCTCCTTTATGTGCTCTGTCTGCGGTTTGCGCAACGCGTGCTTGCGTTTGCCGCTTTTACGCCTATAATTATATGCCCGTTCCCTCGTTTTGTCACGCGTTTTATTGTCGCGAAAAGCGCGACCGTTCCCATATGCCGCGAATTATCTTGCCCGCGCGCCCCGCCCGCTTGACCTTTTTCCTCCGAACGGGTATAATCTGTTATACATAACATTAAATGTTATGCGCTTCGTTTAAATGCGTGCCGCAAAAAAATGCGGCAAAAATTAAAAAATAAATTAAAAATTATTAAAGAGGAATTAAAAATGACCTGCGTTACAAAGATAGACAGGCGCGCGCAAAAGGTGCTCTCGCGCAGCGTGCTTATATGCGCCATAGTTGCCGTGTGCCTGGGCGTTGCGCTCATAGCGCTGTGGGGCGTGCTGTATCTTTTAAGGGGGGAGGCCGGGTATGATCTGCTCGTCATCTCGTTTGCGCCCGTGATCTTTGCCGTGGTGCTCTTTGTGCTCTACGCCCGCCAGCTGAAGCAGGCCAACGGCGACGAAAATTTTAACGTGTACGACTTCGGCAAAGTGACGTTCACCGTAAAGGGCACGCGCCGCGGCTCGTTCGCGGGCTCCTTCGACGTGGAGTATGCCGACGTAAAGAGCGTAAAGGCGCGTTCGGGCTTCTTGGTGCTGTACGTCAAAAAGCTGGGCGCGTTTGTGGTCGACAGGGAGCAGCTCGGCGACTTTGAAAATACTTTAAAGCAAAACATCGCCGCCTGCCGCCGTTAAGGCGCGCAAGTCTTTGCCGTGCAAAACTCCGCCCGTCCGCAAAAGCGCGCGGGCGTACTTTATATATGCCGCAGGGCATGCCCTATTCGCGCCTCCGCGCACCCTTTCGCGCGCCGCAGGGCGCGTTTGTTATTTTTACGCATAAATTTTGGCTATAATATGGCCGATAAATATTGCAAACGGTTATTCTTTATGTTATAATTTTAGCGCAAAAGCCGTCTGCTCGGCCTTTGCATATCAAACGAAAAAGGTGGTATTTATGAAAAGTCAGAGCGTAGTGACCGATTTAAGGCGCAAAGTCTTTGCCGAAGTTGCTAAGGTGGCGTATAAGTCCGATTCCGTTGCCAGCGATATCGAGGCCATACCCTACATAATCACGCCCGACGAAGAACCCAGGTACAGAGAGAATATTTACCGTGAACGCCAGATAGCGGCCGAGCGCGTGCGCCTTGCAATGGGCCTTTCGCTCCGTCCCGCAAACAAACCCGTGCACATCACCGAGGGACTCGACGCGAGCAACATCGCCGATAAGTATTACGAGCCCCCTCTCATGCAGGTAATACCTTCCGCCTGCGACAAGTGCCCCGACAATGAGTATGTGGTAAGCGACCAGTGCCGCAACTGCGTATCGCACGCCTGCATGAAGGCCTGCCCCAGGGGCGCGATATCGGTGGTGAAGGGCCATGCCTTCATCGACCAGTCCAAGTGCATAAAGTGCGGCAGATGCAAGGCCGCCTGCCCCTACGACGCGATAGCGCACCATGTGCGCCCCTGCGCCAATGCCTGCGGCATAAAGTGCATCTCCTCCGACGAATACGGCAGGGCAAAGATAGATAACGAAAAGTGCGTGGCGTGCGGCCAGTGCATGGCTGCCTGCCCCTTCGGCGCCATTGCCGATAAATCGCAGATATTCCAGCTCATTCAGGCCATAAAGAAGGGCGATAAGGTTGTTGCCGCCGTCGCTCCCGCGATAGTCGGCCAGTTCGGCCCCAAGGTAACGCCCTACAAGACCAAGACCGCCCTTATGAAGCTGGGCTTTAAAGAGATATACGAGGTAGCCTACGGCGCCGACATGGGCTGCATAACCGAGGCGCACCACTACGTAAAAAAGATAGCCACGGGCGAACAGCCCTTCCTGTTCACCAGCTGCTGCCCCGCATGGGTAGAGCTCACGCGCAGGCAGTTCCCCGACCTCGCTCCCGAGATCTCGCAGGAGCTCACCCCCATGGTGGCCACGGCGCGCCACATAAAGGAGCACGACCCCGAGGCGAGGGTGGTATTCATAGGCCCCTGCGCCGCCAAAAAGTTGGAGGCTTCGCGCACATATATAAGGAGCTATGTCGACTTCGTAATAACCTTCGAGGAGCTCGCCGGCATGTTCGACGCCCTCGATATCAAGCCCGAGGAGCTTGAAGACAGCCCCATCGACTTCGTTGCAACGGGCGCGGGCCGCGGCTATGCCGTATCGGGCGGCGTTGCAAACGCCATTGAAAAGTGCATAAACGAATATTACCCCGGCACCGAGGTGAAAATTCAGCACGCCGAGGGACTTGCCGAGTGCAAAAAGATGCTCACCCTCTGCAAGGCCGGCAAGCTCAACGGCTATATGATAGAGGGCATGGGCTGCCCCGGCGGCTGCGTTGCGGGCGTCGGCACGATAATTCCCGTAGAGCGCGCCAAGGTAAACGTGGAGCAGATGGTCGCCAAGAGCACCCGTCCCGTTCCCGATAAGGAGCTCGAGGAGGAAGGCGCAAGGCTCACGCGCATGTCCCCTCCCAAACAGCCTACGGGCGAAATAAGCGAATAACTCGCCACAAAATTTCCCGCCGCGAAGGTTTTATCTTTCGCGGCGTTCGTTTATAATAAAATATAGTGCCGTGCGCAGAAGTCTGGCGCGCGTGAAAAGAATAAATATATGGCGGTGAAAATATGCTTTACGACAGCATAATAATAGGAACGGGCCCCGCGGGCGTCTCCGCGGCTCTAAATTTAAAGATACTCGGCAAAAACTTTCTGTGGCTGGGCAGCGGCTCGGGCTCAAAAAAGGTGGAGGCGGCCGAGCTAATACGCAACTACCCCGGCCTTCCCAACATTTCGGGCACGGAGCTTGCCGCGGCCTTCAAGGCGCATGCCGAGGGCATGGGCATAGCTCCCCAAAGCGGTGTCGTCACCGCCATATATGACCTCTCGGGCAGGTACGCTGTGCAGGCGGGCACCGAAACTTACGAGAGCAAGACGATAATTTTGTGCACGGGCGTTGCGGCGGCAAAGCCGATCGCGGGCGAAGAGAACTTTTTGGGGCGGGGCGTGAGCTACTGCGCCACCTGCGACGGCTTTTTATACAGGGGCAAGACCATCGCCGTGCTGCTCTTCGATAAATCGTTCGAGCATGAGGCCGAATACCTCGCCACGCTCGCGCAAAAGGTATATCTCATGCCCATGTATAAAAACTGCGAAGTGCAGGCAAAAAATGTGGAGATAATGCTCAAAATGCCGCGCGAAATTGCGGGCGGCATGAAGGCCGAAAGGCTCATCTTTTCCGACGGCGAGCTGGCCGTCGACGGCATCTTCATACTGCGCTCCTCCATATCCCCCGCAACGCTGCTGCGCGGATTAAAGACGGAGGGCGGGCACATTGCGGTAGACAGGCAGTGCCGCACCAACCTTGCGGGCGTGTTCGCCGCGGGCGACTGTACGGGCAGGCCGTATCAGTATGTAAAGGCCGCGGGCGAGGGCAACGTCGCCGCGCACGCCGCCGTGGACTACCTCGCCGAAAATAAGTGAGGCGGCCGTTTAAGTTTAATTGTAATGTAAATTTTACAGGCGCCGCCGCGCGGCATTTTTTCCGCGCGGCGGCGCCACTTTTATATTTTATATATGTACCGCCGCAATACAGCGCATATATAGTGTGTATATTGCGCAGCGCCGTCCGCCGTAAAACAAATGCTTGCAAAACGGGCGGCGGGGTGTTACAATATTAAGTGAAATACAAAAAAACATTTATCGCCGCGCCGCAAACAGCACGGCTGCGGGCAAAGGGAAGCATCATGAAGTTTACCGAAGTCACCGTTCACACCACAAGCGAGGGCAGCGAGCTCGTCGCCGACATTCTCTGGCGTTATTCAAACTACGGCGTCGCCATATCCGACGTAAAGGACGTCATCGCCCTTCAGCGCGACAAGGTGATGTATTGGGACTATATCGACGACGCACTCACGCGCGACACGGGCGAGGCACTCGTAAAGGCATTTATCACCGTTGAAGATACGCCCGCATATATGCCGCAAATACGCGCCGATATCGAGGAGATGAAGGTAAATTCGGGCGGCTGCATGCCGCTCGGCTCGCTCGAGATAACCACGCGCACGGTTGAGGGCGACGACTGGATAGAGATCTGGCGCAAGCACTTCCGCCCCATTCACATCGGCGGCAGGATAGTGGTGGTGCCCGAGTGGATAAAGTATGACCCCGCGCCCGGCGAAGTGATCGTAAAGCTCGACAGCAACATGGCGTTCGGCACGGGCGAGCACGAAACTACTTCTATGTGCCTGGAGCTCTTGCAGGAGTACCTCACAGAGAGCAGCGTCTGCCTCGACGTGGGCTGCGGCAGCGGTATTTTGGGCATATCTGCCGTCCTTTTGGGCGCAAAGAGCGCGTACCTCACCGATATCGACCCCGTCGCTACCGAGAGCGCCGCGCACAACTGCGCCTTGAACGGCGTTGCGGACAGGTGCGCGGTTATTCGCACCGACCTCGTGGGCGAGGGCGAGGTAATAGCCGATATCGCGCTTGCAAACATAACTGCCGACGTGCTCTGCCGCCTCGCGCCCGAAATGCCCGCGCACGTCAGGGCGGGCGGAACGCTCATACTTTCTGGCATAATCGAAGAAAAGTTGCAGGGCGTATTGCAGGCATTCGGCGCAGTCGGCTTTGCACACAACAAAACTGTGCACAAGGGCGAGTGGTACGCCGTAAGCTTTACAAAGGAATAATAGTTGCGGCATATGTGCGGGGCAATTACATTTTTACACCGCAAATGTATGCTTTTTGCGCGGTTATTTGGCGCATATTATAGGGGTAATTTGATGTTTGGCGCATATGTGCGGGGCAATGCAAATAGTTACGGCATATATGCGGGTCAATTTTAAGTATCGGGATGGGATATGTCGGCACCAAAGAGGTTTTTAACTGAAAATATAATAGATTACCCCGCATGCGCGGAGGTGGCGCTCGAGGGCGAGCAGTTCAACCATGCAAAAAACGTGCTGCGCCTTTCGGTGGGCGCCGAAATTACGCTTTTAGACGGCAGCGGCAGGGAGTATTCTGCCATAATCGCCGCCTGCGGCAAGCGTGACATGACGGCGCACATAACGGGCTACGTCGTGGGCGACAAGGAGCCGAAGACAGACGTCCGCCTGCTGTGCGGCGCGCTCAAGGGCGACAAGACCGAACTTGTCGTGCAAAAGGCCACCGAGCTCGGCATAAGCTCTGTGGGCGTGTTCAATTCAAAATACTGCTCGGCCTATCTCACGCCCTCAAAGTGCGAGCGGCTCAACAAAGTCGCGCGCGAGGCCACCAAGCAGTGCATGCGCTCGGTCGCGCCCAAGGTAGAGATATTCGAGAGGTTCGAGGCCGCCCTCGCCTCTGCCGAAGGCTACCAAAACAAACTGTTCGCCTGCGAGTTTGAAAACTCTTCGCAGGCAGATATGCGCGCTCTTCGCGGTTCCACCTGCCTTGTGGTAGGCAGCGAGGGCGGCTTTGCCGAGGAGGAGTACGCGCTCGCGCGCGAAAAATACGGCTTTGCGGGCGTAACGCTCGGCAAGCGCATACTGCGCGCCGAAACGGCCGCCATAGCCATGTGCGCCATAGTCCTCTTTTCGCTGGGAGAGCTGCAATGAAGGCGTGCGTTTTTACACTCGGCTGCAAGGTCAACGAGGTGGAGTCGGCCTCGGTGATGGCCGCGCTCAGGGAGTGGGGAGTGGAGGTCAGCGAGCACCTCTGCCCCGCGGATATATACGTTTTAAACACCTGCGCCGTCACGCGCGAGGCTGAAAAAAAGAGCCGCCAGCTCATCGCCCGCGTGCGCAAGTTCAACCCGAACGGTGAAATTTTCGTAGTTGGCTGCGCCGCACAGAAAGACGGGCAGGCCTTTATCGAAAGGGACGTGCACTATGTGGGCGGAGCGCGCGGCAAAAACGGGCTTATAGCCGCCCTTGCAAACAAATTGGGGCGGGAATATGCCGCAACCAACAACGATCAGGGCTATGAAAATATGCCCGAACCGCTGCAACTGCGCACGCGCGCATTCATAAAGATAGAGGACGGCTGCAACAACTTTTGCAGCTATTGCGTGATACCCTACCTCCGCGGCAGGGTGCGCAGCCGCGCCGCCGAGGAGATCGTGTGCGAGGTAAAGCACACCGTCTGCCCCGAGGCCGTGCTCACGGGCATAAACATTTCGGCATACAACTACGGCGGACTGGGCCTCGCGGGGCTTATAGCCGCGCTGCGCGGCATAAAAAAGCGCATACGCCTGGGCTCTATCGAGTGCAGCGTGATAGACGAAAACTTCCTTTCGGCGTGCAGGGAGCTTGAGGACTTCGCGCCGCAGTTCCACCTCTCGCTGCAGAGCGGCAGCGACGCCGTTTTAAAGCGGATGAACCGCCGCTACACGCGGGCGCAGTACCTCGAAAAGTGCGCGCTCATATACAAATTTTTCCCCGAGGCGGCCATCACCACCGACATAATCGCCGGCTTCCCCGGTGAGAGCGACGCCGACTTCGAGGACAGCCTCTCGATAATAGACGAGGCGGGGCTTGCCCGCGTGCACGCCTTCGCCTTCTCCCCGCGCGAGGGCACCGCGGCCTTTAAAATGAAGGACACCCCCGCGGATATAAAGCAGCAACGCCTTTCGCGCCTGCTTAAAGCGGGCGCCGCCGCCGAACAGAGGTATATCTCCCGCTTTATCGGCAGCATTCAGTCCGTAATTTTCGAGGATATGGAGGGCGGCTGCACCGCAGGCTACACGCCCAACTATATAAAGGTGTGGCTGCCGGGCGACCACTCGGGGCAAACGCTCAACGTGCGCCTTATTTCCGTGCGCGAGGGCGGCGCTTTTGCCGAGCTTGCCGAATAAATATTGCCGCCCTTCGGCCTATGCGTCTTGCGGGATATGCGCCATGCGGCGGTCTATGCGCCCGCTTTTTGCGGGCGCCAAAAATACAAAAAAGCAAATTGGTGCGGGGATATGCCGCAACTAACGGCCATTTACGCACCTTAAAAATACAGCAAATTCAAATTAAAAAGGAGATAACCATGCTTAAAGACGATTGCCTGTTCTGTAAGATAATCAGGGGCGAGATCCCCTCGTCAAAGGTGTATGAAGACGACAAGATGCTCGTGTTCAAAGACATAGAGCCCAAGGCAAAGGTGCACCTTCTGGCAGTGCCCAAGGACCACTTCAAACTGCTCTCCGAAATGGATGGCGAGCGCGCCGAGCTTATAAAGTATATGCTCGAAAAGATACCCCAAATCGCCGCGCAGAACGGCTGCGAAAAGGGCTACCGCCTCGTCATAAACCAGGGCGAGGACGCAGGGCAGTCGGTATTCCACCTGCACATACACATTCTCGGCGGACAGACGCTGCCCTGGGAATAATAACGATTTTGTAAGTAAAGCTGCACCGGCTGATAATAACGGTATTGCGCCGTAAACTATGATAATAAAAGGGGAAATATTATGTTGCATTGCATTGAAAACGAGTTTTTAAAGCTTACGGTAAACGACGAGGGCGGCTCTATGCACTCCCTCATATACAAGCCCGCGGGCGAGGAGAGGCTGTGGCAGGGCGGCGAGGCGTGGCGCAGCCGCGACATAGTCATCTTCCCCATAATCGGCCATGCCGCGCCCTTCGAGGTGTGCGGGCAGACTTACGAGCTCAAATCGCACGGCCTTGCGCGCTACACCCGCCTTGCCGCCGAGCGCGAGGGGGAGAACAAGATAACGCTCTCCTTTTCGTCAACCGAAGAGACGCTCAAAAGCTACCCCTTCGAGTTCGATTTTGCCATAAGATACGAGCTTGAAAAAAATACCGTAAAGGTGGGCTACTATGTGCGATCTAAGCGCGGGGTAATGCCCTTCTACGTGGGCGGCCACCCCGGCATGTACGCCCCCGGCGGCAGCGCCGTGATAGAGTTTGAAAACGAGGAACACCCCGTTATATACCCTCTCGAGGGGGGTGCGGCCGCCATTCCTCACTTAAAGCGCTTTGTCGCCGACAAGGCCTTCTTCGCCGAGTGCAAAACCTTCCAGCTCGGCTCGCTCTCGGGCGGGGCTATCTATGCGCGCACGCAGGACGGCTATACCTACACATATAAGTCAGACTGCCCGCTGTTCGCATTCTGGTCGAACGAAAAGGGCGGCGACTATGTGTGCGTCGAGCCGTGGTGGGGCATAAACGACGAACCCGCTTTCCCCCGCGAATTTTCGTTGAAGCCGTTTGTGAATTTCGAGCGCGGCGCGGGCAGCAACTTCGGCTACACGCTCGCAATTTCAAAGGACTGATATAAAATAAAGTTTGTTTTATTGTTTATAAACTTATAAGCGGCGGGCGCGGCAATTTTTGCCGCGCCCGCCGCCTGTATTTTATGCAAATAAATTAAATTGACCCCCATATATGCCGCAACCAACGGCCTTTTAAGCGCGCCGCAATACATACGCGCCGCGCAGCCGCAGCTTTGGCGCCGATATTTCACGCCGCCCGAGCCGCGACCATTTCGTTTGCGCCGCTTGCCGCCATTCTGCCCGCGCCGCAAACATATACCCGCATAAAAATTTAAGGCCGTCCGCGCGAAAGTGCGGACGGCCTTATTACAAACATAAACGGAAGTTGTTATTGATTATTCTTTGCCTGCAAGCTTTTTATAGCCTTCGAGCCTCTCTTTTGCCGATTCCTCGGTCTGCTTGAACAGCTCGGTTGCAACTTCGGCGCCCTGCGTCTTAACGAGCGAAGAATACCTCGTCTCGCCGGTGAGGAAGGACTGATAGTTGTCGAAGTTGGGGTCGGCCTTGCTGTCGAGCGTGAAGGTCTCGCCGACGGGGTTGTACCTGTAGAGCTGCCAGTAACCGCAGTCAACGGCAGCCTTCTCTTCGAGCTGGCTCTTGGTCATGTTGATGCCGTGGTTGATGCAAGGCGCGTAGCAGATGATGAGCGAAGGGCCGTGGTAAGCCTCTGCCTCGCTTATCGCCTTTAAGAACTGCGCGGGATTTGCGCCCATAGAGCACTGTGCAACATATACGTAGCCGTAGGACTTGGCCATCATGCCGAGGTCCTTCTTCTTTACCCTCTTGCCTGCCGAAGCGAACTTGGCAACCGCGCCGATGTTGGTCGACTTGGATGCCTGGCCGCCGGTGTTGGAGTAAACCTCGGTATCGAGTACGAGAATGTTCACATCCTCGCCCTCGGCTATAACGTGGTCCAAGCCGCCGTAACCGATATCGTATGCCCAGCCGTCGCCGCCGAATATCCATATCGACTTCTTGGCAAGGCAGTCTTTGTCGGCAAGTATCTCGCTTACGAGCTTATCTGCCTCGCAGCCGCAGTCCTTGCAGCTCTCGAGCACCTTAACAAGCTCTTTGGTAGCCTTCTTTGAGGGCTCCCTGTCTTCAAATGCGGCAAGGTATGCCTCGCAGGCAGCCTTCTTGTCGCCGTCCCACATCTCGGCAAGTTTTTCAACTTTGCCCTTTATCGCATTGCGCCTTGCGCTGTATGCAAGGTTGATGCCGTAGCCGAACTCTGCGTTGTCTTCAAACAGCGAGTTCGCCCATGCGGGGCCGTGGCCCTCTCTGTTCTTGGTGTAGGGGCATGTAGGCGACGAACCGCCGTAAATGGAGGAGCAGCCCGTTGCGTTGGCTATTACCATGTCTTCGCCGAACAGCTGGGTTATTACCTTAACGTAAGGGGTCTCGCCGCAGCCTGCGCACGCGCCCGAGAACTCGAACAGAGGCGTGCAGAACTGGCAGCCCTTAACAGTCTCTTTCTTGAACTTGGAGGTGTCTACGGGAGGAAGGTCTACCGCATAGTCCCAGTTCTTCTCTTCGCCCTTTTCCAGAGCTTCTGCAAGAGGTATCATCTTTATGGCACCGCCGTCCTTTACGGGGCAGACGGTAGCGCAAACGCCGCAGCCCATGCAGTCGAGGGGAGATACCTGCATCTTATAGCCGTAGCCGGGAAGGCCGATGGCGGGCTTTAAGGTGAGGGTCTCGGGCTTGTCCGTAGCGTCGTTGGCAACGAGTGCGGGACGCAGGCAGGCGTGAGGGCATACGAACGAGCAGGTGCCGCACTGTATGCACTTGTCCTGCATTATCTCGGGAACGGTAACGGCAACGCCGCGCTTCTCGAACTTGGTGGTGCCGGTGGGAACGTGGCCGTCGGCGTTGAACTGCGAGGACTTTAACTTGTCGCCCTGCAGATAGAGTATGGGCTTGATTATCTCCTGATAATACTTGTCGGCATGGCCCTCTATCATCTCGGCGCCCGTGGTGGCGGTAGCCCAGCTCTCGGGAACGTCTATCTTGATGAGGTTGTCGCCTGCGGCGGAGTCGATGGCGTCGTAGTTCATCTGAACGACTGCGTCGCCCTTCCTGCCGAAGGACTTTTTGGCCATGTACTTCATGTATTCGATGGCCTTGTCGTAGGGCATTATCTGGGGGTTAACGCGGAAGAACGCCGACTGAAGTATGGTGTTCGTCCTGCCCTTGAGACCCAGCTTGCCTGCGATGTGTATGGCGTCGATGACGTACAGGTTGATGTGCTTTTTGGCGATGTCCTGCTTAACCTTTGCGGGCAGGAATTCCTCAAGCTTTTCAACGGTGGTGGCGTCGGTGTTCAGAAGGAAGGTGCCGCCCTCCTTGATGTCGCTCGTCATGTCGTAACGGGTAACGTACGAGGGGTTGGAGCACTGAACGAAGTCGGCGGAGTCGATGAGGTATTCGCTCTGTATGGGCGTATCGCCGAAGCGGAGGTGGGATACCGTTATGCCGCCCGACTTCTTGGAGTCATAGAAGAAGTACGCCTGAGCGTGCTTGTCGGTATGGTCGCCTATTATCTTTATGGAGTTCTTGTTTGCGCCAACGGTACCGTCGGAGCCGAGGCCGTAGAACTTGCAGGAGGTGGAGCCTGCGGGAGCCGCGTCGAACTTCTCGGAGAAGTCGAGCGAGCTGTTGGTAACATCCTCATAGATACCTATGGTGAAGTGGTTCTTGGGAGCGTCCTGTTCGAGGTTCTTATAAACTGCAAGCACCATCGAAGGGGTGAACTCCTTGGAGCCGAGGCCGTAGCGGCCGCCCACGACCTTTGCCTTGGTTACGCCCTTTTCAAGCAGAGCCGAGCATACGTCGAGGTATAAAGGCTCGCCGAGGGAACCGGGTTCCTTGGTCCTGTCCAAAACGGCTATCTTCTTCACAGTTTCGGGAAGGGCCGCGATGAATGCGTCGGCAACGAAGGGACGGTACAGACGTACCTTAACGAGGCCGTATTTCTTGCCCATGGAGTTGAGCTTGTTGATAGATTCCTCTATGGTCTCGCAAGCCGAACCCATGCAAACCACAACTTCCTCGGCATCGGGTGCGCCGACGTAGTCGAAGAGGTGGTAGCTCCTGCCGCACTTTGCAGATACGATGTCCATCATCTTCTGCACGATGGCGGGGGTAGCCGCATAATAGCTGTTTGCCGTCTCCCTGTTCTGGAAGTAGGTATCGCCGTTCTGCGCGGTGCCCTTCTGGATGGGGTGCTCGGGGTTGAGCGAGCGGCTCTTGAAGTCGGCAACGTCTGCCCAGATGCCGGCCTCGTCGCAGATGGCCCTTATCTCGGCATAGTTGTCGGTCTCGTCCCACACGTCGATCTTTGCAACTTCGTGCGAAGTCCTGAAGCCGTCGAAGAAGTTGATGAAGGGAACTTTCGACTTGAGGGTAGAAAGGTGTGCAACGAGGGCGAGGTCCATAACTTCCTGCACGGACGAATCGCACAGCATTGCAAAACCGGTCTGGCGGCAAGCCATAACGTCGGCGTGGTCGCCGAATATGTTGAGCGAATGAGCGGCCAGGGCGCGCGCCGAAACGTGCATTACCATGGGCAGCAGTTCGCCGGATATCTTATACATGTTGGGGATCATCAGAAGAAGACCCTGCGATGCGGTGAAGGTGGTGGTAAGCGCGCCTGCGGAGAGCGAACCGTGAACGGCGCCCGCAGCGCCGCCTTCCGACTGCATCTCGGCTATCCTTACTTTCTGTCCCCACATATTTGTCCTGCCCGCAGTTGCCCATTCATCGGCAACTTCCGCCATGGGGGAAGAGGGCGTAATGGGATAAATGGCCGCTACTTCCGAAAAGGCGTAGGCAACGTGGCTGGCGGCGGTATTACCGTCGATAGTCAACTTTTTCATCAATAAAACCTCCGTTTGAAATA
>CALVIN010000012.1 GCA_944330115.1 uncultured Clostridia bacterium
GCGCGAGGAGCATATGCGACGACACTCTGCCGAGGGTTCCCTTTGGGAAACGGCAGAACGCGGCGGTACTATACCGCCCGCCGCGTGAGACGCGCCCATCAAACTCACGAAATTTTTTGCGCGCGGCCCGCGCAAAAAATTTGTGAACCTTTTTACGTGAGGTGGCGCGGGCACACATTCCGTGCGCCCGCGCCATATGAGCTATACGCAATAAGCGTGAGTGATCGCATGCGCGTCTTTGAACGGACTGCGCAAATTTTAAATGCCTTATACAAAGTTGCAGCCGTGCTGCAGCCTTACGGAGTTGTGCCTTAAAGGCAGGTTGTGCGTTACAACATACTCAAGTTCGGGCTCGTGCTCTGTAAGCTGAATGTTGGAGAGCGCTATTACAAAGGGAGCGGAAAGGCAGCCCGCCACTATGAACAGCACGGGCAGTATGCTGCCGCACGCAAACCATGCTATAACGCCCAGCGCCGCGCCGAATGCCAGCGAGTCCCACGAATATTTCAATATCTCTCTTACGGTGAACTTTTCGCTCGTCTTGGGCGTCACGGTGAACACCGCCTTCTTGCCGAACAGACCTGCGATCACCGTGCGTATCATCATGGGCGCGAGCGAGGCATACGTCGCCACGTTTACTATAAAGTAGGGTATGAGCAGCAGCACGTTTCTGTTGTTGTGATACACAAACAGATCTGGTATCATCGGCGAGCAGAGGAATATTATCATTATGGCATATACCGCCAGCGAATAGCCTATCACGGGGTAGCCCAAAAAGCCGAGCGCGCAGGTGAATACCGCCAGCATCAGGCTCAAGAGGGGCACGACGGGCAGGCTGTAGTGCGAGAGCTTCATGTCGAGCTTTTCATACCAGCTCATCTTGCAGCCGTTTATTTCCTTGCCGTACTTCTTCATGTATTCAAGGTTGCCCTGCGTCCACTTGCACTGCCTCTTTTTGAGGGAGACGTACGATACGGGGAACTCCTCGTAGCACAGAATGTCGGGCGCGTATATTATGTTGAAGCCGCAGTTCTTTATGTCTACAGCAAAGGATATATCCTCCGCCACGACGAGGGGGAAGCCGCCCGTCTTTTTGTAGCACTCGCGGCTTATCGTCATGCCGTGGCCGATGAGGGCGTTGGCGCCGTAAAAGTTCTTTATTATCTGCACGGTGGTGCCGTTGCTGCCCACGCTCAGTCCCATCAGGCGCTGAAATGCATTCTCGCCGCTCGTGGCATGGTGCCTCGCCTGCACGGCGCCGCACTTTTCAAAATTGGCGAAGTATTTGAGCACGCCCGTGATATAGTCGGGAGGTATCACTTCGTCGCTGTCGAGCACGATGAAGTAGTCATAGTCGTTCCTTCCGCGCAGGTAGTTGTTTAAGTTGCCCGCCTTATAGCCGGTGCGTTCGGCCCTTCTCACAACTTCCACGTTGCTGTGGCGCAATGCGTATCTGTCGGCGCGGCGCTTATACTCCGCATCCGAACTGTCGTCGAGGATAACCGTCTTGAAGTTGCGGTAGTTCTGCTTTCTGCACGCCGTAAGCGCCCTCTCGTTGAAGTCGTTGCATGTGCAATACAGCAGCAAAAATCTCGGCTCGGCGCCCTCCGCGGGCGTATATTCGGGTATGGCCTGATATATCTTTTTTAATTTTCTCTTCTTCACGGCGTATGCCAGCGAAAACATCAGGTCCTTTATGCTGCCCAGCCACAGCGCGGCGAGTATTACGGTGTTTGCCGCAAGCAGGGCGATGATAAAGCCCGTGCGCACGGCGTCGTAGCCCGTCAGCGCGTCGATGAGCTCGTATAGCGACCAGCCCAAAAGCGCTATGCAGCATACCCATACCGAAAGTATGGCGATATACACAGTAGGTTTCTTTTTCATATATTTCTCCTTATATGGGGTTCACAAATTTTTTGCGCGGGCCGCGCGCAAAAAATTTCGTGAGTTTGAGGGGCGCTGCCCCTCTTCGCGCGACCTTAAGGGCCCACGGAGCGTATAGTCGCGCGAATTCACCCTGCTGAGGCGCAGGTATGCGCAAATCGGGTCCTGCTGCGGCGGGAAACCCGCCTTGCGACGTAAGTTATTTTAGAAGATTGCGCTTCCGCAGGGGGAACCCTGCTTGAAACGTTATTTGTTTTAGAATGCCCCATCTTTCGCCTTCGGCTTACCTCCCATCGAAAGGGAGGTACTTTGACCGCTAATTCATCTCCTGCTCAAGAGGGGGAGACGCGGTTCGCTTAATTTGCTTTCACCTGCGCAAAAAATTTGTGAACTTTCTTTTTTCACTCAATAAAACAGAGCGCGGGGCGCGTTTGTCCACGATATGCAAAAAATTTCATAAAAAAATCATATGGCAAATTTTTACAGCAGTTTATGAAAATTTTTTACATAACGAAGGGCGCACGGGCGGCTGTTTTTACATGCTATGCGCAGGCGCGTACGCACGCGGGCGCGTAAAAATGCGTGCCTGCCAAAAATTGACATATTTGCGCTTTTGCGCTATTATAGTTTGCGCCGTAAGTTTAATGGCCTGCCGCAGAGCCGGCGGACTTCTGACTGCGGAAAACCAAGTATGCCTGCCACGCTTCGGAGAGCGCGAGATGACCGAAAAGACATGTGAAAAAATTGAATACGCCCTGGGGCTCATTTCCTCGGGCGACGAGGCGGGCGTAGACCTTCTGTATGCCTGCGCGGGCCGGGCGATGCTCTTTGTGGCGCGGTCGGTGGTGCGCGACGAGGCCGCCGCCGAAGACGTCGTGCAGGACAGCTTTTTAAAGATAGTGCGCGGCATATCGCGCTATAAAAAGGGCACCAACGGCTATGCCTGGGTGTGCAAGATAGTGCGCAACACCGCTCTGAACTACCTGAAATCGGCGGGCAGGCGCGCATCCGTCCCGCTCGAAAGCGTGGCCGAACTTTCCGACGGCGGCTCGGGCGAAGAGCGCTCGGCGGCAAAACTGCTCGTCGAAAGGATGCTTAAAAGCCTCTCCCCGCCCGAAGTGCGGCAGATGATATACATGAAGTATTTTTTGGATATGACGGTGCGCGAAATAGCGCGCGAACTCGGCAAGTCGAAGTCGTATGTATCGAAGGAGATAATCAAGGCCGAAAAACTTATGCGCGAAATGCTTTAAAGCGTGGACAAAATCGAGCGGCGGTTTGTTGTATATGTAGAGGGGTACCGCTATGAAAAACAAAAACAAAAAGGATGAAGCGCTGAACGAGCTGTTCAGCGAATATATCGGGGAGCAGGAGCTCCCGCCCGAGGGCGTCACCTTCATGGCAAAGGAGGCGCTCAAAGAGGAGAGGGCGCGCGCCGCCGTAACCGAGAGGCAGACGGTAACTGCCGTGCAGGGCGGGGGCACGCGCATATCGCGCCGCAGGCTGCCCGTAATAATTGCCTGCGCGGCGGCCGCACTCATAGTCGTCGCCGTGGCGCTCGTGCTCATTTTGGGCGGCAACGGGAGCGGCAGCTTCAGCGACGTCGTCTCCTCCGCCAACGGCTCCATAAGCCTCATGACGCTCGACGAATTCGGGCTGCTCGACAACGAAATTACGGGCGAACAGTATGAGCTGGAGGATATCGGCGAAATTGCCCCCTTCGTGCCCGAGGACGGAGTGGAGGAGTGCGACGGCTATGTGCTCCGCGCCGACTACCGCGGCTATTCCGCGGGCGACATCGTGGCCTACCGCATGGAGTGCGTGCTCCCGCCGGGCGTGGAGGCCGAACTGTACGTCGAGGCCGAGGGCATCAGCTGCTCGGAGCTCGAAAGGTTCAAGTCGCTGCCCGAAAGGCGCAACGTGAGCGGCAGGGTGTTCTATTCCGATATGGATGCGGGCGTTACCTACCTCTATTTTGCGGGAGGCGGCTTCGGCTATAACCTGCGGCTGTTCGAAACGGACGAAGAGGTGGTGTACGGCGTGCTCAAGAGCATAGCTGCAAGCATTTAAAGGAGCTTGTGCAAAGTTTTTTACATTAAAAATACGCGCCCTGCGGCTCTTGCCGCAGGGCGTAAAGGGGCGGGGCCGCGCGGTTTTGCGCGGCCCCGCCCGCATTTTTTGCGCTACATTTGCGTTATATTTTTGTTTTTCGCGTGCGCGTGCGCGCCATATGCCTGCAAGGCGCAAAATTTTCGGGTAATTCTATTGTGTTTTTTTCTTTTATATGGTATAATTTTTCGTGGATATAATTTTTTTAACAAATAAAAGCGCCGCGGCGGCATGCCGCATTTTTTGCGGCGCTCTGTGAGAGGACGTATGAACAGAACGTATGTAAAATCTTTGTATGCAGACGCGTCGGGCTTCGGCGGCGTGCGCGTTGAACTGTGCGGCTGGGCGCGTTCCGTGCGCGACAGCAAAAACTTCGGCTTTATCGAGCTCAACGACGGTTCCTGCCAGAAGAACTGCCAGGTGGTGCTCGACAGGGGCGAACTTGCCGACTATGAACAGATAGTGCACTGCGGCGTGGGCGCAGCCCTGCGCGTGCGCGGCACGGTAGTGCTCACTCCCGAAATGCGCCAGCCCTTCGAGCTGCGCGCCGACGAGGTGCTCATAGAGGGCGCCTCGCTGCCCTCCTATCCCCTGCAGAAAAAGAGGCACTCGCCCGAATTTTTGCGCGAGATCGCTCACCTGCGCCCCAGGACCAACCTCTTCGGCGCGGTGTTCCGCATACGCTCGCAGGCGGCGTTCGCCATTCATAAATTCTTCAACGAGCGCGGCTTTGTGTATGTGCACACGCCCATAATCACCGGCTCCGACTGCGAGGGCGCGGGCGCGATGTTCAGGGTTACTACCCTCGCTCCCGGCGAGACCGACCTTTCAAAGGACTTCTTCGGCAAGCGCGCGGCGCTCACCGTATCCGGCCAGCTCGACGTTGAAACGTTTGCAATGGCCTTCTCCAACGTATATACCTTCGGCCCCACCTTCCGCGCCGAAAATTCCAACACCGCCCGCCACGCCGCCGAGTTCTGGATGATAGAGCCCGAAATGGCCTTCTGCGACCTTGCGGGCGACATGGACGTCGCCGAGGCGATGGTGAAGTCTGTGGCGGAATATGTGCACGAAACGTGCGAATACGAGGTAGACTTCCTCACCGAGCGCGTCTGCCCCGAGCTCAAGTCGCGCTTCGAGGCCCTGAAGGGCGGCGAGTTCGTGCGCCTTCCCTACACGCAGGCGATAGACATACTCAAAAAGGCCATAGCCGAGGGCAAAAAGTTTGAATACCCCGTGGAGTGGGGGTGCGACCTGCAGAGCGAGCACGAGAGATACCTCACCGAAACGGTGTTCAAAAAGCCGGTGTTCCTCACCGACTACCCCAAGGAGATAAAGGCCTTCTATATGCGCCTCAACGACGATAAAAAGACTGTCGCCGCGGCCGACCTGCTCGTGCCCGGCATAGGCGAACTTATCGGCGGCAGCCAGAGGGAGGAGAGGCTGGATGTTTTAGAGCAGCGCATGGCGGAGTGCGGCCTCAATGCTGCCGACTATGAGTTCTACACAGACCTCAGAAAATACGGCGGCTGTGTTCACTCGGGCTTCGGCCTGGGCTTTGAAAGGCTTATAATGTATTTAACGGGCGTTGCCAACATAAGGGACGTAATTCCCTTCCCCCGCACGGTGGGCAACCTGCAGTATTAAAAAATAAAAAATAATTAAATTAAAAATAATTATTTAAATATTTAAATAAAAATTAAAAATTGAATTTAATTAAAATTTAATTTAAAAATAATTATTTAATTAAATAAAAGGTGCAAATAATATGATACGTCTGTTAGTTGACGCCATGGGCGGCGACAATGCCCCCGCCGCACCCGTGCAGGGCGCGGTAGATGCCATAAATAAAAATCAGAATATATCCCTCATCCTCGCGGGCAAAAAAGAGGTGATAGAGGCCGAGCTTGCAAAATACAAGTACGACGGCTCGCGCATTGAGATAATGGACTGCCGCGACGTGATAGATATGAACGATATCCCCACCGAGGCGATAAGAAAGCGCGAATCTTCGCTCGTAAAGGCCTTCCGCGCCCTCAAAGAGCAGGAGGATATCGCCGGCCTCGTTACGGCGGGCTCCACGGGCGCAACGATTGCGGCGGGCCAGCTCATACTCGGCAGGATACGCGGCATAAAGCGCCCCGCGCTCTGCCCCGCGATACCCAACATACGCGGCAGCTACACGCTGCTGTGCGACTGCGGCGCCAACGCCGAGTGCAAGCCCTCGATGCTCTGCCAGTTCGCCGTGATGGCGTCGGCCTATGCAACGGCGGGCTTCGGCATCAAAAATCCCAGGGTGGGGCTCGTCAACAACGGCACCGAGGAGCACAAGGGCGATCCCCTGCACCAGCAGACCTATCAGCTGCTCAAAAAGATGGACGTGATCAACTTCGCCGGCAACATCGAGGGGCGCGACATAATGCTTTCCGACTGCGACGTCGCCGTGTGCGACGGCTTCTCGGGCAACATAGCGCTCAAATCGATGGAGGGCTGCGGCAAACTCATACTCTCGGTACTCAAAAAGGAGGCTACAAGCACGCTCTCTTCCAAGATAGGCAGCCTGTTTTTAATGAAGGGCTTTAAGCGCATGCGCTCCAAGCTCGATTTCGAGGCGGTGGGCGGCGCCCTCCTTCTGGGCGTTAAAAAGGTGGTCATAAAGAGCCACGGCTCTTCCAAAGCGCGCACCATAACGGCCGCCATCGAAAACGCCGCCACCATATACAGCGGCAACCTCGTCGGCCGCGTGGAGGAGATGCTCTCCAAGGTCGACTGGGACAATCTCATTCCCAAGGAAGAGTAAGCGTGGGGCGCACCTTTTTGGATATCGCCGCCGCAGAGCGCGCTATCGGATATAAATTCAAAGATAACCGCCTGCTCACGCGCGCACTCACGCACTCCTCGGCTTCGCGCACCGATAACTATGAAAAGCTCGAATTTCTGGGCGATTCGGTAATACAGCTCGCCGTAACAAAGTGGCTGTATGCAAACGGCGGCGACGAGGGGGAGATGACTGCCGAACGGCAGCGGCTCGTTTCGCACTGGCCGCTCAAGCGCGCGTCGGAGGCTCTGGGGCTTACAAATTACATAATTAGCGTGGGCGACGTGGGCGAAAAGGCGCTCTCCTCCGTGTATGAGGCCGTCGCGGGCGCAATATTTGCCGACGGCGGGTTTGCCGCCGCCGAGCGCTTTATAAAGCGTACTCTCATCTCCGCACATCTCAGCGCACCCAAAAATTATAAGGGCGAGCTGCAGGAGTATGTGCAGTCGAAGGGCGCGCCGCTGCCCGAGTACCGCACCGAGCGTTCGGGCGGCACGGCCAACAGCCCGCAGTTTGTGTGTAACCTGCTCGTATGCGGAAAGAGCTTTTCGGGCACGGGCAAAAGCAAGTCCGAGGCCGAAAAGCGCGCCGCCAAGAGCGCGTTAGAGGCAATAAAAGAATAGCGGGGTTATTTAAAAATAAAAAATGTGCGCAGGCTGAATTTATTTCAGCCGTAAAGCGCGATACAATATTTGTACCTCCCCTTCGAGGGGAGGTGGCGCATACGAACAAAGTGAGTATGCGACGGAGGGGTTCCATTATTGTTCGCTTATGCAAGCCTGTGAAACCCCACCGAGTTTCGCTACGCTCAACCCACCATCTCGTGGTGCGTGCGGTGTATTACCGCATGGATCTGCCGTTTCCCGCAAGCGGGAACCCCTCGGCAGAGTGTCGTCGCATACGCTCCTCGCGCGGTCACTGCTCGGGCGTGCATATGCCCTCGCTCATCTCGCTCGGCACGCACAGCGGGTGTCCGCTGTGCTATGAAATGCCTCGCTCGTCCCTCAAAGGTGAGGTATCTATAAGGTAAATATTCTAAAATAAATACTCTGCGCAAGCAGGGTTTCCCTGCGCCAGCGCGACACAATTTGTCGCGCAAGCGAGCTCACCGGAGGTGAATGGCGGCATTTCTAATAATCGTGGGCTTTTAAAAATGCCGCCAGAGGAACTTAGTTCCTCAAAATCACGGGAAATATCGCTCTCGGCCAGAGCGAGATTTTCGTGAACAAGGTTTATATATGATTACTTTCAAACAGATCGAACTTATCGGCTTTAAATCGTTTGCCGACAAAACGGTCATTCCGTTCACCGACGGCGTGACCTGCATAGTGGGCCCCAACGGGTGCGGCAAGTCGAACGTTGCCGACGCCATCCGCTGGGTGCTCGGCGAGCAGTCCGCCAAGATGATGCGCGGCTCGCAGATGCTCGACGTCATCTTCAACGGCACCGAAAAGCGCCGCCCCACGTCGTTCTGCGAGGTCACTCTCTCGTTCGACAACACCTCCCGCATATTCAACATCGACTGCGACGAGGTGGAGATGACGAGGCGCCTCTACCGCAACGGCGACAGCGAATACCTTTTGAACCGCCAGCCCTCGCGCATGAAGGTGCTGACGGGCCTTCTGCACGGCGCGGGCGCCGCAAAAGAGGGCTACTCGATAATCGGCCAGGGCAGGATAGAGACTATAATGAACGCCAAGCCCGAAGACAGGCGCTCGATTTTCGAGGAAGCCACGGGCATAGCCATGTTCAAGGACCGCAAGGCCGACGCCGAGCGCAAACTCACGGCCGCGCGCGACAATCTGTATGTATTTTTACAGCGCATGCACGAGGTAGAACGCCAGCTCACCCCCGCCGAAAAGGCGGCCGAGAGCGCCATAAAGTACGAGGAATTGTATACCCGCCTGCGCTCGCTCGAGATAAATTCGTACATATACCAGCACGACACCAGCGCCGACAGAAAGCGCAAAATAAGCGATAAGATAGAGGGCTACACCGCCGAAATAGAGCGCCTCACCGCGCGCTCCGCCGAAGTTTTGAAGGAGTATGAGAGCTGCCGCGACGTCGTTTCGGGCGCCGACGACGAGCTCGCCGAACTCAACGAGCGCCTGCTGCGCTACACGGTGGGCATTCAGAAGAAGTCGGGCGAGGGCATGGTGTTGCAGGCCAAGGCCGGCTCGGTAAAGGACAAGCTGCGCGCCGCGCAGGAGGATATAACCTTCTCCACCCAGCGCATCGACGAGATAGAAAAGGAGATACGCCGCACTGCGGCATACAACGAAAAGAATTCCGACCGCGCGCAAAAACTTGCCGAAAGCTGCAAGGCTGCCGAGGAGGAGATATCCTCGCTCTCGCAGGAGATAGGCAAGTTCGAGGCCATGACCGACGAGAACAGAAAGAAGGTTATGGACACCTTCCGCGACCTCTCCGACATCAACAAAAACATGGGTTCGATAGAGGCCCAGCGCGAACTTCTGAACGAGCGCCTTACAGAGGTGCAGTCGACTCTCGCAGAGATAAAGTCGCTGCGCGACGGCTATAAGGCCGACTACGACAGCAGCCTGAGCCGCCACGGCGAACTCACCGACTTCATCGCGTCGGAAAACGACACGATGGACGCCGCAACAAAGGCCGTGCGCACCTGCGAAGATAGTATACACACCTACACGCAGCGCGCCTACGACGCCCGCTCGCAGATATCCGGACTCACCGAAAATCTTGCCACGGTGAAGGCGCTCAAAGACCGCTTCGACGGCTATATATATTCGGTAAAGCGCCTCATGTCGGAGGCAAAGAACAACCCCGAAATATCCTCTAAGATACAGGGGCTCATCGCCGACATAGTGTCCACTTCGGGCGAGTATGAAGTGGCTATAGAGACGGCGTTCGGCGGAGCCATGCAGAACGTTGTGACGGGCACGCGCGACGACGCAAAGTTCCTCATCGAGTATTTAAAGCGCACGCGCGGCGGCCAGGTGACCTTTTTGCCCGTAGAGGCGCTCCGCCCGAGGACGGAGGGCGACAGCATACGCTCTGCCCGCAAGGAGAAGGGCGCTATAGGCTTTGCCGTCGACCTCGTTGAATATGATAAAAAGTACGACAACGTAATAAGATACCTGCTCGGTAATACGCTCGTGTGCGACAATATCGAGAGCGCCACCGCCGTGTCGCGCAGATATCCGCGCGCCTTCAAGATAGTAACTTTAGACGGCGACGTGATAAACAGCTCGGGCTCGATGACGGGCGGCTCGCGCAAGGACAACGCGGGCAACCTGCTTGCAAACGAGCGCAGGATAAAGGAGATAGAGGACGGCATAGCCGAAAAGAAGGCCGCGCTCTCCCGTGCGGAGGACGGCCTCAATAAGGCGCGCGCCGAGCTTGCTAAGGCAAACTCATCTTTGGAGGAGCTGCGCGAAAAGTTCAATTCCTCCCGCGCCGAGCTCGCCGCAAACGAGCAGCTCTCCGAAAGTTTGTTAAAGCAGATAGCTTCGGAGGAGAGCAGGTATTCGGTGTTCGCGCAGACGGCCGAGATGATATCCTCCCGCCTTGCCGCGCTCAACGATAAATACAGCGAAACTTCCCGCGGGGCGAGCGATTTGAACGAGCGCTCCACCGAGGCGTCCTCTGCCATAGAGAACATCTCCACGCAGTACGACGCGCTGGTAAAGCGCCGCGACGAAAAGCTCGAAGAGCTCAACTCTTCGAGGGTAGAGAAGGCCTCGCTGGAGGCGGCCATGAAGTCGGCCGACGAAAACACGCAGAGGCTTACCTCCGAAAAGGATGAGCTTATAAGCAAGATAGCGCGCACGCGCGCCGCCATACCCGAGATAGAGCGCGAGCTCGAAGAGATAAACCGCCAGGCCGAGCACACGGTGCTCACCGCCGAGGAGCAGGCCGTGGTGGAGGACCTCCGCGCGCGCATTAAGACTACTACCGAAAACAAGGTCGCCACCAACGAGCGCATAAAGCAGATAGATATCGAAAGGCTGGACCTGCACAAAAATATTCAGGACCTCACCGACAGGCGCAACAGCCAGCAGATAGCGCTCACCAAGCTCGACGCCGATCTCGAAAATATGCAGCAGCGCATAATGGACGAGTACGGCGAGGACTACGAGGGGTGCTTGAAATATAAGGACGAGCAGTTCGACATCTCCTCGGCGCCCGGCACGGTGAGCTCGTTAAAGCGCCAGATAACCATGCTCGGCGCTATAAACCCCAACGCCGTCGACGAATACCGCGAGGTGAAGGAGCGGTACGACAAGATGTCTGCCGACAAGGCCGACATGGAGAAGGCGATAGACGACCTTACCAAGGCGCTCGACGAGATAAGGGGCGAGATGCTCACCATCTTCAACAGTGGCTTTGAAAAGATAAACGAAAACTTCAAACAGACCTTCAAAGAGCTGTTCGGCGGCGGCCGTGCCGAGCTGCAGCTCGACTATACCGACTGCGAGGACCCCCTCGACGCGGGCGTGGAGATAGTGGCCTGCCCTCCCGGCAAAAAGCTGACAAAAATTTCGCTGCTCTCGGGCGGCGAGCGCGCGCTCACGGCAATAGCCATACTGTTTGCAATAATAGGCATGCGCCCCATGCCCTTCTGCGTGCTCGACGAGATAGAGGCCGCCCTCGACGAGGCCAACGTGGCAAGGTACGCCAGGTATTTAAAGAAGTTCTCGGCGCAGACGCAGTTCATAGTGATAACCCACCGCAAGCCCACCATGGAGAACGCCGATACGCTCTTCGGCGTAACCATGGAGGAAAAGGGCATATCCAAGATAGTTTCGGTAAAGCTCTCGGAGGTAGAGAGCAAGCTGGGCGGCGACACAATTCAAACGCAGTAATTTTTTGCCGTGCGGCAATATATACCCCGCTCTGCGGCGCCGTTCGGGCGCGGCGGGAAATTTTGGCGGCACCATGCGCATATTTTACGGCACCATGTGCATATTTTACATGGCCGTGCCCCTTGCGGCGGGCCATTCAGGAGTTTTTTAAATAATGGGATTTTTTTCTAAGATAGCGAGCGCGCTCAAAAAAACAAAGGACAGTTTGGGCGGAGCGATAAAGTCGCTCTTTAAACGCAACAAGATAGGCGACGAATTTTATGACGAGCTGGAGGAGATACTTATCTCCGCCGATATCTCGGTGACCACCGCCGAGGAGACGGTGGAGGACCTCCGCGCCGAAGTAAAAAAGGAGAAGCTCAAAGACGAGGAGTATGTTATAAACCTCTTAAAGGACATACTCGAAGAAAAGCTCACCCGTGCCGAGGTGCCCGAAATTGAGTACCCCGCCGTGATAATGCTGATAGGCGTGAACGGCGTGGGCAAGACCACCACGATAGGCAAGCTTGCCGACTATTTTTTGCGCAACAAAAAGTCGGTAACGGTGGCGGCGGCCGATACCTTCCGCGCCGCGGCTGCCGATCAGCTCACCGTCTGGGCCGACAGGGCGGGCGTAAGGATAGTAAAGCACGAGGAGGGCAGCGACCCCTCCGCCGTGGTGTTCGACGCCGTCTCCTCCGCCAAGGCGAGAAAGACCGACGTGCTGCTCGTCGATACGGCGGGCAGGCTGCACGTAAAGGCCAACCTTATGGAGGAGCTCAAAAAGATATCGCGCGTCATCGCGCGCGAATACCCGCAGGCGCATGTGTATAAGCTGCTCGTGCTCGACGCCACCACGGGCAACAACGCCATCAGCCAGGCGCGCCTGTTTGACGAGGCGGTCGATCTCGACGGCATAGTGCTCACCAAGCTCGATTCCACGGCAAAGGGCGGCTTTGTCATCTCGCTGTGCAGCGAGCTTGAAATACCCGTCATCTTCGTAGGCACGGGCGAAAAGATAGGCGATTTGGAGCTCTTCGACCCCGAGGAGTTCATCGACTCCATTCTGTGATTTTGCAGGCAGGTAAATTATGACCGAAAGGCAAAAAATGCTCTCCGGCGAGCTGTATTGCGCCGCCGACGAGGAGCTGTCTTCGGCGCACGCACGCGCCATATCGCTGTGCGAAAGGCTGAATTGCGGCACCCTCTCCGAGGAGGAGCGGCAAAATACCGTGCGCGAACTTTTGGGCAAGTGCGGAAAGACCGTGCATATAGGACGCGGCTTTTGGTGCGACTACGGCTGCAATATCGAGGTGGGCGAAAACTTTTTCACCAACTACGGCGTAGTTATTTTAGATGTGTGCAAGGTAAAAATTGGCAACAACTGCCTCATCGCGCCGCAGGCGGGCATATACACCGCCGCGCACCCTTTGGAAAGGAATGTGCGCACCTCCGGGCTGGAATACGGCAAGCCGATAACCATAGGCAACGATTGCTGGATAGGCGGCCACGCCAGCATACTCCCCGGCGTCACCTTGGGCGACAACGTGGTGGTGGGCGCGGGAGCGGTGGTAACAAAGAGCTTCCCCTCAAACGTGGTAATAGCCGGCAATCCCGCAAAAATAATAAAGCATTTATAAAAATTTACGTGCGCGGCAAATTTTGCCGCGCACGCTTGTTTTGTTAGCACATGTATGCATAAAAAAGGATAAAGGCGGCCGAAGCAAGTTGCTTCGGCCGCCTTTAAACGGCCCGTAAAATAAATTTTATTTTAATTTAATTTTTAATTTTTAATTTAAAAATAAATTATTTAAATGCCATATTTTACAGGTCGTCGGCGTCCTGCACGGGCGTTCCGCCGTCTTGCGGCACTCCCGTATAGCTTCCGCCGGGGTCATCCGGACTGAAAAAGCTGCCCTTACTTGCAGTTTTTTTCGCCCGAGCGGCCTTTGGAGCCGCAGCCCTGAGTTTTGCTCTTAGACGAAGTTTCATTTGCCTTTTTCATATTTTCTCCTTTTCGAACGGCAGATGCAATTCGATGTACCCCTGCGACGACTTGCAAAGCGGACATACGTCCCACGCCTTTGTTGCGGTGTGCATATAGCCGCATTCGCTGCAAATATACAGCATGGGCGTCTCGTTACAAAACAGCGTGCCCGTTTTGAATGCTTCATACAGATAGTTGAATATCATCTCGTGCCGCTTTTCAACGTTTGCCACCATGTTAAACAGGGCGGCTATGTCAAAAAAGCCCTCGGCCTCGGCGTCCTTTGCAAATGCGGGGTATATCCTGCTGTGTTCCGCGCGCTCGTCCAATGCCGCAACGCGCAGGCACTCCTCTAAATTCCCGCCGTGAAAGGGATAGCCGGCGTTCAGGTCGATGTTATCCAACTTTTTTCCGCGCTTTTCAAGTTCCTCAAAAAATCTTCTGGCGTGCACCGTCTCGTTCTTTGCAAGCGTGCGGATGGTATCCGCAAGCGTTACATACCCCTGCTGAGTTGCAAGCCGCGCCGCAAGCTGATATCTCATGCCCGCCTGCGCCTCGCCCGCAAAGCTCCTTGCAAGGTTTGTGTAAGTTTTTGTGTCGTCAAATTGCATATACTTGCCTCCGTCAAAAGTATTGTGGGCAGTATTTTTGACGCTATTCCAAATTCTCATTCCAATTTTTGCATATATTTTTTGCGCGCAAAAATTTTATGCTTGAAAAGCGCGCGCGTTTATATTATAATGTTTTAAAGCGCGCCGCAAATAGCTGAAAGGCGCGGCAAATTATTTTTTTTAAGGAGATATGTATGGATAAGAGGGGGATAAAGCCGGTTGCGGCGGTAGAGGGGGTGTTCTTCTTTGTTACGGCGCTCGTGTGGTCGATAGGCGAGGATGCCTCGCAGCGCATAGCGCTGATAGTGGTGGGCTGGCTGCTGTTTTTAAGCTGCGTTTTAAAGCTGTTTGCGCTGTTTTTGCCTATGAACAAAAAGTATGCCGCGGCGTTTGCGGGCATTTCCTTTGCGCTCAACATGGTGCTCATCTCCGCGGCGCTCACGCTGTTTTTGGTGCTGATAGGCTTCGCTTCGGAGGTGGGGCTGTTCAACGACATATTCATGGTGGCGATGTTTGTTATTTTGGCCATAGCCGAGGCCGCCGCCTTTATATGCAACGTAGTCGACCATGTTGATAAATTCGGCGATAAAAAATAATTAAAATTTAATTTAAAAATAATTTTTTGCATTTTTTTATAAAATTAAAGCGCGGGGCGGCGGAAAAAATATCCGCCGCCCCGCGCATTTTGTGCTGCCTGTGTTTATAGCTTTGCTTGCCGTCCCCGAAGGGAAAACGAGCGGCCGCCTGCGCCCGAAAGCCGCAGATATCATGCCATGTATACGGCGATGATGATAATCGCGGCGGCCTGCCATATCAGGCCGAGCGCGTTTATAAAAATAAATCTGAATTTTTTTGTCTTGTGCCTGAAAACAAGCATGCCCGCCGTGCCGCCGACTGCCCCGCCGAAGAATGATAAGAGCAGCAGCACTCTCTCGGGTATGCGCCACAAATTCTTTCGCGCGCGGCGCTTATCGGCGCCGTACAATATAAAATTTATCAGCGATATGGCGGCAAAGGCCGCGCATACGGCTATCAAGAGGGCATCTCTCATCTCGTCACCAAAATTATTTCACGTCGTAGCCCGCGGCGGGCGCGGGATCGCTCATTTTGCGAAGCAAACTGCGGAAGCGGAAGAAGAATATCGTGCCGCAAATGAGTGCCGCCGTCGTGTCGGCAATGCCCTCGGCAAGGTAAACGCCGCCCACGCCCATCGCCATCGGCAGCAGGTAGGCAAGGGGCACAAGCAGTATAATTTTGCGCAGTATGGCGATAAACAGGCTTATCTTGGCCTGCGTGGTGGCGACGAATGTCGTCTGGCAGGCGCGCTGTATGCCGAATACCAGCATGCCGAACACAAAGGCGGGCATATACTTCTTTGTGAGCGAAAGCACTATCTCGTCGCGGTTGAATATTATGCCGAACAGCTGCGGCACGCTCATCATCAGAATTCCCAAAAGCGCGCACCAGCAAAAGCACACGGCCAGCGTAAACAAAAAGCACCTCTTAAGCCGCTTCCTTTTGCGCGCGCCGTAGTTATAGGCAAGTATGGGCGTTACGCCCTGCGTAAAGCCCTGAATGGGGGTGGTTATGAGCATCATGGCGCTCTGCAACACGGCGAGCACGGTCACATAATAGTCGCCGCCTATCTCAGTCATGTCGCCGTAATATTTCAGCCTGCCGTTCAAAACGAAGCCTATCACCGATTCGGTGGCCGACATGACGAATGAGGCTATGCCGAGGGAAAATATCGAGCCTATTATGCGGAAGTTGGGCTGCATATAGGCAAAGGAGAGGCGCAGGGTAAGTTTTTTGCGCAGCAGCGCGAGCACCACGAGCAGCGCGCTTGCAAACTGGCTTATAACGGTGGCCAGCGCCGCGCCCTTGACACCCATGCCGAAGGCAAATATGAGCAGCGGGTCGAGCGCTATGTTGAGCGCCGCACCGATAAGCACCGAAATCATGGCGACGAGGCTCCTGCCCTGCGCCGTTAAAAATGTGTTCATGCCCGTGGCTATCTGCACAAACAGCGTGCCGGTGAGATATATGGTGAGGTAGTCGTAGGCGTATTCAAAGTTGCTCTCGCCCGCGCCGATAAGCCACAGCAGCGGCTCGGCGGCAAAGTAGGCCGCAAGCCCCAGCGTCACCGAAAAGAATACCAGCAGCAGAAAGCCGTTGTTGAGTATGCGCCGTGCCCTGTCTTCGTCGCCCTCGCCCAGCGCCTTTGCGGCGAGGGGAGCGCCGCCGCCCGAAACGAAGGCCGAAAACGCGGCGATCAGCGTGAGTATGGGCGCCGTGAGCCCCAGCCCGCCGAGCGCCGCCGTGCCCGTGCCCTCCATGTGGCCTATGTAAATTCTGTCAACTATGTTGTAAAGCAGGTTTACCACCTGCGCGAGAACGCACGGTATGCCCATCTTAAGGCAAAGTTTCCATATTTTCTCGCTGCCCATCGCCTGTTCTCTCATGCCACCATTATACTACCGCCGCAGGCGGGCTGGCAACAATTACGGGCGGGCAAATAAATTTTTATGCCTGCATTTGCGGCGCGCTTCGCGCCGGTATGAGTACCGCCCCGCAGATAAATGCGGGGCGGTACAAAAAAATAAAAATTAGATTAAAAATAAAATAAATTATTATTTAAATAAATTTTTTATCATGGTGCCCACATACAGCACGGGCACGACGTCTATCCTGTCTAAATATTTTGTCATCGACTTCATGTTTTTTGCCGGCACGAGCACCTTTTTAAAGCCCATTTTAACGCACTCGGCAACGCGCTTTTCGGCGTATGAAACGGCGCGCACCTCGCCCGTGAGCCCTACCTCGCCGAAGGCCGCCGTGAACTTGTCTATCGGCCTGTCGTAGTAGGAGGAGGCGAGCGCCGCGCACACCGCAAGGTCGGCCGAGGGCTCGTTCAGTCTTATGCCGCCCATAACATTTACATACACGTCAAAGCTGCCCAAATTTATGCCGCACCGCTTTTCGAGCACGGCCAAAAGCAGCACAAGTTTGTTATAGTCCACCCCGAGCGGCATTCTGCGCGGCTGGCCGAAGGAGGTCTTGGATATCAGCGTCTGCACCTCAACGTTCATGCATCTGTTGCCCGTGCGCGCGGGCGTGACTATCGCGCCCGACTCCTCGCCGCGGCTCTCCGAAAGGAATATGCCCGAATAGTCGGTGACGGGTATCACGCCGTGGTCGGTCATCTCAAACACGCCCACTTCCGAAACGTTGCCGAACCTGTTTTTCACCGAGCGCAGTATGCGGAAGTTTTCCTGGTTTTCGCCCTCAAAGTAGAGCACGGTGTCCATTATGTGCTCCAGCACCTTGGGTCCTGCCAGCGCGCCCTCCTTTGTTACATGGCCTATTATAAAAAAGGTTATGCCGCGGCTCTTGGCTATGCGCATTATGCGCGAGGCGCACTCGCGCACCTGCCCCACGCTCCCCGCCGAGGAGGAGAGGTCGTCGGTATATACCGCCTGAATGGAGTCTATCACGCAGAACTCCACGCCGTCGAGCTCGGCGTCGATATTGTCGATGCACGTCTCGTTCAAAAGCAGCAGGTTGTCTGAAAGCAGCCCCAGCCGCTCGGCGCGCATCTTCACCTGCGAGCAGCTCTCCTCCGCCGAAAAATACAGCACCCTGTGCCCCTGCGAAAGGTTTGCCGCGATCTGCGTGAGCAGGGTAGATTTGCCTATGCCCGGGTCGCCGCCCAACAGTATGAGCGAGCCCTTTACTATGCCGCCGCCCACAACGTTGTCGAACTCCGATATGCCGGAGGGGGTGCGCTCGTATGTGGTGAACTGCACCTGCGAGAGGGGTTTTGCCTGCGCGGGCGCATAAGTTGCCTTTTTTGCCGCCTTTGCGGGCGCGGCGGGGGCGACAATCTCCTCCGCCATGGTGTTGAATTTCCCGCACGAGGGGCACCTGCCCAGCCAGCGCGGGCTGGTGGCGCCGCACTCCGAGCAGACGAAAACAGTATTGCTCTTTGCCATAAAAATCAAGTGGCGCGGCTTTTCCCCGCCGCGCCGTAAGGTCTTTTAAAATATTGTGCCGCCCGTTTTTATGCGGGCATGTATGCTTTTTAACTGTGAAAACAGTCGTAACGGCCGCCGCAAATGCCTTTATACGGCGCAAATGCGCCGCCTTATTGCGCTCAGACGGTCTTCATAAGCACGGTGGCGTAGGCTACTATGCCCAGCCCCTCGCCCACAAAGCCCAGCCTCTCGCTCGTGCCCGCGGCTATCGCCACGCAGTCGGCGGGGAGGGAGCACATTTTGGCGAGCGAGGCGTTCATCTCGTCGATGTGCGGCGCAAGTTTGGGCTTTTCGGCCTGCACGGTCACGGAGATGTTGGCGGGCGCAAAGCCGCGCTCGTTCACCATTTTAAGCACCTCGGCAAGCAGGTCGGCGCTGTCGGCGCCCTTATAGCGCTTGTCGGTGTCGGGGAAGTAGCAGCCTATGTCTTTAAGCCCGCAGGCGGTCAGCATGGCGTCCATAACGGCGTGCAGCACCACGTCGCCGTCGCTGTGCGCCACAAGCGAGCTGTCGCACTCTATCTTCACGCCCGCAAGGGTTACAAAGTTGTCCAGCCCGCCGAATGCGTGCGTGTCGGCGCCTATGCCTATGCGGCAGCCCTCGGCGGCCGTCATTTTGGGCACGTCGCGCGTGAAGTCCTCGCGGTAGGTGAGCTTGGTGTTGTGCCTGTCGCCCTCGAATATGTGGGGCAGGCCTATATAGTTTGCGTATACCGAGCTGTCGTCTGTATAGGGTATGCCGTCGTTTGAGGCTATCTCATACGCCTTCTTTATGTCGGCCGCCAAAAAGCCCTGCGGCGTCTGAATGGCATACACCGTCTCGCGCTTGGGCACGTCGGTTATAACGCCGTAATATACGCTCGCCATCGTGTCGGTAACGGGCGTTGCGCACACGGCGCTGCCGTATTCCTTGGCATATGCTATGCAGTCTGTTATTATCTTCTTGGTAACAAAGGGGCGCGCGCCGTCGTGTATCAGTATTATTTCGCCCGTCACCTTTTCGAGCGCTTTTTTAACGCCCGCAAAGCGCGTCTTGCCCCCGAGTATGGCGTCATACCCGAAGGGTGCGCACAGCGCCTTTATCTCCTTGTAGTCGGCGGCGGAGGAGGTGACTATCACCTCGTCTATCTCCGATATGTCGAAGGCCCGCAATGTGTGATAGAGCGCGGGCGCGCCGTACAGCGTTGCGAGCAGCTTGTTTTTGCCGAAACCCGCGCGCTCGCCCGTGCCCGCCGCACAGATTATTGCGCTTACTTTCATATCTCTTTCCTCCGGTAGGTTATTTTTCCGTCATGGCAGGGTGCCCTTTTGCGGCATTTTGCCGCAGGTGCCTTACGATATCACCTCGTAAAGGCTGCCCGCGTCGTCTTTTTTAACGACTTCCTTTATATCAAGCACGCGGAATTTGAGCGTGCCGCTGGAGTATAATATCTCCACCACGTCGCCCGCCTTCACCTCGTGCGAGGGCTTGGCCTCCTTGCCGTTTATAACGACTTTGCCCGCCGAGCAGGCCTCCTGCGCGACGGTGCGTCTTTTAAGTATTCGTGAAACTTTTAAAAATTTATCGATACGCATAAAAACACCTCACGAAAATCTCGCGCAGGCCGTGCACGACATTTTCCGTGAATTTGAGAGGCTCTGCCTCTCTTGCCGCGATTATAAGGGCCCACGGAGCGTATGATCGCGGCAATTCACTCCGGTGAGCCGCAGGTATGCGCAAATTGAGTCGCGCTGGCGCAGGGGGAACCCTGCTTGCGCAAAGTAATTATTTTTTAAATATTCGCCCTATTGGTACCTCCCTTCAAAGGGGAGGTAATTTTTGGGGCGCGCCTTTAAAGGGGAGGTGAGCAAATTTTCCGCTAAAAAAATTTGTGAGTTGCTCTTTTTTACTTGACTTTTTTGTTGCTCTTGTCTATAATGATAGAATGTATTAAAATGCGGTATTGTCTATTTCGGCCGATTTTCGGCGGCAAAAACAGGCGGATCGCAGCCCCTGCCGGCCCTTTCTTCGGCTCCGCGATAAGTTAATTATATATCAAACCGCCGCGTTTGTAAAGTATGGGCGCAAACAATTTGCATTTAAAAGAAAATTTTTTGCAAAAGCGCACAATTCAGGGGCGCGCAAAAATGCGTGCGGCGCGCTTTAAAAAGCCATTTTAATAATATGGTTTTATAATAAATCAAACGGCCTGCCGAAGGGCGGCCGCATAATATATGGATCCTCCGATTTTTTCCGGTGAAAAGATATATACGGATAATCGCTTTGTGATAGACTATAAAAGCCAAAAGGAGTATTTATCTTTCAATGAATTTACCTGTTCACAAGTACGGCAAAACGGAAAGAAGAAAATTCGGCAAGATCAACGAAGTCATCGATATTCCCGACCTCGTTGAGATCCAGAAGGCCAGCTATGCCTCGTTCATAAACGAGGGCATCGACGAGGTCTTTGAAGATTTTTCGCCGATCACCGACTATTCCGACCACTACGAGCTCTATTTCCTCAACCACTGGTTCGATGAAAAGCCCAAGTACGACGAAAAGGAGTGCAGGAACCGCGACGCAACGTATGCCCTTCCCCTGCACGTTACGGTGAGGCTGGTAAACAAAGTAAAGGACGAGGTCATCGATCAGCCCGTGTTCATGGGCGAATTCCCCCTCATGACCGAGAGCGGCTCGTTCATCATCAACGGCGCCGAGCGCGTAATAGTTTCGCAGCTCGTGCGTTCCCCCGGCGTATACAACGCCTCCTCGCGCGATAAGACGGGCAAGGAGATGTTCGGCACCACCGTCATCCCCAACCGCGGCGCATGGCTGGAGTTCGAGCAGGACGCGCAGGGCGTTTTATGGGTACACGTAGACAGGAAGCGCAAAATTTGCGCTACCGTCCTTTTGCGTGCCCTCGGCTTCGGCTCCGACAGGTCGATACTCGACCTCTTCGCCGATGACAAGATGATAAAGGCCACCATCGAAAAGGATACCACCAAGTCGGAATCGGACGGCCTTATAGAGCTGTACCGCAAGCTCCGTCCCGGCGAAATTCCCACCGAGGCGTCCGTCCGCCAGCACCTCAACAACCTCTTCTTCGATCCCAGAAGGTACGACGTCGTTAAGGTGGGCAGGTATAAGTTCAACAAAAAGCTCAACCTTGCATACCGTCTGCCCGGCTGCAAGCTCGCGGAGGACATCTTCAACCCCGAAACGGGCGAAATTATGGCCAAGGCGGGCGAGATAATCGACGAGGAGCAGGCCGTTGCCATTCAGGACGCGGGTGTGGGCGTGGCATACGTGCTCGTATCCGATCCCGACCTCGGCGAGATAAAGCACAAGATAATCTCCAACAACACCATAAACTTCAAGGCCGTGTCCGACAAGAACCCCAAGATGTTCGGGCTGCTGCCTACCATATATTACCCCAACTTCAAATTCATGAAGGAAGTGGCCGAGGAGTGCCGCACGCACAGCGTGGAGGAAGTCGCTGTCAAGTTCCTCGATCAGATAAACGCCATCTATTATGTTCAGGAAGTGGCCGAGAGCGAGGACGAGAAGCCCGAAGAGAAGAAGAACAGGGAAAAGAGAAAGGATATGCGCATAAAGTTCGTTGCCGCGTGCAAGCTCTTCAATGCGCTCCTCGAATCTGACAAGACCGAGCTCGACGCCGACGAAAAGAAGACCATAAAGCCCGTCGTTGAAAAGCTCGACCACAAGCATATCACGGTTGACGACATCGTCGCCGCCATCTCCACAAACGTCGACCTTCAGTACGGCATCGGCACGATAGACAACATCGACCACCTCGGCAACCGCCGCGTGCGCTCTGTGGGCGAACTGCTCCAGAACCAGCTGCGCATAGGTATAGCCAGGCTGGAAAAGCTGATAAAGGAGCGCATGGCCACCCAGGACGCAATGGAAGTTACGCCCTCCGGCCTCGTAAACGTGCGCCCCGTTTCGGCGGTCATCCGCGAGTTCTTCGGTTCCTCGCAGCTCTCGCAGTTCATGGACCAGACCAACCCCGCCGCCGAGCTCACGCATAAGAGAAAGCTCTCCGCCCTCGGCCCCGGCGGCCTCAACCGCGACAGGGCTACCTTCGAAGTGCGCGACGTTCACCACTCGCACTACGGCAGAATGTGCCCCATAGAGACGCCCGAAGGCCAGAACATAGGCCTTATATCCTCGCTCGCCACCTTTGCAAAGGTAAATGAATACGGCTTTATAATGAGCCCGTACAGAAAGGTGGTAAAGGACGAGAACGGCGTTCCCACCGTTACCGACCACGTCGACTACCTCACCGCCGACGAGGAGGACAAGTACATCGTCGCTCAGGCCAACGAGCCCCTCGACGAGCACAACCACTTTGTAAATTCCCACGTAGGCTGCCGTCATCAGGACCTCATCACGCAGTACGCTCCCGAAAAGATGGACTACATGGACGTATCGCCCAAGCAGCTCGTTTCGGTCGCGACGGCGCTCATTCCCTTCCTTGAGAACGACGATACCAACCGCGCGCTCATGGGCTCCAACATGCAGCGCCAGGCCGTTCCCCTCATGAAGACCGAGTCGGCGATAGTGGCAACCGGCATAGAGGACGCGATAGCGCGCGACTCCGGCGTTTTAGTCACCGCAAAGAATGCGGGCGTGGCCGTGGGAGTTGCATCCGACTGCATAAAGATAAAGACGGACAGCGGCTTTATCGACGAATATAAATTAAAGAAGTTCGAGCGCTCCAACCAGGGCACCTGCCTCAACCAGCGCCCCATAATCAACACGGGCGACAGGGTAGAGGCCGGCGAGATAATCGCCGACGGCCCCGCCACCAACAACGGCGAACTTGCGCTCGGCAAAAACATACTCATAGGCTACATGGAGTGGGAGGGCTACAACTATGAAGACGCCATCCTCATCTCCGAAAAGATAGTTCAGGACGACGTGTTCACCTCCATCCACATAGAGGAGCACGAAACCGAGGCGCGCGATACCAAGCTCGGCGAAGAGGAGATCACGCGCGACATTCCCAACGTCTCCGACGACGCACTCAAAGACCTCGACGAAAACGGCATCATAAGGATAGGCGCCGAGGTGCAGACGGGCGACATACTCGTCGGCAAGGTAACGCCCAAGGGCGAGACCGAACTCACCCCCGAGGAGAGACTGCTGCGCGCCATATTCGGCGAAAAGGCGAGGGAAGTGAGGGATACCTCCCTCAAAGTGCCTCACGGCGAGGGCGGCATAGTAGTTGACGTAAAGATATTCACCCGCGAAAACAAGGACGAACTCGCCCCCGGCGTAAACAAGCTCGTCCGCGTATATATAGCCCAGAAGCGCAAGGTTCAGGTGGGCGATAAGATGGCAGGCCGCCACGGCAACAAGGGCGTTATTTCCCGCGTGCTGCCCCAGGCCGACATGCCCTTCCTTGCCGACGGCACTCCCCTTCAGATAGTGCTCAACCCCCTCGGCGTGCCTTCGCGAATGAACATAGGTCAGGTGCTCGAAGTGCACCTCGGCCTCGTGTGCAAGCAGCTCGGCTGGAAGATAGCCACCCCCGTATTCGACGGCGCCACCGAGCAGGATATAAAGCAGCTCTTCTTAGAGAACAACATCGTCAACCCCGAGGGCAAGGTCGACGGCAAGATACAGGTGTATGACGGCCGCACCGGCGAACCCTTCGAAAACAGGGTAACTGTGGGCGTGCAGTACATGATAAAGCTCATCCACCTTGTAGACGACAAGATACACGCCCGTTCGATAGGCCCTTACAGCCTGGTTACTCAGCAGCCTCTCGGCGGCAAGGCGCAGTTCGGCGGCCAGCGCTTCGGCGAAATGGAAGTTTGGGCGCTGGAGGCTTACGGTGCGGCGCACATCCTGCAGGAGATCCTCACCGTAAAGTCGGACGATATCGTAGGCCGCGTCAAGACGTACGAATCTATAGTAAAGGGCAACAACATCTCCGAGCCCGGCATACCCGAGGCGTTCAAGGTGCTCTTAAAGGAGCTCCAGTCGCTCGCGCTCGACGTAAAGGTGCTCACCGAAAACAACGACGAGCTCATAATCCGCGAACTCGACGAGGACGACGAGGCCATACCTTCGGCGGCCGCCCGCGACGCGGAGGAACGCGACAGGCAGACTGCTGTCGAGGAATACGACATCTCCGGCGGAGACGACGAGGAAGAGGACATCGACCTCGGCTCCATCTTCGAGGCGGACGACGACGAGGACGACTTCAACGGCAAGGAACTGTTCAGCGGCGACGAGGACGAGGATGAGGATGACGACGACCTCGACAAATTCTCGCTCTTCAGCGACGATGACGACGATGACGACGACGGCAAGGACGAGTAACAGGGAGGTAGCAGTTTAGAATGTTTGAGTTAAACGATTTTTGTTCGATAAAGATCGGCGTGGCTTCCCCCGAAAAAATAAGGGAACTCTCGCACGGCGAGGTAACAAAGCCCGAAACGATAAATTACAGAACGCAAAAGCCCGAGCGCGACGGCCTCTTCTGCGAGCGCATCTTCGGCCCGATGAAGGACTGGGAGTGCCACTGCGGCAAGTATAAGCGCATACGCTACAAGGGCGTCATCTGCGAAAAGTGCGGCGTAGAGGTAACGCGTTCCAAGGTAAGGCGCGAGCGCATGGGCCACATTGAGCTGGCCGCGCCCGTATCGCACATATGGTATTTCCGCGGCGTGCCCTCAAGGATAGGCCTCGTGCTCGACATGAGCCCCAAGGCCCTCGAGCAGGTAATATACTTCGCGGCATACGTCGTGCTCGATCCCGGCACGGTGCCCGGATACGAATATAAGCAGGTAATAAACGACAAGGAACTTTTAGACATAGAGGAAAAGTATGGCGACAGCTCGGTTACCGGCTTCAAGGCCGGAATGGGCGCCGAGGCCATACGCGAACTTTTAATGGCGGTAGACCTCGACAAGGAGTGCGAGGAGTGCAGGCAGATAATCGAAAACAATCAGGCCGGCCAGAAGCGCGTTAAGGCGGTAAAGCGCATCGAGATACTCGAGGCCTTCCGCAAGAACAACCAGCGCCCCGAGTGGATGATACTCACCGTTCTCCCCGTACTTCCCCCCGAGCTTCGCCCCATGGTGCAGCTCGACGGCGGCAGGTTCGCCTCCTCCGACCTCAACGATCTGTACCGCAGGGTAATAAACCGCAACAACAGGCTCAAGAGGATGATGGAGCTGGGCGCGCCCGACATGATAGTAAAGAACGAAAAGCGCATGCTCCAGGAGGCGGTTGACGCCCTCATCGATAACGGCAGGCGCGGCAAGGCCATATCCGGCCCCTCCAACAGGGAGCTCAAGTCGCTCTCCGGCATGCTCCGCGGCAAGCAGGGACGCTTCCGTCAGAACCTGCTCGGCAAGCGCGTCGACTATTCCGGCCGTTCGGTTATAGTCGTAGGTCCCGAACTCAAGCTCTATCAGTGCGGCCTCCCCAAGGAGATGGCAATAGAGCTCTTCAAACCCTTCGTTATGAAGAGGCTGGTCGAAAGCGGCCAGTGCCACAATATAAAGAGCGCAAAGCGCACGGTTGAAAAGGCCAAACCCTTCGTTTGGGACGTCCTCGAAGACGTCATAAAGGAGCACCCCGTGCTTCTGAACCGCGCGCCCACGCTGCACAGGCTGTCCATTCAGGCATTCGAGCCCGTGCTCATTGAGGGCAGGGCGATAAAGATCCACCCGCTCGTATGTACGGCGTTCAACGCCGACTTCGACGGCGACCAGATGGCGGTGCACGTGCCCCT
>CALVIN010000013.1 GCA_944330115.1 uncultured Clostridia bacterium
GGTGCGCCTGGAGAGATTCGAACCCCCGACACACGGCTTAGAAGGCCGTTGCTCTATCCGACTGAGCTACAGGCGCAAAATTAATTGCATTAGCCGCAGCGAAAAGAGCAGCTTAGCACGGCATTGGGTTTGGAGCGGGTGATGGGAATCGGACCCACGCAACCAGCTTGGAAGGCTAGTGTTCTACCATTGAACTACACCCGCAGGTTAAAGCCTGACCGAGCGCACGGCATCGGCAGAGACTATCTTCGCAACTCAATGCTTATCGATTATAGCAAATTACCAAACTCATGTCAACTCAATTTTAAAGCAAATTTTGGCAAATTTTTATTTTGTAACATAATTTCTTTTTGTTCGGCAAATTTGTTACTTTTTGCGCCCATTAACCGCGCGCAGCCGCATAAAGACAGGTGCAAAATAAAGTAAAGTTTATAAATAATTGTAAAATCGGCCCGCGCGGCGCATACAGCCGTTGCAAACGGCAATATGTGTATGTTATAATTTTGCATATATGCGCCTGCGCGCAAAAGGGCGCGCGCTTTTAAAATAAAATACGGCATATAGGCGTGCATGCGGCGGCTGCCGCTTCGGGAGGATAATGGAAAACATAATAGAGGTAGAGGGGCTTAAAAAGTCCTACGGCGGCGTTCAGGCCGTAAAGGGCATAACCTTTTGCGTAGAGCGGGGGAGCATGTTCTCCTTTCTCGGCGTAAACGGCGCGGGCAAGAGCACTACGATAAACATTTTGTGCTCGATACTCAAAAAGGACGAGGGCGGCGTGCGCATATGCGGCATCGATCTCGACGGCGGCGCGCAGGAGATAAAGAGGCGCATAGGCGTGGTTTTTCAGCGCACCGTGCTCGACGACAGGCTGACCGTGCGCGACAATCTGTGCGTGCGCGCCTCATTTTACGGAATATACGGCCGTGCGTGGCAGAGGCGGCTGGAGGAGCTCGACGGCGTTCTGGGCCTTGCCGACATACTCGGCCGCCCCTTCGGCAAACTCAGCGGCGGACAGCGCAGGCGTGCCGACATAGCCCGCGGCCTAATAAACCGTCCCGAACTGCTCTTTTTGGACGAGCCGACCACCGGCCTCGACCCGCAGACGCGCGCCACTGTGTGGGCGGCCATGCACCAACTGCAAAAGAGCTTCGGCACGACGATATTTCTCACCACCCACTACATGGAGGAGGCCGACGGCTCCGACGACGTGGTGATAATCGACGGCGGCCTCATCTCGGCGCAGGGCACGCCCGCAGAACTCAAAAACAGATATTCCCGCTCCCGTCTCAGACTGTACGGCGACATCGCCGCACTTTCTGAAGGGCTGAAAGAGACCGGCGTGCCGTTCAATATCGAGGAGGGCGCGGCAACCGTGCCCTTTGAAAGCGGCGATGCGGCGGGAAGGTTTATCGCGGAATATCCCGCGCTCTGCAAAGATTTCGAGTTTTTAAAGGGCAGCATGGACGACGTGTTTTTAAACGTCACGGGCAGGCGCTCGGGGGAGGCGTGAGCATGGGCGTAAATACAAAGATTAAAGTCACATTAAACGCGCTCATGCGCCTAACGCTGCGCGATATAAAGGTGTTTGTAAAGGAGCGCGCAAACGTATTCTTTTCGCTGCTCGCGCCCCTAATTGTGCTTGCGCTGTATGTGCTGTTCATCGGCAGGATGCAGTCCGACGGCATAAATGCCACCCTCGAGGGCATGGGCATTTCGGCTGACGACACCGTGCGCGCCTTTTCCGATAGCTGGATGCTCTCGGGCGTAATGGCCACCTCGTGCATAACCGTGCCGCTGTGTGCCTGCGGCACAATGGTGCAGGACAAGACGCGCGGCGTTGCGGCGGAGTTTTTATCCTCGCCCATACCCGCCTGGTTGCCCTCTGCGGCGTACTTTTTGGCAGTGGCGGCCGCGGGGCTGTTCGTATGCTTCATCGTGCTCGGCGTGTGCTTCGTGTGGCTGGCGGTTACGGGCAGCTGGATGCTGAGCGCGCTCGACGTGTTGGGCTGCATAGGCGCGGTGGCGCTCTCCGTGCTGTCGTCCTCGGCGCTGCTCGTGTTTGTGATAGGCTTCGTGCATTCCGACGGCGCCTTTACGGGCATAAACGTTATCTTCGGCACAGTGATAGGCTTTCTGATAGGCGCATATATCCCCGTAAGCTCCTTTCCGGAGTGGGTGCAATATATAACGCTGTTCGTGCCGGGCAGTTATTCGGCGGCCATCTTCCGCACCTTCTTTATGGGCGGTGCAATAGATCAGCTGGCAAGCACCGTTTCACCGCAGTTTGCCGAGGGGCTTGCAGATAGCTTTGCCGTAAATTTAAACTTCTTCGGCAGCAGCCTGCCCGCGGGCGCCGCGGCGGGCATACTTGCGGGCACGGTGATATTGTTCGGCATCTGCTGCGTAATTGCCGCCGCCGTGCGCATCAAAAACAATAAGATATGACCATGTATCTGTTTTAAACGGCGGTCGTGTAAAATGCTGCCGCAAAAAAATAAATAAAAAATAAATAATAATTAAAATAAAATTATTTTTAATTAAAAAACAGGTGCGGCGGACGCAGAATTTTCTGCGTCCGCCGCACCAATACAGCGTATTATTTATTTCAGTACCTTTAAGCAGACTTCTTTGCCGTCATAAGGCGGGTGGTGACGCCAAACAGCTTGTTTGCGGCGGGCACGGCAAATTTATTGAGCTGCTTTGCGATCAGCCCCACAAATATCGCCGCAGCAACAGTGCCTTCGCGCACGCCCTCAAGCCCGTGCAAAAATACAAGCGAAAGTATCACGGCTATCACTACAAGCGAGCTGTCGCATATCACCTTCATATAGCCGAACTTTATTTTTGGCAAAACCCGGCACATGGCAAGCGCCAGTCCCTCGCCGGCAAGCGTTATCACGTTTGCCGCCACTTCTATGCTCACGCCCACGGCAACGAGCGCTATGCCCGCAATGCATATAAGCCACTGCTGCCAATATTCGGTCGGCGCAACGCCGCCCAAAAAGGAGAGCGAAAGGTCGCACAGCAGGCCGAATACCACGCACACGGGTATCTGCAAAAGCTGAATGGGCTTGAATTTTTTGCGCAGTATTATTATCTGAATGAGCACTATCGCCGTGTTTACGATGATGGTGGTGGTGCCCACCGAAAGCCCCGTGATGTGCCAAAGCACGGTGGGCACGCTCGATATGGGCGATGTGCCCAGGTCGGCCTGAATGGACAGCCCCACGCCTATAGACATGATGAACAGCCCCACGCACAGCACAAGGCAGCGCACTATGTACTCTGCAACGCGGCACTTGAGGGGCAGTTTGCCCTGCGCGGCGCTCTCTTTTGCGCCGCCATTATCCTTTTCGTCGGCCGTATTCTGCGTATTTTGCGCGCCCTGTGCGTCCTGCACGCTCTGCGTGCATTCGGTTTTACTGTCTTCCGTCTGCTCTGCGCCCGCGCTTTTACCGTGCGCGGCGCTTTCCTCATTTTTCGTATTCATTAAACCTCCGTCCCTGCAATGTTGGCATAAATTTTATTCAGGCAGGAGCATATTTTCGCCCTTTCGTCGGCCGTAAGGCCGCACAGCGCCCTGTCTTCGGCGGCGGCAAACACCTGCTCCATGGTCGCGGCGGCCCTCTTGCCGTCGTCGGTGAGGTAAATGTATATCGACCGCCTGTTGCCGTCGCGCCTGCGCCGCTCGATGAGGTGCATGCTCTCCATGCGCGAGAGTATGTTGCCCACCGTGGCGCTCTCTATCTCGCAGTGCGTGGCGATGCACTTCTGCTCGGCCCCGTCGTGCGCGGTGAGATATTCAAGTATCTTCGGCTGCCCCGAAGTCAGCCCCAGCTTTTTAGCCCCGGCCATCACCTCGCGCTGCAGCGCAAGGTGGCACTTCATAAGTGTGTGGTGAAACGACGCCATACCGCTCCTTATCCTTTGCATTGTAAAATAGTAATAATTCTAACTGTAAGAATTATTATAATTTGCATCCCGTGCGCTGTCAAACGCTTTTTAAAGTGTGAGCAAAAGGTGGAGGGGGATGCTTAAAAATAACACCATGTGTTAATTTCAGTGCGCCGCAAGTCGCGCAATGGCAGATGAAAGCGGGGTATATATAAAAATGCAGCGGGGGTGCGGCTATGTTGCCGCGCCCCCGCTGCCATAAGGCTATATTTTGCGTTGTTATCAATTTAAAAATTGCTTTTTGCTTTTTGGTATGGGCTTTTTTGTTTAAATCAGTCCCATCTCTCGCCGCGCCATACTCTGTCGTTGCCGCTGTAATATACATACTGCGAGTTGCCGCTTGCATCCGTCTCTATGCGCACGATGTATTCGCCGCCGCCCTGTCCGCCTACCTTTATCTTTATTATCTCTTGTCCGCGCTCGGTCTCCTTTTCAAACTCGAACATCTGGTTGATGCCGTTCACGCGGTCAACGAGCGTCATCTTTATCTCCGTTTCGCCGCGCTCGCTCTCATATTCAAATGTGGTGCGCTCGGCAAGCCTGCCGCCGCGGTACAGCGAATAGGCATATTCGTTTTCGCTCTCGCTGCCCTCGTCCTCGCTCTCCTGCGTCACCATAAGGTAGTCGCCCGCCGCCGCGTCAAGCTCAACGCGGAAGGTCTGCGTGCTCTCGCTCTCGCGTCCCTCGGTCTCGTTCACGAACCTGCCGCTCATCTCGTATGCCGTGCCGTCTACAAGCATCACGCCGTCCACCGAATACACGTCGGTAACTTCCTCGTCCTCCCACCAGTCGTCGTCGCGCTCGGTATAGGAGCCGGTGAGCGTCTGGTTGTAGTAGGTTACGTACTGCAGCTTTTCGCCGTTTATGTCGTAATACGTCGCCGTCATCGTGTATTGGTATTCAGCAAACTGCGCGCCGTCGTTTATGCCGCTCACTATGTCAAAGTCGCCCTGCGCAAGCAGGCTCTCAACGAGCAGCATATATTCGTTGAGTGTGGCTATCGTCGCCTCGTCGGTCACCTGGGCAGCTTTTTCCGCGGTGCGCGCCGTTCTTGCGCCCGCCGTGCCCGTAGCGCCGCCCGCAGCGCCGCCCATGTTGGATATTATCATACCCGCCGTCGCTGCCGAAAAGCCGTATGCCTCCTCGGCGGTGCCCGTCTGCATCGGGTTTCCGTCTGCGCCGCCCGCCGTTTTGTTATCCGAGCAGCCTGCAAGTGCCGCTATGCCCGCAGCCGCTATCGCCGCAGCCGCTATTCCTGCAAATAATTTAGTAGTTCTCTTCATTTTTCAGATCTCCTTAGGGTAATTTTGCTCGCCGCTTCGGGAGCCTTTCACATATATAACACTTATCTTGCGCATTTTGTTGGTAAAAAATAAAAAAATTTTAAAAATAAAAATTCCGCTCTGTTTCAAGCGGAATTTTTGAACTGTACTATATATATTTTGCTTTTCGGCAGCGCGTTGCGCCCATGCCGTATTTTGTATAACGGCGGGGAGGGAGCCGCCCGGCGTAATGCCGTCAGTCCCTGTCGCCGCGGCCCGTTTCGTGCCCGCCGCGGAAATATACATACTGCCCGTCGATAATTTTAACGTTATAAACCACGCTGCCCGAAGCTCCGCCCAGGTGCACAACTATCTCGCCGTCCTCGCTCTCAAAGGCGAACATCTCGGGCTGTTTGCCGCTCTCTTCCACGGTCATCAAAAGTTCGGTCTCGCCCTCCTCGTTCTCATATTCAAAGGTGGTGCGCGAAATTCTCCTGCCGTTCTCTATCACCGTGTAGCAATACTCTATCTCGCTCTCGCCGCGCTCGCTCTCCACGCTCTGCTCAACGAGTATATAGCTGTTTTCGCCCGTATATACGCGCATCTCATACTCGTTTTCGCTCTCGCCATCCTCGCTCTCCGATTGGTGCGTGCCGCGCAAGGGATATTCCTCGCCGCCCAGCACCATCACGCCCTCAAGCGTATAGGTTATCTCGCTCTCGCCGTCGTCGTATTCGGCGTGCTCGTCGGTGCGGTCGTAGTATATCGTGCCGCTGTCGTGCTGTTCGCCCAAAAAGTCGGTGTAGGTCACGCGCATAACGTAGCCGTACTGCGCATACCTTTCGTCGGTGTTCTGCCCGCCCGTGACCGAAAAGTTTTCGCCCGAAATAAGGCTCTCAACCAGCTCCATATAGCCGTTTATGGTGGCTATCGTCTGCTCGTCGTCTATGCGGCCGCCCGCATAATCGTCATCGTTTCCGCGCGCCGTCTTTGCCGCGCTGCGCACGGTAGAGGAGGGCATGTATGCAATATTTGCCGCCGCGCCCTCGGCGCCCGTAATAAACATTCCCGCCGTCGCCGCCGAAAAGCCGTAAACTTCCTCGGCGGAGGAGAGCTCGCCGAATATTCCGTCGTCCGGCCCGGGTCCGGGAACGTCTGGTCCGGGAGTGGTGGCGGAGCGCATCAGCGGAATAAATGCGCACACTATTATCGCCGCCGCCAGCACGCAGGCGCATATCGTTATCGGCAGTTTTCTGGCCGCAAGTTTTGCCCTTATGCCGCCCAGCTCAACTTCCTTTGTGTTTTCGCTCTCTATCCCCAGGCGGTACTTTATGTCGTCCTTTATCCTCTCGTCGGGCAGAACTTGCTTCGCGCCGTCTTTAAGCTGCTTTTTTATGTTCATCGTCCGCCCTCCTTTTTTAAGTATTGCTTCAATTTTTTAAGCGCCTCGTTGTTCTTCCACGTCACCGTGCCTATGGGCAGTTTTAACATGTCGGCCACCTCGCGCCGCTTATACCCCGCCACATGGCACAGCATAACTATCTCATATTGCGCCTCGTCCAAAATTTTGGCTGCAACGTCGAATATGTATGGCAGTTCGGTCTCGGCCGTGCCGTATTTTCTTATCTCGGTCTCGTCGGTAAAGTCGCTCGCCGTCTCTCGCGCGCCCCTCTTTGCGTGGTTGAGCGCAAGGTTCTTTGCTATCCTCGTTATCCATGCAATAAAGTTCGTGCCCGGCGTGTAGCTTTTTATCGCGCCCAGGGCGCGCATAAACGTCTCCTGCATGATGTCCTCGGCATAGGCCTTGTCGCGCAAAATATACAGCGCGGCAAAATATACGGTTTTGTTGGTGCACTCGTATATGTAGTCGAATGCGCCCCTGTCGCCGGAAGCAAACTCTGCGACCTTCTTTTCAAGTTTAGCGCTGTTCATACGTCTTTCCTTCCGCCGCACAGTATCCTCTCACATATAAAACAATCAAAAGGGATAATTTGTTGGCGGAATTTTAAATTTTTTTAATGGCGAAGTTTTAAATGCTGTTTCATAAAGATGATATCACCTGCGGGCCGCATTGTCAATAAGCTGCGCTTATAGCCGCTGTAAGATATAACTAACTCATTTTAAGGGTTTTTGCCCGCCTTTTGGTTTGTGTTTTTTTGCGCCTTGTGATATCATTTGTTGCGTGATTTTTTAAAGACGCAAATTTTTATAAGAGTGAAAGAGTGAGAGGTTTATGGATATCCCCGTAATAGGCGTAACGCCCTTATACGACAAAACAAGGCAGAGCGTATGGATGATCCCCGGCTATCTCGGCGGCATCGAGCAAGCGGGCGGCTGTCCGCTCATTTTGCCCTACACCGAGGACGAAGAGATATTGCGCCGCGCATACGAGGCGTGCGACGGCATACTGTTCACGGGCGGGCCCGATATCGATCCCGCGCTCTACGGCGAGCCCCGCGCCGAATACTGCGGCGTGCCCGATACCGTGCGCGACGTGTTGGAAAAGCAGCTCTTCAAGTGGTGTCTGGCCGAGGATAAGCCCGTGTTCGGCATATGCCGCGGCATACAGCTCTTCAATGCCCTTCTCGGCGGCAAGCTGTGGCAGGACCTGCCCAAGGAGCACCCCAGCAATGTCGAGCACTCCATGACCGCCCCGTACGACAGGGGCGTGCACGCCGTAACGTTCACAAAAAATTCGCCGCTTGCCGATATCTTCGGCGCGGAGAGCGCCATGGTGAACAGCTATCACCACCAGGCGGTAAAGGTACTCGCGCCTGCGCTCGTCGCCACCGCCGTCTCCGAGGACGGTTTGGTGGAGGGAGCGTACATCCCCAGCGCAAAGTTCATCCACTGCGTTCAGTGGCACCCCGAGCTCGACTACAAGGTAAATGCGCAAAGCCGGGCGTTGTTTAAAGAGCTAACGCGAAGTTCACAAATTTTTTGTGCGGGCCGCGCGCAAAAAATTTCGTGAGGGGGGAGGGCGCGTCTCACGCGGCGGGCGGTATAATACCGCCGCGTTCGGTCACCGTTCGCGCGGCAACATATGCGCTCACTCATCTCACAATGCGCAAACAGCGCGTGTGTGCTGTTTGCAGAAGTGCATTGTTCGTCCCTCTTCGCGCGACCATAAGTGCCCACGGAGCGTATAGTCGCGCGAATTCACCCTGCTGCGCGAGCGAAGCGCTGCCCTGCCGAAGCTCCCGAAGGGAAACGGCAGATGCGCAGGTATGCGCAAATTGAGTCTTGCTGCGGCGGGAAACCCTCCTTGCGACATAAGTTATTTTAGAATGACCCCTCCGTCGCTCCTCGCATAGCTCGTCGCTTACCTCCCCTTGAAGGGGCGGTACAAATATTGCGTTGCGCTTAACGGCTGAAATAAATTCAGCCTTGCGCACATTATTTATTTGGGAATAACCCCTCTTTCGCCTTCGGCTTACCTCCCCTTCGAGCGGGAGGTGGCACATGCGAGCGTTGCGAGCATGTGACGGAGGGGTTTCACTCGTCTCCCCGTAAGGGCGAGAAATTAAAAAGGTTAGATTTGCGCCATGCTTAAAGCCCCTTCGCCGTTGTTTTACGACGCGATATTCTGCACTAATCACATAACTTTCATACGACGCACTCTCTGAACGCACCCTCAACACATAAATGTGTGTTATTATGTTAAAAAATATGTGGTGAAGTATGGGATCATCCTGTGAAAAAAGTTCGCGTCTGTATTCGCTTATCGTTATGTTTGCGCTCATATCCTTTTTGGGGTGGTGCGCGGAAACAATTTATTTTGTTATAAGGTGGGACGATCTCACCGACCGCGGCTTTCTCACGCTCCCGCTGTGCACGATATACGGGTGCAGCCTCATCGCCATATATCTCATTATCGGAACGCCAAAAGAAGGGCGGCTGCGCACCTTGTTTGAAAAAACAAACAGCCTGCCGCGCGGCAAAAAAATATTGGCGCAGGCAGCGCTGTACCTTTTATATTTTGTATTTGCGGCGCTCATTCCCACCGTCGCCGAGTTTATAACGGCGCTTTTTTTCGATAAGGTGTTCGGCATCCGTCTGTGGGACTACAGCTATCATGCTTACGACCTGTTCGGCTATGTAAGCCTGGGCATGGCGCTGCTGTGGGGCGCGCTCATCACCTTCGGCATGAGCGTCATATGGCCGTTGCTCTATAAACTTGTTTCAAAGATACCCTACCGCGCAAGAAAGATTTTTTCCATCGTGTTTCTCGTCGCGCTGTTCTTTGACTATATAATAAATTTTTTGTATCTCTGCTTCTACAAAAAACATCTAACTCTGTTTTAGCAAGCCGTCATGATATGCGTCCTTTCACCTCCCATTCGAGTGGAGGTGTATTTTCTTAAATGGCGCAATGTTTTCGTTTAATATGCAAAAAATCACCTTTTTATAAACCGTAGTTTTTTGCTTGGTTTGACAAATCGGATGTTTTTGTGCTACCATATTTTAATAATTTTATGTTATCCCGCCCGATAAATGAAGGAGCAATACGGAGTTGCCATGAAGACAGCTTTTATCGAAAAACTTAAAGAGTCGGTGTCGTCCATACTTCCCATTGCGGCGATAATACTCGTGCTCGCCGTCATTCTCGGCGTCGATACCTATTCGTTCGTGCTATTTTTGATAGGCGCGGTGCTGCTCGTCGTGGGGCTCTCGGGCTTCAACATGGGCGCCGATATGTCGATGCTCGTCATCGGCGAAAAGATAGGTTCGGTGGTCACCCACTCGCGCAAGGTGTGGCTGATCGCGCTCGTGTCGTTCATAATCGGCATAATAGTGACCATCGCCGAGCCCGATCTGCAGATACTCGCGGGCTACGTTTCGGGCACTATCGACAGCTGGACGCTGATAATCACCGTGGCGGTGGGGGTGGGCATATTCCTCACCATAGCCATGCTGCGCATAGTGCTGCGCATAAGGCTCTCGATACTTCTAATTATCTTCTACATAGTGGCGTTCGTGCTGGCGTTCGCCTTTGTCGATTCAAGTTTCTGGGCGATAGCCTTCGATTCTGGCGGCGTAACTACCGGCCCCATGACGGTGCCCTTCATAATGGCGCTCGGCGTGGGCGTTGCATCCATACGAAGCGATAAAGAGGGCAAGGACGACTCCTTCGGTCTCGTCGCGCTCTCCTCCGTCGGCCCCATAATCGCCGTGCTCGTGCTCGGCATAATAACCGACGCCGAAAACTTCACCTACCCCGTGTCCGACGCCGTCGTACCTTCGGGGAGCACGGGCGACGCCTTCTTCACGTTCTTGGCGGGCTTCGGCGACTATGCCGAGTAGGTTGGCATAGCCCTCGCGCCCATAATAGTATTTTCGCTGCTCTTCCAGCTGTTCACGCGCGCCTTCCACAAGCTTCAGCTTGTAAGGATAGGCGTGGGCATAGTTATAATATTCGTCGGCCTCGTGCTCTTCCTTACGGGCGCAAACGTCGGCTTCGCGCCCATGGGCACGCTCATAGGCAAGGGGCTGGGCGATTTCCTCGGCGGTTGGTTCCTTATCCCCGTCGGCATGATAATAGGTTACTTCGTCGTGGCCGCCGAGCCCGCCGTGCACGTTTTAAACAAGCAGGTAGAGCGCATGAGCGCGGGCGCCATAAAGGCCCGCTCCATGAAGATGGCGCTCGGCATATCTGTATGCTGCGCGCTCGGGCTGGCAATGCTCAGGGTGGTCACCGAAATAAACATAATGTTCATACTCGTGCCCGGCTATCTGGCCGCGCTCATACTCACCTTCTTTTCGCCCAAGCTGTTCACAGGTATAGCGTTCGACTCGGGCGGCGTCGCGTCGGGCGCGATGGTCTCGGCATTCGTGCTCCCCATGGCGATAGGTGCGTGCGAGGTGATAGCGGGAGATCTGGCTCCTACGGCGATAATGACCGACGCCTTCGGCTGCGTGGCATTCGTCGCGCTCATGCCGCTGATAACCATTCAGGTGTTCGGCATAATCTACAGGCGCAAAACTTCAAAAATAAAGCGCAATTTCCTCACGGTAGACGACAGGATCTTGCAGTACGAGGTAGACTGATATGGCAAAGGGCGTTCAGGTAAAGGGGCTTAGTCAGCTGGCGGCTCAGGCGCGCGCGCCGCGCGCGGCAAGGCAAAAGCTGCGGCAAAACCGTGCAAAACTGCTTATAAGCATAGTCAACCGCGGCGACGACGAGCGCATATGCGAGCTTTTAAACGATTTTTCGGTGGCGCTCACGTTCTCCTGCATGGGCATGGGTACGGCGCGCAGCTCGGTACTAAACTACCTCGGCATAGGCACGAGCAAAAAATCGGTGCTTCTCTCGCTAATTCCCGAAAGCGACGAAGAGGCCATTTTAAATGAAATAGGCAACAAAATGTCGCTCTACCTCGTGGGGCGCGGCATTTCCTTCACGGTGCCGCTCTCGGCGGTGTCGGAGATAGTGGCAAACGGCATAATCAGCGCCGCTGCGGCAAAAACAGTTGACGGGAGAAAGGTAATGAAAGATAAAGACCGTACTTATGACCTTATTGTGGCAATCATGTCGGAGGGATATGTCGACGAAGCTATGGAGGCGGCTCGCGGCGCAGGCGCGGCGGGCGGCACCATAATACGCTCGCGCTCGCTCTCCAACGCCAAGGCCGAGCAGTTCATCGGCATATCGGTGCACGAAGAGACCGAGGTGCTGCTCATTCTCTCCAAGCGCGAGGGCAAGATGGCGATAATGGACGCGATATCTCAGTCCGCGGGTCTCAAAACGGAGGCGGGCGGAGTGCTGTTTTCCCTCCCCGTCGATCGCACGGTGGGAGTGGGAGCGGTAGGCGCGGCCTACGCCCAAAAACTTGCCGAAAACTCCGCCGATAGCTCCGACGGCAATGCAGAGGGCAATGCGGATAGCAACGAGAGCGGCAACGAGGGCAGCGCCAATCCGGACGCCGCCGAAAGTACTTCCGGGGACGCATAGTAGTTTATTCAGTATTTTAGATAGAGTAATTGTTGGAACGAGCGGAGCACTTTTGTGCTCCGTTCATTTTTACATGCCGGTAATCTGTAGTTTCCACCCTACGGGCGGAGCCTCTGCAGAGCTTCGCAAACTTCGTTTGCTCGCGCGTAAGGAGGGGCATAGCCCCGACGGAATAGCGTATCGTTCGCCGCAGGCGCGATCGCGTTACCGCTCGGGTTCTCGCAACCGGCAAGGTCACCACAAAAAAAAACGGACAGCAAACGCTGTCCGTTTCGTGGTGACCCCTTTGAGGTTAAAGACGAACTATTTACTTCTTCAAACGTTACCGTCTTGCTCTGACCTTTGTAATTGTATGTAATGACGAAATGGTCGTCGAACAAATAAATACTGTTTACAAAGCCGTCAATCAGCCGTTGCTTGCCTTCCTGTGTGGAGATATCGATCTTGCGGAAGTTGTGGAGCGCAAACAATATCTGCTCTTTGGTGAGCACCGGGTTACGCATCTGCGCCTCGAAAAGCTCTATTTCAAGATTTCTCTTGCGCTCTTCCAACTCGTCCAGCGCCTTCTTTGTCGCAGAAGAGTAAATGCCCTGCGTGATCGCCTCCACAAGATTGTTCAGCTTTGTCTCCACGCCCGTGAGCTGCGTCTGGATGGAAGCTGTCGCATTGTCCTCTTGCTGCTGCAATTCATAGACACGGTCGGCAAGCTCTTCCACGACTTCGTCGCTTGAAAGCAATTCCTTTATCTCGTCCAGCACAAGCTCTTCCAGCCACTCCTTTCGGACAGACTTTTTGTTGCACTTGCCCTGTTTCGCGTGGTTGCACTTGTAGTAGCGGTACTGCCGGGAAGTATGGCTCGTCCCGATAACGCCCGTCATCATCGCGCCGCACTTTCCGCAAAAGAGGCGCGTCGTCAGCAGATAGTCGTCCTCGCTCCTGTGCATGGCGGGAGCCTTTTTATTGCGCGCCATGCGCTGCTGCACGCTGTTGAAAGTCGCCTCGTCGATGATCGCGGGAATGGCGTTGGGGATGACGATGTCGCCAAACTTGTACTCGCCGATATACTTGCGGTTGGTGAGAATGCGGAACACGGCGTTATACTTCATCTCGAAGCCTTTGTGCTTGATGCCGCGCTCATTGAGCAGCTTGACGATATCGTTGACGCGCATCCCGTCGAGATAGTGAGTGAAGATCTCCCGCACGACGGGCGCAAGCGTTTCATCGATCTGATAATGGTCGGTATCATCCACATAATAGCCGAAGGGCGGGCGCACACCGTTGCTCTTTGCTTTGAGCGCATTCTCCGTCATGCCGCGCTTGACCTTTTCGGAAAGCTCCGCCGAATAAAATTCGGCATAGCCTTCGAGAATAGCCTCCAGCAGAATTCCGTCCGCGCCCTGTGAGATGCTTTCCTTTGCGGAAATAACGCGCACGCCGTTCTTTTTGAGAATGTTCTTGTAGTAGGCGGAATCGTAGCGGTTGCGGGCAAAGCGGTCGAGCTTCCAAACAAGAATGCAGTCGAACGGGCGTTTGTAGCTGTCTTTGATCATGCGCTGGAATTCGGGGCGATGATCGGTCTTTGCCGACTGCGCCCTGTCTATGTAATTCCCGATGACCTCTATCCCGTTGAAGTTGGCGTACTCCAAGCACTCGCGGAGCTGCCCTTCGATACTCGCCTCGTTCTGTTTTTCCGAACTAAATCGGGCGTAAATTACGGCTTTCATGTTATGTCTTATTTTAATCTAATCAGTTTAGGAACAGATGTAGTCTCTTTAAGCGAATCCCGCTCTATGGATAATAAATCCTCTACATCCTCATGACGCATATACAGTCCTTTACTCTTTAAGGCAGTCATTAAATCATATGGTTTCATTTCTCCAGAAGAAAAAAGCAACTCTATTGCTTCCTGTAGAAGTGTCTTCTCAATATTAAATGGTCTATCGTACGGCTCGCATGAACGCCAGCCACGCTTGGAAATTTGTCTCATTAAATACTGATACTGTGTAGTTGAAATTATCTTAAGTTGGTGCGTTCTATAAATCATCGCTTGAATAGAAACGTTCCATTTTTCTTTTAAATGAAGATAGTATTCTAATTTTGTAGGATAGTGGCTAACATCATTACCAAATGATTCTCTAGGCAACAAAAAGGCTCCAGCAAATTTATTTGCTTGAGACTCACGTTCTTTAAATTCCTGTCTAGAAAGCTCCTCAATATTCTCGCTCCAGGGATGCAAAAAGATATGTCCCAACTCGTGAGCAATGTCAAACCTTGTTCGAACATTATTTTTAGTTGAATTCAAAACAATTATATATACTGAGTTTCCATTAATTATTGTTCTTTGACTAAATGCGTCGATTTCATCTTTATCTGTAAATAAGGACGTGATAATAATTCCGTTGCTTTCTACCGTTTTTTGCAAATTGACGATTGGACCAAATCCTAATCCCCAAAACTTTCTACATTGGGTCGCAATTGATTCAATTTCAGAAGTTTCCTCTTCATCCGCGCACTCGCTAAAAGCATTTCTTCCGCTAAAAGCAATATCCGGGAAATTTCTGTCAGGAAAGTCAACGTAGTCTATCAGTATCTCATAGATTTTTGCTATAAACTCAACTCGTACACTCTGTGCAGTTCTTGCAATTTTCGGTGTGCTCAATAAGGACCTAAAATAGGTCGATTCTGTTTTGACTTGAAAATTGTCAAGGCTCATAAAATACTCTATGGGGAAATCAAGAGCTTGTGCAATTGCAACGAGCTTACTAATCTCTGGCCTTATAGTTTCATTTTCATACAACGATAATGCTTGTTTAGTTATCCCAGTTTTATTAGACAAATCAGATAACGATAGCCCTCTAAAAAGTCTCGCGCTTTTTATGTGATCTCCGTTGATTTTTTGCGTATTGGTCATAGCTTACTCGTCCTTCTATGCTTGTTTTTCTTCTTCCTTAAGAGAAACTAGCGGGGTTGTAATATTGGATTCCCGCTTTTTTAGTTTAACACGTGGTACAGAGCTATCGCTGCCCTTTATAGAAGAATGTTGACTTGTTAAAGCTGAATATTCGGGCGTGATATATCTGTTTAAGCTTTTCTTTGCCGCGACATCCAAATCACGATCTAAAATTATAACTTGACAGTCAGATAGTTCTCTATCAATTACTTCATATGAAATGACGCAATATTGATAATTTTCATTTGTGTTTAATATTCCACCTACGAGCTTGTCAAATCCCTTTGTCATGATTTCATCAGAAAAGGGATACTCATCGAACATGGACATTTGTTTATGCGGAGCACGCACCTTTGAATTAAGATTATAAGCAAAAAGAAGCGCGTAATGCGGAACATTGCGATGCCTTGCTTCTTTAGCGACTTGCTTCATTCTGCCTTTACTGATTACACTATAGACTCTTTTGTGTTCACGGTCAATAACTAATCGGCTTTTCCATCCAGAGCGGCATAAAGGTACAACCTCGATTTGTTTGCTGCCTAGTTCTGTTTGCAGGCGAGTATGTATAAAGTCTCCTTTTAACGAACGAAGCCCATTATGTGTTACTAAATTTGAAGACGCTAAAAAACTTGACACATCATCTTCAAGCGCTTCTCTCAGACAACAAACAATCTTATAGGCAAGATCATCTGGAAGTTCAATAGAGGCTTCTACAATTTTATCCCTTATCAAGACAAAGCTCCTTTGGTCAAAGTTCGTAGAACAGAACGAAACCATTTATTTTTGATTGTAGTTTAACATAAAACGACGATTTCGTCAAGTAATTTTGCCTATATTTTTATTTTTGTCTATAATTTTTATTCCTCACCTGCTCTACATAGCCGAGAAGGTACAAAAACGCGGGGGCGGGGATGCGATAGACGCTCTTTTCGCCGTAGGAATGAAGCCCGAAGTCCTCTGGGCGCTTGGTGATGACAAGATTGGGATGCTTTACACCCGCCTCCGTCACAATGGCGTCGTCCTCCGCGATCTTCGCCTGCTCGCGGTACTTGACCTCGATCATGATGGGCTCGAATCGCTCCGACTTGACGACAATATCGATCTCCTTGCCCTTCCCGCCGCCGCGATAGTAACCGACCGTGGGCGCATCTTCATAGTAAAACGCCTTGATATGCTTATAGACGGCGGTTTCCGCAATCAGCCCCAGCTCCTCGGGATCGTTGGTGATGTCGTCCTTCATCAGAACAGCGTTGCGCATGGCGGCATCGGCAATGTAGATCTTGTTCTGGTTTTTCAAGACCTTCTTTGCGTCGAGCGTGACAAGCGGACTCACATAAATGAGGCTTGCGCTCTCCAAATAGGAGATATACTTTTCTATCGTCGTGCGGCTGACGCCGTCCATCTCCTTGCCCATCGTCTGCAAGTTGATGATATTGGAAGAATTGTAGCAGAGGTACAAAAAGATGCGCTCGATATCGGCAATATTGCGGATACCGTAGATGGCGGGGATATCCCGCTTCAATGCCTTATCGACGATATCCTCCCGAAGAACGCGCTGGGCGTACAGATCGTCCTTGCTCAAAGCAAGTTCGGGAAAGCCGCCCACCTGCAGATAACGGATAAAATGAACTTGCAGCGCGGAGAGCTTGCGCAAAATGTCCTGCTGTTCGCGCTCGTCGCGCAGATACAGTTGCGTTGGCTTGATGTCCTGCGGCAGCGGCGGCACGGAAATTTGCAGCAGCTCGCAGTATTCGTAAAAGGAGAGCGTCGGCACATGGATGACCTTCCAGCGCCCCAGACCGCTCTCGCTCGTCTTGTCCGATAGGATGGGGCTTGCCGAACCCGTCGCCATGATCTTGATCTTCGGGTCGGTGTCGTATAAGATCTTCAGCCAGTTGTTCCAGTCGGCGGCGTATTGGATCTCGTCGAAAAAGCAATACACCGTCTCGCTGGCAGAGATATTGGAACGGAAGGTCTCCATGACGGTATGCACCGAACACAGCTTTAAAAGCGGGTGATCGAAGGAGACAAAGAGGATGTCCTTGGGGGAAACTCCCTGCTCCAACAGCGCGGAGATCGCCTGATACATGATGGTCGTCTTGCCCGTGCGCCTGGCGCCGCACAGGACGACGGAGCGGCGGATATCCTCGCGCATCATACAGCGGAATGCCTCAAAGTAGGCAAAGCGGTGCATGGGCTTGACGAATTCCTTCTGAATGAAGCCCGTCCTCCACCACGGGTTGTAGGAATATAAAAGATCTAAAACATTTTCACGGTTGACGATAGACATGGGTGCCCTCCTTGCGAATAGTATAGCATAGAAATTTACTTCGTGCAAGGTTTTTAGCAATTTTTCTTTATAGAATTGCTATTATAGTAGTAATTGTTTGCCAAAAAACGATCTATATATACCGATAACGCGCCAACCCCCGAGCCGGAATCGGCTCGGGGGTTGGCGTTTTACAAACTCTTCAAAAAGGCGACCAGAAGTTGGCGTTGGGAGGGTGAGAGGGATGCGAGACGGAATGTGTAATTTTCTTCCTCGTTGGGATAGTCGAAAAATTCTTTCAGCGTCAGCCCAAGCCCCCAACAAATGTGATCGAGGTATTCGACCGTCGGGCTCTTTTCGCCACGCTCTAACTGATAAATATATGTCGGAGACACGCCGGCTGCGTTTGCCAAAGCGTTTTGTGTCATCTTTTTTGCTTCCCGCAATTCTTTGATCCTGTTGGCAATTTCGCTCTTTTCCATAACCATAGCCCTCGCAAACTAAAACTATAGTTATAGTTTATTCCTTTCGAGTACCACATATTAAAACTTTCGTGTTGACGTTCTTTTACTATTGTGTTATAATATTATCACGATAGTAAAAAGTACGCACATGAATATGAACAATAGTAAAGCAAGAGGACAAACCAAATCGAAAGAGCGCGTGCGCGACCACGGGGAAGTATTCACGGCGGAACGGGAAGTAAAGGCAATGTGCGGCCTCGTGAAAGACGAAACAGAACGCATAGACAGCCGATTTTTAGAGCCTGCCTGCGGGGACGGCAATTTCCTCGCTGAAATTCTGATGCGAAAACTTGCCGTTGTGCGAAAAAAGTACGGCAAAAGCCATTTAGACTACGAAAAAAACGCCGTACTTGCGGCAAGCAGCATTTACGGCGTGGATATTTTGATTGACAATGTGATTGCCTGCCGCGAGCGGATGTTCGGGATATGGAATAAAGAGTACACCGCCGTATGCAAAAAAGATTGCAGCGACGAAACGCGTGAAGCGGTCAGATTCATCCTTTCCCGCAATATCGTGTGCGGAAACGCGCTCACCCTTATGTGCGTGGACGAAAACGGCAACGACACGAAAGGGCCTATCGTCTTTTCCGAATGGTCGTTTATAACGGGTAGCCAAATACAGCGGTGCGACTATACGTTTGCGGAATTGCTTGCCCAGGATGACGAAAAGCACAATGCAAAACAGCAATCGATGTTCGACGCCAAGCCGAGCGATGAAGGCAAATTTTTGAAGCGGTATATTTCTCACTACAGGAGGGTGCAGGAAAATGGCTGAAAGTCTGTTTAATAAAGTATATAACCCCGACGTGCTATCCTGTCTAGCCAACCTTTCCAACGACGAAGTATTTACGCCGCCCGAAATCGTCAATCAGATGTTGGATATGCTGCCGCAGGAGCTGTTCAAAAATCCCGACACGACATTTTTAGATCCTGCCTGTAAGACGGGCGTTTTTTTGCGGGAAATCGCAAAGCGGCTCATCAAAGGATTAGAGCCACAATTCCCCGATTTGCAGGAGCGCATCGACCACATCTTCCAAAAACAGCTGTTCGGCATCGCCATTACGGAACTTACAAGCCTGCTATCCCGCCGCGGCGTTTATTGCAGTAAATACCCGAACAGCGAATTTTCGGTAAGCTATTTCGATACTGCCGAAGGGAATATCCGCTATAAGCGCATTCCGCATACGTGGAAAGACGGCAGATGTATCTATTGCGGCGCAAGCCAAAAAGAATACGACCGCGGCGGCGAATTAGAGACGTACGCCTACGAATTTATTCACACGATAACCCCGGAGAAACTTTTCAATATGAAATTTGATGTGATCATCGGCAACCCGCCCTATCAGTTGAGCGACGGGGGAGGAACAGGTTCAAGCGCAATGCCGATATACCAGCACTTTGTAGAACAAGCCAAAAAGCTGAAACCGCGCTATTTAACAATGATCATTCCGTCTCGATGGTTTACAGGCGGGAAAGGCTTGGATGACTTTAGAAATGAAATGTTGCATGACGACAGGATAAGAGAGATCCATGACTTTGGGGATGCAAGCGAATGTTTCCCCGGCGTTGCCATCGAAGGGGGCGTATGCTACTTTCTATGGGATCGGGAGCAAAAGGGCTTATGCAAAGTTTTTTCTCACAATAAGGGTAACATCACCGCCATGTCGGAAAGACCCTTATTGGAGAATGGAACCGACGTGTTTATCAGATATAATGAAATGATCTCTATTATTAGAAAAGTTACCGCTTTCAAAGAAGAAAGTTTTGCGAGTATTGTTAGCTCACGAAATCCTTATGCGTTTCACTCTGATTTTGTAGAAACAGAAAACCTTGATAAAACTTGTAAGATGCTCGGTGTAGAAGGAGGCAAACGGATTTATAAGCATATTCCTATATCAGCTTTAGGGCGCGGAGTGGATGAGCTTCAGCAATATAAAATATTTATCTCAAAAGCTGACGGGGCTGCCGGACAGATTGGATATCCTATTCCGGCCAGAATTATAGGAAAAGCAGAAGTGTGTGGCCCCAATATGGCTTGCACAGAAACTTTTTTACGAATCGGCCCTTTTGCGGGTGAACAAACAGCAAGTAATGTCAAGACTTATATGGAGACAAAGTTTTTTAGGGCATTGGTAGGAGCAAGAAAAAATAAAAATATGACTCAATCCACTTATTCCTTTGTCCCTATGCAAGACTTTTCAAAACCGTGGACAGATGAAGAACTATATCAAAAATACGATCTTTCACAAGAAGAAATCGACTTTATCGAAAGCATGATAAAGCCAATGGAATAAGGGGGAAGTTATGAGAACAAAATTGATATATGAAAGCCAAGAAGAGCATAGCGGCTATGGCGCGGGCAGCGGAGATACCGAACGTTATGAATATGAATGCCCTTGCGGAAAAGGGAAAATAATCGAAGAACATGACAATATTCCGGGATTCCGCGAACATGATGTTTATATTGCTTGTGATGAATGCAGAAAAAAATACATTCTCAATACCTCAAAAGGCGTTCGGGGATGGGAATTGATTGAGAAGAGATAACCATGCCACAAAACTTTTTCATTCAGCGGCCGAAGGTCACGCCGACCATTTACGCCTATCGTCTTATAGGCGTTTACTCTCACGACGGGTACTTAAAAATCGGCTACACCGACCGCGATGCGGAAACGCGCGTCAAAGAGCAATTACATACAAGCGGCGTGCCATATCAGATCGTCTTGAAAGAGAGCGCCATGCGCGCGGACGGAACTTGTTTTACCGACCATGATATTCATGCCGCCCTGCGACGCAAAGGATTTTACCAATTAAACGAAGGGCAGGACAAAAACGAATGGTTCCGCTGCAGCGAGCGCGACGTGCTTGCCGCCATCCATCAGGTGCGCGACGGTATCTTCACGCAGGAAAACCGTACGGTTGCCTTCAAAATGCGCCCCGAACAGCAACTCGCCGTGCAAAAGACGATGGCCTATTTTGCTTCCGCAAAAAAGGAAGAGCCCAACAAAGCCCCGAAATTTTTGTGGAACGCCAAAATGCGCTTCGGCAAGACGTTTGCCACCTATCAGCTCGCCAAAAAAATGGGCTTGAAACGCGTTCTCGTGCTCACCTTCAAGCCTGCCGTGGAGAGCGCCTGGCGGGAAGACCTTTTAACGCACGTCGATTTTGAGGGCTGGCAGTTTATCTCCAACAAAGACGCGCACGACAACAAAGTCAACATCGACCGCCAATACGAGCAGGCGGATAAGAGCCGCCCGATCGTCGTGTTCGGTTCTTTTCAAGACCTTTTGGGGACCAACGAAAACGGCGGCATCAAGGCAAAAAACGAGTTCATCCACAGCGACAACTGGGATCTCGTCGTGTTCGACGAATACCATTTCGGTGCATGGCGTGAGAACGCGAAAAAGCTGTTCGACAACCCCGACGAAGAAGCGGACAGCGACTTCGACTTGGAAAAATACAAGCGCGACGAGGCAGACAACGCCTATAACGAGACCTTTCTTCCCATCACGACGGACTATTACCTTTTTTTGTCCGGCACGCCCTTCCGCGCCCTGAACAGCGGCGAATTCATCGAAGATCAGATCTATAACTGGACGTATTCGGATGAGCAGCGCGCAAAAGAGAGTTGGATAGGCTCGAACAACCCGTACCTTTCGCTGCCGCGCATGGTCATGCTCACCTACCGCATCCCCGAAAGCATCCGCCAGATCGCCATACAGGGCGAATACGACGAGTTCGACCTAAACGTGTTCTTCTCCGCAAAGGGCAAGGGAGACGACGCGCACTTTGTGTATGAGAGCGAGGTGCAGAAATGGCTCGACCTCATCCGTGGTGCCTATCTGCCCTCAAGCATCGACGATTTGAAATTGGGGCAGGACAAGCGCCCTCCCATGCCCTATTCGGACGTGCGGCTTCTGAACGTTTTGACGCATACCCTATGGTTTTTGCCCAACGTGGCGAGCTGTCAGGCGATGGCGAATCTGCTCAAACAAAAACAAAATGCCTTTTACCACGATTATACCGTCAACGTCTGCGCGGGTACGGCGGCGGGCATCGGGTTGGACGCATTGCGGCCCGTACAGGCGTCCATGCGCGATCCGTTAAGCAGCAAAACGATCACGCTTTCCTGCGGAAAACTGACGACGGGTGTTACGATCCGTCCGTGGACGGGCATTTTTATGCTGCGCAACTTAAAATCGCCCGAAACGTATTTTCAGGCGGCGTTCCGCGTGCAAAGCCCGTGGGAAATCACCGACGACAACGGCGACAAACAGATCATGAAGCAGGAATGCTATGTGTTCGATTTCGCGCTTGACAGGGCGCTCAGGCAGATTTCCGACTATTCCTGCCGCCTGAACGTGGAAGAGAGCAACCCCGAAAAGAAAGTGGCGGAGTTTATTCATTTTCTGCCCGTTCTCGCCTACGACGGCAGCACGATGAAACAAGTGGACGCGCAAGACATTCTCGACATCGCCATGGCGGGAACGAGCGCAACGCTGCTTGCCAAGCGTTGGGAATCAGCTCTGCTCGTCAACGTGGACAACGAAACGCTTGCCCGACTTTTGAACAACCCCGAAGCGTTGGACGCGCTTATGCGTATTGAGGGCTTCCGTTCGCTCAATCAGGACATTAAAACTATTATCAATAAGTCCGAACACGTCAAAAAGGCGAAAAAAGAAAACGACGGGAAAATTTCGGATAAAGAAAAGCGCGAGTTGACGGCGGAAGAAAAGGAATACAAGTCCAAACGCAAGGAGATACAGGAAAAGCTCATCAAGTTCGCTACGCGCGTGCCTGTGTTTATGTATCTTACCGATTACCGTGAACGGTCGCTCAAAGACGTTATCACACAGTTGGAGCCGGGGCTTTTCAAAAAGGTAACAGGTCTGAACGTCAAAGATTTTGAACTTCTGTGTTCCCTCGGCGTGTTCAATGCGCCCCTCATGAACGACGCCATTTTCAAGTTCAAGCGGTACGAAGATTCGAGCCTGTCCTATACGGGCATTGAAAAGCATATTTCCGATGAGGTCGGTGGTTGGGATACCACCATCCGCCGCGAGGAATACGAAAAGCTGTTCTATAACCAACAAGCCACGATGGAGGCGCCCGCCTTCGATGAAGAGGTCGCGGCGGCTGCCGCGGTCAGCGCCCGCGTTTCGGAAGAACGGGATAGTTTTGAAGATGAGACGGAAACCGAGCTCACGGAAACCAATGCCGCGCATCCTGCCGTCTATACGACCATTGCCGAAGAAAAGCCCGAAGAACAGATGCCCGCATTCGACCTTTCTACCCTTGCGGAAGGCGATATTGTTCTGCACGCCAAGTTCGGCGAAGGGAAGATCGTCAAGCTCGATAAGTCGGGCAAATATATCCACGTCGCCTTCTCTGTCGGTGAAAAAACCTTTGCGGGCAGTGCCTTTGAACAGGGATTTTTGAAATTGAAGGAATAAATTGCAAACATACGTTCGTATTCCATTGACAGAGCGAGAAAAGTATGATATAATGCAAAAGTACGGGGAGAATGTTGCCTGTGCCTTTTTATCGTGCCGCTAAGTTGGCATGAAGATGTCTCCTTGCAATGAGGAGAGTTGCGCGGAAGGTATGCGTTCCGCGTGTGCGGAGCAAGTTCTCCGCGATGTTTTCGGCGCATCATGCGCCGCACCCGAGCCGTTTGAAAAGACGAGCGATGACAGGCTTTTTTAGTTGTACGCATTTTTAAGGAAATACGCC
>CALVIN010000014.1 GCA_944330115.1 uncultured Clostridia bacterium
GGCGTAGGCAACGTGGCTGGCGGCGGTATTACCGTCGATAGTCAACTTTTTCATCAATAAAACCTCCGTTTGAAATAATTGATAAAATCAATAACTTTGTGTATTTTTCACACAAAATCATTATAAATCAATCGATTGTAAAAGTCAATACGCAACACAAAATTTCTTGTGCGCTGTTATACAATTTTATCGTTTATGCGGCAAACGTGCCCGCGTGCGGCGTATATAAGGCGCGTTTTTTGCGTATTTTGCGCGCGTTCACAAACTTTTTACTATACTTTAATGAAAATGCGACTGCAAATTGTTGTTAAAGTTTGCCGTTTTTGATATAATCTGTAACAAACAAAAAGGTATAAGATGAAACATTCAAAGTCCAGGGGCAAAAAAATAAAAGGGCCGCAGGAGGGCGCGGAGAGCGCAGAGAGCGCGGCAAACGGCGCGGCGCAGAATGACGGCAACAGTTCTGCGCAGGCGGCAGAGGAGAGCGCATACGCGGTCGAGTTCGACGGCGTAACTTTTTCATACGACGAACAGAGCTCCCCCGCCATAAACGGCATATCTTTTACGGTAAAGCGGGGCGAGTTCGTCGCCGTGATAGGCCACAACGGCAGCGGCAAGTCGACCCTCGCCCGCCTCACAAACGGCCTGCTTCTGCCCGATAAGGGAAAGGTGAGGGTGTTCGGCATGGACACCTCGCAGGGCAAGAACCCCATAGAGATAAGAAAGCACGCGGGCATAGTATTCCAAAATCCCGATAACCAGATGGTGGCGTCGATAGTCGAGGACGATGTGGCCTTCGGCCCCGAAAATTTGGGCGTGGAGAGGGAGGAGATAGGCCGCCGCATAGATTGGGCATTAAAGGCCGTGGGCATGGAGCAGTACCGTCACGCTACGCCCTCCCGCCTTTCGGGCGGGCAGAAGCAGCGCATCGCCATAGCAGGCGTGCTGGCCATCAAGCCCGACATAATAATCTTAGACGAATCTACCGCCATGCTCGATCCGCGCGGCCGCCGCGAGGTGATGGAGGCCGTATCCCGCCTCAACCGCGAGGAGGGGCTCACGGTAATACTGATAACGCACTTCATGGAGGAGGCGCTGCTCACCGACCGCACGATAGTGATGAACCGCGGCGAAATAGTTATGCAGGGCACCCCCGCCGAAATATTTTTGCACAGCGAGCGGCTGGAGGCGTATAATCTGAGCCTTCCCCGCATAGGCAAAATATGCAAGGCGCTGCAAAAGACGGGCATAGCCGTAGCCGACTGCCTCACCCCCGAGGCGCTCGCCGACGAAATAAAGGAGGCGGCAGATAAGGCAGGGCTTTCTTGCCGCACGGCGGCGTACCTGCCCGCGCCCGCAGCGGAGTGCCAGCACGAGTGGGATATAGATATTAAGGACCTCACCTACACATACTCTTCAAAGTCGCCCTTTGCGGCAAAGGCGCTGCGCGGCATAGACCTGCACATAGACGAGGGCGAATTCTTCGGCATAATAGGCCACACGGGCAGCGGCAAATCTACCCTTGTGCAGCACCTGAACGCGCTGATAAAATTGCCGCAGGCCGAAAAGAAGTACCGCCCCAAAAAGCCAAAAAAGGGGCAGCCCGCGCCCGTGCTCGGCAAAATAAACGTGGGGCCCTTCGACCTTGCCGATAAAAAGTGCAACTTCGTAAAGCTGCGCGAAAGCGTGGGAATGGTGTTCCAATACCCCGAGTATCAGCTCTTTGCCGAAACTGTGGCGCAGGACGTGGCGTTCGGCCTTAAAAACTTCCGCAAGGACATCTCGGCGGAGGAGAGCGAGGCCGCCGTGCGCGACGCCATAGAGATGGTGGGGCTGGACTATAACGCCGTAAAGGATAAGTCGCCCTTCGATCTTTCGGGCGGGCAAAAGAGGCGCGTGGCCATAGCCGGCGTAATTGTCACCCGCCCGCACATACTCATATTGGACGAACCTGCCGCCGGGCTCGACCCCCTCGGCAAGCAGGAGATAATGGAACTTCTGCACAAGCTCCACCGCGAGTGGTGCTCCACCGTGATAATAGTCTCTCACGACATGGACGAAATAGCCGATAACTGCACGCGTGCTGCCGTAATTTCCGACGGCGTCGTCGCCGACTGCGCCACCCCGCGCGAGCTGTTCAAAAAGGCGGAGGAGCTCACCTCCCTCGGGCTGGATATACCGCTCACCGCCAAGGCGTGCGCGCGCTTAAAGGCGCTCGGCATAGATATCGATACAAACTTCACCTGCGAAGATTTTGCCGAAAAGGTCATAGGCCTTTTCAAGGGAGGGGAAAATGCTTAACGACGTAACGTTCGGCCAGTTCTATCCCGCAAAGTCATTCGTTCACTCGATGGACCCCCGCACAAAGCTGCTGGCGCTCATCGCCTTTATCGTGGCGATATTCGTCGCGCAGACCTTCTACGGCATGATACTGTGCGCCGTGGTGCTGTTCGCCGCGGTGATAGCCGCGCGCGTGCCCCTCGGCTCGGTGCTGCGCTCGGTAAAGGGGCTGATATTCATAATGGTGTTCACATCGGTGCTCAACCTCTTTTTCCACGGCGGCGAGCACGTCCTCGTGGAGCTGGGTATCGCCAGCATCACGCGCGAATCGGTGGTGTTCACCATATTCCTGCTGTTAAGGCTGTTCCTTCTGGTAATGGCCTCGGCGGTGCTCACGCTCACCACCACGCCCGTCGGCCTCACCGACGGCATAGAGAGCCTCCTCACCCCGTTAAAGTGGGTAAAGTTCCCCGTGCACGTGCTCGCGCTCATAATGAGCATAGCGCTCAACTTCATACCCACACTGATAGACGAAACAAACAGAATAATATCCGCGCAAAAGGCCAGGGGCGCCGACTTTGAAAGCGGCAACATAATAAAGCGCATAAAGGCCATCGTGCCCATACTCATTCCCCTCATAATAAGCGCCTTCCGCCGCGCCGAGGAGCTGGGCGACGCCATGGACGCGCGCTGCTACACCGGCTCGCAAAACCGCACGCGCTACAAAAAGCTCAAATTCGGCTGGCGCGACCTCGTCGGCGCGCTCGTCATCGCCGCGCTCATCGCGGGCGTGGTGCTCTTCAATGTATACGGCGCGCAGATCTGGCCGGAAATTTACGAATATATAGTTATAGCTTAAAATATCGTTATAACGCGGGCGTTATTGTAACGGCGGCAAAATAAAATATTACGGTGGCATGATGACATACGCATTGCTCATATCCTACGACGGCACAAACTACCGCGGCTGGCAAACGCAGAAGAACGGCATCTCCGTTCAAAGCGTATTGGAGGGCGCGGCTGCCGAGGCCTTCGGCAAAAAGGTAAACATAACGGCGAGCGGCCGCACCGACAGCGGCGTGCACGCGGCGGGGCAGGTGTGCCACTTTACCGCCGAAAGCTCCATCCCGCCCGAAAAGGTGGCCGACGCCCTAAATTTCCGCCTGCCCGAAGATATCTGCGTGTTAAAGTCCGCCGCCGCGCCCGAAGGCTTCGACTGCAACCGCTCGGCAAAGAAAAAGACGTATTGCTACCGCATGTACCTCTCGCGCAGGGCGCACCCCTTAAAATCGCGCTATGCCGAGGCCGTGTGGCCCCGCCCCGATATATCCCTCATGCGCCGCGGCGCCGCCCTCTTTTGCGGCGAGCACGACTTCAGAGCCTATTGCGCCAGCGGCTCGGCGGTAAAAACCACCGTGCGCACGGTGTATTCCGTCGATGTGGAGCTCTCCTCCTCGCGCGGGTGCGAGGACATCTCGCTTTATGTGTGCGGAGGCGGCTTTTTATACAACATGGTGCGCACTATGGCGGGCACGCTGCTCTTTTTGGGACAGGGCAGGCTGACTTTGGACGACATAAAAAATTCCCTCGCCGCGGGGGACAGGTCGCTCGTCGGCAAAACGATGCCGGCAAAGGGGCTCACGCTCGAGAGCGTCGATTACGGCTTCGATCTGTTCGGCTGAGCATATTTTACTGTATTTTCACAATTCTTTTTTGACAATTACAACAATGCGGCGTATAATATTTTGTGCAAATATGCCAAAACCCGAAGTTTCATCGTATTAAAAAACCAAAAGCCGCTATGTGCTTTTACGGAGATTTATGGATTTCTTTCAGTTTGCAAGTTATGCCGAAATGTTCATAACACTCAGCATCAACGAGGATAACCAGGTCGATAACAGGCTGTGGATATGCCTGCTCGTCGGCGGGCTGTGCTTTTTGATAGTATATGTGTTCCAGGTGTTCGGCCTCCTCACGATAGCCAAGCGCGAGGGCTTTAAAAATAAATGGATGGCGTTCGTTCCCTTCCTCAACGTCTATTATATAGGCGTATGCGCCGAAAAAAATAAGGTGTACGGCATGAAGGCCAAACACTTCGCCATAATTACCGCCGCGCTCGAGGGCCTGCTCGTGATAGGCTATATCCTCTATTACGTATCGGCCTTCGCCGTGTGGGACTACATCTATTGGCAGCCCGTAACTTACGGCGACACGGCGCAGATAGCCTATTACTACGCCGCCGACGTTGTCGGCCTGCCTGCGGGCATGGAGTGGATGCGCTGGGTATTTTTATATCTCAGCGACATACTCTCGTGGGTAGAGCTGGTGTTCATAGTGCTCAAACTGCTGCTGCTCACCGCCTTCTTCCGCACCTATGCCGCAAGGCAGTATGTGTGGTTCTCAGTTGCGGGCGCAATACTTCCGCTCACGGGCATACTCATCTACGTTGTGCGCAACAACAAGGCCATGAGCTACGGCGACTATATCCGCAAGGTGCGCGAGCGCAACTACCGCATGTATCAGCAGCAATACGGCAACCCCTACAACCAAAATCCCTATTCGGGCGGCTACAACAACGGCTATAACGGAAATAACGGCCAAAACGGCGGAGGAAGCGGCCCTGCCGAAGACCCCTTCGGCGGCGACTACGGCACCTCTAACTCGGGCAGAAACAGCTCAAATTCGGGCTCGGGCTCAAACTCCGGTTCAAACTCCGGTTCAAACTCGGGCAGTTCCGACGGCGGCTCGCCCTTCGACGAATTTAACTGATAACTTAAAACATAACAAATTTTCATGCTGTTTAACGAGGCGTGCGCAGAGCAAATTTTGCTCTGCGCACGCCTCAATTTATTTGCATAGGTTATATCATTGTGTTATAATATTCGCGAAGTATAAATATTGTTTATACGTATAAATGCAGATTATAGCGTTTGACTGCATTAAAGGGTACTTAAAGGCAACTTATGAGAGAGGAATGTATAGCGGCGATCTCAACGGCGCCCGCCGCGGGCGGCGTAGCCATAATAAGAATAAGCGGCAAAAGCGCGCTCTCCGTCGCACAAAAGGTGTTTGCCCCCTCGGGCAGGCGGGCTGTAAAAGACTTCAAGCCCCGCTATATGTATTCGGGCAACATCCTTGCTGCGGGCGGCATAACCGACTTCGGCCTGTGCGTATATTTCAAGGCGCCGCACTCCTTCACGGGAGAGGACGTAGTCGAGCTGCACTGCCACGGCGGCGTCGAGCTGTCGCGCGCGGTGTTAAAGGCGGTGATAGCCGCGGGCGCCCGTCCCGCGCGTGCGGGCGAGTTCACCATGCGCGCCTTTGTAAACGGCAAAATATCGCTCTCCGCCGCGGAGGGCATGGCCGATATGATAAACGGCAAGAGCGCCGCCGAGGTGCGCGCGGGGAGCCTACTCTATTCGGGCAGGCTCACGGAGGCGGCAAAGAGGGCGCAGGGCGGCCTCACCGACGTGCTCGCAAAGATAGGCGCCGATATCGACTACCCCGAAGAGGACATCGAGCGCACAGAGCTTTATGACATAAAGGGCACGCTCTTGCAGATCGCGGGCGACATATCTGCCCTGCTCGCCACCTACGAGGGCGGCAAAAAGATAAAAAACGGCGTCTCCGTCGCCATCTGCGGCAGGCCCAACGCCGGCAAAAGCTCGCTGTTAAACGCCCTCTTGGGCTATGATAAGGCCATAGTTTCGGCCGCGGCGGGCACCACGCGCGACGTGGTGGAGGGCTCTTTAGAGCTCGGCGGCGTTATGTTCAACCTGTACGATACCGCCGGCGTGCGCCAGACCTCGGGCGAGGTGGAGCGCATGGGCATAGAGCGCGCAAGGCAGGCGCTGCGCTCTGCCGACCTCGCGCTCATCGTGTACGAAGGCGACTTCGGCGCCGAGGAGACAGAGCTGCAAAACAGCTGTTCCTGCCCCGTAATAAAGGTGCGCAACAAGCGCGACGTATCCGACGTGGCGGGCGGCGGCGAGGATATATTCATCTCCGCGCTCACCGGCGAGGGGGTTGAGGAGCTCAAATCGCTCATGCAGGCGCGCGCCCTGCCCTCGGGCTCGGCCGACGAGGCCTTTCTCATCGAAGAGAGGCACTACGGCGCGCTCTCCCGCGCCCTTCAAAGCCTGAACAGCGCCATTGCAAATATAGGCGCCTTCCCCGCCGACATAATCTCCGTCGATCTGCACGAAGCCTGGGACGCCCTCGGCGAAATAACAGGCGAAACCGCCACGGAGGAGATAATTGAAACTATATTCTCCAAATTCTGCGTAGGCAAGTAAAAATTTATATATGCGTCGCAATACGGCGTCGCGCTGCGGCAACTTTCGGTCATTTACGCTTAAGTAAACTCCCTCAAGTTTTCCTCGCGCTCCTTGTCTTGCTCGCATCTATAAATTTTTATGGCGGCGGTGAGTTGTATATATGAAACCCCTCCGTCATATACTCGCGGTGCTCGTATATGCCACCTCCCCTCGAAGGGGAGGTGCCCAATGCGGTAAAAAATCACCTCCCCTTTGAGGGGAACATACTACTAATTCACCTCCCCTTTGAGGGGAGGGTAGGGTGGGGTTTCACAGGCTCATATAAGCGAACAACAATGAAACCCCTCCGTCATATATTCGCGGTGCTCGTATATGCCACCTCCCCTCGTAGGGGAGGTATAGTCTCGCGCGGCCCGCGCAAAAAATTTGTGAACTATCTATCTATTTGGGAGCATTAAAAATATGGTAAATCTTGAACTTTACAGGGTATTTTACACCGTCGCCAAGTGCGGCAGCCTTACCAAGGCGGCGGAGGAGCTATACATATCTCAGCCCGCCGTTTCGCAGGCGATAAAGCAGCTCGAAAATCAGCTCGGCGCAACGCTCTTCAACCGCACTCACCGCGGCATGGAGCTCTCGGTGCAGGGCGGAAAAATTATCTATCCGAAGGTGGAGGAGGCGCTCTCCCTCTTAGACAGCGCCGAAAATACCCTCATCGAGCTTAAAACTACCGCCACGGGCACCATTCGCGTGGGCGCTACCGACTCTATCTTTTCCAACCTGCTCGCCGATAAAATAGCCGAGTATCACGATAAGTACCCCGCCGTAAAGTTCGACCTCATCACGGGCACCACGCTCGACACCATCGCCCAGCTAAAGGACAACAAGTGCGACATAGTGTTTTTGAACCTGCCCGTCGACGACAAGGAGGTCATGCTCTCGGGCAGCGTGAGCCTGCTCTCGGACATCTTCGTCGCGAGCGAACGCTTCTCCGAACTCAAGGGGCGCGCCGTATCCATAAAGACGCTGCAGGAATATCCCCTCCTGATGATGGAGCAGAACACCGTCGCGCGGCGCGCGGTAGACGGGTACCTCGCCACGCTCGGCCTCTCGCTGCAGCCCGATATCGAGGTGGCCAACTGGGACCTCATGCTCAAACTTGCCGTAAAGGGCATGGGCATAGGCTGCGTCCCCCGCGAATACTGCCAAAAGGAGCTTGAAAGCGGCGAACTGTTTGAAATAGACATAACCCCCGCCCTGCCCGTGCGCGGCGTGGGGCTGGCGCTGCCCAAAAACGTGCCCGTGCCCTTCGCCCTGCGCGAATTTATCGCCCTCTTTTAAAAGAGACGGGCGTCACATGGCGGCAATACAAATTTGATACATACCGTACAGAGGGGCCGCAGGCGGCGCATTTTTTGCGCCGCCTGCGGCCTTTTATAATTTAAAAAGCGGCAAAAATAAAAAAGTTTACATTGCGTTTATAAATAATTTATAATTTTTTAATATTGACGGACTATAAATATTGTTGTAAATGGAGAAGAGGGCATATGAAGTTGACATACTATTACAGCGACGAACTTAAAGATGACTTTGCAAACACGCACATTCAGGCAAAGAAGCTGCCCGACGACTATAAGTACGTGCGCACCGACGGCGCGTGGAGGGCGGCGCGCTTTTTTGTGTATAAGGTGTTCGCAACGCCGCTCATAATGCTCGTCAGCTGCCTTTTAACGAGGGTAAAGAATAAAAAGGTGCTGCGCGGCTGCAAGGGCGGCGGGGCATTTATCTACGGCAACCACACGGCCTTTCTCACCGACGCGATGGCTCCCACGCGCATAGCCTTCCCCAAAACCGCCGACGTGATAGTCAATCCCGACGCCGTATCTATAAAGTGCGGCGTGGGCGGCCTGGTGAGGCTGCTTGGCGGCGTGCCCGTGCCCTCCGACCTGCACGGACTTAAAAATTTCTCCGCCGACGTGGAGGAGGCCGCAAAGCATGGCCACTGGGTGGCGATATACCCCGAGGCGCACATATGGCCCTACTATACGGGCATACGCCCCTTCGGCGCGGCGTCCTTCAAATACCCCGCAAAGTGCGGCGTGCCCGTGTTTGCATATACCACGACGTATAAAAAGCGCAAATTTTTTAAAAAGCCCAAAAAGGTGATATATGTCGACGGCCCCTTTTACGGCGAGGGCGAAAATATAAAGGAGCGCGCGGAGAGCCTGCGCAGGCAGGTATATGAGGCCATGTGCGCCCGCGCCACACTCAGCGATTGCGCATATTTCGAGTATAACAAGGTGGACGACGCCCGCCTCGCCGCGGCGCTCAATAACCTGCAGTCGGCAAAAAAGGTGCGCGGAAAGGCGCGCCGCGCCGCCGTCGTAAGCGAGGCCGAGAGCGAACTTTTTAAGGTGTGCGAGGAGCTGGCCGTGTTTGAGGGCAACGATGCGTGAGCGCTTTTTACTCGCGCGGGCGGCAAAAATAAAATAAATTAAAAATAAAAATTAAATTTAAATATAATTTAAATTAAGTGGCAGGTGCGCGCAATTTTGCGCGCACCTGCCGCTTTTATATGCAAAAAATATTAAATAAAAAACAAATTATTTTTTAATTGCAATTATTCAATAAATATCTGCACCTCGTATTCCCACTTTAAAATGCCGGTGAGCGCAACCATGCTCACGGCAAACTGCGGCGGCGCGCCCGTAATTTTTTGCACCTTCTGCGCATGTTCGGCCTCGGCTTCGGCGCGCCCGTCCTCGCCGCACCGCCTGCAAAGATACCTGCCCGCGGGCAGCACTTCAAGCCCTTCCGTCGGCACAAAAGTTTTGCATATCGCAAACATGTGCGCTTCGCCGCCCCGCGTGTAAATGCCCGCCGCATCTTCAAATGTAAATTTATCCTTCATCTCATCCTTAAGCTGCCCGTAAAAGTGGCGGTGGTAGTCGGTCAGGTTTTCCACCGTAGGCATGTCAAAACTTTGCAAAAGCAATATCGTGCGCTGCGGCAGGGTGCGCTCATAGGCGCCGCCCGTCGGCACCGACCGCTTGTTTTCGTAGTGCGCCTTTGCGCGCTCTATCTTGCTGCGCGCGCTTTCAAGCTCGGAAATCTTTTTATCCGCCCGCACCAGCGCGGCATTCAAAAGCTCAAGCACGCCCGCAATGTCGTCGGCCTGCAATATTTCCTTTATCTCTTTCAGCGAAAAGTCCATGCTCTGCAGCGCCTTTATAGTGCTTATTCGCACAATGTCGCTCTGCGAATAGTATCTGTAGCCCGTCCACTTGTCGGTATGGCTCGGGCTCGCAAGCCCCGTTCTGTCGTAGTGGCGCAGCGTTTCGGCGGTAGTCCCCGCAAGTTTTGCCGCCTCGCCTATTCTGAAAAAATTTTCCATGATTTTTCCTTGACTTTTGTGTTACACAAAAGTTTATACTATTTTAGCATTAAATAGCACGGCTGTCAACCCCTGTGCAATAGCGCAGTCCGTGCACATCCCCTTCGAGGGACGAGCGAGGCAATTCATAGCACAGCGGACACCCGCTGTGCGTGCCAAGCGAGATGAGTGAGCGAATATGTCAAGCGCGAACGGTGACCGAGCAGTGCGGTTTATTTACCGCACGCACTGCGAGACGGTGTCACGAAGTGACGGAGGGGTTTCACTTGCCGTCCCTAAAGGGAAGGTGCCCCGCCCGCACTTGCGCGGGCGGGGCGGAAGGGTTAAATGCGTCTCCTGTAAAACCCTTTCGGCACATGCTCGCAAGCTTGCATGTGCCACCTCCCCTTCAGGGGAGACGAGAGCGGCGCTATCAGATAATACAAAAAACGTAAATAAATTTATGGAGGTTTAAATAATGTTAAAAAAATTCACTTTGATTTTTGCGGCTGTGGCGGCATCTTGCGCGGCCGCGTGCCTGGGCGGGTGCTACGATGCGGGCGAATTTTCGGCCAAAACGGCAACTTACAGCTCCGCCGAGGTCAAGTCGGTCGTCATAGAGGTCACCGACAGGGAGGTGGAGGTGCTGCCCTCGCAGGACGGCGGCGTGGATATCTCCTATTGCGAGAGCGTGAACGAATTTTATGATATTGCCCTCTCGCCCGAGGGCGAGCTCTCCATCACTCTGCAAATCGATAAAAACTGGTCTGACATAATAGTCACACAGCCCGATATCGAGTACCGCAAAATTGCGATATCTCTTCCCGACGGGCTGGGCGGCATTTCGATCTCCACCACAAACGAGGATATAGTTTTCGGCAAAGTGCAGGCGGCGGGCAGCATTGCGCTCTGTTCCAACGGCGGCAGCGTTGCGGTTGACGGCCCCGGCGCGGGCAAGGAGATATCGCTCTCGGCCAAAAACGGAAATATTACGGGTACGGTGGCGGACAGCTACGAAGATTACACAATAAACTGCACAATAAAGAAGGGCGAGAGCAACCTTGTTTCAAATACCGGCGGCGGCAAGCTGCTCAATTTAGACTGCAACAACGGCGATATAGATATAAAATTCGCCGGATAAAAAATAAAATAAAATAAAATTAAATATGCTCCCGCGCAATATTGCGCGGGAGCATATTTTGCGTGCATATACGCAGAAAAGTACGGCAGGCGCGGGCAAATTGCCCGCGCCTGCCGTACTAAAAATATATAAAATATTTCCCCGAAAAAAATTACAGACAAAAATAATTAAATTATTTTATAAATTGCCCAAAACATTCTTCATGTCATAGAGGCCCGCGGGTTTGCCTGCCAGCCACTTTGCCGCGCGGATGGCGCCCGCCGCGAACACCTTTTTGGAGCGCGCCGAGTGCGAAAGGGTGATTATCTCGTCCTCGCCGCAGAACATCACCTCGTGCTCGCCGACTATCGTGCCGCCGCGCACGGCGTGTATGCCTATCTCCCTGCCGCGTGCGCCCACGTTGCCCTCTCTGCCGCAGACGTACGGCTTTTTATCTTCAAAGGCGGAGTTCGCGCTGTCGGCAAGCATGAGAGCCGTGCCGCTGGGCGCGTCCTTCTTCAGGTTGTGGTGCTTTTCGACTATCTCGATGTCGAACTGCTCGCCCAAAAATTCCGCGGCCTCCTTTACGAGTTTTACCAAAAGGTTTACGCCCACCGAAAAGTTGGCCGTGCGGAATATCGCCACCTTTTTTGAGCACTCGTCTATGTAGTCGAGCTGCTCCTTTGTGTAGCCGGTCGCAGCTATTACCGCGGGCACGTTGTGCGCAAGGCAATACTTCATCTCGCTCTCCAGGCATGCGGGGGAGGAGAAGTCTATCACCACGTCCACGTCCTCGTTCACTTCGTCAAAGCTTCTATAAACGTTGCCCGCAAAGGTTTCGGGCGTGTGCAGGTCGACGCCGCACACAGCCGCGGCCTCGGCATCGTCCTTCAAAAGTTCGCAAATATTTCTGCCCATGTGGCCGGCAACGCCGCATACAAGAATCTTTATCATACCTTTTTAAGCCCCAATTTTGCAATACATTCGTCCATTATCTTTTTGTGCGCATCCTCAAGCTCGGTGAGGGGAGGGCGGGGCAGCCCCGCGTCAAGGCCTATCACGTCGCAGCCGTACTTCACGGGTATAGGATTTACCTCGGTGAAGCATGCGTCGATGAGGGGCAGAAGTTTGTCTTCAAGCTCGTTGGCCCTGTCTAAGTCGTGCGCCTCCATGTATTCATACACCTGCTTGGTCTCCCTGGGCGCGATATTCGAAACTACCGAAATGAGCCCCGCGCCGCCTATGGCGAGTATGGGGAGGTTTAAATTGTCGTCGCCCGAATATACGTCCATCTTACCGCGCACGCGGCGCATGGTCTCGCAAATCTGCTCCATGTTGCCGCAGGCCTCCTTTATGCCCGCCATGTTGGGTATTTTCGAAAGCTCTTCGGCAGTCGCGGGCAGTATGTTCACGCCCGTGCGGGGAGGCACGTTATAGGCTATAACGGGCAGCGTTACGGCCTCGCATATCGTGCGGTAATACTGCACTATGCCCTTTTGCGTGCACTTGTTGTAGTACGGGGTGACGGCGAGCAGACCGTCGGCACCTATCGCCTCGGCCTTCTTTGCCATCTCCACGGCGTGAGCCGTGCTGTTTGAGCCGCACCCGAACATAACTTTCACGCGGCCGTTCACCTTCTGCACGGTAAAGCGCATCAGCGCCTCCTTTTCCTCCTCGCTCATCGTGGGGGGTTCGCCGGTGGTGCCGAGCACGAGCAGCATATCCGTGCCGTTCTCTATCTGATACTCTATCATCTTGGCGAAAGCTTCAAAGTTGATGCTCCCGTCGGCGGCAAAGGGCGTTACCATCGCCGTTGCCGTGCCTTTGAAAAACCCGACCATAACAAAACTCCTAAAAAAAATTTATATATTCATATTCACGAAAATCTCGCACAGGCCGTGCGCGATATTTTCCGTGAGTTTGAGGGGCGCTGCCCCTCTTCGCGCGACCTTAAGGGCCCCCGGAGCGTATAGTCGCGCGAATTCACCCTGCTCAGGCGCAGGTATGCGCAAATTGGGGCCTGCTGCGGCGGGAAACCCGCCTTGCGACATTAAGTTATTTGTATTCACGAAAATCTCGCAAAGCGCAGTCTGCCGCGGCGTACCGCCTTGCGACATTAAAGTTACTGTATTATATTTTTATGCCGGCGGTTTGCCGTATGTTTTTTTTAGTATGCGGTATTTTTTTGATCAGTCCAAATAGCCCTTGGCTGCCAGAAGCTCTGCAAGCAGCACCGCGCCGCCCGCCGCTCCGCGCAGCGTGTTGTGCGAGAGGCCTACGAACTTATAGTCGAACACGTTGTCCTCTCTCAGCCTGCCGGCGCATACCGCCATGCCGTTCTCTGTCATTCTGTCGAGCTTGGCCTGGGGGCGGTCGTTCTCCTCAAAGTAGTGTATGAACTGCTTGGGCGCCGAGGGGAGCTCGAGCTCCTGGGGCTCGCCCTTAAAGTTTGCCCACGCCTCGAGTATCTGCTCCTTGGCGGGCTTATTTTCAAAGTTTACAAACACCGCCGCCGTGTGGCCGTCGGATACGGGCACGCGCAGGCACTGCGCCGTGATGGCGGGGGAGGTGGCGGGCACTATCTCGCCGCCCTCTATCTTGCCCCAAATTTTAAGGGGCTCCTTCTCGCTCTTCTCCTCTTCGCCGCCGATGTAGGGGATGATGTTGTCGATTATTTCGGGCATGGTCTCAAAGGTCTTGCCCGCGCCCGATATCGCCTGATAGGTGGTGACTGCGGCGTTCTTTATGCCGAATTTTTTGAGCGGGTGCAGAAGGGGCACGTAGGATTGCAGCGAGCAGTTGCTCTTTACGGCTATAAAGCCGCGCTTTGTGCCCAATCTTTTGCGCTGCGCCTCTATTACCTGTATGTGGTCGGCGTTTATCTCGGGTATCACCATGGGCACGTCGGGCGTAAAGCGGTGCGCGCTGTTGTTGGAAACTATCGGGCACTCGAGCTTTGCATAGGCATACTCAAGCTCCTTTATCTCCTCCTTCTTCATGTTCACCGCGCAGAAGCAGAAGTCGACGGATGCGGCTATCTTCTCCCTGTCGGCAGAGGCGTCGAGCACGGTCATGTCGGCGTATTTTTCGGGCATGGGCGCGCTCATGTGCCAGCGGCGGAGGGCGTCTCTATACTTCTTGCCCGCAGATGAAGCCGAGGCCGCAAGCACGGTCACGTTGAACCAGGGGTGATTTTCGAGCAGAAGCAGGAAACGCTGTCCCACCATGCCCGTGGCGCCTATTACGCCAACGTTAAATTTTTTCATATATGTTACTCCAAATTTTAATTCGTAAGTTTGCGCCGCGCGGCGGGGTACTGCCGCAATGATCGGGGTACTGCCGCAATGGCATTTTAAGGCCCGATGCCCGCGCATGCAATAAAAAAGCCGCAGGGGCGCGCCGCTGCGGATATCTGCAAAAAAGTTATTACCTTTTGCCGGAAATAGCGCGACGCGGGCCGCATTTTTCTGAGCCGCAGCGCTGCCGCGCAGATACCGGCTCCGCAAATTTTGCGGCGTAAAGCGACAGTTGCAAGGGTATTGACCTTTGCACCCAGCGCAGGGCAAGGCGGCCTGCACTTCGGCGGGGATGCCCTTTCGGTGCGGAGGGTAAGAGTTCCCTTAAAACCCAACTCCGCGCGTACTGTTGCTCGCCCGCTCCTCTATTTAAGCATGAACTTAAGTATGATAAATATATCACAGCGGCACACAAATGTAAAGAATTTTTTTAAACCTCAATTAAAATAATTGAAAAATTCCCGGCTTTGCGTTATAATGCTGTATATGCCGCAGTCTGTTGCCGTGAGATATCTTCTCGGACGGAGCGCGCGGCCGCTAATCACACAATAAACTTCGGGAATTATAAAATGGCAGAATCAAGAGTAAAGGCCCTCGAGGGCAACGAAATAGGCGACTACGCCCGCACAGAGCTGCCCCAGGGCAGGTGGGGCGATACCTGGAACGTATTTAAATCGAACTTCAGCAAGATAATAATCTGCAATCTGTTCACGCTCCTTTTCTTTGTGCCCCTAATAGTTATTGTATATATACGCAATCTGTATGTTTCGGCGCTGTCAAACATATATCCGTTCAGCTCAAACATCGGCCCCGTGGGCATTCCCGCAACGCCCAACGTCTCCGGCCTTGCCGAAAGCCTGAATATGTCGGCAGACATAATGTTCTATTCGCTGGCGATAATCGCCGGCCTCATCGCCGCAATAGGCGTGGCGGGCGCGTGCTTTTCGATGAAAAAGCTGGTAAACACGCACGGCGAGTTCACCATTAAGGGCTATTTCCGCGGCGTAAAGCTGTGCTACCTCAATGTGGCGTTCCCCGTGGCGCTCTTTATGATAGTGTTCTTCTGCACGGTTATGGTCAGCGACTGGAAGGACCTCACCATAGCCACCGGCGGCTCCTCGGCATGGCCCATAGCCGCCACCGTGCTCATGATAATATTGTGCGTCATAATAGGCATCATCTGCATGTGGTTCATCGCCGTGGGCGTAAGCTATAAAGTCGGCCCCTGGCAGACTATAAAAAACAGCTTTATACTGCTCATCGGCTCTGTTATACAGACCATATTCATCCTTGCGCTCGCCTTTATCCCCGTATGGCTGCTGCTCATCGAGGGCATCGTGCAGGTGCTCGGATTGCTGCTTTTGCTTGTATTCGGCTTCTCATATGTGTTCCTCGTGTGGATGAGCTTCACGCAGTGGGTGTTCGATATGTATATCACCCCCAACCTCGAGGCTCAGAAAGAGCGTGAGCGCGCCAAAAAGACGCCCAAGCAGCTCGCCGCCGAAAAGGAGGAAGAGGAGAAGGCTATCGCCCGCGAGATACTTGCCGCAGGCAAGAGCGAACTTGTGGGCCGCCCCATAATGCCCATAGAGGACGAGGTGCTGCCCGCGCTCGGCAAGAGCTTCTCGCGCGCAGATATAGCGGGCGTCGCTTCGGGCAGAGCCGCGCTCGAGGGGCGCATAAACTCGTATGAAGAGGCGCACAAAAACGACGAGCGCTATGTGGAATACAACAAGCTGTTCGCCGAAAGGGAGAAGGCCCTTCAGGACGACGGCAAAAAGAAGAAGAAAAAGAAGATCAGCGCCGATAACCTGTTGAGGTGATCTTCGGCGCAGGCGGAATTATGAAGCAGAGCTACTCCGCCCTCGGCGGAAAATTTGAATATTTAAATTCAGACTGCGGCTATGAACAATGGTCGCAGTATTTAATTGACGCGCTGGCAAGCCTCGGCGCGGGCGAGAGCGGCGTAGATATCGGCTGCGGCAACGGATATTTTACGCGCGCCCTTTACAGGGCTGGCAAAGATGTGTGCGGCGTGGATATCTCCGAACAGATGCTGGACAGGGCCAAACAGCTTGCCGCGGCAGAGGGAGTGCGCGCAGAATTTTTACTCGGCGATATAACCAAACTAAAACTGATAAGGCGGGTAAATTTTGCCGTCGCCGTAAACGATTGCCTAAATTACGTCCCGCCGCAAAAGCTGCACGCGGCATTTTCACACGTGCGCGGCTGTTTAAAAAAGGGCGGCGCGTTTATATTTGATATAAGCAGCGAATATAAGCTCAAAAACGTGCTTGGCGACAACCTCTTTTCGGAGGACCTTGAAGATATAACCTATATCTGGTTCAACAAATTTTTGGGCGACAGGGTGGTGATGGATATCACCGTATTCACCCCCGCGGGCGGCGGCCTCTTCCGCCGCGACGACGAGCGGCACGTGCAGTATGTGCACACCGTGCAGTCGGTATCCGAGGCGCTTGCAAACAGCGGCTTCGAGCTTTTGCGCACCGAGGGCCACCTCGGCGAACCGCTAAAGCCCGACAGCCTGCGCATAAATTTCATTTGCAGAGCGAAGTGAAAAAGCTCACAGATTTTTTACGCGGGCCGCGCGCAAAAAATTTCGTGAGGAGGTCTTCCATGAACAGATTATTCAAAACTTTGATATGCAATAAACAGGTGTCGCTGACGGTGGCCGAAACTACCGGGCTCGTTCAGCGTGCACGCGATATACACGGCCTCGACGCCGCTGCCGCAAAAACGCTGGGCGAACTTTTAACGTGCGGCGCATACATGGCGGGCTGCTTAAAGAGCGAAAAGGGCGCCGTATCCATAACCATAAAGGCGGGCGAAAATTCGGGCTCCGCCAGCGTTTCGGGCGACGTAAACCTGCACATGCGCGGCTATATCGACGGCTCCGCGGGCGGCAAGCTTGCGGGCGGCTTTATGACCGTTGTAAAGGACGACGGCTTCTTCCGTCCCTTTACGGGCGCGTGCGAGCTCATCTCCGACGACGTTTCGCACAACCTTGAGCACTATTTCGAGATATCCGAGCAGATACCCACAAAGGTGCGCGTAGGCGCAAAGTTCGAGGGCGAAAAGTGCCTCGCCGCGGGCGGCGTGGTAATGCAGCTGCTGCCCGGCCACAGCGAGGAGGCGGCCGCCTACATCGATGCCAAGGCCGAGGAGATAGGCGACATTGCCGAAGATATTTTAAAACTCGGCGGCGAGGGCGTGCTTAAAAGATACTTCGGCAAGGACACAGAGGGCTCGCACGTGTATATCACCCGGCCCGAGTACAAGTGCAACTGCTCGCGCGAAAAGATAGCCGCCATACTGCACACCATGGGCAAAGAGGAGCTTAAAAAGATAGCGGAGGAACAGGGCGAAGTGTCCGTTCACTGCCACTACTGCAATACCGACTATAAGTTCGGCGCAGAGGATATAGAAAAATTATTCAAATGAGAAAGACAGAGGCCATAGATTTCGGCGACGATCGGCTGCTTGGCATTGCGGCCGACATGCTGGACGACCACAATCTGATAGGGGCGCTTAAAATGCTCAACAAGAACGGCGAGTTGAACTATGACGACGACCGTTCCTTTATGCTGTATGCCGAAGTTTTCGACGACATGGAGCTGTATGAGCGCTCTATAAATTACTGGTTCCGCTTTTTGGACGAGGCGCAGGGCGGCGACCTCTCCGACGCATACGAGGGGCTGGCGGTAAGCTTTATGAACATAGAAAACGAGCACTTCGCCGCCTATTACTACAATAAACTGCTCATCGAAACGGACGACCTCTCCCCCGAGAGCAGGAGGGAGATAATCGACAGCTTTTTGCACAGGGAGGAGAACCCGCTCAAATTTGCCTACCCGCCCCAGATAGCCGACTACTCGGCCGAGATGTCGCGCGGGGTAGACCTCATGCGCGCCCAGCAGTACGACAAGGCGATAGAGGAGTTCGAAAAGGTGGACGAGGGCAACCCGCGCTACCTTTCGGCGCGCAACTACATCGCCATGTGCAACATAATCTGCGACAAGGCGGAGGAGGCCGAGGCAGAGTGCCTCTCCATACTCAAAATAAAGCCAAACGACGTGCAGGCGCTCACCACGCTCGCCGCCGTGAAGACCGAGCAGAAGAAGGCCGACGAGGGCAGGGAGCTTGCATACCGGCTTGTGCATCTCAACGCAAAGAACCCCGACGATATATATAAAATTGCCACCGTATGCTGCGAAAATAAGCTGCATGCCGAGGCGTTTGAGCTGTTTTGCAAGCTCGAGGGTGAGTTTGAGTACGACACGACCGTGCTCTATTTCAAGGCCGTAGCCGCCTATAACAGCGGCAACTTCGATGCGTGTTTCGACGCATTCGACAGGCTGCTCACCATAAATCCCGACGCGGTGGTGGCGCGCTATTACATGCTGCGCGCGCACGAAAATGCCGCCTCGGGCAAGGTGGAGGAGTTCAGCTATTTTTACCGCCTGCCGCAGGACCTGCGCGAGAGCTCGCTCGAGTTCCTCTCGTCGTACTACCGCCTGCCCGCAAGGGGGGCAAAAAAGCTGGCGCGGGACGTAAACGTGCTCGAGTGCATAAAGTGGGCATTCGACGAAACGGAGAACTCCGACGACAATCAGCTGCACTACATCGCCGCCATGTGCGCGGTGAAGGCGGGCTACGACGACTACCTCCGCGGCCTGCTGCTCGACGCGTTTTTGTCGGACTCTTTAAAGATAGCCGTGATACACAGCATATGCGAGCGCAACGAAGACAACCAGTTCGGCGTCGTAATATGCAACATATATAAAAGCGTGGATATCTACGCTCTCAACATAGGGCGCGCAAAGCGCAAGCAATTCCTCTCGGCGTATGCCGTGCTCGTTTCGCGCTTCGGCATTCTGGACGAGGACTATTCGGGCAGGTTCTGCGGCGCCGCCGAAAGGGTATACAGGGCCATGAGCAAGGCGGGCATTCTTGCAAAGAGCGCCGATCTGCGCGTGCTTGCTGCGGTGATATTCACCGTTTCGGGCGTGCGCGAGTCCGACGTGCCCGTGGGCGACGTGTGCAGCTTTTTTGACGCCGAAAAGGGCGCGTATGAAAGTATTATGGAGGCCATAAAATGAAGCTCTATGATTTCGACGGTATGTTCGATAAAAAACTTTCCGACTACATCTCCAAAAACGCCGGCAAGTTCAAGGAGGAGGAGTGGGAGGATATGATCCCGCAGATGTATGCAAAGTTCGGCAACACCCCCATAAAGTCGCTGGGCACCAGCCCCAACGGCTACTATGCCGCGATGAGCAGCGAAGAGCTCGTAAAATGTCTGCGCGCACACGTCAAAAACGGCGTGCCCGTCTCGGAATTTTTGTGCAAGGCCATAGAGGCCCGCCCCGAGTGCAGGGCCATGCTGCTCCCCCTTTTAGAGCGCGGCGAAGAGGGCTTAAAGCAGTATGCGGTAAATATCCTCGGCTCCGCCGACGAGGCCATACCCGTGTATATGCGCCTGATTGCAACCGAGGAGGACGAAGATTTTAAAAACCAGTGCGCCGACTTTATAAAGGAGAAGGCCGACCTCGTCATGGAGCAGGCAATAGAAAATTATAATAACGGCGTCGAGCGGCCGCTCATGCTTGAAATTTTATCAAAAGTTGTGCGCCGCGACGAGCGCGTGTATGACATACTCCTAAAGGAGTTCCGCTCGGGCGACGACGTGCCACTGCACGCGGGCTTTCTCGCATCCTACGGCGACGAGCGCGCCCTGCCCTATCTGCTCGACAAGATTGACGAAGACGGCATATCCTATGTTGAGTTTCAGGAGCTCAAGTACGCCATAGAGTCGCTCGGCGGAGAATATACCAAGCAGCGCGATTTTTCGGGCGATGAGTATTACGAACTGATACGCTCGCACAGCGTATCCTCGGTCGATATCTTTTCGGCCTTTCAGGATGGCGCCGAGGGTTCCGACGGCATAAAAAATTAAAAAAGTATAATAAGGCGAGGGCGCGGACAACTGTCCGCGCCCTCGCCTTTCAAATTGCGGTAATTCGGGCATATATGCAGGGCAATTTGTCTTATACCCTATTCACATCTCCTTTGGGTAGCGCATATGCCCCAAATATACCTCCCCTTTGAGGGGAGGAATTAAAGGTGGGGTTTCATTTGCTTGATTATTGAAAGCAAATTAAGTGAAGCGGTGCAAATACACCCTTGTCTCCCCTGAAGGGGAGGTGGCAGTAACTTGCAGTTGCAAGTTACTGCCGAAAGGGTTATAAACACCGCGAAGAATAAATCCCCGCCTTAAATAAAATTGCGTTAATTCGGGCATATATGCGGGGCAATTACCAACTCGCAGCCTGTAATGCCCGCGATATATGCGCTACTTTCCTGCGGCGGCGCTCTTTGCCGAAGACAGCGTTTTTTGCTGCTTTTTAAAGGTGTCGTTGGCCTGGTCTATCATGTCCTTCTTTGCGGGCGCCGCCTCGTAATACCCGCGCGAGGACATCTGCTGGAACAGCGTGTATTGGTTCTGCGCCACGGCAAGCAGATTATCCGAAAAGTTTTTGCGCAAGTTCTTGCCGCTGCCCTCGTACAGAGCGGTGGTGTATAGGCTCATCAGCGCCTTTTCGCTGTCCAACATATCCTGCAGCGCGTCCTTTTCGCACAGGGTGGTGTCTTGTTTGGTAAGTTTCATTGCGTCCTCCTTATTTAATGGCGTAAAAATTGTAAATCGGGCTGCCCTCAGCTCAGCTGTTTCAGCAGCGCGCAATACCGCTTTTCGTGCTCGTCGGCGATGCACGCCATGCAGTCGGCAAGGGCGGGGTCGGTGAGCGTGTTAGAGTACATTCTCGCCTTTTTGCAAATCAGTCCCTCGGTGGTCAGCGCCTGCGAAAGCATTGTAAGCTCTTTCGAAGTAAGTGTATCTGCCATAAAATCACCTCCGCATAATGTTTTGCCCTCCCGCCGCCCTTTTATTCAGGGCAATGCAAAAAATAGCCGCACAATTTTTGCTGTGCGGCTTTGGTTAAGTATATAAAAAGGCACCCGCTTGGGTGCCTTTTTTTTGGCGGAGAGAGAGGGATTCGCGCCTTTAGCGGACGCGCCCCGGTAAACAGCGGGTGTCCGCTGTT
>CALVIN010000015.1 GCA_944330115.1 uncultured Clostridia bacterium
AAGTGCAGCAATGCATTGAGCTGACCGATACTAATAGGTCGAGGGCTTGATCTCAACTATTGTTGAGAAAACAGATTGAAATATTACGAATCCTAAACTTAGAGAAAGGCTACGATTTTAACGAGCGTAATTCAAAGCTTTTTGTATTTGATTTTCTTACCCCTATGCAGTTGTCAGTCTTCGTGACTGAAAACTTTTGAATACCCGCGGAAAAGCGGGAAGCCAAAATGTTTATATCGGCATTTGCCGTTATAATATCATTCCGGTGATAATGGCGACGAGGATCCACCTGTTCCCATTCCGAACACAGAAGTTAAGCTCGTCTACGGTGAAAGTACTTGGCACAGAGCGCCTGGGAGGATAACAAGTTGCCGGATTTCAAAAAACAGATACCTGCTCAAAAGAGCAGGTATCTGTTTTTTTGTATACAGTAATTATTACCTTGCAGGCGCGCTGTGCCGAGTGTTGTTATCAGAGCTTAACTTCTGGAAATAAGCCGCGGGAATTGCAGTAAGGATAGAATTAGAACTAAAAATTGGCGGCTTTACATTTCCGTTAAGCTCGTCTACGGTGAAAGTACTTGGCACAGAGCGCCTGGGAGGATAACAGGTTGCCGGATTTCAAAAAATAAGCAGCGATTGCGCAATGCAGTCGCTGCTTATTTTTTTTGTGATTTGATAATTTATCTCCCTGGCGCGCATGGGAGGACGAACGAGGCATTTCATAGGACAGCGGACATCCGCTGTCCGTGCCGAGTGAGATGAGCGAGCGCATAAGTAAGCGCGCGAGCGGTGAGAGAGTGCGGCGGCAATGCACCGCACGCCGCACGAGAGAACGAGGCATTTCATAGGACAGCGGACACCCGCTGTCCGTGCCGAGTGAGATGAGCAAACGCAGCGGTGACCGCGCGAGGCCGTAAGGCCGCTGCCCTGCCGAGGGTCCATACGAAGTATGGAAACGGCAGAGCCGCCATGTATACCTTAATGGCGGCGAGAAAACAAGTTGCCGTGCTTTATCTGCCGCATAAAACATATTTTCAGCAAACCATGTATTAAAATAATAACCCTTATTTTTTGCCGCCTGCCTGCAGAAAAATTCTGCAGGCAGGCGGCTTTTTTTTTATTCAATTATTTCAAGCGAGAGTTTAAATTTTTGTCCGTTAGCAAAATGTAGCAGGGCACACTCCCGGCTCCGTACAATTTTGCAGTCAAAACAGCCGTCCATCGCAATCAAAATTTCCTCAAAAAGACCTTTTTCGCCAATGGTATATGTATTTTTTGTTTCCGTTTGAGTCATAGTTTATCTGTCCTCCTGAATGTATTTCACGTCAGCCGCGCGCACTGCCTTTGTGTACCTATATTATACCGTTCCAACTTCCCTAAATCAACAAAAACAGGGAAGTTTGACCGATAATAAAAGCACGAAATAACACTACTTTCGGGGAAATATGTCGAAACTGTCTGAAAATCTCAAATGCCTTATGAATGACGCGGGGATAAAGTCGGCGGCGCTTGCCGATGCGATAGGCATCGATCAGTCTACGGTGCTTTCGCTTTTGCGCGGCGAGGGGTTGCCGTATACTGATACGCTTGTAAAGCTTGCCGACTACTTCAGTTGCTCTACCGATTATCTGCTCGGCCTGACCGACGACTATTCCGGCACGCAATTTAAGCAGCGTCCGCCCTTTTCGCAACAACTTACGATAATTTTGGCGCATTTCAATGTAACGAAATACCGCATGGAAAAGGATACGGGCATTGCCGAAAAGACGGTAAACCGCTGGCACAACGGCAAAACTCAGCCCACTAGTGAAAGCCTTATAAAACTTGCAAACTATTTCGATTGCTCGGTAGATTTTATTTTGGGCAGGGTTTAATTACATAGATATATCATCAGCGCCGCGGCTGAAAGCCGCGGCGCTTTTTTGCTGTCATTTAAAGTAAGTGAAATAAACAGCGTTTGCCGTCTTTAAAGAGGGTGCCCCGCCCGTGCTTGCACGGGCGGGGCGGGAAGGGTTAAACGAAAAATGTCGATTTGTTTTTAAATTTATTTGTTGCTATTTGCGCCGTCCGCAGCAATGCCGTCGTCAACTGCGGCCGCAACTTCAGCCGCGACTTCACCCGCGGTTTCGGCAACTGCCCCTGCAGCCGCTTCGCCTGCAATTTCCTGCGCAGCTTCGCTCGCTTCAGCCTCGTTTTCAAGCGTCTGCGCTTTTGCTATAAAGGGCTTGTTATACCTGGCCGTTATTATAAACATGACGAGGCCGGCCACGAACAGGCACACGATGGGTATTGCGCCCAGGTTTACCGAATCGGTCAGCTGCGTCACAACAGATACGAGCATGGTGCCCAAAAATGCCGCGCCCTTGCCGAATATATCGAGTATGCCGAACAGCGTGCCCGAGTGCTCGGCGGGTATTATCTTGGTGAAGTACGAGCGCGAGAGCGCTTGAATCCCGCCCTGGAACAGTCCCACCATAACGGCGAGCACCCAGAACTGCCACATCGACTGCATAAATATTGCAAACGCGCCCACAAATGTGTATGCGCATATGCTTATGGTTATGAGCAGCTCGTTCGAAACTTTGCCGGCGAGCTTGCCGAACACGATGGCGGAGGGGAAGGCGACTACCTGCGTCACGAGCAGGGCGATGAGCAGGCCCGAGCTCTCCAGCCCGAGCGCCGTGCCGAAGGAGGTGGCCATGTCGATAACGGTATATACGCCGTCGATGTAGAGGAAGAAGGATATCAAAAAGAGCGCGATGCCCTTTCTGTTCTTAACGCCGCCCTCCTTTTTGAATACGGATGCCAGCTGTTTGAAGTTCTGTTTTACGGGGTGCGCCGTGCGCTCAACAAAGTGCGTCTGGCGGTATGATTTGGTGAGGGGAATGGTGAAGCCCAGCCACCATATCGCGTTTATGGCAAAGGCTATCGGCATGGAAATTGCCGTGTCCACCGTGAGCACCAGCACTATACTTATAATAAATGGTATGCAGCTGCCTATATAGCCCCAGGCATAGCCCTTTGAAGATACTATGTCGACGCGCTTTAAGTCGGCGACGTCGGGCAGCATTGCGTCGTAGAACACCAGGCTCACCGAATAGGCTATCTTTGTTACGATGAACAGCGCAAGGAACGCCACCCACTCCATGGGTATGCCCAGCGCCGCGCAGCCCAAAACGCCTATCATCGCGCTGAAAAAGAAGAAGGGTTTTTTAAGCCCCTTAAAGTCGGTAAAACTGCCGAGTATGGGCGATATCACCGCCACGCACAGCGTCACGCCGCTCGCGGCATAGCCCCATATAGCGGTAGCGTCGCTGGCGCTCAAGCCCGCGTTTGTTACAAGCGCGTTGAAGTAGATGGGCAATATCGCGCTTACCAGCAGGGTGAAGGCCGAGTTGCCCACGTCGTACAATATCCACGGCAGCTCACTTCTCTTTTGTGCGTAGAGCGGGCTGCTTTTTCTCCTTGCCCTCGCCTCCGCGCGGCGTGCGGCCTTTTCGGCCTTTGCGGGGATGACCCCCGCAGTCGTAAGATTGCTTTCCATTAAAACACCTTTTTACTTTTATTCGAAATCTCTGTTCAGCTCGCCGCTCATGGCGCACTTGCCCGAAAGATATCCGTCTAAATTTTCTATCAGCCGCACGGCCTTATCTATTGCCCTCTCATAGGCCTCGTCCAGCCCGCGTATGCCGTCCTGCCATTGCGGCTCTATGCTCTTCGGCATCATCATGCCGTGCATTATGTCCCACATGCGCGAAATTTTCAGCGAAAAGGTAACAAACCCGCGCACGACGGCGCTGCCCGAGTTGAGCATGCCGTTATAAAATTTTATCGATTTAAGCGCCTTTTTGGCCTTCTTTTTGCTCACGCCGAAGTACGCCGCGGCGATGTCCTCCGTCTTTTGCCCCACGCAGATGTGCGCGGTGAGGTCGGTGCCGAGCGGCTTTTTTCCGTCGGCAAGCAGCAGGTGCCTGTCGAATGCCGATTCTATCTCTGTGTGCGAAAGCCCCTTGGCCTTCATCTCGGCATTTACAACGGGGTGCCCCTCGCTGTCGAGCGCGAAGTGGCACAAAAATCCGAACAGATAGGCCCTGTCGGCCTCGCGCTTGCCCCTTTTTATGTATGTAGCCGCCGACCGCGTAAAAAATTTGCTTGCAAAGTGCTCGTGTATGCGGTAGCCTATTGCGTTGGTATCGTTGTTGGTGAGGGGGTGGTAATAAAACAGCAGGTCGGGCCCGTGCAGTCCCAGCGCAAAGCTCTCAAAATTTTTATTGGCTATTTCTTTGAGCGCCGCGGGCAGTTTTTCCA